>NZ_JACEZS010000020.1 GCF_014042365.1 Rugamonas fusca
GTACTGAGAAAACGGGCGCGACAAGCGTTTGCGGCTAAGGCAGGCAAGAAATTGCGCCTCGATAAAATCGAGGCGCCGGGACAGTATTATCGACTTGACGCTGGTTGGCTAATGGGTGACCCCGGTTCTTATTTAGTAGCGGTAGCCGAACGCCGCCTCGAAACGGTCCGCGATTTCGGCGGCCGTCATCAGGTGGTTCTGCGCGCCCTTACGCGCGATCTTGATGGCGCCCAACAGGCTGGCCAGGCGGCCCGTCGTCTCCCAGCTCCAGTCGCGCGTGATGCCGAACAGCAGGCCAGCGCGGTAGGCGTCGCCGCAGCCGGTCGGATCGAGCACGGCTTCGGCCTGCACGGCCGGGATTTCGATGCGCTGGCCCTTGGTGTAGATCTCCGAACCCTTGTCGCCGCGCGTGACGATCAGCGCTTCCAGGCGGCTGGCCATGTCCGGCAAGGTCAGGCCGGTGCGGTCCATCAGCAGTTCGATCTCATAGTCGTTGCACGAGACGTAGGTGGCCTTGTCGATGAATTCGATCAGCTGTTCGCCGCTGAACATGGGCAGCTGCTGGCCGGGGTCGAACATGAAGGGGATGCCCAGTTCGGCCAGGTCGGCGGCGTGCTTGAGCATGCCCTCGTGGCCGTCCGGCGAGATGATGGCGACGCGCGCCGGGCCGGCCTTGGCCACCGGGTTCTCGTGCGCGAACGACATGGCGCCGGGGTGGAAGGCGTTGATCTGGTTGTTGTCGGCGTCGGCCGTCACGAAGCACTGGGCCGTGTAGGCGTCCGGCTTGATCAGGATGTTGTCGGTGGCGATGCCGAACTGGCGCAGGCGCTCCAGGTAAGGGCCGCTGTCCTGGCCCATCACGCCGACGATGCGCGGATCGCCCCCCAGCATCTTCAAGGTGTAGGCGATGTTGCCGGAGCAGCCGCCAAATTCCGTGCGCATGGTGGGCACGAGGAACGATACGTTCACCTTGTGCAGCTGGTCGGCCAGCAGCGTGTCGCCGAAGCGGCCGCCAAATTGCATGATGGTGTCGATGGCGAGCGAGCCGCAGATCAGGGTGGTCTGGTTCATTGGATAGGTCTTTACGGATAGAAAACGGCGATGTGATAGCCGGAAGCCTTGAGCTGCTTGAGCTCAAAGTACAGTTTGATCGATTGTTCGGAGTGGGGCGCGAAGCCCTTGCCCAGGTCCGCGTCCGGGCCCAGGTAGTCGCGCGGGGTGAACACGCGGCGCAGCACGGCCTTGTCGTTGGCATCGTCGAGCCGCAGCTCGATGTCGGGCCACGCTTGCGCCGTCGTGCTTTGGTTGCGCAGCAGGGTGGTGAACGAGAACGTGGATTCGCTCAGCGTCTGCAGCTCGCCCTGTTCGATGGTGACATAGTCGATCTGCGCCGGCAGCTCCACCTTGCAGCCCAGCGCCGTGCACAGCGATTGCAGCGCCGGTTTCAGTTGCGGCACGCTGGCCGCCAGCTGGTTGCGGAAGGTGGTGGCGGCCTGGCCCACCAGCGCCCCCACCAGCAGCACCGAGCCGGCGCTCATGGCGATGGTGGCCAGCTTGCCCAGGCGCTGGCGGCGGTGGTGGCGTTTGACGAAGCCCGGTTCTTCCTGCGCGGTGCCGGCGTCGGCGTCCGCGGCCGTGTCGGCGCTGGCCAGCGCCGGTTCGTCGCGGCTGGCCGTGAGCGGCAGCGGCGCGTCAGTCTGCGCGCGTGCGGCGGGCGACAGGTCGACCAGTACTTCGTCCTCGTCATCGGCGTCGGACGGGGCGGCCGGTTCGGCGGCGGCCGGTGGCACGGCGGGCTCACCCCAGATCGGTTCGCGGCGGCCGTCGGCCCGCGCGTTGGTCGCTGGCTCGCTGGCCGCTTCGATTTCCAGTGCGGATCCGGCATCGGCCATGTCTTCCGGTTCGAGCTGGAATGCCTCATCCAGCGTGAACGGGGAAAAGTGCTGTGCTTCGGCCACCGGCGGCTCAAGGTCATGCACGGCTGCCGGCGGCGTGAAGCCGGGTTGCGGTGCTGCTGTGGATGCCGGGATGGCATCGGCGCTGGCGGCCGCCGTGTCACGCGACGCGCTGCCCGGCGCATCCCAGTCCAGTACTTCGGTGGCCGGCTCAAGATCGACGTCCAGGTCCAGTTCCAGCTTGTCTTCGGCGGGCGCCGGTATGGGGGGCAGCGTGGGCGTGGCGTCGATACCGCTGGCGTAGGCGGCGGATGGGGGCAGGGCGAATGGCGCCCCGGACGGGGCATACGCTGTTGCCGGTGGCACATAGCCGGTCTCGGCCGGGATGGCTGGCGCGCTCAGGATCGACGGCGCCGGCAAGGCATCGGCAACCGCATCAACTTCAGCATGGACAACAGCACCGGCATCGGCTTCGCCGGCGTCGGCCGTTTCGAGGGTGTCCAGTTCCAGCGGAGCGCCACTGTCCTCGGCCGCCGGCGCCAAGGCCGTGGCGGCGTGGGTGTCGAGCGCGGCCATGGCGGCATCGAACGGGACGGCGGGCGGTAATGGAACGGGCGAAGGCGCCGGAGCGGCAGCAGGCGTCGGAGCCGAAGCGGAAGCAACAGCGGGAGCAGGAGCCGCGGCGGCGGCAGCCACAGCGGGAACGGGTGTCGGTGCTGGCGCCGGGGCGGGCGGCACGGGCGGCTCCAGCAGGGCCGCATTGCCGTCAAAGACTTCATTGCAGGCGCCGCAGCGCACTATGCCCCCACGTAATTTCAGCTGGTCATGGGCGACCCGAAATATCGTGTTGCAGTGGGGGCATTTAGTGGCGAGCGCCATCGCTGCGGTGGATCAGGCGTCGCGCGCCGGCGGCACCGTGTCGCTGCCGAGCCGGCCATGCAGGGCGACCCAGCCATCCTGCTCGGCCCACACGCCCAGCTTGATGAACGGCGCGTAGGCGGCCGCCACTTCCTCGGCCTGGCGCGCCAGCACGCCCGACAGGATCAGCGCGCCGCCGTCGGCCACGCGGCCCGACAACATGGGCGCCATCAGCTTGAGCGGGCTGGACAGGATGTTGGCCACCACCACGTCGAAACGCTGGTTGGCGTAGGCCGACTGGGCGAACGTGTCGGGCAGGAAGTACTCGACGTCGCACTGGTTGCGCACGCCATTGTCGCGCGCCGATTCGATCGCTTGCGGGTCGATGTCCACGCCCGCCACTTGCGCGGCGCCCAGCTTCTTGGCCACCATGGCCAGGATGCCGGAACCGCAACCGTAGTCGAGCACGGTCTTGCCGGGTGCCGGATGAGCTTCCAGCCACTCCATGCACAGCCGGGTGGTCGGATGGCTGCCGGTGCCGAAGGCCAGGCCCGGGTCCAGTTCCAAAATCAGGGCGTCCGGATCGGGCGCCTCGTGCCAGCTGGGCACGACCCAGATGTTCTTGCCAATGTGGATGGGCGCGAATTGCGACTGGGTCAGGCGCACCCAGTCCTGCTCCTCCACCTTGCGCAGCGTGAACTTGGGCACGCTGGCGAGCTTGATCTGCTCGGCGGCGGCCGCCACGATGGCGGCCTGGTCGGCATCCTGCTCCGTCAGCGCGACCACGCGGCTGTGTTCCCACGCCGCTTCCTTGGGCTCCATGCCCGGCTCGCCGAACAGGGGGCGCTCGGCGTCCGTGCCTTCATCCGCGTCTTCAACGGACACGGACAGGGCGCCCACGTCCATCAGGGCGTCCGACAGGGCTTCGGCGTGGTCACGCGCGATTTCGATGACGATTTCAGTCCAGCTCATTACGATCCTTTGCTGTCGTTCTTGTTGCCCAGGCTCAGTTTGTGCAGCTCGGGCATGTCGGCCAGCTTTTGCTCCAGGTAGTGAATATTGGTGCCGCCTTCGATGAAGCGGGCGTCGATCATCAGTTCGCGGTGCAGCGGAATGTTGGTCTGGATGCCCTCGACCACCATTTCCGACAGCGCGATCTGCATGCGGCGGATCGCCTGTTCGCGCGTGGCGCCGTAGGCGATCAGCTTGCCGATCATCGAATCGTAGTGCGGCGGTACATAATACCCCGCATACGAGTGCGAGTCGACCCGGATGCCGGGGCCGCCCGGCGTGTGCCACGACAGGATGCGCCCTGGCGACGGGGTGAACTTGAACGGGTCTTCGGCGTTGATGCGGCACTCGATGGCGTGGCCGGCCAGCATCACGTCGCGCTGGCGGAAGCGCAGCTTCTCGCCGGCGGCGATGCGGATCTGTTCCTGCACGATGTCGATGCCGGTGATCATTTCCGTGACCGGGTGTTCGACCTGCACGCGGGTGTTCATCTCGATGAAGTAGAACTCGCCGTTTTCATACAGGAACTCGAAGGTGCCCGCGCCGCGGTAGCCGATCTTGCGGCACGCTTCGGCGCAGCGGTCGCCGATCTTCTCGATCAGCTTGCGGGGAATGCCCGGTGCCGGCGCTTCCTCGATCACTTTCTGGTGGCGGCGCTGCATCGAGCAGTCGCGCTCGCCCAGCCAGACCGCGTTCTTGTGCTCGTCGGCCAGGATCTGGATTTCCACGTGGCGCGGATTTTCCAGGTATTTCTCCATGTAGACTTCAGGATTGCCGAAGGCCGTGCCCGCTTCCGTCTTGGTCATGGCCACGGCATTGATCAGGGCCGCTTCCGTGTGCACCACGCGCATGCCGCGTCCGCCGCCGCCACCGGCCGCCTTGATGATGACGGGATAGCCGACCTTGCGCGCGATCTGCACGATGGCCTTGGGATCGTCGGGCAGGGCGCCGTCCGAACCGGGCACGCAGGGCACGCCGGCCTTGATCATGGCTTGCTTGGCCGAGACCTTGTCGCCCATCAGGCGGATCGAGTCGGAGCGGGGGCCGATGAACACGAAGCCCGATTTTTCCACCCGCTCGGCGAAGTCGGCGTTTTCCGACAGGAAGCCGTAGCCGGGGTGGATCGCTTCCGCGTCCGTCACCTCGGCCGCGCTGATGATGGCCGGCATGTTCAGGTAGCTCAACGACGATGGGGCCGGACCGATACATACCGATTCGTCGGCCAGCTTCACGTATTTGGCGTCTTTATCCGCTTCCGAGTGGACGACCACCGTCTTGATGCCCATTTCGCGGCAGGCGCGCTGGATCCGGAGGGCAATTTCGCCACGGTTGGCGATGAGGATTTTTTCAAACATGATAGGTTCGCGTAGGTCTGTGAGCGCCGGCGGGCCGGCGGCTGCTGTAGAGGGGAGTGCGGGGGGAAAGTCGGCGCGCCCCGCCGTGGGCGGGGGCAGGCGAGCGACTTAGCCTATCACAAACAGCGGCTGGCCGAATTCGACCGGCTGGCCGTTCTCGACCAGGATCTGGGTAATGGTGCCGGCCTTGTCGGCGTCGATTTCGTTGAGCAGCTTCATCGCTTCGATGATGCACAGGGTGTCGCCTTCCTTGACGGTGGTGCCCACTTCCACGAACGCCGGGTTGCCCGGTGCCGAGGAGCGGTAGAAGGTGCCCACCATGGGCGACTTGACCACGTGGCCGGCCGGTTCGGCGGCCACGACGGCAGTGGCGGCGGCTGGCGCGGCGGCGGCCACAGGGGCGGGGCCAGGCTGGAATTGCTGCTGCAGGCCTTGTGGCTGCATCATCACGACCTGGTTTTGTGCCATGGCCGAGGACTTGACGATGCGCACTTTGCTTTCGCCTTCGGTCACTTCCAGTTCAGCGATGTCCGATTCGGCGACCAGGTCGATCAAGGTCTTGAGCTTGCGTAAATCCATGTGTAACCCCCAGGAATTATCTTGTATATGAGTGGGTGCAGCGCCGCCTCATGGGCCACGCCGCGCTAAAATTGCGCGCAGATCGCGTAGATTAACGCCTTTTAAGGGCGAAGTCGATGGCAAAGCGATATCCCTCGATGCCCAGGCCGCAGATCGTACCGATTGCTATTGCGCTAAGGAAAGAATGGTGGCGAAACGCTTCGCGCTGGTAAATATTCGATATATGCACTTCAACGAAAGGAATGGCCACACCGGCCAGCGCATCGCGCAGGGCCACGCTGGTGTGGGTCAGTCCACCCGGGTTGATGACGATGGCGTCCACGCCCTCCGTCCTGGCGGCATGGATGCGGTCGATCAACGCACCTTCGTGGTTGCTCTGAAAACAAGACAGCGTCGCGCCGGCGGCCGCGACCTGGGCCTGGGCTGCCTGCTCGACGTCGGCCAACGTGCTTGCGCCGTAGACCTCGGGCTCGCGCGTCCCCAGCAAATTCAGGTTGGGGCCGTTGAGTAACAGGAGGTGTTGTGCCATGGATTCAGGACCATTTTCCGCGAAAGTTCCGCATTTTGCCGCCAACGGAGGGCGATGGCAAGAGAAAAAAAATGATGAAATTGATTACAGGGCGGCCAGGTCGGCGCGCAATTGATCGAACTTCAAACGGCCTAAATACGTTTTCTTGACTTGTCCATCGGCCCCGATCAATACCGTGTATGGCAGGCCGCCGCCGGTGTTGCCGAACTGGCGCGACAGCTCGGTGCCGCCCATGCCGGCCACATAGAGCGGATAGGCGATTTTGAATTTGTTGGCAAATTCGGCGATATTCGAAGGCGAATCAATGCCTATGCCGATAACTTTCAGCTTCTTGCCGGCATCTCCGGCGGCCAGCGCCGACAGCTCCGGCATCTCCTGCACGCACGGCGCGCACCACGGGGCCCAGAAATTGACCAGCAAGGCCTGGCCTTTGTACTGGGCCAGGGCCTGGCTGGCGCCGGCCACGTCGGGCAGCGACTGACTATATAGTGCGTCGACGGGGCCGGTGGCGCCGGGAGCGACCGTGGCCGTCACGGGCGGGGCCGGTTCCTTCTGGTGGGTGCCGACCCAGGCGCCCATGGCGCCGAACAGCAGGGCGATGACCGAATAGGCGATCAGATTATTTTTCTTCATGTTGGAGTATCAACTTTCTCGTCGGGGTGGGTACTGCTGATCAGGAGCGCGCGCACGGTGGCCAGGTCGGCGCGCATCAGCTTGCCGTCGGCGCGCACTTTCTGGGCGCCGCGCAGATCGTCCAGCTCGTACAGGGCCGCGTGCACGCCTTCCTGCTGCCACAGGAAGCTGACCACTTCCACCGGGTCGAACCGGGGCCCCTTGAAGTGGGGCGCTTCCGAAAAGTCCAGCGTCAGGTTCTGGTTCAGCAGGAAGATTTCCACTTCCTTGGCGCTGTCGGCGAACAACTGTAAATGAATGTCGTCGTGGGGGCCGGCCGTGCCGTTGAGCACGGAGCCGGTCAGGTAGGGGCTGAACTTGTCCAGCAACTCCATCACTTGCAGCGCCGCCGTGCGCAGGCGGAACAAATGGGCGGGCTGGGTGTCGGCATGGAACAGGGCCTGGTACAGGCGCACTTCCAGTTCGATTTCCGTGTCGGACGGTAATAGATTGGCGGGCAACATATTAATATTGCCGTGCGCCTCGCCCAGCACCTGGCGCGCGGCCTTGCGTTTGGCGTTGTCGTACTCGGCCCCGTCCTGGGCTATGAGCCGGGCGGCGGCGGCGGCTATTTCCGCGCGCAACTGCCGGGCTTCGTCGTTTGGCTTGGGCATCATGGGGCAAATGATACCTTGAATAGTCAAAAGGGGAAAAACCGCCGGCGTCAGGTAAAATCCCATCTCTGACCATCGTCCCACCGACTTTATCACATGCATATTCATATCCTCGGCATCTGCGGCACCTTCATGGGGGGGCTGGCCGTGCTGGCCAAGCAGGCCGGCCACCGCGTCACCGGCTGCGACGCCAATGTCTACCCGCCCATGAGCACCCAGCTGGAAGCCCAGGGCATCGAGCTGATCCAGGGGTTCGGCGCCGAGCAGGTGCAGCTCAAGCCTGATTTGTACGTGGTGGGCAACGTGGTTACGCGCGGCAATCCGCTGATTGAGGAAATCCTCAACCGCAGCCTGCCCTATGTGTCGGGCCCGCAGTGGATAGGCGAACATATATTACGCAACAAGTGGGTGCTGGCCGTGGCCGGCACGCACGGCAAGACGACCACCTCGGCCATGCTGGCCTGGATCCTGGAAGACGCCGGCTACGCGCCCGGCTTCCTGATCGGCGGCGTGCCCGTCAACTTCGGCATTTCGGCCCGCTTGTCTGGCCCCGGCGTGGATTCGGACTTCTTCGTGATCGAGGCCGACGAGTACGACACGGCCTTCTTCGACAAGCGCAGCAAGTTCGTGCACTACCATGCCAAGACGGCCATCCTGAATAACCTGGAATACGATCACGCCGACATCTTCCCCGATCTGGCCGCCATCGAGACCCAGTTCCACCACCTGGTGCGCACCGTGCCCGGCATTGGCCGGCTCATCGTCAATGGCGATGAAGCGTCGCTGCAGCGGGTGCTGCAACGGGGCTGCTGGAGCGAGCGCGAAACCTTCGGCCTGGCCGACGGCGTCAACTGGACCCTGCGCGAGCATGACGATGGCAGCTTCGACGTGATCTTCAACGGCGAACCATCCGGCACCGTGCGCTGGCAGCTCACGGGCAAGCACAACCGCGCCAACGCGCTGGCCGCCATCGCCGCCGCCCGCCACGTGGGCGTGCCCGTGGCGCAGGCCGCCCAATCGCTGGCCAGGTTCCAGAGCGTCAAGCGGCGCATGGAAGTGCGCGGCGTCGTCAACGATGTCACCGTGTACGACGACTTCGCCCACCACCCGACGGCCATCGCCACCACGGTGGGTGGCCTGCGCCAGAAGCTGGGCAAGGCCAGCCGCATCCTGGCCGTGCTGGAACCGCGTTCCAACACCATGAAACTGGGCGCCATGAAGGATGCGCTGCCCGGCAGCCTGGCGGACGCCGACCGCGTGTTCGGCTACGGCAGCCAGCAGGCGCTGGGCTGGAGCCTGGGCGACGCGCTGGCGCCGCTGGGCGAGCGCGCCAGCGCCTATGAAGACCTCGATGCGCTGGTGGCCGCCATTGCCGCCGCCGCCCGTCCCGGCGACCATATCGTGGTGATGAGCAACGGCGGCTTCGGCGGCGTGCACCAGAAGATCCTGCAGGCGCTGGCCCAATGATCCTTTATCTGCACGGATTCCGTTCCTCGCCCCGCTCCATGAAGGCGCGCCTGGTGGGCGAGCGCATGCAGGCGCTGGGCCTGGGTGCCGACTACCTGTGTCCGCAACTGCCCGCTTCGCCCGAGGCGGCCATGAAACTGGCGCTGGACCTGGTGGACGGCGTGCCGGCCCATGAGCTGGCCCTGATCGGTTCCTCGCTGGGCGGCTATTACGCCACCTGGCTGGCTGAAAAACTCGGTTGCCGCGCGGCCGTACTGAACCCGGCCGTTGTCCCCATGCTGGACCTGGAACCCTACGTGGGCGTGGGTACGCAATACCATACCGACGAGCCGTTCGAATTCAAGCGCGAGTACATAGCGGAGCTGCAAGCGCTGGCCGTGCCGCGCATCACGCGGCCGGAACGCTACTTCCTGCTGGCGGCCACCGGCGACGAAGTGCTGGACTACCGCGACATGGTGGCCCACTACGGGGGCGCGGCCCAGCATGTGATCGCCGGCAGCGACCACGCCATTTCCGGCTTCGCCGATTATGTGGCGCCGGTGCTGGCGTTCTGCGGCGTCGGGGCGGGCCGGTGAGGGCGCCCACGCTGCGGCAGGCGCACTGGTATGGCCACGTCAACGCGCTCAACGCGCCGCCGGCACTGCGGCACTGGCTCACGGGCGGCGGTTCGCTCACGGCCAAGCTCAAGGACCACAGCCAGGCGTTCCGCGTGCAGTGCCTGCACCAGCGTCCGGGGCGCTGCCTGACGGACGAGACGGCGGCCATCGGCCTGCACCGTCCTGGACGCGTGTGGGAACGCGAAGTGCTGCTGCGGTGTGATAATAGGCCCGTCGTGTTCGGCCACACGGTGGTGCCGATGTCGGCCACGGCCACGGACTGGCCCCTGTTCAGCGCGCTGGGCGAACGCTCGCTGGGTTCGACCCTGTTCGGCGACCCGCTGGTGCGGCGCGGAGCATTGCAATATGCGCGCTTGCGCGCAGGCCATCCGCTGATGCAGCGCGCCAGTGCCGCGCTGGAGCTGGACCGGCCACAGATTTTATATGCGCGGCGTTGCCTGTACCGGCGCCGCCAGGGCATGTTGCTGGTGACGGAAGTGTTCCTGCCGGCCGTGCTGGAGCTGGTGCTCCAAACGAAACCGATCACAACGATAACGAATAGAAACGAGCAATGAATTTATTTTTCGAAGAATCCGGCGATTTCAAGGTCGGCACCGTGCTGTCGCAAGCGGGCGAGGCCTACCAGGTGGAACTGGCCAGCGGCAAGCGCACCAAGGTCAAGGTCAAGGATGTGCTGCTGCAGTTCGACAAGCCCACGCCGGCCGAGCTGCACGAGCAGGCCAAGGCCGTCGCGGCCGACATCGACCTGGAATTCCTGTGGGAAGTGGCGGGCGAGGACGAGTTCGGTTTCGCCGATCTGGGCGCCGAATACTTCGGCCACGCGCCGCTGCCGTTCGAGGCGGCCGGCCTGATCCTGAGCCTGCATGGCGCGCCCATCTATTTCTACAAGAAGGGCCGGGGCCGCTACAAGGCCGCGCCCGAGCAATCGCTGCGCGCGGCCCAGGCCGGCATCGAGAAGAAGAAACAGCAAGCCATCATCCAGGCCCAGTACGTGGACGAATTGAAGGCCAACAAGCTGCCTGAGTCCATGCGCAACATCGTGCAGCAACTGCTGTTCAAACCGGACAAGAACGCCATCGAATACAAGGCGCTGGAAGCGGCTTGCGACGAACTGCACACCAACGCCCAGCGCCTGATGCTGGCCGTGGGGGGCGTGGCCTCGCCCAAAGCGCTGCACATGTCGAAATTCCTGTTCGAGAACTTCCCGCGCGGCGCCGGTTTCCCGGACGTGCCGGTGCCCGTGGCGCCCACCGACCTGCCCGTGGCCGAGGTGCGCGCGTTCTCGATCGACGACGTCACCACCACCGAGATCGACGATGCGTTCTCGGTCGTGCGGCTGGACGATGGCACGGTACGGGTCGGCATCCACATCGCCGCGCCCGGCCTGGGCATCAAGCCTGACGACGCGGTCGACAAGATGGCGCGCGCTCGCATGTCCACCGTCTACATGCCCGGCGACAAAATCACCATGCTGCCCGACAGCATCGTGGAAGCGTTCACGCTGGCCGAAGGCAAGACCTGCCCGGCCCTGTCGCTGTATGCCACGCTGAATCCGGCTGACTGGAGCGTGGTGTCCACCGTCACGCGCGCCGAGCTGGTGCCGATCGCCAACAACCTGCGCCACAACGACCTGGACGAGCTGGTCAACGAGGAAACCCTGGCCAGCGGCGTGGGCGAGTATGCGCACAAGGAAGAACTGGCGCTGCTGTGGCAGTGGGCCCAGCACCTGGAGCAGGGCCGCATGGCCAAGCGCGAGGCGTTCGGCTTGAAGCCCGAGCAGAACAACCGCGTCGATTTCAACTTCTACGTGGAAGACGACGTGGTCACCGTCACCCGCCGCAAGCGCGGCGCGCCGCTCGACAAGATCGTGGCCGAGCTGATGATCTTCGCCAACAGCAGCTGGGGCAAGATGATGCACGAGCACGGCGTGCCCGGCATCTACCGCAGCCAGGGCGGCGGCACGGGCGGCTGGGCCGCCAAGATGCAGGTGCGCATGGTCACGCACGCCGCGCCCCACCAGGGCCTGGGCGTGGACCAGTATGCGTGGAGCACCTCGCCGCTGCGCCGCTACACGGACCTGGTCAACCAGTGGCAAATCCTGGCCTGCGCCGAACATGGCGTGACGGCGCCGCTGGTGGCCCCGTTCAAGCCCAAGGACGCCAACCTGTTCGCCATCGTGTCCGCGTTCGACGCGGCCTATGCGGCCTATGCCGACTTCCAGTCCAACATGGAGCGCTACTGGTGCCTGCGCTGGCTGGGCCAGGAGGATGCGCGCCAGGTGGAAGCGGTGGTGCTCAAGGATGAAGTGCTGCGGCTGGTCGATATTCCCCTCATCATCCGCCTGCCCGGCATGCCGCAGGTGGCGCGCGGGGCCCAGGTCAAGCTCGACATTTTGCGGTGGGACGAGGTTGACCTGTCGGTCGAGGCCCGCTTGCTGGAAATCCCGGCCGCCGACGCGGTGGCGACGGATGCCGAGCTCGATTACGAGGACGAGGATGACGTGGGCGCCGTGGAAGCGGCGGCCGAGGAGCAGGCCGAGGCCGCGCCCGTCGCTGACGAACCCGTCATCGTGACGGGCGAGTCGACGGCCGAAGCGCCCTTGACTGAGTAAGAGGCACGGGGCGCTGCGCTAGCCGCCGCCCCAGCGGTTCGGGTTAAAATCAGCCCACTTTGTTTTCCCCTGCGGTCTGGCACAGCGTGAAGTCTCTCCAAGAAAACCGTTTCCTGATGATGGCGTTCGGCGTCTCGCTGCTGGCGCATGGGGCCTTGCTCGCGGTCCATTTCGTCGCGCCCAAGGCATTCAAGGTGGAACCCACCGATCCTGGCCTGGAAGTCATCCTCGTCAACGCCAAGCATGCGCGCGCGCCGCTCAAGGCCGAGGCGCTGGCCCAGGCCAACCTCGATGGCGGCGGCAACGTGGACACGGGCCGCGCCAAGTCGCCGCTGCCCGACATGCGCAAGATGGAGATGGGCGACAGCGTCAAGGCCACCCGGCGCCGCATCGCGGAATTGGAGGAACAGCAGCGCAACCTGCTGAGCCAGGTGAGCAAGCCGACGCCGTTCACGGCCCCGCCCGTGACGGAAAAGAGCAAGCCCGATCCGCTGCCCACGGGCGCCGACCTGCTCGACAGCAGCAAGGCCATCGCCCGCATGGCGGCCGAGATCAGCGAAACCATCGAAGACCAGAACAAGCGGCCCAAGAAAACCTTCATCACGCCCAGCACGCGCGAAGTCGGGTACGCCGAGTACTACAAGACCATGCAGCGCCGGATCGAGGAAGTGGGCACGCTCAACTTCCCGCAGCAGAACGGGCGCAAGCTGTATGGTGAACTGGTGGTCTACATCCCCGTATTCCAGGACGGTTACATCTACACCAAGGATGGCGGCGCGCGCGTCGAGCGCAGCTCCGGCAACCCGGCGCTGGACGCCAAGGCGCTCGAGATCGTGCGGCGCGCGCAACCGTTCGGGCGTTTCCCGCCCAAGATGCTGTCCAGCGACAAGGATGACCTGTGGGTCATCATCACCCGATTCAAATTCACCCGTGAAGAAAAAATGGAAGCAAACCTGAGCGGCGGTGCCCAGTGATGGACCGCTACTGCGTATTCGGCAATCCCATCGCCCATAGCAAATCGCCCGCCATCCACGCCGCGTTCGCGGCCCAGACCGGGCAGTCACTGACTTACGAGGCGCGCCTGGCGCCACTGGACGGCTTCGCGGCCGCCGTGCAGGCCTTCATCGCCGAAGGCGGCAAGGGCGCCAACGTGACCGTGCCGTTCAAGCTCGAAGCCCACAAGCTGGCGCAGGCGCTGACTGTGCGCGCGCAGGCGGCGGGCGCCGTCAACACGCTGCACTTCACGGAGCAGGGCATCATCGGCGACAACACGGACGGCGCCGGCCTGGTGGCCGACATCGTCAACAACGCCGGCGTGGCCATCACGGGCAAGCGGGTGCTGCTGCTGGGCGCCGGCGGCGCCGCGCGCGGCGTGGTGCTGCCCATCCTCGAACACCGGCCGGCCCGGCTCGTGATCGCCAACCGCACCGTGGCCACGGCCGAGGAACTGGCGCGCCAGTTCGCCGCATTGGGTGGCGCCGGGGTGGTCAGCGGCTGCGGCTTCGGGCAGGTGCAAGGGCCGTTCGACATCGTCATCAACGCCACCTCGGCCAGCCTGCAGGGCGACCTGCCGCCGCTGCCAGCCGGCGTGTTCGCACCGGGTACGCTGGCGCTTGACATGATGTATGGCGCCCAGCCCACCGTCTTCATGCAGTACGCGACCGGGCACGGCGCACTGGCGCGCGATGGCCTGGGCATGCTGGTGGAGCAGGCGGCCGAAGCGTTCGCCATGTGGCGTGGCGTGCATCCGGCCACGGGGGAAGTGCTGCACCAGCTGCGGGCCGCGCTGTGAGTGACGCGCGCAAGAAGGACGGCGGCCGGCGGCGCTGGATCAAGTGGCTGGTGATCGCGCCGCTGGCGCTGCTGTTGCTGGTCCAGCTGTACTTCTTCCTCAACATCTGCTGGTGGGTCGATCACAATCCGGGCATGACCAGTTTCATGCGCGAGCAGCAGGCCGCCCTGCGCGAGAAGAACCCGAACGCCAACATCCAGCAGCTGTGGGTGCCGTATGCGCGGATCTCGAATAACCTCAAGCGCGCCATCATCGCCTCGGAGGACGCCAACTTCTCCGAGCACGACGGCGTGGACTGGGATGCGCTGCAAAAGGCCTACGAAAAGAACAGCCAGAAGCACAAGGTGGTGCGCGGCGGTTCCACCATCACCCAGCAGCTGGCCAAGAATCTGTTCCTGTCCGGCTCGCGCAGCTACCTGCGCAAGGGGCAGGAGCTGGTCATCACCTACATGCTGGAAGCGGTGATGGACAAGGAACGCATCTTCGAGATCTACCTGAACGTGGTCGAATTCGGCACCGGCATCTTCGGCGCGGAAGCGGCGGCGCGCCACTACTACGGCGTGAGCGCGGCCAACCTGGGCGCGGCGCAGGCGGCCAAGCTGGCCGTGATGCTGCCCAATCCGCGCTTTTTCGACAAGCACCGCGATTCCGGCTACCTGGCGCGCCGCACCGGCGTGATCCTGCACCGCATGGGCGCGGCCGAACTGCCTTGATGTTCCACTTGTGAGAAGGAGAAGTGCGATGCGACGTATCCCCTACCAGCGCGGCCTGGGCCTGATCCAGGTCGCCATCGTGATGGCGACGCTGGCCGCCATCGCCATGGCCGCCATGATGTCGATGCGCAGCGAGCGCAATCTGTTCGCCGAGGCGCTGGGCAAGCTGACCGGCCATGCGCCGGCGCAGGCCCAGGGCGCGGCGCCGGGCACACCTGCCGGCGCGGCCGCTGCGGCGGCCCAGCCGGCGCAGCCCGAGCGTCCGGCCGGGGTGCTGCGCAAGTGCGTCATCGACGGCAAGACGGTGCTGTCGGACGTTGACTGTAATGGCAATCCAAACGGCACCATCGTCAAGGTGCACGAAACGCGGGGCATCGAATCGCCCAAGGTGCCCAAGCCGGAACCGGCCGCCGACGGCGCGCCCACCGTGCAGGACAAGATGATCGAGAAGGCCACCCGCTAAAAGAGCGGGGTCAGGTCCGGCATCACGCCACGCTAAAAGAGCGGGGTCAGGTCCGGCATCACGCCATGGGTGCCAGTTGGGCGACTTTCATGTCACCAATTTGGCACGATGCCGGACCTGACCCCGACATAAAAAAAGGTCGTGCCGGGGTGGCCGGCGGCGGGGCGAGCAGGTACACTTGCGCTGTTTTGGCGCGCCGCGCCGCGTCCCTCCTTCGTCGTCCGAGAGTGCCCATGATTAATGTCTTCGTTCTGCAAAACGGCCGGCTCAACCAGGTTCCCATCGATACCCGCGCCGACCTGGAGAACGTGGCGCCGGTCTGGGTCGACCTGACCGATCCGAACGAGGACGAGCGGGCCTGGGTCAAGGCCATCTACGGCGTAACCCTGCCGGGCGAGGATGAAGTCAAGGACATCGAGGCCTCGGCCCGCTACTACGAGGCCGAAAACGGCGACCTGCACCTGCGCACCGATTTCCTGCTGGAGGAGGACGACGGCCCGTCGCGCGTGGTGACGGTGGCCTTCATCCTGGCCCGCAAGATGCTGTTCTCGGTGCACACGGACGATTTGCCCGTGTTCCGCCTGGTGCGCATGCGCGCCCGCTCGCGCCCCGGCTCGATCGCCGACTACATGGACGTGCTGCTGGACCTGTACGCGACGGACGCCGAATACTCGGCCGACGCGCTCGAAGGCATCTACCTGCACCTGGAGGAAGTGAGCGCGCGCGTGCTGCAAAAGCAGTTCACCGACCAGGACGCGGCCGCCGCCCTGAACGCGATCGCGCTGGAGGAGGACTTGAACGGCCGCATCCGCCGCAACATGATGGACACCCGGCGCGCCGTCAGCTTCCTGATGCGGGGGCGCCTGCTCAACACGGAGCAGTTCGAGGAGGCGCGCCAGATCCTGCGCGACATCGAATCGCTGGACGGCCACACCTCCTTCCTGTTCGATAAGATCAACTTCCTGATGGACGCCACGGTCGGCTTCATCAACATCAACCAGAACAAGATCATCAAGATCTTCTCCGTGGCCAGCGTGGCCTTCCTGCCGCCGACCTTGATCGCGTCCATCTACGGCATGAACTTCCGCGGCTGGTTCCCGGAGCTGGAGTGGTCGCTGGGCTATCCGTTCGCGTTGCTGCTGATGGTCACCAGCGCCATCGCGCCGTTCTGGTACTTCCGCCGGCGCGGCTGGCTCAAGTGACGCGCGCAGCTACTACGCCGCGCGCGGGCTGAATTCCAGCGACAGGGTGCTGAAGTAGGGCGCCGTGCTCCATTGCCGGTGCAGCGCCAGTGCCCGTTCGTACAGGCAGCTGCGCACGTCGAACTGGGAAAAGTCGAACGGTTGCTTGTCGCGCGCGTGGCAGGCCT
Organism: Rugamonas fusca; assembly: GCF_014042365.1. GTDB lineage: Bacteria > Pseudomonadota > Gammaproteobacteria > Burkholderiales > Burkholderiaceae_D > Rugamonas > Rugamonas fusca. The sequence goes on from NZ_JACEZS010000020.1 coordinate 16,546, forward strand.
GGGCGGCGCCGTCCAGGAACGCTTCCTCGTCGAAATCGCCTTGCCATAACTGGGCCTGCAGGCCGGCCACGATGGCTTCGGTCTGCACCGCCTCCAGTTCCGCCGTGTCGTTGGCCGGGGCGTGGGCCGAGGCCATTACCTGTTCGACGTCGGCGCCGCGCGCCACCAGGCTGAGAAAGCCGTGGCGCAGCGGCAGCGCCGACTCGACCACGTAATGGAGCAGGTCGTGCGGCAGGATGCCCTGGCGCGGCATCAGCGTGTCGGTGCAGCTGCCGTTGTTGCGCACGAAGCGCAGCACGTCGTACAGGTCGTTTTTCGAACGTTTTTCGGCGATCAGTTTCATGGCGCTACAGTGTTGCAAATGATAAACAGAATTATGACGTGAATATCATGCTTGCAAATTCACCAACTATCACACATTGAATAAAATTTCAAAAATAATCGAATTCTGAAATAATATTTCATTGTCCGGCGGGCTGTTTGGCGGCCCTTGCCTATCCATTAGAATGGCGCCGGGCGTCACTTTGCCGTCACGATCATCAGTTAAACTAGCGGGATTTTTCCGCCTGCGTCACAACGCGCGCGGTCGCCAGAGAAAGAACCAGCAATGACAAAAAAACGGCAATTTTTCCCCCGCCAGGTGGTCGAAGCGGGCGGCAACCGGTGGGACCTGGCCATGCTGCCCATCGTGCTGGCCGTGTTCGTGCTGCTGGCCTACGGCAGCCAGCAGATGGTGCGCCCCTACGCCGTGGGCGAGACGCTGCCGCTGTCGCTGGAACCGTACTACCTGCCGTACTACCTGCTGCGCACCACGCTGCGCATGTTCATCGCGCTGGGCGCGTCGATGGTGTTTTCCTGCGTGTTCGCCGCCCTCACCACCAAGTACCGGCTGGCCGAGAAGGTGCTGGTGCCGCTGCTCGACATCCTGCAATCGATCCCCATCCTGGGCTTTTTGTCGATCACGGTGACAGCCTTCATCGCCCTGTTCCCCGGTAATCTGCTGGGGGTGGAATGCGCCGCCATCTTCGCCATCTTCACCTCGCAGGCGTGGAACATGGCGTTCTCCGCCTACCAGGGCTTCCGCACCGTGCCGTCCGAACTGTCGGAGGCGGCCAGCGTGTTCCAGCTGTCGGGCTGGCAGCGCTTCTGGCGCCTGGAGCTGCCGTTCGCCATGCCCGGCCTGTTGTGGAACATGATGATGTCCATGTCCGGCGGCTGGTTCTTCGTGGTGGCGTCGGAGGCGATCTCGGTATCGAACCAGAACATCAAGCTGCCCGGCATCGGCTCCTACATCGCGCTGGCCATCGAGCAGCGCGACCTGGGCGCCATCGGCTGGGCCATCACGGCCATGCTGGTGGGCGTGCTGCTGTACGACCAGCTGTTCTTCCGCCCGCTGCTGGCGTGGGCCGACAAATTCCGCTTCGAGGAGACGGGCAGCGATACGGCGCAGGAGTCGTGGCTGCTCACCTGGCTGCGCCGCACGGAACGCACGCAGCAACTGGTGGAGTGGTGCGGCGGCCTGCTGGCCCGCTCGATCGCCATGTTCCGCCTGCAGCACGATGGCACCTCGATCCGCGCCCGGCCGCAGCAAGCGTCGCTGCTGCCGCAGCGGGTGTGGGACGCCGTGATCGCGGCCGTCGTGTTCTACGCCTTGTGGGAGCTGGGCCACTTCATCCGCGCCGAAGTGGGCTGGAGCGAAGTGGGACGGGTGCTGGTGCTGGGCCTGTACACCTTGTCGCGCGTGCTGCTGTTGCTGGCGCTGGCGGCGCTGGTGTGGGTGCCGGTGGGCGTGTGGATAGGCATGCACCCGCGCTGGGCCTCGCGCACCCAGGCCGTGGCCCAGTTCATGGCCGCGTTCCCGGCCAACCTGGTGTTCCCGGTGGCCGTGGTGGCCATCGTGCGCTTCCATTTGAACCCCGACATCTGGCTGTCGCCGCTGATGATCCTGGGCACCCAGTGGTATCTGCTGTTTAACGTGATCGCCGGCGCCTCCACGGTGCCGACGGAACTGCGCCACGCGGCCCACAACTTCGGCCTGACGGGCTGGCTCAAATGGCGGCGCTACCTGCTGCCGGCCATCTTCCCCAGTTTCGTCACGGGCGCCATCACGGCCAGCGGCGGTTCGTGGAACGCCTCCATCGTGGCCGAATACGTGAGCTGGGGCGACACCACCGTCAAGGCCCATGGCCTGGGCAGCTACATCGCCGAGATGACGGCCAAGGGCGACTTCCCCCGTATCGCGCTGGGCATCGGCGTGATGTGCATCTTCGTGATGGGCTTTAACCACTTCGTGTGGCGCCGCCTGTACACGATGGCCGAAAGCCGGCTGCACTTCTGAATTCACTGATTTGAAAGACTGACACAATGAGCACCCCCATCGTTGAACTGAAAGCGGTCGGCAAGCATTTCCGGGCCGCCGACGGCTCCGCCCGTTCCGTGCTCGAAGGCGTGGATTTCACGCTGCGCGAAGGCGAGATCGTGGCGTTGCTGGGCCAGTCCGGCTCCGGCAAGTCCACCATGCTGCGCATCATGGCCGGCCTGATCCAGGCCGACGAAGGCCAGGTGCTGTACCGCGGCATGCCGCTGTACGGCACCGCGCGCGGCATCCGCATGGTGTTCCAGTCGTTCGCCCTGTTCCCGTGGCTGACGGTGCAAAAGAACGTGGAGCTGGGCCTGGAGGCGCAGGGCATGGCGGCCGAGGAACGGGCGCGCCGGGCCGAGAAGGTGATCGATCTGATCGGCCTGTCCGGCTTCGAAGGCGCGCTGCCGCGCGAGCTGTCGGGCGGCATGCGCCAGCGCGTGGGCATCGCGCGCGCGCTGGTGATGGAGCCGGAAGTGCTGCTGATGGACGAGGCGTTCTCCGCGCTCGACGTGCTGACGGGCGAGCGGCTGCGCGAGGAGATTTTGGAACTGTGGCAGTCGGGCCGCATCCCGACCAAGGCTATCCTGGTGGTGTCGCACAACATCGAGGAAGCCGTGATGATGGCGGACCGGGTGCTGATCTTCGCCAGCGATCCGGGCCGGGTGCGGGCCGAGCTGCCCATTTCGCTGCCGCAGCCGCGCAAGGCGGCGGGGCCGGAAGTGCGGGCCCTGATCGACAAGGTGTACGAACTGATGACGGCCGGCGCCGCCCGTCCGGGCCTGATCAGCGAGAAGGAAGTCAAGCTGGCGCTGGGCGACCGCCTGCCGCAGGCTGACATCTCGCACATGGAAGCGATCCTGGAACTGCTGGCCGAGGAACCGTTCTCGGGCCGCGCCGACCTGCCGCAGCTGGCCGAGGAAACGGAGCTGACGGACGACGAACTGCTGCAAGTGCTGAACGCCCTGATCCTGCTCGGTTTCGCCTACCTGACCAGCGGCGACATCCTGCTCACGCAACTGGGCAGCGCCTACGTGGCGGCCGACAACACGGCGCGCCAGGAGATCTTCGGCAAGCAGTTGCTGGAACACGTGCCGCTGGTGGCCTACATCTGCCACGGCCTGTCGCAGGACAAGTCGGGCGATTTGCCGGAAGACCTGTTCCTCAAGCTGCTGCGCTTCACCCTGAGCGAGGACGAGGCGGAACGGGCGCTGCGGGTGGCCATCGAATGGGGCCGTTACGGCGACCTGTTCGAGTACAACTTCAACACGGGCGTGATCCAGAAGCCCAGGGACGAGGCGCCGGCGGCGGACTAAGCCGCGAAAAACCGGGGATGGAAAAATGCTGGACGGAAAAATCGGGGACGGACCCCGGTTTTCCCGCAGAGGAAAACCGGGGTCCGTCCCCGATTTTTCCGTCCAGCATTTTTCCCGTCCCTATCCGGCCTCAGGCGGCCAGCCTGGCGAACACGCGGCGCGCGGCGGCGATGGTCTCGTCGATCACGGCGTCGCTATGCTGGGCCGATACGAAGCCCGCTTCGAACGCGGCCGGCGCGAAGTACACGCCTTCGTCCAGCATGGCGTGGAAGAACACGTTGAAGCGCTCGCGGTCGCCGGCCATCATCTCGGCGTAGTTGCGCGGCGGCGTGGCGCTGAAGTACAGGCCGAACATGCCGCCGATGGCGTCGGCGCAGAACGTCACGCCGGCGTCGCGCGCCGCTGCCGTCAGGCCGTCAGCCAGACGCTTGGCGGTGGCGCTCAGCTTGTCGTAGAAGCCCGGCTGCTGGATCAGCTTGAGCGTGGTCATGCCGGCCGCCACCGCCACCGGGTTGCCCGACAGCGTGCCAGCCTGGTAGACAGCGCCCAGCGGCGCCATCTTGCTCATCAGCTCCGCGCTGCCGCCGAAGGCCGCCACCGGCAGGCCGCCGCCGATCACCTTGCCCAGCGCCGTCAGGTCCGGCTTGATGCCATACACGTGCTGGGCGCCACCGAGGGCCACGCGGAAGCCGCACATCACTTCGTCGAAGATCAGGATCGCGCCATGCTTGGTGCACAGCGCGCGCATGGCTTGCAGGAAGGCGGGGCTGGCCTTGATCAGGTTCATGTTGCCGGCCACCGGCTCCACGATCACGCAGGCGATCTGGTCGCCCATTTCCGCGAACGCGTTCTCGAGCTGTTCCACGTTGTTATAGTCGAGCACCAGGGTGTGCTTGACGAAGTCCTCCGGCACGCCGGCCGAGGTGGGGTTGCCGAAGGTGAGCAGGCCACTGCCCGCTTTGACCAGCAGCGAATCCGCATGGCCGTGGTAGCAGCCTTCGAACTTGACGATCTTGTCGCGGCCCGTGGCGCCGCGCGCCAGGCGCAGCGCGCTCATGGTCGCTTCCGTGCCCGACGACACCAGGCGCACCTGCTCGATCGACGGCACCAGCTTGCAGATTTCCTCGGCCATGTCGATTTCCGCTTCCGTCGGCGCGCCGAACGACAGGCCGCGCGCGGCCGCCTCTTGCACGGCCCGCACCACGTCCGGGTGGGCGTGGCCGACGATGGCCGGGCCCCAGGAGCCGATGTAGTCGATGTAGCGCTTGTCGTCGGCGTCCCAGAAGTAGGGGCCTTCGGCGCGCGTGATGAAGCGCGGCGTGCCACCCACCGAGCGGAACGCGCGCACCGGCGAGTTGACGCCGCCGGGCGTGGTTTTCTGGGCGCGGGCAAACAGCTTGTCGTTGTTCGAGATGGTCATGGCTTGATCAGTCCTGGGTGAGGTTGTGGCCGGGCGCGGCAGGGGCCGCGCTCAGGCCGAAGAATCGGTTCGGTACCAGCTTGCCCATGCCGTAGCGCTGGGCGTGGGTGAGCGCGGCGTGCGTGAATTGCTGCGCCGCGCGCACGGCGTGCGCGGCGTCCGCGCCGCGCGCCATGTGGGCCGCGATGGCGGCCGACAGCGTGCTGCCGGCGCCGATGAAGGGGCCGGCCAGGTGCTGCCAGCTGTCGTGGCGCACGCGCCCGTCGGCACCGTACAGGGTGTTGGCGTAGTGGCCGTCGGCCTGACCTTCGGTGGCGGCGGTGCCGGTCACCAGCACGTATTCGCAGCCCAGGGCCAGCAGGTAGTCGATGTCGGCTTCGATGGTGGCGTCCTCGCCGTCGCGCCAGGTTTCGGCCAGCCGGCCCAGCTCCACTTGCGACAGCATCAGCAGCGAGGCCTGCGGCACGATCAGCTGGCGCAGCACGGTCAGCAGCTCGTCCTGGGCCTCGTCGCCCTGGGCCGGCAGGCGCGAGCTGAACGGATCGAGGATCAGCGGCGCGTCCGGGTAGTCCGACAGGATCTCGGCGATGGCCGCCACCTGCTCCACGTTGGTCAGCGCGCCCACCTTGAAGGCGGCCATGGTCATGTCCTCGAGCAGCACGCGGGCCTGGTCGCAGACCCAGTCCGGGTCCGTTTCCTGCACGTCCTCGATGCGGGCGCTGTCGCCGATCAGCAACGCCGTGGTGACCGGCAGGCCGGTGCAGGACAGCGCGGAAAAAGTGGCCAGGTCGGCCTGGACGCCCATGGCGCCCACCGGGTCGCAGGCGCCGAAGCTCAATATCAGGGGAGAAGTTTGGTTTTGCACGACGGGTGGATTAAGATACCTGATTCAACATTTTACTAGATTGAAGGGTGAGAGAACGTGAGTAGCAATGAAACAACGCAGGAGTTCCAGACCTGGATGTGCCTCATTTGCGGTTGGGTTTATGATGAGGCGGCCGGCTTGCCGGAGGAAGGCATTGCGCCCGGCACCCGCTGGGCCGACGTGCCGATGAACTGGACTTGTCCCGAATGCGGCGCCCGCAAGGACGATTTCGAGATGGTGGCGTTGTAGACTGCTGACTCTAAATGGCCGGCGGCGGCGCCGCGGTATGCTCACAGTGTGCCGCACGGCGCCGCTCTGTGTTATCGTGTAGCAACTTTTCAGCGAACCGACTATGACCACGCCGCAAGCTACCGCATTGAAAATCATGGTGATCGACGACAGCAGCACGATACGCCGCTCCGCCGAGATCTTCCTGACCCAGGCCGGCTACCAGGTGGTGCTGGCCGAGGATGGCTTTGACGCGCTGGCCAAGATCAACGACCACCATCCGGCCCTGATCTTCTGCGACATCCTGATGCCGCGGCTGGACGGCTACCAGACCTGCGCGCTGATCAAGAAGAGCGCCAAATTCCATACCACGCCGGTGCTCATGCTGTCATCCAAGGATGGCCTGTTCGAACGCGCGCGCGGCGCCATGGTGGGCTCGGCCGCCTATCTGACCAAACCATTTACCAAGGACAGCCTGCTAAGCGCCGTGCGCGAGCACACCGGCGGCGCGCCGGCTGTCCCCTCGAACACCTAGCAAGCAGCAGGGGGAAGCATGGCCATACAACGCATACTGATCGTCGACGACTCGCCCACCGAGCGTTACTACCTGACCGACATCCTGGTCAAGAACGGCTTTTCCGTCTCCACCGCCAACAACGGCGAGGAAGCGCTGGCCAAGATCAAGGCCGACAAGCCACAACTGATCCTGATGGACGTGGTGATGCCGGGCGCGAACGGCTTCCAGGTCACGCGCTCGATCGCGCGCGACCCGGAACTGCAGGACGTGCCGGTGATTATCTGCTCCAGCAAGAACCAGGAGACGGACCGCATCTGGGGTTTGCGCCAGGGCGCCAGGGAGTACCTGGTCAAGCCGGTGGACGCGGCCGAACTGCTGGCCAAGATCGCGGCGCTGGGCTGACATGGCGCACCCCGGCCAGGAACAGGAAAGCCAGGCAGGCGGCGCCGAGCGGCGCAGCCGGCTGCGCCAATACCAGGTGCAGCTGCTGGAACGGATGCAGGCGGCCAAGAGCGGCGTGGCGGCCGGCGGGCGCGAGCTGGGCGTGCTGCTGGGCGGCCAGCCCTGCCTGCTGGACCTGACCCAGGTCAGCGAGATCGCCCCGCTGCAGCCGGTCACGCCGGTGCCGCTGGCCCAGCCCTGGTACCTGGGCCTGGCCAGCATCCGCGGCACCCTGACGGGCATCATCGACCTGGCCAGCTTCCGCGGCCAGGGCGCCGTGGCGGCCGGCGGCGACAGCCGCATGGTCACCTTCGCGCCGGCGCTGGGCTTTAACTGCGCGCTGCTGGTGGAGCGGGTGCTGGGCTTGCGCAAGCTCGATGACATGACGCCGGCCGCGCTACCCGCTGGCGCCCCGCCCTGGTGCGGCCAGCAATTCCAGGACGGCGAGGGCCAGCGCTGGACCCGCATCGACCTGGCCCAGCTGGTGCGCGATCCGCGCTTCCTGCAAGTGGGCTTGTAGCAGGGACGGCCGGCAGCACCACACTCATCACAGGCAGCACACTTCGGCAATCGGGAGACGGCGGTATGGCATTTAACATGGGTATCTTCGGGCGCAACAAGGCCGCGGCAGGCAAGGAGCTGGCGCCCGACTCGGAGTTCGCCGACGCCGGCGATTCGCAGTTTCTTGGCGTGAGCGCAAGCGGCGCGCCCGCCCCCGAGGCCGACGCGGGCGCGCCGCTGCGCCTGCGCGACGCCTTGCGCCGCCGTGGCGCTGGCACGGGCGCCGCCAGTGCGGCGGCGGCCGACAGCGGGCGCGCGTTCAAGCTGCCCCTGATCGGCCATTTGCCGCCGCAGCGCCAGCTCAGCATCCTGACCACCACGCTGGCCGTCAGCCTGGCCGCCAGCGTGCTGTTCGTGGCCCTGAACACCATCAACAGCGCCAGCCGCTCGACCCGCACCCAGGTGGCCAGCGACGCCCTGATGCACTCGCAGCGCATCGGCAAGGCCGCGCCCAACGCCGTGCAGGGCAGCGCCGAGGCATTCCGCCAGCTCGACCAGAGCCGCAATGAGCTCAACCGTGATTTCTCCCTGATGCAGGATGGCGGCAGCTACCAGGGCCGCGACATCGGCGCCACCCGCTCTGGCCTGGAACCGCTGGTGGCGGCCGCGCGCAAGCAGTGGGCCGCATCGGACAAGGCGGCCGGCACCATCCTGCGGATGAAGGCCGACCTCAGTGGCGTGGACCAGACCCTGCACGCCATTAACGCCATGGCCCCGGAACTGCTGGCCAAGGCCGAGGATATCTCCAGCTTCAAGGAGCAGCATGGCGGCAGCGCCAGGGAGCTGGCCGCCATCGGCAAGCTGGCCATGCTGAGCCAGCGCATGAGCCGTGGCGTGAGCGAATTCATGACGGCCGGCGGCATCAGTTCGGAGACGGCGTTCCAGCTGGGGCGCGACAGCACCGTGTTCCGCAGCACGCTCGATGGCTTGCTGAACGGCAGCGCCGCGCTGGGCTTGCCGGCCGCGCGCGAAGGGGAATTGCGCGACAAGGTGCTGGCCCTGCAAACCCAGTTCAACGCGTTCCAGAAGCTGGTGGGCGCCATCCTGGACCGGCTCGACAAGTTCACGGCCGCCAAGAGCGCCGAACAGCTGATCTTCAACGACAACGAAGGTCTGCGCCAGCGCCTGGTGGCGCTGCAGCAAGCCTACCGTGGCGACCAGGAGGCGCTGGACCTGGTGTTCTGGCTGATGGTGGCCGGCGGCCTGTGCACGCTGTTGTCGGCGGCGGCCATCGGCCGCGTGCTGCTGCAGGATTCCTACAACCGCACCCGCGGCGCCGACCGCCGGCGCCAGGAGGCCGAAGCCATGCGCCAGCAGGCCCAGCGCAAGGAGGAGGAGGCCAAGGCCATGAACGACCAGAACCAGGCCGCCATCTTGCGCCTGATGAACGAGCTGCAGGAAGTGGCCGATGGCGACCTGACGGTGCAGGCCACCGTGTCGGAGGACATCACGGGCGCCATCGCCGATTCCGTCAACTACACGGTGGAGGAACTGCGCGGGCTGGTGGGCCGCGTCACCACCACCGCCGAGCAGGTCACGCGCGCTTCCACCCACGCCCAGACCATTTCCAGCGACCTGCTGCTGGCATCGCAGCAGCAGTCGCGCGAGATCCAGGACGCCAGCGCCACCGTCGTCAAGATGGCGCACGAGATCACCGACGTGTCCCGCTCGGCCAGCGAATCGGCCGACGTGGCGCGCCAGTCCGTGGCGGCGGCCCGCCAGGGTTCCACGGCCGTGGAGAACGCCATCAAGGGCATGCACGAGATCCGCGAGCAGATCCAGGAAACGTCCAAGCGCATCAAGCGGCTGGGCGAATCGTCGCAGGAGATCGGCGAGATCACGGAGCTGATCTCGGACATCACGGAACAGACCAACGTGCTGGCGCTGAACGCGGCCATCCAGGCCGCGTCGGCCGGTGAGGCCGGGCGCGGCTTCTCGGTGGTGGCCGAGGAGGTGCAACGGCTGGCCGAGCGCTCGGCCGAGGCGGCCAAGCAGATCGGCGCGCTGGTGCGCACCATCCAGACCGACACCCACGACGCCGTGGCGGCGATGGAAAAATCGACCCAGGGCGTGGTGGAGGGCGCGCGCCTGTCCGACGCGGCCGGCGCCGCGCTGAACGACATCTCGCAAGTGTCGAACCGGCTGGCCGAACTGATTTCCGACATCTCCCAGGCCACCGGCCAGCAGGCCACGTCGGCCGCCGGCGTGGCGCAGAACATCCAGCACATCCTGGCCGTGACGGAGCAGACCCAGGACGGCACCCAGCAGACGGCGCAATCGATTCACAAGCTGTCGGTGCTGGCGCAGGAACTGAAAAATTCGGTGTCGCGCTTCCGCATCTCGCATTGACGCGGGCGCGCTCCAGAGAAAGGCCAAGGCAATATGAGCATGACTGATCTTCCGCACCCGGCGACGGCGCAACTGGACACCGGTCCCCTGTCCTGGGTCATGGTGGAAATCCGCGAGGCGCTGGCCCGTTCCCGCACCGCCCTGTTCGAGGCGGGCGGACGCGAGGCGGAAGACCAGGCGATCCAGCTGCAGCACGCCAAGTCCCATCTGCACCAGGCGCACGGCGCGCTGCAGATGGTGGACGTGGACGGCGTGGCGCGCCTGACGGCGCTGGCCGAGGTGGTGCTGGAGCGCTTCAAGGACGGCAGCCTCAAATGCAGCACGGACCACGTGGAGGCGGTGGCGCGGCTGTACCAGGCGCTGGTGGAATACCTGGAGGAGCTGCTGGAAGGGGCGCCGTCGCAGCCGCTGCGGCTGTATCCGTACTACCGCGACCTGCTGCGCATGGTGGGCGCCGAGCGCGTCCACCCGGCCGACCTGTTTTTCCCCGACCTGTCGCACCAGCCGGCCATGCCGCTGGCGGCCACCGTGCCGCCGGCCGACTACCCGGCCTGGCGCCAGCGCTACGAGAAGGCGCTGCTGGCCTACATGAAAAGCGCCGACCCGGCGGCCCAGCGCGAACACGCGGCCGCCCTGCGTGACACGGTGGCGCTGGTGGCCGACGCCCAGCACGATGCGCGCGCGCGGGCCTTCTGGCTGGCCATGCAAAGCTTCGCGGAACTGGTGGCCGACGGCCTGCTGGCCGGCGGCCTGCCCGTCAAGCAGCTGTTTGGCCTGATCAACCTGCAGATCCGCCGCCTGAGCCAGGGCGAGCTGGCGCAGCCGGAAGCCATGCTGCGCGACGCCCTGTTCTTCATCGCCGCCCAGGACGCGGCCAGCGCGCCGCAGCTGGCGCAGCGCCTGCGCCGCATCTTCATGCTCGACGGCCTGGTGCCGCCCGATTACGAAACGCCGCGCTACGGCCAGGTCGACGCCCCCGCGCTGGAGCGGGCCAAGGCCGCCATGGCGCAGGCCAAGGGATGCTGGGACCGGCTGGCCAGCGCGGAACTCGATCCGGCGCTGGACGCCGCCTTCGGCCGCGCCTTGACCCAGGCGGCCGACGAATGCCCGGCCCTGAACCTGCCCGCGCTGGGCGTGCTGCTGCGCCAGCTGGCCGAGGTGGCCGCCAAGGCCGTGACGGCCGGGCGCAGCGAGGAACTGGCGCTGGAGATCACGACGGCGCTGCTGTTCGCCGAACACGGCTTGCAGCAAATCCGCCACCTGACGGGCGAGTTCGCGGCCCACGCCGACACCATCGCCGCGCGCCTGCAGGCGCTGGTGTCAGGACAGCAGCCGCCCGCCCCGGCCCAGTGGCAGGACGGCGTGGCGCGCCAGATGCAGCAGGACGACACGGTGGTGGCGCTGGCGATGGAAATGAAGACCGGCCTGCGCCAGGTGGAAAAGGTGCTCGACGATTACTACGTCGATCCGTCCAGGCGCCCCACGCTCAAGGAGCTGGTGGGTGTGATGCACCAGCTGCACGGCGCCCTGTCCATCCTCGACCAGGACGACGCGATGGAGGCGGCCGGCCACGTGCAGCACGCTATCGCCGCGCTGGCCGATGGCACTGGCGATCCGGCCCAGGAACCGAAGGCGCTCGACGACATCGCCCAGAATGTGGGCGCGCTGGGCTTCTTCGTCGACATGCTGGCCCAGAACCCGGCCGGCGCGCGCGAACGTTTCGCCTTCGACGCCGACCATGGCGCCTTCCGCGCCGTCCCGTTCCGCAAGATGGCGGCGGCCGAATCCATCCCCGTGCTCGACGAGGCGATGCCGCCGCCGGCCCCGCCGCCGTTGCCGGTGGCCGAAGCGCCGCCGCCAAGCGAAGCGGCCGTGGAGGCGGAACTGCTGGAGATCTTCATCGCCGAAGCGCAGGAAGTGCTGCAGTTCGTGGACACCACACTGGCGCTGCCGCGCGCCGAAGCGGGCACCCTGGACAACCTGACCATGCTGCGGCGCTGCTTCCACACGCTCAAGGGCAGTGGCCGCATGGTGGGCCTGAACCGTTTCGCCGATGCCGCGCACAGCATCGAGAAGGTGATGAACGTGTGGCTGGCCGAGCTGCGTCCGGCCACCGAGCCCTTGTTCGCATTGCTGGAGCGGGCCGCGCGCGAACTGGGCGCGTGGGTCGAACAGCTGGCCGGCGGCGCCATGCCCGCCGCTGGCGGCGAAGCGCTGATCGCGGCCGCCGACCGCTTGCGCGAGGGGGGCGAGCCGGAGCCGGTGGCTGCCGCGCCACAAGCAGTACCCGCCGCGCACGAAGCACCGCAGGCGCCGCAGGCGGCCGAAGCGATGGGCGCGATTGCAGCGGTGGAAGCGGTTGAAGCGGCCGGCGCGGATGACGCGCAGGCCCGCGCCGCGCGCGCGGACGATTCGATGGAGGCGCTGGAATTTGCCGCCGCGGCGGAAGAGGCCGGGCTGGCGGAGCAGATCGAAGCGGCCGAACTGGCCGACGACACGGCGGCGCAGCAGCAGGCGGCCGCCATCCAGGCATCGCCTGCGCACGCGGCGGAAGTGCGCGAGGATGAAGCGGCGGAAGCGGCGGCGGCACAAGCGGCCGATGCGGCGGCCGCAGCGGCCATCCAGGCCGCCGCCCTGGCCGAGGCGGAAGCGAATCAGGCCGCCGCTGCGGCGGCGGCCGCGGCGCAGGAGGAGGCCAGGCGGGCCAGCGAGGCCGTCGCCGCGCCGCGCCGTCCGTCCGTGTCCGGCAATGTGATCGAGTTCCCCACCGTCGCCGCGCCACTGGTGCCGCCGGACGACAACATCAAGCACATCGGGGGGCTCGATATTCCTCTGCCGTTGTACAACATCTACCTGGCCGAGACGGACGAACTGGTGCGCCTGCTGGCGCGCGACTTTGGGGAATGGCGCCACGAGCCGCGCCGCCCCGTCTCGCCCGACGCGCTGCACGCGGCGCACACGCTGACGGGCACCTCGGGCACGGTGGGCTTTGCCGTGCTGCGCGAACTGGCCCATGCGCTGGAAATGACGCTGCAATCGCTGCAGCCGCCGGCCGCCCACCTGGACCAGGTGCAGCATGACCTGCTGGACTTCACGATCGAACGCATCCGCCAGATGCTGCAAAGCTTCGCGCAGGGCGACATGCCGCCCGCGCAGCCGGAACTGATCGCGGCGCTGCACGCGTTGCGCGAAGTGGTGGCCGCCACGCCGCCCGCCGCCAGCGACGCGATCGAGGCCCGCCTCGACACGCTGCTGGCCGAAACGCTGGATAACATCGCCGTCACGGCGCCGGCGCGGGCCGGTGGCCCGGCCCATCCCGCAGAGCCGACGCAGCAGCCAGCGCTGGAGCAGCTGTTCCGCGACGCCTACGATGGACTGAGCGGCACCATTCCCGAAGCGGCCGAAGCAGCGCCGCCCAAGCGCAAGACGTACGAGGCGCAGGCGGACGATATTGATGACCTGTTCAACGCCGCCTTCGACGACACCTTCGCCGAGCCACCGTTGACGCAGATGGCGCCGCCCCAGTTGGGCGAGCCAGAGCTGGAAGCGGCGCCCGCCGCGCCGGCCTTGCCGCGCGAGGACGCGATGGCGTTGGCGCCCGAAGCGCTGGCCGGTGTCGCGGCCGAAGCGCAAGCGGCGGAAATGGCGATGGCAGCCCAGGCCGAAGCGCAAGTGGAATTGCTGTCCTCTGCACCGCCCGATACGCCGGCGCAGGAGGCAGCACAAGAAGCGGTGCAAGAAGTGCTGCAAGAAGCGGTGCAAGAAGCGGTGCAAGAAGCGGTAGCGGCCGAACCGGAACCGGAAACGGAAGCGGACGTCATCGCGCTGGCGCCGGCCGAGCCGGAACTGCTGGCCGCCGCGCCGGCCGTGTTCCACGACGAGCTGGACCCCGACCTGCTGCCCGTGTTCCTGGAGGAGGGCGCCGACCTGCTGCCGCAGGTGGGCCAGTCGCTGCGCGCCTGGCAGCATGCGCCGGCCGACACCAGCCATGCCAAGCATTTGCTGCGCGTGCTGCACACGGTGAAAGGCAGCGCGCGCATGGCCGGCGCCATGCGCCTGGGCCAGCATGCACACGACATCGAAACCCACATCGAGAACATGGTGCACGCCGGTTCGGCCTCGCCCCATGCGTTCGAGGAATTGCTGGCGCATTACGACCATGCGCTGCTGCTGTTCGAGCAGTTGCAGAATCCGGCCGCGTGGCAGGAAGCGGCGGCCGTGGCGGCTGCGGCGCCGGCCGTACCAACGCAGCCTGCCGGCGTGGCGCAAGCTCCGGCCGCGCCAGCGGCGCAGCCAGCCCCGCAAGCGGCCGCCCCGGCGCCCGCCGCGCCACTGGCGCCCACCCTGGCCACCGTCACCGCCGCCACCGGCGCCGAGGAAGAAGCGCAGGCCGCCAAGTCGCCGCTGGTGCGGGTGCGGGCCGACATCCTGGACCGGCTGGTCAATCAGGCCGGCGAAGTGTCGATCTCGCGCTCCAAGCTGGAGAACGAGGTGAGTACGCTGCGTTCCTCGCTGTTCGATTTTTCTGAAAACCTCACCCGCCTGCGGCGCCAGTTGCGCGAGGTGGAGATGCAGGCCGAGTCGCAGATTGCCTCGCGCATGTCGATCTCCAGCGAGCGCGAATTCGATCCGCTGGAATTCGACCGCTTCACGCGCCTGCAGGAGCTGACGCGCATGATGGCCGAAAGCGTCAACGACGTGGCCTCGTTCCACGACAGCCTGACCCGCAGCGTGGACAACGCCAGCGACGACTTGAGCCAGCAGGCGCGCCAGACGCGCGACTTGCAGCGCGACCTGATGCGGGTGCGCATGGTGCCTTTCGCCAGCATCTCCGAGCGCCTGTTCCGGGTGGCGCGCCAGAGCGCCAAGGAAGTGGACAAGCGCGTCAACCTCGACATCCGGGGTGGCGCGGTGGAGATCGACCGCAGCGTGCTGGAACGCATGGTCGCACCGTTCGAACACTTGCTGCGCAACGCCATCGCCCACGGCGTGGAAGCGCGCGCCGCGCGCGCCGCCGCCGGCAAGAACGAAACGGGCGAATTGCTGGTGCAGGTGACGCAGGAAGGCAATGAAGTGGTGATCGCCTTCTCGGACGACGGCGCCGGGCTGGACCTGGCGCGCATCCGCGCCAAGGCCCGCAGCAACGGCTTGCTGGGCGAGGACGAGGATGTCAGCGACGCCCAGGCCATGGAACTGATCTTCGAGCCGGGCTTCTCGACGGCCGATGCGCTGACCGAACTGGCCGGGCGCGGCGTGGGCATGGACATTGTGCGTTCCGAAGCCCAGGCGCTGGGCGGCCGGGTCGACACGGAGAGCGAGCGGGGCAAGGGCGCCCGCTTCACGATCCGCCTGCCATTGACGCTGGCCGTGACCCAGGTGGTGCTGCTGGGCGCGGGCGGGCGTACCTATGCCATGCCGTCTATCCTGGTCGAGCAGGTGCTGCAGATGAAGGAAGGCCCGCTGGCCGAAGCCTACCGCCATGGCCACGTGACGATGCTGGGCCAGCAGGCGGCGCTGCACTACCTGCCCGAGCTGCTGGGCGAGGCGGCGGCGCGGCCGCCCGTGCTGCGTTCCAGCCCCGTGATGCTGCTCAAGAACGGCAATGAACGGCTGGCCGTGCAGGTCGATGAAGTGCTGGGCAACCGCGAGGTGGTGATCAAGAACATCGGGCCGCAGCTGTCGCGCATGGCTGGCATCGCCGGCGCCACGGTGCTCGGTTCCGGCGAGATCGTGTTGATCCTCAATCCGGTGGCGCTGGCGCAGCACCTGGCGCATCAGCCGGAGGCGCGCGCGCGGCGCGCGGCGCCGGCCGTGGGCGCCGCCGCCGTGGCGCCGGAAAAAGTCATCATGGTGGTGGACGATTCAATGACGGTGCGCCGCGTGACCCAGCGCCTGCTGGAGCGCGAAGGCTACCACGTGATGCTGGCCAAGGATGGCGTGGACGCGCTGGAGCAGTTGCAGGGCCAGGTGCCGGACCTGATGCTGGTCGATATCGAGATGCCGCGCATGGACGGCTTCGACCTGACCCGTAACGTGCGCGGCGACGAGCGCACGCGCGCCATCCCCATCATCATGATCACCTCGCGCAGCGCCGACAAGCACCGCAACTATGCCTTGCAGCTGGGCGTGAACGCCTACTTCGGCAAACCGTTCCAGGAGCCCGTGCTGCTGGACGCCATCGCCGGCCTGCTGCAATCGTGATGGCTGGTCGCGCTGGCGCTGGTGCTTGCGCTGGCGATCAGCGTCCGGCCGGCGTCTTCACGACGGCGTAGCGCGCCAGCGTGCGCTCGCGCGCCGCGTCGTGGCGCACCAGCGGCGCCGGGTAGTCGCGCCCGAGCGTGATGCCTTTCTGGGCCAGCAGCATGGGCGGCAGCAGCCACGGCGCGTGGATTTCCTTGTCGTTAAGCGCATCGAGCTGCGGCAGGTAGCGCCGGATGAAGCGCCCGGCCGGGTCGAACTTTTCCGATTGCGTGACGGGATTGAAGATGCGGAAGTAGGGCTGCGCATCGCAGCCGGACGAGGATGCCCACTGCCAGCCGCCATTGTTGGAGGCCAGGTCGAAGTCGTTCAGGTGCAGCGCGAAGTACGCTTCGCCGCGGCGCCAGTCTATGCCCAGGTCCTTGATCAGGAAGCAGGCCGTCACCATGCGCAGCCGATTGTGCATGTAGCCGGTCTGGTTCAGCTGTGCCATGGCCGCGTCCACCAGCGGGTAGCCGGTGTGGCCGGCGCACCAGGCTTCGAACGCGGCGTCCGCTTGCGGCCCCGTTTCCCACACAATGGCGTCGTAGGCCGGCTTGAAGGCGTGGCTAATCACGTGCGGGTGGTGATACAGGATCATGGCGTAGAACTCGCGCCAGATCAGTTCGGCCAGCCACACGGCGGCCCCCTCGCCGCCGGCGCCGCGCGCCATCAGCTCCCACACCGTGCGCACCAGGTGGCGGATAGCCAGCGTGCCAAAGCGCAGGTGCAGCGACAGATACGACGGCCCCTTGATGGCCGGGAAGTCGCGCGCCGCGCCGTAGTTGGCCAGCCGTGGCAGGAAGTCGTCGAACAGCCGGGCCGCGCCGCTCATGCCGGTGGGGATGGACAGCGTGGCCAGGTTGCTGGGCGTGAACCCAAGCGCCGCCAGCGTGGGCAGGTGCGACACGCCCGGCGCCAGCCGCGCCGCCAGCCCGTCGACGGGGTAGGGCGCCAGCGCGCCCGGTTCCTCGCGCAGGCGCTTGAGCCAGGCGTTCTTGTACGGCGTGTAGACGGAAAACGGGGTGCCGGCCTGCGACAGCACCTCGTCGCGCTCGAAGATCACCTGGTCCTTGAAGCTGTGCAGGCGCCGGCCGGCGCCAGCCAGCGTGGCGGCCACGGTGGCGTCGCGGGCGATGGCCTGCGGCTCGTAATCGTGGTTGCAATAGACGTCGGTGGCGTTCAGCGCGGCCGCCAGTTGCGGAATCACCACGGCCGGGTCGCCGTGCAGTGCTGTCAGGTGGCCGCCCAGCCGCTCCAGCTCGGCCGCCAGTTCGGCCACGCTGGCGTGGATGAAATCGACGCGGCGGTCGCTGCGGGGCAGGGCGTCGAGGATGGTGCGATCGTAGACAAAAACGCAATGCACGATGGCATGCGCTTGCAGTGCGCGGGACAGGGCGGCGTGGTCGAAGCTGCGCAAATCGCGGCGGAACCAGACCAGGGCGGACGGTGGCGGCATGGGGGGGGCGGGGCGTGGGGCGGTTGTCAAAATTCGTGTCCACCATCAAGTTCGTGCACGGGGAAAGTGGCCAGGCATGGCCGCGGCGGCAATTCAGTGTAAACTATCGCTATCTGAGACTTAGCAGGCAAATGCGCTATCCGTGCGAATTTTACAAGAAAAATGGCAGCAAGACACCGCGTTGAATGATCAGCAAGCAGCCCAGCAGAGAGAGCACCGCGTATGAAGAAAAGCAAAATTGGCAAGACTCTGGCTTTGCCCGGCATGACACAAGCATCGACTGATCCGCTGGCCCAGGCCGGCGCCAGCGCCGCACTGAACCTGGCGAATCATTTCCTGATCGCGATGCCGGCCATGGAAGATCCCATCTTCGGCGGCACCGTCGTCTATGTGTGCGAGCACAACGAGAACGGCGTGCTGGGCGTGGTCATCAACAAGCCCACCGACATGACGATGCAGGTGCTGTTCGAGCGCATCGACCTCAAGCTCGAGGACAGCCCCGGCGCCCATGTCGATGAGCCCATCATGTTTGGCGGCCCGGTGCAGGACGACCGCGGCTTCGTGCTGCACACGCCCGGCGCGCGCTACTCGTCGTCGCTGACGGTGACGGACGAAGTGGCCTTCACCACCTCGATCGACGTGCTGGAAGCGGTGGCGGCCGGCACCGGCCCGCAGCGCATGCTGGTGTCGATCGGCTACGCGGGCTGGAGTCCCGGCCAGCTGGAGGAGGAAATCAGCCGCAACGGCTGGCTGACCGTGGGCGCGGACGCCCACATCCTGTTCGACCTGCCCATCGAGGAACGCTACACGGCGGCCATGAAGCTGCTCGGCATCGACCCGCTGATGCTCACCTCCGAGGCCGGCCATGCGTGACGCGCGCCGCGCCACCGTCGCCATGGCGGGGCCGGTGCTGTGAGTGCGGTCACCATCCTCGCTTTCGATTTCGGCATCAAACGCATCGGCGTGGCCATGGGGAACACCATGATAAGCCAGGCCCAGCCTTTAAAAGTGATCAGCGCGCTCGACAACGCGGCCCGCTTCGCCGCCATCGGCGCGCTGATCGCGGAATGGACGCCGGCGCGTCTGGTGGTGGGCTTGCCCAGCCATCCGGACGGCACCGAACACGAGATGACGGCGCGCTGCCGCCGTTTCGCCAATCAGCTGCACGGGCGCTTCAACCTGCCCGTGGAGCTGGTCGATGAGCGCTATTCGTCGGCCGTGATCGTCGCGAAACGGGGCGAAGTGATCGACGACCGCGCCGCCGCCATCATCCTGCAACAATATTTCGACGCACTGTGACCACCATGCCACCTACCTCCAACACCCCGCAGCTCGATGCGGAAGCGCTGTACGCCAGCTTGCTGCAGCAAGTGAAAACCGGCCTGGCCGGCGCCACCGATCCGGCCATCGTCGGCATCTATTCGGGCGGCGCCTGGCTGGCCGAACGGCTGGCCGCCGACCTGGGGCTGTCTGCCCGCCTCGGTTTCGTCGACGTCTCGTTCTACCGCGACGACTACGCCAAGAAGGGCTTGCACGTGGGCGTCAAATCGACCCAGATCCCGTTCGACGTGGACGGCGCCACCATCCTCCTGGTGGACGATGTGCTGTACACCGGCCGCACCACGCGCGCGGCCATCAATGAACTGTTCGACTACGGCCGCCCGGCGCGCGTCATGCTGGCCGCGCTGGCCGACCGTGGCGGGCGCCAGCTGCCGGTGGCGGCCGACTTCGTGGCCACCACCGTCACGCTGGAAGCGCAGCAGGCGCTGGTGCTGCAGCGCGCCGCCGACGGACAATTTACGCTAACCATAGATGACGACCATGCTTAATCCGCAACTGAATAAACACGGCGAACTCCAGCACCTGTTGACGATCGAGGGCTTGCCCAAGTCCATCATCAACCACATCCTGGACACGGCCTCCTCCTTCGTCGGCATCTCCGACCGCGACGTCAAGAAGGTGCCGCTGATGCGCGGCAAATCCGTTTTCAACCTGTTCTTTGAAAACTCCACGCGCACCCGCACCACCTTCGAGATCGCCTCCAAGCGCCTGTCGGCCGACGTGATCAACCTGAACATCCAGGCTTCCTCGACCAGCAAGGGCGAGTCCTTGCTCGACACCATCGACAACCTGTCGGCCATGCACGCCGACATGTTCGTGGTGCGCCACGCGCAATCGGGCGCGCCCTACCTGATCGCCAAGCACCTGATCGACACGCGCCAGCCGCACGTGCACGTGGTGAACGCCGGCGACGGCCGCCACGCGCACCCGACCCAGGGCTTGCTGGACATGTACACCATCCGCCACTACAAGCAGGACTTCACCAACCTGACGGTGGCCATCGTGGGCGACATCCTGCACAGCCGCGTGGCCCGGTCCGACATCCACGCCCTGACCACGCTGGGCGTGCCCGAAGTGCGCGCCATCGGCCCGCACACGCTGCTGCCCGGTGGCCTGGAGCAGATGGGCGTGCGCACCTTCACCAACATGGAGGAAGGCTTGAAGGGCGTGGACGTGATCATCATGCTGCGCCTGCAGAACGAGCGCATGAGCGGGGCGCTGCTGCCGTCGGCCCAGGAATACTTCAAGAGCTACGGCCTGACGCCGGAGCGGCTGGCGCTGGCCAAGCCGGACGCCATCGTCATGCACCCCGGTCCCATGAACCGCGGGGTGGAGATCGACTCGGCCGTGGCCGACGGCCCGCAGGCGGTGATCCTGCCGCAGGTGACGTTCGGGATCGCGGTACGGATGGCAGTGATGAGCATTTTGGCAGGAACCCAAGCATGAAATTACATATCAAGAACGGCCACCTGATCGACCCGGCCAACGGCATCGACGCCATCAACGACCTGTACATCGCCGCCGGCAAGGTGGTGGCGGTGGGCAAAGCGCCGGACGGCTTCGTGGCCGAGCGCACCATCGACGCCACCGGCCTGGTGGTGGCGCCCGGCCTGGTGGACCTGTCGGCCCGCTTGCGCGAACCGGGCTACGAATACAAGGCCACGCTGGCATCGGAACTGCAGGCGGCCATGCAGGGCGGCGTCACCAGTCTGGTGTGCCCGCCCGACACCGACCCCGTGCTCGATGAGCCGGGCCTGGTGGAAATGCTCAAGCACCGCGCCAAGACCCTGAACCAGGCCCACGTGCACCCGCTGGGCGCGTTGACGGTGGGCCTGAAAGGCGAAGCGCTGACCGAGATGGCCGAGCTGACGGAATCGGGCTGCATCGGTTTCTCGCAGGCCGAGGAAACCATCCTCGACACCAACGTGCTGCTGCGCGCGCTGCAGTACGCCAAGACCTTCGGCTACACCGTGTGGCTGCGGCCGCAGGACGCCCACATCGGCCGCGGCGGCATCGCCGCCAGCGGCCCGCTGGCGTCGCGCCTGGGCTTGTCGGGCGTGCCCGTGATGGCCGAGACCATCGCCCTGCATACGATCTTCGAACTGATGCGCGCTACGGGCGCCCGCGTGCACCTGTGCCGCATCTCCTCGGCCGCCGGCCTGGAACTGATCCGCGCCGCCAAGCGCGAAGGCTTGCCCGTCACCTGCGACGTGGGCGCCCACCACGCGCACCTGACGGACGCCGACATCGGCTTCTTCGACCCCAATGCGCGCGTCACGCCGCCATTCCGCAGCCAGCGCGACCGCGACGCGATCCGCGCCGGCCTGTTTGACGGCACCATCGATGCCCTGTGCTCGGACCACACGCCGGTCGATGACGATGAAAAGCTGCTGCCGTTCGGCGAAGCGTCGCCTGGCGCCACGGGCCTGGAACTGCTGCTGTCGCTGGCCATCAAGTGGGCCGACGACTACGCGGCCGGCCAGCCCGACGGCGGCGTGCGTCCGCTGGCGCGGGCCGTGGCCAAGGTGACGGCCGACGCGGCCCGCGTGGCCGGCCTGGACTGCGGTACCCTGAGCGTGGGCAGCGCGGCCGACCTGTGCCTGTTCGACCCGACGGCGCGCTGGACCGTGAACGCCAATGCGCTGGCCAGCCAGGGCAAGCACACGCCCTTCCTCGGCTACGAACTGGCCGGACAGGTGCAGGCCACCATCGTGGCCGGCCATGTGGCTTACCAGCGTGGCGGGGCGCGCTGACAAAATTGGGGACGTACCCCAATATTGTGAGTAAGAACGCCGGCTTGCAAGCCGGCGTTTTTGTTTCCAGGGCCGGGCCCGGCCAGGCCCGCGTACCCGCTCAGGCCCGCTTGCGACGCGCGGCCCAGCCCAGCAGCCCCAGTCCGCCCAGCAGCATGGCGTAGGTTTCCGGCTCCGGTACAGCGGACGTGATGCGCGCAGCGCCACTGTAACCCAGCGGGTCGGACACGGTGGCCTGGACGCCGCCGCACTCATAGGCGCAGCCATCGGGATCGTTCCAGTACGACTGGCTGGTGAGCACATAGCGCACGTCGAGCGCCTGGCCGGCGCCCACCTGGCCCAGGTTCAGCGTGCCGTTGTAGGCATCGAGGGTGTAAGTGCCGATGCTGCCCGTGTTGGTGTAATTGCCGGCGCCGATGTCGGCGCCGCTGGCGCTTTGGTGGAAGCCGGCGCCGTCCTGCGCCAGACCGCGCTCGGTGCGCCAGACAGACACCCCATTGACCAGTACCTCGGCTGAGAACGTGGCCCGGTAGTCGCGCGTGCTCAGGTCGCCGCTCCAACCGCCCACTTCCAGCTGGCCGTTGGCCAGCGCGAAGTGGAAGGCATAGCTCTGGCTGGCGGCGCCGTGGTTGATGACCGTGTCGTGCCATACGCTGGTGGCGATGGCCTGGCCGCCGGCACGCAGTCCGGCATTGCTCAGCAGCTCGCCGTGCTCGTCGGCGCCGGCCGTCACATTCATGTAGGTGCCGTAGCCAGCCTGTGGCGCGCGCGACGGGAAGGCGTTGGTGTCCAGCCAGATGGCGTGGCTGTCGGCGGCCGCGGCGCTGGCGTCGGCCAGGTCAACGGCATTGGCCAGGCCCAGGTTCTGGTAGCGGATCTGGCCAGCCACGTCGGCCGCGGCGGCGGCGCCGCACAGGGTCAGGAGGGCGCCGGCACAGGCGATTTTGCATGAGGTCATCATAGTCTTGGCGGTCTTTGGCAAGTTGAAGAGGAGGGGCATGGCGCGGCCGCCGTCGTGCGGATGGCGCTGGTTTCCGTATCAATATTGTAATACGATTAATTGCTAATAAGTCATGCAAAATAAATAAAGTCACCAAGCCTGCGACGGCGCGGACCGGCCGGCTGTTGCGTCGCACGCGCGCCGTACGATGTTTTTCGGCGGCAAGCTGCACATCCCGGTAAAATCCGCATTCCTGCGGAGCTTGGACTCCGCGCCTTTTGATGATGCGGTGTGATTTGAAAATCTTGCTAGTGTTCCGCCTGGTGCGGGTGGTGCTTCATATGCTGGCCGGCATGGCGACGTGCGCGCTGGTCTTTCCGTGGATAGGTGGCGCGGCCCGTAACGGCCATATCCGGCGCTGGTCGCGCGAATTGCTGGCCATGTGCAATGTGACGGTGGAACTGGCGGCCGATGGCGCGCCCGTGCTGGCCCATGCGATGGTGGTGGCCAACCACGTGTCCTGGCTCGATATCTTCGTCATCAACGCCCTGTATCCGTGCCGTTTCGTGGCCAAGGCCGAGATCCGCTCCTGGCCGCTGGCCGGCTGGCTGGCGCACCAGGCCGGCACCGTGTTCATCGCGCGCGGCAACCGGCGCGACCTGCGCCACATCTTCAAGGGCCTGGTGCACAACCTGCAGGCCGGCGAGC
This sequence comes from Rugamonas fusca, assembly GCF_014042365.1. GTDB lineage: Bacteria > Pseudomonadota > Gammaproteobacteria > Burkholderiales > Burkholderiaceae_D > Rugamonas > Rugamonas fusca. The sequence continues at coordinate 40,040 of NZ_JACEZS010000020.1, forward strand.
GCGTCGCCTTCTTCCCCGAAGGGACCACGGCGGCCCAGGGCACGCTGCTGCCGTTCCACGCCAACCTGTTCGAGGCGGCCATCGACGCCGGGGTGCAGGTGCAACCGTTCGCGCTGTCCTACGTGGACGGGGAGGGCGGCGCCCATCCTGCCGTCGATTTCGTCGGCGAGATGAGTTTTGTGGAAAGCATGATCGCCATCCTCAAGGGCACGCGTGTGCATGCGCGCGTGCATGCGCTGCCGGCGCTGGCCAGCGTGGGCGCGCACCGGCGCGAGCTGGCCGAAGTGGCCCACCAGGCCGTCGCCAGCGCGCTGGGCATTCCCACCGTCCCCTTCACCCAGGAAAAATCAGGGACGTAACACGGTTTTTCCGCACGAACAAATCGGGGACGTACCCCGGTTTTTCTGCATGGGAAAATGGTGTTACGTCCCCGATTTTTTGAGGCCGCCGTGCTGCTGGTAGCATGGGCAGTCTTCCTGCAGCACGGCGTGGTCGTCCAGGCAGATGGCCGTGAGCTGGCCGCCCCACACGCAGCCACTGTCGAGGCCGATCAAATGGGGCCGGCGCAGCAGACCCAGCGCGGACCAGTGGCCGAATACGACCGTGTGGTCGGCGCTGCGCCGGCCCGGCACCTCGAACCACGGCATCAGGCCCGAGCCCGGATCGGCCGTGCCGCTTTCCTTGAGCTTGAAATCCATCACCCCGTCGGCCGTGCAGAAACGCAGCCGCGTCATGGCGTTGATCACGCAGCGCAGGCGGTCGGCGCCGCGCAGACCGTCGTCCCAGCGCTCCGGCTGGTTGCCGTACATGTGCGCCAGGAAGGCGGGCAGGTCGGGGCCGCGCAGCATGGCGGCCACTTCATCGGCCAGCGCCAGCGCCTGTGCCGCGCTCCATTGCGGCAGCAAGCCCGCGTGCACCAGCAGGTGGCCTTCGGCCCGCAGCATCAGCGGCCGGCGGCGTAGCCAGTCGATCAGTTCCTCGCGGTCGGGCGCGCAGAGGATAGGGGCCAGCGTGTCGCTGTCGTGCTCGGGGCGGATGCCGTGGGCCACGGCCAGCAAATGCAGGTCGTGGTTGCCCAGCACGCTGTTGACGCGGCCATCGCTGGCCTCGCACAGGGCTTTCACGTGGCGCAGCGTGGCCAGCGAGTCGGGGCCGCGATTGATCAGGTCGCCCGCGAACAGGATGGACGGCGATTCGGCCGCGTCCGCTTCGCGGCTGGCGATGCGCGCCAGCAGGGCCACGGTCTGTTCGTGGCAGCCTTGTAAATCGCCGATGACATAGGTTTTCATGGTGGTGTTTTGCTGATCGTTGTAGGGCGGGTTCAACTATGCTGCTATCTAGCGGCGGGCCTGTAAATTTTGCCCGGTGACCCCCGAGTTTCACATAAAATCATGCTCATGACTAATGTGGTGCTCAGCACAGGATAACAACCCGATGATATTTGTGACAGGCGGTGCCGGCTTCATCGGCTCAAACTTCGTACTGGACTGGCTGGCGCAATCGGATGAGCCCGTCCTCAATTATGACAAGCTGACCTACGCGGGCAACCTCAACAACCTGGCCTCGCTCAAGCAAGACAGCCGCCACGTGTTCGTGCGCGGCGACATCTGCGACCAGGCCCAGGTGGAAGCGCTGCTGCAACAGTACCGGCCGCGCGCCATCGTGCATTTCGCGGCCGAGTCGCACGTGGACCGTTCCATCCACGGCCCCGGCGCCTTCATCCAGACCAACATCAACGGCACCTTCAGCCTGCTCGAAGCGGCCCGCGCCTACTGGGGCGCCCTGGAAGGGGAGCAGAAGGCGGCGTTCCGCTTCCTGCACGTGTCCACCGACGAGGTGTACGGCACGCTGGGCCCGGACGATGCGCCGTTCAGCGAGACCACGGCCTACGCGCCCAACAGCCCGTATTCCGCCTCCAAGGCCGCGTCCGACCACCTGGTGCGTTCCTACCACCATACCTATGGCTTGCCGACGCTGACCACCAACTGCTCCAACAACTACGGCCCCTACCATTTCCCGGAAAAGCTGATCCCGCTGATCATCGCCAACGCCCAGGCCGGCAAGCCCTTGCCCATCTACGGCGATGGCCTGCAGGTGCGCGACTGGCTGTATGTGAGCGACCACTGCGCCGCCATCCGCCGCGTGCTGGCGGCCGGCCGCCTGGGCGAGACCTACAACGTGGGCGGCTGGAACGAGATGACCAACCTGGACGTGGTCCATACGCTGTGCGACATGCTGGACCGCCTCAAGCCGCGCGCGGACGGGGGCAGCTACCGGACCCAGATCACCTACGTCAAGGACCGCCCCGGCCACGACCGCCGCTACGCCATCGACGCGCGCAAGCTCGAGCGCGAGCTGGGCTGGAAGCCGGCCGAGACCTTCCAGAGCGGCATCGCCAAGACCGTGCAATGGTATCTCGATCACCAGGACTGGGTGGCCGACGTGCAATCGGGCAGCTACGCGAGCTGGGTGGCAACCAATTACTTCAACCGTGAGAGCGTCCAATGAGCGATCCCATCCACGACCGCAAAGGCATCATCCTGGCTGGCGGCTCCGGCACCCGGCTCTATCCGGTGACGATGAGCGTCTCGAAGCAGCTGCTGCCCATCTACGACAAGCCGATGATCTACCATCCGCTGACCACGCTGATGCTGGCCGGCATGCGCGACATCCTCATCATCTCCACGCCGCAGGACACGCCCCGTTTCCAGGACTTGCTGGGCGACGGCAGCCAGTGGGGCATCCGCCTGCAATACGCGGTGCAGCCATCGCCGGACGGGCTGGCGCAGGCGTTCATCATCGGCAAGGAATTCGTCGGCGACGCGCCGTCGGCCCTGATCCTGGGCGATAACATCTACTACGGCAACGACCTGGACGCGCTGCTGCGCCACGCAGCCAGCCGCAGCGAGGGCGCCACCGTGTTCGCCTACCACGTCACCGATCCCGAACGTTATGGCGTGGTGGAGTTCGATGGCGAGCGGCGCGCCGTCAGCATCGAAGAAAAGCCGCTGCAACCGAAGTCCAACTACGCCGTCACGGGCCTGTATTTCTACGACCGCCAGGTGTGCGACATCGCGGCCAAGATCAAGCCGTCCGCGCGCGGCGAGCTGGAAATCACGGACGTGAACCGGGCCTACCTGGACGCGGGCCAGCTCAACGTGGAAGTGATGGGGCGCGGCATGGCCTGGCTCGACACGGGCACCCATGAATCGCTGCTCGACGCGTCGCAGTTCATCGCCACCATCGAACGGCGCCAGGGCTTGAAAGTGGCATGCCCGGAGGAGATCGCTTACCGCAAGGGCTATATCGACGCGGCCCAGCTGCGCCGCCTGGCCGAGCCGCTGAAGAAAAACCAGTACGGCCAGTATCTGCTGCAAATTCTTGAAGACAAGGTGATCCCACGATGAATGTCATGACCACCCCGCTGGAGGGATTGCTGGTGCTGGAGCCGCGCGTGTTCGGCGATGACCGCGGTTTTTTCTTTGAAAGTTTCAACGCGCGCCGCTTTGCCGAGCTGACGGGCGTGACGGCCCCGTTCGTGCAGGATAACCATTCCCGTTCGGCCCGCAACGTGCTGCGCGGCCTGCATTACCAGATCCAGCAAGCCCAGGGCAAGCTGGTGCGCGTGACGGCCGGCGCCGTGTTCGACGTGGCCGTGGACTTGCGCAAGAGCTCGCCCACTTTCGGCCAGTGGTACGGGCTGGAACTGTCGGCCGAGAACAAGCGCCAGTTGTGGATACCGGCCGGTTTCGCGCATGGCTTCGTGGTGACCAGCGAGGCCGCCGAATTCCTCTACAAGACCACCGACTACTGGGCGCCGGAATACGAGCGCAGCATCCTGTGGAACGATCCGGCCATCGGCATCACGTGGCCGCTGGAGGGGGCGCCGCTGCTGTCGGGCAAGGACCAGGCTGGCAAGCTGCTGGCCGATGCGGAAGTGTACCCATGAAGATCCTGCTGACGGGAAGCACGGGCCAGGTCGGCTACGAACTGGAACGCAGCCTGCAGGGCATAGGCGAAGTGGTGGCCGTCGACCGCGCCCGCATGGATCTGGCCGACCTGGACCAGGTGCGTAGCGTGATCCGGGCCGTGCGGCCCGATCTGATCGTCAATCCGGCCGCCTACACGGCCGTGGACAAGGCCGAGAGCGAGCCGGCGCTGGCCTACCGCATCAACGCCGAAGCGCCGGGCCTGATGGCCGAGGAAGCGAAGCGGCTGGGCGCGGCCATGGTCCACTATTCGACCGACTACGTGTTCGATGGCAGCGATCCGTCGCCGCGCGTGGAGGGCGACGCCACCGGCCCGCTCAATGTGTACGGCGCCAGCAAGCTGGCCGGCGAGCAAGCCATCGCGGCGGCCGGCATCCCCCACCTGATCTTTCGCACCAGCTGGGTGTATGGCATGCGCGGCAAGAACTTCCTGCTGACCATGCTGCGCCTGGGACGCGAGCGCGACGAGCTGCGCGTGGTGAGCGACCAGCACGGCGCCCCCACGTGGAGTCGTACCATTGCCGACACGACGGCCCTGGTGCTGGCCCAGGCTGGTGCCCCCGATGGCCCGTGGTGGCAGCAGCACGGCGGCATCTACCACCTGAGCAGCCAGGGCCAGACCACCTGGTACGATTTCACCCGCGCCATCCTGGACACGGCCGGCATCGAGTGCCGTGTGCTGCCCATCTCCAGCGCGGAATATCCGGTGCCGGCCCGGCGCCCGGCCCATTCCGTGCTCTCGTCGGCGCGCCTGATGGCCCATTGCCGCCTGCCGCAATGGCAGGAAGCGTTGCGGCTGTGCCTGCAACAGTAATGGCCGCCTAGCCCAGGTCCGCGGCGGCCCGGCGGCGGCCGTCACGGGCCGGAATGCCGGCTGGGCTTGCTAATCCGGTACAATCGCCCATTAACGTGCTGATAACAGGCCGATCGCCGGGCGCGAGGCCCCGTTGCGCTGGGTGGCGCAGGTTCGGCGGCGCCCGAAATTTTCGTACAGATAAAAAAAATAGATGTTTTCCTTTTTACTGAGTTTCATCGCGTCCACGCTGTTGACTCTGCTGGTCATTAAAGAAGCCCGCTTGCACGGGCCGGCCCTCGATACTGATTTCGATGGCGTGCAGAAGGTGCACGTGCATACGGTGGCGCGCATCGGCGGCTTGCCTATCTTCGTGGCGGTGGCGCTCAGTTCCTGCATTTCCATCTGGCGCGTGCCCATCCTGGGCAACTGGCTGCTGGCCCTGCTCGGTTGCTCGGCCGTGGCCTTCGCCGGCGGCATCGCCGAGGATTACACGGGCAAGGTGAGCGCCGCGCGCCGCCTGGTGCTGACCATGGCGGCCGCCCTGATGGGCTATTTCCTGCTCGACGCCCGTATCGACCGTATCGACTGGGCCTATTTTGCCGCCTGGCCCTTGCCCTGGATGTGGCTGACCTTGCCGCTGACGATACTGGCCGTGGCCGGCATCGCCAACGCCGTCAACATCATCGACGGCTTCAACGGCCTGGCCAGCGTGGTGTGCATCTGCATGCTGCTCTCGCTCGGTTACGTGGCGCTGCAGGTCAACGACATGTTCGTGCTGGTGGCGGCGCTGATGGTGGCCGGCGCCACGGCCGGTTTCCTGGTGTGGAACTACCCGGTCGGCCTGATTTTCCTCGGTGACGGCGGCGCTTATTTCATCGGCTTCATGCTGGGGGAGCTGGCCTTGCTGCTGGTGATGCGCAATCCCCAGGTATCGACCTGGTACGCGGCCCTGCTGCTGATCTACCCCGCGTTCGAAACCCTGTTTTCCGCCTACCGCCGCCTGTTCGTGCGGGGCAAGTCGCCCACCATGCCCGATGGCATCCATCTGCACAGCCTGATCTTCCGCCGCATCGTGCAATGGGCCGTGGGGCGCAAGGAGGCGCGCGCCCTGATGCGCCGCAATTCCCTCACCTCGCCTTACCTGTGGCTGTTCTCGCTGATGGCCGTGGTGCCGGCCACGATCTTCTGGCGCTACACCTGGGTGCTGATGGTGTTCTGCCTGCTGTTCATCACCAGTTATGTCTGGCTGTATGTGCGCATTGTCCGCTTCAGGGCGCCGCGCTGGATGATCCGCCATAAGAAGCACTAGTCCAGGCCCCGGCTGCGGTATCATGTCGGCCTTGCAGCCCCCACTAACCACGCTCATACACACTATGGTTTCCCTGTCAAAAACGATTTTCAAAGCTTACGATATCCGCGGCATCATCGGTAAAACCCTGGATGCGGGGGTGGCCCGCCAGATCGGCCAGGCGTTCGGCCAGGCCGCGCTGGCCAAGGGCGAGCGCACGGTGGTGATCGGCCGCGATGGCCGCCTGTCCGGCCCGGAACTGGCGGCCGCGCTGGCCCAAGGGCTGCAGGCGGCGGGCGTGGACGTGATCGACCTGGGCGTGGTGGCCACCCCCATGGTGTACTTCGGCACCCATGCGCTGGACGCGCGTTCGGGCATCATGGTCACCGGCAGCCACAATCCGCCCGACTACAACGGCTTCAAGATGGTGCTGGCCGGCGAGGCCATCCACGGCGAGGCCATCACTTCGCTGTACCAGCGCATCGTCGACCATGACGGTTCCAGCGCCGCCACGCCGGGCAGCTACCGCACCCACGATATCCGCGCCGCCTACCTGGAGCGCATCATCGGCGACGTCAAGCTGGCGCGCCCGATCAAGATCGCCGTCGATTGCGGCAACGGCGTGGCCGGCGCGTTCGCGGGCGACCTGTATCGCGGCATGGGCTGCGAAGTGATCGAACTGTTCTGCGACGTGGACGGCAACTTCCCCAACCACCATCCCGACCCGGCCCACCCGGAAAACCTGCAGGACCTGATCCGCTGCCTGCAGGAGACGGACGCCGAGATCGGCCTGGCCTTCGACGGCGACGGCGACCGCCTGGGCGTGGTCACCAAGGATGGCCAGATCATTTATCCGGACCGCCAGATGATGTTGTTCGCGGCCGACGTGCTGACCCGCCATCCGGGCCAGCAGATCCTGTTCGACGTCAAGTGCACGCGCCACCTGGCGCCGTACATCACCAGGAGCGGCGGCCAGCCGCTGATGTACAAGACGGGCCACTCGCTGGTGAAAGCCAAGCTGCGCGAGACGGGCGCCCCGCTGGGCGGCGAAATGAGCGGCCACATCTTCTTCAAGGACCGCTGGTACGGTTTCGACGACGGCCTGTACGCCGGCGCGCGCCTGCTGGAAATCCTGACCCGCGAAGCTGATCCGTCGGCCCTGCTGAATTCCCTGCCGCAGTCCGACAGCACGCCGGAACTGCACCTGGAACTGAAGGAAGGCGAGAACGTGGCGCTGATGGACAAGCTGCGCAGCGACGCCGAGTTCCCCGGCCACGAGCAGATCATCACCATCGACGGCCTGCGGGTGGAATACGCGGACGGCTTCGGCCTGGCCCGCTCGTCCAACACCACGCCGGTGATCGTGATGCGCTTCGAGGCCGAGACCCCGGACGCGCTGGTGCGCATCCAGGGCCAGTTCAAGCGCGTGATCCTGGCCGCCAAGCCGGACGCGGTCCTGCCGTTCTGACATGGTGGGCGCGCAAGCGGGCGGCAAGCGGCCGCTCAACATCCTGCTGGTGCGCGTCTCGTCGCTGGGCGACGTGCTGCACAACCTGCCGATGGTGGCCGACATCGCGCGCCACTACCCGCACGCCAATATCGACTGGGTGGTGGAGGAGGGCTATGTGAGCCTGGTGCGGCTCAACGCCCGCGTGCGCACCATCATCCCGTTCGCGCTGCGGCGCTGGCGCAAGAGCCTGGGCAAGCCCGAAACGCGGGCCGAGATCCGCGCCTTCTTCCGCACCTTGCGCCAGCAGCAGTACGACTACGTATTTGACACCCAGGGTTTGCTCAAGACGGGCATCATCATGGGCGCCGCGCGCATCGTCAAAGGCGGCCACAAGGTGGGGCTGGCCAACGGCAGCGAAGGCTCGGGCTATGAGGGCATCTCGCGCTGGTTCCATACCGACAGCATCCCCACCGATCCGCGCACCCATGCCGTGGCCCGTGGCCGCATCGTGGCCGGCGCCGCGCTTGGCTACCCGGTCGATACGCCGGCCGATTTCGGCCTGCCGGCCGTCTCGCCGGACGAGCCTCGGCCGGACTGGATGCCGGCCACGCCCTACGCCGTCTACTTCCACGGCACCGCGCGCGACGCCAAGAAATGGGCGCCGCAAAACTGGATAGAACTGGGCCGGCAATTGGCGCCCATGCCCATCCTGCTGCCGTGGGGCTCGGACAAGGAAAAGGCGGAAGCCGAACACCTGGCCGCCAACCTGCCCAACGCGCGCGTGCTGCCCCGGCTGTCGATGGCCGACGCCACGCTGCTGGCGCGTCATGCGGCGCTGGCCATCGGTGTCGATACGGGCCTGACCCACATCGCCGCCGCCTTCACGGTGCCGACGGTGGAAATCTACGCCGACTCGCCGCGCTGGAAGACCGAGGGCAACTGGTCGCCCAAGATCATCAACCTGGGCGACCGTGGCGCGCCGCCCTCCGTGGCCGAAGTGCTGGCCGCCGCCCGCACGCTGCTGGCCTGACCATGCGCATCTTCTACTCCGTGATGTGGGCGCTGGCGCTGCCGCTGGTGCTGCTGCGCCTGTGGCTGCGGGGCCGCAAGGAACCGGGTTACCGCCAGCACTGGGGTGAGCGGCTGGGCTTCTATGGCGCCGATCGAGAGAAGGCGCCGCTGTCGATCTGGGTGCACGCCGTCTCGGTCGGTGAAACGCGCGCCGCCGAACCGCTGGTTGACGCGCTGCTGGCCCAGTATCCCAACAGCCGCATCGTGCTGACCCACATGACGCCGACGGGCCGCGCCACCGGCAAGGCGCTGTTCGCCAAACATGGCGCGCGGCTGGTGCAATCCTACCTGCCGTACGACACGGCCGGCATGGTGCGCCGCTTCATCCGCCATTTCCAGCCCCGCATCTGCATCCTGATGGAGACGGAAGTGTGGCCCAACCTGATCGGCCAGTGCGTGCGCGCGCAGGTGCCGGTGGTGCTGGCCAATGCCCGCCTGTCGGAACGGTCGCTGCGCAAGGCATCGCGCTTTGGCAGTTTGCTGGTGGACGCGGCGCGCGGCATTTCGCTGGTGGCGGCGCAGACCGGGGCCGACGCGGCGCGCGTGCGTGCGCTGGGCGTGGCCAACGTGGCCGTCACGGGCAGCATCAAGTTCGACGTGGTGGTGCCGCAGGCGGCGCTGGACACGGGCGCCGCCCTGCGCGCCCACATCGGCGCGCGACCCGTGCTGCTGTGCGCCAGCACGCGCGAGGGCGAGGAAGTGCTGATTCTCGATGCGTTCCGGCAGGCGCGCGCCGCGCTGCCGGCGGATGTGCTGCTGTTGCTGGTGCCGCGCCACCCGCAGCGCTTCGATGAAGTGGCAAAGCTGGTCGCCGAGCGCGGCCTGCACGTACAACGCCGCAGCGGCCTGCAATTGAACGGCGGCCCCGCGCTGCCGGCCCAGGTGGACGTACTGCTGGGCGACTCGATGGGTGAAATGTTCGCCTATTACGCGGCCTGCGATTGCGCTTTCGTGGGCGGCAGCCTGCTGCCGCTGGGCGGCCAGAACCTGATCGAGCCGGCCGCGCTGGGCAAGCCGGTGCTGATCGGCCCCCACACCTTCAACTTCGCGCTGGTGACGGAAGACGCGCTGGCCGCCGGCGGCGCGCTGCGGGTGGCCGACGCCGCCGAGCTGATGGCACAGGCGGCCCATCTGCTGGGCGACGGCGCCGCGCGCGCCGCCATGGGCGCCCGTGCGCAGGCTTTCGCCAACCAGCACCGCGGCGCCACGGCCCGCACGCTGGCTTTGCTGCCGGCGCTCACCTCGGGCGTGTCAGGTAAATAATACCGGCAATTCCTGCGCGCGCCTGCGCAGCAGGTTGCGCGCTTCCTCGTATTCCGGGTAGATCAGGCCCACCGTGTTCCAGAAGCGCGCGCTGTGGTTCATTTCCAGCAGGTGCGACAGTTCGTGCGCCACCACGTAGTCGATCAGCGGCAGCGAGAAGTGGATCAGCTTCCAGTTCAGCCGTATCTTGCGCTCCACCGTGCACGAGCCCCAGCGCGTGCCGGCCGAGGACAGCGCGAACGAGTGGTAGCGCACGCCCAGCCGGGCCGCATACAGGTCCAGCCGCTGCTCGAACAGCAGCCTGGCTTCCTGCTGCATCCACGCCTTCACCCGTTCCTTGAGCAGCAGCTCCGTGGCGCCGGGGATCAGCACCATGGACAGCTCGCGCGTAGCCGGGTTGTACGCGCTGCGGTTACGTCCTCCCACCAGCAGGCGCAGCGTGATGTCGCCGCCCAGGTAGGGCAGCTGGGCGCCATCGACCCATTCGATGGGCGGCTTTTCCAGCCGCGCCGCGCGCCGTTCGCGCCGTTCGTGCAGCTTGCTCAGTATCCAGTGCTGCTTGGTGCGGATGGCGTTGTCGATCTCCGTGATGCTGACGCGCTTGGGCGCCGTCACGCGCAGGCCGTCGTCGTCGATCATGAAGCCGATCGAGCGGCGGGTGGAGCGGCGCAGCGTGTATTCGAGCACGAACTGGCCGACCAGCAGCTGGCGCTTGGGGGGCAGTTCGGTGGTTGGCGGCGCGGACGGCCGGACGGGGATGGCGGTGGGTGGTGCGGCGGGGGTGATGGTGACAGGTGGCGTCCATGGCGGCGCGCCGGTACGCACGGGTGGGCTGGCCGTCTCCGGCGTGCGCAGCAGGTTGGCCGTGTGGGGCGTGGCGGCCGGTGCGGGCGCTTCCTGCCCGAACAGGTCCAGCTGCCGGCGCGCCGCGTCCGACGCCGCGTCCTGCGGCGCCGGTTTGACGGCCGTGGCCAGGTCGTCTAGCCAGCGCTGTAGGCGTGGGGCGAAATGACGCGCATTTCTGATTCTATCCAATTTTCCACCTGTTGCATCATGCTGTCCGGCGTCTGGCCTTCCGGTGAAATCGGCTTGCCGATCGATACCGTGATCAGGCCCGGACGTTTGATAAACGAGTTCTTGGGCCAGCATTCGCCGGAGTTGTGCGCGATCGGCACCACCACGGCGCCGGTCGCGATGGCCAGGCGCGTACCGCCGCTCTTGTACTTGCCTGCCTGTCCGACCGGGATGCGGGTCCCTTCGGGGAACATGATAATCCATTGGCCGTCCTTCAGGCGACGTTTGCCATGCCGCACCACATCCTTGAAGGCGTTCTTGCCCTTGTTGCGGTCGATGGGGATCATGCGCAGCAGCGCCATGGCCCAGCCGAAGAACGGAATGTAGAGGATCTCCTTCTTGAACACGAACACCAGCGGGCGCGGCATGTTCGGCAGCAGGAAGATGGTTTCCCACGCCGACTGGTGCTTCGACAGCACCACGGCCGGCGCATCGGGATAATTCTCGGCGCCCTTGACCTGGTAGCGGATGCCGCAGATCACCTTGGCGCACCAGATCATGAACACGTTCCAGCGCGCCGTGACCCAGAAGCGTTTGTTGTAAGGCAGGGGCGCGGCCAGGAAGCAGACGCAGGCCCAGACGACGGTCGACACGACCATGATGAACATGAACAGCAAGGAACGCAGGAATAAAACGGTATGACGCAATGCGGTCTCCAGGACTCTATTTTCGATGTGATGAGGATTATTCGGCCGCCGGCGCACTGGCCGCCGCCGTCTTGAGCAGATGGCTGACGGTGGCCGCCAGGTCCGGGAACACCATGGTGCCCGGCGGCAGGCCGCCCGTGCTGTGGGTCTTCTCGCCTTTGCCGGTCAACACCAGGAAAGGCACGCAGCCCCGGTTGTAGCCGGCCTGCAGGTCGCGCAGCGAATCGCCCACGGTGGGCACGCCCTTCAGGTTGACCTGGTAGCGCTTGGCGATTTCGTCGAACATGCCGGACTTGGGCTTGCGGCAGTCGCAGCTGTCGGCCGCCGCGTGCGGGCAGAAGAACACGGCGTCGATGGTGGCGCCCACCTGCTGCGCCAGCATGTGCATCTTCTGGTGGATGGCGTTGAGGACCGACATGTCGAAGTACTCGCGGGCGATGCCCGACTGGTTCGACGCCACCACCACCCGGTAGCCAGCCTGGTTCAGGCGGGCGATCGCTTCCAGCGAACCGGGGATGGCGTGCCACTCGGCCGGTGACTTGATGAAGTCCGGCGAGTCATGGTTGATCACGCCATCGCGGTCGAGGATGATCAGTTTGAGCGCCGGCGCTCCCATCTCAGGCCGCCAGCTTGGAAATGTCGGCCACGCGGTTCATCATGCCGTGCAGCGACGACAGCAGGGCCAGGCGGTTGTTGCGCAGGGCGACATCGTCGGCCATCACCATCACGTCGTTGAAGAAGGCATCCACGTCGTCGCGCAGCTGGGCCAGCGTCTTGAGCGTGCCGGCGAAGTCGCCGCGGGCGAACGCCGCGTCCACTTCCGGCTGCACGCGGGTGACGGCGGCGGCCAGGTTCTTCTCGGCCGTGTCCTGCAGCAGGGCGGGGTTGACGCCCGCGTTGCCGCTTTGCGCCAGCGCTTCCTCGTTCTTCTTCAGGATGTTGGTGATGCGCTTGTTGGCGGCCGCCAGCGAGGCGCTCTCCGGCAGGGCGGCGAAGGCCTGCACGGCTTCCAGGCGCTGCACGATGTCGTCCAGGCGGTCCGGGTTCTGGGCCACCACGGCTTCGATCTCGTTGGGCGAGAAGCCGCGCTCGCGCAGCATGCCGCGCAGGCGGTCGAGCATGAAGGCCGTCACTTCGGCGGCTGGGTTCTTGAAGCCGGGGATGGCGACGAATTCGGCGGCGGCGTCGGCCAGCACGGCGCTGATGGCCAGCGGCAGGCGTTTTTCCACCAGCATGCGCAGCACGCCCAGGGCGTGGCGGCGCAGCGCGAACGGGTCCTTGTCGCCGGTCGGCTGCAGGCCGATGGCCCAGATGCCGACCAGGGTTTCGAGCTTGTCGGCCAGCGCCACGGCGGTGCCGGTGGCGGTGGTGGGCAGGGCGTCGCCGGCGAAGCGCGGCTGGTAGTGCTCGGAGGCGGCCAGCGCCACTTCCTCGTGCTCGCCGTCGTGGCGGGCGTAGTAGGTGCCCATGATGCCTTGCAGCTCAGGGAATTCGCCCACCATGTCGGTCAGCAGGTCGGCCTTGGCCAGCATGGCGCCGCGGCTGGCCAGCGCCACGTCCGCGCCCAGCGCGTGGGCGATGGCGGCGGCCAGCGCCGTGACGCGCTCGCTGCGCTCGGCCTGGGTGCCCAGCTTGTTGTGGTAGACCACGTTCTTCAGCAGCGGCAGGCGCGAACCGAGGCTCTTCTTCTTGTCCTGCTCGAAGAAGAACTTGGCGTCCGACAGGCGCGGGCGCACCACGCGCTCGTTGCCGCCGACGATGGCGTCCGGCGTGGCCGTGGCGATGTTGGAGACGATCAGGAAGCGCGAACGCAGCTTGCCTTGCGCGTCCGTCAGCGCGAAGTATTTCTGGTTGGTCTGCATGGTCAGGATCAGGCATTCCTGCGGCACGGCCAGGAACTGTTCCTCGAAGTGGCACTCGTAGACCACGGGCCACTCGACCAGCGCCGTCACTTCATCGAGCAGCGCTTCGGGCATCAGCACCTGGTCGGCGCCGGCTTTTTCCAGCAGGGCGGCGCGGATCTTTTCCTTGCGGGCCTCGAAGCTGGGCACCACCTTGCCCTGTTCGGCCAGGGTGGCGGCGTAGCTGTCGGCGTTGGCGATGGTGATGCTGCGGCTGCCGTCGGCCATCAGGAAGCGGTGGCCCAGCGTCGTGTTGGAAGCCGTCAGGCCCAGCAGCGTCAGCGGCAGCACGGTGGCGCCGTGCAGGGCGATCAGGCTGTGGGCCGGGCGCACGAAGTTGACGGTGGCGCCGTCCGGGCGCTGGTAGCTCATCAGCTTGGGGATGGGCAGCTTGGCCGCCGATTCCTCCAGCGCTGCCTGCAGGCCGGTCTGCAGCGCGCTGCCGGCGGCCGTGTAGGTGTAGAAGAAGCTTTCTGCCTTGCCGTCCTGGGCCCGTTCCAGCTGGTCCACGGTCAGGTCGGGGAAGCCCAGCGCGGCCAGCTTCTTGGCCAGCGGCGCCGTGCCGTTGCCGTTCGCGTCCAGCGCCACGCTCACGGGCAGCACTTTCTCGCGGATCGATTTGTCAGGCGAAGTGGCGCGCACGCCGGTGATGGAGACGGCCAGCCGGCGCGGCGTGGCGTAGGTGGTGGCGACGCTGTCGGCTTCCAGGAAGTCGCGCGATTTGAGGCCGTTGACGATGCCGGCGGCGAAGGCGGCGCCCAGCTTGGCCAGCGCCTTGGGCGGCAGTTCTTCGGTCAGCAGTTCGATTAAGAGAGTCTGGTTCATATCGTTTCTATTCTTTTCGGCTCAGGCGGCGGTGGCGGAGGCGGGCAGCATGGGGAAGCCCAGGCGCTCACGCGAGTCGTAATAAGCTTGCGCCACCAGGCGCGACAGCGTGCGCACGCGGCCGATGTAGGCGGCGCGCTCGGTCACGGAAATGGCGCCGCGCGCGTCCAGCATGTTGAAGCTGTGCGACGCTTTCATGATCTGTTCGTAGGCCGGCAGCGTCAGTTGCAGTTCGATCAGGCGCTTGGCTTCCGATTCGTGGTTGGCGAACTGGGCGAACAGCAATTCCGTGTTGGCGTGCTCGAAGTTGTAGGTCGATTGCTCCACCTCGTTCTGGTGGAACACGTCGCCGTAGGTCAGCTTCTTGGTCACGCCGTTTTCTTCCCACTCGGTCCACACCAGGTCGTACACGTTTTCCACGCCTTGCAGGTACATGGCCAGGCGCTCGATGCCGTAGGTGATCTCGCCCAGCACGGGCTTGCAATCGAGGCCGCCCACTTGCTGGAAGTAGGTGAACTGGGTCACTTCCATGCCGTTCAGCCACACTTCCCAGCCCAGGCCCCAGGCGCCCAGGGTCGGGCTTTCCCAGTCATCCTCGACGAAGCGCACGTCGTTCTGCTTCAGGTCCAGGCCCAGCGCCTCGAGCGAACCGAGGTACAGGTCCAGGATGTTTTCCGGCGCCGGCTTGAGCACCACCTGGTACTGGTAGTAGTGCTGCAGGCGGTTCGGGTTCTCGCCGTAGCGGCCATCCTTGGGGCGGCGCGATGGCTGCACATAGGCCGCGCGCCATGGCTCGGGGCCGATCGCGCGCAGGAACGTCCCGGTGTGGAAGGTGCCGGCACCCACTTCCATGTCGTAGGGCTGGAGCAGGGCGCAGCCTTGCTTGTCCCAGTAGGTTTGCAAGGTCAGGATAATTTGTTGAAATGTGAGCATCTTGTTTGATCGGTAGCGCGCAGCGGGGCGCAACGGTTGCAGTTTCGCTAAAGCGGCTAATTTTAGCGGGTTTTGGGGGCGGTAGTAGAGATTAGGGGGCTTCGGACTGATTTTTTGCCGAATTTGTCACGCGCCGCCCCCACAGCCAGGCGCCCGCCAGGGCCAGCGTCCACAGCGCCAGCGCCAGCTTGTTGCCCCACAAAATGTAGGGCGTGCTGCCGGCCATGCCTTGCACGTTGGCCGCCAGCGTGCCGTTGGTGTTGGGGGCGAGACGCGCCACCACGTTGCCGCGCCCGTCGATGACGGCCGTGGCGCCCGTGTTGGTGGCGCGCAGCATGGGGCGGCCCGTCTCCAGCGTGCGCATCTGCGAAATCTGCAAATGCTGGGGGATGGCGATGGTGTCGCCGAACCAGGCCAGGTTCGATTCGTTGAGCAGCAGCGTGGCCGGCTTCTGGCCGCCGGCCGGGCGGTTCAGCTGAGCGGCGATCTCCTCGCCAAACAAGTCCTCGTAGCAGATATTGGGCAGCACGCGCTGGTCCTTGACGGCGAACGCGGGCTGAATCGTCGGGCCGCTGGTCTGGTCGCCCAGCGGGATGTTCATCAAATCGACGAACCAGCGGAAGCCGAGCGGGATGAATTCGCCGTAGGGCACCAGGTGGTGCTTGTCGTAGCGGTAGTAGGCCGCGTTGGGCACGGGCGTCATGCCCAGCACGCTGTTGAAGTAGGCCGTCTGGCTGTCGGCCATGGGGATGCCCAGCATCAGGCTGCTGCCGCTGCGCTGCAGGAACAGGCTGATGGCCGGCAGGTAGTCCGGCGGCAGCTGCTGCGGCAGCATGACGACCGCCGTTTCCGGCGTGGCGATCAGGTCGGCCGGGGCGGCCATGATGGCGTCGCGGTATTGGGTGAGGGCGGCCAGCACGTGGGCGCCGTTGAATTTCTCGTCCTGCGGCACGTTACCCTGGATCAGGCGCACGGAGATCGGTTTGCCTTCCGCATAGGTCCAGTGCAGTTGGGTGAGCGCGCCGCCGCCGGCCAGGATGGCCGCCACCAGGGCCAGCGCGCGCCAGCGGCTGCGGTGCAGCAGGAGCAGCAAGGCACCCGCGCAGACGGCCGCCAGCCAGCCCAGGCCATACACGCCGATCACGGGCGCGTAGCCGGCCAGCGGGCTGTGGTTGTGGGCGTAGCCGGCCGACAGCCACGGGAAACCCGTGAACAGCCAGCCGCGCAGCCATTCGCACAGCGACCACATGGCCGGCAGCAGCAGCAAATTGGAGGCGGGCAGCGGCAGCGCCCAGCGCTGGCGCAGCCACGAGGCGCCGGCCATGGCCAGCGCCACGTAGGCGCCCATGGCCCAGGCCAGTAGCGCCACGGCGGCGGCGGCCAGCGGCGCCGGCATGCCGCCGTAGGTGTGCATGGAGACGTACAGCCACCAGACGCCGGCCGCCGTCCAGCCGAAGCCGTAGGCCCAGCCGATCAGGGCGCCGCCCTTGACGCTGGCGCTGCGCAGCACCTGGTAGAACAGGATGGCCAGGCTGAAGATTTCGATCGGCCACCAGCCGAACGGGGCGAACGCGAACACGGCGGCCGCGCCGGCGGCGGCCGTGATGGTCATCCGGCCGCGGGTGCTGCGCTGGGGTTTGGGCGGGGCGTTGGGATCGGTGCGGCGAAAACGCATGTTACGCGTCTTGCTCCGGCGCGGCCGGCAGTTTTTCCACCAGCAGCACGTGCACCTGGCGTGCGTCGGCGCGCAGCACTTCGAAGCGCAGGCCGTCCAGGTCGAACACGTCGCCCTTGTGCGGCATGCGGGCCAGGTGCTTGGCCACCAGGCCGCCGATGGTGTCGACGTCATCGTCGGGCAGGGCGGTGTCGAGTTCCTCGTTGAACTGGGTGATTTCCGTCAGCGCCTTGATGCGCCAGCGGGGGCCGAACTGGCCTTCCTTGATGGACAGGATGTTGTCCTCTTCCTCGTCGAAATCGTATTCATCCTCGATGTCGCCGACGATCTGTTCCAGCACGTCCTCGATGGTGATCAGGCCGGCCACGCCGCTGTATTCATCGACCACGATGGCCATGTGGTTGTGGTTGGCGCGGAAGTCGCGCAGCAGCACATTGAGGCGCTTCGATTCGGGAATGAAGATGGCCGGGCGCAGCATGTCGCGCACGTCGAACGATTCCTCTGCGTAGTAGCGCAGCAAATCCTTGGCCAGCAGGATGCCGATCACCTTGTCGCGTTCGCCCTCGATGGCGGGGAAGCGCGAGTGGGCCGTCTGCAGCACGGACGGCATCCATTCCTCGATGGGCTTGGAGATGTCGATCACGTCCATCTGGGAACGGGGGATCATGATGTCGCGCGCCGACAGGTCCGACACCTGGAACACGCCTTCGATCATCGACAGGGCGTCGGCGTCGATCAGGTTGCGTTCGTGGGCGTCGTGCAGCACGTCGAGCAGTTCCGCGCGGTTTTCGGGCTCGGGGGAAATGAGGGCGGTCAGGCGTTCAAACAGTGACCGATGGGGCTTGGCGTCAGACTTGACGCCACTAGAGTGCTCTTGCATAGGAGGCGTGAGCCGTTGTTTCGAAGGGATATAGGATACACCAAACGGGATGAGGGGGCCGATTTTGCCATTTGCCATCAAGAAAAATCAGGGACGTACCCCGGTTTTCCCGCATGGGAAAACCGGGGTACGTCCCCGATTTTTCTTGGCGGGAAAACCGTGTTACGTCCCCGATTTTTCGGCGACGTAAGGGTCGGCGATGCCCAGCTTGGCCAGGATTTGCGTTTCCAGCCCTTCCATTTCGGCCGCTTCCTCGTCGTCCAGGTGGTCGTAGCCCTGGGCGTGCAGCACGCCATGTACGATCAGGTGGGCCGTGTGCTGTTCCACCGTCTTCTTCTGTTCGGCCGCCTCGCGCTCCAGCACGTCCGTGCACAGGATGATGTCGGCCTGGGTGGGCGCGTCGTCGGGCAGTTCTTCTTCCCCTTCGTTGTAGGCGAAGGTCAGCACGTTGGTGGCGTAGTCCTTGCCGCGGTAGTCGCGGTTCAACACGCGGCCTTCTTCGGCGTCGACAAAGCGGATGGTCAGTTCGGCCGGCGCCAGCAGCGCGGCCTGGACCCAGCGCCGTACCTTGGGACGGGTGATGCTCTGTTGCAGGCGGGGATCGGGATATTGCACCGACAGGCTCAGTTTATTTTTTTCGGACATTTTTGATGGCGGTGGCTTTGAGTAAAGGGGCGATTTCGGCGTGGTGCGCGTGCGCCGTCTCGTAGGCGTCGACGATGCGCGCCACCAGCGGATGACGCACCACGTCCTCGCTGGTGAACTGGGTGAAGGCGATGCCGCGTACGTCCTTGAGCACCTGCACGGCGTCCACCAGGCCGCTTTTCAGGGTCTTGTGCAGGTCGACCTGGGTCACGTCGCCCGTGACCACGGCCTTGCTGCCAAAGCCGATGCGGGTCAGGAACATCTTCATCTGTTCCACCGTCGTATTCTGGGCTTCGTCCAGGATCACGAACGCGTGGTTGAGCGTGCGGCCGCGCATGTAGGCCAGCGGGGCGATCTCGATCACCTGTTTTTCGAACATTTTTTGCGTGCGGTCAAAGCCCAGCAAATCGTACAGCGCGTCGTACAGGGGGCGCAGGTAGGGATCGACTTTCTGCGTCAGGTCGCCCGGCAGGAAGCCCAGCCGTTCGCCCGCTTCCACGGCCGGACGGGTCAGGATGATGCGCTTGACGGCGTCGCGTTCGAGCGCGTCCACGGCGCAGGCCACGGCCAGGTAAGTCTTGCCGGTGCCGGCCGGGCCGATGCCGAAGCTGATGTCATGCTCGAGCACGTTGCGCAGGTAGCGGATCTGGTGCGGCGTGCGCCCGCGCAGGTCACTGCGGCGGGTCTTGAGCACGGGGCTGGCGATGTCCGGTTCCACGAACGGCGCTTCCGGATGTTCCTCGACCACGCCAGCCAGGCCGGCCCGTTGTTCGACCAGGGCCAGCTGCACTTCCTCGATCGGCACCACCTTGTTGGCGACGGCGTAGAACTGTTCCAGGATCTGCACGGCCCGTTCGGCGTTGCTGCCGCTGACGATGAATTTTTCGCCGCGGCGGAAAATGGTGACGTCCAGCGCGGCCGAGATCTGGCGCAGGTTCTCGTCGAGCGGGCCGCACAGGTGGGCCAGCCGGGCGTTATCGAGCGGCTCGGGAATGAAATAGAAGGGCTGGACGGGGGTCTTGGTTTTCAATGGCTTGCTTGGTTGTGTTGCGGGATGGCGGGCCGGCGCGCGCCGGACATACAGGTGCTAGTTTACAGTAAATGCGCGTCCCATCGCGCAGCAAATCGCACCGCACGTGACGGCCCCCGGGTTCGATCCGGCCGTCAACTTTGCGTGCGCCGCAATTTTGCTTTGTGTGATGAAATGGCCATGTTGCTAAGTTTTTCGGCCGATGGTTGAGGTCAAACAATCTTCGCGCCGTCCACGACGGCTGAAACGTTGGGATTTAGGCATAAGATATTGCATGAAAGGCAAGCGCTCTGATGCCTTTGGAACCGGCGGCGCGCTAAGCGTGCCTTAAGTTCGTAGCAGCACCATTTCATCATCACCACAGACGAGGAACATCATGGCACACCACGCTCTCGCTTCCCAGGACAGCTACAACCCCAACCATCTGCTCGACATCCTGCTGGGCAAAATGCAGCTGAAGAACGATGCCGCATTGTCGCGCCTGCTGGAAGTGGCGCCGCCCGTCATCAGCAAGATCCGCCACCACCGGCTGCCGGTGGGCGCCTCGCTGCTGATCCGCATGCATGAAGTGACGGGCATGAGCATCCGCGACCTGCGCGACTTGATGGGCGATCGCCGCACCAAGTACCGTTTGTCCGACGCCCAGGGCCGCCCCAAGCCAGAGGACCGCGGCGACCGCCCCGACTCCAGCGGCTATGCGCGCCACTGATGGCGCCGCGCTTGCCTGCCGCGCCTGAACGGCGCCGGCAGGCCTGAGGCGGGCCGTCCGCGCCGACCCGGCACGGCCGCGTCGCTGCGCCTCATCGCGCCTTGACCGATCCCGCGGCCACCCGGCCGGCCCCGGACGGATCAGGACAGCAGCACCATCGCGATCTCCCCGAACTGCAGTTCCGTCTCGCGGAACAGCTGCAAACACGTTTCCTCATTCAGCGCCAGCGCCGTCCAGGCCACCGTCGACACGGGCGGCACCAGGCCGTCCGGCACCTGGGCCAGGTCCAGCGCGTGCACCATGGCGTCGGCCACGTGGATGATGGCGGCCAGGAAGCCGGCGCCCGGCGTTTCCGGGTCGTGGTGGCCGCCGATGGCCAGCCGCATGGTGTCGGAAAAATTCCAGTGTTCGGCCAGCGCCATGCCCGCGTCCACGTGGTCGATGCCCAGCACCGCCCGTTCCGCCTCCAGCAGCGTGCTGTCGTGCGCGGCGCGGTGCACGATCACCTGCGCGTACTGCTGCGGGAAGCAGGCCACCAGTACCAGCCGGCCGATGTCGTGCAGCAGGCCGGCCGTAAACGCATAGTCCTGGTTGAAGCGCATCTGGCGCGCCAGCACCTTGGCGCAGGCGGCCGTGGCGATCGAGTGGCGCCAGAAGCGTTTGTGGTCGAAGCCTTCGCAGCGGCCCTCGGCGAAGCAGCCCGTGACGGCGGCGGCCGTGATCAGGTTGCGCGTGGTCTGGAAACCGAGGAAGGTGATGGCCTGCTGGATGGTGGTCACCTTGACCTGCAAGCCGTACAGCGAGGAATTGGCCAGCCGCAGCGTCTTGGCCGTGAGCGCCGAGTCATGCGACACTTTTTTGGCCAGCACGGAGATATCCACCTCCTCCTGGTCTATGCTGTTGAGCAGCTCCATCACGACCGCCGGCAGCGAGGGCAGGTCGTCCAGGTTCTTGACGATGTCGTCGTAGGTCAGGGGCGTGCTCATTCGGGTATGTCCTCCATGCCCAACCGGAAGTCCGTCACGTAATGGCGCAGCAGGCCGGTGGCCCAGTCGGCGTCGTTGTCCGGGTCGTGCTTGCGGAACAGGTGGGCTATGCGTTGCTGGTAATGTTGGCGGGTGGCGGCCAGTTCGTCCTGCGACACGGGCGGGGTGGCGATGGGCAGCACGGCGATGCCGTGGCGCGGCATCAGCTCGAGCATGGCCTCGGTCAGCACGGTCCCCTGCGGCAGCAGCACATGGCCCTGCACGTCGAGCAGTTCGTCTGATAGCACCATGCCCGGTTCGACCTGGGCCAGCGGGATGTGATGGTAAGTGGCAGTCATGGCGCCTCCGGCGTTCTGTTGTCCCGATCTTACCATCGTCGCGGCGCGCTGTGTGCCGCTGGCCCGGCGGGCCACGCTGGTGGCGCCAGCCGTGCGCCCGAGACGTGAAAACGGCGTAAAACGACGTAAAAACGGAACCAAACGGGGCCGGCGGCGGGCAGTTCTTGCCAAGTTGCATGTCATACCGTACATTGGGGCGTTGCCGTCAAATCCACGTTTTGGTTCCGCCACGGGCGGAGCCCGGTGTTCCGGGGAGGTGTGTAGATGTTTGGTATCCAAGGTCGGCTGACGGCGCTGTTCGTGGTCATCGTCACGCTGGTGCTGGCTATTTCCGGCACGTATGCCCAATACAGCCTTGGCCATGAACTGGAAGTGAGCAACCAGCGCCTGCGCCAGGGCGTGCTGACGCGCTTGCAGACGAGCTTGCCATCGGCCCTGTGGGACTTGGACAAGGCCAAGGTCGACAACATCGTGGCGGCCGAGATGCTGCCGCCGGAACTGGTGGCCATCCGCGTCTATGACACGTCCGTCGGCCTGTTCTCCGGTAAATTGCGCAACGACGCCGGCGGTGTCGTCTCGATCGAGAACGACGCTCCCGTGGCCGGTGCGCCCGTGGTGGCCGACCTGGCCTACCGCGATTCAGGCGCGGCCGGCGCCTCGCTCAAGCCCGTCATCGTGGGTCGGGTGGTGGTCAACTTCAGCCGGGCCCAGATCGACGCCACGCTGGCGGCCGAAGTGCGGCGCAAGGTGACGGAAGTGCTGCTGCTGGACCTGATCCTGGTGGCGGCGCTGGCGCTGTCGCTGCGTATCGTGTTCGAGCCGCTCAAGCAGCTGCGCGACGGCTTGTTCGACCTGGCCACGCGCGGCAGCGACGAAGTGGAGGAACTGGCCGACAACCGCCACGACGAACTGGGCGAAGTGATCCGCGGCTTCAACGCCATCCAGCGCCGCGTGAAATCCATCATCGCCCGCATCCGCGAAGCCGAGGACGAGGCCCGCAAGTCGGCCCAGGAAACGGCCCGCGCGCTCGACGACTTGCGCCGCACCCAGGAATCGCTGCTGCAGGCCGAGCGCCTGGCGTCGCTGGGCGGGCTGGTGGCCGGGGTGGCGCACGAGATCAACACGCCCGTCGGCATCGCCCTCACCAGCGCCTCGGTGCTGATGGAAGCGACCGAGAAGGTGCACCAGGCCATCGAAGGTGGCAACATCAAGAAGTCCGACATCGTGCGCTACGTGGAGACGGCCGGCGAGAGCACGCGCCTGATCATGAACAACGCCTACCGCGCCGCGCACCTGATCCACAGCTTCAAGCAGATCGCGGTGGACCAGGTGAGCGAGGCGCGGCGCCGCTTCGAGCTGCGCGACTACATCACGGAAGTGGTGGCCAGCCTGCAGCCCAAGCTGAAGAAGACCCACATCCACGTCACCATCGCCTGCCCGCCCGACATCGTGCTCGACAGTTATCCGGGCGCGCTGGCCCAGGTCATCACCAACCTCACGCTCAACTGCGTGGAGCACGCGTTCGAGCCGGATGCGGAAGGCACCATCGCCATCAACGTGGTGCAGGATGGCGAGTGGATCGAGATGCAGGTGGTCGACAACGGCAAGGGCATCGCGCCCGACATGATCGACAAGGTGTTCGACCCGTTCGTCACCACGCGGCGCGGGCAGGGCGGCACGGGGCTGGGCCTGAACATCGTGTTCAACCTGATCGCCAAGCAGTTCGGCGGCAACATCACGGTCAGCAGCACGCTGGGCCACGGCGCCAGCTTCGTGTTGCGCATCCCGGTGGTGACGCCGGTGGACGAAGCCCATCCGGCCGCGCCGGCCCATCCGGACGGCCAGTTGCACGCCTGACGGTGCCGTGGTGGCGGCCATTGCGCGCCCGCGCCGGCGCGCGCTAGAATGGCCTCCCTCATCCACCAGGCCTGGCCCGCTCCATGAACAAAGACCTGATCAAAGGCATCCTGATCGTCGTTGGCGTATTGCTGGCGCTGGCCGTCTTCGCCACGGCCGCCACCGAAGATGGCGTCCAGAAGCTCAGCTGCATGGGCCGGGCCGCGCTGCACGGCGTCGCGCTGACCAATATTCACTCCGTCTGCGGCTTATAAGTGCCGGGGTCAGTGTGAGGCACCCCGGGTTTCACGAGGCGGGATGCAATTGACTGGCTGGGTTCTCAGGCGGAGAATTTGTCGCACTTTTCCTGCCGGGCCGAACGCAGTCCGAGCAGGACCACGCCGGCCAGCAGCATCAGGAATGGCGCGGGCTCGGGCACGGGGGCCGCATCAGCCGCCGGGATTGGCACCGCAGCGGGCGCGGGGACGTAGTCGTCCAGCGCCTGCAAGTCGTCACCGGGCAGATGGAACGGGTCATCGAGGGCATCACCGACATGGCTGGCCGGCGGCGCCAGGCTGGCGCTGCGGCATGGGCCGGCTTGCACGGCCGCGTGACATTGGGGCGCCGCGATCGTCACCACCGGCACGGCGGCTGCCTGTGCGGCGCCGCCCGCGCCAGCCAGCGACATGGCGAGCAGGATGGGCAGGTGGATCTTCATGTCAGCTCCCGGTTATACGGCCAGTCCGCTGCCGCTTGCTTGGGCGGCTAAAATTGTGAAACTTGGCCGTCCTCTCTGTTTACCATTAAAGCACAGGTAGTTTCAAAATAACACCAAAAATTGCAAGATAACACCATATATTTTTTCTATGCAACAATATCCGCCCCATGGTTGTGGCTATGCCGGGGGCGGGCCGGAGAGTGAAAATGGAAACCCAGTATCGGACGCAGGCCCCCACGCGGGATCAGATCGACGCCCTGCCAGGGGCCGTGCTGCTGGAATTTGGCGCCAACTGGTGCGGCCATTGCATGGCGGCGCAGCCGGCGCTGGCGGAAGCGTTCGCTGGCCATGGCGCGCTGACCCATATCAAGGTCGAGGATGGACCGGGGCGGCCGCTGGGCCGCTCGTTCCGGGTCAAGCTGTGGCCCACCCTGATCTTCCTGCGCGACGGCCAGGAGGTGGCGCGGCTGGTGCGGCCACTGGCGGCCGCGCCGATCGCGGACGCGCTGGCCCGCATAGCCGCGCCGCCGCCGTGAAGTTGTAAGAAAACGTATCAAAATGACCGTGGCGTCATGGCAGCTCCTGGCCGTGCAGGCGCACTGTCTTCGTCGCTGCGCCCAGCCACGCTCATTTTGAAACGCCCTCTAAGCGAATGTAACGGCGGCCGTGCGGAACGGGCGCCGCCGCCCCCGCGTTACACGCAACACAGTGCGTTACAAATCAGTCCGTTGGCACCCAGCGGAAATGGGAAACTGCGCCGTTAATCACTCTACCCCACCCAATTTTGCGAGGAGAACGGCATGGCAATCGATAGCGTGAGCGGCAGTGTGGCGGCCAGCTACACCCAATTTTCCAGCACCGGCGCCGTGGCGCCGCGTGGCCAGGACAGCGACGGCGACAACGACGGCAGCACCGGCAGGACGCGCGGTGTGGGCGGGGGTGTGGGCGGGGGCCGCATCGCCAATGCGATCGCCCAGGCACTGTCGCAACTGGGCGGCACCGCGTCCACCAGCGCAACGGGCGCGACGGGTGCAACGGACGCCACCGGCGCCAGCGGGGACACCAAACAGGCCGAGTCGGCGTTCGCGCAAAGCCTGTTCGCGGCCCTGCACGCGCAGTCGGCCAGCGCGGGCAACGGGCCGGGCGCCGCGCCAGGCGGCGCGCATCACCAGCATGGCGGCGGGGGCGGCCGGCTGGCGGCCGGCCTGCAAAGCCTGGCGCAGCAATTGTCGTCGTCCACCTCGTCCACCTCGGGCACGTCCGGCAGCGGCAGCTCGCAGGCGCTGAGCGACTTGCAGACCAGTTTCGACAAGCTGCTGGCGGCCAATGGGCAGTCCGGCTCCGGTGCAACGCTGTCGCAGTTCCTGCAGTCGCTGTCGCAGAACCTGCAGGGGGCGGCCAGTTCCGGCAACGTCGTCAGCACCAAGGCCTGAGGGCTGCGCCGCGGCCGGCTCGTTCGGTCAGAACAGGGCGCTGACGTCGGGCCGGTTGGCCAGCGCGCGCTGCACGATGGCCGTCACGCGCTCGCGCTCGGCCCCTTGCAGCGGCTGGCGCGGGCGGCGCACGTTCTCGTTGCCCACGCCGGCCAGGGTTTCGACCAGCTTGAGGTTCTGTACCAGCTTGTTCGACACGTCCAGGTGCATCAGCGGCATGAACCACTGGTACAGGGCCAGCGCCTCATCCCAGCGCCTGGCCTTCATCAGCTTGTACAGGGCCACCGTCTCTTTCGGGAACGCCACCACCAGGCCCGCCAGCAGGCCGTCCGCACCCACCGCCAGGCCTTCGAACGACAGGTCGTCCACGCCCATGAACAACTGGTAGCGGTGGCCGACGGCGTTGCGCAGGTCGGTGATGCGGCGCACATTGTCGGTCGATTCCTTGATCGCCACGATCCACTCGCAGTCGGCCAGTTCCTTGAAGTCGTCCGGCGTCAGGTCCACCTTGTATGAGACGGGATTGTTGTAGACCATGATGGGCAGCTGGGCCGCCTGGGCGATGGTGCGCAGGTTGTCGCGTGCCTCGCGCGCGTCGGCCGCGTACAGCACGGACGGCATCACCATCAGGCCCTGCACGCCCAGTTCGTGCGCCTGTTCGGCGAAGCGGCAGGCCGTCAGCGTGCGCGTCTCGCTCACGTTGACCAGCACCGGCACGCGGCCATCGGCCACCCGCAGCGCCGTGCGCGTCACGTCCAGCTTTTCCTCGAACGAGAGGGTGCTGGCCTCGCCCAGCGAGCCGCAGGTGAGCAGCGCGTGCACGCCGCTGTCGATCTGGAACGCGAAGTGGCGCTCCATGGCGGCGTGGTCCAGCTCCTCGTTCGGCTTGAATTTGGTGGTAACGGCGGGGAATACCCCTTCCCATTTTGCTGCGGCCATGCTGATCTCCTTGGTTAAAAACGGACGACGTGTCCCTTTATGCTTCGATGAAGCTGCTGATCCGGGCCGGCGACAGCGGCACCCGCACGGCGTCCGGCCGCCAGCCGTACAACAGGCCCGTGGCGCCGCCGCACACGCGGCCCTGGCAAGGGCCCATGCCGCAGCGCGTGTGCAGCTTGGCGCTGCGCCAGCTGGCGTGCCCGCGCAGCTCGCCGTGCCGCACATCCTCGCAGCGGCACACGATGGTGTCGTCGTCGGCCAGCCGCGCCAGTTCGGGGCGCGGCGCGAACGCACGGGCCAGGCGCGCGGCGAACTGGCGCCAGCGGGCCCGTTCGGCGAACAGCGCCGGCGCCGCTTGCGTGTGGCCGGCGGCGGCCAGCCCGGCGATGCGGCCCTCGGCCAGCGCCAGGTCCACGCCGCCCACGCCCGTGCCTTCGCCGGCGCACAGCACGTCCGGCACGCTGGTGCGCTGCCATGGGTCCACTTGCACGGCTTGCGGCGCCATGCCGTCGCTATCGACGGCGCAGCCCAGGGCCAGCGCCAGTTCCACGTTGGGCAGCAGGCCGTAGCCGCAGGCCAGCAGGTCGCAGTCCCATGGTTCGGTGCGGCCGCCGCGCTGCAGTACGACTGCGCGCAGCGTCTCGTCGCCGTGCGCGGACAGCACGTAGCTGTCGCGCAGATAGGGCACATCGCGCAACCGGCAAGCCAGTTGCAGCGCCTGTGTGACCTTGGATGGCGTGGCCAGCAGGCCCAGCGCGAATCGCGCCAGGCGTGGCCACGCCGCTTGTTCGATGATGGCGGCGATGTGCGCGCCCTGTTGTTTCAGCGTGGCGGCGGCGGCCAGCAGCAGCGGCCCGGAACCGGCCACGATCACGCGTTTGCCGGCCACGGGATAGCCACCCTTGGCCAGCGCCTGCAGGCCGCCCGCGCCCGTCACGCCCGGCAGGGTCCAGCCGGGGAAGGGCAGCAGCAGCTCGCGCGCGCCGGTGGCGATCACCAGCTTGCCGTAGTCGAGTTCGATGGCGCCGGCGGGCGTTTGCGCCAGCAGCCGCTTGCCCTCCAGCGGACAGAGGACGCGGCACTGGTGCAGCAACGTGATGTTGGGCGCGTTGGTCAACGCATGCCACAGGTCGCGCGCGCGTCCGTCCGCCTGCTGCGCGGGGCCGCCGCGCCAGATCTGGCCGCCCGCTTGCGGGTTATCGTCCACTACGCCCACGCTGATGCCGTGGGCCGCCGCCGCGTGCGCAGCGGCGAGGCCGGCCGGGCCGGCGCCGATCACGAGCACGTCGAAGGCGCGCTTCATGGCTGGCCTCCATCGCGTGCCGTGCGTACTTGCATGCCGGGCGCGCACGGGGTCTGGCATGACAGCTGGTGCGGGTGGCCGTCGATGGTTACCCGGCACTCCTGGCAGATGCCCATGCCGCACAGGGGCGCGCGCGCCATGCCGGTGACGGAGCGGCGGGTGACCATGCTGCCGGCCAGCGCGACGGCGGCCGCCACGCTGGCGCCGGGGGCCACGCTGACGGACTGGCCGTCGATAGTGAGGACGATGGCGTCAGGCATGGGCGCGGGCCGGCTTGTCGAAGCGGCTGGGCAGGTAGGGTTGGCAGGGAATGGCGCTGTGGGCGCCGACGATCTGGTCAGCCAGCAGCTGGGCCGTGGCCAGCGAGGTGGTGATGCCCAGCCCCTCGTGGCCGGTGGCCAGCCACAGGCCGCGCCGCACCGGGTAGGGGCCGATCAGGGGCAGGCCGTCGCTGCTGGCGGCGCGCAGGCCGGTCCAGCAGCGCAGCAGATTCAGTTGGGCCAGCCCGGGGGTAAAGCTGGCGGCATGGCGCAGCATACGCCGCATCATGCGTGGCTCCACGGCCAGGTCGATGGTGTCGAACTGGCGCGAGGAGCCGATCAGGATTTGTCCGGTTGGACGGGGTTGCAGGTTGAACGCCACCGATTCGCCGCTGGCCGCGTGGGCGCTCTTGATATAGCCCAGTTCCACCAGCTGGTGGCGGATGAAGCCGGGATAGCGGTCGGTGACGGCCACATGGCCTTTCTTGGGCTGCACCGGCAGTTCCGGCAGCAGGGTGGTGGAGCGCGAACCAGCCGCCAGCACCACGATGCTGGCCTGGTGGCGGCTGCCGTCGGCCAGCAGCACGCCGTTGTCCTCGATGCGCACCACGCTGCCGGCCACCAGCGTGGCGCCGTTGGTGCGGGCGCGCCCGAGCAGGATGTGGGCGCTCTTGGGCGGATAGACCAGGCCGTCGCCGGCCACCAGCAGGCCCCCGGCCAGGCCAGGGCGCAGTGCCGGTTCGCGGGCGTACAGGGCGGCCGGGTCCAGCAGCTCACAGGCCAGGCCGTGGCTGGCCAGGGTGTGCGCCTTGGCGCGCGCGGCGGCCAGTTCTTCCTCGTCGGCCGCGATCCAGATCGTGCCGCAGTTGCTGTATTCGTGGCGTTGCGCCTGGCCGGCGGCCAGTTCCCGCCACAGTGCCAGCGACCATGCCGTGAGCGCCAGTTCGGCCTCGTTGTCGTCCATGACCACCAGGTGGCCCATGCCGGCGGCGGTGGCGCCGCTGCCGATGGCGTCCTGCTCGATCACTGTCACGCGCAGGCCACGGGCGGCCAGCGCGTCGGCGCAGGCCGCGCCGACGATGCCGGCACCGATCACGATGGCGCTCTCGCGGGACGAAGTGGACATCAGCGTATGCCCCACACCAGCGGATCGCTGGGATCGAGGATCAGGGTGGATTGGGCGTTGACCCAGGCCTGGCCACGGATGCTGGGCAGCACGCGGCCATCCGCCGCACGGCGGTAGCTGCCTTCGAACACGCTGCCCACGATACTTTCCTGGCGCCACAGCGCGCCTTCGGCCAGCTTGCCGTCGGCCGCCAGGCAGGCCAGCTTGGCGCTGGTGCCGGTGCCGCAGGGGGAGCGGTCGTAGGCCTTGCCGGGGCAGAGCACGAAGTTCTGGCTGTCGGCGCCCGTGCGCGACGGGGCGAACAGTTCGATATGGTCGATCTCGGCGCCGTCGTCGCCCGTCACGCCGGCCTGTGCCAGCGCGGCGCGCACGGCCACCGTGTAGGCCGTCAGCTGGTCCACGTTGTCCACGCGCAGTTGCTGGCCATGCCCGGCCACCAGGAAGAACCAGTTGCCGCCCCAGGCTACGTCGCCCGTCACGGGGCCGTGGCCTGGCACGTCCACCGTCACCGCATGATGGCTGCGCCAGGCCGGTACGTTGTCGACCGTGACGCTGCCGTCTTCATGCAATTGCGCCTCCACCACGCCAACGGGGGTGTCGATGCGGTGGCGGCCGGCGCCGATGCGGCCCAGATAAGCCAGCGAAGCCACCAGGCCGATGGTGCCGTGGCCGCACATGCCGAGGTAGCCGACGTTGTTGAAGAAGATGACGCCGGCCGCACAATCGGGGGCGTGCGGGGCGCACAGCAGCGCGCCCACCAGCACATCCGACCCGCGCGGCTCGCAGACGACGGCGGAACGGAAGTTGTCGTGCTCGCGGCGCAGGATGGCGAGCCGCTCGTTGAGCGGGCCGGTGCCCAGTTCTGGGCCGCCGGCCGTCACCAGCCGGGTCGGTTCGCCGCCCGTGTGGGAATCGATGATGGAGATGGTTTTCATGGACTGAATGGTATGCCTGGCGTTGCCGCCTGTCTTGCACAAGCTGCGCATCGAAGATGACGAAATCTGCACAATTGCCGATGCGGCGCCGGGCCCTGTCCTGTGCGAGAATTGGCGGGCGGCCGCATGGGGCGGGGCGCACGGTAACGGATCAACGGAGCACAGGGGACGGCGGGCATGGCGGGAACGACGGCAACGGGAGGCGAGGCAGGACCAGGTGGGGCGGGGGGAGCGGCCGATGGCGGCCGCGCGGCGTTGGGCGCCCGTATCGCCGATGTGTTCTTCGCCGAGCCCCTGTTCGATGCGCTGCCGGACGTGGTGTTCTTCGTCAAGGACGTGGCGGGCCGCTACGTGGTGGTCAACCAGACCCTGGTCCAGCGCTGCGGCGTGAAGCACAAGGCGGCGCTGATCGGGCGCACCCCGGCCGACGTGTTCGCCCATCCGTTCGGCCAGACCTATTTGGCGCAGGACCTGGCGGTGCTGGCCGGCGGCGGCCAGATCGAGGACCAGCTGGAGCTGCACCTGTACCCCACGCGCGACCCCGGTTGGTGCCTGACCCGCAAGACGGCCCTGCGCGACGCCGATGGCACCATCGTCGGCCTGACCGGCGTGTCGCGCGACCTGGCCATGGCCGACCAGAAGAACCCCGCTTACGGCAAGGTGGCCGACGCCGTGCGCATGATCCATGAGCACTATGACCAGCCGCTGCACCTGCCGGCGCTGGCCCGCACGGCCCACATGTCGGTGGCCCAGATCGAGCGTTATTTTTTGCGCATCTTCCACCTCACGCCGCGCCAGATGATCATCAAGACCCGGCTCGACGCGGCCTCGCGCCTGCTGGCCGGGCCCGACAGCGTGGCCGACATCGCCCAGGCTTGCGGCTACGGCGACCATAGCGCCTTCACGCGCCAGTTCAAGGCCACGGTGGGTGTCACGCCCAGCCAGTACCGCCACCTGCTGCTGGCGTAAGGAAGCGGGGTCAGGTCCGGCAACCTGCCAACTTCATGGCGCGATGCCGGACCTGACCCCGCTTTTCGCACGGCATCAAGCCTGGCGCAAAAAATTTTGTTGTAATGGCGCGTCAGCGGCGGCCGCCAAAACCATCTTGCGGGCCGCTGGTCCGACCAATTCCGGCCGTCAGATGGTTCCTTGCGCCACGTGCACACGCACGAAATCGATATGGGTCTGCATGGCCGTGCGGGCTTCCTCCGGCTGGCTGGCGCAGATGGCCAGGCACACGCTGCGGTGCTGTTGCAACAACTGGTCCGAGGTGGCCGGGCTGATTTCGCGCAGGCCCGTGCCGTTGAGCGTGATGTGCTCGCGCAGCATGCTGATGATGCTCGTGTGCAGATGCAGGAACATGGAATTGTGCGAGGCCAGCGCGATCTGTTCGTGCAGTTGCGCGTCGACGGCCGCCTCCACCACCTTGTCGTCCACGGCGCGCGCCTGCTCCAGCTGCGCCATCAGTTCGGCGATGCGGGCCCGTTCGTCCGGGTCGGCCCGCAGGGCCGCGAAATAGGCCGTGGCCCCTTCCAGCACGCGGCGAAATTCCAGGATGTCGTCGCGCACGGCCGGGTGGTCGGCCACCAGCTGGCCCCATGGCGACGATGACATGCCCGTGCGCAGCTGGTCCGTCACGTAGACGCCGGCGCCGGGCCGGCTGCGCACCAGCCCCCGCGCGCTCAGGCGCTGGATGGCTTCCCGTATCGTGTTGCGCGATACGTCGTAGCGCTCGGCCAGCACGCGTTCGGCCGGCAGGCGCGCGTTGGCCGGCAGGCTGCCGTCGAGCAGCGCCTGTTCCAGCTTGCGCAGCACCGTCTCCACCCGTCCGCCGGTTTGCTTTTCCCGCATGTTTGCCTCCTCTGCACGTAAAACAGGCACTGGCCCAACCAATTTGTGCGACCCCGCCGTCGCTGGGATTATGGGCGCTATAAAACCAAACCGCAAACCGCGCCGCCAACGAGGAGACATCATGAAGGACCGCGACTACCCCGCCAAACCGGAGCAGGTGTACCTGTTCGGCACCTGCGTGATCGACCTGTTCATGCCCGAAGCCGGGCTCGATGCCGTGCGCCTGCTGGAGCGCGAAGGTTTGACTGTCCACTTCCCCCGCGGCCAGAGCTGCTGCGGCCAGCCCGCCTACAGCAGCGGCAACCCGGAACAGGCGCGCGCCGTGGCGCTGGCCCAGCTCGACCTGTTCGCCCAGCCCTGGCCCGTGATCGTGCCGTCCGGCTCCTGCGCCGGCATGATGCGCCACCACTGGCCCACCCTGTTCGAGGACGACCCGGTGGCCCACGCCAAGGCGCTCGACTTGTCCAACCGCGTCTTCGAGTTGACCGAATTCCTGTTGCTGGTGCTGAAGCTGTCCATCCCGACGCAAGCCCCGGCCGGCCAGTCGCCGGAGCGCGTGGTGCTGCACACATCCTGCGGCGCGCGCCGCGAGATGGGCACCCGTGCCCACGGCGTGGCCATGGTGGACGCACTGCCCGGCGTCACGCGCGCCGAACATGAACACGAGTCGGAGTGCTGCGGTTTCGGCGGCACCTTCTCGCTCAAGCATCCCGACATTTCCGGCGCCATGGTGCGCGACAAGGTGGCCGCCGCCTGCGCCACGGGCTGCGACCGGCTGGTGTCGGCCGACTGCGGCTGCCTGCTCAACATCGGCCACGCGGCCCGCCACATGGACGCGCCGCTGCCGGTCGAACACCTGGCCAGCTTCCTGTGGCGCCGCACGGGCGGCGACGAGGCGGCCGCACTGGAACCCGCACAAGCAGCGCAAGGAGCCGCCCAATGAGCACCATGAACGCCCGCGAACTGATGCTGGGCCGCCTGCGCGCGGCCGCTCCCGCCACGGCGCAACTGCATGCCGATGAACTGGACCAGCGCATCCGCGCCCATTATGAACAGCGCCGCGCCGAACAGACGCCCGCCGAACGGGTGGCCGCCATGCAGGCCGCGCTGACGGCTTCCCACGCCGACGTGTGGTGCGCCACCAGCGCCGAATGGCCGGCGCAACTGGCCAGCCGGCTGGCCACGCAAGGCGTGCGGCGCCTGCTGCTGGACCCGGCCGCCGCCGAAGGGGCGGCCTTGAAGCACATGCTGCCGCCGGCCGTGGAAGCGCTGCCGTTCGCGCGTCCGCTGGAAGCGTGGAAGGCCGAGCTGTTCGACAGCGTGGACGCCGGATTCACGGTGGCCCGTTCCGGCATCGCCGCCACCGGCACGCTGGTGCTGGCGCCGGACGCGGGCACGCCGCGCACCGTGTCGCTGGTGCCGCCGCTGCACGTGGCGCTGGTGTACGCCGACACGCTGCACGTGGACCTGCAGGCGGCGGCCCAGGCCGAACGCTGGGGCGAGGGCATGCCCACCAACGTGGTGCTGGCGTCCGGCCCGTCCAAGACTTCCGATATCCAGCAGACGCTGGCCTACGGCGCCCACGGTCCGCGCTGGATGTGGGTCATCATCGTCACCGACCGCCCAGCGCAGGAGTAACGCCATGAGCACCACCGCCCCCCTGCAATTCATGCCGTCGGCCGACTTCCGCGCCCGCGCCCGCGCGGCGCTGGACGACCCCAAGCTGCGCAAGAGCTTCCGCGGCGCCATGGACTTCCTGCAGACCAAGCGCAGCGTCCAGTTCCCCGATGGCGACGAGCTGGAACAGCTGCGCGACCTGGGCGAGGCGATCCGCCAGCACGCGCTGGCCAGGCTGCCCGACCTGCTGGTGCAGCTGGAAGCGAAGCTGACCGAAGCCGGGGTGCAGGTGCACTGGGCCGCCACGGCCGACGAGGCGAATGACATCATCCACCGCATCGCCCAATCGCACCAGGCGCAGCGCGTCATCAAGGGCAAGTCGATGGCCAGCGAGGAGATTGAACTCAATCACTACCTCGAAGAGCGCGGCGTGACGTGCCTGGAGTCGGACATGGGCGAATACATCGTCCAGCTGGCCGGCGAGAAGCCGTCGCACATCGTCATGCCGGCCGTGCACAAGACCAAGGCCGATATTGCCACCCTGTTCGAGCAGCACATCCCCGGCACGCCGTACACGGAAGACGTGGACCAGTTGATCCAGACGGGCCGGCGCGCCATGCGCCAGGCCTTCGTGGAAGCGGACATCGGCCTGTCCGGCGTGAACTTCGCGGCCGCCGACACGGGCACCCTGTGGCTGGTGGAGAACGAGGGCAATGGCCGCCTGAGCACCACGGTGCCGGACGTGCACATCGCCATCATGGGCATGGAAAAAGTGGTGGCCAAGCTGGAGCACATCGTGCCGCTGGCCAGCCTGCTCACGCGCTCGGCCACGGGCCAGGCCATCACCACCTACTTCAACCTGATTTCCGGCCCGCGCCGGCCCGGTGAAATGGACGGCCCGCGCGCCGTGCACCTGGTCCTGCTCGACAACGGCCGCAGCCAGGCTTACGCGGACGAACAACTGCGCGCCACCTTGCAATGCATCCGCTGCGGCGCCTGCATGAACCACTGCCCCGTGTACGCGCGCGTGGGCGGGCACGCCTACGGCACCACCTATCCGGGACCGATCGGCAAGATCATCTCGCCCCACCTGCTGGGACTGGACGCGACGGCCGACCTGGCGACGGCGTCCAGCCTGTGTGGCGCCTGCGGTGAAGTGTGCCCGGTGCGCATCCCCATTCCGCAGCTGCTGATCCGGCTGCGCACGGAAGCGAACCGCGATCCGGCGCAGCAGGTGGACCACCCGCTGCGCGGCCAGGGCGCCCAGTACAGCCGCATGGACAAGATGGTGTGGCGCTTCTGGAGCGGCGCCTACGCCAGCCCCACGGCCTACCGCGCATTCCGCTGGGCCGCCACGCGCCTGCGTGCGTTCACGCCGGCGCAGCAGATGGGCTGGACCCAGCACCGCGCGCCGCTCAAGCCGGCCCCGCGCAGCCTGGCCGATTTGTTGAAGGCGAAGGGCCAGCCCGAGTAGGGCAGCCAGGGCAGCAAAGGCAGCAAAGGCAGGAAGGGCAGCAAGGGCCGGCATGGACAAGCCGGCCCCCAGCGCAGCACCCATAAAAAGATTTTAACGAGTACCACCTTGGAGGAGTCACCATGCAAGCCTGGAATCAGATCTACACGCCGCTAGGCAGCTTGGGCCTGTCGGCCCTGGTCGCCGCGGTCCCCATCATTTTCTTCTTTGTCGCGCTGGCCGTATTGCGCATCAAGGGTCATATCGCGGCCGCCGTCACGCTGTTGCTGGCGCTGGTCGTCGCCATTTTCGCCTACGGTATGCCGGTGCAGCAGGCACTGGCCGCCGCCGGCTTCGGTTTCGCCTACGGCCTGTGGCCGGTGGCGTGGATCATCATCACGGCCGTGTTCCTGTACAAGATCGTCGACAAGACGGGCCAGCTCGACATCATCCGCGCCTCCGTGCTGTCGATCACGGACGACCAGCGGCTGCAGATGCTGTTGATCGGCTTCGCCTTCGGCGCCTTCCTGGAAGGGGCGGCCGGCTTCGGCGCGCCGGTGGCCATCACGGCCGCGCTGCTGGTGGGCCTGGGCTTCAACCCGCTGTACGCGGCCGGCATGTGCCTGATCGCCAACACGGCGCCGGTGGCGTTCGGCGCCATGGGCATTCCCATCATCGTGGCCGGCCAGGTGACGGGCATCGACCCGATGCTGATCGGCGCCATGGCCGGCCGCCAGCTGCCGCTGCTGTCGCTGCTGGTGCCGTTCTGGCTGGTGTTCATGATGGACGGTGTGCGCGGCATCCGCGAAGTGTGGCCGGCCGCGCTGGTCACGGGCGGCAGCTTCGCCTTCACCCAGTACTTCACCTCCAACTTCATTGGCCCTGAACTGCCCGATATCACCTCGGCCCTGGTGTGCCTGATTTCGCTGACCGTGTTCCTGAAGGTGTGGCAGCCAGCCAGCGCCAAGGCCACCGTGCGCGTGGGCGGCGGCGCTGCCGCCATGACCGGCTTCGGTGGCGTGGCCACGGGCGGCGCCAAGCAGCATGCCCGCGCCGCGTCGCCCTACACGCTGGGCCAGACGGTGCGCGCCTGGGCCCCGTTCCTGATCCTGACGGCCATCGTGACCGTGTGGAGCCTGCCGCAGTTCAAGGCCATGTTCGGCCCCAAGGGCGCGCTGGCGTCCACCATCATCAAGGTCCACGTGCCGTTCCTGGACCAGCTGGTGATCAAGACCACCCCGATCGTGACGGCGCCCAAGGCGTACGAAGCGCTGTTCAAGCTGGACCTGCTGTCGGCCGTCGGTACGGCCATCCTGCTGACGGCCATCATCTCGGCCGTGCTGCTGCGCATGAAGCCACGCGCGGCCGTCGCCGCCTTCGGCCAGACGGTGCTGGAACTGCGCCGCCCCATCCTGTCGATCGGCCTGGTGCTGGCGTTCGCCTTCGTGGCCAATTACTCGGGCATGTCGTCCACGCTGGCCCTGGTGCTGGCCGGCACGGGCGCGGCGTTCCCGTTCTTCTCGCCGTTCCTGGGCTGGCTGGGCGTGTTCCTGACCGGTTCGGATACGTCGTCCAACGCCCTGTTCTGCTCCCTGCAGAACACGACGGCGCACCAGATCGGCGTGTCCGACACGCTGCTGGTGTCGGCCAACACGACCGGCGGGGTGACGGGCAAGATGATTTCGCCGCAGTCGATCGCCGTGGCTTGCGCGGCCACTGGCCTGGTGGGCAAGGAGTCGGAACTGTTCCGCTTCACGCTCAAGCATAGCCTGCTGTTCGCGACGGTGGTGGGGGTGATCACCACGCTGCAAGCCTATGTGCTGGCAGGGATGATCCCCCGTTGAGATGGCGGGCCGGGATCGCCGGCCCCCATCCCGCGGCTTATGGCCGGTACTCGATGTGCACGTCGTTGATGGTGCCGCCGTGGAAGGTGAACGGTGCCTGCTCGAAGTAGTCGAGCGACACGGGCGAGCCGCGGTCCGTACCCACGTCGAACGTCTCGACGGCGCTGAAGGTGATGGCGGCCGTGTACGGCGCCGTGCCGGTGGCCACTTCGGCGCCGTTGACCGACAGCGTCAGGTCGGCCGGGCCGCCGCGGCGCCACGACGTCATTTTCGTATCGACCGTGATCACGACGTGGCCGGCCGGCAGCTTGCCCTTGGTTTGCAGCTTGGTGCGCGCCAGGTTGAAGCTGTTGTATTCATAGGTCAGCACCCCCTCCTTGATGTACAGCGACAGGCCGCCGCCGGCGCCGCCCAGCGCGTACAGCACGCCGTTGGCGTTCTCCGGCAAGTCCACGTCCACCGTCACGCGGTTGTTGTGGGCCTTGATGTTGGGCGCGGCCAGTTCCGGAATGCGGGGCGTGGCCTGGTTGTAGTGCCACTGGGCGTGCTCGTCGTACTTGCGGGGCCGGACCATGATGTCGAAGCTGGCGCCGATGGGGTAGACCTTGTTGGCCTTGGCGTCCTCGTCGAACTTGCGCTGGAGTTCAGCCAGCTTTTCCGGATACTGGGCCGCCAGGTCGTGTGCCTGGCTGTAGTCCTCGTTCAGGTTGAACAAGCCCCACTGGTCGTCCTCCGGCTTCCATTTGAGCCAGCCGAAGTGGTCGCCCAGCCAGCTGGTGCCCGTCACCATGGACAGCTTGCCGGCCAGCGACACCAGGCCGCTCTGGTCGGCCACCCACGGCTTGCGCGGCCCCATGGCCGAGGCCATCCAGCCGTTTGAATATTCGCCGCGGCTGCCCATGATCTCGAAATACTGCTGGCGCTTGTGCTCGGGCGCCTTGGCGTTGTCGAAGGTGTCGGCCAGGCTGGCGCCGTCCAGCGGTTCCTGTTTCTGGCCATTGAGTTCGGCCGGCGGCGTGATGCCGGCCACGTCGTAGATGGTGGGCGCGATGTCGTTTACGTGCAGGAACTGGCTGCGCACGGCCGCATCGGGCTTGATGCGGGCCGGCCACGAGACGGCCATGGGCGTGCGCGTGCCGCCCAGGTAGCCGGCCACCAGCTTGGTGCCCACGAACGGGCTTTCGCTGGCCCAGGCCGCGTGGTAGTGGCCTTCGACCTTCGGGCCGCCCAGCGCGGCCAGGCCGCCGTAGTTGTCGTTCAGTGCCTTGATCTGCTGCTGGGGCGTGGTGTTGATGCCGTTCAGGCCCGTGAGCGAGGCGATCGAGCCTTGCATGCCTTCGGCCGAGGCGCCGTTGTCCGAGAAGATGTAGAAGATCAGCGTGTTCTCGCGCAAGCCCAGGCGTTCCAGTTCATCGACGATCTTGCCGGCCTGGGCATCCGTGTGCTCCAGGTAGCCGGCGAATACTTCCATCAGCCGGGCCTGGAAGCGCTTTTCCTCGGCGCTCAGGCTGTCCCAGGCCGGCATTTCGGCCGGGCGCGGGGTGTCGGCCGTGTTGGCCGGAATCCAGCCGATCGCTTTCTGGCGCGCGAAGGCGCGGGCCCGGTAGGCATCCCAGCCGCTGTCAAACTTGCCCTTGTACTTGTCGCTCCATTCCTGGAACACCTGGTGCGGCGCGTGCACGGCGCCCGGCGTCCAGTACAGGAAGAAGGGCTGCTCCGGGTGGCTGGCGTGCTGCTGGTCGATCCACGCGATGGCCTTGTGCGCGATGTCTTCCGTGAAGTGGTACTTGGGATCGTGCGGCGGCTCGACCAGCGTGGTGTCGTTGACCAGGCTGGGGCTGTACTGGTCCGATTCGCCGCCCAGGAAGCCGTAGAAGTGGTCGAAGCCATAGCCGGTGGGCCAGTGGTTGAATGGCCCTTGCGCGCCCGCCTCGTGGGCCGGGGTGTTGTGCCATTTGCCGAAGGCGGCGCTGGCGTAATGGTGCTGGTGCAGCACCTGCGGCAGGGTGGCCGTGCTGGCCGGGATGATGCCCGTGTAGCCGTCGCTGTCGGTGGCCGCCTCAGTCACGGTGCCATTGCCCACGTGGTGGTGGTTGCGGCCCGTGAGCAGGGCGGCGCGGGTGGCCGAGCTGATGGCCGTGGTGTGGAAGGCGTTGTATTCGATGCCGGTGCGGGCGATGCGGCTCAGGGTGGGGGTGTGGATTTCGCCGCCCACCGTGTCGGCCTGGGCGAAGCCGGCGTCGTCGAGCATGATGACGACGATGTTGGGCGGCTGGCCTGGGCGCGCCGTGGCGGGGCGGGGCGCGCTGGCACCGGCCGCATCATGCGCGGGCGCGGCCGGCTGCTGGGCGTGCGCCGGCAGCAGGCCGCCCAGGGCCAGCAAGCCCAGTGACAGCGAGGTGCGGTTGGCAAGCGGGGACGGCGAAATTGTCATGTAAGCTCCAAGGATGTTGCTGTCGAATAGTCAGTGGCCCGGATCGCTGGATTGCCCGATCGCGGCGGGCGGCGGCGCGGCGCTAGCTGCGCAGCGCCTCTGGCGCGGCGCAGCGCCGGTAGGCACTGGGTGGCACGCCGTTCAGGCGCTTGAAGCTGCGGCTGAAATTGGCCACGTCCGAGTAGCCGAGCTGGTAGGCGATCTCGGACACGGCGTACTTGCCGCAGCCCAGCAGGCGCTTGGCCCGTTCGTTGCGGGTGCGCGTGGCCAGTTCGCGGTAGCTGGCCCCTTCCTGTTCCAGATAGCGGTCCAGCGTGCGGGCCGAGACGTTGAGCTGGCGCGCCATCTCGTCCAGCGTGGGCTGGCAGTCATGCGCCTCGCGCAGCATCATTTCGATCCAGCTGCGGTATTCGCCGGGCGCGCGGCACTCCTGGATCATCTGCTTGCAGCGGGCCTCGGCCTGGCGGAACGCGCGCTGGTCGTGCATGGGCAGCGGCTGATCCAGCAGGTCGGTGGGCATGACGATGCGCACGGTGGGCACGCCATCCTCGTGGAAGTGCAGGCGGGCCGGCAGCAAGCCGCGGTAGCGCTGCACGTGCTCCGGTTCGGGCATGGCCATGTGGATGTCGTAGGGGCCCATGCGGCCCTGGGATAGCGCCATCAGCTGCATATGGGCCGACACGGCCAGCATCTCCAGGTAGAAGCTGACGGTGCCGCTCGCCATCGCCGTCACGGGCTGGAACAGCACTTCGGCCACGCGCTCGCGGCGCTGGTAGCGCAGCGTAAACAGCGGCATCATCAGGCGGTAGTAGCGGGCCGCGAAGTGCAGCGCCTGGTCGATGGTGGCGCAGCTCATCAGGCCATAGCCCACCACGTCGTGCGAATTGAGCTTGATCTGGCGCCCCAGTTCGAAACCGAGGTCGCCCCGTCCCGTCAGGCGCGCCACTTCCGTCAGCAGGGTGTCGATCTGGCCGCGCGTCAGCTTGGCCTGCAGGTCGTTCAGGGAGCGGATCTGGGCCGCGCTGAGGGCGTCGCGGCACGGCGTGCCGTGCGCCTCCAGGTAGTCGATGAGCTGGGCGAAATACCGGGCCGGGACGAAATGTTCTGCGTTGTGCATGGAACCTCCTGGTGACGGGTGCGATTGCGTCGATTGCGTCGATTGCGTCGATTGTGGCACGCTTTACAGCCAGCCCATCTTTTTCGAATCGATCAAAATCAGTTTCATCAGCGCCGTGCGCGAGAGGCGGCGCAAGTGGTAGATCAGGCGCGCGTAGGGACCGGGCAGGGCCATGCCTTTGCCGCGCCGCACGGCGTCCACGATGGCGTGGGCCACCACGTCCGGCGAAGCGCCCTTGTCGCGGTAATACTGGCCCAGGCGTTCGACCTGGCCGGCGCTGATCACGCGCGCCACGTTCCCGCCTTGCATGGCGGCGATGGGGGTGTTGATCACGCCGGGGCAGATCACGGAAAAGCCCACCTGGGATTGCGCGTGTTCCAGCGCCAGGCTGTCCGACAGTCCCAGCACGGCGTGCTTGGAGGCGGCGTAGGCGCTCATGTTGCAGGCCGGCGCCAGCGCGGCGGCCGAGGCCACGTTGACCACGTGGCGCGGGCCCGGCGCGCCCAGCATGGCCGGCAGGAAGAAGTGGCAGCCGTGCACCACGCCCATCAGGTTCACCTGCATCACCTTGTGCCACCAGTCGAGCGGGGTGTGCACGAACGGGCCCAGGTAGGCGATGCCGGCGTTGTTGACCAGGACGTCGAGCGGTCCCACCGCCGCGTGCACGTCCGCCGCGAAACGGGCCATGGCGCCGGCGTCCGTCACGTCCACGATGAAGGTGCGGCAGCGGACGCCCAGCGCGCGCACCTGCTGCGCCGTCAGTTCCAGGGCAGCGGCGTTGATGTCGGACAGCAGCAGGTTGGCGCCCTGGTGGGCGAACGCCAGCGCCGTCGCCTGGCCGATGCCGGTGGCGGCGCCGGTCACCAGCACGTGTTTGTTGCTCAGGTCGGGAATGGCCATGCTTACCTCGTTGTCGGATGAGACGATTATGTGGCCGCCGGACGGGAAAAACTTGTGATTTCCGGCCATCCACGCCAGAACGTTGTTTACTTGAATACGCACCGATCGGCGGCCCCGCAATTGCTTGTGTCTGGCGCCGGGAGCGACGCTATAATCGGTCGTGGTAGCACCGCCGCGTATCCCGGGCGGCGCACTTGCCCAAGTGAAAAGGCGGCCATGTCCCGGTTTGTTTGTCGTATCGTCAGTCGTCTAGCCTGTCCCTTGCTGTTGTCGGCTCACCTGGCAGGCGTCGCCGCGCCCATCGAACTGATGGTGGAGGACGCCGCCGCGCCCTGGTCCAATAACGACGGCACCGGGTACGCCAACGAGGTGGTGCTGGCCGCCTACGCCGCCGCGCACGCGGAAGTGAAGCTGACCGTGGTGCCTTATGCGCGCTGCAAGACCTATGTGATGGCCGGCGCCGTGGCCGGCTGCTTCAGCATGGCCGACGCGCCCGAACTGCACGGCAAGGTGCGCTTCGCCGACGTGCCTCTGTTCATGGCCTATCCACGGTTTTTTCAGAACACGGCCCATCCCGTGAACGCGCGCGGACTGCTCGACCTGCCGCCCGGCACGCGGGTGGCCATCGTCAACGGCTACGAATATCCGCCCGAGGTGATGCGGCTCGAGCAGCGCGGGGTGCGGCTGGTGGCGGCCCGTTCGGAAGCGGTCAACCTCAAGAAGCTGGCGGCCGGGCGGGTGGACCTGGTGCTGGCCATGATGGACGATCTCAAGACCGACCAGGTGCTGCTGTACGAGGCGCAAGTGGAGGGCGTGGCGTTCGCGTTCCAGGCCGCGCCGCAGGGATCGTTCCTGGGCTTTTCCGTCACCCATCCGGATGGCGAGCGAGCCCGCGCGCTATTTAACAGCGGCTACGCCACCATCATGGCCAACGGCGTCAAGCGCGCCATCGACCGCAAGTGGAACCTGCCTGCCACGCCGCCACGGTGATTGCGGCGGTGGCGCGTTTGGGCTGGCGCGGCGTTTCGCCATGGCCATGGCGATCCAGTCTATACTTGTGATTTTCAGCCACGCGCATTCCCGCCATGCCGTTGTACGAACCTATCCTGCCGTCGCGCTACCTGGCGCTGCTGTTGCCTCTGCTCGAGGCGCCCGAACGGGCCTGGCTGGAAACCCAGCTGGCCGAGCAGGGCTTGAGCGTGGCCAGGCTGGCCGAACCGGGCAACCGGGTGACCATGGCCGCCTTCGAGCGCATGCTGGCCGGCCTGGCGCAACGTACCGGGCGCACCGACCTGGGCTTCGGCCTGGGCCTGGGCATGCGGCCGGACGACCACGGCCCGCTGGTGCCGCTGATGCGCCGCTGCACCACGCTGGAGCAGGTATTCCAGGTGGTGATGCGCTACTTCCGCCTGATGTCGCCCATTTTCTCCATCAGCTTCCAGCGTTACGCCGACCGCGGTGAACTGGTCTACCGTCCCGCCGCGCCCATGGCCGCCGACATCATGGTGATGATGATGGAAGTGTACGTGGTCTCCGTCCATCCCTATCTGCGCGCCACGCTGGGCGAGCGCTTGCCGCCGTACGACGTGTACCTGTCAATCGCCGCGCCGGCGCACGTGCGGCGCTACGGGGAACTGAAGCCGGCCCGCTTCCACTTTTGCGATGGCAGCCTGCCACAGGCGCGGGTGGTGCTGCCGGACGCCACTCTCAAGCTGCCGCTGCGCTGGCAGGATGCGCCCGGCGCCATGCAGGAAGTGCCTGACCTGGACACCCTGCTGGCCGACATCGGCCGCGCCGGCGATTGCAGCGGCTGGATACGGCTGATGCTGGAGGCGGCCGAAGGCTACCAGCCCACCATCGCCGATTTCGCGACCCTGCTCAACGTGAGCACGCGCACGCTGGCGCGCACGCTGGAGCAGGAGGGCACCTCGTTGCGCATGCTGGCCAAGGAAGTGCGCCACCAGCGCGCCTGTGCGCTGCTGCGTGACCCGCTGCAGCCGGTGTCGCAGATCGCCTACCGCCTGGGCTACAGCGACGTGGCCAATTTCAGCCACGCCTTCAAGGCCGAAGCGGGCTGCAGCCCGCGCGCCTGGCGCCAAGGGGGAATCCAACCCCTGGCCTTCGAACCAAGTTAGCACGATTGTCGTCCCCCATGCCCACCCAGTCCGTCCACCACACGCCCGATACGTCCGCCGCCGTGCGCCAGCACGCCATGCGCGCCCTGTTCGACCAGTTCGACAGCCTGTACGAGGGCGCCATCGCCGTCGATTGCCAGGGCCGCATCAGCTGGATCGATGACAAGTACATGTCCATGCTGGGCCTGCGCGATCCGCAGCAGGTGCTGGGGCGCGACATCGAGCAGGTCATCCCCAACAGCCTGCTGCGCGAAGTGATCCGCACGGCCCAGCCCATCCTGCTCGATATCATGGAATTCGGCCAGCAATCGTTCGTCGTCACGCGCCTGCCGCTGCGCGACGCGGGCGGCGAGGTGGTGGGCGCCGTCGGCTTCGTGCTGTACGAGCGGCTGGCCCACCTCAAGCCGCTGGTGGCCAAATTCGCCACCTTGCAGCAGGAGCTGGACGCGGCCCGGCGCGGCCTGGCCGAGCACCGCCGCGCCAAGTACACGCTGGACCAGTTCGTGGGCGAGGCGCCGGCCACGGTGGAGATCAAGCGCCAGGCCAGGCGCGCCGCGCAGCAGGACGTGAGCGTGCTGCTGCTGGGCGAGACGGGCACCGGCAAGGAAATCCTGGCCAATGCCATCCACGCCATGTCGGCCCGCGCCGGCGCGCCGTTCATCGGCGTGAACATGGCGGCTGTGCCGGAGTCACTGCTGGAGGCGGAATTTTTCGGCGTGGCGCCGGGCGCCTACACGGGCGCGGACAAGAAGGCGCGCGAGGGCAAGTTCAAGCTGGCCGATGGCGGCACCCTGTTCCTCGACGAGATCGGCGACATGCCGCTGCCGGTGCAGGGCAAGCTGCTGCGCGTGCTGCAGGAGCAGGAGATCGAGCTGCTAGGCTCGAACAAGGTGCTCAAGATCGACGTGCGCGTGATCGCCGCCACCAGCGTGGACCTGCCGGCGCTGGTGGCGCAGGGCCGCTTCCGCTCCGACCTGTACTACCGCCTCAACGTGTTGCCGATCCAGCTGCCGCCGCTGCGCG
Organism: Rugamonas fusca; assembly: GCF_014042365.1. Classification (GTDB taxonomy): domain Bacteria; phylum Pseudomonadota; class Gammaproteobacteria; order Burkholderiales; family Burkholderiaceae_D; genus Rugamonas; species Rugamonas fusca. The sequence goes on from NZ_JACEZS010000020.1 coordinate 84,464, forward strand.
CGCGGCTGGCCGACCTGGCGTCCCTGTGCGACGCGCTGCTGCAGCAGATTTTCGAGCGCAACGGCACGCGGCGTCGTGCCGTCACGCCGGCCGCCTGCGCCCTGCTGGCGCGCTACCCGTGGCCGGGCAATGTGCGCGAGCTGCGCAACGTGCTGGAGCGGGCCTGCATCCTGAGCGACCGGGCGCGGCTCGACGTGGACGATTTCGCCGCCATGTTGCCGGCGGAAGTGAACGCCGACTTGGCCGCCGGGGAGCGCGCCATGGCCGGCCACGATGGCGCGGGGGCCACATCGCCTGCGTCGCCCGCCGTGCGCCCGTACGCCGAGGCGCTGGCGGCGTTCGACCGCGCCATCGTCGAGAACGCGCTGGCCGCCGCCAACGGCAACGTGCCGGCCGCCGCCAGGTTGCTGGGTCTGTCGCGCGCGGCCATGTACAAGCGGGTGGCGGCGCTGTCCCGGCGTGCGTAGCCAGCCTGGCCTGGACTGAGTCTCGCGCGATGGGCGGCGCGGGAGACCGTCCCTGTCGGGCGCTCAGGGACCATGTGGGGAAGCTTCTATTTTCGCTTCTATTTGCTTCTGCTTTTTTCGGTTTGGGCCTGTTTCGCATTTGCCGATCGAAAGAGAAGGATGCAGAAGATTCCAGAAGGGGAAATCGAATGGAATCCACACGGAGCCTGCGGCTCCATGGTGCGACTCTTTGCCGCCTGGCCGCACGACGGACGGGCTGAGTCTCGCGGACAAGACGGGTGTCTCGTTGGCGAGACTGTCGCATTGGTGCGGCGCACAAGGCCCCTGCCGCCGTCCCGGACCTCGGTTTTGTCTCGGCAACGAGACAAAAGCCCTACCCGTGCCCTCCGCGCCCCCGCCTTTTCTTGCCATCGCGATAAATTTCACTTTTGAAACAAGCACTTGGCGCACGTGGCACGATCATTGCAATTGTCCGCAGCACGCATGCCCGACCGCAGCGGCCAGCAGAGCCGTCGGCGGCATGACCCGACCTACGAACCACCTGTACTGGAGACTACCCTTGAGTTTCATCATCGTCCTGGCCGCCCTGGCCCTGCTGATGCTGGTCGCCTATCGCGGCTACAGCGTCATCCTGTTCGCCCCCGTGTGCGCCTTGCTGGCCGTACTGTTTACGGACCCGTCCTACGTGCTGCCCATGTTCAGCGGCATCTTCATGGAAAAAATGGTCGGCTTCGTCAAGCTGTACTTCCCCGTGTTCATGCTGGGCGCCGTGTTCGGCAAGCTGATTGAATTGTCGGGCTATTCGCAAGCCATCGTGTCGGCCGTGATCCGCGTGCTGGGACGCGAGCGCGCCATGCTGTCCATCGTCATGGTGTGCGCCATCCTCACCTATGGCGGCGTGTCGCTGTTCGTGGTGGTGTTCGCCGTCTACCCGTTCGCGGCCGAGATGTTCCGCCAGAGCGATATCCCCAAGCGCCTGATTCCCGGCACCATCGCCCTCGGCGCGTTCACCTTCACCATGGATTCGCTGCCGGGCAGCCCGCAGATCCAGAACATCATCCCCACCACCTTCTTCAAGACCGACACCTGGGCCGCGCCGTGGCTGGGCGTGATCGGTTCCGTATTCATCCTGATCGTGGGCCTCAGCTACCTGTCGTGGCGCCGCCGCCAGGCCGCCGCCGCCGGCGAAGGCTATGGCACGGGCCACCACAACGAACCGGCCACCGTGGCGCTGGACCGCTTGCCCCATCCCTTGCTGGCGCTGCTGCCGCTGGTGCTGGTGGGCGTGCTCAATAAAGTGTTCACGCTGGCCATTCCCAAGGTGTTCGGCGCCAGCTTCACGGCCAACCTGCCGGGCCATCCGCTGGTGGTGGACGTGAGCAAGCTGGTCGCCATCTGGGCCGTCGAAGGGGCGCTGCTGGCCGGTATCCTGGTGGTGCTGGCTTTCGCCTGGCGGCGCGTGATCGCGCACCTGGCCGACGGCTCGCGCGCGGCCATCAGCGGCGCGCTGCTGGCGTCCATGAACACGGCGTCGGAATACGGCTTCGGTGGCGTGATCGCCGCGCTGCCCGGCTTCCTCGTCGTGTCGGACGCGCTCAAGAGCGTGCCCAATCCGCTGCTCAACGAAGCCGTCACCGTCACCGCGCTGGCCGGCATCACCGGTTCCGCGTCGGGTGGCATGAGCATCGCGCTGGCCGCCATGGCCGACAGCTTTATCCAGGCCGCGCAGGCCGCCCACATTCCGATGGAAGTGCTGCACCGCGTGGCCTCCATGGCCAGCGGCGGCATGGACACCTTGCCGCACAACGGTGCAGTGATCACGCTGCTGGCCGTCACCGGCCTGACGCACCGCGTGTCCTATCGCGACATATTCGCCATCACCCTGATCAAGACGGCCGCCGTGTTCGTCGTGATCGCCGCCTTCCTGCTCACCGGGATCTACTGACATGACCACTACTATGCTCAAAGACAAAGTCGCCCTCGTCACGGGCTCCACCTCCGGCATCGGCCTGGGCATCGCGCAGGCGCTGGCCGCCAGCGGCGCGCACGTCGTGCTCAACGGCTTCGGCGACGCGGGCCAGATCGAAGCGCTGCGCGCCGGTATCGAACAACGCTACGGCGTGCAGGCCGCATACCAGCCGGCCGACATGGCGCGCGCGGCCGACATCGAAGCGATGATGGCGGCCGTGCTGGCGCGCTTTGGCCGCATCGACATCGTCGTCAACAACGCCGGCATCCAGCACGTGGCCGACGTGGACGCGTTCCCGGTCGAGAAATGGGACGCCATCATCGCCATCAACCTCAGTTCCGCCTTCCACACCACGCGCCTGGCGCTGCCGTCGATGAAGCGCCACAACTGGGGCCGCATCATCAACGTGGCCTCGGTGCACGGGCTGGTGGGCTCGGCCCAGAAGTCGGCCTACGTGGCGGCCAAGCACGGTGTGGTGGGCCTGACCAAGGCGGTGGCGCTGGAACTGGCGCAGACGGGCATCACCTGCAACGCCATCTGCCCCGGCTGGGTGCTCACGCCGCTGGTGCAGCATCAGGTGGACGCGCTGGCGGCCCAGCGCGGCATCAGCGGCGACGAGGCCAGCGCGGCGCTGCTGGCGCAAAAGCAGCCATCGGGCCAGTTCGTCACGCCCGAACAACTGGGCACGCTGGCCGTGTTCTTCTGCGGCGACGCGGCCAGTCAGGTGCGAGGCGTGGCGTGGAACATGGATGGCGGCTGGGTGGCACAATAGCGGAGCGGGCGCTTGCTGGTCCCCGCAATTGGCGGTACAGTCAGGGCTTGAACAGGGAGAGGGCCATGCAATCGCAGTTTGACATCCTGGCGGCCCAGGCGTTGAAGCTCACTCAGGACGAGCGGGAGGCTTTCATGCAATTGCTGGCCGCCAGCCTGGAGCAGGATACTGCCGAAGATGATGCGCTGGCGGCCGAGGTGGAACGCCGCATCGCCGCGCTGGAAAGTGGTGCGGCACAAGCCATCCCACTGCATGACGCCCTGGCGTCGGTGCGCGCTGGACTGAAGTGAAGTTGGTCATCGTTCCTGCGGCGCTCGCTGAGCTGCAGGACGCCGCCGCTTACTACGCGGCACAGGTGAATGTGGATCTGGCGCGCGCATTTGTGGACGAATTTGAGCGGGTCGCCAAGCTCGTATCATCTTCTCCGCAGCTGGGTGCCGTATTTCGCGGCAACCAGCGCCGATATTTTTTTCGCAGATTTCCCTACAGTGTCATTTATCAAGTGGCCCAGCATGAACTGCGGGTACTGGCGATCGCACATCAAAGGCGTCGCCCCGGCTATTGGTCGGGCCGGAAGTAGCCTTGCGGTTTGCGGCCCGCGAATTAACCCCGACAACAAATCCAAGGAGTAGTGACATGGACCAGCAATTCAACGACGGCCTGCAAATGCGCAAGCAGGTGATGGGCGACGATTTCGTCGAGCGCGCGTTCGCCAATGCCGACACCTTCACCCAGCCGCTACAGGAATTCATCACCCGCAACGCGTGGGGCACGGTGTGGTGCCGCGATGGCCTGGATTTGAAAACCCGCAGCCTGCTGACGCTGTCGATGCTGACGGCGCTGGGCCGCGCGCACGAGATCAAGGGCCACGTGCGCGGCGCCATCAACAACGGCGCCACCATCAAGGAAATCCAGGAAGTGCTGCTGCACGCGGCCGTCTACTGCGGCGCGCCGCTGGCGGTGGACGCGTTCCGGGCCGCCCAGGAAGCCCTGCAGGCGATGGCAACACCTAAGGATTGACGCCGGACCGTCCACCTGTGAAGATAAGGAAAAACTGGAAAGGTGGACAACGATGGTGAAACAGACGGGTTCTATTTCTGGCGTGCGCGAACTGGCGCGCGAGCCGGTGCCCATGCGCCAAGCGGGCACGGTCCGGCCCATGGCCGCGGCGGCCGTCGCCGTGCTGGTGCTGGTGGCGGGCGCGGGGCTGTACTACGCCAAGTTCCGCCCGGCCGCGCAGGAAACGGCTGATGACGCGGCTAGCCATCCGGCGCCGCCACCGGAGGCGGGCCCGGTTCTGACCGGCAGTAAGACCGTCAACGAGTTGATGAACCTGGCCATCGGCCACATCGAACAGGGCAACCTTGACGAAGCCGAGAAGGATCTGCAGGCGGCCCGCGCCCACGCGCCCCAGCAGCCGCTGGTGGCCTACAACACGGCCATCCTGCGCGTGAAGCAGCACCGCAAGGACGACGCGCTGCGCGAACTGGAAGCCAGTTTCGCGGCCGGCTTCAGCTACTTCGACCAGCTCGACATGGACAATGACCTGGACCCCTTGCGCGACGATCCCCGTTTCGTGGCGCTGGTGGCCAAGTACCGCAAGGCCCCGGCCAAGTAAGCGGGGCAATGCAAAAAGGCCGTCAATCACGTTTCCATGACTGACGGCCTTTGCAGAATTCTGGTGGTGATAGATGGACTTGAACCATCGACCCCAGCATTATGAATGCTGTGCTCTAACCAACTGAGCTATATCACCGAAACAAAAATGGCCTGATCACGATCAGACCATCTTTTAAGAAATCTTGGTGGTGATAGATGGACTTGAACCATCGACCCCAGCATTATGAATGCTGTGCTCTAACCAACTGAGCTATATCACCGACAACGCCCAGCATTATCAAGGCTGGGCGCCAGCCTGTCAAGACTGGCCCCAAAAAATTCCGTGTTTTTCTTGGCCGCGCGGGGCGCGGATTGTCACATTGTTACGAAGTTTGCGGACAGCGCTCAGCCGCGCCGGGCTTCGATCTGGGCCAGCATGGCGGCGGCCGGGTTGGGCGCCAGGCAGTCCAGCACCACCCGCTGCGGCATGGCGCGCAGCCAGGTCAGCTGGCGCTTGGCCAGCTGGCGCGTGGCCACGATGCCCGTCTCGCGCAAGGTGGCGAAGTCGATATAGCCATCCAGGTATTCCCACGCCTGGCGGTAGCCCACGCAGCGCATCGAGGGCAGGCCGGGATGCAGGTCGCCGCGGCGGCGCAGCAGCTCCACTTCCGTCAGCAGGCTGCCATCCTCGCCTTCCTTGAGCATCAGGTCGAAGCGGCGCGCGATGCGCTCGTGCAGCACGGCGCGGTCGGATGGTTCGAGCGCGAACGATAGCAGCTCGAACGGCAGTTCCGTCTTCTCGCGCTGGGCCAGCAGTTCAGACATGGGACGGCCGGCCAGCGTGCAGATCTCCAGCGCGCGCTGGATGCGCTGGGCGTCGTTGGGCGCCAGCCGCGCGGCCGTGGCCGGGTCCAGCGTGTGCAGGCGCGCGTGCAGGGCGGGCCAGCCATGGCGGGCCGCCTCGTCCTCCAGTTCCGCGCGCAGGGCGGGATCGGCGCCGGGCAGGTCGTCCAGGCCATCGGTCAGGCCCTTGAAGTACAACATGGTGCCGCCCACCAGCAGCGGCAGCTTGCCGCGCGCCGTGATGTCGGCCACCAGGCGCAGCGTCGCGTCGCGGAACTGGGCCACGGAGTAGGCGTCCAGCGGGTCGATGATGTCGATCAGGTGGTGCGGCACGGCGGCCTGCTCGGCGCGCGTGGGCTTGGCCGTGCCGATGTCCATGCCCCGGTACACCAGCGCCGAATCGACGGAGATGATTTCACAGTCGATGCGCTCGGCGATGGCCAGCGCGGCGGCCGTCTTGCCGGAGGCGGTGGGGCCCATGATGGCGACGGCCAGCGGGCGTGATTCGTGATGGGTCATGAGGTCTTGTACTTGTAGGCGCGGGATGGACGCGCTTATTGGCCGCGCAGGAACAACTTGTCGAGCGCGCCGATTTCCACCTGCACCCAGGTCGGGCGGCCATGGTTGCACTGGTCGGCACGCTCGGTGCTTTCCATCTGGCGCAGCAGCGCGTTCATTTCCTGGGTCGACAGGATGCGGTTGGCGCGTACGGCCGTGTGGCAGGCCAGGGTGCCCAGCAGCTCGTTGCGGCGCTCGATCAGCACGCGCGAGCCGCCGAATTCGCGCACGTCGCGCAGCACGTCGCGCGCCAGCGTCTGAGCGTCGGCGTTCTTGAGCAGTACCGGCACCGAACGCACGGCCAGCGTGGTCGGCGACAGGGCCGCGATGTCGAAGCCCAGCGCCTGCAGCGTTTCCTGGTGTTCCTGGGCCGTGCCCACTTCCACCTCCTCGGCGTAGAAGGTGACGGGGATCAAGAGCGGCTGCACCTGCATCTGCTGGCCGGCCACCTGGTCGTCGAGCGCGTTCTTGAGCTGCTCGTACAGGATGCGTTCATGGGCCGCGTGCATGTCCACCAGCACCAGGCCCTTGCTGTTCTGGGCCAGGATGTAGATGCCGTGCAGCTGGGCCAGCGCGAAGCCGAGCGGGAATTCTTCCTGCGCCATGGCCGCCGGCGAGGCCACGTAAGGCGCGGCGGACGCGATCATCGCCGCGGAGGCGGCCGAGGTGGCCGAACCGGCCGAACCGGCCGCCGCAGCCCAGGCGCCCGTGCTGGCCGGGAACGCCCCGCCGGCTGACGTGTCGCCACCGGCGCCCGCCCCTTGTTCGCCGCTGAACAGGGCGCCGTAGCGCTCCGTGCTTTGCGCCACGCCGGCGCCGGCCTGGCGCGCCGGGCCGTACGGCGACGGCGAGAACGTGGGCGTGTAGCCGGGCGCCAGCAATGGGCCAAACGACGCCTGCTGCACCTGGCCGCGCCAGTTGTCGCCTGCGTTCAGCGATTCGGCCGCCGGCAGCGGCGATGGCACGCTGCCGTGTGCCGTGGCCGAGGTCTGGGCCAGCGCCCGCTGCACGGCGTGGAACACGAACTGGTGCACGGCGCGGCTGTCGCGGAAGCGCACTTCGATCTTGGACGGATGGACGTTCACGTCCACCAGCGCCGGGTCGATCTCCAGGGCCAGCACGTAGGACGGGAAACGGTCGCCGTGCAGCACGTCGGCGTAGGCCGCCTTGACGGCGTGCACCAGCAGCTTGTCGCGCACGAAGCGCCCGTTGACGTAGAAGAACTGGCCGTCGGCGCGCGCCTTGGAGGCCGTGGGCAGGCCGGCGTAGCCGTGCAGGCGCAACGGGCCGGCCGTCTCGTCGATGGGCAGGCGCGCCTCGGCGAAGCCTTCGCCCAGGATGTGGACGCTGCGTTTGGCCATCTCCGTCACGTTCCAGTGGTCGATGGTGCGGCCGTTGTGACTGAGCGAGAACGACACGTCCGGCCGCGCCAGCGCGATACGGCGCACCACCTCGGCGCAGTGGCCGAATTCCGTCTGCTCGGACTTGAGGAATTTGCGCCGGGCCGGCGTGTTGTAGTACAGGTCCTTCACGTCCACCGTGGTGCCGTGGGCGCCCGACGAGGGCGACACGGCGCCCAGGTGCGAGCCGACGATCTCCCACGCATGGGGCGCGTCCGCCGTGCGGGTGGTGACGGTGATGGCGGCCACGGACGCGATCGACGCGAGCGCCTCGCCCCGGAAGCCCAGCGTGCCCACGTTTTCCAGGTCGTCGAGGGTGGCGATCTTGGAGGTGGCGTGGCGGGCCAGGGCCAGCGGCAGCTGGTCGGGCGGGATGCCGCGGCCGTTGTCGGTGATGGCGATGCGTTTCACGCCGCCTTCCTCGAGCCGCACCGTGATCTGGGTGGCGCCCGAGTCGAGCGCGTTCTCCAGCAATTCCTTGACGACGGCAGATGGCCGCTCCACCACCTCGCCGGCGGCGATCTGGGAAATCAGCTTGTCCGGCAGGGCCTGGATGGGGCGGAGAGGGCGTTGGGTCGGGTCGGGCGCGTTCATGGCGCGATTATACCGGCTGCCGGTCCGGGCCGATCTTGCCGTGCCCCAAAATCGGGGACGTACCCCGATTTTTCTGCCTGGAAAAATAGGGGTACGTCCCCGATTTTTGGGGCTATTTGGCTTGCTCGCGCACGGGGAGGGGGACGTTGCACAGCTCGACGTAGCCGGCCGCGTATTTGTTCCACGGGCCGCCCCGGTTGCGCTGGGCTTCCACGGCGGCCTGGTAGGTGGCCGTGTCCGTGCGCATCACTTCCAGGTGGCTGCGCTCGGCCTCGGGCACGTCGGCCGCCAGCCGCACGGAGGTGATGGGCGGATGGACTTCATTGGCGCCATAAAATCCCATCGCTTCATGCCCGCGCGGCAGCGTCGACAGCAGCGCCATGCCCGACACGACCCGCCCCACCACCGTGATGTTGCGGTCCAGATGGCGCGGCGCGTGGCCCGTCACGGCATACAGCGAAGTGCCGTTGCCGCTGTCGTTCTCGACGTCGCGGCCCACGCCCACCATGCCGTAGCAGTGCGCCAGCCAGGTGCGGCCGGCCTTGGGATCGCGCCCGGCCGGGAAGCCGTGCGCGATGCCCACCTGCGGCGCGTAGCCGTCGCGCTCGGGCAGGGCCGTGAAGTGGCGCACGTTCTTGATCGGCACCGTGAATTCACCGGGCACCTTGTCCCTGGCCGTCTTGAGCGGCTTGGGATGGGCCTCGTCCGCATCGCCCCACTGGGCCACGTAGTTGTCCTGCGAGCGCACCACGGACTGGCCGTCGTAATAGTGCTCGCGCGCCAGCAGCTTGATGTTGGCCACGTTCTGCGGCGCGAAGTCGGGCGCCAGTTCGATCACCACGCGCCCGCCGGGCAATTCCATGTACAGCGTATTGTCCGGGTCCAGCGGGCGCCAGTCGGCCGGGCTGGACGCCTTGACGATGTCGGCCACGGTGGGCTTGACGGGCAGGCCGGCATCGGCGTCGGCCTTGGTCTTGGCCGCCAGCGCGGGCACGGTGGCCAGGGCCAGCGCCAGCGCGGCGGCGCGGCGGACCGTGATGGGAAATGGGGTGTGCATCCAGGCTCTCCTCGGATAGTGGCGATGTGGTGGCGTGGTGGCGCGGCGGGTGGCGCGCGCTGCGCCGATTGTAATCGGAAAGATGATTAAATTGGAAACACAAATATCCGTCCACGATCGCGGCAGGAGTGCAGCCGGTGGTGTATGATTCCGGCGCAACCTTTATGGGACGAATATGGATTTGATGCAATTTTTCGGCATGCTGCTGCATGTCGACAAGACGCTGGAAGTGTTGATACAGCAATACGGCACCCTCGTGTACGCCGTGCTGTTCGCCATCATCTTTTGCGAGACGGGCCTGGTGGTGCTGTTCTTCTTCCCTGGCGACACCTTGCTGTTCATCGCCGGCGCCCTGTGCGCGGTGGGCGAGATGAATCTGGCGTTGCTGATGCTGCTGCTGATCACGGCGGCCGTGACGGGCAACACGCTCAATTACTGGATAGGCGAGGCCATCGGCCATCGCGTGTTCACCCATGATTACCGCTGGATCAACAAGCAGGCCCTGCGCCGCACCCACGTGTTCTTCGAAAAACATGGCGGCAAGACCATCGTGCTGGCCCGCTTCGTGCCAGTGGTGCGCACCTTCGCCCCGTTCGTGGCCGGCGTGTCGGACATGACGCACGCCCGCTTCCAGCTCTACAACATCACGGGCGCCTCGCTGTGGGTGCTGCTGTTGACGACGGCCGGCTACTTCTTCGGCAACATCACCGTCGTGCGCGAACACTTGACGGAGATCGTGCTGTTCGGCGTGGGCGTGGCCGTGGTGCCGATGGCGCTCGGTGGCATGTGGAAGCTGTCGCGCCGCATGCTGGGCCGCTGACGATACGCGCAACGCGCCGCGGCCGTGCCGCGGCGTGTTGTATCGCAAATAATTCTCTCGCGCATGGCCGGCGCGGCTCAAGTTTTGCCGTACTGCATCCGTATACAGGATAGTAACTTTCATTTTCCTCGAAACCCATGCGTACACTGATCGCCCTGATAGCCTGCAGCATCGTCGCCGCGACAGCCAGCGCCGCCGATCCGGGCATCACGCCATCGACCAAGAATTCCGTCCCCAAGCCGATCGAATCGATCCGTCCGCACTCGCCGGCCGCGGCCAGTGGGGGATCGGGCGCGGGCGCAGCATCGGCGTCAGCGTCGGCATCAGCGTCAGCCTCGGCGCCGGCCAAATCGGGCGCGCCCGTGCGCGCGCGCGCCATGTCCGAGCGCGAGCGCGAGGAGCAGGCCGAAGCCGACCTGTCGGCCAAGATCGCGGCCCGCCTTGCCATCATGCGCGCCAACCAGGCCGCGCGCGTGGCGCAGCAGGCCAAGGCCAAAAAGGCCGCCGTCGCTGCCGCCGCCGTGGCAGCCGCCCCCAAGGTCTACAGCAACCACTGGTCGTATGAGGGCGAGAGCGGCCCGGCCAACTGGGGCCGCATCAATCCCGAATGGGCCAAGTGCAGTACCGGCAACCGCCAGTCGCCGATCGATATCCGCGACGGCATGAAGGTGGACCTGGAGCAGATCACCTTCGACTACAAGCCATCTTCGTTCAACGTGACGGACAACGGCCACACGGTGCAGGTGATGGTCAGCGGCGGTAATTTCATCACGGTGGGCAACCGCATGTATGAGCTGATGCAGTTCCATTTCCACCGGCCTTCCGAGGAGCGCATCAACGGCAAGGGCTATGAGATGGTGGTGCACCTGGTGCACAAGGACGCGGAAGGCCACCTGGCCGTGCTGGCGCTCTTGCTGGAACGGGGCAAGCCGCAGCCGACCATCCAGACCGTGTGGAACAACCTGCCGCTGGAGAAATTCGACACGGTGTCGCCCTCGATCGTGCTCGATCCGATGGACCTGATCCCGGCCCGGCGCGACTACTACACGTTCATGGGTTCGCTGACCACGCCGCCGTGCACGGAAGGCGTGTTGTGGCTGGTGATGAAGGAGCCGGTGCAGGCCTCGCCGGCGCAGATGGCGCTGTTCAGCCGCCTGTATCCGCTCAACGCCCGTCCCGTGCAGCCCGCGTCGGGCCGCATCGTCAAGGAATCGAACTGACGGCTTTGCCCCGCTGGCGCTGCATCAGCAGCTGATCCGGTGCCGGCCCACCCACTGCGCGTCCGGTGCCAGCACCTGCTGGTCCACCCGGGCCGGTTCGATGCAGACAAAGCGCAGGTATTCATCGTCAGCCAGGTCGGCCAGCGCCGCCGCGTCGGCCGCGCCCGGATTCCACACCACCCATTCGCGGTAACCCTGCTGCTCCAGGCGTAGCGCGCCATCGGCCGTGTGCAGCGTGAGCGCGGGCGGGGCCTGGTACAGGCGGTCCGTCTTTTCCGGGAAGCGCAGCACCGCTTCCTGCTGCTCGTGCGTGGCCAGGTGATGGTCCGTGTAGCGGCAGTGCTGCAAGCCTTCGATGGCGGCCGCCGCCAGCTGTCCCACGTTGAAGTAGGTATGCAGGGCCACGCCGAACGGGAACGCATGCGCGCCCGTGTTGCGCACCGTGCAGAGCAGGTCCAGCGCCGGGCCGCCCACCGTGAAGCGCAGGCGCAGTTCGAACGCATGGGGCCAGGCTTGCGCCACCGGCGCGGCCAGGTCCGATTGCGTCAGCACGAACTCGGCCCAGACCTGCCCGTCCTCGCTGCCGCTGCCGTCCAGGCGCCAGGTGCTGGTGCGGGCGAAGCCGTGGCGCTGGCCGTCGCCGCGCGCATTAAACTGGGGGAAGATGACGGGCACGCCGCCCCGTATGGCCTTGCTGCCATCGAGCGCGGACAGGGCGCTGCAGAACAGGTGTTCCTTGCCATCGGCCGTCTGCCAGGACAGCAGGTGGGCGCCGAACAGCGCCACCGTCGCTTGCGCGCCGTCCGGCGCGCTCAGGCGCACGGCCGGCAATTGGCCGTGCTTCACCATCGTTACCACTGTCATTGCTTGTTTCCTTGCGTGTGAAATCAGGTCAGGCGGTTCTTGGACAGCGGCGGATTCTTGGCGAAGTAGCGCCGTATGCCCTTGACGATGGCGCTGGCCAGCTGGTCCTGGTAGGCGTCGTCGAGCAGCTTGGCTTCCTCCTCCGGATTGGAGATGAAGGCCGTCTCGACCAGGATGGACGGGATGTCCGGCGCCTTCAGCACGGCGAAGCCGGCCTGCTCGACGGCGCCCCGGTGCAGGCGGTTGATGCCGCCGATCTCGCCCAGCACGGCCTTGCCCAGCTTGAGGCTGTCGTTGATCTGGGCCGTGGTGGACAGGTCGAACAGCACGCTGGCCAGTTGCCTGTCGTGGTTCTTGACGTTGACGCCGCCGATGGTGTCGGCCAGGTTTTCCTTGTTGGCCAGCCAGCGCGCGGCGCTGGAGCTGGCGCCTTTTTCCGACAGCACGAACACGGACGAGCCGCGCGCCGTCGGTTCCACGAAGGCGTCGGCGTGGATGGAAACGAACAGGTCGGCCTGCACCTTGCGCGCCTTTTCCACCCGCGTGCCCAGCGGCACGAAGTAGTCGGCGTCGCGCGTGAGCATCACGCGCATGTTGGGGTGTTCCTCGATCTTGCCCTTGAGGCGCTTGGCGATGGCCAGCACGATATCCTTTTCGTGGCTGCCATTGCTGCCGGACGCGCCGGGGTCTTCGCCGCCGTGGCCGGGATCGAGCGCGATGGTCAGCATGCGCACCATCTTCTGGCCTGGCCCGGCCTTGGCCTCGCTGCGCGCTTCGAAACGGTCTTCCGGCTTGATGACGGCTTTGCTGTCGGCGCGGTTGTCAAACTTGCCGTCGGCCTTCTGCGTTTGCGCGAGGTCCGGGTCGCTGGCGGGCGCGTTCGGCGATGGCGTGCCCGCGGTGCCCGGTGCGGCGCTGTCGCGCCCGGTCTCGGTTCCGGCCGTGGCCTGCGGTGCCTTGGCCGCGTCGTCTGACCAGTTACCCTTTTCGATCATGGCGGCGATCGGGTCGACGGCCTTGACGGGATACAGGTCGAAGATCAGGCGGTGCTTGTAATTGCCCACGGGCGCCAGCGTGAATACCTGGGGCGTCACTTCCTCCTTCAGGTCGAACACCAGCCGCACCACGTTGGGCCGGTTCTGGCCCACGCGCACCTGCTTGATGTAGGGATCGTTGGACTGGATCTTGGCCACCAGGCTCTTGAGGGTGGGACTGAGTTCCAGGCCTTCGATGTCGACCACCAGCCGGTCCGGGTCCTTGACCAGGAAATGGGTGGCCTTCAGGCTGGAATCGTTCTCCAGCGTCACGCGCGTGTAGTCGTCGGCCGGCCACACGCGCACGGCCAGGATTTGCGCGGCGCGTGCCGGCAGCGGCGCGAGCACGGACAGCAGCAGCGTGCCGCCGGCTTTCAGGATGGTGCGCCGAATGACCCGCGGAGCGGCGCCGCTCACAGGTTGGGCGCGAAATGGAGGCGTTCGAGGCATGAGTTACCCAGGGCGGTGGTTGCCTGCAATTCTACATCACGGCCGTCGCCGGCGACGGACAGGAACAGGTTCAGATCGGGCGGGGGCAGCACGGTGTCGGCCTTTTCCGGCCATTCGACGATGCAGATATTGTCACCGTTGAAATCCTCGCGGAAGCCCGCGTCGAGGAATTCCTCCGGGCTGCCCATGCGGTACAGGTCGAAATGGATCACGTTCACGGCGCGCCCGTCCAATTGCACGCGGTATGGCTCGGACAGCGTGTAGGTGGGGCTCTTGACCGTGCCTTCGTAGCCGGCCGCGTGCAGCAGGGCGCGGGTGAGGGCGGTCTTGCCGGCGCCAAGGTCGCCGTGCAGGTAGATGGTCAGGCCGGGCGCGAGCGCGCGCGCCAGCGAGGCGCCCAGCGCGCAGGTGCCGGCTTCGTCGTGGAGATGGGCTTGAAAATGCTGCATCAATTAAAATAGCGTTTGAGATTTCATCGTGGGCCGCATGGCCCGCCTGCCTGCATTGTAACCGCCTGCCCGTCGCCATGTCCCTGTCCGAAGCCAATTTAGCCGAACTTGCCGCCAGCATCAAGCAATGGGGCCGTGAACTGGGCTTTGCCGAAGTGCGCATCACCGACATCGACCTGACCGCGTCCGAAGCGGGCCTGCAGGCGTGGCTGGACGCGGGCATGCACGGCGAAATGGACTACATGGCCAGCCACGGCATGAAGCGCGCGCGGCCCGCCGAGCTGGTGCCGGGCACGGTGCGCGTGGTGACGGCCCGCATGGACTATCTGCCGCAGGCCACGCCCGAGGACTGGCGCGAACGGGAAACGGCGCGTTTGGCCGAACCCGGCGCGGCGGTCGTCTCGCTGTATGCGCGCGGACGCGATTACCACAAGGTGCTGCGGGCCCGCCTGCAGCAACTGGCGGACCGCATCCGCGCCGGCACGGGCGAATTCGGCTACCGCGTGTTCACAGATTCGGCGCCCGTGATGGAACTGCCGCTGGCCGAGAAGGCGGGACTGGGCTGGCGCGGCAAGCACACACTGCTCATCAGCCGCACGGCCGGCTCCACCTTCTTCATGGGCGAAATCCTCGTCGACCTGCCGCTGCCGGTGGACCCGCCCACGGGCGCCCACTGCGGCCAGTGCAGCGCGTGCCTGGACGTGTGCCCCACCCAAGCCATCGTCGGCCCCGGCAAGCTCGATGCGCGGCGCTGCATTTCGTATCTGACCATCGAACTGAAGAGCGCCATCCCGGAGGCGATGCGGCCGTTGATCGGCAACCGCGTGTATGGCTGCGACGATTGCCAGACCGTCTGCCCATGGAACAAGTTCGCCCAGCGCGCCGCGCTGCCGGACTTCGACGAGCGCAACGGGCTGGGCGGGGCGGACATGGTGGAGCTGTTCGCGTGGAGCGAGGAAGAATTCAACCGGCGGCTGGAGGGCAGCCCGATCCGCCGTATCGGCCATGAGCGCTGGCTGCGCAATATCGCCGTTGGCCTGGGCAATGCCGCGGCGGCCGGGGCGCGTGGTGACGCGCGCATCGTGGCGGCGCTGTCGGCGCGCAGCGAACATCCGTCGGCGCTGGTGCGCGAGCATGTGGCGTGGGCGCTGGCGCGGCATGGGGATGCGGCTTAACGGTCATTCATCCAAGCGGGGCGATGCGCTTGCCGACGTGGCAGAGGAAAACCGGGCCGAGATCGACCAGCACCGCCGGCGCGCCAGTGACCATGACTATGGTGCCGCCGAATCGATCCATATATATGCTTAGGCGATTGCGTGTTCTCATGCTATGGTCAGTGGCTGCTCTGATGACATCTATTTCAGTCGGCCGCAGTACAACCACTGAAGCGGAGGCTATATGCAAGATTTCACCCGACCCGACGAAGGCATGGCCTTGGCCGTCGATGCAGCAATCGAAATGGAGTCATTTTCCGGATGCATACTCGCATTGCAATACATGCATTCGTATGCCGTGCCACCCAGTGTAGCGATGAGGGTACTCTCGCAAACTGGCCCACGGCGCGCGCCGAATCCCCATGGCCAGGGCACATTTCTGGAACGATACCCTGTCAACCGCGAACAAGTTGCCGAAGCTGCGACGGGATTTCGTGCAGCAGGATTGGGAACCATCCTGAAGTTCCGCGTACCCAGGATAAACAATGCGCTTTCCGAGACGATCGATCAGGCCATCACGATGATGGGGGTCCACAATCGGTTCTACGCTGAAGCGCTCCTGCGCATCCATGCCGTCAAAACACCAGTGATCATGCGGGTTTTATTTGACGTGGTCCGCCGCAGGAGCATTGCCCCTCCAACCACGCCTCTTGCGCTGCCACGTGGCACTCGATTGTTGTACTCTGTCTGAAGCAGCCTCACCACAACGTGACGTGATGGCCCTATGGCACCCATCAGTGGTTGGCTCTCCTGGTGGCGGAAATGGAACCGTTGTACTTCACTATGTTTCCGCTTGTCGCCGGCTACGCGCATCACGTACTTTCAAGCGCTTTTCCCACCAGCCATAGTCCGACAATGTTTCCTTCGCCAGCGCCACGCAATGTTCATAATCAGATGACATCTTGGCGCATGGAGGAATGGGCGGTTCTATCCCTTGCTCCACACAATAGCGTATTGCATCCTCCAGCTCCCCATCATTGAGCAGTTCACGGCACGCGGTCGAATGAATTAGTGCGAGATTCATGTCAGTTACCCATAGCTGGCCAGTCGCTCCGCGCGACCCTAGTGCAGGCGGCGGCGCTTGTGCTCGTACATGGCGTCGTCGGCCTGTTGGATGTAATCGCTCAAGGTCGTGCTTGCCGCAGGATCACATGACACCATCCCCGCGCTGAGCGAGAGTAAATAAGGACGCTGCCGCAAGCGATTGAACGCGTCCAATGCCTGTTGCAGGCGGGACAGCAAAGCGTGAGGCTGGGCCTCATCGAGCGCATAAGCAACGAATTCGTCCCCACCCATGCGCGCCAGCACGTCGGCGTCACGCAGCGACGCTCTCAGTACTGCGGCGGCGTCGCGGATCATCTGGTCCCCGACCGCATGGCCGAGCGTGTCGTTGACCACCTTTAGCGCATCGATGTCGACATAAACCAACGCACTGCCACGATGTTGGCGCTGGGCCAGGCGGAAGAGCGGTTCTGTCCGCACAAAAAAACCGCGCCTGTTGTTCAGGCCCGTGAGTACATCGGTCAGCGACAGGGACAGCATGTCACGTGCGGCCAGATCGCGGCGCGCTAGCTCATCGGCGTGTTCCTGCGTTCTTTCGGCGAGCTGAGTGTACTGAGTGGTAACCAGTTGCTCAAGCGAGCTGCGGACCTGGATGCGACCCAGTGTTGCGGCAGTCAACTCGAGCGCAGTCTCAAGGGTAGCGGCCTGGCGCCGGGCAATCTCCGGCGTGGAGCCAACCGGACAAGCAGCCAGCAAGACCGCGATGGGTTGCGCTTGCGGCACCGCGACCATCAACGTCCCCGTTGGCGCCGGTACGCTGGGGCCGCCAGTCATGCGAGCGTGAGCAGCGGCGTACCAAGGGTGCTGAACGTGTGCTGAGCTTGCCGTCCCGTCGCATCCGAAGGCCACGCCAAGCGGTGACTCACCACCGATCAGCAACAGCGCCTCTGTTGCGCCCGACAGTTCGACGATTGCGCGCCCAGCCAGACGCAACACTGCGCTCGGTTCGTCGATCTGCAACAATTCCCTGGCCATCGTCAGCAGGCCCTGCAGCCGCTCGCTATCGCTGAGAGGTTCTGTTCGGTGTGACACGCGCTTATCCTTTCGCATTGGCATCACTGCTTGATACATGGTGCACGTAAGCAAGTGCCTGCTCAAGAAAATCATGGTGGAACACTCTGTACCGATATGTCCCGCGCTCGTGGACGATACCAAAAGTTGCCATGATCTCGCGGCGCTGGTCCGCTTTAGCGTCAGCAACAGCGCCCGCCCTTCAGACTATACTCCTTCCCGCCAACGGGGACGTTCTTTTCCGGCAAGATGCATTCTTCAGTGGCGCTACCGCTTCCTGCATGCTCAATGACCGCGTCGAAGACCTCGACGGTTTGCGTCTAGCCCTGCGCGAAGCAGGCGGCGACGTTCTCGACAATATCCAGGAATCCGACGATGGCAAGTTTGCCGGGGGCGTGGACCGCGAGGGAAATAGGGGCGAGCTAGGGCGGCCGCCAGTTGGGTCGTGAGGGCGTCGATGGCGGCGAGGGCCACGTGATCGCGTCCTGCCGTTGCCGCGTGGTCGCGGATGGTGTCGCGTTGGTGATCGGTCTGTTGCCTGGCGCCACCCTGGCGCCAGGCCGGCCTCACTTGAGCAACCCCGCCCCGGGGGGCGCGGTGGGTATTGCCTGACCGTCTGCCCATGGAACAAGTTCGCCCAGCGCGCCGCGCTGCCGGACTTCGACGAGTGCAACGGGCTGGGTGGGGCGGACATGGTGGAGCTGCTGGCTTGGACGGAGGAGGAATTCAACGAGCGCCCCAGCGGCAGCCCGATTCGCCGCATCGGCCATGTGCGCTGGCTGCGCAATATCGCCGTCGGCCTGGGCAACGCGGCGGTGGCTGGCGAGCGTGGCGATGCGCGCATCGTGGCCGCGCTAGTGGCGCGCCGCGATCATTCGTCGGCACTGGTGCGCGAGCATGTGGCATGGGCGCTGGGGCAGCACGTGGATGGGGATGGCCGGTAAGTTGTTCTGTACTGGGCAATGGGTTTGCCACGTGTGACAACGGGCGAAGTGATGTGATCATTTGATAACAAAGAATGACATTGGTCTTCCTTGCTGAATCGCAAGACTTGGTCACGGGAGGAGGATAAGGTTGGAGGGCGGCTAATTCACGTTGGGCAAGATAATGCGGTGAAACGATAGGGTCATATTGGTTGCCGAATTCGTGATGCCATTCATCGGTACGCTGCCGACATTGGATCGGGCGGACTGCGCAATAGGGGAGGGGCTCATATGCAAGGCACGATTTTTCAAATTCTTGTTCTTGTCACCCACGGGAACATGGTTCTTTCAGGGCAAGCCATAGCCGACTTCTACCCTCAACACAATGCGTTCAAGTTCGATGAGTTCGTAAAGTTCGTAGACCTCGAACGTGTCGGAAACACATGGAACGAGAAGCCGTTCGCCGAAGACCCCAATGTCTGGCTGACGAAGCTCAAGACTAGGCGCTGCTCCGGGCTACGGGTGGAGCGGATATCCACTGACAAGAAGGATTTCTCCGACCGAATGTCAGTCGCCTTCGTTGGCGGTGGAGGCAGATGGATCATCGAGGCTGTATGTCCTGGCGGTTCCGACTATTGGGAAGCCAAGTGGGAGGTCGGCGACCAGAATCGCGCAGACCAGAAAATATGGCAAGTTACATATGGGCGAATAGCACGAAATGAAAAAGCCGCAAGTTCGAACGCACCATCAGTCGATAGCTTATCTGCGGAAATGAGCCGGACGTTACAGGATGCCATCGTCTTTTCCAGGAAGCACAAGCTAGATTGGTTTGCAGAGGCGTTCGAGTCAGGACGTTCGGCACTAAAAGGGAAGTCCGAGCCGGACCTCAATGGCATTGCTCTCAGGGGCCAACTTCCACTCCATGCCTCTCGCCTGCTCGCCGCTTCTCAGGCAGCATGGGTGTTCGGTGGTATGGGGTCATGGAACGATCTTGGTTTCGACGGCGAAGACCAACGGCAATATGAGGCTATTTCAGACAACCTCTTCCGGCTCATCAATTCATCGTTAATCGTTACAGCCAATCTCTCCTATCCACATGCTGAAAAGCCCAGGTGAAGGTTCTGGTAGAAGTGCCAAAGCCATCATTCCACCGGACCTTGCGCACGAAACTGTTCAAGACCGTTGCATTCATACGTTTAGCACCTCCGCAAACCCCCGAGCAAACACGTTAGGCGTCATACATGCGAATAGACTTCGCTTGATTTGTGTATCTAGTCGGATACAATAAAGTGTATGTTTTTGGTACATCAAACGCAGGAGTTCCAAGACTGGCTTGATGGCCTTAAAGACATCAAAGCCCAGTTGCGCATAGTTGCGAGGTTGCGCCTGGCTGAGGCAGGAAATCTTGGCGACTGGAGGGCGGTTGGAGGAGAGATCTCGGAAATGCGCGTTGCGTTCGGTCCAGGCTATCGCCTGTATTTCACAAAGCGCCAGAACATTCTCATCGTCATGCTCGCTGGCGGTGACAAATCAACCCAGGCAAGAGATATCAAGCGGGCACAAAAGATCTTGCGACAATTGGAGCTTGAAGGATGAGCACTCCCAAGACCAAGCTAAAGTTAATTCCATTGGATGCGACTCGTTACCTCCAGAACGAAGGTGCTATCGCCGAGTACATGACCGCAGTTCTCGAAACCGAGGATACAGACCTCTTTATCCTTGCGCTCGGCGACGTTGCACGAGCCAAGGGAATGGCGCAGGTTGCAAAGGATGCGGGACTGGGCCGAGAGAGTCTTTACAAGGCGCTCGCCCCTGGCGCTAAGCCGCGTCTCGACACCATCCTCAAAGTGGTCCGTGCACTCGGCGTCAGGTTATCAGCACATGCGGCATGATGCTGAGGTTGGTCAGTGCTTGGTTTTCTTCCGGGGGAGGCCGCGTTTAATGCAGATGACAATTCAATTCGCTGGCGGTGCACCGCACGGCGTTACGTTAGGCTGATCTATTGATGTCGACCTTTTTTTCTCGGTGCCAGCGTGGCGGTGATCGTTCTGGTCGTGGTGGCAGGTGTTTCTGGGCTTACCTTCTACCTGTGGCCGACTTTTGTGGGCGACGAGTTGCTCGTCGTTTCACCGCAAACCATGCTGGCGCTAACGCGCCTGCGGGCAGAGCCGAAGTTCGTTCCGGATCCATCCAGCTTTTACCCCGGTGCTCCGAATGAGAACATGCGCCTGTCTGCGCAGCGGTCGGTTGATGGCCTGCTGGATGCGTTGTGCGCGGATCTGCCTAAGCATCCCAAGCGCTCCCTGGTGCTGGCGAAATTCAAGGAAGCGATGGCATCGTTTTCAACTGCGGAATCCGAGGAACGAGATCAGTTCCTGGTCTACTTGCAGCGCATCATGAAGGCGCTGGGGATGCAAAGTTCTGGTGAACTGCTGAATGTCTGGCGCTACGGCTTTCCCTACGGCTGGTTTATCTGAGCAAACCGCACCCTGACGCTCTATCCGCGCGCCGTCGTTGCTTGCCTCACTTGAGCAACCCGGCCAGCTCCACGGCCGTCTTGACCTGCATCTTGTCGAAGATATGGGCGCGGTGCACTTCCACCGTGCGCATGCTGATGCCCAGCTGGTCGGCCACCACCTTGTTCATCTTGCCCGCCAAAATCAGGTCCAGCACTTCGCGCTCGCGCGCCGACAGCGTGGCCAGGCGCGCCTGGACGGCCGCGCTGGCACCTGCCTGGCGCGAGCCGGCCAAGCCTTCCTGCACCCGGTCCATCAACTCGTTGTCGTTGAACGGCTTTTCGAAAAAGTCGAAGGCGCCGCGCTTGAGCGTGTCGACCGCCATCGGCACGTCGCCGTGGCCGGTCAGGAAGATCACGGGCAGGCGCCGCGTCCATCCCTTGGCGGCCAGCTGGTCGAACACGGCCACCCCGTTCATGTCGGGCATGCGCACGTCGAGCAGCACGCAGTCGCCATCGGCGTCGAACTGGCCGCGTGCCACTTCGGCCAGGAAGGCTTGGGCGCTGTCGTAGGCGCGCGCCGCGATCCCGCGCGAGCTGGCCAGCCAGGACAGCGCGTCGCGCACCACCACTTCATCGTCGACTATGTGCAGCATGGTTCAGGTTTCTCCTGTGAGCGTGGCCACCGGCGCGGCCGGCAAGGTGAATGTGAAGATGGTACCGCCTTCCGGGTTGGCGCGGTGGGTCAGCGCGCCGCCGTGAAACTCGATGGCGGTGCGGCAAATGTTCAGGCCCATGCCCATGCCTTCGGCCTTGGTGGAAAAGAACGGCGAGAACAGCCGTTCGGCCACGTCCGGTGGAATACCGTGGCCCTGGTCGATCACGGCCACGCTGACCTGGCCGGCCGCTGCGTCGTAGGCCGCGCGCAGGGTCAGCACGCGGCGCTGGGGCGGGATGTGGGCCATGGCCTCGATGGCGTTGCGGGTCAGGTTCAGCAGCACCTGTTCGATCATCATGCGGTCGATGCGCAGCGGCGGCAAGTCGGGCGCCAACTCCGTGTGGAGGATGACATAGAAGCGGCGCGCCTGCAGTTCGATCAGCGCCCGTATGCCGTCGAGCAGCGCCGGCAGCGCCACCTCCTCGCGCAGCGGTTCGCGCTTCTTGACGAAGGCGTGCACGCTGCGGATGATCTGGCCGGCCCGCTGGGCCTGCGCTGAAGCCTGTTCCAGCGCCGGCTTGAGCATGGCGCCATCGACGGGCGCGCCGCTGGCTGCGGCCCGCTCCAGCACGTTGAGCGCGCCCGTCGTGTAGCTGGAGATGGCCGCCAGCGGCTGGTTCAGCTCATGGGCCAGCATGGAGGCGATTTCGCCCATGGTGGCCAGGCGGGCGCTGGTCTGCAGCTTTTCCTGCTGCTGGCGGTTCAGTTCCTCGATGCGCTTGCGGTCGGAGATGTCGAGGATGGAGCCCATCCAGCCCGTCTGGCGCCCGTCCTTGTCCACCAGCGGCGCCTCGAAGATCAGCACCGGCACGCGGGTGCCGTCCGAGCGCTGGAAGATGGTCTCGAACTGGGGCGTGACGGTGCCGGCCAGCACGGCGGCGAAGCGGTGCTGGTATTCGGCCATCGCTTCCGGCGCCCAGTAGGGCATGGGCGGCAGCTTGCCGATCAGTTCCTCGGGCGGGTAGCCCACCATCTGGCAGAACGCGGGGTTGACGTAGGTGACGCGGCCTTCCAGGTCGCGCGCGCGCAAGCCCGTGACGAGGGAATTTTCCATCGCCGTGCGAAACGCCATCTGCTGGCGCAGCGCGCCCTCGGCCGCCAGCCGGCGCGTGATGTGGCCCCACAGCGCCAACAGGCTCCACAGCAGGCCCAGCGACAGCACGATGACGGAGCCCACCAGCAGGTTGGGCAGCAGGCGCGGCGCGCTCTTGACGCTGTCCGTCACCAGCGTGATGTTCGCGCCCGGCAGGTCCAGCGCCCGCTTGTGGGTGTACACGCCGTGGCCGGGGCCGGCGGCGGCGCGCCGCGCCAGCACGCGGTCGTCGCGGTCGATCAGGGTGATCTGGTTTTCCTGGGCGAACCACCATGGCACCATTTCCTCCAGCAGCGCGCTGGCCTGGTAGGTCGCCACCAGGCTGCCCAGGTAGCTGGCGCCCCGGTACAGCGGCACGTGGTAATCCATCAGCACGGCCGCCGGTGGCGCGCGTGGGTCCGGGTTCTGGGCTTCGGGCTGGGCGTACAGCGCGTTGTGGGTGCGGCGGGCGATGTCGGCCGTGGTGCGCGAGGCTTCCGACAACGGCGCGCCGTCGTCGCTGGCGGCCACCAGCCGGCCTTGCGGATCGAACCACTGCACGCGCAGCAGTTCGTGCCCGTTGCTGAGCAGTTGCGCCATGCGCTCGCGCAGCTGCGCTTGCGTCAGGCGGCCGCTATCGATGTCGTTGGCCAGGCCGCGCAGGCTTTCCTCGTCGCGTCCGAGCTGGAAGCGGATGGTCTGCTCCACCCATAGCGTGTCGGCGATCAGTTGTTCCTGGCGCTCGTTGCTCTCCATCTCGCGCGCCTGCCAGGGCAGCCAGATCAGGATGGTGAGAAACAGCAGCACCAGCACCACCGGCAACAGCCAGCGCAGCGTGTTGCTGAACTGCGGACGGCGCGCGGAGGTGGGAACAGGGCTCATTGCCGGCAAGGTTATCCAGTTAGGCGGGCGATGCCATTGTGGTTTTCCACAGTTGCATGGCCCGATATGACTGTTGAGAATCGGATACAAGCACAATCATAGTGTATTTTGGACCAACCACTTCCCTGGAGACAGCATGCGATTGAAAGCTACCCTGGCCGCCTTGTGCGCCGCCCTGAGCGTGAACGCCTACGCCCAAGCCCCCATCATCATCAAGTTCAGCCACGTGGTGGCCACCGACACGCCCAAGGGCCAGGCGGCCGAGCGCTTCAAGCAGCTGGCGGAGAAGGCCACCAATGGCCGCGTCAAGGTCGAGGTCTATCCGAACAGCCAGCTGTACAAGGACAAGGAGGAGCTGGAAGCGTTGCAGCTGGGCGCCGTGCAGATGCTGGCGCCGTCGCTGGCCAAGTTCGGCCCGCTGGGCGTGAAGGAATTCGAAGCGTTCGACCTGCCTTACATCTTCCCCAGCAAGACGGCCCTGTACAACGTGACCGAGGGCGAGATCGGCAAGGGCATGCTGAAGAAGCTCGAACCGAAGGGCATCACGGGGCTGGCGTTCTGGGACAACGGATTCAAGGTCATGTCGGCCAACAAGCCGCTGCACGTGCCGGCCGACTTCAAGGGCCTGAAGATGCGCATCCAGTCGTCCAAGGTGCTCGACGCGCAGATGCGGGCGCTGGGCGCCAACCCGCAGGTGCTGGCCTTCTCCGAGGTGTACCAGGCCTTGCAGACGGGGGTGGTGGACGGCACCGAGAATCCGCCATCGAATATGTACACCCAGAAGATGCATGAGGTGCAGAAGTACGTGACCGTGTCCAACCACGGCTACCTGGGCTACGCCGTGATCGTCAACAAGAAGTTCTGGGACGGCCTGCCGGCCGACATCCGCGCCGCGCTGGAGAAGGCGATGCGCGAGGCCACCACGTTCGAGAAGGCCATCGCCCAGCGAGACAACGACATGGCGCTGGACGCCATCAAGAAGACCGGCAAGACCACCATCTACACGCTCAGCGTGCAGGAGCAGGCCGAGTGGCGCCGCGTGCTGCTGCCTGTGCAGCGCGAGATGGAAGGACGCATCGGCAAGGACCTGATCTCGGCCATCAACAAGGAAGCGGCCAAGTAAGGACTGGCCACTAGCCACGCCATCGCCGGGCCCCATCGGACAATCGCCGGGGTCCGGGTTCGCGGGGCGGCCAGCTGCCGTCCCGCCACTTCCTCGTTTGAAAGACCGCCATGAAATATCTCGACAAGCTCGAAGAATGGCTGATCGCGTCGCTGATGGCCGCCGCGACCGTCATCATCTTCCTGGCCGTGATCCACCGCTATTTGTCCGGCCTGCCCATCCCCTGGCTGCAGGACACGCTGATCCAGATTAACACCAGCTGGGCCCAGGAACTGTGCATCTACATGTTCGTGTGGATGGCCAAGTTCGGCGCCGCCTATGGCGTGCGCACCGGCATCCACGTGGGGGTGGACGTGGCCATCAACCGCATGAACGCGGCCTGGTACCGGCGCTTCGTGGTCATCGGCCTGCTGGCCGGCGCCCTGTTTACGGGCGTGATCTGCGCGCTGGGCGCCAACTACGTGTACAAGATATCGCAAACCACCCAGACCTCGCCGGACATGGAACTGCCCATGTGGATCGTCTACCTGGGCGTGCCGCTGGCGTCGGGCCTGATGTGCTTCCGCTTCCTGCAGGTGGCGTACCAGTTCCTGCGCACGGGCCAGTTGCCCAAGCATGACGTGGCCCACGTGGAAGGCCTGGACGACCTGGCCGCGCCGCAAGGAGGCCAGGTATGAACGCCGCCATCATCTTCGTGCTGCTGATCGTGCTGATGTTGACCGGCATGCCGATCTCCATCTCGCTCGGCCTGACGGTGCTGACCTTCCTGTTCACCATGACCAGCGTGCCACCCGAGATCGTGGCCCAGAAGCTGTTCTCGGGCATCGACAACTTCGAAGTCATGTCGATCCCGTTCTTCATCCTGGCCGGTAACTTCCTCACCCACGGCGGGGTGGCGCGGCGCATGATCAATTTCGCCAGCTCCATGGTGGGCCACTTCCACGGCGGCCTGGCGCTGGCCGGCGTGATGGCGTGCGCGCTGTTCGCCGCCGTGTCCGGTTCCAGCCCGGCCACGGTGGTGGCGATCGGCTCCATCATCCTGCCGGCCATGGTCAAGCAGGGTTATCCGAAAAAGTTCGGCGCCGGCGTCATCACCACCTCGGGCGCGCTGGGCATCCTGATTCCGCCGTCGATCGTGATGGTGATGTATTCGGTCACCACCAACACCTCGGTCGGCAAGCTGTTTACGGCCGGCGTGGTGCCCGGCCTGCTGCTGGCCACGCTGCTGGGCCTGACGACGTGGTTCCTGGCGCGCAAGCACAACTATCCACGCCTGCCGCGCGCCACATGGGGGCAACGGTTTGCGGCCTTCCGCAAGAGCGCCTGGGGGCTGCTGCTGATCGTGATCGTGATGGGCGGCATCTACAGCGGCAAGTTCACGCCCACGGAAGCGGCCGCCGTGGCCGCCGTGTACGCGTTCTTCATCGCCGTGTTCGTCTACAAGGATCTCAAGCTGGCGCAGGTGGGCAAGGTGCTGCTGGACTCGGCTTCGATGTCGGCCATGCTGCTCTACATCATCACCAACGCCGTGCTGTTCTCCTTCCTCATGACGAGCGAGAACATCCCGCAGGCGATGGCCGAGTGGATCACGGGGCAGGGCCTGGGCATGGTCAGCTTCCTGCTGGTGGTCAACGTGCTGCTGCTATTGGCCGGCAACATCATGGAACCGTCGTCCATCGTGCTGATCATGGCGCCCATCCTGTTCCCGGTGGCCATGAAGCTGGGCATCGATCCCGTGCACTTCGGTATCCTGATCGTCGTCAACATGGAAGTGGGCATGTGCCATCCGCCCGTGGGCCTGAACCTGTATGTGGCGTCCGGCATCACCAAGATGGGCATTTCCGAGCTGACGGTGGCGGTGCTGCCGTGGCTGCTTACCATGCTCGGTTTCCTGGCGCTCATCACCTACGTGCCGCAGATTACGTTGTGGCTGCCTGATTTGATTTATTAATAAAATATTAGGACCTCATGTCTTTTTCTTGCGACAAAAAAAATGGGAAAAAGCCATTCAGATACGTTATGATGGCGTCGCTGTCGGACATATAACTGATAACGAAATGCGTCCGGGTAGCAAAGAACATGCAAGACGCGCAAGATTAGTTGTGGGGAGTGGGTATAACAACGGCGAACCAGAGCCGGACATATTTTGAGGAGACACACGTTTTACAGAATGCTGTTGGTATCACTGCTGCAAGCCGCCACAAGCGCGCTACGGCGGGAACCAAACGGCCGGGAACGTGAAGCAGGATTCAAGCGCACCTTCGGGTGCGCTTTTTTTTGGTGCGCCCAGCATGGGCGCACTCCTGTGGGTGCAAGTCCCGCCGCGAGCTGACCACAGTGAGCGAAGTGAAGCGCAACTGCGGAAGGGTAACTGACTGTGGGAAGGAAGCGTGGAGCATAA
>NZ_JACEZS010000021.1 GCF_014042365.1 Rugamonas fusca
CGTCGAAACCGAAGCGCAGTTGGCCTTCTTGCGATCGGCCGGTTGCGATGAAGCACAGGGGTACTTAATCAGCAAACCCATCCCCGCTTCGGCGTTCCAGGATTTGTTGGCGGATGCGCGGTCTTGGCAGGTCAGTGGCGATGGCCTGGCCGCGGCGTCGTGATGCTGTCGCTGCTGAGGTGCCGCTCGTTCGTAGGCCAATTGTTTGTCGTGGTGGCGTGTCGCGCACAGCAATGGCGTGAGCGACTGGGCTAGCCGCGTGGTTAGCGTTTGGACTTTTTCTTCAGGTCGTCGACCACGCTCCGGTATTTTTGTTTGTAGGCTTGGCTTTGAGCGATATGCCCAATAGCATCCCACAGGCGCTCCACCTGATCCGTATGAGCTTCGTAGAACCGTCGCGATATCCCAAAATAGTACAGTTCGTCGGTAAACGGCGTCGGTAGCATTTCGACCTTGTCGGCGTAAGGCAACTTGGCCAACAGCATGGCACAGGCAAGCTCCCAGCACAGCGCCGCATCGGCACGCTTCGCAAGCAGCTTGTCGAACACAGATTGCGGCGAGTGGCCGCTCATATCGACCGGCACCTGCAAAACAGCCAAGTGGTCGAGCAGCAGCGCTGCAGCGGCCGGCACCAGCACCGGCGTTTGCAGGCCACTGAAACGGCGCCCATTCCAATCAACTGAAGTGCCGACCCGCCGGAAAACAAAGACGCGCTCACGAACTACGGCCCGCGCCGGATCAGCGCCTTGGCCGCGCATTGGGTAGGCAAAAATCGCTGTCAGTAAGCGGGTATATGGCACAACGGGAAAGGCGTCGGCCAAGTCGTGATTGACCTCCTCCCGGCAACGAGCTGTGGGCGCAACCCTGAACTCGACCTCCATGCCGACTTCACGCGCAGCGTCGCGGATCAACTGATCAACTATGCCTTGCCCGTCCGACGTCATGATCGTCGGCAAGCGTATGCCTCCATCTGTGCAGATGCGCAAAGGCACCGCCGCATTCGATGACCATGTGGCGAAGAAGAGGATAACGGCAGCAAGTGAGCGACGCATGTTTTTATGATAGCTTAGCTGTCGGCTTCCGCGTACATCTTTCCTGCCAATCATGGCGTATAGGCTAGAAAACAATGCCAGAATTCTTGCGCGAGGCCGGGAAAACGGTGGTTAGCTGACTTGTGTTATAACTTTTTGGGCCACAGCTTACGCGCATGGGCAAAATCAAACTGTTCGACAGCGCCCCGCAAAGGTCCGTACGTCTCTCCCAAGCACTTGCGCAGCTGTGACTCGTTTTGAACAATCAGTTCGCGCACGCTGAATTCGTTACGGCTCAGTCCATTCGCAATCTTCAACAACAGCGCTTTCGCATCAACGCCACCGACCTGAACACTTTCCGTCATCTTGGGGTCATGCAAATCCGGCAACCTGGCCGGTGCCAGCGTCGGTATCGTTTCCGCTGCCATCGCTGACTTGACCGGCACCCTGACCAACGCCGTGAACCAAAAAATCGAACCGACGCCGGGCGTGCTGCTAACCCCGACCTTACCGCCCATTAGTTCAGCCAGCCCCTTGCAGATCGCCAGCCCGAGGCCACTGCCGCCATAGCGTCGCGTGGTTGCGCCTTCCGCCTGCACGAAGCTCTGGAACAGCTTACAGCATTGCTCGGAGGTCAGACCTATGCCACTATCATGCACCTCGACCCGAAGCATCAACATGCCGTCCGTCTGCGCCAAGCCCTCCACTTTGATCTCGACCTGGCCGGCATCCGTGAATTTGAGCGCGTTGTTGGTGTAGTTGATGAGAATTTGCGACAGCCGCGTCGGATCGCCGAGCAGGACGCGCGGCAAGCCCGGTGCTACCTGTAACAACAGGTCTATCGCCTTCGCTTCGGCCACCACCCGCAACATGGCACAGACATCTTCGCACAATCGCTCCAGGTCGAATTCAATTTCCTCGACCTGAATCTGGCCGGCTTCCAGCTTTGAAAAATCCAGTACCGCATTCAGCATTTCCAGCAAGTGCTTGCTAGCGATGTCGATTCGGCGCAGGTAATCAAGCTGGCGGGCATCCAGTCCAGTGTTGCCTAGCAAATGCAACATACCCAGGATGGCGCTCATGGGTGTACGGATTTCATGGCTCATATTGGCCAGGAAATTGGACTTCAACTGCATCACCTCATCAGCCATACGTCGCGCTTCAGCCATCCGTTCGTTAGCTAAACGTTCGGCACTGATATCGTCTACCACCCACACAGAGCCTTGGCTGATGTCATCGACGTCAAACATCTTGCCACTCAACCTGGCCCAGAACGGTTCGCCTGAGCGACGCACCATTTGCCGTTCATAGCGATCAATTCCGATACCACGCAGGGTAGTCAAGCTGCGCGCCTGGTCCGCTGGCGTCACCGGGTCCAAGAAAAGCTCCGAGGTGGGCATGCCGATCAAATGTTCGCGTGGGTAACCGAGCTTCTGCGCCAACAATTCATTGCAGTCAACGATGCGGTGCTCGCGTGTGAAGGCAATGCCGGAACTGGCTGCATTAAAAATAGCAAGCTGCTGACGGTGTGCTTGAGATAAGTCCTGGCGGTGCTGGTACATAGATTGAACCACCTGTGCATGTCGCTCCAACATGGCATTAAATTCACGCAATTCTTCCGCGGCGCTGGGGTCCTCGAAATGAATATCGGATTCACCATCACCGAGCCGCACCAACCGCGTGCCGATACGCGACAGTGGCATTATCACGCGTCGTGCGTAATAGCCTAGCAGCACCGCCAACACGGAGGCAACGTTGAGCAGGGTGATCACAACAGCAGCCAGACGTACATGTTGGGCGGCCTCGATCGCTTGTTGCGACTCGGCGGAGCGGCGCTGCGAAATCGTAATCATGGCCTCGGTGATCGGAGCCAGCACCGCGGCTTTCTTTTTCCAGTATTCGGCACCGTAGGCAAGTTCCAGCGCTTCATCGCGACGATGCTCAGCGGAAGCCTGGAAGATGCGTCGCTCGAGTTCCACCAGCTCGTCCGACGCACGCTTGGCGGCCATAATCAGCGTAGTTTCCCGCGCATTGTCATTTTGCAGCACCAGCTGACGGATGGCGTTCTCACGTTGCCTGACTTGGGTCAGCTCGATCTCGAATTCATCCCGATAGCGTTGTTCGCCCGTCGCGGCATAGGCACGCACGGCCGCCGTCAGCGTATCGCTGCCCTGACGAAACTGGATTGCCGACATGGTATCGTTCAACTGGTGTGACAGGCTTTCCTGGCAGCGTTCCATATATGCGGTTGACCACAGGAACATGCCCAAACTTAGCAAGGACATCAGGCTCAATAGCCCAGTCAACAGACGGCTGGCAGTCTGAATTTTCATCGTTCAGTCAGGATCGGCAAAGCGCAGCGCGACCGCCTCAAACTCCGGCAGACACGCCTGAAAGGCATCGACCACGGCTGGATCGAAATGGCTGCCACGGCCCGCCGCGATAATGGAGCAAGTCTCATTGAAGGAAAGCGCCGGCTTATAGACGCGCTTGCACATCAGGGCATCGAAGACGTCGGCCAGCGCCATCAGACGCGCCGAGACTGGAATTGCGTCGCCACGCAAGCCGGCCGGATAGCCGCTGCCATCCCATTTTTCATGATGGCACAGCGCGATTTCACAGCCCACTTGCAGGAAACCGCAGACTTCTTCCAACAGCGCGGCATCGAAATCCTGACTGGACTGACGTGTCTGGGCAATGGCACGATCCAACGCATCGGCACCGATGCGGGCATGCGATTTCATGCATTCAAATTCGTCCGCCGTCAGGCGGCCGGGCTTGCACAGGATGGCATCGGGAATGCCGACCTTGCCCACATCGTGCAGCGGGGCCGCTTTGACCACCTGCTCCAAGCGGCCATCGCGCAGGGCTGGCGCAAAGCGTTCGTGATCGCACAAGGCGGTGGCCAGCAATCGCACATAGGTCTGGGTCCGGACGATATGCTTGCCTGACTCCTGATCGCGGGCCTCCGCCAGGTAGGCCATCGCCTGCAGACTCAGGTCTTGCACCAGGGCGCTGTGCCGGGTACGCCGCTCGACTTCGGCCTGTAACCAGCGCCGGTCGGTGGCCAGGCGGTCGCGCGCTGCCTTCAGCTCCACGTGGGTGCGAACCCGGGCCAACACCACGGAAGGATTGAAAGGTTTGTTGACGTAATCGACCGCGCCCATGCTCAGGCCGCGCTCCTCGTCTTCGACGCGTCCCATGGCCGACACGAAAATCACCGGGATTTGACGGGTGGCCTCGTCGGCCTGCAAGCGTTGCAGGACCTGATAGCCGTCCAGGTCGGGCATCATCACATCGAGTAAGATCAGGGACGGCGCCGGTGTGATCAGGGCCGCTTGCAGTGCCTGCTCGCCGCAGTTGGCGACGCGGACGTGGAATTCGTCGCTAAGCAATTCGCCCAGTACCATCAGGTTTTCCGCAATGTCATCGACCACCAGTACGGTAGATCGCAGGGCGACTTCCGGAGCTGGCGAGAGAGCTTTTAGTTCTGACATTGCGGATCCCCCCTTGTTTAAAATGCGTGACGCACGATGAGCGCCAGGCCGGTCTGCGTCAGGTTGGCGGCTGGCGCGCCCTCCAGGACTTCCATCGCGCCGCCCCTGTTACTCAGGTGTGCCACGCTGGCCAGCAGATCGGTGCGACGCGACAGGCTGCGCGTCAATGTCAGGCGCAAGATTGTGCTGGACTGAACGTGCTGGCGATCGCGACGATACAGCACGTCCGCCGCCAGACGCAGCTGGGCTTGCAGCTCCTGGTCGATGCCAACCCCCCACACGCTGGCATGGAATGGCGCGCCGTTATTACCAGACAAATACTGGCCGTTGCCTTCCACCTTGCTGTCGGAGTAGCCTCCACGCAAGCGGGTGGCGCTGCCCAGGTGGAGATTGCCGCCCGCGGTCCACAAGATGTTGCTGCGACCTGAGCCGTTGCCGTCAGCCTCAGAATAAAAGGTGCCGGCGAGATAATAGCCCTCCTGCGCATAGTTGACACCGGCGTTAAATTCGCGCCCTGGCATGGCAGCCATCTTGCTTTCATCCAGACTATACATCATCCCTGCCTGCAGGCCGCCGCTACGCGGGGTAACGACCTTGACGCTGTTGTTGAACAGATCGCTTGTGGCGTCAAATCCGCTCAGGTGCAGCAAGGAACCGGCAGTCCAGCCCGGCTGAAAAATATTACCCGTCATCCAGTCGTCGCTTAGCACCCACTGGCGGCCAATCGTCACGGTACCGGCGCTGGTCTCCAAGCCAACGTAGGCATTGCGACCAAACAACACGCCGCCGTAGCGACCAGTTCCAGCGTCAAAACCAGTTTGTAAGTTGAAGAGGGCGGTCATGCCGCCACCCAAGTCTTCGCGGCCCCTGAAGCCCAACTGCGAAGGACTCAGGTAACCGTTCGACAGGCGTACACCGGAGCCGCTAGCGACGTTGAAATTGCTGATGCTAGTTAGGCCCGTGTCGATATTGCCATACATGGTGACAGCGCTCTGAGCAGAAGCCACGGCGCACAAGCTGCACAGGGTGGTGATGCCGGTAGTCCTTACAAAATGGTGCATAGTTCCTTCTTTATCGGGCAGCGAGCGATTAAGCGGCAAGCGCCGCCGCTTCGCCGCTGAACAGACCGTGCAACAGGGCGCCCACATCAAGTAAGGC
The DNA here is from genome assembly GCF_014042365.1 of Rugamonas fusca. GTDB lineage: Bacteria > Pseudomonadota > Gammaproteobacteria > Burkholderiales > Burkholderiaceae_D > Rugamonas > Rugamonas fusca. The sequence continues at coordinate 5,687 of NZ_JACEZS010000021.1, forward strand.
CAGCAGACGTTCGCCCAGCGTGGCAATCGCAAGCGTGTAATCAGTGTCGATGGACTGGCCCATAGCCGGTGCGGGCTTGCACTCAGCCTGAATCACGCTGATCACATCTGACACGGCATCGACTACCATGCCGACCGCGCGGCCACCATGGTTAACAACCACTACGACGGTTAGCGCGTCATAAGTCGGTTCAGGCTGGCCGAACTTGATGCGCAGATCCACGATCGGCACGATCACCCCGCGCAGATTGGTTACGCCTTTGACGTGTTCGGGGGCATTAGCGATACGAGTGACGGCATCGTAGCCGCGCAACTCTTGTACCGACTGGATGTCGATGCCGTATTCTTCCTGACCGATCTTAAAGGCTAGAAATTCCAGTGGCTGCTCGCCGTCAAACGCAAGCGGGGTATGCGAAGCAGTCGTCATCTCAGAATTCCTCCCAATCGGTGGTAGCTTCTTTGATTGATGCCGGATTGGCCTTGGTTAGCGCGACGCGCTTTGTTGGGCGGGCCGTCAGGGGCAGCGGACGGACAGCAGGCGCGGTCGGCGCGCGCGCTGCGCTTGCCGTGCTGCGCGCGTCATCCCGCGCCGACAGTTTAAAGATCGAAACAGTGCGCACCAGGTCTGCCGCCTGGGTCTTCAGCCCGGTCGCTGCGGCGGCCATTTCCTCCACCAGCGCAGCATTTTGCTGGGTAGTGTGGTCCATTTCGGTCACGGCCTCGCCGACCTGGGTGACGCCCTGGTCCTGCTCTACGCTGGCGGAACTAATCTCACCCATGATGTCTGCCACTCGCTGAATCTCGGTGACGATCTTCTCCATGGTTGAACCGGCGTTATCGGCCAGAGTGCAGCCTTGCTCGACGCGTTCAACACTGTCGGCAATCAGGCGTTTGATTTCTTTAGCCGCTTCGGCGCTGCGACCGGCAAGGCTGCGTACCTCGGTTGCAACCACAGCAAAGCCACGCCCCTGTTCACCCGCGCGCGCTGCTTCAACAGCGGCATTCAGAGCCAAGATATTGGTCTGGAACGCAATGCCGTCAATCACACTGATGATGTCGGCAATCTTGGTGCTGGCATCGCTGATCTGCTTCATGGTATCGACCACCTGGCTGACCACTTCGCCGCCGCTGGTTGCAACGGCCGATGCGTTTTGCGCCAGTTGATTGGCTTGACGGGCGTTGTCGGCGTTCTGCTTGACGGTCGAACTCAGTTCCTCCATCGACGCCGCGGTCTGTTCCAGCGCGCTTGCCTGGGATTCGGTGCGGCCGCTTAAGTCCATATTTCCCTGGGCAATTTCGCTGGAGGCCGTTGCCACGTTTTCGGAACCAGTGCGCACCTCGGCCACCACCTTCACCAAGTTGTCCTGCATCGAATTGAGGGACGTCATTAACTGAGCCACCTCCGTTGGGCCAGTCGTGTCTATGCTGAGAGACAGGTCGCCCTGAGCCATGGCATCGGACAAGTTCACTGCACGACGAAGGGAAGCGGCGATCTGGCGGTACACGTAGGTCAGTACCACGGTCATGCTGACCAGCATCAGCACGGCCATTAAACCCAAACCGACGAACCATTTTTGTTTGATGGCTTCGGCGGCGGCAATATCGCCCTTGGTACGCGTATCGAGCATGGTCAGGAATTCGTCGACCGGCTTCATGATCTTGGCTTTATTGGCATGGTAGGTACGGTCGTGCATCATTTCGCGCGCCTTGGCCAAGTCCGGCTCGCCCTTCTTAGTGAAGCCGCCGTTCTCGTCGGCATACAGACCTTTGGCCAAGTTCATCGCGATGGTTTCTGTTTTGACCAAGTCGTTCGAATTTTGGCCCGCTTCCTTCAACTTGCCAAACTCTGCTTCTGTAAAGCCGGCACGTTTCATTAGTTCGTTCAGCGAAATGGCGGTGCCAGTGCCCTTTCCGGGGTCAATATCAGCCGCACGGAAGTCCCAGTAGATCTTTTCATACTCGTTTGGACGCGGCTTGCTGCCTTCGCGGATGGCGAGGATTTCCAGGTACTGCTGCTCCCATTTTGGCTCGCCACTGACCACATAGGTCCTGGCCAATCGGGTCAAGTCATCCGAGCTCTGGCGCATTTCGTCGGCCAGCAGGTAGGACGCGTAGCGCGATTCATTTGCCTTGGCGACTGCGTCCGACGCGTTACCCAGTTGTTGGATACCGAAGCCCAGTAAGGCGAGCAAGCTCACCATGACGACTATCGAGGCGACAAACATCCGCTTGATGCTGGCTGCTTTCATGTTGTTCTCCATGTTTGAGTGATTCTAGGCAGCAATTTATCATATGAATCAGTCAAAACAAACAAACCAAACATACAAATCACGAAAATCACACAAAAGAAACATTTTTACGAAAAACTTTCAAATCATATACAATGGGTACCGCAAGATTGCTTTATTTGCAGCGAAACCTGCATGGGAATTACATTTCTACTGGGTGCACTATGCCAACCTCACCTATATGCATCGACACAGGATTACGACGCTCCCTTGGTAAGCCCGAACTATATTTTCGGTTTTTGCGTATTTTTTTGGATGATCAAAAGGATGTTTGTCGCCAGATTACTGCGGCGCTCAACAACGACCTTCCAACAGCTATTGTCTTGGCGCATGGTTTGGTGTCACGGGCGGGGCTGGTTGGGGCGATTGCCTTGTCAGAGCTGGCCAGCACCCTTGAAGAGGCCTTACGCGATGCTGCTCTTGAGCGAGCCATGACACTGGCCCTGGCGTTAACAGAAGAACATGCGCGGGTGATTGATACCATCGGAGCGCATCTTGCGCAGCAAGCCATAACAAGCCGCCCGGGCGATTTATATGAATGACGCAACCGCATCACTAACTCCTGCCGAGCAGCCATCCTATTCGACCACCGAAGTAGCGCGACTTCTAGGCGTCTCTCAGCCGACAGTGCAACGCTGGGTAGATCAAGGCTTGTTAATGGCCTGGAAAACGCCGGGAGGCCACCGTCGTATTGATGCACAAAGTGCTCACGAGTTCCGGGCACAGCGCAACCAGGACAAGCCAGTCGCCCCGTCGACCAGTCCGCCGACTATATTATTGGTGGAGGACGACGCGATTGACCGCGAAGTAGCCAGCGCAGTGATCGCCGCTACCTGGCCTCATGCCCGGCTGTATCAGGCCGCCAATGGTATTGAAGCACTACTGATGATCGGTCAGTTCAAACCTGACATCGTACTGAGCGACATCGTCATGCCGCATATGAACGGCCTGGAAGTGCTGCGGCAGCTAAGCCAAATGGAGAACAGCAAGCCACGCCTGCTGGTCGCCATCACGTCGCTCAAGCCTGCACGGATCGCCGAGATGGGGGGCTTGCCGCCCAAGGTGTTATTGATCCCTAAGCCAATCGAGCCCGATATGGCACAGGTTGCGCTAGTTTCAGCATGGCAACAAATCGCATGGTAGGTGCGACGTCGATACTTACCATGGGTCAAGGCGCGTAAGCGAGCACGCTAGATTACAGTTTGCGGTGAAGCGGATTTTGCGGAAGTACCAATATCCGCCCGACCAATAGCACGATGCAATCCGGATTGTGTTGCAGCGAGCGGAAAGGCGAAACGCGGCGTGGGCGTAAGTGACTGTTCGATTGGGTATCTCTGAAATTCAGAGATACCCGCGCTCAGGCAAGTTGATTGTTCGTTTGCGCGCCGCCCCCCCGGTTCACTGCAGTTCTTACACGCTCCGCAGCATGGCCAGATGAGGTCTCCAACAGTGTTTCTCAGCCATGCACACCGATGATTTTTCTGACGCCTAAGATGATATGCGTCGATTTCAATCCATGCGCTCGAACTCGCCAGGGCGCCAGGTTTTGTCGAACCAGGGTTCCAGCGCGCCATACAGACGCAACAACACGCTCCAGCCCTTACCCGGAACGGTTTGCACCCAATTGCCATCGCGTCCTGCCGGCGCCTTCGGTCCGAAGTAGACGTCGATCGAACCATCGGTATTCATTTTCAGACCAGGGCTCTGGCTGCCAACTTGGGGATACTGCTGGTCGGTTTGCAGCATTGAACGCGTCTGAGTGTCGTAGGCGATCAGCGACCAGAAATCCTTCACAGGAATATTCGCCGGCAAATGCAGCTTGTAGGTATGACTGCCATCGAATCCACGACCTTTTGAATCGACAAACGCCGCCGCGTACTGAGATCCCTTGCCAATGACCTTCATTTCCATCGCTGGTGTGACGCCGGTCGCGTAGAAAAAGAATGAATAGTAAGAATCCAGTTCGCGCACGCCGTTGTTCTCGAACAGATAGCCGCCGAGGAAACCAGTGCGCCATGCACTGCCCGGGTAGAAATAAGCGTCAGGATTACGCTGCCGATAGGTCATCGCGCGCACAGTCGCATCGCCGATCTTCGCAGCGTCGGCGAGAATTTTTTTCATCCGCGCATCAGGTGCGAATGGCTTTCCCTTCACGATACCGATCGCTGCCAGATTACCCAATGTCACAGCATCGATCGCCGAGTTTGGCTCTTCCTGCAGGAACTGATGAATCATCGAAAAAACTTGCGTGTCGCCTGGCGCAATCGTGTTGAAGTATTTGCCCGAGACATGTTCGAAATGTAGCGCCGGCGGATTGCCCGCATCGGTCAGCGGATAAATGCGCATCGTTTTTTCAACCAGATCGATCCCCGGCTTGTAATCGCCGTTGACAGGGAATGTCCGAAACCCGCCCCACACTGTGTAGGTGCGCGAATGCAGCACATGGTAGCCCTCGGGAATCTCACCTTTCCAGTCCGGTGGCAACAGGAGATACTTGCCCCCCGCGCCCTTGTCAGCGCCGAGAATGCCGATATCGCCAACCCAGCGGAACCAGCTATCGTCGAACAAACCGAGCACCTTCGGCGGCACTTCGACCACCAACGGCCCATTCTTCGTACTCAGATGCATCCAGGTGTAAGTCGTGTTGGTATTGGCCGTCAGGAACAACGACTTCGAATCCATCCTGGCCTCGTGCATTACGGCAGTTCGATTGACCGCTCCAAACTGGTCTAGTCCCCGTACCATCGCCATCATCGATACTGCTGGCAGCGCGTCCAGATAAGCCTGCAGCGCACGTTGTGCATCAAGATTGTCGTAGACCTTGCGCGCAGTAGCGTCATCCGGGACGCCATCGTGAAAACTCAATGTACCCAGGCTCGTCGTCACTTTGTCCGGCGTCGCGATCCCTGGTGGCACGGGCGTTGTCATGCGATAGGGTTGCGGTTTTTGTTGTGCAAATGCAAATCCGGCTGCTAAAAGCAGTGAAATACTGAGAATACGCTTCATGACTTTGTCCCGTTTAATGTATCTGGAAGTAACTTTTGGCATAAATGCAATCAATTTCGCTGTGGAGAATTTGTTATTTCACGTCATATCTGGCGATCAGCCCGGGGCGCGTTACGGCCCCGTTCAGCTCGGTCGAGGTGTTCGCCATGCGTTGGCATGTTTGCTAGACGTTCGACCATCGACCGGAATCGAGCCCATGGCTTTCAGGCGCGCGAAGGCGCGGGCCCGGTAGGCATCCCAGCCGCTGTCGAACTTGCCCTTGGGTAATCGGTCAGCTTGGCGAATTCGCGGGCCGGAACGAGATGTTCGTTGTTTTTGCCCGTGGCGGCACCGGGCTTCAGCATGTGCTTGTCCTTCAGGTCTGGAACGGCCATGGATTCTCGAGTTGGATGGCTGCTACGCCGTTGGCGGCGCGAACGGTTGATGGGACGATTATGTGAGACAGCGCGCCAAAGAACTTGTGAGTTCCCGCCATCTTCATGCTGCTGAAAATGCATGGAGGAGGCAAGCTTCTGCGTCTGCAGCTTGGCAGATAAGCACAAATTTACGCCATACGAACGGAGGGCGGGCCAGCGCGGTCATGCGGTTGAGTACACCCACACGAATTGCTACCCCGGTCGCCTGCGCCCCGATCGCGCGCGGCCCGTTCCCGGCAGGTCAGCAGCTTCGGACGGTACATCAAGGTTTCGGCGAGCGCGCGGCGGTGTTCGCCGCTGGCCGCCTTCCGCTTGCGGTAGAGCACTGCATTCACACTGCAGGGGGCGCAAGTTCGAAACGTGCACTTCCCACCCAGAATTGCATAAAAAGGCTTGCGACAGATTGTCGCAAGCCTTTTGTTTTGCGCGCCGCTGGTCCATGGTGCATGGCCGTTGGCCGTGCGGCTACTTGCTCAGGATGTGGATGGCGACTGCCGCTTCCTCGATCCCTTGCAGACCGCCGCCGTTCTCCTGGATCGCGTGGCGCGCGCCATCGACCTGGCGTGCGCCCGCTTCGCCGCGAAGCTGGGTGACCAGTTCGTACAGCTGGCCGATGCCAGTGGCGCCCAGCGGGTGGCCCTTCGATTCCAGTCCGCCCGACGGATTGATGGGCAGGCGGCCGCCGACGGTAAAGTCGCCGCGCTCGGCGCAGATGCCGCCTTCGCCGGGCGGCGCCAGGCCCAGGTTCTCGGCCTGGATGATCTCGCCCATGGCGGAAGCATCGTGGACTTCGGCCACGTCCATGTCGGTCGGGCCGAGGCCGGCGCTCTCATACGCCTGCAGGGCCGCCAGGCGGCTCACGTGCAGATCCGGCCGGTCCAGGCCGCGCGTGCCGAAGCTGCGCATGACGCTGGCGGCGATCTTGATGCAGCGCCTGGGGTCGGCGCCGATGCGCTTGAGCCCAGCCTCGGTGCACAGGATGGCGGCGGCGGCGCCGTCCGACAGGGGGGCGCACATGGGCAACGTGATCGGATAGGTGATGGGCGGGGCCGCCAGCACTTCCTCGATGGTGAACGGCTTGCGGAACTGGGAGTAGGGGTTGTGCACCGAATGCTGGTGATTCTTCGCGCACACGGCGGCGATCTGGCGCTGGGTGGTGCCGTAGGTGGCCATGTGCCAGCGGCACATGGCGGCGTAGATGGACATGAACTTGCTGTACGGCTTGTCCGACTCCGAGCCCGGCGGCGGCGTGATGCCAGCGCCCATCGTCACCAGTGTCTGGTAGTTTTCCTCGGCGCGCGCGACGTCCCAGCCTGCCTCGAAGATGGAAAAGGCCTTGAGCTTGTCGGGGATGTTCATCTTTTCCGCCCCCAGCGCCAGCGCCACGTCGGTCGCGCCCGCGCGCAAGCCCTGCACGGCCAGGTGCACCGCCGTGCTGCCGGAGGCGCAGGCGTTTTCCACGTTGTAGATGGGGATGCTGTGGATGCCGATCTTGCTCAGCACCACTTGGCCCGGGATCGCGATCTGGCCCTGTAGCGGGCCGTTGGTCATGCCGGCGTAGTAGGCCGCGCCCAGCGCGCCGATGTCGCAGTTGGCGTCGCGCAGGGCGCCTCGCAACGCTTCGCCCGCCATGTCGTGCAGCGAATGGTCAGGGTGGCGTCCGAAGACGGTCATGGCGATGCCGGCGATGTAGATGTTGCTCATGTCTGGAGTCCTGGTTGGTGTTGGCCGGAGCACTCAGCCCGTGATCAGGCCGAACAGGCGTGGGTAGGCATTGGGCAGCAAGCGGGCCAGCCAGTACAGCGTGGTGGACAACTTGCCCGTCAGGATGCGGCGCTTGCCGCTGGCGATCCCTTTCAGGATGTCGGCCGCGCAGCGTTCGGGCGGCGTCACCAGCATCTTTGTGGCCAGCTGATCGAAGCGTCGCTCCTCGCTGCCGGCGGCGGCACAGCGCCGGCCTGCCTTGTCGATGTTGGTCTTGATGCCGCCTGGGTGGACGCAGACGGCGCGCACGCCGGTGCCGGCCAGTTCGCTCCACAGGCATTCCGTCAGTCCGCGCACGGCAAACTTGGAGATGTTGTAGGCGCTTTGCAGGGGAAAGCCCACCAGGCCGAACACGCTCGAGATGTTGACGATGCAGCCTTCACGCTGGGCCAGCATCATCGGCAGGAAGGCCTTGCTGCCGTAAATGACGCCCCACATGTTGATGTCCAGCTGCCACGCGATTTCGTCCGTGCTCAGATGGGCAAAGGTACCGACCATGGTGGCGCCAGCGTTGTTGATGACGTAGTGGGCCGTGCCGAAGTCGCGCTGGACCTCCAGCGCGTGCAGGAATACGGCGTCGCGGTTGGCGATGTCGAAGCTGTAGGCGCGCGCCTCGGTGCCGGCGGGCAGGGCCGCCATGGTCTCGGCCAGCGCGGTGGCGTTGATGTCCGACAGGGCCAGGCGCGCGCCGTGGCCGGCCAGTTGCAGCGCCAGCGCGCGGCCGATGCCGGAGCCGGCGCCGGTGACGACGGCCACTTTGTGGTTGAAGCAGTTCATGATTCCTCTATTCGGTCACACTTGGCGGTCCATGCCGCAAGGGTTGATGCGGTGGGGCGGCTTAAATCTTGCGATCCGTGCCGGCCCAGTACTGCTGGCGTAGTTCCTTCTTCAGCACCTTGCCGACGGGGCTGCGCGGCAGCGATGCCACGAAGTCGATCGTCTTGGGCGACTTGACGGAACCGAGCTTATGCTTGCACAGGGCGATCAGTTCCGCCGCGTCCACGTGCTGGCCCGCGTTCAGTTCCACCACCGCCTTGACGGCTTCGCCCCATTGCGAGTCGGGCACGCCGATGACGGCGCAGTCGCGCACGGCGGGATGGCTCCAGATCACCTGTTCGGCCTCGCTCGGGTAGACGTTGAAGCCGCCCGAGATGATCATGTCCTTCTTGCGGTCCGTGATGTGCAGATAGCCGTCCGCGTCGATGTGGCCGATGTCGCCCGTGTGCAGCCAGCCGTCGACGATGGTGGCGGCGGTCTGTTCGGGCGCCTGGTAGTAGCCCTTCATGAGCAGGTCGCCGCGCACGCAGATTTCGCCGGTGCGTCCCTGCGGCAGGATGGCGTTGGCCTCGTCCATGATCTCCACCGTGACCAGCGGGTTGGGCCGGCCCACCGATGACAGCCGTTCGTCGCCGGCCAGCTGGCCGTCGATGAAGTGCTCGTCCGGCGGCAGGTAGGCGATCGACGCCGGGCATTCCGTCTGGCCGTAGCCGCCCGTCAGGACGGGGCCGAACAGGGCAATTGCCTGGCGCAGTTTTTCCACCGACATGGGCGCGGCGCCGTACATCAGGTAGCGCAGCGAGGACAGGTCGTATTGCCGCACTTCGTCCGCGCGCTCCAGCAGGCGGTAGATGACCGTGGGCGGCAGGAACAGTTCGGTGACCCGGTGGCCGGCGATGGCCCGCAGCAGGTACGCAGGGTCAGGCGCGCCCAACACCACCACCGTGCCGCCGCGCGCCGTGCAGGGCAGGGACAGCAGGCCGGCCGTATGCGTCATCGGCGCGGCCGCCAGGTTGACGGGATGCTCGCCGCTGCCGTATGTGCAGGTCATCATGAAATGGGCGCAGAAGGTCTGGGTGCTGCGGTGGGTATTCATCACGCCCTTGGGCTTGCCGGTGGTGCCGCCGGTGGCCGACAGCATGATGACGTCGTCCGGATCGTAGTGCACGGCCGGACGCGTGTCGGGCTGGCCGGTGATCCAGTCGGCCAGCGACACGGCGCCCGGAACCTCGGTGGCAGCGGATGGCTGCGCGCCCGCAGCCGGGTCGATGCAGATCCAGTGCCGTACCTTGGGCAGGCGCGGTTGCAGCGCCGCCACCACCGGCGCGAACTGCGCCTGGAAGAACAGGATCTCGCAATCGAAGGCGTCGAGCAAGTACTGGTTCTCGTCGTCGGCGTTGCGCGCGCCGACGGGTATCCAGCACATGTTGGCGCGCCACAGGCCCAGCGTGCAGGCCCAGGCCGTGACGTCGTTGCCGGCCCAGACGGCGCCCTTGCTTTCCTTGGGCAGGCCGGTAGCCAGCAGCGCGTGGGCGATGCGGCACGACAGCGCGCCCACCTGGTCGAAGCTGTAACGCTGCTCGTCCTGGATATAGGCGGTGCCGGACGGGTTGATGCGCCAGCCGCGGTCGAAAAAGTCGATGATGGCCATGGTGACTCCGCGCTTACAGCTGTTGCACGGTGGCGCGCGCCAGGCCACGCTGCTCCAGGAAGCCGAGCAGGTAGCGGTGGCCGAACGCCTGGCAGGCCGAAGCGAAGCCGGTCCTGCTGCTGTCGCCATCGAGCAGCTTCATCACGGCGGCCGTCTGCAGCGCGCCGGTGGCGATGTAGGCCGTCACGCCATGCACAGTGGCGCGCACGGCCGCCAGCTGGCCTCGGCCGATGGCAAAATCGACGGTGCGGACCACGGTGGTGCGCTCGCGCGGCGGCATGGTGGGCGTGGTCGAATCGACGATGCCCTTGATCACGGCGTCCTGCTGCTCCTTCGGCAGATGGCGGTATTCGGTCTCCCATTTCTGGCCCAGGCTGTGCACCATGCGCATGACGTCGTTGTCGTAGAAGCCCACGGCCGAGGTGCAGCAGCGCACCCGCGCGTCGTTCTCGAAGAACACCGGCAGCGAGGTGCCGCCCCAGGGCAGCGAGAATACGGGCTGCATGAAGCTGGGATCGACCATGTCAAAGGACGCGTGCGGGGCGTGCGGCACCAGCTTCTTCTCCCACAGGTAGCACGCTTCCTGGCGGTACAGCTCGAAAATGGAAGCAGTCGAGCCCACGGTCACGCCAGCCGGGCCGCCGCGCGGACCACGGCACAGGGTGCCCGTTTCCAGTACGTCCACGCCCGGGGTTTCCAGCGCCAGCTGGGCCGCGATCTCGGCGAAGGTGTACATGTAGGCGATCGACGGCGCGACGAGCAGGCCGGCCTGGCGGAAACGCTCGCCGAACTGGTCGCGCACGGCGCGCACGTAACCCTGCTCGCCGGTGGTGTCGAGATGGTGGCAGCCGGCATTGAGCGCCGCTTCCACGCCGACCAGGCCGAAATTGGCGAACGGCCCGACCGTGTTGCATACCACCTTGGCGCCCCGGAATGCCTCTGTCAGGGCCGCGACGGTATGTTCCGACTCGATGATTTCATAGGTGGCCGATTCCAGCCGGACCACACGCTGGGCCATCATTTCGCGCACGCGCGCGGCGCTGCGGGCCACGGCGGTGAAGGGGATTTGCTGGTCGATCAGCCAGTCCATGATCAACATGCCGGTGTAGCCACTGGCGCCATAGACGACGACGGGATGCTTTGCCATTTTTTACTCCAATATTTTGTGTGGTGAGTGTGGTGGATCGGTTCGTGCGGCGGGCGTCCGGCCCGCCCGGCCCTTAGCCCTGGCCCCAGCCTTCGGCGTGGAGCTGCTGCGCCAGCAGGCCAAGGCGCATGGTGAGCACGTTGTTCTCGCCATCCTCGATCAGCGTGACGCGTGCATCGCGCAGCAGCTTTTCGATCGGATATTCGCGCGAGGTGGCGGCGCCGCCGAACAGCTGGAACGCTTCGTTGACCACCTGCCACGCTTCCTGGGTGACGGTGACCTTGGCCGAGGCCGTGGCGTAGGCGTGGCCCTGCGGCGTGAGGCGGGCATAGGCCAGCGAGCGGCGCGCCACGGCCCGGCACAGTTCCACCCGGCGCAGCATGTCGCCGATGCGGTGGCGGGTCAGCTGGTGGTTGATCAGCAGCTGGCCGCCCTGTTTGCGTTCGTGGCAGTACTGGAGCGCCAGTTCGAAGGCGGCACGGGCCACGCCGGTGAAGGTCTGGCTCATGTGGGTGCCGGCATAGGACCAGGCCGACGTGTGGTTGCCGTAATAGCTATCCTGGAGGGCGACGGCAAAGCGGCGCGGTATGCGCACGTTGTCGAAATAGATTTCGCCCTGCGGCAGCGAGCGCTGTCCGAGCTTGTCGAGCGGCTTGCCGCGCGAGACGCCGGGCAGGTCGAGCGGGATGATGGCGGCCAGGCCGTGGGGGCGGCCGTCGGCGTCGAAGAAACCGTCGCCATAGTCGGCGCCCAGGTAGCCCAGGGCCACCTGGGCCACCGCGCCATTGGACACCCAGGCCGAACACTGGCCATTGATGACGATTTCGTCCTTGCCCACGGTGGCCAGCATGTTGCCCTTGTTGCCCTGTGCGCCGGGCGTCCAGTCGCGCCGGATGTCGTACATGGTCACGTCGCTGCCCTTGTCGGGGTGGGTGATCATCCAACAGCCGATCTTGCCGGTGCACAGGTCCACCAGCTCCTGGTTGCCGACGGCCTTGGCCATTTCCAGGGGAAAGCTGGCGGCGGCCAGCGAGATGGCCAGGCCGGCGTCGCCCCAGCCCATCTCCTCGCCGATCAGCGATTCGACCCGCACCGCCATGTCCGGCGGCAGTTGCGCCAGCAGGCCAGGGTCGAGCCCCAGCCTGGCCGCTTCGGCAAACACGGTGTAGTAGGGCGAGCCGGGGGCGATCACCTGCTCGGGTGTCATCTTGTCCAGTTCCTGGCCGATCGGGCGCAGGACTTCCTTGGCAAAGCGGTGCACGCTGGCCTGGATGGCCAGTTCCTCCTCGCCCATGGGCGTTTCAAATCCCGTCAACGACACGGCGGGCAGCTTGAGTTCGGTGCTGAGTCTCATACACTTGTCTCCTGAAAAGGGTGGCTTGTTTTGGCTTGTTGTTGCTGACAAGTGTGGGCCTGAAAAAAGCTGGCGGCTTTCAACAAAGTTGCGTATCTTTGTCAAGAAAAGCTCATGGATAAATTTGAGGCGGGAGCGACGATGGAAGCGCCAGTCTGGCTGAGGATACGGAAGGAACTGGGGCACAGCCCCATCCTGGAAGGCGACATCGGGGGCGACACGCCGCTGCATGTGGAGCGTTTTCTGTATCAGGCGAACGAGCGTACGGTGGCCGCGCCCGGCAGCACCGTGCTGGTGGCGCAATTTGGCGGCGCCCGCGTGCGGGAGGGCGACGGTGCGGCGTGGCGCTCGGTCAGCCTGCCCAAGCAGTCGCTGCTGGTGGGCGCGGACACGGCCACCCACTGGCAATATGCGGGCACCATCGATTTTGCCGTGTTCTACTTTGTGGGCAGCGGTGCCGGGCTTCAGCAGAGCCTGGACTTGCTTGCCGCCTCGCATGGCGCGCCATTGCCGTTCAACGACCAGCTGGTCAGCGCGGCGGCGCTGCAACTGGTCAATGAGCTGCAAAAGGGGCCGCTGGCCGACCGGGGTTTCATGGAGCGCCTGGCGCCCATCATGCTGGAGCAAACGTTGCGGGCGCTGACGGCGCCCGGCATCAGCGGCATCAGCCCGCGCCACGTCCATTTCTTCAGGCTGCAGGCCGTGCTCAACCACATTCACGCGCATGTGGCCGAGGAATTGCCGACGCCCGCCCTGGCCCGCATCGCGGATGTGAGCCTGGCGCATTTCAAGCGCATTTTCGAGGATGCCATGGGCATGCCGCCGCACCGCTACATCATGCACATCCGGCTGGAGCTGGCCCGGCGGCTACTGACCGTGTCATCCATGCCGCTGGCGCGCATTGCGCAGGAGTGCGGCTTCAGCAGCCAGAGCCACCTGACGGCCAGTTTCCGGGCCGCCCATGCCGTCACGCCGGCCCGCTACCGGGTGGCTCTGGCGGCCGCCGGCTCAGCCCCGATCGTCGGGGCTGGCGCTGGTGAACCGTTCCGGGATTTTGAGAGGCCCCGTGGCGTGAGTCAGAGCGAAGTCGCTAACCCATAACTGGCTTGGCCGATAGGCCCGGAACTGGTGATTGACCCGGTCCAACGGGCACGGCGCAGCGGCGTCGCCTCGATGGCGGCCCATCGGGAGTGTTACGCGCCCTTGGCCGCCATGACCAAGCGGACGCAACGTTCAAATACTTCAGGGGAATACTTGGATTTCTTCATGGCCCGATTCGCTCAACGAATGGCGCCTTCCAGATTTGCGGAACGGTTCACTCTGCACAGGCAAGGCCAACGCAACGAGGCTATCCGAGGCACTTCGCCAAGCGCAGCGTGGCTTGATGGATCAGATGCGTGGGCATCAAGCCGAGCCCAAACACCAGCCCGTTCGGCGGCGAGGCAGCCAGCGCATACTGGCTGATCGGCTCGACCCGAATGCCCGCCTCGGCGGCCGCCGCGACCACTTGCGATGCATCGGCTCCACCGCGTAGTAGTGCGGCGATATGCAGCCCTCCTTCGGCCGGGATCACCGACAATGTACTTGGAAGATGGCGCTGCAAGGCCTGCGTCAACACCTGCTTGCGCTGGCTGTAGACCTGGCGCATTTTGCGGATGTGGCGCGCAAGGTCGCCATTGTCAATGAACGCGGCCAGGGTATCCTGCGCCGCAACCGCGCCGTGCCAGTCACTGCGCTGCTTCGCACCGACCAGGGCGGCACGAGCCCAAGCCGGCGCGATGACGTAGCCCAGCCGCAGGCCCGGAAACAGGCTCTTTGAGAACGTGCCGACATAAAACACCGAGTCGGCGCGGTCCAGGCTTTTCAGTGCATCGAGCGGCTGCGACGAATGACTGAATTCGCCATCGTAATCATCTTCGACGATCAGGCCGCCATGTTCGCGCGCGAACGCCAGCAGGGCCATGCGGCGGCGCAGCGACATGGCTTGCCCCATCGGAAACTGGTGGGACGGCGTCACGCAAATCAGCCGTGCGTCGGCCGGGATGCGATCCACTGCTATACCTTCCGCGTCGACCGGCACCGGCACCAGCACGGCGCCGGCGCTCTCCAGCGCCCAGCGCAACGGCGGATAGCCCGGATCCTCGATCGCTACCTTGGTCTGACCTGGCTCGATGAAGATGCGCGCCAGCAGGTCAAAAGCCTGCTGTGCGCCGGAGGTCACCAGCACGCCGTCGGCGTTGCAGGCCACGGCGCGGGCAAACGACACGTGCCTGGCGATGGCGGCCCGTAGCGCAGCCCGTCCTTCCGGCGCCGCGTATTCGGCCGGCGCGCGCTGCAACTGGCGTAACGCGCGGGCGTCCAGGCGTCGCCAGGTATCGAAAGGGAACTGGGTGGTATCGGGCAGACCCACCACAAAATCGTAGTCGAACTGCGTCGCCGGCGATGGTCGCAGTACGGTTGGTTCATTGCGCCAGCGTGGCTGCAGCAAGGGCGTCCGATCGATCGCCGCGTTCGCGGTGCGGGGTGGATCGGCCGGGTAGATGTCTGATACGTAAGTGCCGCCACCGGCCCGCGCCGCGACCAGTCCTTCACTGAGCAGCAAGTCATACACGGCCATGGCGCAGTTGCGCGAAACACCGCAATGCGCGGCCAGCGTGCGCGAGCCAGGCAATCGCAAACCGGCGGACAGCCGGCCATCGATGATGGCGGTGCGCATCTGCTGATGCATGGAGCGCAGGATTTGCCGGGAGCCAGGCTTCGGCAGGGTAAGGGTGATCGGAAGAACGGGCTCCATCGGGACCTGTGGTGGTTGAAATAGGCCGGCCAGGAGACGTCCTGACCGGCACCCTGAAGTTTGCCCGGACTGGCTCTGCTGGCCAATCCTCAGGCTTGCAATACTGTACACCTGTTCAATTTATTCACCAACACCATGCCGAAGTACCTGCACTGCCTCCCTGCCAGCGCCGCGCTGCTGCTGATGACGTCCCTACATTCCGCAGTCGCGGCCACGATGTACGGAACGGTGACGGCCGGGCTTTCCTATGTCGACCACATCGGCGCGAAGAATGGGAGCGTGGTACGGGCGTCGAACAGCGAATGGGGAACCAGCCTGATCGGCATCCAAATGGCCGAGGCTTTGACCAGCGACGTGCAACTACTGATACGGCTGGAAAGTGGCTTTAACACCGCCACCGGCACCGTCGGCAGCGATGGCATGCTGTTTAGCCGCTATTCCACGCTGGGCGTGGAAAGCAAAACCTGGGGCAGGCTGGAAGCCGGCCGCTCCATGGCCTACAGCAATGACGTCTGGTACATCGATCCGATGGGCCTGAACTGGTCCGGTTCCGCCACGCTAACCAAGGGGCACAGCTGGAACGCCTGGAGCCATACCGTCGGCTATCGCAGTCCCCAATCTGGCGGCATGGCCATCGGCTTGCAGTCCAGCGTGGGCGGGCGCGCTTGCCGCAGCACTGCCGCGGCGCTCAGCTTCCAGCGCGGAGGACTGGACGTGCGCGCGATATACGACGAAACGCGTGACAGCCAGGGACAACTGTCGGAATTGTTCGACGCCTCGCGTGAATGGATCGTCGGAGCCCGCTATGACCAAAGTGCCAATTCCTGGTTTGTCGCCTATAACATCGTGCGTGCACCCGATGCCTCCGCCAGCGGGGACACATCGATGCGGCATGTGTGGGCCGGCGTGAACCACAAGATCGGCAGCCGCGATCTGCTGCGCCTCGGTATTTACGGCGCACGATCCAACGTGACTGACTCACGCGCCCTGCTGGTGAGTGGTGGCTGGGAACATACCTTCGCGCCTGCGCTCACGCTGTGGGGCACGGCCGCTGTGGTGCGTAACAACCGGGAGGCCGCGTTCCCGGTGGCAGCCTACTGGCAAGACTTGCCGGCGCCTGGTGCGACACAACACACCGTCAATGGTGGTCTGATCTACACCTTTTGAAGTCCCATGACTCTTTTTTGAAAGACTTGAATATGAAAACTGAACAATGCGCGTCGCTGGGCCCCGAGTGGATCGTTGAAGGGGAGGGGAAGTGGTCGCGGCCGCTACAGTTTTTGCCGGGCGACACGGGCTGGGTGGAACTGATGCGCCTGGCGCCGGGCGTTAGATTGGGGCTGCATCGCCACACCGGCCATGTGCACGCCTTCAATCTCGAAGGATCTCGGCAACTGGGGACGGGGGAACAGCTCGGCCCGCACGCCTATGTGTACGAGCCCGAAGGGAATGTCGACTGGTGGCAAGCCACAGGCGACAAGCCGCTGGTTGTCTTTGTTGTGGTCACCGGCGCCGTGGAATACCTGGCACAGGATGGCACCGTGCTGCGCCGGATTACCGTGCGGGATCGGCGGGAGGATTATCTGCGCCACTGCGCTTCCCACGGCCTGCAGCCGGTTCTGTTGGGCCAGGATTCGTTCGCTCGGCAGTGACCGCGCCGATGGCCTTAAACGGCGGTACGGCTTCAGCTTGGGCATGTCTGCAGGCGATGTGCGCATCGGCCAACCTACGTCGCCGCGGACAAGGTGCGCGCCCCGGCGGGCTCGGTGCATGATCTCTGGCCGTCTCTGGCGGCCAGGAATCAAAGCGTCCCACTCAAAATGAAATCTTAAAGATCTGTGCACCCATGCCTCGGGTGGCGGCATAAAGATTTCCATCCTTGTCAGTGACCATCGATGCAATATGGTCGGTTGTATTTGAAAAGGGATAGGACGTCACAATTCCATTTCCGCTTATGCGATAGAGCTTTTGGAACCCAACCACATAGATATTGCCGAATCGATCTATCGCCATCGCACCACTATCGATCGATAATTTATTCGTGATGACGGAAATGGTTTCGTCAATCGCAATTTTTTGAATTAACCCAGCGGAATTTACAAATAAGTTGTCATTGCCGTCAATTGCGAGCCCGGAAATGATACTCTGAGCGGCTGATGAGCTCTTTCCAATGCCACTCAGGTTCCCGCTCGCGCCGTTTCCAGCAAATACGCTCCAGGTGCCACTTGAAGTGAACTTCACGATGCGATTGTTCGTCCCGTCAAGGAAGAACAAGTTGCCCTTGCTATCTGTAGCCAGATCTCCAAATCCTAGCGATGGATTGCTCGAAGACGTTTCCCAATTCATAAACAGATTCTGCTGAGTTCCGGCGGTCGTGAATTTGTAGATGGCCGTCCCCCATATAACTGGTGTGGATGAGGACATAGTTCCTCCCGAACCATAAATATTCCCAGCCGGGTCGATCGCAATGCCTTCCCAGTCGGCAGGTTGATAACCTGGTGCGATCGTCGTGACGACGCCAGCTTGAGTGACTTTTTTCAGTGAACCACGGTCTGAAATGATGATATTCCCGCTGGCGTCCACTACCATGTGCCCACCGCCCCACAAGATCGCGGAAGACCCTGTTCCATCGACAGGATTGCTATTTGTTGTAGCCGAGCCTGCGAGGACTGAGACCCTGAGTGGCGACGTTGAAACATTTTCGGTTGTTGACTGGCTTGTCGCAATGAAATTATTAGCTGGTCCCGTCGCACTAATAGGAACACTGACCACGGCACCAGCCTGGGTATTGACGGTATTGTTCGATCCGTTGATTGTAATTACGTTGCCGTTGGATGAGGAAACAGTAGTTCCTGCCGGTACCCACACGGCTGCGTTTGCTGGCATGGTAAACGTGGCGCCTGCCGCAAGAATCGTAGCGTTCGAACCTGGAGTGGTGGTGCCTGCGGAGTTCAAACCTATAGCACCTGAACCACCACCACAGGCCGTTGTCGAGATAACCAGGCACAGTGCCAGAAATGTGTGTAACGAAATCTGCATATCTCTTTCTATCTTTTTTAATGTTGCACTACAAGGTATGCCGGTAGTAATCTCGCCCCTGGAGACCGTGGCACCTTTGAGGATCACCATAATTCCTTGAAAAACATTATGGTGCTTAGACGCATATATTCTTCTTCCTGGTCTGCTCACAGAAGGTAAAAGACACATTCAGAGTCATCTGGAACATTGAAGCATCCTTGGTGATAATAACATTTTGCCAATATGTGAAAATGCTCGAATTGTCACATCTGCGCGGGACCAGTCCATTGCCGACAGTCGTCCGATATTTGTGCTGCGCCCGGATCTCGGCCCGTGATGATTCCTTCGCGCCTCTGTCTCCGCCAGCCCGCCGCGCGCGTCCTCGTCCCTACTCGCCTTGCTCGCGTTACATCTGCTTACCCGGGAAACGCCTTCCATACATCCTGTTCCCAGCCTTAGGCGTTATTGGCCTGACGGCGCAACGTCAGCGCCATACCGGAGAACGAAAATGGAAACCACCGCAACCTCGAATCGCATCCACCCGCTGATGGCAGCCGCCGCAGTTTCGGTGACTTTGGTCTGCCTGGTCGGTGCCGCCGCGATCGCGGGAGTCTTGCCGAACTCCCATGGTGCCGCCACCACTGCTCCTGCAGCGGAATGGGTGAACAGCGGCAGCGTGCCGATGGCACAGCCGCCAGTACAAGCGCCAGTCGAGCGAGAGCTGGTTCGACACAAAGCTGTCGTGCACCATGAATACCGACGCAATTCGGAAGCGGCCTATGGCGGCGAACACGCCCAGGTCTTTCAAACTGAACAGGCTTACGATAAGCGGCAAGCTCCCGCGTATCCACAGCCGGCTCCGGCCGCCCGAAACAGTCCGCTTGGCATCGGCATCGGTGCCCTGGTGGGCGGACTAGTGGGAAGTAATATTGGCGGTGGCAACGGCCGTACCCTGGCAGCTATCGCCGGTGCGGTGGGTGGTGGTTACCTGGGGAACGAAATCGCCAAACACAACCAGCCAGTTGGCCAACCATAAGAAGATGCCCGCCGGTGGATCCGACACTGAGGATCCCCTCATACACAGGCCCTGACAGCCGGCGGAAACGTTATGTTTCGGCGCTGGAAAAATGCTAGCCAACGTTTTCCCAAGATCACCAGAGACAAGGAAACAGGAAATGACCAAAAAGATAATGTGGGCGGCAGCCGTCGCAATTGCCTTGAGCGGTTGCACCACCGTCGTCAAGGAGCGAGTTGTCGTACACGATCACCCAGCGATTGTGCGCCAAGCGCCGGCCCCCATCCAGGAAGTGATTCCGCCACCGCCAGCATCTGGATATGCCTGGATACAGGGGCATTGGGCCTGGCGCGACCACGGATGGCAATGGCAACCAGGACACTGGTACCTGGGCGCCGCACGTCCGATGCCGGCGCTAATCGTTGAGCAAATTACCGTCGCACCTAGCCCCGCGCATTTTTGGATTCCTGGCCACTGGCGTTGGCGCCACAATGAATGGGAGTGGACACGCGGCCACTGGGAACGATAAGACAGCCGCGTCACGGACTGTCCGGACTGCTGTCCTTTTCGCTCTGCAAGGACGGAAATCCGGACAGCCAGCGACGCACGTCCACCGAAGCCTTGATGTACCATCTGAAGGTGCTGACTGGCCGGGAACTGGCCGCGCGCTCGATAGGGGCGCAGGCGACCGAGGTGGCAGTGCGTGTGGGTGTGCTCAACCGCATGACCGCACTGGCCTCAGGGACAGGGAGGGATACACGGACCGCGATGGAGCACGGCATGGCACATGCAAAGCGTAAGCCTTCGACTATCCTGATTAAGCGAGCGTACGACGACGCGAGCCCCGACGACGGCTACCGGGTGTTGGTCGATCGCGTCTGGCCCCGCGGGCGCAGCCGGGCAACGCTCGCATTGGCACAGTGGCTGCGCGACATTGCCCCGAGCGAAGCATTGCGCAAATGGTTCGGCCACGAGCCGCAGCGCTGGGAAGCCTTCCAGCGACGCTATCTGGCTGAATTGCAGACCGACGAACAATTGCTGCGCATGCGCAGCCTGCTGGCCGACGCCGCCGGTCAGCCGATCACGCTGGTGTATGGCGCGAAAGACCCGGAACACAATCAGGCAGTCGTGCTGCGCGAGGCCTTGTTGCGGCTGCTGGACGGTTGAGTCCATTTCCTTGCGCGAGACGGTAGGCGGATCACTTCGCAGTCAGCGACGCGACCCGTTCGCGCAACGTCGGCAACAGTTCGCTCTCGAACCAGGGGTGACGCTGGAACCAGGGTGTATTGCGTGGCGAGGGATGCGGCAATGGCAGATAGCGCGGGCCGAATGTGCGCCATGCCCGCACCGTCTCCGTCAATGACGACTTGCGGCGACTGCCCAGAAAGTGCCGTTGCGCATGCAGGCCGATCAGCAGGGTCAGTTCAATATTGGGTAGCGCCGCCAACAGCTGATCGAGCCACAGCGTCGCGCATTCGCGCCGCGGCGGCAGGTCGCCGCTGCTGCCCCGGCCCGGATAACAATATCCCATCGGGATGATGGCGATGGTCGACGCGTCATGAAAGGCGCTCGCATCCAGACCCAGCCATTGGCGCAGGCGCTCTCCACTTGGATCATCCCAGGGGACGCCCGAGGCATGCACGCGCGCGCCGGGCGCCTGTCCCACGATGAGGATGCGCGCCGATGCGCCGGCCTGCAACACGGGCCGGGGCCCGAGAGGAAGGTGGGCCTCGCAGGCGCGGCATTGACGGACCGCCGCCAACAGCGGGTCCAGCCCGGCGTACGCCGTTGTGGTTGACGGGCTGCGCGACCGGTTCATGGCGTCACTGCGCCGCCGGTGGCGCGACCGACGTGACGGTGAACAGGTCCGGGTCGTCCGCATGATCGATCAGGATGCGTTTGACACGGTCCTGCCACATGGTGGCGAAGGCGCGCTGGTCGTCTGGCGTGGCGAGCCCGTCGAGGATCTTTCTCAACAGGACACTCATGCCTGGGTCGGCCGCGACCCGGTGCATGTGCATGCTGAGCCGGACCGCCGCGCCGTTGTCGCCACGTTCGAATACGACCTCGCCATCATCGCCGCTGTCAAATTGCAGCAAATGCTGGCGCTGGAAATTGCCGCCTATGCCCTTGAAGCCGCCAATGCCTGCCGCACCCGTGATCAGGCCGACGACGCTAGCGATGACGCCGCTCACGCCTTCATCCTGCGCCGCCGCAAACCGCACGCGCAGCGCGCCCCGTTCCGGCGTGCCGTCGGGGTACAGTGCGCGCAAGGCACGCCACGTCATGAGGTAGGCGCCGGCGACCGTCGGGCACGAGTGCCCGGCCAGCCTGACGGCGTCGATATAGCGGTAGGTGATCATGCCATCGGTGCAAGCGCCGAGAAACTCGGCCAAGCCGTCATGCACGGTGATGGTGGGGGCCTGGTCGAAAAAATCAGGGAAGCGCATGCTATGTCTGCCTTTCTGGATGGGGCGGCGCGGGCCGCAAATGGAGAGTGGGCGCTACAACTGCCCACTCTCCGCGCCGTGCTTGACCCAAAACACGATGACTGATGTCTTGTCCGTGAATCGCTCCGCATGGTCGGCGCCAGCCGGGATCACGCACCATTCGCCGGGCCGCACCGGCCGCTCGGCGCCGTCCAGCGTCAGGTAGAGCGTGCCTTCGCTGACGGTCACGTAGTTGGTGGTCGCATGCGTGTGGAGCGGAGAATTGATGTGTTCTCGGGTGGCAATGGTGACGTCACAGTTTTCGTCGCTGATCTTGCCCAAACCAAGCAGGGCCTCGGGGATATGCGCCATGAGAAATTCTTTGCCAGTTGTGTGTGGAGGGGGGCATGCACTGCCGGATCGGTCATTGTAAGACAGGTCGATGGCGCCCGAAGCCTTGCCACTACTGGCCGCATGGCATCTTTGTTTCATCTTCGTTTCACTTTGTTCCGTGTCGGGCGGCTGCAGGTTGCATGGAACATGAAATGAAACAAAAGCAGGATAAAAAGATGTGCGGCTTGCAGGCTGCAAATGACGATGCTTCTTATCAATACTATATTCAAGTAATTGATTGGAAAGGCTTATGTTGAAAGCCTCCCGGTTTGCGATGTCCCGGCTCATCGTTTGGCACGGCAATTGCACCAGCGGCCATGACAGTTCGGTGCAGCGAGTTGAATGAAACGGCAATGAAAATACCTGGAGACGACATGACCTACGCAGACTTCTACCAAGAATCGATTGATGAACCGGCCAAGTTCTGGGGCCGGGAAGCCCACGCCATCGACTGGCAAACGCCCTACACACAGGTGCTCGACTACAGCAAGGCGCCGTTCGCGCGCTGGTTTGTCGACGGGCGTACCAATCTGTGCCACAACGCGGTCGACCGCTGGCTGGCAACGCAGGGCGAGCAACCGGCGCTGATCGCTATCTCGACCGAGACGCACCAGGAGAAGGTGTACAGCTTCAAGCAACTGCACGCGGAAGTATGCCGCATGGCGGCGATCCTGGTTGGACTGGGCGTGGGGCAGGGCGACCGCGTGCTGATCTACATGCCGATGATCGCCGAGGCGGCGTTCGCGATGCTGGCCTGCGCCCGCATTGGCGCGGTTCATTCGGTCGTGTTCGGCGGCTTCGCTTCCCACAGCCTGGCCACGCGGATCGATGACGCGCAGCCCAAACTGGTCATTTCCGCCGACGCCGGTTCGCGCGGCGGCAAGCCGGTGCCATACAAGCCCCTGCTCGACGCGGCCATCACGCAGGCTAGCTTCAAGCCGTCCAAGGTGCTGCTGGTCGACCGCGGCCTGGTGCCGATGACGCTGGTGCCGGAACGCGACGCGGACTACGCCAGCCTGCGCGACCAGTATCTCGACGCCGACGTGCCCGTCACCTGGCTCGAATCGAACCAGCCGTCCTACATCCTGTACACCTCCGGCACGACCGGCAAGCCGAAGGGGGTACAGCGCGATGTGGGCGGTTATGCGGTCGCCCTGGCCGCGTCGATGAAGCATATCTTCTGCGCCAAGCCGGGTGAAGCGTTCTTCTCGACCTCGGACATCGGCTGGGTGGTCGGGCATTCCTACATCGTGTACGGCCCCCTGATCGCGGGCATGGCCACCATCATGTACGAAGGTTTGCCGACGTCGCCCGACGGCGGCATCTGGTGGAGCATCGTCGAAAAATACCGCGTCACCCGCATGTTCTCGGCCCCCACGGCGGTGCGCGTACTGAAGAAGCAGCCTGCGGAATTGATGACGAAATACGATCTGTCCTCGCTCAAGGCCTTGTACCTGGCCGGCGAGCCGCTCGACGAGACCACGTCGAACTGGATCGCGACCGCACTCGGGGTGCCAGTGATCGACAACTACTGGCAGACCGAGACGGGCTGGCCTATCCTGTCCATCGCCAAGGGCATAGAAGACCAGCCGACCAAACTGGGCAGTCCCGGCCTGCCCGTGTTCGGCTACAAGGTCAAGGTCCAGAACGAGGCCACTGGCGAAGACTGCGGCGCCAACGAGAAAGGCGTGGTCGTCATCGAGGGGCCGTTGCCGCCGGGCTGCCTGCAGACCGTGTATGGCGACGACCAGCGCTTCCTGTCCACCTACTGGAACCGGATCAACGGCAAGCACGTCTACTCGACCTTTGACTGGGGCATTCGTGATGCGCAAGGCTACTACTTCATTCTCGGGCGTACCGATGACGTGATCAACGTCGCCGGCCACCGCCTGGGCACGCGCGAGATCGAAGAGAGCATTTCGTCCCACCCCAACGTGTCCGAGGTCGCGGTGGTCGGGGTTGAAAATCAGCTCAAGGGCCAGGTGGCGGTGGCTTTCGTGGTGCTCAAGCATCCCGACGCGGCCGCCGGCGCCGATGCCGGCGCGGCATTGGAAAAGGAAATCATGGGCGTGGTCGACCAGCAGCTTGGCGCCGTCGCCCGGCCGGCGCGCGTGGTGTTCATCCACGCCTTGCCCAAGACCCGCTCCGGCAAGCTGTTGCGCCGTTCGATACAGGCGGTGTGCGAAGGGCGTGACCCGGGCGACCTGACCACCATCGAAGATCCCAGCTCGCTGGCCCAGATCAAGACTGCATTGTCGGCTGCGAAATAGGTACCCAGGGGGAGGGCGGCGCCAGCCGGGCAATGGTCTAGGGGGCGGTCTGGCGCAGCACTGCCGGTGAAGGCGGCTCCCGCAGCACGGCGCCGCGAACCTGGTGCGGCGCGCCTGGCCCTGGATGCCCGCCCGGTGCCAGGCGCGACATCGACATTCGCCGGGGGCCGCCAGCCAGGTCGCCGGGCCGGCTCAAGCCGGTGGCGACCACGGTGACCCGCATGGCATCACCCAGCGCATCGTCGAAGACGGCGCCGAATTTGATCATGGCGTCGTCGCTGACCTGCGCGCAGATCACATTCATCACCTGCTTGGTTTCGCGCAGTTTCAGGGTCTCTTCGGATGCGGTGATGTTGACCAGCAGCCCGCGCGCGGCGTGCAGGTTGGAGCCATCGAGCAGCGGGCAGGAGATCGCCTCTTCGGCCGCCTTGATGGCACGGTCTTCCCCGGCGTGTTGGGCTGAACCCATCATCGCTATCCCGGACAGGCGCATGACCGTGCGGACGTCTTCGAAGTCGACGTTGATCATGCCCGGCACGGTGATGATTTCGGCGATACCGGCGACCGCCTTGCTCAACACATCGTCGGCGGCAGCGAAGGCCTGCCGTTGCGTGACATCGCCGCCCAACACTTCCTCGAGGCGGCCATTGAGCACGATGACGAGCGAGTCCACGCATTTCGCCAGCAAGGCGATACCTTCTTCGGCCACCCGCATGCGCCGCGGGCCTTCGAATTCGAAGGGCTTCGATACGACGCCAACGGTCAGGATGCCCATCTCGCGGGCCACTTCGGCGACCACGGGCGCGGCGCCGGTGCCGGTGCCGCCACCCATGCCGGCGGTGAGGAACAGCATGTGCGCGCCCTTGATCGCGTCGGCGATGGCGGTGCGTTCGCGCAGGGCCTTTTCGCGGCCGACGACCGGGTCGCTGCCGGCGCCCAGGCCGCCCTCGCCGAGCTGGATCCGCTTTTCGACGCGGGTATGCGATAGCGCCTGCGCGTCCGTATTGGCGCAGATGAATTCGAAGGTGGACAGGCCGGAGGCGGCCATGTGGTTGACAGCGTTGCCGCCGGCGCCACCAATGCCGATGACTTTGATGACGGTGGCCGCTTGGGTATTTTTCAGGTCTAGCAAAAGAGACTCCTTTTGATGGGATTGCGCCTGGCCAGCCGGGCCGTCCGGCGATGCGCCGGGTTGCCTCTACGCATACGCTAACGGCGCGCAACAGCAGGGGACGCGACGCTCCCCTGGCGCGCGCAAACAGTGCTGGCCAATGCCGAGTCCTCTAGCCTACTTGCTGAGGCGCGCACGATACAGGCTTAAATCGTTTCAATGAAAACCATTTGTAATACTGCGTGCAATTGCGGCGAAAGGTGGCGCTCGCCTCAGATGGCTGTCAGAGGGACGTAAGCAGCAACCAGCCGATCAGCGCCGATACCACCAGGAACGGGAAGGAGTAGAGGTGAAAGCGCAGCCACAAATGGCGCTCTGGCGTCATGCGCAGCGCGATGATGTTGGCCAGCGAGCCAATCGCGAGTCCGAACCCGCCCGCATTGACCCCGTAGGCGAGCACCTTGTAAGCGGTGGAGTATTGCACCAGCATGATAGTCGCCGGAACGTTGCTGATGACCTGGGAGCCAAGCAGGGCGGCCAGATACAGCTGCAGTTGCGTGAATTGGGGAATGCCTTCGACCCAGGCCTGAACGAACGCCAACCGGGAAAGCAGGTGGATGTCGACAAACATGAGGATGAAAACCAGGATCAGGCACCAGTCGACCTTTGCGACGATCTCCCGGCAGAACAGCAGGACCGCGACGCCCACGCCAACCAGTCCCCACCCAGGATGACCCAGTTCAACCGTGGCCAGGAACGCGGCATAGAGCAGCGCGCACGTCCTGAGCAGCGCCACGCTGTAGGACGTGGCGTCGTCCTTCAACTCGGTGTGGATGGCTTGTTTCGGGAAGCATAACCAGGTCGCCAGCAACAGGAGCGCGAAGATC
This sequence comes from Rugamonas fusca, assembly GCF_014042365.1. Classification (GTDB taxonomy): domain Bacteria; phylum Pseudomonadota; class Gammaproteobacteria; order Burkholderiales; family Burkholderiaceae_D; genus Rugamonas; species Rugamonas fusca. The sequence continues at coordinate 32,006 of NZ_JACEZS010000021.1, forward strand.
GCCAGCGCGAGCGGCACCATTTGCCAGGTGAAGTCGGCGAAGGATAAATGCGAGCGTTGCCATAACAGGATGTTCTGCGGGTTGCCTATCGGGGTCAGTAATGAGCCGGCATTGACGGCCAATGCTTCAAAGATGACCAGCCGGCCTATCGGCAAGTTGCTGATGCCGGTCAGGCCGACGGTCAGCGGAACGACGATAAACAGCGCGATGTCGTTGGTGAGCACGGTGGACAAAACGGTCGACGCGGTGACCAGAAATAGCGCCAGCGCCCGTTCCTGCCGCAGCCGGTTGATGATGACCCGCCCCAGGTGTTCCAGGTAGCCGCTCGCCTCGATGCCCGTGGTCAGCAATAGCATCCCGGCCAGCGTCGCGATGGTGTGCCAGTCGATCCAGATGAGATATTCCTGGACTGGATGAGGCGACAGGAAGGACAGGGCGATGGCGACGATCAGCAGCAGGTGCATCAATCGGTCGCGAAGAAATGGTTTGCTGATCTGGCTGAGGAAAGACGGTGTGGTGACGGGTTTGGTCATCTCGGGCATGGGGAGTTTCTGGCGTGGACAAGGCGCGCTGTCGGCACGCACTTGATTCATGATAACAGACCGTGGTGAGGGGCCAGGCACTGGCGCGACTTTCGCGCTCCGCTTGCCATGACACATGTTTTTTTCCCTCGCGGCCCTTTTTGAGGACGGGAAAGCATGTTACTCTCCGCTTGCTTTCCAGAAAATATTTTCGTGCCCGCTGTGCCAGTCGCGCGGGCGATTCCACAATCCCGGCCGGCCGCCGCTACCCGCCTCAGGCCAGCCAGGATTGATCACCATAAGTGCGTCACCATCGCACATGAAGGAATGAGAATGAGCAAGGGCGAACCACTACGCCTGCACGTGCCCGAACCGACGGGACGTCCTGGCTGTAACACCGATTTTTCCTATCTGCGCCTGTCGCCAGCCGGTGCCGTGCGCCGGCCCGAGGTCGACGTCACCCCCATGGATACGCGTGATCTCGCGTACTCGCTGATCAGCGTGCTCGATGCCGAGGGCAACGCGGTCGGCCCCTGGGCGCCGCAGATCGACATTGAACTCGTGCGCAAGGGCATGCGCGCCATGATGAAGACCCGCATCTTCGACAGCCGCATGCTGATGGCGCAGCGCCAGAAAAAGATGTCGTTCTACATGCAGAGCCTGGGCGAGGAGGCCATCGGCACTGCGCAAGCGCTGGCGCTCAACGTGGACGACATGTGTTTTCCCACCTACCGCCAGCAAAGCATCCTGATCGTGCGCGACTATCCCATGGTCGACATGATCTGCCAGCTGATGTCGAACGAACGCGATCCGTTGAAGGGCCGGCAACTGCCCGTCATGTATTCGGTGAAGAAGGCTGGCTTCTTCTCCATCTCCGGCAACCTGGCCACCCAATACATCCAGGCCGTGGGCTGGGGCATGGCCTCGGCCATCAAGGGCGATACCAAGATCGCCTCGGCCTGGATCGGCGACGGCGCCACGGCCGAAGCGGACTTCGATACGGCCCTGACGTTCGCCCACGTGTACCGCGCGCCGGTGATCCTGAACGTGGTCAACAACCAGTGGGCCATCTCGACTTTCCAGGCCATCGCCGGCGGCGAGGACACCACCTTCGCCGCCCGTGGCGTGGGCTGCGGCATCGCCTCGCTGCGCGTCGATGGCAATGACTTCCTGGCCGTGTACGCGGCCTCGTGCTGGGCCGCCGAGCGGGCCCGCCGCAACCTCGGTCCCTGCCTGATCGAATGGGTCACCTACCGCGCCGGCCCGCATTCGACCTCGGACGATCCGTCGAAATACCGGCCCGCCGATGACTGGTCACATTTCCCGCTGGGCGACCCGATCGCGCGCCTGAAACAGTACCTGATCAAGGCTGGCGCCTGGTCGGAACAGGAGCACGAGGAAACGCAGAAGCGGCTGGAGGCCGAGGTATTGACCGCGCAGAAGGAGTCCGAACAGTACGGCACCATGGCCAGCGGCCACACTTTCAGCCCCGCCGAAATGTTCGATGGCATCTACAAGGAACTGCCTGAACATCTGCGCGTGCAACGTCAGCAACTGGGGATCTGAGATGGCGGAAAACACAGTAAAAACACCCATGACCATGATCCAGGCCCTGCGTTCGGCGATGGACGTGATGCTGGAGAAGGATGAACAAGTCGTGGTCTTCGGCCAGGACGTGGGCTACTTTGGCGGCGTGTTCCGCTGCACCGAAGGCCTGCAAAAGAAATACGGAACATCGCGCGTGTTCGATACGCCGATTTCCGAAGGCGGCATCGTCGGTGTGGCCATCGGCATGGGCGCGTATGGCCTGCGCCCGTGCATCGAGATCCAGTTCGCCGACTACATCTATCCGGCCTATGACCAGATCGTGTCCGAGGCGGCGCGGCTGCGCTTCCGTTCGGCGGGCGACTTCACCGCGCCCATCACGATCCGCACGCCATGCGGCGGCGGCATCTACGGCGGCCAGACCCACAGCCAGAGCCCGGAGGCCGTGTTTGCCCACGTCTGCGGCTTGCGCACGGTGATGCCGTCGAATCCCTACGACGCCAAGGGCTTGCTGATTTCCTCGATCGAGAATGACGATCCGGTGATCTTCCTGGAACCGAAGCGCCTGTACAACGGGCCGTTCGACGGCCACCACGACAAGCCGGTGGTGCCCTGGTCGCAGAATCCGCTGGGCGAAGTGCCCGAGGGTTATTACACCGTCCCGCTGGACAAGGCGGCCATTTTCCGGCCCGGCAAGCAGCTCACCGTGCTCGCCTACGGCACCATGGTGTGGGTGTCCGAGGCGGCTGCGCGCGAGACCGGCATCGACGCCGAGATCATCGACTTGCGCAGCCTGTGGCCATTGGACCTGGCGACCATCGTCGAGTCGGTCAAGAAAACGGGACGCTGCGTGGTGGTGCATGAGGCCACCCGCACCTGCGGCTTCGGCGCCGAACTGGTGTCGCTGGTGCAGGAGCATTGCTTCTACCATCTGGAAGCGCCGATCGAACGTGTGACGGGTTGGGATACGCCTTACCCGCACGCGCAGGAATGGGCGTATTTCCCTGGGCCGGCGCGGGTTGGCGCGGCGTTCAAACGTGCGGTGGAGGCATAAAGATGGGTATTCATGTCATCAAGATGCCGGACATCGGCGAGGGCATTGCGGAAGTTGAACTGGTCATGTGGCATGTCAAGGTGGGCGACGCCGTCACCGAGGACATGATCCTGGCCGACGTCATGACCGACAAGGCCACCATTGAAATTCCATCGCCGGTCCACGGCACCGTGGCCATGCTCGGCGGCGCGGCGGGGCAGGTGATGGCCGTGGGCGCGGACCTGATCCACATTGAAGTGGAGGGCGCCGGTAACCTGAAACCGCAATCGGGTGCGGCTGCTCCTGCGGCCCAGGTGGCGCCGGTTTCGGCACCGGCCCCGGTTCCTGCGCCGCAGCAGCAAGCTCCCGCCGTGGCGCCAGCTGCTGCCAAGCCTGCGGCGCTGCCTGCCGCCGGCGCGCCAGCCGCGCATGCGCATGCGTCCGCACCCGCGCGCGTCGCGCGCGCGGCGGGCGAACGTCCGCTGGCGTCGCCCGCCGTGCGCAAGCGCGCATGGGACATGGGCGTTGAACTGCAGTTCGTGCATGGCAGCGGCCCGGCCGGCCGTATTCTGGACACGGACCTGGACGCCTACGTCGCGCGCGGCACGCAGGGCGCGACCGCCACCGCGCCTGGCGGCTACCGCGAAATCCATACCGAGCAGACCATCCCGCTGATCGGCCTGCGCCGCAAGATCGCGCAGAAGATGCAGGAGGCCAAGCGCCGCATCCCGCACTTTTCGTACGTCGAGGAGATCGACGTCACGGAGCTGGAAAGCCTGCGGGTGCGCATGAACGAGCAGTGGGGCAAGGAGCGCGGCAAGCTGACCGTGCTGCCGCTGCTGGCGCGCGCGCTGGTGGTCGCGCTGCGCCAGTTCCCGCAGATGAACGCGCGCTTCGATGACGACGCCGGCTTCGTCACGCAATACGGCGCCGTCCATCTGGGCGTCGCTACCCAGACCGACAGCGGCCTGCTGGTGTCGGTGATGCGCCACGCCGAGGCACGCGACCTGTGGTCGTGCGCCGCCGAGATCGGGCGCCTGGCCGATGCCGCGCGCACGGGCAAGGCCACGCGCGAGGAATTGTCCGGGTCGACCATCACCATTACCAGCCTGGGCGCGCTGGGCGGCATCGTCACCACGCCGGTGATCAACCATCCTGAAGTGGCCATCATCGGCGTCAACAAGATCGCCGAGCGGCCCGTGGTGCGCAATGGTGGGCTGGTGATCCGCAAGATGATGAACCTGTCGTCCTCGTTCGACCATCGCGTGATCGACGGCATGCATGCGGCCCAGTTCGTGCAAGCTATCCGCGCCTTGCTGGAATGCCCAGCCATGCTCTTTGTGGAGTAATCGATGAACCAACATACCACTACGCTGCTGGTGATCGGCGGCGGTCCTGGCGGCTACATCGCAGCCATCCGCGCCGGCCAGCTGGGCATTCCCACTACCCTGGTCGAAGCCGCTGAACTGGGCGGCACCTGCCTTAACGTGGGCTGCATCCCCTCCAAGGCGCTGATCCATGCGGCCGAAGAATTCGACAAGGCCAGTCATTACGCCAGCGGCTCGGCGCTGGGCATTTCCGTGCAGGCGCCGCGCATCGACATTGGCCAGACCGTGCTGTGGAAGGACGGCATCGTCGGCCGCCTGACGGGCGGCGTGGCCGCGCTGCTGAAGAAAAGCGGCGTGCGCGTCGTCAAGGGCTGGGCCAATATTGTCGATGGCAAGACCGTCGAAGTGATCCGGGACGGCGAGAGCCCGCAGCGCATCGGCTGCGAGCACCTGTTGCTGGCCACCGGGTCACACGCCACCGAATTGCCCTTCATGCCGTTTGGCGGGATGGTGATCAGCGCGACGGAAGCGCTGTCGCCCAAGACCGTGCCGGGCAAGCTGGTGGTCGTGGGGGCAGGGTATATCGGCCTTGAACTGGGCATCGCCTATGCCAAGCTGGGGGCGCAGGTGGACGTGGTGGAGGCGCAAGAGCGCATCCTGCCCGCCTACGACGCGGAGTTGACACGCCCCGTGGCCCACGCGCTCAAGGGCCTGGGCGTGGAGACCCATCCAGGCTGCTCGGTGCTCGGGCTGGACCCGGAGGGCGCCGCGGTGCGGATACGGAACGCCGCCGGCGAGGAGTCGGCATTGGCGGCGGACCAGGTGCTGGTCGCCGTTGGCCGGCGCCCGAACACGCGCGGCTTCGGCCTGGAGAAGCTGCGCATCGACATGGATGGCCACTTCATCAAGGTCGATGACCAGTGCCGTACCTCGATGCGCGATGTGTGGGCCATCGGCGACGTGACCGGCGAACCGATGCTGGCGCACCGCGCCATGGCGCAAGGCGAGATGGTGGCCGAGATCATCAGCGGCAAGCGCCGCCATTTCACGCCGGCCGCCATCGCGGCGGTGTGCTTCACCGATCCCGAAGTGGTGGTGGTCGGCGCCACGCCCCAGCTGGCGCGGGCGCAGGGCGTCGCTTGCGTGGATGCCGTGTTCCCGTTCGCCGCCAACGGACGCGCCATGTCGCTCGAAGCCAAGGACGGCTTCGTGCGGGTGGTGGCGCGCAGCGACAATCACCTGATCGTTGGCTGGCAGGCGGTCGGCAAGGCAGTATCGGAGTTGTCCGCCGCGTTCGCCCAGTCGATCGAGATGGGGGCCACGCTTGAAGATGTGGCGGGCACCATCCATGCGCATCCTACCTTGGGCGAGGCGATCCAGGAGGCCGCGCTGCGCGCACTGGGGCACGCGCTGCATATTTGAGCCGGGGGCGGCCAACGGGCAATGGGTATGTGGCCTCGGGGTCGCCCACGCCGATCTTCTACGGCATGCCTGGCGGGTGATGTTTGCCGGCGGTGACTCGCTTGGCCTGCATCCCTTCGCCGGCCACTTGCTGCAGGAACTCGACTTCCGTCCCGATTTCCAGTTGGTCAAACTGGGGATAGGCCAGATTGTCGCGCTGGAAATACAGTTCCGTTCCGTCGGCTGTCTCGATGTAGCCGTGGCCATCCTCGAACAGTCTGGCGACACGGCCATGCACGGGCGTTTCGTGCAGCTTGACATTGCCCCGCTGTTCACGCACGAAGTCCTGCAGTTTGCGGGTCGCGGCGTCAAAGGCGTCGCGAACGACAACGTAGACATCTTCATGCCGGTGCACGCGGTTGATGACGATCTCGGTGCCCGACACCGTCAGGTCGATATGCACCTCATACATGCGGCCCTGTGTCTGGTGCTTGCCGGCGGTGCCGACGGTCACATCGCAGCGCATGACATGGTTGCAGAATTCGTCGAATTTTTCGGCGCGCTTGCGGATTTCCGCTTCGAGCGCATCGGAGTGGGGCATATCGACAAAGCGGATATGGAGTGGAATGATCATGATGCATCCTTTCATGGGGCGCGCAGCGCATAACGGTGCGCGCCGTGTGGCAATGACGAAATAGTTCGCGCGGCGTCGAGCATGACGCGCGCTGCGAATGCGGTGTGCTCGAACCGGGCCTCGACCAACAGGCTGGCATGTTTGCCCGAGGCCGCGGTGCTGCGCCGTTCAATTACCAGGCCCTGGCCTTCCTCGGCCTCGATGTCGGCCAGGTCTTCCACCTGGAACACCTGGGTGGCCTCGCCGGCAAACAAGGGATCGGCGCAGATGGCTGCCTGGACTGGTGCAAGATCGGCGCCCTGCTCAAGCGTGACGTAGACCAGGTGTTGCAGCGCCCCGCCGGCGCTGTGGAATTCGCCGGCCAGGGCCTCCTTTACGCCCCGTATGTGCGCCACGGCCGCACTGCGGTGCAGGCTCAGGCCAGGATGGCGATGCGACAGGTTGCGCCCGCGCGGGATCAGCATGTCGAAGGCGTGCGAAAACAAGGGCAGCACGCCGGGATCCCACCCGGCGCCGACCACCGCGGTGGTGCGGTGAGCCCTGGCAATGTCATCCAGTTCCCCGTAATGGGTGGCGAGTGCGTGGCCTTCGAGGCGGGCGCATTCGACTATCGGTATGCGGGCCTGCAGCAATTCCCGCGACACGCCCAATACATTGCCTGTCGGCACGCAAACAAGCGCGATATCGACGTAGGGCAGGTCGCTCACATGGTCTACCGCCGGAAACGGGGCCAGTTCTCCATACATGGGGCGCAGCGATACGGGCCGCCGCACGACACCGGCCAGCGTCATTTCGGGTTCGTCGATGAGCGCCCTGGCACAGGCCCTGCCCAGCCTGCCCAAACCGATCACCGCCACGTTCAGCTTACGCATTGCGCCAAATCGGATAAGGTTGTTGATTGCATTGGTGCGGGAAAGTGCGGACCCGCATTGTCGTTAAATCATCAATCGATCATCTTCATTATATGGCGCGCAACAATGGCTGCCGTGATCGAAATCATCTGCGCGTCACTTGCGCGGCCCGATCAGCCCCGTGCGGAGCAAGCGGGGGGCGTCGTGTCAGGTGCCCGCACCGCTGACTTCGAGCAGCAAGTCGTGCTGCCCCTGCCTGGCCACCTGGACGCCGAATGGCCGGCCTTCCCGGTTCAGCGTTTCCATCAGCCAGCGCACGCCGGGTTCCGGCGCGTAGTTCGCGCGAAAGTGCCGGGTTTGCGTGGCGCTCATTGCCAGGCGGGTCAGCCGGCCCTGGGCCAGGGTGGGAAAATACATCAGCGCCAGGTCGCCACGGCATTGTGCGTGGCCGCCTATCCCTTCGTAGTCGTTGAGGAAGTCGCCGCAACCGTACAGGATGGGCTTGCCCCGGTAGACTTCGATGCCTTTCACGTGGTGCGAAGAATGGCCGTGCACCACATCCACGGCGGCCGATTCGATCAGGCCATGGGCGAAGCTGCGCTGTTGCGCCGAGACGTCGAAGCCCCAATTGGCTCCCCAATGCAGCGATGCCACCACCAGGTCGCCAGCCCGTTTCACAGCGGCCACCTGGCGGGCGATGGTCTTGAGGCTGCGCGCCGTCAGGCCGGCAAGGAAATTGACGCCGGGCCGGGACGTCCCCGCACCCCATTCGGGCGGCACGCCGCTGTCCTCCGTGGCCCACGCAAACACCAGCACCCGGCCCTTGCCCGGCACAGCGAGCTGGGCCGGTGCCGCAGCGGCGGTGGCATCGCGCCCGGCGCCGGCAGTGGCGATGCCGGCGCGGTGCAGGCTCTCCAGCGTTTCCTTCAAGCCCTGATAACCCCAGTCCAACACGTGGTTGTTGGCCAGTACGCAGCAATCGATGCCGGCAGCGCTGATGCAGGGCAGGTTAGCGGGATGCATGCGGTAGTGGATACCTTTGCCGGGCCAGGCTTGCTCGCTGGCGGTGATCGCCGTCTCCAGATTGATGATGCGCACGTCCGGCGCCGCACGCCGCAAGGCGTCCAGCGCGTTGCCCCAGATGTACGGGAAGTCCACCGGCTGCGGGACCGAACCGCTGCTCTCGCGCGCCAGTTCAACATAGACGAGCGCCGAGCGTACGCAGGATTCGAACAGCTGCGGTTTGCCGGGGTGGGGAAGGATCTGGTCGATGCCGCGTCCGGTCATCACGTCACCGCACAGGAACAGGGTGATGCCGGGGGCATGCAAGTCTGTTTGCATGACAACGCTCCTTGATGGCGACGCCCGCGCCGGTAGTCAGTCAATGGCGGGACTGGTATCACCAACAGTACAGGCAACAGTGTATCCCTTCGCCCGGCCAACGGCGGCGCCGCCAGCGATTGGCGGCATGCCCGACGGTGTGCAGACCTTTATTGCCGACGCCGCACCAGTTCGGTGATGACCTGCTCGAGCGTCGTTGTACCAGCCCATGCGCGCGCGGCGGGATCGCTCCCGATGTCGATATGGGCGCCATTGAGGCCTCGGGTCATTTCGGCGAAACCAGCGAGGGCGGCCCTTGAGAACTGGGCATCGGCCAGCGCACTGGACCATGCCGATTCCGGCAGGACTGCCACGTCGACAGGCTTGTGTAGCGTGGCTGAAACCATGGCGGCGACATCAGCCGGGGCGTAGTCCTTGGGCCCGGCGAGCGTGACGATGCCGGTTGCGGTGCCGCTTTCCTGCAGCAAAGCGGCGGCGGCGCTGCCGACATCGGCAGTCGCCACCATCGGCAGGGCACGCCGGGGCGGCGCCAGGAACGTCGGCAGTACGCCGCTGCGCACGGCTTGTGCCACCATCGGCATCCAGTTCTCCATGAAATAGGCGGCGCGCAGGAAGGTGGTGGCAACACCGGCCGCGCCCAAACGTTGCTCGAACAGGCGGTTCATCCAGATCCAGCCCGTACCGCTCTCGCGGTCGGCGCCTACCGAGGACAGCGCGACCAGCCTGGGCACGTGCGCCGCCACCGCGGCGCGGGCCGTGGTATCGGCAATCAACTCTGCCAGCTCGAACAGGTCTTCACGGCCGTAGTGCTGCGGACAGACGACATAAGCGCCCTGGGCATGATCGAGCGCCCTGGTCATCGCGCCCAGGTCGGTCAGGTCGGCCACGGCGACCTCGGCGCCGCGTTCGGCCCAGAGCCGGCCCCTGGCCGGGTCGCGTACCACGACGCGCACCGGATGGCCGCAGCGCAACAGGGTATCGGCGGCGGCCGCGCCGGTACGGCCGGTCACGCCGAATACAACGTAAGGAAGGGGGGAGTAAGCAGTCATGAAAAATCTCCTGTTCAGATGAATCCGAATGGTGCATGATCGCTCGACTTACATAAATGGCATGAAAGTCATAATCAACATGCACCAAGTGGATTTGTCCGCAGTCGACCTTAATCTGTTGAAGCTGTTTGAAGCGCTGGTGCGCGAGCGCAGCGTCACCCAGGCGGGCCTGCGGCTGGGCTTGAGCCAGCCGGCCGCCAGCCGCGCGCTGGGGCGACTGCGCGCCATGCTCGGTGATCGCCTGATGGTGCGCGGCAAGCTTGGCCTGGAACTGACGCCGCGCGGTGAAGCGCTGGCAGGGCCGGTGACCAGGCTGCTCGATGATGCCCGCGGCATCGTCTCGCCTGCCGTGTTCGATCCCGCCTCCGCGGCGGGGCGCTTCACGATTGCCGCCCACGACCACCTGAGCCTGGTGGTGCTGGCTGGCCTGATCGCCCGCTTCGAACGCCATGCGCCTGCGCTCAGCCTCCATATCGCCCAACCTGTGGGAGACAACGTGCGGCTGATCGAACAGGGTGGGGCCGATCTGGCGCTGGGCATTTTCGATGCGCTGCCGGGCAGTTTCCATCGGCGCGGCCTGTACACCGACAATTTTGTGTGCGTGCTCAGGTCCGGTCACCCCGCCGTGGCGGATGGACTCAGCCTGGAGCGTTATGTGGCCTTGCGCCACGTCGCTGTGACCATCTCCGGCGTGGGCGCCAGTGCGGTCGACGTCGCGCTCTCGGCAGCGGGTCGCACTCGCCACGTGGCGCTGCGCGTACCCCACTTCCTTGCCGGTGCGATGCTGGTGGCCGACAGCGACATGGTGCTCACGCTGCCAGGCCGTCTGGCGCGCCTGCTGGCGCAACGGCTGCCGCTCGTGTGCATGGCGCTGCCGCTCCAGGTGGCTCCCTTGTCGCCGGCCATGATCTGGCACGCGCGTTGCCATGGCGATGCTGCCCATGCGTGGGTGCGGCAACAGCTTGCCGATGTGGTTGCCTCGTTCAATACGGCTGGCTAATGCCGGCTATGCCATCGCCTGCATCGCGCGCGATGGTGCCGCATGCCGGCTGGTCGTCAGTTGCGCCGTTCGACAATGACGTAGTGCTTCCTGATCGGCTCCACCACTTCGAATACTCCCTTGAAGCCGGCGGGGATCACCAGCGCGTCGCCGGGGCCGGCTTCGGCGGCGTGGCCTTGTTCATCGATGACGCGGCAGCGGCCTTCCAGCACGTAAAAGTATTCATCCTTGTCCTGGGCGAAGGCGATACGCCAGCTGCCTGGCTCGCACGCCCATACGCCGGCACTGACGTCGCCGCTGGCGCTGGTGAAGTGGTTCCAGGTGGTGCGCTGCGGCTTGCCGTGCAACCTGCGCTCTGCGCGTGGGTAGTCGTATTCGGGCGTGGGCGATTGCTGGCGGAATGCGGTGATGGCTGGCATGGTCGTGGATGACTGGTTGCTGGAGGCGCGATTATATGCCGCATCCCGCGTCAATCTGAACTGGCGGGCGCGGCATGCGCGCGGGCAGGGCGGCCGTGCGCCCCTCAGGCGAGCGCCGCCGCGCTCCCCGCCTGGCGGCGCCACGCCAGCCGCACCTGGCCGGGGCCGCCACGCCACTGGTCATCAGGCCGCAAAGCCGCCGTCGATGAGCAGGTCCGCGCCCGTGACGAAGCCCGCTTCCGGGCCGGCCAGGTAGGCCACCATGGCGGCCACTTCATCGGCGTGGCCATGACGGGGCAGCGCCATCAGGCCATGCAGCGCGGTGGCGAAATCCCCGTGGGCCGGATTCATGTCGGTGTCGACCGGGCCGGGCGCGACGTTGTTGATGGTGATATTGCGGCTGCCCAGGTCGCGTGCCAGGCCTTTCACCAGCCCGGTCAGCGCCGCCTTGCTCATGGCGTACACGGCGCCGCCGGCGAAGGGCATGCGCTGCGCGTTGGTGCTGCCGATGTTGATGATGCGGCCTCCTTCGCGCATGTGGGCGGCGGCCGCCTTGGCGGCGACGAACACGGAACGCACGTTGACGGCGACAGTCTGGTCGAAGTCCTCCAGCGCGTACTCGTGCAGCGGGCCCATACGCAGCACCCCGGCGCTGTTGACCAGGATGTCGAGCCGGCCAAAGCGCGCCGCCACGCTGTCGATGGCGCCGGTGAGCGCGGCGGCGTCCGCGGCGTCGGCGTGGATGGCCAGGGCCGTGCCGCCGGCCGCTTCGATGTCGGCCGCCAAAGCGTGGGCGGCGCTGGCCGAGGCCGCGTAGCCGATGGCCACTGTGGCCCCTGCGCGGGCCAGGCGGCGGGCCGTCGCCGCGCCGATGCCGCGCGAGCCGCCGTTGATGAAGGCAACTTTGCCGTTGAGATCGGAGTTCATGGTGGGTTTCCTTTCGAATCGGTGGATGGTGTCGCCAGTATGGTCTGGGCCGGCTTGTCACGGTAGACGGTAATTGGCAGCGACAGTTTCAACCGCTGGTATAAAATGACGCCATGTCCACCGAACTTGCCAGCCACCTCGATGCCTTTGTCACCTCCGCCGACGAGGGCAGTTTTTCCGCAGCCGCGCGTCGCCTGGGGCACACGCCGGCCGCCGCCAGCAAGAGCGTGGCGCAGCTGGAGAACCGGCTCGGCGTGCGCCTGTTCCAGCGCAGCACCCGCAGCCTGGCGTTGACCACGGACGGCGAACGGCTCTATGCGCAGGTGCGCCTGCCCTGGCGCGAGATCGGCGACGCCCTGACCGACTTGCATCAAGGGGCAGGCAAGCCGGCCGGCTCCCTGAAAGTGTCGCTGGCGCACACGGTGGGGCGCGATTATGTGCTGCCTTTGCTGGCCGGCTTCGCGGCCAGCTACCCCGATGTCGTGCTGGACTTGCGCTTCGATAACCGCCAGGTGGACCTGGTCGCGGAAGGCTTCGATGTCGCCATCGGCGGCGGCATCGAGCTGACCGAGGGCCTGGTCGCGCGCGAGTTGGCCCGCGTGCGCATCGTGCTGGCCGCTGCGCCCGGCTACCTGCGCGCCTACCCGGCGCCCGCCGATCCGGGCGGGCTGGCCAGGCATGGCGGCTTGCTGCGCCGCTCGCTGGCCACCGGGCGGGTGTTGCCCTGGACCTTGCGCAACCGCGCGGGCCAGGAAATGGTGGCCAGCGTGCGCCCCGTCGCCGTGCTCGATGATCCGGAAGCCATCGCGCGCGCGGCCGCCTGCGGCATGGGGATGGCGATGCTGCCCATGCCGCATGCGCTGCCCTTGCTCGACAGCGGCGCGCTGGTGCAGGTGCTGCCCGACTGGTACGCCGAGGCCAAGCCCTTGTCCATTTACTATTCCAGCCGCAAGCTGGTGCCGGCCAAGGTGCGCGTATTCGTTGACCACGTGCTGGCCCGGTTCCGCGCCAGCGGGCATCCGGCCCGGTTCAACCCGTCCTGAGCGGCCGCCCGGGACGGGCCCGGTTCGACAAGTCCGGGCGGACCGCCCGTGGCTGCCCGCCCGGCCGGCGCCGGGCCCGGGGGGAGGGCGGCAAGGTGCCCGTCCATGCGCCGCGGCACGGAATTGTGGCAAAAATATCGGCCCGTCTGCTGTTATATGTCTTATATAAGACTGGTTGAGGTACAATAGCGCGTAGTACCGGCGGTCGATGTTCCGCTTTTTCCGCAATCTATCCTGACTGAGAGATTTTTTCATGCTAGCTGCCTACCGCAACCAAGTCGCCGAGCGCGCATCCCTTGGCATCCCTCCGCTGCCGCTGACCGCGGCCCAGACCACGGACCTGGTCGAACTCCTGAAGAATCCGCCAGCAGGTGAGGAACAATTCCTGGTCGAGCTGATCACCAACCGCGTGCCGGCCGGCGTGGACGACGCCGCCAAGGTCAAGTGCGCCTTCCTGGCCGCCGTCGCCAAGGGCACGGAAAGCTCGCCGCTGGTGTCGCGCGAACTGGCGACCCGCCTGCTGGGCACGATGCTGGGCGGCTTCAACATCAAGCCCATGATCGACCTGCTGGACGACGCCGTGGTTGGCGCCATGGCCGCCGAAGGCCTGAAGAAGACCCTGCTGATGTTCGACTACTTCCACGATGTGAAAGAGCTGGCCGACAAGGGCAGCGCCCGCGCCAAGGAAGTGCTGCAATCGTGGGCCGATGCCGAGTGGTTCACCTCGCGTCCCGAAGTGCCGCAAAGCCTGACCCTGACCGTGTTCAAGGTCTCCGGCGAAACCAACACCGACGACCTGTCGCCGGCACCGGACGCCACCACCCGTCCCGACATCCCGCTGCACGCGCTGGCGATGCTGAAGAACCCACGTCCCGGCATCAATCCGGACGTGCCAGGCTCGGTCGGCCCGATCAAGCAGATCGAAGCGCTGAAAGCCAAGGGCAACCTGGTCGCCTACGTGGGCGACGTGGTGGGCACCGGCTCGTCGCGTAAATCGGCCACCAACTCGGTGCTGTGGTTCACGGGCGAAGACATTCCTTTCATCCCCAACAAGCGTTTCGGCGGCGTGTGCCTGGGCGCCAAGATCGCTCCGATCTTCTACAACACGATGGAAGATGCCGGCGCGCTGCCGATCGAGCTGGACGTGTCGCAAATGGAAATGGGCGACGTGGTCGAGCTGCGTCCATACGAAGGCAAGGCCCTGAAGAACGGCGCCGTGATCGCCGAGTTCAAGGTCAAGTCCGACGTGCTGTTCGACGAAGTGCGCGCCGGCGGCCGTATTCCGCTGATCATCGGCCGCGGCCTGACGGCCAAGGCGCGTGAAGCGCTGGGCCTGGCCCCATCGACCCTGTTCCGCCTGCCGCAGAACCCGGCCGATACCGGCCGTGGCTACTCGCTGGCCCAGAAGATGGTCGGCCGCGCTTGCGGCATGCCAGAAGGCCAGGGCATCCGTCCAGGCACTTACTGCGAACCGAAGATGACCACCGTGGGCTCGCAGGACACCACCGGCCCGATGACCCGCGACGAGCTGAAAGACCTGGCTTGCCTGGGCTTCTCGGCCGACATGGTGATGCAGTCGTTCTGCCACACGGCAGCCTATCCGAAGATCGTGGACGTCAAGACCCACCGCGAACTGCCAGCGTTCATCGAGAACCGTGGCGGCGTGGCCCTGCGTCCGGGCGACGGCGTGATCCACTCGTGGCTGAACCGCCTGCTGCTGCCTGACACCGTCGGCACCGGCGGCGACTCGCACACCCGTTTCCCGATCGGTATCTCGTTCCCGGCCGGCTCGGGCCTGGTGGCCTTCGCCGCCGCCACCGGCGTGATGCCGCTGGACATGCCGGAATCCGTGCTGGTGCGCTTCAAGGGCAAGATGCAGCCTGGCGTGACCCTGCGTGACCTGGTCAACGCGATTCCGCTGTACGCCATCCGCCAGGGTCTGCTGACCGTGGACAAGAAAGGCAAGAAGAACATCTTCTCCGGCCGCATCCTGGAAATCGAAGGCTTGCCAGACCTGAAAGTGGAACAGGCATTCGAGCTGTCGGACGCCTCGGCTGAGCGTTCGGCCGCCGGTTGCACCGTGCACCTGGACAAGGCACCGATCATCGAGTACATGAACTCGAACATCACGCTGATGAAATGGATGATCGCCACCGGCTACCAGGACAAGCGCACGCTGGAACGCCGCATCAAGGCCATGGAAGCCTGGCTGGCCAAGCCGGAACTGCTGTCGCCGGACGCGGACGCCGAATACGCTGCCGTGATCGAGATCGACCTGGCCGACATCCACGAGCCTATCGTTGCTTGCCCGAACGACCCGGATGACGTGAAGACCCTGTCGGAAGTCGCTGGCGCCAAGATCGACGACGTGTTCGTCGGTTCCTGCATGACCAACATCGGCCACTTCCGCGCCGCTTCGAAGGTCCTGGAAGGCAAGTCGGACATCCCGGTCCGCCTGTGGATCGCGCCACCGACCAAGATGGACGCGCAAGTGCTGACGGCCGAAGGCCACTACGGCACGCTGGGCCGCACCGGCGCCCGCATGGAAATGCCGGGCTGCTCGCTGTGCATGGGCAACCAGGCGCAGATCCGCAAGGGCGCCACCGTGATGTCGACCTCGACCCGTAACTTCCCGAACCGCCTGGGCCTGGACACCAATGTGTACCTGGGTTCGGCCGAACTGGCGGCCGTGTGCTCGGCGCTGGGCCGCATCCCGACCAAGGAAGAGTACATGTCGCAGATCGGCGTGCTCGACAAGAGCGCTGACCAGATCTACCGCTACATGAACTTCGACCAGATCGAAGAGTTCCGTTCGGTGGCCGACAAGGTGGAAGTCGGTGCCTGAGGCACGCTAACGCCAGCGTCGTAGGCTGAGCGGAACCCCGGCAAGTCGGCAACGACTTGCCGGGTTTTTTTTATTGCGCGATGGAGCGGCATCGCGATATCAATGGTAGGTGCTTGGTTGTTAAAATTATTATTTTATATAATAATTATGCTTTAATTTTTATTAAGGCTAATATGACTCTCCGCGCCATTGTCTGTGGGGCACTGTTTGGCATCGCCGGTGTGTGCTCCGCTGCCGACATGACCTATACGTACACGGGAAATTTTTTTGAGCATAACGACCTGACGGCCGAGCCGTCGCGCATGGTCGCGCATTTCGTGTTCGATTTTGATCACTCGCCGCAAGCAGCAGACAATATTTATGCGATCAAGCGTTGGGATGTCAGTGCGGCTGGATTGTCTTTTAATCAGGCGACGCCTAGTTTCCTGCCACAATTTAAATTCGCCTTCGACGGCAATATGAACATTGTGGAATGGTATATGTCGGAGGCGAACACGTCGGGCTGGAGCGCATTTAGCTCTGCGGCGGGGCGCTTTAGCAATGGATACCCGGCCGAAGATTTCGTCACGCCCTATGTGAACTGGGGGCAGTACGCCAGTGTCCAGGGTAAGCCCGGTGTGTGGACGGCATCGGCCGCGCCGGTCCCTGAGCCGGCCGCCTATCTGACGTTAATCGCCGGATTGGCTTGCTTGGCTGGCTTACGGCGCCGCTCCGGCAAGTCCCAGGCGACGTAAGGGCGTGCATCGCCGGGACCACAGTTATCGGATGGTCGCGCGACGTGAGGCGCCTTCCTTGTGCGCCTCGCCCGCGCGGCCTCAGCGGCGCAACGCCTCGTGCTCGAGCGCGAACATGAAGCCGCCCCAGTGGCGGCCGTTCACGTACACCGGCTTGGACACCAGGACAAAAATGTCGCCGATGTCGCGCATATAGGCCTGGAACTGGAACGGGCGCGTGTCGTTGGCAACCTTGGACAGCATCTCGTTGCCATTGTGGAAGCGCTTGTCGCGGCAGTGGGCCGTGTCGTGCGCCACGTCGCCGGTGGGGCGCTGGCAGTATTTGCTCACGTGGGTGGGCGGGTAGACGTCGCCCACCGTGCACATGACGGCCAGGTCGCAACCGGGCACGCTGGCCGCCCATGCGTCGAATAATGGCTGGAACAGTTTTTCGTAGGCGCCGTCGTAGCTGGTGTGGTATTGCTGCGGATTGGTGCCCGCGATCGGCTGAAAGCGGCGGTCGAACACGTCGTAGCCCTGGTCCACCAGTTGCTGCAGGCCCCGTTCGCATGCGCGATGGCATTGTTCCAGGCGGGCGATCAGGTGGTCGAACGCTTCTTCGCCCAGGGTGTGCTTGCCCAGTTCGCTCATGCCATCTTGCGCCGCCGCCGTCAGCTTGCGCGACATGGCCAGGCAGGTATCCATGGCGCCGGCCATTTCCTGCGACAGCTTGCGCATCTGGCCCACGTTCTCCGTGATGGTGTCGTTGTTGGTCGAGACAGTGTCCACGATACCGCGGATGGCGTCGATCTCGCGCGACACGCGCGCGCTGCTGCCGGCGAATTCATCGAGCTGGCGCGTGGTGCTGCCCATCACGCCGCAGGTCTGGCTGATGTTGTCCGTGATTGCGGCCGCCACGTCCGACGTGTGCTGTGAGTGCTGCTGGATGGCTTGCACCTGGCGCGTGACGGAGTCGGCCAGCGCGCGCGTTCGCGCCGCCAGCGTGCGCACCTCGGCCGCTACCACGGCGAAGCCGCGCCCCATCTCGCCGGCGCGGGCGGCCTCGATCGAGGCGTTGATCGAGAGCAGGTTGGTTTGTTGCGAAATGCCGGAGATCTGGTCCATCAGGCCCAGCGTGGAACTGGTGCCCTCGAGCAGCTTGCCTATGTTGGCATGAAAGGTCTGCATCACGTCGGCCGCTTCGCGCGCCTTGTCGTTGGCGGCAGCCACGTCGGCGCGGGTGGTGGCCATGCCGTTGGCCAGTTCGGTGGCATAGCCGGCGATATGGTTGATGCTCGACTGGACTTGCTGCACCTCGGCCGACGATTGCGCCGTCAGTGTGTAGATATGGCTGGTCAGGTCTTGCTGGCGCTGGGAGTGCTCGCTGGCGGACTTGATCTGCTTGCCGATATGGGCCGCTTCCACCGACATGCCAATGTTATGGCCGCGCACCAGGCGCATCACCGGTTGCAGCAGGCCGCCGCTGTGATCTTGTCCCAGCCGCAGCAAGGCGACCCCGGCCACCGCGTAGCCGAGCGCCCACCAGGGGGCTCCGGAAGTCGTGAGCAGGGCTGCGCCGCCCAGCACCAGTAAGCCTTGGGCCGCCATGGGTTTGATCGTGAATTTGTTCATGCTCGGTCGAAAGAGAGGATAGGGTGTTGACGAGAACGCAATATTAGCGCAACGCAAGCTTACCTGCATCTCGATAGTTCAGCCCGTCTACTGTTGTAATTGCGACTAAATATTGCCCCAGTGGCACATTTATCCGCTTGGCAACATCTATTTGTGAAAAGTATAATGCGGCCCGCCGCGAACATGTTGTCAGCCATGCGGCGCCTAACTGCGGAGCAAGCCACGGCTTGCTCTTTGTTTTTTCAGCCGGATCTAGACTATGAAATTTGATAACTTAAAGATAGGCCACCGCCTCGGCATCCTGGCCACGTTCCTGATCGCGGCCATGCTGGCCGTGGGCGCGGCCGGTTGGTGGACCTTCAGCGCCATGGGCGCGCGCGGCGCGCAGGAAGTGGAGCGCGAAGAACGGCTGGTGATGGCGGTGGACGCGGCGCGCGGCGCCCAGGTGGAATTCAAGAAGCAGGTCCAGGAGTGGAAGGACACGCTGCTGCGCGGCGGCGACCCGGCCGCGTTTGACAAGTACAGCAAGGCCTTCGCGCACCAGCACACGCTGACCCAGGCGCGCCTGGCGACGCTGAAGACGGAACTGGGCCTGCTGGGGCTGGAGGCGCAGCGCGCCGACCAGGCCATGCAAGCCCACCAGACCCTGTTTGGACTATACCAGCAGGCGCTCCAGCAATATGATGGCGCCCATCCCGACAGCGCCCACGCGGTCGATGGCCTGGTCAAGGGTATGGACCGTCCCGTCAACCAGCAGATCGATGACATTGTCGCTTATGTGCAGCAGCAGGCGCACGGTTCGATGGCGGCCGCGCGCGCCGAGTTTGCGGCGCGCGGCGTGGCCGGCAGCCGGGAGTTGCTGGCCATGGTGGTCCTGGTCATCGTGGTCGGCACGGCCATGACGGCGTGGCTGGTGCGCGGCATCGTGCTGCCGCTGCAGCGCGCCATCGGCGTGGCCGAGACCGTGGCCAACGGTGACCTGACCAGCCAGATCGCGGCCGCCGGCGCCGACGAATCGGCCCAGCTGATGCAGGCGTTGGGTACCATGAACGGCAGCCTGGCGCGCGTGGTGGCGCAAGTGCGGGCCGGCAGCATCGGCATCGAGCTGGCGGCCGGCGAGATCGCCCAGGGCAATATGGACCTGTCGGCGCGCACCGAGTCGCAGGCCAGCGCCTTGCAGCAGACGGCCGCTTCGATGGTGCAGTTGACGGGCACCGTGCGCCAGACGGCCGACCATGCGCAGCGTGCCAACCAGCTGGCGCTGGCCGCCTCCGACGTGGCCGCGCGCGGCGGCGAGGCCGTGGCCCAGGTGGTGACGACCATGAACGCCATCGACCAGGCCGCGCGCGGCATCGCCGAGATTACCAGCGTGATCGACGGCATCGCCTTCCAGACCAACATCCTGGCATTGAACGCGGCCGTGGAGGCGGCGCGCGCGGGCGAGACGGGACGCGGCTTCGCCGTGGTGGCGACGGAAGTACGCAATCTGGCACAGCGTTCTGCGGCGGCGGCCCATGAGATCAAGGACTTGATCGACAATTCGGTGCGCCAGGTGCGCGCCGGCAGCGAGCTGGCCGACCACGCGGGCGCCACCATGCGCGATCTGGTGCACAGCATCGGCCAGGTGACGGACATCATGGCCGAGATCAGCGCGGCCAGCCGCGAACAGTCGCAGGGGCTGGAGCAGGTGAGCCGCGCCATGGTGGAGATGGACGGCGTGACCCAGCAGAACGCGGCATTGGTGGAGCAGGCCGCCGCTGCCGCCGGCGCCATGCGCGACCAGGCTGGCCAGCTGACGGCCGCCGTCACCCAGTTCAAGCTGGGCGCGAACCACGCTGGCAACGCCGCCAACGCTGGCGTGCGCCGCATCGCGGCCTGAGCGCTTCCGCTTCAGCCCAGCGATTTAATATAGCGGCCGTCCTCCTGCGCGCAATAGCTGGCGCAGGCCAGGCGGGCCGCGTTGGCCGCCGCATGCACCACCATCTCCGCGTTGGTGTGCAGGCACATGGAGACGATGATGGACGGCGGCTCCGGCTGCACCGGCAGCTGCACGAACTCGCCGCTCTCCAGGTAGCTGCTGACGAACAGGCTGGGAATGGCGGCCACCCCATAGCCATCCTTGACCAGCTGGACGATGGCGGCCACCGACGGCGAGCAGGTGATGCGCGTCTGCTCGAGCGGAATGGCGGCCAGGTTGGCCATCTTGCTGACGATTTCCTCCAGCGCCCGCTGCGGCGCCGTGCCCCGTCCAAAGGTGAGGATGGGCAGTGCCAGCAGGCGCTGATGCAGCCCTTCCTTGCGGCCATCGACCAGTCCCTTGCGGGCGATCCAGTGCACCGGGTAGGCGGCCAGCGCCTCGGACACGATGTCGCTGCTGTCCACCCCCTCGACCTGCACCACCAGATCCAGCTCGCGGGCCCGCAGGCGCCGTTCCAGCACGTTGCTGATGTCGACCGCCAGGTCGATTTCCAGTTCCGGATAGTTGGCGTTCATCTCCCGGATGTATTGCGCCAGCCAGCTGTGCACCACCGATTCGATCACCCCCAGCCTTAGCCGGCCGCGGATGGCGCTGTCCTTGCGGGCCGCCGCTTGCAGGCGGCGGGTGGCGTCCACCACGGCCTTGGCATGGCTCAGCAGGTATTCGGCTTGCGCCGTGAGGCGGAACTCGCTGGCCTCGCGGTCCACCAGTTCCGTCTGCAATTCCTCCTCCAGCGCCTTGATGCGCAGCGAAATGGCGGCCGGCGTGGCATGCAGCGCGCGCGCCGTGGCGCGAAAGCTGCGCAACTGGGCGAGCGTGACGAAGGTTTCGAGGAAGCGTGTGTTCATGGCCGGCGGGGGAGGGTTGGAGCAAGAATACCTTAACCATAGTCCCGCGCATAGCGTTCAACGGTAAGAAAAACTATACAACAACAGCAAAAATTACTAGATAGCTCGCTGCACGCTTGAAGATTATTCTTACATCAATCCCCACACCAGCAGCGAGATTGAACATGACCCCACTCGAATTCCGACACGCGGTACGCAACGGCCAGTTCCGCCTTCCCACGGCGGGCCAGTGCGGCGCCTACGCCCAGGCCAACCTGGTGATCCTGCCGCAGGCCCACGCCGACGCGTTCCTGCTGTTCTGCCAGCGTAATCCCAAGGCTTGCCCGTTGCTGGCCGTGGGCGAGCCTGGCCAGTGGAACGTGGCCGCGCTGGGCGCGGACATGGATCTGCGCGCCGACGTCCCCGGCTACAACATCTACCGCGACGGCCAGCTCGCCTCCCAGCCGCACGCGCTGCATGACGTATGGCGCGACGACCTGGTGGCCTTCGCCATCGGCTGCTCGTTCTCGTTCGAGCAGATGCTGATGGATGCCGGCATTGCGCTGCGCCATGTGGAGCAGCGCAGGAACGTGGCCATGTACCGCACCCATATCGATAATCAGAAGGCCGGCCCGTTCGGCGGCAAGCTGGTGGTGTCGATGCGGCCGATGAAGGCGCGCGACGCGATCCGCGCGATCCAGATCACCAGCCGCTATCCCGCCATCCACGGCGCCCCGGTGCACCTGGGCGACCCGGCCCTGATCGGCATCGCCGACATCGCCCAACCTGATTACGGCGACGCGGTGGCCATCGCCGCCGACGAGCTGCCCGTGTTCTGGGCCTGTGGCGTCACGCCGCAGGAAGCCATACGCGAAGCGCGACTGCCGCTCGTGATCACTCACCAGCCGGGCTACATGCTGGTGACGGACATTCCCAACGCCAGCCTGGCCGCGTTCTGAATTCATACCTTAGCACTGATAACAACGACGGAGACAAAGCATGAACACCAGAGTCATACCCAGCATCGAGCAGGAAGGTTACTTCGCGTGGTTCCACGCCCTGACCGGCAAGGAGCGCCGCACCTTCTGGAGCTGCAAGGTCGGCTACGCGCTCGACGCGATGGATACCCAATTTCTCAGCTTCGTGATTCCCACACTGATCACCAGCTGGGGCCTGTCCAAGGGCGACGCCGGCCTGATCGGCACCGTCACCTTGCTCACCTCGGCCATGGGCGGCTGGCTGGCCGGCATCCTGTCGGACCGCATCGGCCGCGTCAAGACGCTGCAACTGACCATCCTGTGGTTCGCCTTCTTCACCGTGCTGTGCGGCCTGGCGCAGAACTTCAACCAGCTGCTGCTGGCGCGCGGCCTGATGGGCTTTGGCATGGGCGGCGAATGGACGGCCGGCGCCATCCTGATCGGTGAGGTGATCCGCGCCAAGGACCGGGGCAAGGCCGTCGGCATGGTGCAGGCCGGGTGGGCCATCGGCTGGGGCGTGTCGGCGCTGCTGTACGCGCTCATGTTCTCGCTGCTGCCGCCGGAATGGGCGTGGCGTTCGCTGTTCCTGCTGGGGATCTTGCCGGCCATGTTCGTGATCTTCATCCGCCGCTTCGTCGATGAGCCGGAACTGTTCGTGGCCCAGCAAAAGCAGCAGGAACGCGGCGCGCAGCGCGCCTCGTTCGCCGAGATCTTTTCGCCGAAGATGCTGACCATAACGCTGCGCGCCGTGCTGCTGACCACCGGCGCCCAGGGCGGCTACTACGCCATCACCACCTGGCTGCCCACCTTCCTGAAAACGGAGCGCCACCTGACCGTGCTGGGCACGGGCGGCTACCTGGCGATGGTGATCGTCGGCTCCTACGTGGGCTACATCGTGAGCGCCTTCCTCACCGACCTGCTGGGCCGCAAGAAGAACTTCATCCTGTTCGCACTGGGCTCGCTGTGCATCGCTTTCGCCTACACCCGCTTGCCCGTCACCGACAGCGTGATGCTGTTCCTGGGCTTCCCGCTGGGCTTCTTCGTGTCCGGCGTGTTCAGCGGCATGGGCGCCTTCCTCACCGAATTGTTCCCGACCCGCGTGCGCGGTTCGGGGCAGGGCTTCAGCTACAACATGGGCCGCGCCGTGGGCTCGCTGTTCCCGCTGATGATAGGCCTGACCAGCCACACCATGGCCTTGGGTGAAGCGATCGGCCTGTTCGCCGGCGCCGCCTACGGTGTGATGATCCTGGCCGCATTGACCCTGCCCGAGACGGCCGGCAAGAAGCTGGAAGCTTGAGTCATCAAGTATCGACAGTCGCAACTGAATCAACAGAACCAACAGAACCAACTGAAGCGAGACACCATCATGAAAAACGACATCCCCACCCACCAACTGCGCTGGCAATTCTGGGTTGACCGTGGCGGCACCTTCACCGACATCGTGGCGCGCCGGCCGGACGGCAAGCTGGTCACGCACAAGCTGCTGTCCGAATACCCGGAGCGTTACGACGACGCCGTCACCCAGGGCATGCGCGAGATGCTGGGCCTGAAGACGGGCGAGCCGTTGCCGGTGGAGCAGATCGAAGTGATCAAGATGGGCACCACGGTCGCCACCAACGCGCTGCTGGAACGGAAAGGCGCGCGCACGGCGCTGGCCATCACCCGTGGCTTCGCCGACCAGCTGCGCATCGGCTACCAGGACCGGCCAGACATCTTCGCCATGCGCATCGAGCTGCCCGACCTGATCTACGAGGAAGTGATCGAAGTCGATGAGCGCATCGGCGCACATGGCGCCGTGCTGGAGGCGCCGGACGAGGCAGTGCTGCGCGGGCAGTTCGCCGCCCTGCGCGCCAAGGGCATAGCCGCCATCGCCATCGTGCTGATGCACGCCTATCGCTATCCGCAGCACGAGCAGCGCCTGCGGGCGCTGGCCGAGGAGGCGGGCTTCAGCCAGATCTCCGTCAGCCACCAGGTCAGCCCGCTGATGAAGATCGTGGGCCGGGGCGACACGACGGTGGTCGATGCCTACCTGTCGCCGGTGCTGCGCGACTACGTGGCACGGGTGTCGGCCGACACGGGCGCCGTGCGCCTGATGTTCATGCAATCGAACGGCGGCCTGACGGACGCCAGCCGCTTCCAGGGCAAGGACGCCATCCTGTCCGGCCCGGCCGGCGGCATCGTGGGCGCCGTGAAAAGCTGCGAGGCGATCGGCCTGAAACAGGTGATCGGCTTCGACATGGGCGGCACTTCGACTGACGTGGCCCACTACGACGGCGCCTACGAGCGCGTGTTCGAGACGGTGGTGGCCGGCGTGCGGGTGCGCGCACCGATGATGCACATTCATACGGTGGCGGCGGGCGGCGGCTCCATCTGCAGTTTCGAGCACGGCCGCTTCAAGGTGGGGCCGGAATCGGCCGGCGCCAATCCGGGGCCGGCCAGCTACCGCAAGGGCGGCCCGCTGACGATCACCGACTGCAACGTGATGCTGGGCCGTATCCAGCCCGAGCACTTCCCGCACGTGTTCGGCCCCAACGGCGACCTGCCGCTGGACCGCGACGAAGTGGTGCGCCGCTTCACCGCGCTGGCCGCGCAGATCGAACGCGAGACGGGCACCAGCCTGTCGCCGTCGGCCGTGGCCGATGGCTTCCTGGCCGTGGCCGTCGATAACATGGCGCAGGCCATCAAGTCGATCTCCGTCGAGCGTGGCTACGACGTGAGCCGCTACGCCATGTGCTGCTTCGGCGGCGCCGGTGGCCAGCATGCCTGCCGCGTGGCCGACGTGCTGGGCATGACGCAGATCGTGATCCACCCGTTCGCCGGCGTGCTGTCGGCCTTCGGCATGGGCCTGGCCGACATCCGCGCCATGCGCGAAGCGGCCGTGGAGCAGGTGCTGTCCGAGGCCACGCTGGCCGCGCTGCAGCCGCGCCTGGGCGCGCTGGCCCGCGAGGCCGGCGCCGAACTGCTGGCGCAGCAGGTGGCGCCGGCCGATATCAAGGTGGAGCTGTGCGCCCGCGTCAAATACCAGGATAGCGATTCGGCCTTCGTGGTCCCAATCGGCGGCCTGGTGGAGATGGCCGAGGCGTTCGCGATCCAGTACCGTGGCCGCTTCGGCTTCGTGATGGAAGGCCAGCCGCTGGTGATCGAATCCGTGTCGGCCGAAGCCATCGGCGAAGGCAAGGGCGCCGACTTCGTGATCGAAGTGCCGGCCGGTGAACAGCCCGAAGCGCCGGGCGAGGTGTTGAGCTACGTCGATGGCCAGACCGTGCCGATCGCGCTGCACGTGCGCGCCGCGCTGCCGGTGGGCAGCCGCATCGCCGGCCCGGCCATCATCCGCGAGGAGATCGCCACCACCGTGGTCGATGCCGGCTGGAGCGCCAAGGTGCTGCCGGACCACACGCTGCTGCTGGAACGCACCGTGGCCGCCGGCAGCATGCACAAGATGACGACGGCCGTGCATCCGATCCACCTCGAAATCTTCAACAACCTGTTCATGGCCATCGCCAAACAGATGGGCACCACGCTGGAGAACACCGCCTATTCCGTGAACATGAAGGAGCGGCTGGACTTCTCGTGCGCCATCTTCGACCGCCACGGCAACCTGATCGCCAACGCACCCCACATTCCCGTGCACCTGGGGTCGATGAGCGACAGCGTGCAGTGCGTGATCCGCGAGCATGGCGCCACCATGGCGCCCGGCGACGCCTACGTGCTCAACGTGCCCTACAACGGCGGCACCCACCTGCCCGACATCACGGTGGTGAGCCCCGTATTCAGCGCCGAGCACAACGCGCCGCCGTTCACGGTGCGGCCGGAACCGCTGTTCTACGTGGCCGCGCGCGGCCACCACGGGGACGTGGGCGGCATCACGCCCGGCTCCATGCCGCCCAACAGCACCACCATTTTGGAGGAGGGCGTGCTGCTCGATAACGTCAAGATCGTGGACCAGGGTGTGTTCCTGGAGCCGCTGGTGCGCGAACTGTTCGGCGCCGGCCCGTGGCCGAGCCGGAACATCGACCAGAACATCGCCGACCTGATCGCCCAGCTGGGCGCCTGCGAGACGGGCGCCAACGAACTGCTCAAGGCCGTGGCCACTTATGGCGAGGACGTGGTGCTGGCCTACATGCAGCACGTGCAGGACAACGCGGAGGCGGCCGTGCGCCAGGCCATCAGCGGCCTGCGCGACGCCAGCTTCGAGTACGAGATGGACGACGGCGCGCTGCTCAAGGTGAGCCTCACCATCGACCACGCCACCCGCAGCGCCACGGTGGACTTCACGGGCACCAGCGCCCAGCGTCCCACCAACTTCAACGCGCCGCTGTCGGTGTGCAAGGCGGCCGTGCTGTACGTGTTCCGCACCCTGCTCGACAGCGATATCCCGATGAACGAGGGTGTGCTCAAACCGCTCAACCTGATCATCCCGCAAGGCTCGATGCTCAATCCCGTGTACCCGGCGGCCGTGGTGGCCGGGAACGTGGAAGTGTCCCAGTACGTGACCGATGCGCTGTACGGTGCGCTGGGGGTGTTGTCGGCCTCGCAGGGCACGATGAACAACTTCACGTTCGGGAACGAAGAGCACCAGTATTATGAAACCATCGCCGGCGGTTCCGGCGCCGGCCCTGGCTTCAACGGCACGGCCGCCGTGCAGACCCACATGACCAACTCGCGCATGACCGATCCGGAAGTGCTGGAATGGCGCTTCCCGGTGCTGGTGGAAACGCACGCGATCCGGCGCGGCAGCGGCGGCGCGGGCCGGCACCAGGGCGGCGACGGCGCATTGCGCCGGATCCGCTTCCTGGAAGCGATGACGGCCAACATCCTGGCCGGCCACCGCCGCGTGGCGCCGTTCGGCCTCGATGGCGCGGCGGCGGGTGCCTTGGGCCGCAACTGGGTCGAACGCAGCGACGGCAGCGTCGAGCGATTCGGCGCCACCCACACGGCCGAAATGCGGGCCGGCGACGTGTTCGCCATCGAAACGCCGGGGGGCGGCGGCTACGGCGTGTAATTTTCACCGGCGGCGCGGTCAGGGCTCGCGGCGCCGCCGGATACTCCACCGAGCCCGCATCACACTGGGGACACCAAAAAAATGAAGAAAACTATGCTTGCGCTCGCACTGGGCGCATCGGCAGGGATGGCCGCGGCCCAATCGGCCGTGACCGTGTATGGCATCGTGGACATGGGGCTGGTACGCGAGAGCGGCGCCGCCGCCGGCGCCAGCACCAAACTGACCAGCGGCGTGGCATCCGGCTCGCGGCTCGGCTTCAAGGGCAGCGAAGACCTGGGCGACGGCATGGCCGCCATCTTCCTGCTGGAGAACGGCTTCCAGGCCGACACCGGCGCCATGGGCCAGGGCGGCCTGCTGTTCGGCCGCCAGGCCTACGTGGGTCTGCAAAGCCGGGCCGGCACCGTCACGCTGGGCCGGCAGTACACGCCGCAATACCTGGCCGTGGCCGCCGTCGATCCCTTCGGTTCCGGCCTGGCGGGCGACACCAAGAACCTGATGGCCGCCACCGGCAACAGCGCCAGCCGCATGGACAACGCGATCAAATATGTGAGCCCGGCTTCGCATGGCCTGAGCGCGGAGCTGGTGTACGGCGCGGGCGAGGTGGCTGGCGACAACACGGCGGCCCGCCAGTTCGGCGGTGCGCTCGGCTATGCGACCGGGCCGCTGGCCGTCAAGCTGGCGTACCACAATCGCAACAACGATACAGCCACCGTGAAGAACGCCAGCAGCGCGCGCAACACGGTGCTGACGGCAAGCTATGATTTCGGTCCGGCCAAGGCGCACCTGGCCTATGGCACTGACAAGGGGACCAACAGCGCGCCGCTGCGCAATGCCACCAATCCGTTCGGCTACGCGGTGGCGCCCACGCCATCCACCGACAGCGCCGACCTGCTGCTGGGCGTGACCGTGCCCGTGGGCGTGCAGACCTGGATGGCTTCCTACATCCGCAAGAATGACAAATCGGCATTCAACCAGGACGCGGAACAGTTCGCGCTTGGCTATCGCTACTATCTTTCCAAGCGCACCGATGTTTATACTGCCTATGCGCGCATCCGCAACAAGAACGGCGCCGGCTATACGGTCGGCAGCGCAATCGAGGGCGGCACGGGCGACCGCGCCGTCAACCTGGGGCTGCGGCACGTGTTCTGAGCCGCCACGCCACACTGAAAACAAAATAGGGGAGGGGCATCATGGGTAAGGTATTCAAGAGCATCGTCGTGGCGCTGGCCGGAGCGGCCATGGTTTTGCTGTCGTTGACGGCCAGCGCGGCCGAGAAGGGCACGGCCGACGAAGCGGTCGCCATGGTCAGGAAGGCGGCCGAGTACCTGAAAAAGAACGGCAAGGAGAAGGCCTACGCGGAATTCAACAATCCCAAGGGCCAGTTCATCGACCGCGATTTGTACATCTTCAGTTTCTCGGCCAACGGCGACGGCATCGAGACAGCCAATGGTGCCAATCCCCGACTGGTGGGCAAGAACGTGCTGGAGCTACGCGATGCCGACGGCCGCTACATGATCAAGGATATCCTCGCGATCGGCATGAGCAAGGCCGGCAAGGGCTGGGTCGACTACAAGTGGCCCAATCCCGCCACCGGAAAAATCGATGGCAAACGCACCTATGTGGAACGGGTCGATGACGTGATCATCGGCTGCGGCATCTACAAATAGTCTGCTTGCAGGCGGGGCGCCGGGCGCTGTCCGGCACCCCTCCAGCGCCTTGCCCTCCTGCCCGCATCGCCGGGCAGTTCCGTTTTCTTGACAGGTCATCACTATGTCATTTTTGGCCACTATAGTGGCGCGGCCCGCCCCTGCGGCCCAACAATGACCTGAAGAGAAAAATATGCGTTCTACCCTGCTTTTCCTGAGCATGGCCGCCACGCTGGCGACCGTGACCGCCTGCGGTGGTTCGAGTACGACCACCACCGCATCCGACATCGTCACGGCCCCGGCCCAGCGCACCATCATCATGGTGTGGGATGGCTTGCGTCCCGATGCCGTCAACCCCGTCGATACGCCCAATTTGTACGCGCTGCGCCAGGCCGGTGTCCATTTCGTCGATAACCACTCGACCTATCCGACCTTCACGATGATGAACGGTTCGTCGTTCGCCACCGGCTCGTTCCCGAAAACCAGCGGCTTTTACGGCAACACGTTCTGGACTCCGCCGCAGGCTGGCGCGGCCCAGCCTATCCCGGTCGGCAAGAGCGCATCCGGCGGCAACCAGGACTACAACGCACCCGTCTTCACGGAAGACTACGCGGTGCTGAGCACCCTGAACGACTACTATGGCGGCCAGCTGCTGCTGGTCAAATCGCTGTTCAAGACGGCGCAGGACGCCGGCCTGAAGACGGCCGCCATCGGCAAATCCGGCGCCGCCTTCATCCAGGACCTGGGCCGTGGCGGCATCTTCCTCGATGAGAACACCGTGCTGCCAGCCTCGCTGGTAACCGACCTGCAGGCCGCCAATTTCGCGCTGCCCAAGAACACGCCATACGCCTACGCGGCGGGCGCCGTGACGCTGGCCGCCAGCAACGGCGACCCGACGGCCCGCGCCGGCGCGCTCACCTTCGCGCTGCCCAACGGCCTGCAGGCCAAGGACGTCACCGACACCACGCAAGGCAATCCGGAAGACGCGGCCAACAAGTACATGATGAAGGTCTACACCGATTTCATCCTGCCTAAAAAGCTGCCTGACCTGTCGCTGATCTGGTTCCGCACGCCGGACAACACGGAGCACGCCTACGGCCCCGGCTCGGCCAACTACCGCAAGGCGCTGGCGTCGCAGGATGCGCGCCTGGGCGAACTGCAGGCAGCGCTGAAGGCCAACAAGATGGACGCCAACACCAACATCATCGTGGTGTCCGACCATGCACACAGCAATGTGTCCGGTCCCACCAGCCTGTATCCGCTGCGCGCCATCACGGCCAGCACCTCGGTCACCAACGGCGTGACCAACGCCGCGCTGGGCAACCGCGACGCCATCAACGGCTTCTCCGTGTCGGGTGACGTACGCACGGCCGACCTGCTGACCTACGCCGGCTTCCGCGCGTTCGACGGTAATGGCTGCAGCACCTCGGCCATGTACGGCATCAAGGCCGACGGCAGCAACGTGCAGCCCGTGAACGTGGATACCACCGGCGCCCTGTGCGGCACGGCCAACGCCAAGTACCAGGCCATCAGCGCCACGCTGCCCACGCCGGTGGCCAGCTTCAAGGTGCCCGCCACCATGCCGGCCAAGGGCATCGTGGTGGCCGCCAACGGCGGTTCCGACTACCTGTACATTCCCGACCATGACGCGGCCACCGTCGCCGCCGCCGTGCGCTTCCTGCAATCGCGCGAGGAATACGGCGCGATCTTCGTCGACAGCCGCTATGGCGCCATCGCCGGCACGTTGCCCATGTCGATGATCAACCTGGAAAACGCCACCCGCTCCGGCAAGGGCCAGCCCGACATCGTCGTCAGCTTCAACTGGGATGCGCAGCAGCTGGTTAACGGCCTGCCCGGCATCGAGTTCGAAAGCACGGGCGCCAATCGCGGCATGCACGGCAGCTTCAGCCCGATCGACGTGCACAACACGCTGATCGCCGCCGGTCCCGCGTTCAAGACCTCCACCGTGATCAGCAACCCGACCGGCAACGTGGACGTGGCGCCGACCGTGGCCTACCTGCTGGGCCAGTCCATGCCGCAAGCGGATGGCCGCGTGCTGAACGAAGCGCTGGTGAAGCCCGCCAGCAGCGCCAGCGCCGTCGTCAAGAGCGCCGTCGTGAACCCGACGGCGCCGGCCACCGGCCTGGCGTTCAAGGTGCCGACCGACCTGACCGGCGCCACCGTCGACACGACCCTCAGCAACGGCAGCTATTCGATCAACCTGATGGTCAAGGACCTGACGGTGGATGGCAAGACCTACCGTTACTTCGACTACGCGCAACCAGTACGGAATTAAGATGATCGTTACCCGGGCTTTTTTGCTGGCCGGGATCATGGCGGCGGCCGGTAGCCAGGCCGCCGACCTGGATTTCGACAAGACTTTCAGCAGCAAGGGCGAGGCGCGCCAGCTCCATTACAGCGCGACGTACCTAGCCGAAGGCCGCACGCACGCGGTGCAAGTGTGGCGTGATGGCGAGCAGCGCCTCAAGCGCCGCACGGACGACAAGCTGGAGACGCATATCTTCAAGCCGGCCGGCCAGACGGAGTGGCAGATGGTGGTGCTGGACCTGCCGCGCCAGATCCGCACCGATATCGAGCGCACCAACCTGTACCGCATCGGTCACTTCACCGACTGGTTCAGCATGGCGCACGCGCTCACGCGGCCAACCGGCCCTTATCGCTTGACGGCCTTGAAGCAGGCGCCCGTGGCCGACGCGCCATTGGGGCCATGCCGCTGGTATGCGCTGGACCGTGCTGGCACGGTCAGCAACGTCTGCTGGAGCGGCCAGTTACGCTTGCCACTGCTGATCGCCGATGGTGGTGGCAAGACGCTGTGGCGCGTCACCTCCGCCAGCACGGCCGCCTTGCCGCGCGCGGCGTTCGCGCTCAACGACGCCGGCTTCGTGCACAACAACGCCAACGCCGATATCCAGACCGACTAGCCGCGCGATGCGGGGCTGCGCTGCCGCTCCGCTTCGCGGTAGGCCGCCGCGTAGCTTTCCCAGTCGGCCAGCACTTGCTGCTGCCCCGCCTGCGCGTGGTCGAGCAGGTCCGCGCGCCAGCTTGCCACGTCGGCGCCGTAGGCCATCCATGCGTCGGCGTTGGCCGAACCCTGTCGCCCGCTGGAACGCAGGTGTGCCCAGGCCAGCAGGGCGCCCATGTCACACATCACCATTTCAAGGCGGGCCAGTTTGCCATCCCAGTGGTCCAGCGTCAGCCTGTCCTGGTCCGGCAGCAGCTCTTTCAGCACGTAGGACTGGCCGTCGAACGTGAGATCGGTCAGGAAGGCGGGCGTGATGGCCTGCACCCGGCGTTGAATGTCCACGATGCGCCGGGCTTCGCTTTCCCATGCCGGTTGCGGGCAGGGCAGCACCGGCGCCCGCGCGGCCGCCACCACGTGCCCCACGTCGTCGCCCCGGCGGCTGGCGGCGGCGCCATCAGGCAGGGCCGGGACAGGAGCATGGCGCTCCGCTCACGCTGTCGCTGCCTGTTCCAGGTAGCGTTCCAGTTCCCGGATGGGCGCCGCGTCGCAGTACAGCACGTCGCGCCGGGACACGATGGCGTCGCGTACGGTATCGCGCAAGGCTGCGTCGGCGGCCAGCCGGCACGCGAGGTCGGCGTAGCCGGTGCTGTCGGGCTGCACCAGATGGTCCAGCCCCATGCGGCGCAGGATGGCGCTGCCGAACCGTCCGCGCATGAAGCGCCCTTCCACCGTCACGATGGGCAGCGCGCAATCCACGGCCTGCATCGCCGTGTTAAAGCCCGAGAAGCCTATCGTGTCGAGGAACACGTCGGCCTGGCGCAGGATGCTGTAGAAGCGGGCCGGCGGCTGCCACGGGGTGCTCACCAGGTACTGCTCCGGCGCCAGGCCGGCCTGCCTGAACGCGTGGGCCACGCGCGCCCGCAACAGGTCGGTCAGGTCGCTGGCCTGGGGATTGGCGAAGAACAGGAACTGGCAGGGACCGCTGCGCCGGGCGATATCGACCAGCACATGGTCATATTCGGGCGCGTACTTGAACGGCGAGCCGGGACAGACGAACAGCGGCACGCCCGGACGCACGCCCAGCGCCGCCAGGTCCACGTGTTGCGCTTCCACCTGGGGTGGCTCGTAGTGGCAGCCCAGGTTGGGCAGCCGTACCAGTTGTTCGGCATAGTGCTCCTGCGCGTCCTCCGCCTCCAGGCCAGCGGCCGACAGGTAGGCGTCGATGGTGGGCAGTCCGGTCGTTTCGGGATGGCCCCAGGTGGCCAGCTGGCGCGGCGCCAGGCGCAGCGCGGCCAGCCGGGGC
Source organism: Rugamonas fusca (assembly GCF_014042365.1). Taxonomy (GTDB): domain Bacteria; phylum Pseudomonadota; class Gammaproteobacteria; order Burkholderiales; family Burkholderiaceae_D; genus Rugamonas; species Rugamonas fusca. Next base: position 65,004 of record NZ_JACEZS010000021.1, read on the forward strand.
GCCATGGCGTCCATGCCCAGTTCCGGGTAGATCAGCACATCGAGGTTGGCGCCCGCGATCAGCCGGGCCCATTCCGCCTCCGAGCGCGTACCCTGCTGCATGGTGGTGGCGCGGCTGCGCGCGTAGGCCGTCTCGCCGTCCTCCTTGCTGCCCAGGTAGTACACATGCAGTTCGAAGCGCTCCCGGTCCAGCTCACTGAACCAGCCGCGCACGATGGCGCGCCACACGGGATGCTCGACCACGTGGGCCGACACCACGCCCACGCGGACGGGCGTGCCCGCCTTGCGCGCCCTGGCAGCGGGGGCGGGTGCGGGCAGGCCGCGCTGGCTGGCCCATTGGCCCATCAGGCGGGCACACATGGCGCCGTACTGCGCCAGCAGCGCGCGGTTGTTCTGTTCGTGGTAGCTGAGGTAGAACGGGTGGCAGCCGCCTACCACGGCCAGCGGATTGGCCACCTTCTGCTGCGCCAGCCAGGTGTCGAACGCGTCCAGGTCGCGGGCGAAGGTGTCGCGTTCGGCCGCCAGGTCGTGTCCGGCCGGTCGGATGATGTGCAGCCTGACGACGGCTTGCTTGAGGCGGATGTCGGGCGCCTGCGGCGCCAGGCTGGCCGCCTGTTCCAGCGCGGCCAGCGCCTCGTCGCGCCGGCCCATCAGGTACAGCGCGCCGGCCTTGTGGTTCCACGCCGTGAGGTGGGTGGGGTCGCAGCGTAGCGCTTCCTCGAAGCACAGCAGGGCATCGTCGCGCCGCTGCAGCGTTTGCAGCACGGTGCCGCGCGCGTTGTGCAGTTCCGGCGTGGCCTGCAGCGCCAGGGCGCGGTCGATGGCGGCCAGCGCGTCCTGCGTGCGTCCCAGGCGATTGAGCACGTCGGCGCGGGCGGCCAGGGCCAGCGCGAAACGGGGGCGCAGGGCCAGCGCGGCGTCGTAATCGGACAACGCTTCCTCGAGCCGGTTCAGGTCGCGGTGCACGTTGCCGCGGTTGTTGAGGGCATCGGGATGGCGCGGATTCAGCGCCAGCGCCCGCGCGTAGCTGTCGAGCGCGAGCTGGTGGCGGCCATTGCCGTGCAGGGCCAGGCCCAGGTTGGAATGGGCTTCCGGGTTGTTCTTGTCAAGGTTGATGGCCTTCTTGATCAGGTCCACGGCCTCCTGGTGGCGTCCCTTCTGGTACTTGATCACGCCCAGGTAGTGCAGGCATTCGACTTGTCTGGCGTGGCGGGCCAGGATGGCCGCGTACAGGTTTTCGGCCGCATCGAGCTGGCCTTGCTGGTGCAGGCCCAGGGCCCGCTGCACTTGCAGATGCAATGGCACGCCGGGCTGGAAGCCGCCCGCCGCCTGATTCGCTGTGTTGCCCAACATCGTAGCCCGCCCCTTGTCTGTCGCAGACAGGCAAGGAACTGCCGAGGGTCGTTCCGGCGCGCGCATCTTGCCAAGAATGCATGTGATTGGAAGGCGATTGTAAGCGATCCATGGGGCGGCGAGCGCATGGCGGGCCGGCTTAGAGGAGTTGCTCTAGCGCCGGCGCAACAGCGGACCGGGGGCGTGCGGCCTCAGAATCCCAGCTCGCCCAGCAGGTCGTCCACGCTGGTCTGGTCCAGCGCGACGCTGCCGTGGGCGCCCGGGCCGGCCGTCAGTTCCTCGCGCGCCTGGGCGACGATGGCGCCGGGCGGGGCGGCGTCGATGAGCAGCTTGAGCAGGTTCTCTTCCGTGCTCTCCATCAGCACCACCACTTTCTTGATCAGTTGCCCCGTCAAGTCCTGGAAGTCCTGGGCCATCATGATGTCCGACAGCGCCGCGCGCGTGCTGCCGCAGCCGCTGGCCACGTTGGCGAGGAAGGCCGTGATGCGGTCGGCCGGCACGGCGCCCGTGTCCAGCTCCTGCAGCAGCGATTGGGCTTCGCGCGCCAGCTGTTCCTGGGCCGGGCCATGTTCCTCCACCTTGCTCAGTACCACATTGGCCGCGTTCTCCGTGAGGTCCGCGATATGCAGCAGGCGCCCGCGCGCGCATGGAAATTGGCTGGCCGCGTCCGCGAGCACGCCATCCGCCCCCAGTTCGCGCAAGGTGTCGTGCAGTTCGCGCACGATCACGCCCAGCCGTTCATAGACGGCGCTGGCGTCGGGCGCGCCAGGCTGCTGGTGCAGGGGCAAGGCGCGGTGCGCGGGGAGGATGGCGTTCATGCGGTTACTCCTTTACGTTGCAGGATAAATTGCAGTTTTTGCTGCAGGGTCGTCGCGTTGAACGGCTTGACGACGTAGCCGTCCGCGCCCGCGTGGGCAGCGGAGATGATGTTTTCCCGTTTCGCCTCGGCGGTCACCATCAGCACCGGCAGGCTGGCCAACCGTACGTCCTGGCGTATGGCCTGCAGCAGTTCCATGCCGTCCATTTCGGGCATGTTCCAGTCGGCGATCACGAAATCGACGGGCGTTGCGCCTGCCAGTTCCGCGTGCAGGCACTGCAGCGCCTTTTTACCGTTCTCCGCTTCCAGCACCTTGGTGTAGCCCATTTCCCGGAGCAGGGTGGCCAGGATGCGGCGCATGGTCTGAAAGTCGTCGACGATGAGAAATTGAAGTGCGCTAGCCATGAAGGGTTCCTTAATTGCGCGCACCGCGGTCATGCCGCCTGCGCGATATTGCATTCTGTCAAAATTAATTACCACAAACCAATTATAGCAAATTATTGTTCTAAATGACGTATTTGGGGAATTCAGTTTTTATTTGCCATATTTGTTGAGCCGGGATGCGGCGGCTGTCGCCCGTGCCGCCGGTGGGCGCGCCATGATTGTGGCGACGCGGCTACAGGATTGATTTGGCTCATAGAATTTTCTTTCGGCATCGACCATACTCGCGGGAAACTTTCTGGGCGCCAACACGGCGCAAGGCCATGCTTCTCAGTTGCGAATTCCCCATCAAGCGGCTCGTCACGCGCGATCTGCTCGCGTGCGCCCCCGATACCTCGCTGCTGGAGGTGGCCAGGCTCATGGCGGCGCGCCGCTGCAGCTCGATCCTGGTGCTGGACGGCGACGAGGCCGTGGGCATCTTCACGGAAAGTGACGTGCTGCACTTCGACCTGTCCAACCCGGCGCTGGCCACGCTGCCGGTGTCGTCGGCCATGAGCGGGCCGGTGCAGACCATCCAGGGCGAGCTGCTGGTGGGCGAGGCGGCCGTGCAGTTCAAGCGCAACGGCATCCGCCACCTGCTGGTGGTGGACGAGCGGGGCCAGCGTCTGGGGATGCTGTCGCAAAGCGACGTGGTGCTCAACCAGGGCGCGGAGTTCTTCCTGCGCATGCGGGCCGTCAGTTCCATTCCCTGCCATACGCCGCTGGTGCTGGCCGAGGAGATGGCGCTCGATGAAGCCGTGGCCGAGATGCGCCGCTGCGGCCGTGACGCGGCCATCATCTCCTATGCCGACGGCGGCCATGGCATCTTCACCCAGCGCGACATCGTGCGCCTGATCGCCAACGGCGGCGGCGCATCGGGCACGGTGGGCCAGCACGCCAGCCGGCCCTTGCGCAGCGTGCAGGCCGGCCAGAGCCTGTACCTGGCCCGCAAGATGCTGGCCCAGAACAAGATTCGCCACCTGGGCGTGCTCGATGACGATGAGCGGCTGGTGGGCCTGCTCAGCTTTAACGATATCCTCAGCAGCATCGAGGATGAATATGTGTCCGAACTGGGCGCGGCCCTGCGCGAGCGCGACCAGGCGCTGTGGGAGTCGCGCTACCACCTGCGGCTGGCCGACCGCGTGTTCGAGTCGACCCTGGAAGGGGTGATGGTGACGCGCGCCGACGGCACCATCGAGCGCGTCAACCCGGCCTTCGAGACGCTGACCGGCTACAGCGCCGAGGAAGCCATCGGCCGCAACGCCAGCATGCTCAGTTCCAAGCGCCAGTCGCCCGAGTTTTACCAGCAGATGTGGGCCCAGCTGGCCGAGACGGGCTGCTGGCAGGGCGAGATCTGGAACCGCCGGCGCGATGGCGAGCTGTACCTGGAACACCTGACCATCTCCAGCATCTGCGACGACGCCGGCGTGTGCACCCATTACGCGGCCATCTTCGCCGATATCACCCAGCGCCGCATGGCCGAGGAGCGGCTGAACTACCTGGCCACCCACGACGCGCTGACGGGCTTGCCCAACCGTTCGCTGTTCGGCGAGCGGCTGGAACACGCGCTGCGCTGCGCCCAGCGCACCCAGCACCGCAGCGCCGTGCTGTTCGTGGACCTGGACCGCTTCAAGCTCGTCAACGACAGCCTGGGCCACGGCGTGGGCGACGAGCTGCTCAAGATGGTGGGCGAGCGCCTGCGCGCCTGCGTGCGCGAGACGGACACCGTGGCCCGCCTGGGCGGCGACGAATTCACGCTGCTGCTGGAAGACGTGGGCGACGCGCGCCACGTGGCCCACATCGCGCAGAAGCTGCTGGACACGATCGGCGCGCCATTCCACATCACCGGCGAGGAAATCTACGTTACGCCCAGCATCGGTGTGAGCATGTATCCGGACGATGGCGAGGACGCGCAAACGCTGGTGCTGCACGCGGACCGCGCCATGTACGAAGCCAAGGGCGCCGGCAAGAACAACTTCCAGTTCTTCATCGGCCAGATGAACACGGACACCAACGAGCAGCTGCAGATCGAGAGCGACTTGCGCCAGGCGCTCGAGCGCGACGAGCTTGTGCTGCACTATCAGCCCAAGGTGGACCTGGCCGACGGCGCCGTGGTGGGGCTGGAGGCGTTGGTGCGCTGGCAGCATCCCACGCTGGGCTTGCTGGCGCCGGGACGCTTCATCCCCATCGCCGAGGAGACGGCGCTCATCATCCCGCTGGGCCAGGGCGTGCTGCGCGAGGCGTGCCGCCAGGGGCGGGCCTGGCTGGACGCGGGCTACGTGTTCGGCACCATGGCCGTCAACCTGTCGCTGCGCCAGCTGCGCTGGGAAGGCTTCCTGCACGACGTGGACACCATCCTGGCCGATACCGGCTTCCCGGCCGAATACCTGCAGCTGGAACTGATCGAGAGCCAGGCCATCGATGGCTGCGCGCAGTGTGAAGGCGTGCTGCACGCGCTGGCCGCGCGCGGCATTTCGCTGGCCATCGACGATTTCGGCGTCGGCTATTCGTCCTTCGTCTACCTCAAGTCGCTGCCGCTCGACACGCTCAAGGTGGACCGCTCGCTGCTGGCCGGCACGGGCCACAGCCGGCGCGACGTGGCGGTGCTGCGCGCCATCCTGGCCATGGCCGACGCGCTCGACATGACGGTGGTGATGGAGGGCGTGGAGACGGAGGACGAAGCGGCCATGTTGCGCACCATCGGTTGCCCGCAGGTGCAGGGCTGGCTGTTCGGGCGCGCCCAGCCGGCGCAAGAGGTCGAGCCACGCCTGGCCCGCCTGCCCGCGGCGTCCACCGCGTCCTATACGGCGCCGGCCAGCCGCCCCCGTTCCCCGTCCCTGGCCCGGTAAGGCGCGGCGCTGCTCGCCGCCACTTGCTGGCTCCACACATCGCCGCTGGCCACGCTGAACACGATGCGCCGGTGGCCGTGGCCGTACAGGCTCTCGGAGGCGACCGGGATGTGCCGTTCGCGCAGCAGCCGCAGCGCCAGCTCGCCGTTGCGGCGGCCGATGTCGTGGCCGTCGCCCAGCAGTGGCTGGGCGAACATGCTGGCGCCGCCGAACACCTTGGCCTGGCACTCGCCCGGCGCCGCGCCCAGGGCGGCCAGATCGCGCAACATCATCTCCAGCGCATCGGCGCAGTAGCGCGCGTCGGGCTGGCCGGCGCGCACGCTGTCGGGCGCGGGCAGCACGCTATGCGACATGGCGCCCACGCGGCGTCGCGCGTGCCACAGCGTGATCGAGACGCAGGAACCGAGCACGGTGCGGATGCGGTGTACCTGGTTGCCCACGAAGTATTGGCCGGGTAACAGGAAGATGTCGGTAACTCGGTGCGCGCGTTGCATGCGATGGGACTCCGCGATGGCTGGCTGGTGGGCGGGAACAGCGCCCGCGCCTCCCTGGATACGCCCACTATAGGCGGCCGCAGCGCGCCTGTCTGTTGTACTTAGGTGCAGGGGGCAAGGGCCGCGCCACTGCACCAAAGTACAAGTTACAGCCGTTCCCCGGTCCGGTACCATCTGCGGCGGCAGGCAGCAGGGCACTCCTGTTCAACAGATTAACGGTGGGCGCGTCTGACCAGCCTACGTGGCCCTGCGCGACTATCCCGATGGCGAGCCCGATGAAGCGCTGTTCAGCCGCTTTTGCATGCGGCCGGCGCGGGTGAGGGCCGTCCACACGCGGGGCACGGGGCGCGGCAAGGCGGCTATGGCGGGGGCGCACTTACGGCTGGCGGGAATGTGACGGTGCCTGATCTTTTTCTTCGCCGCCGCAAACTATTGGCGCTATCATGGAGGCATCGAGACAGACGAGGCGAACAGCGTGGCATGACAAATCCGGTGACACCAGCGTATGCTCCCCCGGAGCGGCCCGCGCAGGGCGACATCCTTGTCGTGGAGGACACGCCGGCCTCGTTGCAGCTGTTGACCGGCCTGCTGAGCGAGGCGGGCCACCGCGTGCGCCCGGCGCCCGATGGCGAGCTGGCCCTGTGGTCGGCCCGTGGCCAGCCGCCCGAGCTGATCCTGCTTGACATCCGCATGCCGGGCATGGATGGCTACGAAGTGTGCCGCCAGCTCAAGGACGATGCGCGCCTGCGCGAGGTGCCCGTGATCTTCCTGTCGGCCTGCACCGACACGGACGACAAGCTGCGCGGCTTCGCCGTGGGCGGTGTCGATTTCATCTCCAAGCCCTACCAGTTCGAGGAAGTGCAGGCGCGCGTGCTGGCCCACCTGGAGCTCGCCCGCCTGCGCCAGCGCCTGGCCTACCAGAACGCGCACCTGGAACAGCTGGTCGAGGCCAAGGCCGAGGAACTGGCCCAGGCCCGGCTGTCGCTGCTGGGCGAACGGCAGTTGCGCGACCTGGCCGAGCGCGAGTCGCGCTTGCGCCTGTCGGAGATCGCCCACATGAACCGCAACGCCAGCGCCACCGTCTATTGCGCGGCCCTGGTGCATGAGCTGAACCAGCCGCTGGCGGCCATCATGAGCAACGCCGAGGCGGCCGAACTGTTCCTGAACATGGAACGCCCGGCGCTGGCCGAGGTGGCCGAGATCCTGGCCGACATCCGGCGCGATGACCTGCGCGCCAGTGAACTGATACAGAGCATGCGCGACCTGCTCAAGAAGTCGGAGGCCGTCACGGCCAGCCTGGACCTGAACGAGGTGGTGCGGGTGGCGGCCATGCTGCTGGCCAGCGAGGCCAGGGTGCGCCAGTGCGCGCTGACGCTGGCGCTGGACGGCCCGGCGCTGCCGGTGGCGGCCGACCGCATCCAGCTGCAGCAGGTGATGATCAACCTGATCCTGAACGGCATGGACGCCATGGCGGACTTGCCGCCCGGCGCGCGCCGCTTGGAGATCTCGGCGGCGCTGGCCGGGGGCCAGGCGCAAGTGCTGGTGCGCGACCACGGGGCCGGCTTCACGTGCGACCTGGAGCGGGTGTTCGAGTCGTTCTTCACCACCAAGCCAGGCGGCATGGGATTGGGATTGTCCATCGCGGCGGCCATCGTGCGCGAGCACGGCGGCCAGATCTGGGCCGGCAACTGCCCCGATGGCGGCGCCGTGGTGGGTTTTCGCCTGCCGCGGGAGGCGCTGCCGGAGCAGGGTGCGGGGGACGCGCCATGACGCCGTCGCCGCTGATCCATGTCATCGACGACGACGTCTCGCTGCGGGCCGCGCTGGGCCGGCTGCTGGCCGTGTCGGGCTACCGGGTGTGCAGCTACGAGTCGGCCAGCGCCTTTCTGGACGCGGCCCCCGACGATGAAGCAGGCTGCATCCTGCTCGACGTCCACATGCCGGGCTTGACGGGGCTGCAACTGCAGGAACACCTGGCCGCGTGCGGCAGCATCCTGCCCATCGTGTTCCTGACCGGCAGCGCCGACATCGCCACCAGCGTGCGCGCCATCAAGGCCGGGGCCGAGGACTACCTGCTCAAGCCGATCACCCGTGACGCCCTGGTGGACGTGATCGAGCGCGCGGTGCGGCGCTGGACGGCCGCCGCCGCCGGGCGGGCCGGGCTGGCCGACTTGCGCCAGCGCCATGCCAGCCTGACGGCGCGCGAGCGGGAAGTATTCGCGCTGGTGATCCAGGGCTTGATGAACAAGCAGATCGCCTACGCGCTGGGCAACAGCGAGCGCACGGTCAAGGCCCAGCGCCAGGCCGTGATGGAAAAGCTGGGCGCCGATTCCGTGGCCGACCTGGTCACCATGGGTATCCGGCTCGGCGTGCTCAAGGGCTGACGCCGTGGCCTATGGCACCAAAGGACAAGATACGGCGCCCGCCGGCTGCGCTACAGTGTGCACCAGGGGTGGCGGACAGGGAAGGCGGACATGACGAGCGCACAGACGGTGGTGGCGATCGTGGAGAACGACGCGGCGTTGCTGAAGGCGCTGGAACGGCTGTTGCGGGCCTGCGGCTATGGCTCGCGCCTGTACGCTTCGGCCGAGCAGTACCTGGCCCGGCCCCAGGGCGAGGCCGCGGCTTGCCTGGTGCTCGACATCGACCTCGGTGGCATCTCGGGCATCGAGCTGCAGCAGCGCCTGGTGGAGCAGGGCACGGCGCCGCCCATCATCTTCATCACCAGCCAGGCCGATGCGGCCAGCCAGCGGCGGGCCCAGGCCCTGGGCTGCCTGGCCTTTCTGCACAAGCCGTTCACTTCCAGCGACCTGCTGGGGGCCTTGCAGGCGGTGGCGCGGCTGCCGCAGCGGCCGCGGGGGACGTGACATGACGCCCCGCATGGTGGCGCGGCGCGCGTGGCCGGGCGCCGCGCTGGCGGCGTTGGCCCGGCGCGTGCGCACGGATGGCGCCATCCCATGAGCGCCACGCCCATCCGCCCGGCGCGCGATGCTTCCATCGCGCTGATCGTCAGCGCCACGCTGACGGGCGTCGTCACGCTGGTGCTGCTGGCGTTCGCCCTGCTGTACTACGACATGGAGCGCGAGCGGCGCTGGGACGCGCTGCGCCAGACGCTGGCCACCAGCGCCGACCAGCTGGCCGTGGCGGTGGCGCTGCCGGTCTGGAACTTCGATCCCAGCCAGATCGAGGTGCTCATGTTCAGCGCGCTGAGCAACCGCAACCTGCAGGCGGCCGTCGTCAGCGCCAGGCCCAGCCAGCTCGACTACGTGGTGCGGCGCGACGCCAGCGGCGCCTTGCGCGGCGGCGGCGCCGTGCCCACGGACGCGAGCCTGCTGCGCGCCACCCGCCCCATCATGGTGGAAGGGCAGCGCGTGGGCGAGGTGGCCGTGTACGCCACGCCGGCGCCGCTGCTGGCCGAATTGCGGCGCAGCCGGCTGGCCATCGTCGGCATCATCGTGGTGCTGGACGCGGCGCTGGTGGCCAGCGTCTACCTGCTGCTGTGGCATCTGATGCTCAAGCCGCTCAAGGCCGTGGGCCAGTACGCGGCCTCGGTGGAGGCGGGCGGGCCGGGCCTGATGCGCCCCGGCGTGCGCTTTTATGGCGAACTGCGCACCCTGAGCGCGTCGGTGCGTAACATGGTGGCGTTGCTCGACAAGCGCTACCGCGACCTGCAGCAGGGCCAGGAACGGTTGCAGATCGCCACCCAAGCGGCCGGCGTGGGGATCTGGGACTGGGACGTGGTGCGCGACGAGCTGGTGTGGGACGACAAGATGTTCGAGCAGTTCCGCGTGCAGCGCGACCAGTTCTGCGGCGCCTACGCGGCCTGGAGCGCGGCCGTGCTGCCCGAGGACTTGCCGGCCGCGGCGGCCGAGGTGGCGGCCGCCCTGCGCGGCGAGCGCGAATACGCGACGGAATTTCGCATCCGCTGGCCGGACGGCAGCATTCGCACCATCCGGGCCGAGTCGCTCATCTTCCGCGACGCACAAGGCCACGCCTTGCGCATGGTGGGCGTGAACTACGACGTGACGGCGGCCCGCCTGGCCGAGCAGGAGCTGCTGCGCCACCGCAATCACCTGGAGGAACTGGTGGCCGAGCGCACGGCGGCCCTGTCGGCGGCCGTCAGCGAGGCCAAGGCCGCCAACCGGGCCAAGAGCGTGTTCCTGGCCACCATGAGCCATGAACTGCGCACGCCCCTCAATGCCGTGATCGGCTTCTCGCGCCTGATGGGCGAGTCGGCCACCATGGGCACCGACGAGAAGCGCAACCTGGCCATCATCCACCGGGCCGGCCAGCAGTTGCTGCGGCTGATCAACGACATCCTGGAACTGTCCAAGATCGAGGCCGGGCGCGCCGTGCTGCAAAGCGAGGCGGTCGATCCGGGCGAGCTGGCGCGCGAAGCGGTGGACATGGTGCGGGCCCGCGCCGGCCAGGCCGGGGTGGCGCTCACGCTGCGCTGCCACGACCTGCCGCCGGCCGTGCGGCTCGATGGCGCCAAGCTGCGCCAGGTGCTGCTGAACCTGATGTCGAACGCCGTCAAGTTCGCCGAGCGGGGCCAGGTGATGCTGGAACTGCGTGGCCGGGCGCGCGAGGAGGGGGGCTACTGGCTCGATTTCGCCGTGCGCGACAGCGGCATCGGCATCGCCAGCGCCGACCAGGCCCGCATCTTCGAGCCGTTCTACCGTGCCGACGATGGGGACGGCAAGGAAGGCACGGGGCTGGGGCTGGCCATCTCGCGTGATTTCGTGGAGCTGATGGGCGGCACGCTGGCCGTCGAATCGGCACCCGGCCAGGGGACCGTGTTCAGTTTCACGCTGGCGGCCGGCGCGGAGGATGTCAGCCGGCTGGCGCCGTCGGCGGAGGCGCAGGCGGAAGTGTGCGGGCTGGCGCCGCGGCAGCGCGGCAAGCGCGTGCTGGTGGTGGACGATAACGCCGATGGCCGCCAGCTGCTGGTGAGCTTGCTGGCGCCGCTCGGTTTTGTCGTGCTGTCGGCCGACAGTGGCACGGCGGCGCTGGAAGTGCTGGCGCGCGAAGCCGTGGACCTGCTGCTGGTCGACTGGCGCATGCCCGGCATGGACGGGCTGGAATTGACGCGCCGGCTGCGTGGCGGCGTGGCGGCCCAGCCCCGCGTGGTGGTGCTCACCGCCTCCGCGTTCGAGGAGGAGCGCCAGCAGGCGTTGGCGGCCGGCGCCGATGACTTTTTGCGCAAGCCGGTGGAGCAGGAAGCCTTGTTCCAGGTGCTGGAGCGGCTGCTGGGGGTGGTGTTCGAGCGCCGCCCGCGCGCGGCGGACGGGCCGGCGGCGCCGGCAGCGCCGGCGGCCACGGCGGCCCAGATGGCCCGCTTGCCGGCATCGGTGCGGGCCGCGCTGCGGGGCGCGCTGCGCGAATTGAACCAGCCCAAGGTGCTCGACATCCTGGCCCCGTACCGGGCCGGGCACGGCCCGCTGGTGGAGGCCGTGGCCGCGATGCTGCAACAATACCAGTACCGGCAACTGTGCCGGCTGATCGAGGAGGCGGAAGGAATGGCGTGACGACGGATGACGATCCCCGGACCCGGCGTGGCCGTTTGGTTCGGTGCGATCATATTCCTCGTCATCGCCGGCCTTTCATTCGTGCCAGGCGCATACAGGAAGACCTGATCGGGGAGGCGCCGCCGGCATCGGTGCCGGCGGCGTATCGCAAGCGTCAACGACGCCGTATCACAGGATCGCGCGCTGGCGCAGGCCGGCCAGTTGTTCCTCGTCCAGCCGCAGCCATTCGCGCAGCACTTCGTCCGTGTGCTGGCCCAGCGTGGGCGGCGCCAGACGATAAGCGACGGGCGAGGCGGCCAGCCGCATCGGGTTGGCCACCAGCGGCACGGCGCCCAGCGTGGGATGCGCGACTTCGATGCGCAGGCCGCGCGCTTGCACGTGCGGGTCGGCGAACACCTGGTCGATACGGTTGATCGGGCCGCATGGCACACCGGCCGCCTCCAGCGCCGCGATCCAGTCGGCCGTGTCGCGCGTGATGGTCACTTGCCGCATCTGCCGGATCAGCACCACGCGGTTGGCCACGCGCTGCGGGTTGGTGGCGAAACGCTCGTCCCGCGCCCATTCCGGATAGCCTGCCACGGCGCAGAACCTGGCGAACTGGCCGTCGTTGCCGATGGCGAGGATCATGTCGCCATCGGCCGTGGGAAAGTCCTGGTAGGGCACGATGTTGGGATGGCTGTTGCCCATGCGGCCCGGCAGCACGCCGCCGGCCAGGTAGTTCGACGCCTGGTTGGCCAGCCCCGCGATCTGCACGTCGAGCAGCGCCAGGTCCACATGCTGGCCCAGGCCGGAGCGGGCCCGCTCGGCCAGCGCGGCCTGGATGGCGATGGCCGCGTACAGCCCCGTCATCACGTCCGTCAGCGCCACGCCCACCTTCTGCGGGCCGGCGCCCGGCTCGCCCTCGGCGGCGCCCGTGACGCTCATCAAGCCGCCCATGCCCTGGATCAGGAAGTCATAGCCGGCGCGCGCCGCGTATGGGCCATCCTGCCCGAAACCCGTGATCGAGCAGTACACGAGGCGCGGGTTGAGGGCCAGCAGGCTGGGGGCGTCCAGGCCATAGCGGGCCAGCCCGCCGAGCTTGAAGTTCTCCAGCACCACGTCCGCCTCCATGGCCAGCTGGCGGATCAGCGCCTGGCCTTCCGGCTGCGCCATGTCGATGGTGACGGAGCGCTTGTTGCGGTTGGCGCACAGGAAGTAGGCGGCCGCGTCGCGGTGCTCGCCGCTGGCGTTGTGCAGGTAGGGCGGGCCCCACGAACGCGTGTCGTCGCCCTGGCCGGGGCGCTCCACCTTGACCACGTCGGCGCCCAGGTCGCCCAGCACCTGGCCAGCCAGCGGGCCGGCCAGCACGCGCGACAGGTCCAGTACCTTGATGCCGCGCAGCGGCGCGGCCCGTTGTGCGGTCGCTTCCATGTGCTTACGAGAAGGCAGCCAGGCCGGTGATGGCGCGGCCGATGATCAGCGCGTGCACGTCGTGCGTGCCTTCGTAGGTGTTGACCACTTCCAGGTTGACCAGGTGGCGCACCACGCCGAATTCGTCGCTGATGCCGTTCCCGCCCATCATGTCGCGCGCCATGCGGGCGATGTCGAGCGCCTTGCCGCAGCTGTTGCGCTTCATGACGGAGGTCAGTTCCACGGCGGCCGTGCCTTCATCCTTCATGCGGCCCAGGCGCAGGCACGATTGCAGGCCCAGCGCGATTTCCGTCAGCATGTCGGCCAGCTTCTTCTGGATCAGCTGGTTCGCGGCCAGCGGACGACCGAACTGCTTGCGGTCCATGGTGTACTGGCGTGCGCGGGCGAAGCAATCCTCGGCCGCGCCCAGCGCGCCCCAGGCGATGCCGTAGCGGGCGCTGTTCAGGCAGGTGAACGGGCCTTTCAGGCCGCGCACGTCGGGGAAGGCGTTCTCCTCGGGGCAGAACACGGCGTCCATCACGATCTCGCCCGTGATGCTGGCGCGCAGCCCCATCTTGCCGTGGATGGCGGGCGCGCTCAGGCCCTTCCAGCCTTTTTCCAGCACGAAGCCGCGGATCGCGCCTTCATCGTCCTTGGCCCAGACGACGAACACGTCGGCGATCGGGCTGTTGGTGATCCACATCTTGGCGCCGGTCAGCTCGTAGCCGCCGGCCACCTTGCGGGCGCGGGTGATCATGCTGCCGGGGTCGGAGCCGTGGTTCGGTTCCGTCAGGCCGAAGCAGCCGATCAATTCACCGCTGGCCAGCTTGGGCAGGTATTTTTGTCTGGTCGCTTCGGAGCCGAATTCATAAATCGGCACCATCACCAGCGACGACTGCACGCTCATCATCGAGCGGTAGCCCGAATCGACGCGCTCCACTTCGCGTGCGGCCAGGCCGTAGCACACGTAGTTCATGCCGGCGCCGCCGTAGGCTTCGGGAATGGTTACGCCCAGCAGGCCCAGTTCACCCATCTCGCGGAAGATGGCGGGATCGGTCTTCTCGTGGCGGAACGCTTCCAGCACGCGCGGGGCCAGCTTGCCCTGGCTGTAGTCGCGGGCGGCGTCGCGCACGGCGCGTTCGTCGGACGTCAGCTGTTCGTCCAGCAGGAACGGGGAATCCCAGTGAAAGGCGGCTTTGCTCATGTTTGTCTCCTGGTGGGGTAGGCCGGCGCGAGGCCGGCATGGAATCGGATGGCACCATCTTAGTGGCGGCCGGGCAGGCGCGCAAACGATTTATTCGCACTCAGATATGCATGGCGCTCATATCTTGAGGCATACTGGCGTGATTTTCTCCCCTTTGGCGCGCCTGTTCGCGCCGGCCAGACATGACCAGAAAAATCCCCATGCTGCAATCGCTGACCTGCTTCGAGGCCGCCGCGCGGCACCAAAGCTACACCCACGCGGCGCGCGAGCTGTCGCTCACGCAGGGCGCCGTGTCGCGCCAGGTGGCCAGCCTGGAGAGTTTCCTGGGGGTGCGGCTGTTCCAGCGCACCCGCCACGGAGTGGCGCTCACGCCGGCCGGCGCGGCCTACGCGCAGCAGGTGGCGCTGCGGCTGGCCGGGCTGGAACGGGACACGCTCGACACCATGGCGCGCCAGGGCAGCGGCGGCGTGGTGCGGCTGGCCTCCGTGCCCACCTTCGCCACGCGCTGGCTGCTGCCCCGCTTGCAGGATATGCAGCGCGTGCATCCCGATATCACGGTCCATATCGATGCCGAGACCCGGCCCTTCATGTTCACCGAGGCCGAATATGACGCGGCCCTGTACGCGGGCAGTCCCGAGCAGATCGCCAACTGGCCCGGCACGCGGGCCGTGCTGCTGATGCACGAGACGGTGGTGCCGGTGGCCAGCCCGCGCCTGCTGGCCGGGCGCAAGCGCTGGACCCCGCGCGATATCGCCACCTTGCCTTTGCTGCAGCAGAGCACCCGTCCCGAAGCGTGGCGCCAATGGTTCGAGGCGATGGAGGTGAGCACGGAGCAGGCCATGCAGGGGCCGCGCTATGAATTGTTTTCCATGCTGGCCACGGCCGCCACGCACGGCCTGGGCGTGGCGCTGATGCCTGCCATGCTGGTGGAATCGGAACTGGCGCGGGGCGAGTTGCAACTGGTGTGCGACCGTCCGCTGGGCGGCGCGCGGGCCTACTACCTGATCACCCCGGACAGCGCGCACGAGAAGCCGCCCGTTGAACAGTTCCGCCGCTGGCTGCTGGCGCAGGCGGGGCAGGGCGCGCCTGTGGTTGGCGCCTGAGGGCGTGCGCATTGTTTCGGTTTAGCGGTACGCCGCCGCGGCCGAACGGTGCGTCGCCCCGGTCCGAAGGCGCGTCGCGGTCAGTCGAAGGGCACCACGCGGTCGTCCGGGCCTGGCACGCAGCCCTCGGCCACGGGGTTCCAGCCATGGTGGACCACCACTTGTTTGTCGTCGTGGCAGATTTCCACGCGCTCGCTGTCGGGCACGCGCTGGCGCATGAACGATTCGAGCGCGGCGGGCAGGCTCACTTGCAGCCGCATGGCGTCGCGGTCCGGCAGCGGATGGTCGTCCAGGTGCAGCAGCGGGAAGAACCAGGGCGCCAGCATCAGCAGGCGCGAGCCCACGTCCACCGGATCGGGCGCGTAGCCCTGGGCGCGCAGCCAGTCCTGGGCGCGCGCGCGCAGGTCGTCCGCATCGGACATGCCGGCCCAAGCCACGGCCAGCATCTCCACTAGCCACTGGTTGCAGTTCTGGTAGGCCAGGCCGTAGGCATAGGCGTTGGCGCTGTATTGGTCGGCCAGCAGGTGCAGGGCGCGTGGATTGTCCAGCAGGGCCGTACGCAGGGGCGGCGTGGCGGCGGCGGGCAGGCGCAACACGGAAATGTAGCCCAGGGCCGGATCGTCCGTCCCCATGGCGAAGCCGGCCAGGCCCTGGTCGTAGATGCGGGGCCGGCTTTCATCGCAGGCGTAGTACAGCTGGCGGGCGGACCAGGCGCCGGTAGTCGGCGCCGTGCCGCCACCGGGCGTGCCATCTTCTGCGCCACCTGGCGCGCCATCGGCGGCCACGGCGGGCGCGCTGCGCCACGCCAGCGCCGCATGGGAATAGCGGATGCCAAAGCGCGACAGGTCCAGGCCAGAGCGGCTGACCAGGGCCACGCTGCCGGCGCTGGCGTCCAGTTCCTCGCGCACCACGGCCGCGAAGCGCAGCAGGTGGTCCTGTTCCGTCGCGTTCAGTTCATGCGGGCTGTCGCAAAAGCGCGAGGCGCCCGACAGGCCGGCGGCATGCGCGACGCCCGCGCAAGCCAGCGCCGCGCCGGCGATCCCCCGCAGAAGCGCGCGGCGCAATGTCAGATACCGACGGGGCGGGCGGCCAGTTCGCCGTACCAGTCGTCGGCCAGCACCAGGTAGAACGGCGCGCGCGTATCGTTGCGGGCGAAGGCGATGCCATAGGCGCGGTTCTGGGCGTAGATAAAGTCACCCTTGTCCAGGTGCTGCTGGGCGAAGGTCTGTTGCGGCAGGTCCAGCACCACGCGCTGTCCCGGCAGCTCGCCCAGCATGGTCACGCGGGCCATGCCGGCGCGCTGGGGCGTGGCGGCGATGTCGATGATGCGGTAGGCGCCATCGGCCACCTTGTTTCCGCCCGACGAGCTGTTGCTGGAGTCGCCCAGCGAAGTCGAGATACTGCCGCTGGAAGCGGAACCGGCGCTCGAGGCCGAGGAAGCGAAGCTTTCCGCGTGGGCGTTCAAGCCCAGCGCCAGCGCGCCAGCCAGCGCTGCGAGACGAACAGAGGTAGAAATTTGCACAACAATATCCTTGATGATGGAATGGCGGTCAGCACCGTTGCATGCTATGCGGCAATATGCGACGGCGTGACATCATAACGCATGACGGGCCCGCCGGCGGCGCGATTGGCGCCGGCGCCACACCGGGATTTGTTACACTGCGCCCTTTTCTGCGATCAGGATCGAGCATGGCGTTGCCAAATGAATTACGGGCGTGGGCGCTGCGCTGCCTGCTGGAGTGCGATCCGCAGGCCAAGGTGGCCGCCGTGGCCGCGATGGCGGCCGCCCATGCGGACGGCAGCTGCACGCTGGCCGTGGAGGCGGCCCTGGCCGCGCCGGATGGCATTCCCGGCCGCCCGGCGCGCCCTGAACTGGTGCTGCCGCGTCTCGTGGGCCGGCGCTCGATGGTGACGGTGGAAGGGCGCGCCATGCTGGTGCACGCGCTGGCCCACATCGAATTTAACGCCGTCAACCTGGCGCTGGACGCGCTGTGGCGTTTTCCCGGCATGCCGCAACCGTACTACACGGACTGGCTGCGCGTGGCGCGCGAGGAAGCCATCCATTACACGCTGTTGGCGCGGCACCTGGGCACGCTGGGGCATGCCTACGGCGACTTCTCCGCCCACGGCAGCCTGTGGGAGATGGTGGAGAAGACCAGCGGCGATGCACTGGCCCGCATGGCGCTGGTGCCGCGCACGCTCGAGGCGCGCGGGCTCGATGCGATCCCGCCGCTGCGGGCCAAGCTGGCCCAGGCCGGCGACGCGGTGGCCGCGGGGATACTGGACATCATCCTGCGCGACGAGATCGGTCACGTGGAGATCGGCAACCGCTGGTACGGCTACCTGTGCCGCCAGCGTGGCGTGGATCCCGTCGCCACGTATGAGGAGCTGCTGGTGCGCTACAAGGCCCCGCCCGTGCGCGGCCCGTTCAACCGGGATGCGCGCCGTCAGGCCGGCTTCACGGACGGGGAGCTGGACGCGTGGACGTGAGCCGCCGGCCGGCGGCGACGCCGCGCTTTGTTTGCGCGGGCCCGCTGTTGTATGATTTCCCACGCCGCGGCCCCGCCGGCCCGGCATCCCCCCATCCCACAACCTGACATGCTGACGAACCACGGAGGCGACCTTGCACTGCCTGGTCATTGAAGACGAAACCGACACCGCGCGCTACATCTGCAAAGGCTTGCGCGAGGCTGGCTACACGGTCACGGCCTGCGCCACCGGGCAGGAGGGGCTCGATTACGCCATCGGCGCGGAATGGGACATCATCGTCATGGACCGCATGCTGCCGGGCGGGATCGACGGCCTGGCCATCGTCGAGCGGCTGCGGGCGCTGGGCAAGCAGACGCCCGTCATCATCGTCAGCGCGCTGACCAACATCGAGCAGCGCGTGTCGGGCCTGCGTGGCGGGGCCGACGACTACCTGTCCAAGCCATTCGCCTTTTCCGAACTGCTGGCCCGCATCGAGGCGCTGCTGCGGCGCGCCGTGCCGGGCCAGGATGGCACCCAGCTGCAGGTGGCCGACCTGAAGCTGGACTTGCGGGCCATGCGCGCCACGCGCGACGGCCGCGCCATCGCGCTGCAGCCGCGCGAATACCGCCTGCTCGAATACCTGATGCGCCACGAAGGCCAGGTGGTCACCCGCACCATGCTGCTGGAGGCCGTGTGGGACTACCATTTCGACCCGCAGACCAATGTGATCGACGTCCAGATCAGCCGCCTGCGCACCAAGATCGACAAGGATTTCCCCACCGCGCTGATTCACACCTTGCGCGGCATCGGCTACTGCCTGTCGGCCCGGCCGCCGGAAGCGGGCCATGCTTAAGCTGCGCGGCTCCATCGCCGCCAAGCTGGTGCTGGGCTACGGCGTGCTGGGCATGGTGTCCATGGTGGCCGTGTCGGCCGTGTTCTACGTGGGCACCATCGGAGTGCTGGACCGCAATATCGATGGCCGCATCATGGCGCTGTCGGACCGCTTGCTGGCCCAGGGCCACGCTGACAGCAGCGCCGCGCTGGCCATCGAAGTGCGCCGCCAGCTCAGCGACGGCATCGACAGCGACCGCGAAATCTTCCTGCTGCAGCGCGGCGACGGCCGTGTCCTGGCCGGTAACCTGAGCGCGTGGCCCGGCCGCTTCGAAGGCGAGCTGCAAAGCGCGGACGTGGTGCGCGATGGCCGTATCACGCCGGCCCGGCTGCACCGCCGGCTGCTGCCCGACGGCTCGTTGCTGATCGTGGGGCGCGACTTGAGCGAGCAGGAAGCTATTCGCGCGCTCGTGTGGCGCGCGCTGGCGTCGGGCGCCGTGCTGTCGCTGTTCTTTACGGTGGCCGGCGCCTTGCTGTTCCGGCGCCAGATCGAGATCCGGCTGGGCGCCATCCGCCGCACGGCCGAGCAGATCGAGGCCGGTGACCTGAGCCGCCGCATTCCCGTGCGCGGCGACGATGAATTCGCGCGCCTGAACGGTGACATCAACCGCATGCTGGACCACATCGAATTGCTGATGGATGGCGTGCGCCACGTCTCCGACGCCATCGCCCACGACTTGCGCACGCCGCTGGGCCGCGTGCGCGGCAAGCTGGAGGATGCGCTGCGCCACGCGCGCGACGCGGGCGCGCTGGAGGGGGCGGCCCGTGACGCGATCGACGACATCGATGACCTGATCCGGCTGTTCGAACGGTTGCTGCAGATCGCGGAAGCGGAATCGGGCGTGCGCGCGCGCCTGTTCGAGAGCGTGGACTTGAACCGCGTGGCCGAGGACCTGGCCGAGATGTACGAGGCCAGCGCCGAGGAGGTGGGGGCGCGCTTGTCGCTGTCCCTGGCACCACAGGCCGTGGTGCTGGGTGACCGCAACCTGCTGGCCAGCGCCGTGGCCAGCCTGCTCGACAACGCGCTCAAGTACGCGGGGCAGGGCGCGGCCATCGTGCTCGCCACCGGCGCCCACGATAGCAAGGTGGCCATCGCCGTGGGCGACAATGGTCCCGGCATACCGGCGGCCGAACTGGGGCGGGTGACG
Organism: Rugamonas fusca; assembly: GCF_014042365.1. GTDB lineage: Bacteria > Pseudomonadota > Gammaproteobacteria > Burkholderiales > Burkholderiaceae_D > Rugamonas > Rugamonas fusca. Next base: position 84,668 of record NZ_JACEZS010000021.1, read on the forward strand.
GAGCGCTTCTACCGGCTCGACCAGAGCCGCAACCTGCCCGGCAATGGCCTGGGCCTGTCCATCGTGCAGGCCACGGCCGCGCTCCATGGGGGCGCGCTGGAGCTGGCCGACCATCAGCCCGGCCTGCTGGCGCGCATTGTGCTGCCGGCCGCCACGCCCGGCACCGGCCCTGGGGCCGAACCCTGATCCGTGATCCGGGCCCGGCGCCGGCGCCACCTTACCAATTTGTAATGTCTGCGCAAGGTTGCGGTAATGTGCCGCCCTTTACCATCTGAGCGCGCCGCCGTATCGGCTGGCGCGTGCGCGCCGGCCTTCGCCGGCGCCCTCAGCGGAGCAGACATGAAGCAATCGATATATACCCCACTGGCACTGGCCGCCGCCGTCGCGTGCGGCGCCTGCGCGCCCCTGCCGGCCGCGCATGACGTGGACTGGAAGAACGGCGCCCGTCACGGCTGGGTCTCCGGCTTCTACGACGCCAGCACCCCGCGCAGCGAGCTGCCGCGCTGCCTGGCCGGCGTGCCGGCCGGGGAACTGGCCAGCCACCGTTTCGTGCGCATCGACTACCGCCATTCGCGCCGCATGATGGTGGAAGTGGCCGAACTGCCCGGTGACATGCCCGTCAAGCTGGGCGACCGGGTCGAGCTGTGGCCGCAGGACTGCGACCAGGGCAAGCTGTCGCGTATCTCGCGCGTGATGCCACCGCCCGCGGCCTGACGCGCGTCCGCCACGATTCACCGGGGTGCCGTCATACGGCAGGCACCCGCAACCGACTGCTGCAACCATGGTTTTCCATTTTCAATTCAAGCCCGCCGCGCGCGCGCCGCTGGCCGCGCGTGCGCCTGTGCTGCTGCCTGTGCGCCTGCCCGCGTTCTTGCCTGCGCTGCTGGCCGCTACTCTGGCAGCGACTCTGGCCGTGGCGCCGGCAGCGGCGCAAGCCCAGGCGCTGGACTTGCGCCAGGCCGCCGCGCTGGCGCTGGCCCATAACGCGGACCTGCGCCTGGCCACGCTGGACGCGGCCAGCGCCGACGCGGCCGTCACCATCGCCGGCGCCGCGCCCAACCCCACGCTCACGCTGCAAAGCTTCAACATCAACCCCAACGCGGGCGTGGGCGCCGGCTCGCTGCGCAACAAGACGGTCGACAGCGCGATCCGCATCGACCAGTTGATCGAGCGCGGCGGCAAGCGCCGGCTGCGCGTGGCCAGCGCCGGCAGCCTGGCCGCGGCCAGTGCCCAGGATGCGCGCGAGACGCGGCGCCAGGTGCTGCTGCAAGTGAGCCAGGCTTATTACGACCTGCTGGCCGCCGAGGGCCGGCTGGCCATCATGGACGACAGCGCGCGCCTGTACGACCTGACGGTGGAGGCAGCCCGCAAGCGCCTCAAGGCGGGCGACCTGGCCCCGGCCGACGTGGCCCGGGTGCAGGTGGACGCGCTGCGCGCCCATAACGACGCGGCCCAGGCCGGGGCGGAGCGCTACGCGGCGCGCCAGGTGCTGGCCATGCTGATCGGCCAGCCGGAGCAGGCGGCCCAATTGCAGGTGGCCGACGCTTGGCCTGCCGTGCGGCCCGAATCGGCGTGGCTGGCCGAGTCGCTGGCGCAGGGCGCGCCCGTGCCGGCTGCGCCGCCAGCCGCCGGCGTGGCCAACGCCAACGGCAGGCCCATCGCCAGCGGCAATCCCGACCCCAATTTAAGCCTCAACGCAAGCCCCAACGTGGATGGTGCTGCCCTTGCTACGGCCGACGCGCTGCAAGCAGCACTGGCCCGCCGGCCCGACGTGGCGGCCGCACAGGCGCGCGTGGAGGCGGCCGAAGCTGGCCGCAAGCTGGCGCTGGCCGCGCGCAGCGCTGATGTGACGGTGGGCGTGCAGGCCGAACATTATCCGACCAGCGCCGCCAATCCGCTCGGCAGCGGCAACAGCTTTGGCATCGCGCTGCAAATTCCACTGCAAGTGCGCTACGCCTACCAGGGCGAATTGCGGGCTGCCGATCTCGCGCTCGACAGCGCGCAGCAGCGCTTGCAGCAAGTGCGCCAGCGCGCGCGGGCGGAACTGGAATTGAGCCTGGAACAGGTGCGTACGGCCGGCCAGAAGCTGCGCCGCGACGACGAGGAATTGCTGCGGGCGGCCGGCAAGTCGGCCGACGCCGCCGAATTCGCATTCCAGCGCGGCGCGCTGGGCATCATGGATTTGCTGGACGTGCGCCGCACCTACCGCAGCGCCCAGCTGGACGCGCTGGCCGCGCGCGCCGATTACGCCAAATCAGTAGCGGCCCTGCAGGCGGCCGTCTCGGAAGGAAAATAACATGAGCACTCAAGTAGTATTCAAGCGGGCCGCCGCCACGGTGGCCGTGCTGGCCGCGCTGGCCGCCAGCATTCATTTCGTGCACGCGTCGCAGGCGCCGCACGCCAACGGCGCGGCCACGCCGGCCGCACCCAAGGCCGTTCCCGACACCATCACTTTCGACGCCAACGCGCCCCAGTGGTCCTCGCTCAAGGTGAGCGCGCTGGCGGCGGGCGCTTTGCCCGTGGCCGAGCCGGTCAACGGCCGCATCACCTATGACGAGAATCGCACGGCCCGCGTCAGCTCGCCCATCGCCGGCCGCGTGACGGCGCTGCGGGCCGAGCCGGGCGACACCGTCCACCGTGGCGCCGTGCTGGCGACGCTGGACGCGCCGGAGCTGGCCACGGCGCAGGCGGACTGGCGCAAGGCCCAGGCCGATGAAGGCCGCAAGCGCATGGCCTACGAACGGGCCCAGGCCCTGTACGGCGGCGAAGTCCTGGCCCGCAAGGATTACGAGTCGGCCCAGGCCGACCTGGCCCAGGCCAGCGCCGAGACGCGCCGCGCGGCCCAGCGCCTGTCCAACCTGAACGCCGGCCCCCGCGACGACGGCAGCTTCGGCCTGCGCGCGCCCATCGATGGCGTGGTCGCCGAGCGCCAGCTCAACCCGGGCCAGGAAGTGCGGCCCGACCTGCCCAATCCCTTGTTCGTGGTGACGGACTTGCGCCACCTGTGGCTGGTGGTGGACGTGCCGGAGCGGGGCGCGGGCGCCATCGCGGCCGGCCAGGACGTGGCGCTGGAGACGGACGCCTATCCCGGCGTGCAGTTCCCGGCCAGGGTGGAGCGGGTAGGGCAGACGCTGGACCCGGTCACGCACCGTATCCAGGTGCGCTGTGCCGTGGATAACGCCGACCTGAAGCTGAAGCCGGAGATGTTCGCCCGCGTGTCCTTCCTGGCGCGCGACGGCGCCCACAAGGCCGTGCAGCTGCCCAACAGCAGCCTGTTCGTGGAAGGGCGCTATGAATATGTGTACGTGGAAGTGCATCCGGGCACGTTCCAGAAGCGCCGCGTGGGCATCGCCTTGCGCGGCCATGACACCAGCTACGCGGACGCGGGCCTGACGGGCGGCGAGCGCGTGGTGACGGAAGGCGCGTTCCTGCTGAACGCCGAGGTGGCGGCGCATGCTCAGTAAGCTGATCGATTTCGTCCTGGCCCAGCGCGTGTTCGTGCTGATCCTGACGGCGGCGCTGGCCGCCTTCGGCATCCGCGCGTTCAACAACCTGCCGATCGAAGCCTTCCCCGACGTGCAGGACGTGCAGGTGCAGATCGTGACCCAGTATCCGGGCCAGGCGCCGGAGGAAGTGGAACGCGCCGTCACCTTGCCCATCGAGCGCGAGATGAGCGGCGTGCCGCACCAGACCCAGCTGCGTTCGGTCACCATCAGCGGCCTGTCCGTCGTCACGCTGACCTTCGCGGACGGCACGGACGACTACTTCGCCCGCCAGCAAGTGCTGGAAAAGCTGCAGAACGTGACGCTGCCACCGGGCCTGCAACCGGGCCTGGCGCCGCTGACGACGGCCGTGGGCGAAGTGTTCCGCTACATCGTCGAGGCGCCGCCGGGCATGGGCCCGAACGAAGTGCGGGCGCTGCAGGACTGGGTGGTGCGGCCCCAGCTGCGCATCGTGTCCGGCGTGGCCGACGTGGTCAGCTTCGGCGGCACCGTCAAGGAATACCAGGTGCAGGTCGATCCGGCCGCCCTCAAGCGCTATGGCGTGACGATCGACCAGGTCAGCCAGGCGCTGGCGGCCAACAGCGCCAACGTGGGCGGCGGCCAGGTGCGCCGCGGCGACGAGGCGCTGCTGGTGCGCGGCATCGGCATCTTCAACAGCATGGACGACATTGGCCGCGTCATCGTCAGCGCCACGGCCGGCAAGACGGTGCTGGTGTCGGACCTGGGCACGGTGAGCGCAGGCTTCCGGCCCCGTTCGGGCGTGGTGGCCTTCAACGACAATGACAGCGTGGTCGAAGGCATCGTCCAGATGAGCAAGGGCAGCAACGCGGCCAAGGTGGTGGCCGACGTCAAGCTGGCCGTGGACGCCGTCAACGCCCGCCTGCCCAAGGGCGTGCGCCTGAAGACCATCTACGACCGCACCCAGCTGATCAAGCACACGGTGCACACGGTGGGCGAGAACCTGCTGGTGGGTGCGGCGCTGGTGATCGCCATCCTGATCGTCTTCCTCGGCAACTGGCGCGCGGCCCTGATCGTGGCCACCGTGATCCCGCTGTCGCTGCTGTTCGCCTTCATCATGCTCGACGCGCGCGGCATTCCGGCCAACCTGATCTCGCTGGGCGCGGTGGACTTCGGCATCATCATCGACAGCGCCGTGGTGCTGGTGGAGGCGCTCATGGTGCGCCTGGCGCTGCACGAGTACGACCCGGCCGGCGACTTGTCGCCGTATGCCTGGCGCAAGCGCACGCTCAAGCAGACGGTGGTGGAACTGGGCCATCCCATCCTGTTCGCCAAGGCCATCATCATCGTCGCCTTCATCCCCATCTATACGTTCCAGCGGGTGGAAGGCAAGATCTTCTCGCCGGTGGCTTTCACGCTGTCCTTCGCCATGCTGGGCGCCATCGTGCTGAGCATGACGCTGGTGCCGTCGCTGCTGGCGTGGACCGTCAAGCGCCACCCGATGGCCGAGCGCCACAGCGCCTGGATGGCGCGCCTGACGGCCAGCTACCGGCGCGTGCTGGCGCGGGCCCAGGCCCGGCCACTGCTGGTGTTCGCGGCCTCTGGCGCCGTGCTGGCTGTCACGCTGGCGTTGGCGCCGCTGCTGGGCAGCGAATTCCTGCCCAAGCTCGATGAGGGCAATATCTGGCTCACCATCAGCCTGCCCAATTCGGCCGCGCTGGAGAAGACCCAGGCCATCGAGCACAAGGTGCGCGCCATCCTGAAAAGCTATCCGGAAGTGGGTAACGTGATCTCGCACGTGGGCCGTCCCGACGACGGCACCGACCCGAAAGGGCCGAACAACATGGAAATCCTGGCCGACCTGGCGCCCCGTTCCAGCTGGCGCTTCGACGACAAGGATGCGCTGGTGGCCGACATCTCGGCCCGTATCCGCCGCATGCCCGGCGTGCCCACCAACTTCTCGCAGGTGATCGAGGATAACGTGGAGGAAGCCTTGTCGGGCGTGAAGGGCGAGATCGCCGTCAAGATCAGCGGCCCCGAACTGGACGTGCTGACCCAGGCCAGCGAGCAGATCGCCGCCATCTTGAACGGCATCGCCGGCGCCGCCGACGTGGCGGCCGTGCGTATCGGCGGCCAGAGCGAGATCGACATCGTGATCGACCGCGTGCGCATCGCGCGCCTGGGCGTGAACGTGGCCGACGTGAACGGCGCCATCCAGACGGCGCTGGCCGGGGTGGCCGTCAACACCTACTTCGAAGGCGGGCGCCGCTTCGACATCACGCTGCGCCTGCAAGAGCGCAGCCGCGCCTCCGTCAACGACATCGCGGCGCTGCAGATCAACCTGCCCGGCGGGGTGGGCACGGTGGCGCTGGGCGATTTGGCCCGCATCGAGGTGCGCCAGGGCGCGGCCCGCATCAGCCGCGAGGCCGGCGAGCGCAACGCCTCCGTCAAGGCCAACCTGCTGGGCCGCGACCAGGGCAGCTTCGTGGCCGAGGCCCAGCAGAAGGTGGCGGCCCAGGTGCACCTGCCGGCCGGCTACCAGATCACGTGGGGCGGCCAGTTCGAGAACCAGCAACGGGCCGTGCAGCGGCTGCAGGTGATCGTGCCGATCACGGTGCTGCTGATCTTCTCGCTGCTGTTCTGGGCCTTCCGTTCGGTGCGCAAGGCGCTCTTGATCCTGGCCATCGTGCCATTCACGCTGATCGGCGGCATCGCCGCACTGGCGGCGGCCGGCCTGCATTTCTCCGTGTCGGCGGCTGTGGGCTTCATCGCCGTGGCCGGCATCTCGGTGCAGAACGGCGTGATCATGGTGGAGCAGATCGTGGAACTGGCCAAGGGATCGGCCTCGCTGGCGGCCAGCGCGGCCGAGGGTGCGGCCCAGCGCCTGCGCCCGATCCTGATGACGGCCCTGATGGCGGGCCTGGGCTTGCTGCCGGCGGCCCTGTCGCACGGCATCGGCTCGGAAACCCAGCGTCCGTTCGCGGTGGTGATCGTGGGCGGCATCGTGTCGGCCACCTTGTTCACCTTGCTGCTGCTGCCGCTGGCCTATCCCTATTTCGCGGAGCGCGCCAGCCAGGACTAGGCGCGAGCGCACCAGGCCGGGGCATACACCGGCCATTTACCTTCATTCTTGAGAGAGCACACCATGCATGACCTGAGCGACATCGCCACCTGGCTGGAAAGCCATCCCATCCACCACGAATCGGCCGTGCACGACACGCTGCCCGATCCCACCTTCGTCACCCAGGGCGAGACGGTGGTGTCGTTCAGCACCAATAACTACCTGGCGCTGGCCAACCACCCGCGCCTGGTGGCGGCCGCCAAGGCGGGGCTGGACCGCTACGGCGTGGGCAACTGCGAGTCGCGCCTGCTGGGCGGCGACCTGGAGGTGTACCGCACGCTGGAGCGCCGCCTCGGTGAACTCAAGCACAAGAGCGACGCCGTGCTGTTCGTGACGGGCTACATGACCAACATTGGCGTGCTGTCGTCGCTGGTCAAGGCCGGCATGCTGGCCCGCCTGCACGGCTACCGCGCCAAGACGCGCCGCAAGTATGCCTACTATTCGGATGAGTTCAACCACATCAGCATCCGCGAGGGCATCGCGATGTCGGGCGCCGAGCGCCACACCTACCGCCATTGCGACATGAACCACCTGGAGGAGTTGCTCAAGGCGGCCGAGGGCACCTGTCCCATCATCGTCAGCGACGGCGTGTTCAGCATGGAAGGCACGATCGCGCCGCTGCCCGAGCTGGTGGCGCTGGCCGAGCAATACGGCGCCATCCTCTACATCGACGACGCCCACGCCACCGGCATCCTCGGTGAACACGGGGGCGGTACTTCCGAGCACTTCAACTGCTACAGCCCGTGCATCATGCAGATGGGGACGCTGAGCAAGGCGCTGGGCGCCATTGGCGGCTTCGTGGCCGTGGAACAGGAGATCGCCGACGTGATCCGCCTGACCAGCTCGGCCTACGGTTTCACCTGCCCGCCGCCGCCGGACCAGGCGGCCGCCCTGATCGCCGCGCTCGACCTGCTGGAGCAGGAGCCGCAGCGCCGCCAGCGCCTGTGGGACAACCAGCGCTATTTCGTCGAGAAGATGGCGCCGCTCGGCTACCAGATCCTGTCCACGGCCACCCCCATCGTGCCGGTGCTGATCGGCGACGCGGCCCAGTGCCGGCGCCACGCGCAGGAACTGCGCAAGGAGGGCATCCACGTGGACGCCATCCAGTTCCCGGCCGCGCCGCTGGGCCAGGCCCGCTTGCGCTTCATGATGAACGCCGGCCACACCCGGGCCCAGATCGACCATGCCGTGGCCGTGATGGCGCGCCTGGCCGGGCGGGTGTGAGAAATTACTTTCTAAACAAAAAAGATGACAAAATTCCATTTTCCATGGTAATCTTCGCGTCGATGATTTAAGTGCAACTTAAGTTCAACTTTATAAATACGGCAGGCGGAGCAGGCGCGCCTCTTTTTTGAACGGTAGAAAACAGATGAACAAGCAAATCCGCGCCCTGGCGCTGAGCGTGGCCACCGTGGCCGCTGTGACCCTGGCGCCTGTCGCCCAGGCCACCGTGATCGATATCAGTTCCGCACCCAGCGCCATCACGCTGGCGCCGAACGGCAGCGCTCATTTTGGCGACAAGTTCAAGGCCAACCTGAAGAACGACACTTTCGCTGACCAGTTCACCTTCACCACGGCCGGCACCACCAAGCTGGACTTGATCCTGACCTCGACCAGCACCAGCGCCCTGAACGGTCTGAACATCACCGGCTTCAGCCTGTACAAGGCGAACGGCGCCCTGGCCATGGCCGGCACCCAGGTGCTGAGCGGCGCCACCGACAAGTGGACGCTGGGCGACGCCAGCCTGGCCGCCGGTTCCTACTATGTCAAAGTGAGCGGCAACATGGTTTCCAACGGCGGCGGCGCGTTCGCTGGCAACGGCACCATCAGCGCCGTGCCGGAACCGGAAGGCTTAGCCATGCTGTTCGTCGGCCTGGGCCTGATCGGCCTGGTCAAGCAGCGCCGTCAATCCACGCGCTTCGCCTGAGATTGCCGCCGCGCCGGCGCACCCGTGTGCACGGGGCGCGGGCGCACGGTCTCCGCATTCCACCTCAACTTCTGGTGACTAACATGAAAAACATCACGCAACGCCTGCTGGCGACCGTCGTCCTGGCCACTTCCTGCATCGCTGCGCACGCCGCCGTGGACCTGAGCCAGGCTCCGATCGACATCACCCAAGACCTGATCGATTACAACAGCTCTGATTTCGGCCACACCTTCACGCTGGGCCTGGGCCAGCAAGCCGGCGCGCTGAACAACTACTTCGCCGATAAATACACGTTCGCCATCTCGGGCGTGAACGACGTGGTCGGCCTGATCACGTCGCTGAAAGCGTCGGCCAACGATGGCCTGACCATCACCGGCTTCGACCTGCGCAACGCCGGCGGCATCGTGTTCCACGGTACCCAGGACCTGAGCCAGCCCAGCGAGCAGGCATGGAACTTCGCCTCGGGCTTGCACCCGCTGGCGGCCGGCAATTACACGCTGGAAGTGGATGGCTATGTTGCTTCCCCTAACGGCGGCAGCTACAGCGGCAACATCGCGGTGGCGGCAGCCGTACCGGAACCCGAGACCTACGGCATGCTGATGGCTGGCCTGGGCCTGCTGGGCGTGATCGCGCGCCGGCGCAAGAACGCGCAGTAATCTTCCGCATCCCCCATATCGCCGCGCGGCACGATGCGCGGCGCCCCGTCCGCCCGCGCGCCGTGTTCCGGCCCGCGGGCGGCGGCGTTTTCGGGTCCCGCATCGCCTTGCCGATTGTTCAATAATTTATAAGGAAAGTGCCTAACGGCGGGCGAAAACAGTGTAGACTGCGCAGCCATACCGGCCACGGCCAGTGATGGCGCGCGCGGTGACAAAACAACGCACATCGATGAGTGGAGATATTACTTGAGCCTTTTTCGAACGAAGAATCTGGACCACATGGTGGCGCAAGGGCGCGCTGCGGGTGGCTTGAAAAAAGTACTGGGGCCGCTGGACCTGATCCTGATGGGCATAGGCGCCATCGTCGGCACCGGCATCTTTGTGCTGACGGGCACCGGCGCGCTGACGGCCGGCCCGGCGCTGACGCTGTCGTTCGTCATCGCGGCGCTGGCCTGCGGCTTCGCGGCCATGTGCTACGCTGAATTCGCCTCCACCGTGCCGGTGGCCGGTTCCATCTACACCTACAGCTACGCCACCATGGGCGAGCTGGTGGCGTGGATGATAGGCTGGGACCTGATGCTCGAATACGGCCTGGCCACGTCGGCCGTGTCGGTGGGCTGGTCGGGCTACTTCCAGTCCCTGATCGGCGGCTTCGGCCTGCATTTGCCCGTCGCGCTGACGGCCGCCCCCGGCGCCGTGCCCGGCGTGCAGACCCTGATCAACCTGCCCGCGTTCATGATCATGATGTTCCTGACGGCCATGCTGTCGTGGGGCGCGCGCGAATCGGCGCGCATGAACAGCATCATGGTGGCCATCAAGATCGCCGTGGTGCTGCTGTTCATCGCCGTCGGTGCGCGCCACGTGCAGCCGGCCAACTGGCATCCGTTCATGCCCTTTGGCATGGGCGGCACCATGAGCGCGGCGGCGCTGGTGTTCTTCGCCTTCATCGGCTTTGACGCCGTGACGTCGGCGGCCGAGGAGGTCAAGCGTCCCGAACGCGACCTGCCGATCGGCATCATCGGCTCGCTGGCCGTGTGCACCGTGCTGTACGTGGTGGTGTCGGCCATCATGACGGGCATCGTGCCGTTCCAGAAATTTGCCGGCATCGACCATCCCGTCTCGCTGGCGCTGCAATACGCCAACGAGAACTGGGTGGCCGGCTTCGTCGACCTGGGCGCCATCCTGGGCATGACCACCGTGATCCTCGTGATGAGCTACGGCCAGACCCGCGTCGTGTTCGCCATGTCGCGCGATGGCTTGCTGCCCGCGCGCCTGTCGAGCGTGCATCCCAAGTTCGGCACGCCGTTCTTCGCCACCTGGATGGTGGGCATCATCTTCGGCCTGATCGCGGCCGTGGTACCGCTGGACGTGCTGGCCGAGCTGATCAACATTGGCACGCTGGCCGCGTTCTGCCTGGTATCGGTGGCCGTGGTGGTGCTGCGCAAGAAGCGCCCGGACCTGCACCGCGCGTTCCGTTGCCCCGGCGTGCCGGTGGTGCCGGCGCTGGCCGTGCTGTTCTGCGTGGCCCTGATGACCTTCCTGAGCCGCACCACGTGGATCGCGTTCACCATCTGGCTGGTGATCGGCCTGGTCGTGTACTTCGGCTATTCGCGCCGCAACGCCGTGCTCCATCCCAAGCACTCGTAACTAGCGGCGGGGTCGCAAGAGCGCCGTACTCTTTTCTGTGTGCTGCGCGCTTGCGGCTATCGTTGAAGGCGCGGAAGCGCCTGGAATTCCCGCCAATCCGTGAAGCACCGCACTTTCTTGTGAGAATTTGCGCATTTCTAAGATTGATAAACTGTTATCCTCACGACCGGCCGGCGGCCAGTTCCGCTAGCCGTTCGTTAAGCCAACTTTTATTCAATCAACTATTTGGTGCTTATGTTTTTGCGATTTTGTTCTTGCGTGCCTGGATACGCATTGCTGACCGATTGCGTCAGCGTACAGCCCATCCTGGGTGATGACGTGCCGGCCGACCCGGCGGTGGGCGATCAATTGAGCGCCTGAATGAAAACCAAGATACTCATCGCGTTGCTCGCCCAGTTCGCCCTTGACAGCGTGGTAGGGGGATTCCTTGATGCCCGTCATCTATCCGAACCCGTCTGGTGGTCGGTTACTTCGGCGCTGATAATAGGCGCGCTCATATATTATTGGTATCGGCTGGATAGTACCGAGAAGGCATTCAACCGCACGTATATGTTGACGGTTGGCATAGTGGCGATCGCGCCGTTGGCGGTGCCGCTATATCTGTATCGAAGTAATGAGCGCGGATACCGCTTGCGTCCATTTGGCCGCATGTTGGCCTACGTCTGTGTGGTGATGGTTATTTCAGAAGTGGCCGACAGGGTCGGCCGTGTCATCGGATAAGCGGAGCTCACTGGCCCCCGTGCGCGCGGTTGGCATCGCCCGCGCGCTCCGCGCTCCCGGCCGCTACCGCAGGTCGTCGCTGATTTGTTGCAGAACTTGCTTGAGCTTGCTTTCCTGCTCCGGCGCCAGCTTGGTGAACATGCAGCCCAGGTGGATTTGTTCGCCCAGCAGGAAGGAACGGAAGGGGCGCGTGTAGCGCACTTCCAGTTCCGCCACTTCGACCGTCTCGTCGCCCAGCTCCAGCAGCACGTTCTCCACCTTGCGGCCCTTGATCAGCCCCTTGGCATTGAGCTTGCTGCAGTGCAGGCTGATACCGCCCAGCGACAGGTCGAAGATGGGCAACTCATAGCTGTGGGAGTTGTTGACGACATTGATCACGAACGAGGCCATGCACGTGGCGCCCAGCGGCACTTCCACGCGCTCCGTGGCGCGCCGGTTCAGCACGGCGCACGTTTCGGGGAAATCCATCGGAATATGCTGCGGCTGGCCGGGCAGCGCCTGCCAGTCCTTGCTGGACAGGCGGAACTGCAGCTTGGCCGAACGCAGCCAGGTGACGAAGGTCAGCTTGCCCGGCTGTAGGGTCATCCCCTCGTTCAATTCCATCACAAAATGCGGCAACTCGGGATCGACCGACAGGATGCGCCCCAGCACCACCTCGCGGCTGCCGGGCACGTAGATCGAAATCGGGTCGCCACTTTCGGCCAGTTGGGTCAGCGTATCGCCGATCTCGTCCTCGGACGTCAGCTCGTACGCGTTGGCGTTGGCCGGAATCTGGCTGACCGCGTCTTGTGGCCGTGGCGGTCCCTTGCGGATCGGGGCGGGGTGGAGTGCAGTGAGTGACATGATGTGATGAGCGAAATGTTAGACATGGTTTGGGTCCGCATGAGTTCATCATAGTTCGAGTTTTTCCTGATGGCAACCTATTTCGGATTATGAGAAGGCGGCCATCAGGGTGGGCAGCTCCGCTCAATGCTGGTGGTGGCCGCCCTTGGTCGCTTCGAACATGGGCGTCTCCTGTCCCGTGGCCCCGCCGGCCGGCGCTTGCGGCGCGGCTGGCAGCGCGCCGTCCTGACCCGCGTACTCGTAGGCCAGCGTGCCCGGCGGATGGCGATACCAGCCCGGATCGCGGTAGTCATGCCGTCCCAGGCCCTTGCGCACCTTGACGGTGGTGAACATGCCGCCCATGCCGATGGCGCCGAACGGCCCCATGCCCGTCATCATGGGCAGCGTGTTGGCCGGCAGGGGCATGGGCATGGCGGCCATGTCGGCCATGCCCTTGTCGCCCATGGCCATGTAGTCCGGCACCAGCCGGTTGATCTTCTCCAGCACGTCGTTCTGGTCCACGCCCGTCATGGTGGGCACGTCGTGGCCCATGGCGTTCATGGTGTGGTGCGATTTGTGGCAGTGGAAGGACCAGTCGCCCGGTTCGGTGGCGTCAAACTCGATGGCCCGCATCTGGCCCACGGCGATGTCGGTGGTCACTTCCGGCCAGCGCGCCGCCGGCGGCACCCAGCCGCCGTCCGTGCCGGTGACGGTGAATTCGTGGCCGTGCAGGTGGATAGGGTGGTTGGTCATGGTCAGGTTGCCGACCCGGATCCGGACCCGGTCGCCCTGCGCCACCACCATCGGATCGACGCCGGGGAAGGCGCGGCTGTTGAAAGTCCACAGGTTGAAGTCGAGCATGGTGTTGACCCTGGGCGTGGCGCTGCCCGGTTCAATGTCGAAGGCGTTGAGCAGGAAGCAGAAGTCGCGGTCCACGGCCATGAAGCGCGGATCCCTGGGGTGGGTGATCCACAGGCCCATCATGCCCATGGCCATTTGCATCATTTCGTCCGCGTGCGGGTGGTACATGAAGGTGCCGGCCCGGCGCGCGACGAATTCATACACAAAGGTCTTGCCGGGCGGGATGCCGGGCTGGGTCAGTCCCGTCACGCCATCCATGCCATTGGGCAGGCGCTGGCCGTGCCAGTGCATGCTGGTGTGCTCGGGCAGCTTGTTGGTGACGAAGATGCGGACCCGGTCGCCTTCCACCACTTCGATGGTCGGCCCGGGCGACTGGCCATTGTAGCCCCACAGCCGGGCCGTCATGCCGGGCGCGATCTCGCGCACCACGGGTTCGGCCACCAGGTGGAATTCCTTGACGCCGTCTTTCATCCGCCACGGCAGGGTCCAGCCGTTGAGCGTGACGACGGGATGGTAGGGCCGGCCGTTGGGTGGCGCCAACGGTGGCTGGGTGGCGGGGCTGGCCATGCTGGCCGCTTCCGGCAGGCCGGCCGCGCCCACCCGGCTCACCAGCGCCGTGCTGACGGCGGCGGCGCCTGCGCCGCGGAAGAAATCTCTGCGAGTAACCATTGTTTATTTCCTTGATCTTGTCCTTGTTCGTATGCCGTGATGGGGCGGGCCTTCAGCGGCCGGCGCGCGCCACGTTGCCATCGGCGCCGTCCGCGCCACCCGTCATGGCCGCCTGCAGGGCCGCGTCGGCCAGCCAGAAATTGCGTTGCGCTTCAATCGCCGCGTTCACGCTCAGCACCTGCTCGCGCGCGTCGGCCAGCAGTTCGAACACGCTGGTGAGCATGCCGTTGTAGCGCAGCAGCTGTTCGTCGGCGATGCGCTTGCGCAGCGGGACGATCTCGTCGCGGTACTGGCGCGCCAGCGTGTAGGCGGCGCGATAGGCCGAATAGCTCTCCCGCACCTGCGAGCGGGCCTCGATGGCCCCTTGCGCGGCGCGCTGCAGCGCCTCCGTGTAGGCCGCCTCGGCGCGCGCCACGCGCGCGCCGCCCCAGTCGAACAGGGGCAGTTGCAATTCGATTTCCACGCCGCGCGCGTGGCCGCCGTCGGCGCCCGTGTTGCGCTGGTAGCCGGCGTCGAGCACGTTGATGAAGCGGGTGGCCCGGGTCAGGCCCAGTGTGCCGGCCAGGCCGGCCAGCTCCTTTTGCGCCATCAGGATGTCGACCCGGTTGGCCAGCGCCTGGGCTTCCGCGTCGCCCTGGGCGCGCGGCGCGGCAGGCAGGTCGGGCAGGCGCTCGGGCAGGGTGAACGAGGCGTCCTGGCCGGACAGGCCCAGCAGCCGTACCAGTTGTTCGCGCGCGGCCACTTCGGCGTGCCGCGCCGCCGTCAGCTGGGCCACGGCGTCGGCCAGGAACACCTGCTCGCGCGCTTGCCGCAACGCGCTCCAGTTACCGGCGGCGGTCATGCGGCGCGCCAGTTCGGCGCCCGCTTCGGCCGCGTCCTGGACCTGTTCCAGGTAGCTGACCGACTGGCGTGCGGCGACGGCGCCGTAGAACGCGCGCCGGGTCTGGTTGGCGATGCGCAGCACGTCGCCGGCTACGGCCAGCTGCGTTTGCTCGAAGCGGCGCTGCTCGATGCCACGTGCGGCCGGCATCGTGAGCAGGCTGATCACGGGCAGCATCAGCTTGCGTTCGATGTCCAGGCCCTGGCCATCGGTCAGGCGGGAAAAGGTGAGGGTGGGATTGGGCAGGCGGCCGGCCTGCACCAGGTCCGCTTCGGCGATGCCCAGTTGCGCGTAACTGGCTTGCAGCGCGCGGTTGTTGAGCAGGGCGATGGCGACGGCGCTGTCGGCGCTCAAGGGGGCGGCCAGCAAGGAGGCGACGCGCCGCGCGGCCGCGCCGTCTCCGTTGGCGTTCGCGCGCGCCAGGTCGTGGCCCGTGGCCGGCCTGGTGATGACCTGAACGGCATCGAGGCCGCCGTCCGGCGAGAACGTGGCGCAGCCGGCCAGCGACAGCGCCAGCGCGGCGCCCGCGGCGGCGCGCATGGTGGTGTAACGATACATGGTGACTCCTGATACGTTTGCGCGGGCCGTCAGCGGTCCCGCGTGGCGTTGATGCGGCGGGCACGGCGTCGCGCCTGCCATGCTGCTGGCAGGCTGTCGGCCGCGCGCGCGGATTCAGGCAGAGTGGGAATGCGGCGGCCGTTCGGGGCCGCCGGGAATGTGCGCCGTCACGTGCCTGAGCCGATAGGGAATGGCTTCGGAGCCGGCCGGGCGCATGTCCGCCAGCGCGAGGGCAGGGCACGGGACCGCGATGGCCGCGCCCATGCAGCAGGACGCGCCGTGGCAGCACCGGGCTTTGCCGGCATCGGCTCCGGCATCGCCGTGGCGGGACTGGGCCAGCATGGCGCAATGACCGGGGACAGCGGATGGATCTGTCGCTGCGGCGTGCTGCTGGCCGGCTGGCGCCGCGGCGTTCGCGACGGCCATGAACGCGCCGGCGGCCGCGTATCCCTGCAACGGGAGCGCGGCCAGCAACAGCCAAAGCAGCAAGATGCGGACGTGGTTCATGGTGCGGCGAGTGTAGCACAGGCACACGGCGCGCGTGGCGTCGCCATGGCGTCAGGCCGCCGCTTGGCGCGGCTCCCGGTGCTCCGGCGCGGCGCCGTGGGCCGGCAGGGCCGATGGCGACGGCGGCGTGTGCGGCACTGGCGCCGGTTCGCCGGCATGGCGTGCGCGCCACTGCGATGGCGCCATGCCGCTCACGTTCTTGAACGCCGTGTTGAAGGTGGACTTGCTGTTGAAACCGGCCGCATGGGCCAGTTCCAGCAAGGTGCGCCCAGCCCCGGCCGGGTCGCGCATCATGTTCTGCACTTCGGCGATGCGCAGGCCGTTGACGTAGTCGAAAAAGCTCAGGCCCAGCATGTGATTGAGGTACTGCGACAGCAGTTGCGGCGTGGTGCCGATGCGCTCGGCCAGCTCGGTCAGGCGCAAGTCGCTTTCGAGGAAATCGCGGTGCAGCGACATGCGCCGTTGCAGCCGTTCGCCGATCAGGCGCTGGGTCGCATCGGTCATGCCGGAACGGGCATACTTTTCCCGCTCCGCCGTCGCGCCCGCGGCCAGGTCCGCCGTGGCGGGGTTCGCCGGGACGGGGGCGGCGACGGCCACCAGGGTGGGCGCCGGCGCGGGCGCCGCTGCGGCAGTCCGCCCGGCCGGTGGCGCCACGGGCGCGCAGCGCTCCACTGGCGGTGCCGCCGTGGCAGGGAGGAACACGGTGGCACGCCGCAGCCCGTACCAGCCGACAAAGTAGAACGTGGCCAGCCGGCCCGCCACGAAGCAGGCGGTCCAGTTGCCATGCAGGCGCACGGCCAGCACCCAGCTGATCCACAAGGCCGCCAGCACACAGGACAGTGTCGTCAGCCAGCGCAGCGCGTCCGTGCCGGCCGTCGTATCGCCGGCGCGCAGGCGCTGCCGGTGCTGGCGCAGCCGCAGCAGCACGGCCCCCAGGTAGAACGCGCCCTGGCATTGGTAGAACATGGCCGCCCCGGCGCCATGTTCCCAGTCGGCGAACCAGGGCGCGAACGGGCTGCCGGGCAGCAGCGCCACCAGCGCGGCCGACAGGTAGCAGGCCAGCGGCACGAAATGGATGGTCTGGAAGCGGCCATTGCCCAGTCCCGTCATGCTGCGCACATAGCAGTAATAGAGCACATCGACGGCCAGGTTGGGCCAGGCCATGCCGGCGATCCAGGGCAGGTGCTGGTAGTGCGCATAGTCTTCCAGCGAGGCGGCCGAGATGGTCAGCACGTACAGCGCCAGCCACATGCTGGCCGGACGCTGGCGCGCCAGCGCGATCAATGGCATGGCGAGGAACAGGCCCAGCACCCCCGTCCCGAGGGACAGGTTCTCAAGCAAGATGAGGCTCATTTGGCTTCCTTCGTTAAAAATACCACAACCTTGCCTGTATCTTCCGGCAATGGTGCCCATCCATTGCGCCCGCTTCCCGGCCGGACCGGGTACGCGCCGATCCGGCCGAACCTGTCATCACCGACAACGTTGCGTTTTTGATACAGGCTGGTGCCGCATGGGTGCGCGCCGATCCGTTCAGACGATGGGGCGGCCGTTGCGCACCAGACTGGGCCTGCCGATGCCGGCCACCCGGCGGCATCCACCCGGCGCACGCCACGCAATGAGCGATATTAGCATGTTGATATGGCTAATTGAATGGCAATACAAAATCGCAACACTCAAGACACCTGAAGGAGTATTTGATGAGGTTAAGAATGAAATCGATCCCGCTGGCCGTGGCCCATATCCTGGCCACTGGCGCGCTGACGGCGCTGGCGCCCCACACGGCCCAGGCGCAGGAAGCGGCGGGTGACAATCAGGCCAACAACCAGGCCATCAAGCGCGTGGTCGTGACGGGCTCCTATATCAGCCGCGCCGACCAGGAGACCCCCAGCCCGGTGCAAGTGATGACGGCGGCCGACTTGAAGAAATCAGGCTACACCACTGTCTCCGAGGCGCTGCGCGACATCACGGCCAACGGCCAGGGCACCCTGAGCCAGGGCTTTAATTCGTTCGCGGCCGGCGCCAGCGGCGTGTCGCTGCGCGGGATGACCGTGGGCGCCACCCTGGTGCTGATCGACGGCCACCGCATGGCGCCTTACCCATTGTCGGACGACGGCCAGCGGCCCTTCGTCGACATCACCTCCATCCCTATGGAAGCGGTCGAGCGCATCGAGATCCTGAAGGATGGCGCGTCGGCCGTGTACGGTTCGGACGCCATCGCCGGCGTGGTCAACGTGATCCTGAAGAAGTCCTTCCAGGGCACCAGCGTGCTGGCCGAAACGGGCACTACCCAGCATGGCGGCGGCGCCACCCATCACCTGTCCTTGATGCGCGGCTTCGACCTGTCGGACAACACCAACGGCTACGTGGCCGTGGAATACCGCCACCAGGACCAGATCCGGCTGGACCAGCGCGATGGCCCCTGGACCCGCATGGACTGGTCGGGTGACCCGGGCGGGCGCGACCTGCGCCCCGGCGCGCGCAACAGCATCGTCAGCAACCCCGTCACCCTCACGCCGTATTTGCAGGACCCGGCGCAGGGCAGCGTGGCCGGCGCCTACGCCTTCCTCGACAACGGCTGCGATTTCGCGCGGCGCAACGCCAACCAGTGCGTGTACACCAATACCTGGTCCCAACTGCAGCCGGCGACGGAAAACCTGGACTTGCTGGCCAGCCTCACGAGCCGCCTGAACGAGGACTGGACGCTGGGGCTGAAAGCGTCCTACTTCGACAGCAAGGGCCAGCAAACCATCCGCGACTCCACCATTCCGGTCGGCAGTTTCGCCGGCGTGACGGCCATCGGTCCCAACCGGGCCCCGGCCATTGTCGGCACCATCGATCCCGGCGCTTATACCGTGCCGGCCAGCTATCCGGGCAATCCGTTCGGCCACCCGGCCTATGTGCGGGCGCTGGTGCCGGACACGCCGTTCCGCCGCACCGACATCGATACCAAGTCGTATCGGGCCGTGGCCGACCTGAATGGCACGGTGGCAGGCTGGGACATCGCCGCCGCGCTGGGTCTGACGCGGGTCGAAACGGAAACCATTTACCATGGCTACCTCAATCCGACGGCGCTGCAGCGAGCGCTCAACGACACGGCCAATCCCTTCAAGCTCACCGGCGGCAACAGCGCGGACGTGATGGCCAAGGTCACGCCCGCCGTGCGCGGCAAGGCCACCGATGAATTGAATTTCCTGGAATTGCGCGCCTCGCGCGAGCTGGCCAAGCTGGAAGGGGGCCCGCTCAGCCTGGGCACGGGCCTGAGCTTCGTGCACAAGTCGCTCAACGCCCCGGATCCGGCCGAAGCGCAGGATGGCAGCGTCAACGCGCTGCCGAATGCTTATGCCATCGGCAAGGAAAACAACACGGCGCTGTACGCGGAGCTGGCCGCGCCGGTGCTCAAGACGCTGGAGCTCGATGCGGCCGTGCGCGCCGACCACTACGACACCTACGGCCATTCCTACACGCCCAAGGTGGGCTTCAAATTCTCGCCGTCCTCCATGTTCTCGTTGCGCGGCACGGTGTCGCGCGGCTTCCGCGCGCCGTCGGCGACCGAGAACGGCACCGGCGGCCTGCTGTACGCGTTCAACACCATCCGCGATCCGGTCCTGTGCCCGGAATCGAATCCGGACGGCTCGCCGAACACGGACTCGCCCAAAAACGTGCCGGCCCAGTGCGAACTGAGCCCCACCTACCTGCAAACGACCACCAAGGATCTGCAGCCGGAGAAATCGAAGTCGTACACGCTGGGTGTGATCGTCGAACCGATCAAGAACTGGTCGACCACCCTGGACTATTACAAGATCACGGTGGATAACCAGATCATCTCGGCCTCGGCGCTGGCCAGTTTCGACCCGCTGCTGTATGCGGTGCGGGGCGGCCCGGAGACGGTCACCTATGGCGACGGCAGCACCGGCACCTCGCCGGTCGGCACCATCCAGTACATCTCTACGCCCTACGTGAACGGCCAGACCACCTCCACCGCCGGCGCCGAGTTTGAAACGCGCTACCGCTTCAAGCTCAACGAGGCGGCCAGGATGACGGTGGGCCTGCAGTGGTCGCATATGTTCAACTACAACATGACCCTGAACGGCAAGACCTACAACCTGGCCGGCACCCACGGCCCGGCCATTGTCTCGGGCGACACCGGCAATCCGAAGGACCGCGCGCAGTTCACGCTGTCGTATGACCAGGGACCGTTCACCATCAGCGCCACCACCAACTACGTCAGCGGCTTTGATGTGACCGACCCGTCCAACGGCTTGACCGATTGCGACAGCAGCCTGCAGGCGAACAACTCGCGCTGGAAGGCGGGCCAGGCGCCGGCGCAGTACTGCAAGGTATCGTCGTTCACCTACACCAACCTGTCGATGAGCTACCAGATCAACAAGGCGTGGACCTTGAGCGGCTCGATCACCAACCTGTTCGACCGCTCGCCACCGGTTGACGCGCAAACCTATGGCGGCAACGGCATCAACGCCAGCAGCAACGGCACTGGCGCGGCCTACAACCCTTCGCTGCACGAGACGGGTGCGGTGGGCCGCTTCTACAACGTGGGCCTGAACTACAAGTTCTAAGCCAGCAAAACCGGGGACGGCCCTTTAATTGGGGACGGACCCCAATTTCCCGGCAGGGAAATTTGGGGTCCGTCCCCAATTAAAGGGCCGTCCCCCATGGCCGTTGCCGGTTCAGCTTAGAACTTGACCCACAGGCGGCCGAAGTAGGAAGCGCCGTTCAGGCCGAACTGCACGCTGTCGTACTTGAAGCCGTTGTCGGTTTCGTTCGGATCTTGCGCGGTCGGCTTGACGTTG
>NZ_JACEZS010000022.1 GCF_014042365.1 Rugamonas fusca
AGGGCGGCCGAGTCGACCAGGTCGGCGCCGTCGGCGCCGGTCTGGCGGGTCGAGTTGAACGAGGGCGAAATATTGGTCAGGGTCTGGGCCAGGTCGAACTGGCCGCCCGATTCAGCCACCTTGTTCATGGGGATCACGTCGACCGGCACCGTGGTGTCGGTGGCGGAACTGGCGACGCGGCGCGAGCCGACCACGTTCACGGTCTGGATGCCGGTATCGGTGGTCTGGGCGTAGGATGCTGGCGCCATCATGGCCAGCGCGGCACTGCCGTACAGGCTCAGCAAGACGGCTTTACGTAAGGTTGAAGTAGCGAACACGTTGGCGTCTCCCTATGAAAAGCATGATTCTAGACAAGATATGCATAGACAAGCATCAAATCTTGGTAGCGCTACAACAAAATTTGGATAATTGTGCTGTTTTGCATACAAAACGGAGCGCGCAATCGTGCGCGCGCCCGTCATCGTGTAGAAATCAGCAAGATTGCATGGGTGTGGGCAGCAGCCGGGCCGCGCCGCCGATGGCGATGCGGCCGTCGCGCATGGCGGTGCGAATCAGGCAAGGCTGGCCCAGTTGCGCGCCCTGGTACAGCGTGACGGCCTGGCCCAGCTGGATGGTGAGGGCGCCGGCCGCCACGCCGGTGGCCGTGTCTTCCAGCGCCGGGTCCAGGTGGTTGAAGTTGCGGCCTTCATAGGCGCCGTCGGGGCGCCGGCAATACACATAGCAGCCGCTCACGCCGTGTTCCCGGCCCCAGTCGGCGATGCGCGCCAGGTCGGGGCGCAGGGCGAGCAGGGTGGCGCTGTCAGCCACTTCCAGCAGCAGCTTGGGACTGCCGACGGAGGCGATGGCGGGCGCCGACGCCAGCGCCAGGCCGGGCGCGGCCAGCAGGGCGGCCGGCAAGTTTGGCGCCACCGTGACGGCTGGTGGCGTTTGCGGCGCCAGCAGGATGGCAACTTCACCGCCGTCCAGCGCCAGGTCCAGCAACTGGCCCTTGAGCGCCGTGCGCGCGCGCAGCGCGGGCCGCTGTTCGCTCAGCAGCACGCGGCCGGCCGCCAGCGTGGCGTGCAGGCACAGCGGGCTGCGGGCGTGCGGGTAGACATAGTCGAACACCCAGTCCGCTTGCGTGTCGCCATCGGCCACGGGATCGATGAAGACGCAGGCGCTACGGCCGCTGGCGCGGGCGAACTGCTGGCGCTGCGCGTCCGTGCCATGGTCGCCCTGGATCACGAGGGCCGCGTTGCCGCTGCTGGGCGTGGCGCCAAAGCATGCCACTTCCTGGATGGTGGTTGTCATTTTCGTATCATATTGCGGTGGATCATGGACTATACCGCAGGCGGCCAAACAGCGTAAAATACTGTATATAAACACAGTAAATTTGTCGCGCCTTCACCCGCCCTTGCCATGTCCTCCGTCCCACCTTCGCCTCCGTTCAGCGCCGGCCTGCCGGCCTATGCCGAGCTGTATTGCCTGTCCAATTTCTCCTTCCTGCAGGGTGCTTCCCATGCGGAGGAACTGGTTGCGCGCGCGGCCCAGCTTGACTATGCGGCGCTGGCCCTGACGGACGAGTGCTCGCTGGCCGGCGTGGTGCGGGCCCATGCGGAAGCGAAGCGGGCCGGCCTGCCGCTGCTGATCGGCGCCGCATTCCAGCTGCGCGGCGCGGACGGGCAGGTGGCGCTGTCGCTGGTGGCGCTGGCGCAGAACCGCAATGGCTACGGCAACCTGTCCGAGCTGATCACCATCGGCCGCACGCGGGCCGCCAAGGGCAGCTATCTGCTCACGCTGGACGACCTGGCCGCGCCGCCGCCCGAGTTCGCCCACCTGCAAGGCTTGCCTGATTGCCTGCTGATCCTGCTGCCCCATTATCCGGCCCACCAGCCGGACGACGTGGACCGCCTGCACGCGCAGGCGGCGTGGATGGCGGCCACCTTTCCCGGCCGGGCCTGGGTGGGGCTGAACCTGTTGCAACGCGCGTTTGACGAGGCGCACCGCATCAGCGTGGCCGAGGTGGCCGCGCAGCATGGCATGGCCGTGGTGGCCGTGGGCCATGTGTGCATGCACGTACGCTCGCGCAAGCCGCTGCACGACACGCTGTGCGCCGTGCGCATCGGCAAGCCGGTGGCCGAGTGCGGCTACGCGCTGGCGCAGAACGCCGAGCAGCACCTGCGTCCGCGCTTGCGGCTGGCCAATTTGTATCCGGCGGCGGCGCTGGCCGAGACGGTGCGCATCGCCAGCCTGTGCACATTTTCACTCGACGCGTTGCGCTACGAATATCCGGACGAGCTGGTGCCGCCCGGCCACACGCCCACCACCTACCTGCGCCAGGAAACCTACATCGGCGCCCACCAGCGTTTCGTGGACGGCATCCCGGCCAAGGTGCAGCAGCAGATCGAACACGAGCTGGAGCTGATCGAAGCGCTGCGCTACGAGCCGTACTTCCTCACCGTCTACGATATTGTCCGCTACGCGCGCGCCAACGGCATCCTGTGCCAGGGGCGTGGCTCGGCCGCCAATTCGGCCGTGTGCTACTGCCTGCACATCACGGAAGTGGACCCGGCCCGGGGCAACCTGCTGGTCGAGCGTTTCATCTCGCGCGAGCGGGCCGAGCCGCCTGACATCGACGTCGATTTCGAGCACCAGCGGCGCGAGGAAGTGATCCAGTACATCTACCGGAAATACGGCCGCACGCGGGCCGCGCTGGCGGCCGTGGTGATCAGCTACCGGCCCAAGAGCGCATTGCGCGACAGCGGCAAGGCGCTGGGGGTGGACCTGGCCATCGTGGAAAAAGTGGCGCGCTCGCACCACTGGTTCGACGGCAAGCGCGACCTGCTGAACCGGCTGGCCGAATGCGGCCTCGACCCCACCTCGCTGCTGGCCCGGCAGTGGGCCACGCTGGCCCAGAGCCTGCTGGGCTTCCCGCGCCATTTGTCGCAGCATCCGGGCGGCTTCGTGATCGCCCAGGGCAAGCTGTCGCGCCTGGTGCCGGTGGAGAACGCGACCATGGAGGAGCGCAGCGTGATCCAGTGGGACAAGGACGACCTGGAGGAGCTGGGCTTGCTGAAGGTGGACGTGCTGGCGCTGGGCATGCTGTCGGCGCTGCGGCGGGCGTTCGACCTGGTGGGCCAGCAGCGCCAGTCCGTGTTCAGCATGCAGGACGTGCCCCCCGAAGACCCAGCCACCTACGACATGATGTGCGAGGCCGACACCATCGGCGTGTTCCAGATCGAGTCGCGCGCGCAGATGAGCATGTTGCCGCGTTTGCGTCCGCGCCAGTTCTACGACCTGGTGATCGAAGTGGCGCTGGTGCGGCCCGGCCCGATCCAGGGCGGCATGGTCCACCCGTATTTGCAGCGGCGCATGGACCCCACGCTGGTGCAATTCCCGCCCGGCCTGGAAACGGCGCTGGGCCGCACGCTGGGCGTGCCCATCTTCCAGGAGCAGGTGATGCAGGTGGCCATCCTGGCGGCCGGCTTCTCGCCCGGCGAGGCCGACCAGCTGCGGCGCGCGATGGCGGCCTGGAAGCGCAAGGGCGGCATGGACAAGTACCACGACCGCATCATCAACGGCATGCTGGAGCGCGGCTACGAGCTGGCATTCGCCGAAGCCATCTGCAGCCAGATCCAGGGCTTTGGCGAATACGGTTTTCCCGAATCGCACGCGGCCAGTTTCGCGCTGCTGACCTACGCCAGTTCCTGGCTCAAGTGCCACGAACCGGCCGCCTTCCTGTGCGCCTTGCTCAACAGCCAGCCCATGGGCTTCTACGGCCCGTCGCAACTGGTGCAGGACGCCAGGCGGCATGGCGTGGTGGTGCGTCCCGTGGACGTGGCCGTGAGCGGCTGGGAATCGACGCTGGAGGAAGTGGCCGGCGCGCGCGGCCAGCCGGCCGTGCGGCTGGGCCTGTCGCTGCTGCGCGGCATGCGGGCCGAGCCGTCCCAGCGCATCGAGGAGGCGCGCGCCGTGCGGCCGTTCGCGTCCGTGGCCGACCTGGCCCGGCGCGCCGGGCTGGACCGGCACGACTTGCAGGTGCTGGCCGGCGGCAACGCCCTGCAGCAACTGGCCGGCCACCGCCGCCAAGCGCTGTGGCAAGCCGTGGGCGCCGTGCCGGACAAGGACTTGCTGCGCCCCACCACGCCGGACGAGGAAGTGCCGGCGCTGGCCGCGCCGTCGGAAGGGGAAACCATCCTGGGCGACTACCGGGCCCAGGGATTGACGCTGGGACGCCATCCGCTGGCGCTGCTGCGCCCGCAATTGCTGGAGCAGCGCTTCCTGCCCGCGTCCACCTTGCAAGGATACCGCAACGGCCAGCTGGCGCGCGGCTGCGGCATCGTCACCGTGCGCCAGCGGCCCGGCACGGCCAAGGGCGTGCTGTTCATCACCATCGAGGACGAGACGGGCAATGTGAACGTGATCGTGTGGCCGGCGCTGGTCGAGCAGCAACGGCGGGAAGTGCTCAGTGCGGCCCTGCTGGGGGTGTATGGCGTGTGGCAGCGCGAGGGCACGGTGTGCCACCTGGTGGCCAAGCGCCTGGTCGATATGTCACATTTACTGGGCCGGTTGCCCACGATCAGCCGCAATTTTTGCTGAAAGAGCATGTTTTTTTCCCAAAAACGCGTCAAATAATGGCAAAATGCTAATATGAAAACTTTAACATTGAGGCCGGCGGTACCAGACGACGCCGGCGCGATCAGCGAACTGATCGCCGATTTGATGCCTTATATGACGCTCGATGCCGATGGCGCCGGCGCCGAACAATTCATGGCCAGCATGGCCGAACCGGCCATCGCCGGCTACCTGTCCCAGCCCCGTTACCAGTACCAGCTGGGCTTCATCGGTTCGGTGCTGGCCGGCGCCGTCGCCATCCGCGACCGCAGCCACCTGTTCCACCTGTTCGTGGCGCGCGAATTCCATGGCTGCGGCCTGGGCCGCCAGTTGTGGCTGGCCGCGCGCACGGCCGCGCTGGTGGCGGGCAACACGGTGGGTTTCACCGTCAATTCGTCCGACTATGCCTTCCCCATGTATCAGCGCTGGGGTTTCCTGCCGACAGGGCCGCGCGTGGAGGAGGGCGGCGTGGCATGGGTGCCCATGCACCTGCCGCCGTGCGCATAGCAGGTATATGCGTGCTCATAGCCCGCCGGCCCGTGCGCCAGCGACAATGGCGCTCGTTGCCTGCGCTTAGCTGAGGCCGGAGCCCTGTTCCGTGGGATGGGCGTAGTACTGGTGGATCTGCGCCGCCCAGGCCGGGTTGGCCATGTTGGGCCAGTGGTCCGGGTCGAAGCCGGGCGCCTCGTCCAGCCGCTGCTTGTCGATGTTGAGCGTGAAGCCCTTGTGGGCCGGGTCCAGCGTGAGCGCTGGCCAGGGCACGGCGAACAGCTTGGCGCCGAGCTGAAATACGCCGCCGTGCGCCATGACGGCGTAGGCGATGGCGCCGCTGCGCATGTCGAGCATGATTTCGCGGATCTGGCCCAGGTGTTCGCCCTTGAGGTTGCGCACCGGGTCGCCGATCACGGTGCTGGCGCCCATCAGGTCGGGGCCGGGGCCGTGGTGGCCCGTGTCCACGTAGACGCCGTCGGCATCGCGGTCTTGGTAGTGCATGGTGACCTCCCAGGAGAAAGTTGCCAGTCTGGCCCCGTCCGGCATGCCGGTCGGTTCGTTGCCTCACACTGCTGCCGGAAAGGCAATGATGTCGAAAGGAAATTAAAAAACCTGCTATTTTTCACCGCTTTCCTGCCCCGATTCTACGCCCGGAATGGGAATTTTCCGGCGGGAAGGATGAAGAATGACTCAGTTTAGGCTATAATTTCAATTTCCCGCACGTGCCGTTCGGCACCATCTGCAATGACCAAATTTGTCTTCGTCACTGGCGGCGTCGTGTCTTCCCTTGGTAAAGGGATAGCCGCCGCCTCTCTCGCCGCGATCCTCGAATCGCGCGGCCTCAAAGTCACCATGCTCAAGCTCGACCCGTACATCAACGTCGATCCGGGCACGATGAGCCCCATGCAACACGGTGAAGTGTTCGTCACCGACGACGGGGCGGAAACCGACCTCGACCTGGGCCACTACGAGCGCTTCATTTCCACCCGGATGAAAAAGGTGAACAACTTCACCACCGGCCAGATCTACGAATCGGTGATCCGCAAGGAACGCCGCGGCGAGTACCTGGGCAAGACGGTGCAAGTGATTCCCCACATCACCAACGAAATCCAGGACTACATCCGCCGCGGCGCGGAAGGCTACGACGTGGCCTTGTGCGAAATCGGCGGCACCGTGGGCGATATCGAATCGCTGCCGTTCCTGGAAGCGGCCCGTCAGCTGAGCCTGCGCGCCGGCCGCAAGAACTCGGCCTTCGTGCACCTGACGCTGGTGCCTTACATCGCCTCGGCCGGTGAGCTGAAAACCAAGCCGACCCAGCACTCGGTGCAGAAGCTGCGCGAAATCGGCATCTCGCCCAACGCGCTGCTGTGCCGCGCCGACCGCCGCATTCCCGAAGACGAGCGCGCCAAGATCTCGCTGTTCTCCAACATCGAAGAGCAGGCCGTGATCTCCGTGTGGGACGTGGACACCATCTACAAAGTGCCGCAGATGCTGCACGACCAGGGCCTGGACGCCATCATCTGCGACGCGCTGGATCTGGACCCGGCCCCGGCCGACCTGTCCGTGTGGAGCAAGCTGATCTACACGCTCGAGCATCCGAAGGCCGAAGTGGCTATCGGCATGGTGGGCAAGTACGTGGAACTGACGGAATCGTACAAGTCGCTGACCGAAGCGCTGCGCCACGCCGGCATCCACAACGAAGCGCGCGTGAACATCGAATACATCGACTCGGAAGAGATCGAAACGCGCGGCTGCGCCGAGCTGGCCAAGTACGATGCCATCCTGGTGCCGGGCGGCTTCGGCAAGCGCGGCGTGGAAGGCAAGATCATGGCGGCCCAGTTCGCCCGTGAGCACAAGATTCCTTACCTGGGCATCTGCCTGGGCATGCAAGTGGCGCTGATCGAATACGCGCGCCACAAGGCCGGCCTGACCAACGCCAACTCGACCGAGTTCGACCTGAACACCGACCAGCCCGTCGTCGCCCTGATCGACGAATGGCAAGGCCAGGATGGCAAGGTCGAGAAGCGCGACGAGAATTCCGACCTGGGCGGCACCATGCGCCTGGGCGCGCAGACCTGCGCCGTCAAGCCGGGTACGCTGGCGGCCGAGATCTACGGCGGCGTGGTGACCGAGCGTCACCGTCACCGTTACGAAGCCAACAACCACTACCTGCCGCGCGTGGAAGCGGCCGGCCTGATCGTGGCGGCCCGCACCCCGACGGAAGACCTGTGCGAAATCATGGAACTGCCGCGCACCGGCGAGAACGCCCACCCCTGGTACATGGGCGTGCAGTACCACCCCGAGTTCAAATCGACCCCGCGTGACGGCCATCCGCTGTTCACGTCCTACATCAAGGCCGCCCTCGCGCACCAGGCCGCCAGCGGCAAACCCCGCTTGCACGCCGTCAAAGAGGGCGAGCTGCAAGGAGATGCGGCATGAAACTGTGCGGATTTGACGTCGGCCTCGACCAGCCGTTCTTCCTGATCGCCGGCACCTGCGTGATCGAATCGCGCCAGATGGCGTTCGACACGGCCGGCGCGTTGAAGGAAATGACGGCCGAGCTGGGCATCCCCTTCATCTACAAGTCCTCGTTCGACAAGGCCAACCGTTCCTCGGGCACCTCGTACCGCGGTCCCGGCATGGACAAGGGCCTGGAAATCCTGGGCGACGTCAAACGCGAGCTGGGCGTGCCGGTGCTGACGGACGTGCACTCGGTCGAGGAGATCGCGGCCGTGTCGTCGGTGGTGGACGTGCTGCAGACGCCGGCCTTCCTGTGCCGCCAGACGGACTTCATCACGGCCTGCGCCCAGTCGGGCAAGCCGGTCAACATCAAGAAGGGCCAGTTCCTGGCGCCGGGCGACATGAAGAACGTGATCGACAAGGCACGTGCCGCGGCCCAGGCCGCCGGCCTGCCGGACGATGTGTTCATGGCCTGCGAGCGCGGTGTTTCGTTCGGCTACAACAACCTGGTGTCGGACATGCGCTCGCTGGCCATCATGCGCGAAACCAATTGCCCGGTGGTGTTCGACGCCACCCACTCGGTGCAACTGCCCGGTGGCCAGGGCACGTCGTCGGGCGGCCAGCGCGAGTTCGTGCCGGTGCTGGCGCGCGCGGCCGTGGCCGTGGGCGTGTCCGGCCTGTTCATGGAAACCCACCCGACGCCGGCCACGGCGCTGTCGGACGGCCCCAACGCCGTGCCGCTGGGCCGCATGAAGGAACTGCTGTCGACGCTGATCGAGCTCGATCGCGTCACCAAGAAAGCGGGCTTCCTCGAAACCAGCTTCAATTAATTGCAGCAAGCTGGTCCTTGTCCGGCGCCATGTCCACCACGGCGCCGGCCAACGTCCCGTTACGCACAAGCCGCAGATTGCGCACCAGACGCAACGCGCGAACCGTTACGCTTAACCTTTGGAGAATGACATGAGTGCTATTGTTGATATTATCGGCCGTGAAATTATCGATTCGCGCGGCAATCCGACCGTGGAGTGCGACGTTCTGCTGGAATCGGGCGTGATGGGCCGCGCCGCCGTGCCGTCGGGCGCCTCGACCGGCTCGCGCGAAGCGATCGAACTGCGTGATGGTGACCCCAAGCGCTACTTCGGCAAGGGCGTGCTGCAAGCGTGCGAGAACATCAACACGGAAATCTCGGAAGCCATCATGGGCCTGGACGCCAATGAGCAAGCCTTCCTGGACCGCACCCTGATCGACCTGGACGGCACCGAGAACAAGAGCCGCCTGGGCGCCAACGCCATGCTGGCCGTGTCGATGGCCGTCGCCAAGGCCGCCGCTGAAGAAGCCGGCCTGCCGCTGTACCGCTACTTCGGCGGTTCGGGCGCCATGCAGCTGCCGGTGCCGATGATGAACGTGATCAACGGCGGCGCGCACGCCGACAACAACCTGGATATCCAGGAATTCATGATCATTCCCGTGGGCGCACCGTCGTTCAAGGAAGCGATCCGCTACGGCGCCGAAGTGTTCCACACGCTCAAGAAGATCCTGCACAAGAAGGGCCTGACCACGGCCGTGGGCGATGAAGGCGGCTTCGCACCGTCCGTCACCAACCACGAAGAAGCGATCAAGCTGATCATCCAGGCCATCGAGGAAGCCGGCTACGAGCCAGGCACCCAGATCGCACTGGGCCTGGATTGCGCCGCCTCCGAGTTCTACAAGGATGGCAAGTACCAGCTGGAGGGCGAAGGCCTGAGCCTGACGGCCACCGAATTCACCAACCTGCTGGCCACCTGGTGCGACAAGTACCCGATCATCTCGATCGAAGACGCGATGGCTGAAGGCGACTGGGACGGCTGGGCCATCCTGACCAAGGAACTGGGCAAGAAGGTGCAGCTGGTGGGCGACGACCTGTACGTCACCAACACCAAGATCCTGAAGGAAGGCATCCAGAAGGGCATCGCCAACTCGATCCTGATCAAGATCAACCAGATCGGCACCCTGACCGAAACCTTCGCCGCCATCGAAATGGCCAAGCGCGCCGGTTACACGGCCGTGATCTCGCACCGCTCGGGCGAGACGGAAGATTCGACCATCGCCGACATCGCCGTGGGCCTGAACGCGCTGCAGATCAAGACCGGCTCCATGTCCCGTTCGGACCGCATGGCCAAGTACAACCAGCTGCTGCGTATCGAGGAAGACCTGGGCGATATCGCTTCCTACCCTGGCCGCGATGCGTTCTATAATCTGAAGTAATAGCCACACTGCGGCCGGAGCGATCCGGCCGCTTTTTCACACCATGCGTCTGATCACCCTCGCACTGGCGGCCTTGCTGCTGCTGATACAGTACCCGTTATGGCTGGGCAAAGGGGGCTGGCTGCGCGTGGCCGATTACGAGGCGCAGGTGGAAGCGGCGCACAAGAAGAACGCGGAACTGATCGCCCGCAACGCCAAGCTCGACTCCGAAGTGCGCGACCTCAAGGACGGCACGGGCGCGGTCGAAGAACGGGCTCGCTACGAGCTCAGCATGATCAAGCAGAACGAAATCTTCATCCAGATCGTCGGCAAGGGGCAGGCAACGTCCGCACCGGCCACCGCCGCACCCTAGTCGGTGTCACACCCTAGTCGGTGTCAGGTCTGTCATTCGGACAGAAAGACAATACCCTTGAGTTTAATCAATCGGTGGTATACCGCTTGCGGTATATGCCTTGTCATTTGCGCTACCACTGTCAATCGAAAAAGCGCATCATGATAAATATCAAAGATGCGCGGTAACTGTCCGAATGACAGACCTGACACCGGTGGTGACACCGGTGGAAAATTCTTATGCTCATACACGGAAGCTGCCACTGCGGCAATATCTCCTTCGCGCTCGATTGGGCGCCTGAACCGGCCTTCATTCCGGCCCGCGCCTGCACCTGCAGCTTTTGCGTCAAGCACGGCGGCGTGTGGACTTCCTGCCCGACGGGCGCGCTGGCGGTGACGGTGCGCGAGCCGGCCCACGTGTCGCCCTACCATTTCGGCACCAAGACGGCGCAATTTCACCTGTGCACGCAATGCGGCGTGGTGCCGGTGGTGACCAGCCGTATTGACGATCACTTGTACGCTGTCGTCAGCGTGAATGCGTTCGACGACGTGGACCGCGCGCTGCTCCAACATGGCAGCGCCGCGTTCGATGGCGAAGGCGAGGATGCCCGGCTGGCCCGGCGCAAGCGCAACTGGATCGCCAACGTCACGTTCGCTGGCGCATGACCAGCATGGTTTGGCTGGCTTGTCGTTTTTGCCGGCCAAGCGCCAGTGGCGGGTATTAAAATAGTTTAAACGAAGGTAGTATTACATTTGACAAGAAGCAAGAAACTGCAGTTGACGCAATAAAACCTACGCTACGAGGAGACGTCAATGTTGTCGAATGTACGCATCGGTACCCGCTTGGGTATGGCCTTCTTTTTGCTGACCGTGCTATCGCTGTTCCTGGGCTGGATCGCCATCCAGGAGACGTCGGCCATGAACGAGCAGTGGATAGCCATCCGGCAGGACGCGCTGGCCAAGCGCAACGCCGTCAACCGGGGCAATATCGCGCTCGGCGACGGCATCCACCACTTCAAGAACTTCATCCTGCGCGGCGGCGATTATGCGCAGAAATTCGGCAACGACATGGCGGCGGTGGAACGCGTGGCCGACGATTACCGGGCCATCGGCGCGCTCCATCCGGACGAGGAAAAGCTGATGAACCAGCTGCGTGAGGGCGCCGCCGCCTACCGCCGCGACATGCAGACCCTGATCACCATGCGCGCCAGGACGGATCGGCCCAACGAACTGGACAAGGCCGTGGCCGGCGCCGACAAACCCATCGGGGCCGCCCTGGCCAGCCTGACGGCACGCACCGACGAGACGCTCAAGCAGGCCGACCTCAAGATGACGGAAGTGAGCGCGGAAGCCCGGTCGCGCGTGCTGGTCACGCTGGGCGTGACGGTGCTGCTGACGATCGCGTCCGGCGTCTTGATCACGCTCAGTATCACGCGCCCCATCGGCCGCGCCGTCACGGTGGCCGAGACGCTGGCGCGGGGGGACCTGGCGATCGACGTGGCCAGCGATGCGCGCGATGAAACGGGCAAGTTGCTGACGGCCATGCAGCACATGATCGCCAGCCTGCGCCAGGTGATCGATAGCCAGGCCCGCGTGGTGAACGCGGCCAATCGCGGCAACTTCGACACGCGGGTGGACCTGGCCGGCTTGCAGGGTTTCCAGAAGGAGATGGGCGAGGGCTTGAACAACCTCGTCACCACCACCGGCGCCAGCATCGCCGACGTGGTGCGCATGATGGGCGCCATGGCGGAAGGTGACCTGGACTGCGCGATCGACAAGGAATACGAGGGCGCGTTCGGCCAGCTCAAGGAATACTGCAACAACACGGTGCAGAAGCTGGCCCAGGTGGTGGCCGAGGTCAACAGCAGCGCCGAGGCGCTGGCCAGCGCGTCCGAGGAAATCAGCGCCACGGCGCAGACCTTGTCGCAGGCGGCCAGCGAACAGGCCGCCGGCGCCGAGGAAACCAGCGCCGCCATCGAGCAGATGACGGCCTCCATTTCCGCCAACACGGAAAACGCCAAGGTTACCGACGGCATGGCCAGCCAGGCCGCGCGCGAGGCGGTCGAGGGCGGCGAGGCCGTGCGCTCGACCGTGGCGGCCATGAAGCAGATCGCCAAGAAAATCCAGATCATCGATGACATCGCCTACCAGACCAATCTGCTGGCGCTGAACGCGGCCATCGAGGCGGCGCGCGCGGGCCAGCATGGCAAGGGCTTCGCCGTGGTGGCGGCCGAGGTGCGCAAGCTGGCCGAACGCAGCCAGCTGGCGGCGCAGGAAATTGAACAGGTCGCCACCGGCAGCGTGGACCTGGCGGAGAAGGCGGGGCGGCTGCTCGACCAGATGGTGCCCAATATCCGCAAGACGTCCGACCTGGTGCAGGAAATCACGGCCGCCTCGGAGGAGCAATCGTCGGGCGTGGGGCAGATCAACAGCGCGGTGGGCCAACTGAGCCAGACCACGCAGCAGAACGCATCGAGCTCGGAGGAGCTGGCGGCCACGTCGGAGGAAATGAGCGGGCAGGCCGAGATGCTGCAACAGACCATGTCGTTCTTCAAGATGGGCGGCAGCCAGATGGCGCGCTCCGCACCGCGCCGCGGTGGCAAACCTGAGCGCCGGCCATCCATCAATTTCGGCGGCCGTGGCGGCAAGGCGGCGCTGGTGGCGGAACCGGACGAGAGCAACTTCGTCCGGTTCTAGAACGAAACAACGCCATAGAAAAAAGCGGGGGGCAGTTCCGGCAATTCGCCAGCTCGCGGCGGGATGCCGGAACTGCCCCACCGGCTGGTTTTTTTTACCCGTCCACCGCCCGCCGGCCCAGCGCCGGATCGTCCGTGAAGAAGCCATCGATGCCGGTGGCCAGGTAGCGTCGCATCTCGGCCACCGAGCCCGCTTCGTTGCGGGCGTTGTCGCCGGCCCCATCGCGGAAGTCGGCCGCCAGGAAGCAATTCTCGGGACGGAAAGTCCACGGTTCCACCCGCAATCCCACGCGGTGCGCATCGTCCACCAGTGAGGTAGGCTGGCCCAGCCTGCCATCCTTGGCCAGCGGGATGATGGCGCGCGTGGGCGGCGCCACCACGTCCGCGTAGGCCGATATATCGCGCAGGCCGGCCGGCGTGCACATCTGGGCGAAGGTGAGCGTGCCGCCGGCCGCCGCCACGTCGCTGGGACGCACGGCGTCGGGCACCACCAGTTGCATCAGGCGCAGGTTGGCGCGCCGGCCCAGCTTGCCGCGCAAGTATTTGAGGTTGGCCACTTCGAACGACTGGATCTCGACCGGATTGCGGCGCGTGTAGTCATGGCCGGCCAGGATGGCCAGGAAGCGCTCCTCCAGCGGCAGACCGACGCTGGCGAAGTAAGTCGAGCTTTTCAGTTCCGGCACCAGGCCGATCACGCGCCCGCGCGCGGCCGACTCGGCCGCCACGAAGTCGATGATCTCTTCCCAGCTCACCACCTGGAACATGCCGTTGTAGCCGGCGCTGCCGGCACGCACGTCGGACAGGCGCTCGACGGCGCGCAGCGTTTTCAGTTCCGCGAACGTGAAGTCGTCCACGAACCAACCTTCGTGGCTTGTGCCGTCGATGGTCTTGCGGGCGCGGCGGCTGGCGAATGCGGCGCGGCTGGCCACGTCCGTCGTTTCCGTCAGGTTCGCTTCGTGGCGCGCCACCAGCACGCCATCCCTGGTGCACACGAGGTCAGGCTCCACGTAGTCGGCGCCGTCGGCGATGGCGCGCGCGTACGAGGCCAGCGTGTGCTCGGGCCGCAGCGCGCTGGCGCCACGGTGGCCGAACACCAATGGTTTCGATTGCGTAGGCGCGGCCAGCGCGGCGGCTGGCGCCAGCAGCGCGCAGCCGGTGGCGGCCGCCGCGTGCAGGAAGTGGCGGCGCGACAGGCGGCCAGGGGTGCGTATCGTGTTCATCAGAAGTTCGCCATCACGGTGAAGAAAGCCTGGCGCGGGGCGATCGGGAAGGTGTTGTAGGTCTTGTCGGCCGCGCCCACCACCACGTTCAGGCTGCCTTCGCGGTCCAGCAGGTTGCTGACGTTGACCCGGTAGCGCGCATTCTTGATCACGCCGCCGTTCAGGAATGGCAGCTTGCCCGACACGCCCAGGCCCAGCAGGAAGTAGCTGGGCACGTTCAAGTCGTTGGTGTAGGTGGCGTAGCGCTTGCCCACGTAGTCGCCCATCAGCTGGAATTCCGTGTCGGCCACGGTGGCGGTGGCGACAAATTTGTTCATCCACTTAGGGCTGCCCGGCACCGATTTGCCGGCCGTGGGCACGATGGCTGCGCCGTTGCTGTAGTTGTCCGAGTAGGTCGAGTGGTTGTACGACAGCGCATCGTAGAACGAGAAGCCGCGGCCGACGTGCAGGGTGGCGGACAGGTCGATGCCATCGGTCTTCACGCTGCCCACGTTGGCCAGCACGGGATTGCCGCCGATGATGGCCAGCAGCACGGGCGTGGGGCTGATCTGCAGCAGGCGGTCCTTGAAGTCCACGTGGTACAGGCTGATCTGGCTGTCGATGGCCGTCACCGGGCCCGACGGCAGGGTGCGGTTGCTGCGCAGCCCCGCTTCATAGGTGACCGAGGTTTCCGGCTTGGCCGTGGCCTTGAACAGGTCGAACGCCTGCTGGCTGGCCAGGCTCCACGGCGAGGCGCCGCCGCCGCCGTAGGTGACGAACTGGCGCAGGTTCTTCTGAACATTGACGAACAGCTGGTCCTGGGCGCTGATGTCCCAGCGCGCACCCGCTTGCGGCAGGAACCATTTCTTCGTGATGATCTCGCCCACCGGCAAGGCCAGCGAACCATTGGCGATCGCCCCCTTGGCCGGCTGCACGGGGAAGGTGCCTTCCGCGAATTGCAGGCTGGATTTGAAGCCGGCCTGCAGCGCCAGGTCGGGCCGCACGCGCCACTCGTCCTGCAGGTGCAGCTGGGCCACCTTGTTGTTGATCTCGCTGCCGCACTGGGTGATCAAGGGATCGCTGGGGCGGTCGTACGGCGAACTCGGGTGGTTTACGTCCAGCGCGTACCAGCGGCGGTAGGCTTCCGAACGGTTGTGCTCCAGCCACAGGCCGGCCTGGACTTGATGGTCGCCCAGTTCCATGCGCACGGTCGACAGCAGGCCGGCGCGGTTGATCGCGTATTCCGTGGTGCGGGTGGCGTAGCCGGAGTTGCCGAATACTTGCTTGAGGTTCTGGTTCGGGTAGTAGACGCTGAACAGGCCGGGCAGCCCGGCCACGCCGATCGGGCCGGCCACCACGCCCACGCCATCGTCGTGGTGGTAGTAGATTTGGTTGGACCAGGTGGTGGCATCGCTCAGGTTGGCTTCGTACTTGGCGTAAGTCAGGTAGTCGGTGCGCTGGGCGTCGCTGTAGTAGTTGCGGTAGTTGTTGCCGTCGGCGGCCGGGGTGGCGCCGGTGGGCGACAAATAGGCCAGCGCGGCGGCGAAGTCCGGGTACAGGAAGGGGCGGGTGTAGGGCGCACTCTTTTCGCCGGCTACGTGGACCGTGCTGTCCTCGTTCGGTTCGATCTTGTCCGAATAGTTGAAGAACACGGTCAGCTTGCCCGCGTCGGCGCGGTTGGCGTACTTGGCGTTGACCTGGTTGCCGCCCTGGCGGCCCTGGAAGTCCCAGGCCCGCGCTTCGTGGTGGATGGCCGACAGGTAGGCGCTGTTGCCGCTGCCGAACTCGCCCGTGTCGAAACGGGCGTAGGTGCGCGAGGTGCGCTGGCTGCCCACGGTCTGCTGCACGGTGGCGCCGCGCGTGGCCAGCGGGTCGGCCGAGAAGGTTTCGATGGTGCCGCCCAGGTTGCTGGTCGAGGCCGTGGCCAGGTCCCCCGCGCCGGACGACAGGATCACGCTGCTGACGTTCTCGCTGATGACGGCGCGCTGCGGCGACAGGCCGTTGTAGTTGCCGTACTGCTGGTCGCCCAGCGGCACGCCATCGAGCGTGTAGCCCAGTTGCTGGCCCGAGAAGCCGTGCACGAACAGCGACAGGTTCTGCTCGTTGTTGCCCCACGGGTCGGCCGTCTGGAAGCTCACGCCGGGCAGGGTGTGCAGCGCCTTGAGCGGATTCACGCCGGGCAGGATTTTCTGCATGTCGGCCTTGCCCAGCGCGACGGAGGAGCGGGTCTTGCGGGTGGCGATTTCCACCGTCGTGATGGGGCCCACAGCGGCGGCCGCCTCGGTGGCGAAGTCGGCTGCCGTGGCCGAGCTGTCGGCCAGCATCAGGGCGGCGCTGTCGAGGTTGCCCATGTCGGCCATGGCGGAGGCCACGTTGGCGGCCATCGCCAGCATCGGGAAACTGAGGGCGGCCAGGCAGGCGGCCATGGCGCCGCCATGGGCGCGCGGAGTCGTGCGTATCATCATTGGAATTCCATTGGTTGGGGAACTGCGACGCGGCGGATGATAGGCAGTCTGTGTGACGCCATGATGACGGTCGCTGGAGGCGCTATTCCAAACGTCCCTGTCCACGGCTGGACAAGCGGGCGGGGCGCTCGTACACTGCGCCCAATAACTTTCAAGCAAGGCGGGGGAGCGATGCGCGCGACGGGGATGCTGGCGGTGGTGGTGGCGATGGCGCTGACGGGATGCTACACGGTGGACCAGAACCGTTTTTCCACCTTCGTGGCCGGCACGGTCACGCCCGGCATGCCCATGGAGCAGGCGCTGGTGCGCATGACAGCGGAGGGATTCTATTGCGACGGCAAGGCGGCGCCGCCGGCCATCGTGTGCACGCGCAGCCAGCAGCGGATCTTCCCCGGCAGCTGCATCGAGCAAGTGAACCTGAGCCGCGCCGGCTCAGGCAAGACACTGGGCGCGGTCGATATCGCGCCCATCAAATGCGTGCACTGGTAGTGCCTTGGAAGTTGTTTCAAAATGACCATGGCTAGGCGTGGTGCCGAAGACAGTGCGCCTGCACGGCAAGGCGCCACAACGACGCCATGGGCTTTTTGACATGACTTCTTAGTGCTTGGCCTCGCCGGCCGGGATCAATACTTCGACTGGCACATCGCTGGTGAACAGCTGGGCGCAATCGACCCGGTCGTATTCGTAGTGCTGGCCGCAGAAGTCGCAGTGCACGCCCACGTGGTCGAGCTCGGCGAGCACGCCGTCGATTTCCTCCTGGCCCAGCATCTTGAGCATGTTGCCCACTTTTTCGCGCGTGCAGCTGCAGTGGAATGACGGGTGCACGGGATCGAACACGCGGATCGTCTCCTCCCAGAACAGGCGCTGCATCAGCACGGCGATGGGCGTTTCCAGCAATTCCTCGTGCTTGAGCGTGGAACCGAGGATCACGGCGCGGTTCCACGTTTCCAGCGCATCTTCCTGCGACAGCGGTACGGCTTCCGCCTTGCCGCCGTGGTAGGGCAGCTTTTGCAGCAGCAGGCCGCGTGCCACCTCGTCGCTGGTGGCCAGCCACAGCTTGGTGTCGAGCTGTTCCGAGCGCAGCATGTAGTTCTCGATCACGGTGGCCACGTCCTCGCCGTCCAGCGGCACGATGCCCTGGTACGGCTGCTGGCCCGGCACCTTGTCGGCCGGATCGAGCGTGATGGCGAAGCGGCCCTTGCCGTGTTCGTTGAGCAGCGCCTTCAGGCCGGCATCGTCCGCGATGGCGGCGTCCGGCGCCAGCTTGGCCGTGGCGCGCAGGCGCAGCTCGGCGTCGCACTCGACCACCAGCAGGCGCACCGGGCCGTCGCCATGGATCTGCATGACGATGGAGCCGTTGAACTTCAGGTTGGCCGACAGCAGGGCCGCGGCGGCCACCATTTCGCCCAGCACGCGCTTGACGGGTGCCGGGTAGTGGTGGCGCGACAGCACCTCGCGCCAGGTGGCGGAAATGTCGATGAATTCACCGCGCACGGCGGCGTTTTCAAAGATGAATTTCTGCAGGGTGTCCGGGGTGGTACTCATGTTTCTTATCCAATCTTGTTAAGTTGCGTCTTGAACATCTGGCCGCGCTGGACATAGTTGTCCGCGTTGCCTTGCAGACGCTCGATTTCTTCCGCCGTCAGCGTGCGCACGGCCTTGGCCGGGGCGCCGATGATCAGCGAGTAATCCGGGAATTGCTTGCCTTCCGTGACCAGCGCGCCGGCGCCCACCAGGCAACCCTTGCCGATCACGGCGCCGTTCAGCACCACGGCCTGGATGCCGATCAGCGCGCCATCGCCGATGGTGCAGCCGTGCAGCATGGCCTGGTGGCCGATGGTGACGTTGCGGCCCACCGTCAGCGGATAGCCCATGTCCGTGTGCATGATGGTCGATTCCTGTACATTGCTGTTCTCGCCGATCGTGATGCGCTCGTTGTCGCCCCGTATCGTCACGCCGAACCAGACGGAGGCGTTGTCCTGCACGGTGACCTTGCCGATCACGCTGGCGGTGTCGGCGATGAAGGCGGATGCGGCGATCTCAGGCGTATGTTCGCCCAGTTGGTAGATAGTCATGGGATACCTTGGTTGAGAGCAACGGGATGGCGCTATTTTACGCTGTGGCCACCCGTTCCCGCTAAAAAACGGCCGATAACGCGATCAGACCGGGCCCGCGTACGTGTTGCGAACGGTCGTGCTATTATTTTGTTTTCTGGCCGGCAAGCCGCCCATATTGCGCCCCGCGCACTCTTTTCAAGGCAGATCATCATGCATACAGCATCCCGCTCCGAATTCCTGACCGTGCGCGGCCTGCGCTACCACGTGCGCCACTGGGGCCGGGTGGGCGCGCCCAAGATCGTCATGGTGCATGGCTGGATGGACGTGTCGGCCTCATTCCAGTTCGTGGTCGACGCCTTGCAGGGCGACTGGCACGTGATCGCGCCGGACTGGCGCGGCTTCGGCCTGTCCGAACGGTCCGGCGCGGACACCTACTGGTTCCCCGACTACCTGGCCGACCTGGACGCCATCCTGCGCCACTACGCGCCCGACGAAGCCATCAACCTGCTGGGCCATAGCATGGGCGGCAACGTGGTGGGCCTGTACGCGGGCGCGCGGCCCGAGCGCATCCGGCGCCTGATCAACCTGGAAGGCTTCGGCCTGCGCGCCAACCGGCCCGAGCAGGCGCCCAAGCGCTACGCCAAGTGGATGGACGAGATGCTGGAACCGCCTGTCATGCGCGGCTACGCCTCGCTGGACGCGGTGGCGGCCCGGCTGCAAAAGACCAATCCGCGCCTGACGGACGCGCGTGCCGCGTTCCTGGCCCAGCACTGGTCGGCCCAGAACGACGCGGGACAGTGGGAGATCCTCGGCGACCCGGCCCACAAGCGCATGGGCCCGCTGCTGTACCACGTGGAGGAGGTGATGGCGTGCTGGAAAGCCATCACGGCGCCCGTGCTGTGGGTGGAAGCGGTGCACACGAATATGTGGGACTGGATGGGGCCGAAGCCCGAGGCGCGCATCGAGATCGACCGCCGCCTGGGCCACCTGGCCGACGTAACGTGCAAGATGATGGACGATGCGGGCCATATGCTGCACCACGACCAGCCCGAAGTGCTGGCCCGGATGATCGAGGAATTCCTGGCCTGACGTGAACGTGAGCAAGTGTTACGCCAGCTCTAACGGGAGCGTGACAAGCAGCGTACAATGAACCTTTCCGGTGCGACACGTCGTCGCGATCGCCGCTTTCGCGGCAAAGTGTCAAAGTAGTAACTAGTAACCAAAAAGCTGTATCCATCCTGCAAGCCTGGCGGTAAGTCTCTGATTTGACTACGTTAAATCTGAAAACGAGACTGGCAATAAACACCGTGGGCTCCCTAATTGCGTCTGCAATTTCGGACAAAAGCAAACAATCGCACTGTTCAAAAAGACTTGGCTGGAGAGGTTGAAATCACGGTTTCACCGGGACTTCAACGCCATTTACCCCAGTTTTCCGCTCACAAGGCGGACATTGCGTTGCCTATGTACAACAGATTCCAAGAATTTTGAGGAATTTTTGAACAATCGGATTCCTGGAAATCAGGATATTCAAGGTAGGTCGTTTCGGACCTTGTCAAAACAGAATGGAACAGTAAGATCGCGCAAACTCTGAGATGCCTTGTCACACTTTACGACTCTGAATTCGGACTTTTGATTTCTGGAAGCGTGATGCTGTGACCGGGTGTACGACCACTTGTCACCTAGTCGGACATGCGTCTCTGGTAACGGAGAGGTGTGAAGCTCTGATAACAATGTACCCCCGCGCAAGCGGCGGGCCCACCATGTGAATGGTGGGTCTGGAAACTGCCAGCAGCGAGGCGGTGAAGGGGCTAGGTGAGGCTGCATGGGTAACATAAAGTGAACTGACGTTTGAACCCTCGTGATCATTGACAGGCCCAAGCTGCTGTTGGCCTGAACCAAAAGGTACGTGGTTGGATATCTCCGTCGAAAGTGGGGATACGTCGTCTTCAAACCACCGGGGGAAAGTCAGACCCTAAACAGTCATGTACGGCGCAATTTGGCCGTGCGGGTATCTCAGGGAACGTGGTAAGCCCAATCCGCCGCTACTCAATTCATCGGGAAGCAAGTAACCCGCAAGGGAAACTCATGGCGCAGTGGGTATGGGAGGATGGAAAAAGCGAATGTCCCTCTGTAATGGAGGGGATAGGGATTCAAAATTTGTCCCACCGTGAAAACGTGCAGACTTCCATCTGGTGCAATAGTCGTAACCGACTACATAGACAAAGTCGTTCTTATTTAAATAGCCCCGAAGGGATGCAGTCTTCCCTTCGGGGGAGCACTGCGTCCTCGACGAGCATCACTACGACGAGGTTCGGCAATGAGAGTAATCGATGGCAATGCAATCGATTCTGCGTCCTCACACGCTCCCACTGAATGGGCTGCCATCAACTGGCGGCGCGTTCAGAAGAATGTGAGAGTCATGCAGATCCGATTAACGAAGGCAACACAGGAAGGCGATTGGCGCAGGGTGAAATCTCTGCAACGATGGCTGACCCACTCGTTCAGTGCGAAAGCGCTGGCTGTAAAACGAGTGACTGAAAATCAAGGCAAACGTACCACAGGCGTAGACCGGCAGTTATGGGAAACGCCGTCGCGGAAGTTCGCGGCGATTGCGCAGTTGGAAAAGCGTCAGTATCGGCCCCTACCACTACGGCGGGTCTATATTCCAAAGGCCAATGGAAAGGAACGCCCGCTGGGCATTCCGACCATGAAGGATCGAGCTATGCAGGCGTTGCATTTGCTGGCGCTTGATCCGGTACTGGAAACGGTGAGTGACCCGAACTCCTATGGGTTTCGGAAAAATCGCTCGACGGCTGATGCAATGAGTCAGATATTCGTAAGAATGTCCCAGAGGACTTCGGCCCAATGGGTATTGGATGCGGATATTGAAGGCTTCTTTGACAACATCAATCACGACTGGATGATCGACCATGTCCGCATGGATAAATCGATACTTCGGAAGTGGCTGAAGTCCGGGGTGGTCGACTGGGCGCAATTGCTGGCAACCACAGCCGGAACGCCGCAGGGCGGCATTATCAGCCCTGCACTGGCAAATTGGACGCTGAATGGACTGGAAACGGAACTGATCGAACACCTCTGTGTACGCTTCGGGCCGTCGAAATTCCAGAAGCTAAAAGTTGGTGTCATACGATACGCGGACGATTTCGTGGTGACCGGCGCTTCACAAGAGCTGCTGGAAACAGAAATCCGACCATGGATAGAAGCATTCCTTGCACGGCGAGGCCTGCGGCTATCGCAAGCCAAGACGAAGATCGTACACATCGACCAAGGTTTTGATTTTCTGGGGTGGAATTTCCGGAAGTACGAGGGAAAATTGCTCATCAAGCCGAGTAAGAAAAACGTGAAGGCGTTTTATGAAAAGCTTAGGAAAATCATCGGCGAACAGTTGATGGCAAAGCAGGAGGATTTGATCCGGCTGCTGAACCCGATGCTGCGGGGCTGGGCGCAATATCACAGTCCCGTGGTGGCCAAACAGGCGTTCTCGTACATGCAGTCGTTGATGTTCTGGCGGCTGATGCGGTGGGCCAAGCGCAGGCATCCAAAAAAGCCTACTGATTGGATTCGCAAGAAATACTGGCGGAAGATCGGTGACCGGAGTTGGGTGTTTGCTGTGGACGTCGCCACTAAAGAAGGCGGTAAAGGTGTGATGGAACTGTATTCGCTCGCGGGTACGACCATCGAGCGGCACAGGAAGATCAAAGGGGACTATCATCCTTATGATCCGCAATGCGAGGAATACGGCGAAGCCCTCCGGCAGGAACGCATGCTGAAAAGCATGAGTTACCGAAAGGAATGGGCAAAGCTGTATTTCGATCAACGTGGCCTGTGCGCTTTGTGTGGGTACGAGATGAATCTGGACACAGGATGGCACGACCACCACATGGAGTACCGTGTGATGGGAGGTTCTGATGCTCTAGGAAATCGCGTACTATTGCACCCCAATTGCCATAAACAAGTGCATAGTCTTGGATTGAAAGTTGTTAAACCGGTTCCTGTATAGGAACTTTTATTAAGCTTGAGCCGTGTGCGGTGAAAGTCGCAAGCACGGTTCTTAGGGGGGAGGGGTTCTGGTAACAGGCCCTTCCTACCCTCCTACTGTTGAAGCAAGGCCTGGTTTTCGTATGTTAAAAGTCGATCTGCACTGCCATTCCAACGTCTCCGACGGCGTGCTCGCGCCGGCCGCCGTGGCGGCCCATGCCCGCAATGCGGGGGTCGACGTGTGGGCGCTGACCGACCATGACGAAGTCGATGGCGTGGCCGCCGCCCGCGTCGCCGCGCAGGACTTGGGCATGCTGTTCGTGTCCGGTGTCGAGATTTCCATCACCTGGGCCAGGGAGACGGTGCACATCGTCGGCCTGCAGGTCGATGAAACCAACCCGGCCCTGCTGGCCGGCCTGGCCCGCACCCGTTCCGGGCGTGACGCGCGCGGGCGCGAGATGGCGGCCCAGCTGGCCGCCGTCGGCATTCCGGATGCCTACGAAGGCGCGCTCAAGTACGTGGGCAACCCGGACCTGATGTCGCGCACCCACTTCGCCCGCTACCTGATCGAAATTGGCGTGTGCGCCAACGTGCCCGACGTGTTCAAGAAATACCTGACCGAAGGCAAGCCCGGCTACGTGCCGCACAGCTGGGCCAGCCTGTCGGACGCCGTCGGCTGGATACGGGGCGCGGGCGGCATCGCCGTCATCGCCCATCCGGGCCGCTACAAGTTCAACCAGATGGCGCA
Organism: Rugamonas fusca; assembly: GCF_014042365.1. GTDB lineage: Bacteria > Pseudomonadota > Gammaproteobacteria > Burkholderiales > Burkholderiaceae_D > Rugamonas > Rugamonas fusca. Next base: position 23,284 of record NZ_JACEZS010000022.1, read on the forward strand.
GGGCGTGCTGTTCGACGAATTCAAGCAACTGGGCGGCACGGCCATCGAAGTGGTAACGGGCAGCCACACGCCGGACCAGTACGCCGTCTATGCCCAGCTGGCCAACCAGTACGGCTTCCTGGCCTCGCGCGGCACGGACTTCCATGCGCCGGGCGAGGCGCGCGTCGATTTCGCGCTGCTGCCGCCGCTGCCGGCCAATGTGACGCCGGTCTGGCATGACTGGTTTTGACGGCCGATTGTAACTATCAGCTTGTTTTTCCTGGTGATCGCCCGTATCTTAGGATTTCGGCATTGACATCAGGGAAACCCACATGAAACGCATCTTCCTGTTTATCGCCACCAACCTCGCGGTGCTGTTGGTGTTGTCCATCGTGCTGTCCGTGCTGGGCATCGGCCGCCCTGGCGCCAGTGGCGGGCTGGACCTGGGCAACTTGCTGGCGTTCTCGCTGGTGGTGGGCTTTACGGGCGCCATCTTTTCCCTGTTGATCAGCAAACCGATGGCCAAGTGGAGCACGGGCGCGCGCGTGATCGACACGCCGTCCAATTCCACCGAACTGTGGCTGGTCAACACGGTCAAGGCGCTGGCCGAGCGGGCTGGCGTGGCCATGCCGGAAGTGGCCATCTACGCGGGCGAACCGAACGCCTTCGCCACGGGGGCATTCAAGAATTCGGCGCTGGTGGCCGTCTCCACCGGCTTGCTGGAGAGTATGAACCGCGACGAGGTGGAAGCCGTGCTGGGCCACGAGATGGCCCACGTGGCCAATGGCGACATGGTGACCATGACCTTGATCCAGGGCGTGGTCAACACCTTCGTCGTGTTCCTGGCCCGCGTGGTCGGCTATGTCGTCGACCGCGTGGTGCTCAAGGGCGACGACGAGCGGCGCGGCCCCGGCATCGGCTACACGGTCACCGTGTTCGTGTGCGAAATCGTGTTCGGGCTGGCGGCCTCGCTGATCGTGGCCTGGTTTTCGCGCCAGCGCGAATTCCGCGCTGACGCCGGTTCGGCCCGCCTGCTGGGCAGCAGCCTGCCCATGCAGCACGCGCTGGCCCGCCTCGGGGGCATGGAGCCGGGCGCGTTGCCGCAATCGCTGTCGGCGTCCGGCATCACGGCCGGTGGCGGCTGGGGCGCGCTGTTTTCCACCCATCCGCCGTTCGAGCAGCGGATCGCGGCCTTGCGTAGCGTACAATTGTGAGAAATCAACAGCGCGGCGCCTGAGCGTCCCCATGACCGGCTTATGAGTCAATTCTTCCAGATTCACCCCGACAACCCGCAGCAGCGCCTGATCAAGCAGGCCGCCCAGATCATCCATGACGGCGGCATCGTCGCGCTGCCCACGGACTCGTGCTACGCGCTGGTGTGCCATCTGGACGACAAGTCGGCCGTGGAGCGCTTGCGCCGCATCCGCGGCATCGACGAGAAGCACCACCTGACCTTGCTGTGCCGCGACCTGAGCGAGATCGGCGTCTACGCGCGCGTGGACAACCGCCAGTTCCGCCTGCTCAAGGCCGCCACGCCGGGCCCGTTCACCTTCATCCTGGAAGCGACCAAGTGCGTGCCGCGCCGGCTGAGCCACCCGTCGCGCAAGACGATCGGCCTGCGGGTGCCGGAAAACGCCATCGTGCAGGCACTGCTGGAGGAGCTCAAGCAGCCGCTGCTGGGCACCACCTTGATTCCGCCCGGCGATGACGACACGCCGCTGACGGACGCCGACGACATCCGCGAGAAGCTGGAAAAGCAGATCGAACTGATCGTCGATGGCGGCGCCTGCAGCCTGGAGCCCACCACCGTGATCGACCTGAGCGGCAACGAGCCGGAACTGGTGCGCCAGGGCCGGGGCGATGCGGCCGTGTTCGGCCTGTAGTGGACACCTGCCTGGGCGCCCAGCCCATCCGCCGCGCCGGGTTTAACCCCGCCTTAAGGGGCGCCCGCTCCCATGGCGCCATCGCCGCTCTGATAAAATCCACCCCATGAACGATTACCAAACCATCCTGGTGTACGCGCTGCCGGTGCTGTTCGCCATCACGCTGCACGAAGCGGCCCACGCCTACGCGGCCCGCTATTTCGGCGACAGCACGGCCTACCTGGCCGGGCGCATGAGCATGAATCCCCTCAAGCATATCGATTTGCTGGGCACCATCATCATCCCCATCATGCTGTACCTGGCCACGGACGGCAAATTCGTGTTCGGCTACGCCAAGCCCGTGCCGGTGGACTTTTCCGCCTTGCGCAACCCGAAAAAGCAGATGGCCTGGGTGGCCCTGGCCGGTCCGGCCGCCAACTTCGTGATGGCGCTGGGCTGGATGATCCTCAGCTATCTGGAGATGGGCGCCGGCGTGACGGAGCCGTTCTTCGTGCGCATGGCGCAGGCCGGCATCCTGACCAATATCCTGATGTTCGCCTTCAACCTGGTGCCGATTCCGCCGCTCGACGGCGGCCGCATCCTCACCAGCGCGCTGCCGCACGCGATGGCCTACAAGTTCGCCCGTATTGAGCCATATGGTTTTTACATCGTATTGGCCTTGATATACTTCAAAATTCTCAATTTCTTCGTCGTGCCGCTGGCCATGCTGACGGAATTCGTCCTGCATACGCTGCTCACGCCGCTTTCTTTCCTTTTAAGTTGACCCATTATGTATCCTGATCGCGTCGTTTCCGGCATGCGCCCCACGGGCGCCATGCACCTTGGTCACTACCATGGTGCACTGAAAAACTGGATCAAGATGCAGTCCGAACTGCCTTGCCTGTTCTTCGTGGCCGACTGGCATGCGCTGACCACCCATTACGACGATCCGTCCATCATCGAACGCAGCACCTGGGACATGCTGGTGGACTGGCTGGCGGCCGGCATCGACCCGTCGCAATCGACGCTGTTCATCCAGTCCAAGGTGCCCGAGCATGCCGAGCTGCATTTGCTGCTGTCGATGGCCACGCCGCTGGGCTGGCTCGAGCGCGTGCCCACCTACAAGGACCAGATCGAGAACCTGGCCAACCGCGACCTGGCCACCTACGGCTTTCTCGGCTACCCGCTGCTGCAGGCGGCCGACGTGCTGATCTACCGCGCCAGCCAGGTGCCGGTGGGCGAGGACCAGGTGCCCCATATCGAGATGATGCGCGAAATTGCGCGCCGTTTTAACCATTTGTACGGCAAAGAGAAGGGCTTCGAGGAAAAGGCCCAGGAAGCGGTGAAGAAGCTGGGCAGCAAGCGCGCCAAGCTGTACAACGAGCTGCGCACGGAATACCAGCAGGACGGCAAGGACGATGCGCTGGAGCAGGCCAAGGCCATGCTGGACGACGCCCAGAGCCTGTCCATGATCGACCGCGAACGCCTGTTTGGCTACCTCGAAGGCAGCCGCAAGCTGATCCTGGTCGAGCCGCAGGCCCGTTTGACGGCCGCCTCGCGCCTGCCGGGCCTCGATGGCCGCAAGATGTCCAAGAGCTACGGCAACGCCATCGCGCTGCGCGAAGACAAGGACGTGGTCACGAAAAAAGTGCGCACCATGCCCACCGACCCGGCCCGCGTGCGCCGCACGGACGTGGGCGACCCGGCCAAGTGCCCGGTGTGGCAGTTCCACGAAGTCTATTCCGATACGGCCACCAGGGAATGGGTGGTCAAGGGCTGCAAGTCGGCCGGCATCGGCTGCATCGAATGCAAGCAGCCGGTGATCGACGCCATCGTCAAGGAACAGGAACCGATGCACGAGCGTGCCCAGCAGTACCTGGACGATCCGTCGCTGGTGCGCGCCATCGTGGCCGACGGCAACGACGTGGCCCGCAAGCTGGCCCAGGAAACCATGCGCGACGTGCGCGAAGCGATGGGCCTGGCGTACGCATGAGCGAACTGGTCTCCGCCTGGGTACGCCGCTACGCCCCGCTGATCCCGGGCGGCGAAGTGCTGGACCTGGCCTGCGGCAGCGGCCGCCATGCGCGCTACCTGGCCGCGCTCGAGCATGCCGTCATCGCCGTGGACCGCGACCCGGCCGCGCTGGCCGCCGCGGCCGGCCCCGGCATCGTCACCTCGGAAGTGGACCTGGAGGCCGAGGGCGCCGTGTGGCCGTTTGGCCCTGGCCGCTTCGCCGGCATCGTCGTCACCAATTATTTGCACCGTCCGCTGCTGGCCGCCATGGTGGGCAGCCTGGCGCCGCATGGTGTGCTGATTTACGAAACCTTCGCCGACGGGAACGCCCAGTTCGGCAAACCATCCAATCCCGCTTTTTTGCTGCAGGCGGGCGAACTGCTGGAGCTGGCGCGCGACCACGAGTTGCGCGTCGTCGCGTTCGAGGATGGCGTGGTTGAAGCGCCTAAACCTGCGATGGTGCAACGCCTGTGCGCCGTCAAGCAGGACTTTCCCCGCGTGGCGGCCCTGTTGCCGCCATTTTGAACAGTGATTTGTAGGTGGCGATGCACCACAGGCGCGGGCTATCGTCTACAATCGTTGTTTTAATCCTTTATGCAATTGGTTTCCTATGATTAAGGGCAGCATAGTAGCAATCGTCACCCCGATGCACGCAGACGGCAGTCTGGACTTCCCGGGGTTGAACAAGCTGATCGACTGGCACATCGCCGAAGGCACGGATGGCATCGTGATCGTCGGCACCACCGGCGAATCGGCCACCGTCACCGTGGAAGAACACTGCGCGCTGATCAAGGCCGCGGTTGACCATACCAAGGGCCGCATCCCCATCATCGCCGGCACCGGCGGCAACTCGACCGCAGAGGCGATCGAGCTGACCCGTTACGCCAAGCAAGCGGGCGCCGACGCCGCGCTGCTGGTGGTGCCGTACTACAACCGTCCTACCCAGGAAGGCATGTACCAGCACTTCAAGGCCATCGCCGAAGCCGTGGACCTGCCCATCATCCTGTACAACGTGCCTGGCCGCACCGTTGCCGACATGAGCAACGACACCATCCTGCGCCTGGCCGCCATCCCCAATATCGTCGGCGTCAAGGACGCGACCGGCAATATCGGCCGTGGCCTGGACCTGCTGCGCCTGGCGCCCAAGTCGTTCGCCGTCTACTCGGGCGACGATCCTTCGGCCATGGCCCTGATGCTGGCCGGCGGCAAGGGCAATATTTCCGTGACGGCCAACGTGGCCCCGCGCGCCATGCACGAGATGTGCAAGGCCGCCATGGAAGGCGACATCGCCAAGGCCGTGGAGATCAACAACAAGGTGTTCCCGTTGCACCAGAAGCTGTTCATCGAACCGAACCCCGTGCCCGTCAAGTGGGCGCTGGCCGAAATGGGCATGATGCCGGCCGGCATACGCCTGCCGCTGGTGCCGCTGGCTGGCGAGTACCACAACGCCGTGCGCGCGGCGCTGCGCGAAGCGGGCATCCTGCCGTAAGCGGCCGTTCGCCGTCCGCGAACCGCTTGCCGCAAGCGGTTCGCGCTCAATCCTGATCCCAGCTGTCATCCAGCTTCTTAACCAGTAACGACATGACTATTCGCAAGACAGCATCTATTTCCTCGCAACGTGCCCTGATCGTGGGCGCCTTGATGGCCAGTTTGACCGGTTGCGGCATGATCGGTTCCGTTGTCGGCAATGACAAGGTGGACTACAAGTCCGCCAAAAAGGCCAGCACGCTCGACGTGCCGCCGGATCTGACGCAATTGCAAAAGGATAACCGCTACTCGCTGCCTGATTCGGCCAATGGCGTGGCCACCGCGTCCGGCTACAACGCCCAGAAGGGCAACGGTCCGGTCGCCTCCGTGCAAGCTGGCACGGCCGTGGCGCCGACGTCGATGAACGACATCCGCGTGGAGCGCGCCGGCAACCAGCGCTGGCTGGTGGTCAAGCAGACGCCCGAGCAGCTGTGGCCGCAACTGAAGCAGTTCTGGGAAGATTCGGGCTTCACGCTGGCGCTGGACATGCCGACGGCCGGCATCATGGAAACGGAATGGAACGAGAACCGGGCCAAGATTCCGCAGGACTTCATCCGTAACACGGTGGGCAAGGTGTTCGATTCGCTGTATTCGAGCGGTGAGCGCGACAAGTTCCGCACCCGCCTCGAGCGTGCCGCCGACGGCAGCACCGAGATCTACATCAGCCACCGCGGCGCCCAGGAAGTGGTGACGGGGGCCCAGAAGGAAACGACGATGTGGACCGCCCGTCCCAACGATCCGGGCCTGGAAGCGCAATTCCTGGCGCGCCTGATGACCAAGCTGGGCAGCACGGAAGACGCGCAAGCCAAGACGGCCGTCTCCAACGCCATCGTCCAGCCGCAGCACGCTTCGCTGGTGGGCGCGGGCGCCGACCGTGCCGTGTCGGTGGACGAGGGCTTCGACCGCGCCTGGCGCCGCGTGGGCCTGGCGCTGGACCGCGCCGGCTTCACGGTGGAAGACCGCGACCGCACCCAGGGCATGTACTTCGTGCGTTATGTGAGCCAGGAGGCCGGTGAAACCAAGGGCTTCTTCAGCAAGCTGTTCAGCTGGGGCGAATCCGAGGCGGACAAGGAAGCGCAGCGCTACCGCATCGCCGTCAAGGCCGGCGCGGGCAACGACAGCCTGGTCACGGTGCTTAACAACGCCGGCAAGCCGGAAACGGGTCCGGTGGCGGAAAAGATCCTGACCCTGCTGCACGAGCAATTGAAATAATATTCACCGTTAGCCAGTCCCGCGCGCGAGCGCGTGGCTGGCCAGCCACCGCAACCGGCCGCTGGCCGGTTTTTTTGTACCCAGCCGCATTGCCGGCCTTGATTATGAAACTGGCTGAACTATATTGAAGGCATGACGTACGGCAATGGCATTTGTTTGGACGAAAAAAAAACCGGCCCATGAGCCGGTTTGCTGAAGTCCAGGCGTAAAAAAACCGGCCCGAAGACCGGTTTCTTTACACAAGCTGATTACTTCGAAGCAGCGGAAGCAGCCGAAGCAGCCGAAGCGGCAGGAGCAGCAGCGTCCGAAGCGGCAGGAGCAGCCGAAGCGGCAGGAGCAGCAGCGGCGTCCGAAGCGGCAGGAGCGGCAGCAGGAGCGGCGGCAGGAGCAGCGGCTTCAGGAGCGGCTACTGGAGCAGGAGCGGCAGGAGCTTCTTCTTTTTTCGAGCAAGCAGCCAGAGCAACAGCCAGCAGGGAGACGATCAGCAGGGATTTTTTCATGGGGTTTTCCTTAATTAATTCAAAATTAAAAACAACATTGTTGCGATGAATAATTACCGGTAATTATCGCTCATTAGGTCGTCTTCGAAGGCTTTTCGTACCATAAGGTGCCTGCCAGACAACGGAAACTTCCTAACCGAATATTATAGCGATTTTTGGTGCGTCGCAATAGCGCAATCAATCGTTTTTTATAACTATTTTGCGATATCGCAACATTTCGTTTCAAACCCCGTGGAACGGAATTATCACCCGTTACCGGCATCCACACGCGCACCCGGTATTTTACCTTGATCTGGCTCACAATCCAGTTGTACTTGCATGTAAACCGGGCGAAGATTCCTGCCAGATGGCAATAAAGCGTTCCGCGCAGACTTGTATGTCGGGCGGCGAACCGAATACGGCCTCGCCGCGCAGGTGGCCGGCGTGGAAGCGGCGCACCTGATCCTGGCCGTCGGCGATGCAGAAGGAATCGGTCAGCTGGCGCAGGTTCTTGTGGGTCAGCCGGCATTCGATGGCGTGGCCATACTCCTTGAGCAGGCGCAGGAAGCGCGGCGCGTCGCGCTCCAGGTGGGCATTGCTGTGGGCGATCAGCTGCAGCTTGCCGCCGCCGCCGAGAAACTGGCGCAAGATGGCGTCCGTGGCGCTGCTGCCCAGTTGCCACAGCGCGAAGTCGGGGTCGAACAGCTGCAGCTGGAGGCGGGCCCGGGACAGGCACAGCTGCAGCAGCTGCTCGAATTCCAGGCGGGTCGAAAACGCGCGCGTTTGCTTGTCCACGGAGCCTCCCAAGTGACGGGCCGGTCAGCCCAGTTCGATCCAGCCGTCCTGATACCAGGTGTAGAGCGCATCCATCACGTCGTCCGACGCATCGGCGATGGCCGCGCCATCGAGCGCGCGCTGGTTGGCCAGCGCTTCGAGCGTGACCTTGTCGGCGCGGCCGATGGCGAACGATTCGCCGTTGATGAACACGTGCTTGCCACGGTACAGCATTTGCGTCTTGCGCGACAGTACCAGGCCTTTCTTCGCGGCGGCCTCGGCGAACTTGCCCACCGTGAGCGGCTTGGCCGGCCCCGTGAAGAACACGTTGTGCTTGGGCTCGGACAAGTGCTCGCCGAGGAAGATGGTGACATCGTCGTCCGTGAAGCGCACCTTGTTCAGCTCGTCGGCGATGGTGGCGAGCATGTGGCGCGGGATTTCCGCCGGCTTGCTGGTCGCTTCCAGCTCGGGATCGGCGTAGCGGCCCGGCAGGTCGATCGAATCGGCCATGAATTGCAGGAACGCTTCGCCCAGCTCCTGGTAGGACGGCGAGCGGAAACCGATGGAATAGGTCTGGCAGTCGCCGATGGCCACGCCGTCGTGCGCGTAGTGGGGCGGCAGGTACAGCATGTCGCCCGGCTCGAGCACGAATTCCTCGTTCGGCTTGAACTTGGACAGGATCTTGAGCGGCAGGCCGTCGATCAGGCTCAAGTCCTTCTGCGGGCCGATGCGCCAGCGGCGCTGGCCCTGCGCCTGCAGCAGGAACACGTCATACGAATCGAAATGGGGGCCGACGCCGCCGCCGTCCGTGGCGAAGCTGATCATCAGGTCGTCCAGCCGCGCGTCGGGCAGGAAGCGGAACTGGCGCAGCAGCGCGTCGGCCTTGGCGTCGTGCAGGTTGACGCCTTGCACCAGCAGCGTCCATTCCTTCTGGGTGCGCGGCGGCAGGTGTTCGAGCGGGCCGTGCTGCAGGTTCCAGTGGCCGCCGGCGGCCGTCACCAGGCGCGATTCCACGTGGTCCTTGGTGGCCATGGCTTGCAGCGCGTCCAGGCTCACCAGCGGCTTGAAGCCGGGGATGGCCTGACGGATCAGCAGGGGTTTTTTGTGCCAGTATTCGCTGAGGAACTGGGCGGGCGTGATGTTGCCGAGGAGAGGTAATTTTTTCATGCCCCATTATAACAACCGGGCCCGTGCGGCGGCGCCTTCGCGACGCCGCTTTTGCGGCGGGCGGCCAGGCAAGGCTGTATAATCTGCCTGCTCATTACAGAAAGGATACAACAATGAAGATTGCCAAGAACATGGTCGTGACTGTGAACTACAAACTGTCCGACGCGCAGGACAATCTGATCGAAGACGGCCGCGAGCCCATGGTTTACCTGCACGGTGGCTACGAGAACACCCTGCCCAAAATCGAAGAAGAGCTGGACGGCAAGGAAGTGGGCTATGCGTCCATCATCCAGATCGAGCCGGAAGACGCGTTCGGCGACTACGATCCCGCCCTGGTCAAGGTGGAAGACCGCAGCCGCCTGCCCGAGCCGCTGGAAGTGGGCATGCAGTTCGAAGGCATGCCCGACGGCGCCGACGAAGAAGCCATGATCTTCACCGTGACCGACATCGCGGAAGACAAGGTGGTATTGGACGGTAACCATCCGCTGGCCGGCATGGCGCTGCGCTTCTCGCTGAGCGTGGCCGAAGTGCGCCACGCCACCGAGGAGGAAATCGCCCACGAACACGTGCACGGCGCCCATGGCCACCACCATGATGACGAGGGCGACGAAGGTGAAGAGGGCGATCACGTCGCCATCCACCCGATCCACTGACACCGCGGGCCATCGCCACATCGGCCGCCACGCGCGGCCATGCGGTGATTGGTTTATTGTGGCGCCGCGTCCGCGTTGCCGCCCTTGACGACGAACAGGGTGGCGGCGCCGGGCGCGATGCGCACCTCGGCCCAGTCGGCGGCCAGGCTCAGATGCCCCACCTTGCCGTGCCAGTTGATGGCCGGCTCATTGCCCGTACCCTGGGCATCCACCAGCAGCACCGTTCCCTTGTATTGCTCCGCCAGGTTGCGTATCTGCCGCCGTGGTTCGGCATAGCCATCCTGCTTGGGCAGGAAACCGGACAGCAGCGAGAAGCTGCGCTCCGCCTGCACGCCCACGTCACCATCCGAGAACAGCACCAGGCCAATCAGCTTGCGGTGCTCGGCCAGCGCGAACAGCCGGTGCAGCCAGGCGCGGTTGGCCACCAGCCGGTCCTCGTATTCGCTGTTGCGGCCGGCCTCCGGGCGGAAGTGGTTATTCTTTGCGGGCAGGTTGATGGTGGCGAACAGCACGTTGCCATACTCCCAGTGCGCGTTCTCGGCGTAGCTGCGGAACTTGGCCGTGCCGGACTGGCGCGTGAGCGTCAGGCGCCGCCCGCCCAGCGACTGGCTGTCGGTAAACAGCAATTCGCGCAGCCGGTTCAGGCGTTCGATGGCGTTGGAGCGGCCGGCCGAATTGAGGCACTCGGTCCAGTCGCTGCCGGCCAGCGACACGATCAGCGGCACTTCCACGTCGTTGAACAGCTGGCGGCGCTGGCCATACAGCTTGTCGCTGCAGGGTTCCGCGGTGGCCTTGAGGCCGGTGGCGACGATGAAGGCGGGCGCGGCGGCGCCCGCGTCGGCAAGGGCGCGCCGCAGCATGGCTTCGTCGCTGCCGCTGTCAACACCGCCGCTGTCGCGCCAAATGTGACCGATTACGCTGAACTGGAACGGTGCGCCGCGCGTGCCGGACGCCGGATGGGAGGCCGAGGCCGGCGTCGCGCGGCCACCAGCCCATGCACCCGGCGCGGCACCGGCGAAGGCCAGCGCCACCAGCGCGGCCTGCATTGCCCGCGTAGTGGACCATGGGCGGCGGAGTGGCGAGCCGGCGCGCGACATCATGCCAGGGCCGGTTGCGCCAGGCGTTTGATTTCGTACAGGCGCTCCAGCGCTTCGCGCGGCGACAGCGCGTCCGGGTCCAGCGCGTCGAGTGCGCCCAGCAGGGCTTGCACGGCCGGGTTGTCTGCCGCCGGCGCCGGCGCCACCACTTCGTCGTCGGCGTCCACGGCCGGCGCGGCGAACAGGTCCAGCTGGGGCGTGGCGTCCAGCGCCTGCGCCTCCAGCCGCGCCAGGTGCTTGCGCGCGGCCCGGATCACGGGCTGCGGCACGCCGGCCAGTTGCGCCACCTGCAAGCCGTAGCTCTGCGAGGCCGGGCCGTCCTGCACGGCGTGCAGAAACACGATGCTGTCCTTGTGCTCCACGGCCGACAGGTGCACATTGGCCGCCGTCGGATGGCTCTCGGGCAGCTGGGTCAGTTCGAAGTAGTGGGTGGCGAACAGCGAGAAGCTGCGGCTGGTGTCGATCAGGTGGCGCGCGATGGCCCAGGCCAGCGCCAGGCCGTCGAAGGTGGAGGTGCCGCGGCCCACTTCATCCATCAGCACCAGCGAGTGTTCGGTGGCGCCGTTCAGGATGGCGGCCGCCTCCGTCATCTCCACCATGAAGGTGGAACGGCCGCCGGCCAGGTCGTCGGTGGCGCCGATGCGGGTGAAGATGCGGTCGATGGGGCCGATCACGGCGCTGGTGGCCGGCACGTAGCTGCCCACGTAGGCCAGCAGCGTGATCAAGGCCACCTGGCGCATGAAGGTCGATTTACCGCCCATGTTGGGGCCCGTGATCAGCAGCAGGCGGCGCTCGTTGACGAAGCGGCAGTCGTTGGCGATGAAGCGCTCGATCTGGTTTTCCACCACCGGGTGGCGGCCTTCCGTAATGTTGATGCACGGTTCGGCCACCAGTTGCGGCGCGCACCAGTTGTGGCGCAGCGCGTGCTGGGTGAGGGCGGTCAGCGCGTCGAGCCGCGCCAGCGCCTGCGCGATCGTCTGCAGCGTGCCGATGTGCGGCGCCAGGTCGGCCAGCAGCTGGTCGTACAGCAGCTTCTCGCGCGCCAGCGCGCGGTCCTGCGCCGACAGCGCCTTGTCCTCGAACGCCTTCAGTTCCGGCGTGATGTAGCGTTCCGCGTTCTTCAGCGTCTGGCGGCGGCGGTAGTCGTCCGGCACCTTGGTGGTCTGGCCGTGCGTGACTTCGATGTAGAAGCCGTGCACCTTGTTGTACTCCACGCGCAGGTTGGCGATGCCGGTGCGGGCCCGCTCGCGCGTTTCCAGGTCGACCAGGAACTGGCCTGCGTTCTCCGACAGGGCCCGCAGTTCATCCAGTTCCGCGTCGAAGCCGCGCGCGAACACGCCGCCGTCGCGCACCATGGCCGCCGGTTCCGGCGCCACGGCGCGCACCAGCAGGTCCAGGCAGTCGGCCGGGGTGGACAGGGCGGCATGGGTTTGCGCCAGCAGGCTGTCCTCGCCGCCGGTCAGGCTGCGTTGCATGCCGTGGCGCAGGGCCGGCAGCTGCTGCAAGCCGTCGCGCAGGCTGGCCAGGTCGCGCGGGCGGGCCGACAGCAGCGCGATGCGGGTGGTGATGCGCTCGATGTCGGGCACTTGCGCCAGCGTGGCCGACAGGGCGCCCGTCACATCGCTGGCGGCCAGCGCGGCTATGGCCTCGTGGCGCGCACGCGCCACGCTTTGCGCGCGCTGCGCGTGGTGCAGCCAGTAGCGCAGCAGGCGCGAGCCCATGGGCGTGCGGCAGTGGTCGAGCAGCGAGAACAGGGTGGGCGATTCCTGGCCACGGATGGTTTCCGTCAGTTCCAGGTTGCGGCGGGTGGCCGCGTCCAGGCCGATGAATTCGTTTTCCGTTTCCGTCGTCAGGCTGCGCACGTGCTGCAGGCCGCGGCCCTGGGTAGCCTGGGCGTAGCGCAGCAGGGCGCCGGCCGCGCCGAACGCGGCGCCCAGGCCGTCGGCGCCAAAGCCCGTCAGCGTGGCCACGCCCAGCTGGTCCAGCAGCGCCTTGTGGCCGCTGACCACGTCGAAATGCCAGTCCGGCACGCGGTTGACGTGGCAGATCGTCGTTTCCTCGAACAGGTCGGCGTTATCGCCGCGCAGGATCTCGGCCGGCGCGATGCGTTCCAGTTCCTGCTGCATGCGGGTGTTGACGGTGTGGCTGTCGCCGGAGAATTCCATCAGCCTGAGCGCGCCGCTGGCCAGCGACAGCCACGCCAGGCCGGCCGTGACCACTTTGCGCTGGCTGATCAGGCACATGGCCAGCAGCGGGCGTTCCGCCTTTTCCGGCAGCAGGTCGGCATCCGTCAGCGTGCCGGGGGTGACCACCCGCACCACCTTGCGCTCGACCGGGCCCTTGCTGGTGGCCGGGTCGCCGATCTGCTCGCAGATGGCGCACGACTCGCCGATCTTGACCAGCTTGGCCAGGTAGCCTTCCAGCGAATGGAAGGGCACGCCGCACATCTTGATCGGCTGGCCGCCCTGCGAACCGCGCGCCGTGAGCGTGATGCCCAGCAGGCGCGCCGCCTTCTCCGCGTCTTCGTGGAACAGCTCGTAGAAGTCGCCCATGCGGTAGAACACCAGCATCGTCGGATGCTCGGCCTTGATGCGCAGGTATTGCTGCATCATCGGGGTCACTTTCTCGGCGGGACTGTTCTTGACGGCGGCGGCGTTGATTTCGGTCGGGACGGTGGTCATTGGTTCTTTTTCGGCGGTGCGATGAGTCTGGTTTGCGGCAGCGCAGGCTGCCGCGCGATGAACCCTGCATTTTACCGCGTTCGGGAACCGGATAGGCGTTGGCGCACGCAACCCCTGTCACCGTCAGGCGGCCCGTGCGCGCGGCATGGCCGCCAGCCGGGGCCGCGCACCCAGCACCAGTATCCACAGCATGAAGGCAACCTCTCCCAACTGGCAGGGGAAGGCGAAGTTGGCGACCATGTCGTTGTACTGCGGCAGCAGCAAGCCCGTCAAGCTGAGCGCCAGGTAGGCGACGCCGTTGATGGCCAGCCACACGGCCACGAAGCGCGCGATGAAGCCGCAGCGGTACACCAGCAGCGCCAGCGGGAACAGCCACAGGCCCCAGAAGATTTCCGACGCAGAGGTCATCAGGCCATGCATGCGCAGGAACAGCATGGCCAGGCCAGTGCGCTGGGCCTGGTCGAAGCCGGCCAGGAAGTCGGCCCCGTGGGCCAGCAGCAGCGCGGCCATGTCGTTGAGCGCGTTGAAGAAATACAGCGGCGTGTCCATAAAGCCCAGCATCAGCATCAGCAAGGCGACGTGGCGATCGGTATCCTTGAACAAGCGGTACAAGGTGTAGGTCAGCAGCAGGCTGATGGCCGCTGTCACCAGGTCGCCTGTCAGGCCGAGGCGAAACAGCATGTCATGGGTGGCGATGTTGTTGATCGTCGCTGCCGCGTCACCATCGACGAACAGCTTGCCGGGAATGTAGATCAGGCGAAATGGCGCGATCAGGATGAGCAGCAAATAGACCAGGCCGGCGATACGGGTGTTCTTGTTCTTCGTATTCATGCGTTCTCCAGTTGCGCTGTGTTGGCAGGGCGGGGCGGTCAGCTGGCGATCGCCATCCATGCGTTCGTGTATCCATGTCACGTGTAAAGAATATCTGACACGTGATAGATGTGCAACGCATATTTGATGCAAATTCGATCAATTTTTGGCGGCGGTCAGGATGGGCCGTTGCGACGGCGTCAATGCGGGTGTTGGCGGAAGCTGCGCCAGATGGCCAGGTCGTAAGCGATCTTCAGTATGCCGCAGGCCACCAGCGGCGCGGCCAGCAGGCCGCTGGCGAACAGCGCGCCGCCGATGCCGGGTGCGGCGGCCGAGGCCAGGCTCTTGGGCACCAGCGTGAAGCTGGCCGCCGCCGCCCGTTCTTCGGGCGTGACGACGGCCATCACGAACGCGCTGCGGGCCGGCACATCCATTTGCGACAGCAGCGAACGTGCGATCAGCAGGCCGAGCGCGACGGACAGGCCGGGTGTGAACGCGGCCGCGATCAGGCACATGCTGGCCGGTATGTGCGTGAACACCATGGTGTTGAGCAGCCCGATGCGCCGCGCCAGCAGCGGCGCGGCCAGCTGCGACGCGGCCGAGCACAGGCCGGACCAGAAGAAGAACTGTCCCGCCGCCGCCAGCGACAGGTGGAAACGCTGGAACAGCCAATACGCCAGCAGCGCGTTGACCACCAGCCCGCCGGCAAAGGAGTCCACCGAGAACAGCGCGGCCAGGCGGATCACGATGGCGCGCGATGGACCCAGCGGCGCCGGCGCCTTGTGCCTCTCCTCGTCCGGTTCCGGCAGGTTTCGATAGAGGAGCCACACCATGCAGCCGATCAGGCCATAGAGCACGAACATGCAGCGCAGCGCGGCCAGTGTCGACAGGCCGGTCCACGCTGCGATCCGCGCCGGCCACGTGGCGGCCAGCGCGCCACAGGCCGACAGCAGGGAACCTAGCAGGCTGTAACGGGCAAACAGCGCCGTGCGCGCTTCGCCTTCGGCTGCCTTCGCAATGCGCGCGTGCTCGAGCGGCAGGAACAGGCTCACGTCGCCCGCGCTGGGATTGAGGGTGCCGGCAAAGGCCACCAGCAACAGCGGCCAAAAAGAGGAACTGGCGGCGAAGGCGAAGCCGGTGGCGGCCATCAGCATGGCTGCGCCCGGCAGCAGGCGGCCATGGTGGACGTGGTGTCCCCAAGCGCCGATGGCCAGCGTGGCCAGGGCCGACCCGAGCAGGGTGGCGGTGGCGACCAGGCCCACGGTCCAGGTGCCCAGTCCCAGCGCGATCAGATAGGCGGGCAGCAGCACGGCCACGTAGCCGTCGGCGAAGGCGCGCAGCGCCCGGCCTTGCAGCAGGGGGCGGGCGGCCGCGCTGGCGCCGGCGGGCAGCAGCAGGCGCGGAATCACGGCTGTCGCGGGCCGTGCGCCGGGACGGCTGCCGTTGCCTGCGCATCGATGTTGCTCATCATTGGCCTCGCTTGGATGTCGATCGGTGTCCAGCTTGCAGGTTGACTAATTTGATCCAGCGTGTCAATGTTGGTCAACGTACAACACGAGGCGCTGCTTGCGCGCCGTCCCGCTCCCCATGGAAACCACCCTGCACCTCGTTTGCGGCAAGATCGCCGCCGCGGAATTCGAGCAGATCACCTGCTATTTCGTGCCGCCGACCGAGGGCGAGGGGCTGCACATCGTGCGGGTTGGATAGGCCGGGATGTGCTGGCCAAGGGCGAACCACGGCGCGCGCGCCAGCCACTTGCCGGTGGCCGGCGCGCGCGATCGACTCAGCCCGCCGCCTTGACGATCATGGCCAGCGCCACGGCCGCCGACAGCAGCGCGAAGCCGCGTTGCAGCACCGGGCCGGCCAGGCGCGCGGCCAGCGCGCGGCCGCCCAGCATGCCGGCGATGGCGCCGGCCGAGAAGGGCAGGGCTACGGCCCATTGCAGGTGGCCGGCCAGCGCGCTGGCCGTCACGCCCGAGATCGATACGAGCGCGATCACGGCCAGCGAAGTGGCCACCACCGACTGCATGCGCAAGTCCGTGTAGCGCTGCAGCGCCGGCACCATCACGAAGCCGCCGCCCACGCCCAGCAGGCCGGACAAGGTGCCGGCCACCATGCCCGTCACCGTCAGCGCCCGCGCGCACGGCGCGGTCCAGATCAGGCGGCCGCGCATGGCGTCCGTCTGGCACGAGGGCGGGATCTCGTGGTGTTCGGGCGACGCGGCCGAGGGCAGCGTGCGCCGATAGCCGCGCCACGCCACGTACAGCAGGATCAGCGCGAAGGCCACGCTGAGCGGGCGGTTCGGGCTGCGCTGCGCCAGCCACAATCCGGCCGGCGCGCACACGATGCCGGCGCCGGCCATCAGCGTGGCGGCGCGGTAGCGCACCGTGCCCGCCTTCAGCCCCAGTACGGCGCCCAGCGCGGCGGCCAGGCCCACGGCCAGCAGCCCCACCGGGCCGGCCTGCGCCATGCTCAGGCCGGCGCCGAACACCAGCGCCGGCACGGCCAGGATGCCGCCGCCAGCGCCCGTCAGGGCCAGGATGATGCCGATGCCCAGGCCCAGCAGCAAAGTGGTCAGCATAGGGTCTCCTTCTGTGTGCACGGCGTGGGGCCGGGCGCGCGGCGCGCCGTCCGCCCGCGTGAGAGGTGCGCGCTCATCGGTCAGTCAGCTCCGGCGTAGCCAGCCACTCATGGCCCTTGAGCATGCCCTTCCAGTACAGCGGCGGCATGATGCGTTCCTTGAGCAGCCACGCCAGGCGCGATGGGCGGGTGCCGTCGATCAGCCAGCGCGGGAAGCTGGGCGCCAGCTTGCCGCCATAGGTGAACTCGGCCAGCACGATCTTGCCCCGTTCCACCGTCAGCGGGCAGGAACCGTAGCCGTCGTACTGGGCCACGCCGTTTTCCCTGCCCATTGCGTTGAGCACGTTGTGCGCCACCACGGGCGCCTGCTTGCGGGCGGCGGCGGCCGTCTTGGCGTTGGTGGTGCCGGCCGCGTCGCCCAGGCCGTACACATTGGGGTAGCGCTTGTGGCGCAGCGTGGCGGGATCGACTTCGACCCAGCCAGCGGCGTCGGCCAGAGGGCTCACGCGCACGAAGTCGGGCGCGATCTGCGGCGGCACGGCGTGCAGCATGTCAAATTCGCGCGTGATCACTTCCTTGCCGCCGTCGGCGCGCGCGCGCGTGAACGTGGCGCGCTTGGCCGGGCCGTCGACGGCCGTCAGCGTCTCGCCCAGGCGCAAATGGATGTCGTAGCGCTGCACGTATTCCATCAGGGCCGGCACGTAGTCGGCCACCCCGAACAGGGCCGCGCCGGCGCTGCAGAAGTCGATGTCGATGCTATTCAGCCGCCCTTCGCGGCGCCAGTAATCGGCCGCCAGATACATCGCTTTTTGCGGCGCGCCGGCGCACTTGATGGGCATGGGCGGCTGGGTGAACAGGGCGCGCCCGCCGCGCAGCAACTGGATCTGCTGCCAGGTGTACGGCGCCAGGTGGTACAGGTAGTTCGACGTCACGCCGTTGCGGCCCAGCGTGTCGGCCAGGCCGTCCACGCCTTGCCAGTTCAGTTTCAGGCCAGGGCACACCACCAGGTGCTGGTAGCGCACCACGCGGCAGCCGTCCAGGATCACGGCGTTGCGTTCCGGCTCGAACGCGGCCACGGCGGCCTTGATCCAGTGCACGCCGCGCGGGATGGTGGAAGCCATGGTGCGCGCCGTGGAGGCGGCGTCGAACACGCCGGCGCCCACCAGGGTCCAGCCGGGCTGGTAGTAGTGCACGTCGGCCGGGTCGATGATGGCCACGTCCAGTTCGGGCGCGCGCGCCAGCAGGCTGGCGGCCGTGGCGATGCCGGCCGCGCCGCCGCCGATGATGACCACGGCGTGTTCCGCTTCCGCCACTTCGACCGGGGTGCGGCCATGGTTGGCGATGCGGCGCACCACGCCTTTCAAATCGTAGCCGGCGGCCGCGGCGGCGGCCAGCAACTGGGGCAGCGGCTGGCTGGCCGATTGCGACAGCGCCCACATGGTGGTCGAACGCATGCCGGTGCGGCAGTAGGCCAGCACGGGCTTGGGCACGCTGGCCAGCAACTGGCCGAAGGCGATGCCCTGTTCGTCGCTGACCTTGCCCGATTCGGCCGGCAGGTAATGGGCTTCGATGCCGTGTTCCTGGGCCGCCTGGGCGATCTGGGCGAACACGGGCTGGTCGCCCGCCTCCCCGTCCGGGCGGTTGCAGATGATGGTGCGGTAGCCTTCGCGCGCCAGTTGCGCCACGTCGGCGGGCTGGATCTGGGGCGCGACGGCCAGGCCGGGCGCCAGTGGTTGTTTGGTCATGGGCTTGTCTCCGTGCTGTGCCAGGCGCGCATCACAGCGCGTTCAGGGGGATTTTCAGGTAGCGCATGCCGTTGTCTTCCGGCTCGGGGAAGTGGCCGGCGCGCATGTTGACCTGCACCGACGGCAGCAGCAGCGCCGGCATGTCGAGCGTGGCGTCGCGGGCGCTGCGCATGGCGACGAATTCGTCTTCGCTGATGCCGTTGCGCACGTGGATGTTCAGTTCGCGCTGGTCGGCCACGGTGCTGATGAACTGCACTTCGCGTCCGCCCGGTTTGTAGTCGTGGCACATGTAGAGCAGGGTATCGGCCGGCATGCTGAGCACGCGGTTGATCGAGTGGTACAGGGTGCGCGCGTCGCCGCCGGGGAAGTCGCAGCGCGCCGTGCCGTAGTCGGGCATGAACAGGGTGTCGCCGACGAACACGCCGGTCTGGCGGCCGTCCGTGACCACGTAGCTCATGCAGGCCGGCGTATGGCCGGGCGTGTGCAGGGCGCGGCATTGCAGGCCGCCCACTTCGAAGGTGTCGCCGTCGCTGAACAGGTGGTCGAACTGGCTGCCGTCGCGGCGCATGTCGGCGCCGGCGTTGAACAGCTTGCCGAACACTTGCTGCACCGTCGTCACCTGCTTGCCGATGCCGATCTGGCCGCCCAGTTGCTGCTGCAGGTAGGGCGCGGCCGACAGGTGGTCGGCGTGCACGTGCGTCTCCAGGATCCATTGCACGGTCGCGCCCAGTGCGCGCACACGCTCGATCAGGCGGTCGGCCGAATGGGTCGAGGTGCGGCCGGACTTGTGGTCGTAATCGAGCACGCTGTCGATCAGCGCGCATTGCTTGCTGGCGCTATCGAGCAGCAGGTAGCTGACAGTCGAGGTGGCGGGGTCGAAAAAGCCTTCGACATGCAACTGGGCGGTGGTGGACATGGCCGGTCTCCTTGTTAAATGATACGGCACTAAGCGCAATTTGCGTGCCAGGCGTTTATTTAGAGTAAGTGCGAGTCATAAGTCCTTGATTCAAATCAAGGAAAACACGACGGGGCGGGGTGGCGCGAGGCGTGCCGTGGCACGGTCGTGGCCGTGATTGGCAGCAAATTTGGCAGTTTTTGGCGGTGATTTGGCAGTCGCGTGGCAGAGTTTGCCGTTCTGTGGCACAGTAGCGTCATCGCCAGGAGCCGCCATGCACCCCATCATCCCGATCGCCGCAGAGAATTTGCCCAACGTCCCCCAGGTCCAGGCCCTGGTGTCGTTTCTCCAGCACGAGGCCCAGCCCATGATCGTGCTCGATCCCGACTACAACATCCTGGCCGCCAACATCGCCTACCAGCGCCAGTTCGGCAGCGTGGACGCACCCTACCTGGGCCAGAAGTGCTACCGCATCTCGCACCACTACGACGTGCCGTGCGACCAGGCCGGCGAGCATTGCCCGATGCGCCAGGCGCGCTTGTCGCGCGGGCCGGACCGGGTGCTGCACATCCACCACACGCCGCGCGGGCCGGAACACGTGGAAGTGGAGTTGCGCCCCATCCTCGACGCGCATGGCGAGATCGCCGCCTACGTGGAGCGCTTGACGCTGGTGCGCAGCGCCTCGGCCCGTCCCAGCGGCGCGGGGCTGGTGGGGCGCTCGGCCGCCTTCAACGCGGCGCTGGCCGCGTTGCAGCGGGTGGCGCCGTCCATGCTGCCGGTGTTGCTGCTGGGCGAATCGGGCACCGGCAAGGAGTTGTTCGCGCGCGCCGTGCACGAGGCCAGCGACCGCGCCAGCGGCCCGTTCGTGGTGGTCGATTGTTCGGGCTTGACGGAGACGCTGTTCGAGAGCGAATTGTTCGGCCACGAGAAGGGCGCGTTCACGGGCGCCACGGCCCGCAAGCAGGGGCTGGTGGAAACGGCGCAGGGCGGCACCCTGTTCCTCGACGAGATAGGCGACGTGCCGCTGGCCATGCAGGTCAAGCTGCTGCGGCTGATCGAATCGGGCACGTACCGCCGGGTGGGCGGCATCGATACCCAGCACGCCAACTTCCGGCTGGTGGCGGCCACCCACAAGCCGCTGCGGCAGATGATGGCGCAGGGGCTGTTCCGGCCCGACCTGTACTACCGCATCAGCGCGTTCCCGATCCGTTTGCCGGCGCTGCGCGAACGGCGCGACGACATTCCGCTGCTGGTGCACTCCTTCCTGCAGCGGGCCGTGCCGGGGCAGAAGCGCCTGACGATCGAGCCGGACGCGCTGGAAGCGCTGCAGCGCCACGACTGGCCGGGCAATATCCGTGAGCTGCGCAACGTGCTGGAACGGGCGCGCCTGTTCGCCGATGATGGCAAGATCCGGGCGGCCCATTTGCCGCACTGGGACGAGCCGGCGCTGGCGGAAATGCCCATGATGCCAATGATGCCTGTCATGACGACAGCGCCGCTGGCGGCAGGGACGCCAGCCGTGCCGGCGTTGGCGCCGCCAGTGGCCGCGCCCGCGCAGGCGGGCCACGATGCGGGCGCCCATGCTGGCCCGGACACCGGCGCCCATGCCGCTGTTGGCCCCGCCGCCGGCCGCGCCGTGGACGACGCGGCCGGCTTCGCCCGCGCCGTGGCGGCCTTTCGCGGCACGCGCGCCGAACTGGCGGCCCACCTGGGGATGAGCGAGCGCACCTTGTACCGGCGCCTGAAAGCACAAGGGCTGGCCTAGGCATCGCCCAGGCCAGCCCCCGCTGGCGTTACTGCATGCGCTCGGATTACCAGATGGCCTTGGCGGCGCTGTCCTTGATCTGCATCTTCCATGCGCCTTCGATCAGTTTGACGACCGGCGCTGGCATCGGGATGTAATCGAGTTCGGTGGCCATGCCGGCGCCGTTGTTGTAGGCCCAGTCGATAAACTTCAGCACTTCCTTGCCCTTGGCGGCGTCAGCCTGGGTCTTGTGCATCAGCACGAAGGTGGCGCCCGTGATCGGCCAGGCGGCCTTGCCTGGCTGGTCGGTCACGACCACGGCGAAGCCTGGGGTCTTGGCCCAGTCGGCGCCCGAAGCGGCGGCCTTGAAGCTGTCATCGGTCGGCTGCACGAACTGGCCATCCTTGTTCTTGAGCTGGGTGTAGCCCATCTTGTTCTTCTTGGCGTAGGCGAATTCCACGTAGCCGATCGAACCCTTGATGCGCTGCACGTTGGCGGCCACGCCTTCGTTGCCCTTGCCGCCCACGCCCACCGGCCACTTGACGGCCGTGCCGGCGCCCACGGTGGACTTGAACTCGCCATCGACCTTGGACAGGTAGTCGGTAAACAGGAAGGAGGTGCCCGAACCGTCGGCGCGGTGCACCACGGTGATGTCTTCGGCTGGCAGCTTGACGCCAGGGTTCAGGGCCGTGATCTGGCTGTCATTCCACTTGGTGATCTTGCCCAGGTAGATGTTGGCCAGCACCGGGCCGTTCAGTTTCAGCTGGCCCGGCGCCACGCCTTCCAGGTTGACCACGGCCACCACGCCACCCATGATGACGGGGAACTGGATCAGGCCTTCCTTGTCCAGCTCTTCAGCCGACAGCGGCATGTCGGAGGCGCCGAAGTCCACGGTCTTGGCCTTGATCTGCTTGATGCCGGCGCCCGAACCGATGGACTGGTAGTTCAGGCCATTGCCGCTGACGTGCTTGTAGGCTTCGGCCCATTTGGCGGCGATCGGATAGACGAAGGTCGAACCGGCGCCGGTCATGTCGGCGGCCGACGCGGAGGACAGGGCAACGGTCGCGCCGATGATGGCGGTCATGGTCTTCAGTACGGTGTGGATGTGCATGGTAAGTCCTCTACGGAACGGGGTGGAAAGCGCCGAATTCTAGGCATCGATTGTGACAAAGGCATGACAATTGGCCATCGCCGTTGCCGGTGGTGAAAAAAAACATCGTTCGCCACAAAATCGTGCTCCGTGGCAAGAAAATTAAGGGGGAGTTAAGCTGGGCTGGGCATAATCACGGCGCCGTGGTATAGCCACAATGCGGGCTGCAAGACGCCGGCGGCACAAGAAGCCCACAAGGCCATGCTTTGAGGCGTATCGGACGTAATCCAACACCAAGCAAAACTAGATGACCACTCCCATGAAAAATATCCTGACGTGCGCCGCTGCCGCCGCGCTGCTCGGCGCCTGCGCCACCACCCCTCCACCAGCCGCACCGGCCGCTCCCGTGGCCGCTGCCCAGCCGGCGCCAGCCAAGCCAGTGGCCGCCGTGGTCGCGCCAGCGCCGGTGCTGCCACCGTACAAGGACCCCAGCAACATCCTGTACAAGGAACGCAGCGTGTTCTTCGACTTCGATAACTACACCGTCAAGCCCGTGTACAACACGGCCCTGACCGCGCACGGCAAGTTCCTGTCGACCGCGGCCGACATCAAGGTGCGCGTGGAAGGCAATTCCGACGAACGCGGCAGCGCCGAGTACAACCTGGCCCTGGGCCAGAAGCGCGCCGAAGCCGTGAAGAAAGTGCTGGTCGTGCAGGGCGCCAAGGAAGCCCAGGTTGAAGCGGTCAGCTTCGGCAAGGAAAAGCCCAAGGCCGAAGGCCACAACGAAGCGGCCTGGTCGCAGAACCGCCGCGCCGACATCGTGTATCCTTGATGTCGCAGCCGCGCGCAGGCCGTCAGGCATGCGCGCGGCGTGCGGCCACAGTCTGACTGGGCCGCCATGCCAGACCGCCGGGTTCCCGCCCCCAGCACGCGCCAGCGTGCCGGGAACGGCGCGGACCCGGTTTTTTTTATTGCGAAGGAGCCCGGCCGGCCATGCAAGTGCTGTTGATTGAAGACGATGCCCTGATCGGCGAAAGCGTGCGCCAGGCGCTCGTGAGCGAGGATATCGAAGTCGAATGGCGGCGCGACGGCGCCGGCGCGGAACAACTGCTCGACAGCGGCGCGTTCGACGCCGTGCTGCTCGACCTGTCGCTGCCCAGCCGCGATGGCCTGGACGTGCTGCAGGCGCTGCGCGCGGCGCGCCACGACGTGCCGGTGCTGATCCTGACGGCGCGCGACACCATCGCCGACCGCGTGCAGGGCCTGAACGCGGGCGCCGACGACTACCTCGTCAAACCGTTCGATTGCGACGAACTGCTGGCGCGCGTGCGCGCCCTGGTGCGGCGCGCGCGCGGGCGCCAGCAACTGGCTTACCAGCACAACGGCCTGGCGCTGGACACGGACGCGCGTCGGGCCACGCTCGATGGCCAGGCCGTGGCGCTGTCGGCCAAGGAGTGGGCCATCATCGACCTGCTGGTGGCGCGCCCCGGCATGATCTACTCGCGCGCCAAGATCGAGCTGGCGCTGTACGGCAGCGTGGCCGACGTCGACAGCAACGTGGTGGAAGTGCACATCCACAGCCTGCGCCGCAAGCTGGGGCCGGAAGCCATCATCAACGTGCGCGGCCTGGGCTACATGGTTCCCAAATCCACATGAACGGCATCCGCAGCCGTTTGCTGCTGCTGCTGGGCGTGCTGATCGTGGCCGCCAGCGGCATCCAGTTCGCCGCCACCTTCAGCGCCTCATTGGCGCAGACCAACCGCCTGTTCGACGCCCAGTTGCTGCGCATCGCCGTCACGCTGGGCCAGATGCAGGGCCAGGTGCCGGAAGCCTACCGCGAATACCCGCTGGAATACGACCTGGTGATCCAGCGCTGGCGGCACGACGAGATGACCGTCTACCAGCAGCGCGAGCACCGCGAACTGCCGCACCGTGCCGCGCTCGGTTATTCCACGGTCACCATGGCCAATGGCGAGTGGCGTATTTACGCCGCCGCCTTCGAGGGCGGACTGGTGCAGGTGGCGCAGAAGATGTCGGCCCGGCGCCAGGAAGCCATCGCGCTGGCCATCAACACCTTGTGGCCCATCCTGCTGATGGCCGTGGTGCTGCCTGGCGCCATGTGGTGGCTGGTGTCGGTGGCGCTGCGCCCGCTGGCGACCGTGCAGCAGCAGATCGCCCAGCGCGACGCCAACGCGCTCGAGCAGGTGGACGGCGCGCGCGCGCCGCGCGAGATCATGCCGCTGATCGAGGCCATCAACGAATTGCTGCGCAAGGTGCGCGACGCCATCGCCTCGCAGCGCCAGTTCGTGGCCGACGCGGCGCACGAATTGCGCTCGCCGCTGACGGTGCTGCAGGTGCAGATCCAGATGCTGGGCCGCAGCCAGCCGGAGGCGGCCCGCAAGGCTTCGCTGGCCGCGCTGGGCGGCGCCATCGCGCGCAGCAGCCGCATGGTGGAGCAGTTGCTGGGATTGGCCCGCCAGGACGCGCTGAGCCAGGCCAGCGCCGGCGACGCCAGCGTGGACCTGGTGCAGTACGCCAGCGCCGCCATCGCCGAGGTGGCGCCGTTCGCCAGCGGCAAGGGCGTGGAGCTGAGCTTCCTCGACGCCTCGCCGGTGGCCGTGCGGGCCGACGCCGACAGCCTGATGATTTTGCTGCGCAACCTGCTCGACAACGCCGTGCGCTACACACCCGCCCACGGCGCCGTCACCATCGGCGTCGAGCGGCGCGGCACGCAGGGCGTGCTGACCATCGCCGATTCCGGCCCCGGCATTCCGCCGGCCGACCTGGCGCGCGTGACGGACCGCTTCTACCGCGTGCCTGGCACCGGGGAGAACGGCAGCGGGCTGGGACTGGCCATCGTGCAGGCCGTGGTCAACCACCTGGGCGCGGTACTGGAGTTGCGCAATTCCGCGCACGGCGGCCTGGTGGTGAAAGTGCTGTTCCAGCCGGCACCGCCATGAACGGGCCGGCGCGCTGGCGCGACGACCTGCTGGCGCGCTTGCGGCCGCTGGCGGCGCAGCGCACGCTGGCCGTGGCTGGCGTCATCGGCGTGCTGGGGGCGCTGGCCACCATCGGCTTTCGCAGCGCCATCCTGCTGGTGGAATGGCTGGTCTACGGCGACCGCAGCGGCAGCCTGGTGCACATCGCCACCGGCTTGCCGCCCTGGCAGCGCGTGCTGGCGCCGGCCGCGGGCGGGGTGCTGGCCGGGCTGCTGCTGGCGTGGGCCCGGCGCCAGCCGGAACAGGAAAAGGGCGGCGACTACATGGAGGCCGTGGCGCTGGGCAGCGGCGACCTGGGCGCGCGCGCCTCGCTGCTGCGGGCCTTGTCCTCGGCCGCCACCGTGGCCAGCGGCGGCGCCATCGGCCGCGAAGGGCCGATGGTGCAACTGGCCGCCCTGTGCGGCGCACTGCTCGGGCGCTGGCGCAACGTGCCCGTGCCACGCCGGCGCCTGTACGTGGCTTGCGGTGCGGCGGCCGGCATCGCCACGGCCTACAACGCGCCCATTGCCGGCGCCATGTTCGTGGCCGAGATCGTGCTGCGCTCGCTGGCCATCGAGAGCCTGGGGCCGCTGATCGTGGCGGCCGTGGCGGCCAACGTGGTGGTGGGCACCTTGACGGATTTCGCACCGGCCTACCACATGCCGCCGCTGTTGCTCGGCCACGGGGCGGCGACGCTGGCGCTGGCCATCGTGGGCGTGCTGGCCGGCCTGCTGGCGCCACCTTACCTGGCGTTGCTGGACGGCGCGCGGGCCCTGTTTGGCCGCTGGCATGGCCCCCTGTGGTGCAAGCTGGGCGCCGGCGGCCTGCTGGTGGGGCTGTTGTCGCTGGCGCAGCCGGCCGTCTGGGGCAATGGCTACAGCGTCGTCAACGCCATCCTGCAAGGGGGCTGGGCGTGGCAGGCCTTGCTGGCCGTGCTCGCGTTCAAGCTGCTGGCCGTGGCGGCCACCACGGGCTCGGGCGCCGTGGGCGGCATCTTCACCCCCACATTGTTCACCGGCGCCGTGCTGGGCGCGCTGTGCGGCGGCGCGCTGCATGCGCTGTGGCCCGGCTTGATCCCGGTACCGGCCGCCGTGGCCGTGGGCATGGGCGCCTTCCTGGCCGCCTGCACCCACGCGCCGCTGATGTCGGTGCTGATGCTGTTCGAAATGACGGAGAGCTACAGCGTGGTGGTGCCGCTGATGGCGGCCTGCGTGCTGGCCTACACCATCTCGCGCGTGCTGCATGCGCGCTCCATCTACGCCACCGGCGCGGGCCGGGCCCAGCATGCGCCCATGCTGGCCATGGCGTCTGACCTGCTGTGTCCCGATCCGCCCGTGATCGGGCTGGGCGCCAGCATGGGCGAACTGGCGGCCCTGTTCCAGCGCCGCCGCTGGCAGCACGTGTACGTGGTGGACGGCGAAGGCGTGTTCGCCGGCGCCATCTCGCTGCACGACTTCGCACCGCTGTTGCAGGCCGGCGCCGCGCTGGAGGGGCGCTGGCCGTCCGCCTTGCTGCGCGTGGACTACCCGCGCGTGCGCGACACGGCGCCAGCCTGGCAAGTGATGGAAACGTTCGCCACCCATCCGGGCGAACGGTTGCCGGTGCTGGACGGAACCGGCCATCTGCTCGGTTACCTGACCAAGACCGACCTGGTGTTGCTGTTCCGCGACCCCGTCGCAGGGGGCTGAACCGCTGGTTTGTCCAGGGCAAATCAGCATGTTAAAAAATATTCTCAAAAAAATAAAAAAATATGTCGATTTGAAGTGTGTTCGCCCGTCGTAGGGGTAGAGTACGAATTTTCCGGCGCGTGCCTGAACCAGTATCCGGATCGTTCTGCTCCCCCATATTGACCATCAAGGAGAACACCATGACTGCACCAGTACGTCCCATTCCTGAAGGAATGCATACCATCACCCCCCACCTGTTCTGCGAAGGCGCGGCCGAGGCCATCGCTTTCTACAAGCAAGCATTTAACGCCGTGGAACTGGGCCGCCTGGACGGCCCCGACGGCAAGGTCGTGCATGCCCAGTTGCGCATCGGCGATTCCGTGCTGATGCTGTGCGACGCAGCGCCTCAGTGCGGCGGCTACGGTCCGCTGGCGCTGAAAGGCTCGCCCGTCACCGTCCACCTGTACGTGCAGGACGCCGACGCCACCTTTGCCCAGGCCGTGAAGGCCGGCGCCACGGCCCGCATGCCCGTGGCCGACATGTTCTGGGGCGACCGCTATGGCGCCTTGACCGATCCGTTCGGCCACCACTGGTCGGTCGCCACCCACAAGCAGGACCTGACGCCGGAACAGATCAAGCAAGGCATGGCCAAGATGATGCAACCGGCATCCTGAACGGAGGAGATCGACATGCGATTCATGATCATCGTAAAGGCGACGGCCGATTCCGAAGCCGGCAAGATGCCCAGCCAGCAATTGCTGACCGAGATGGGCAAGTACAACGAACAGCTGGTCAACGCCGGCGTGTTGCTGGCGGCCGAAGGACTGCATCCCAGCTCGCGCGGCGCGCGCGTGAAGTTCGAGGGCAACCAGCGCACCGTGGTCGATGGCCCGTTCGCGGAAACCAAGGAGCTGATCGCCGGCTTCTGGCTGATCCAGGTCAAGTCCAGAGAGGAGGCCATCGAATGGGTGCGGCGCTGTCCCAAGCCGTTCGAGGGCGACTCCGAAATCGAAATCCGCCAGGTGTTCGAGATGGAGGATTTCGGTGACGCGGTCACGCCGGAACTGTGCGCGCAGGAGGAACGCATGCGCGCCCAGCTGGCGCAGGCCTGACGGGGCGGGCGGCCATCATGGCTTACATGGTGATGCGCCGTGGCGACGGCGCGGTGCCGTCGTCCGGGCCGTTGCCGGTGCCCGGCATCACGCTGCGCGACGGCGCGGACGCGGTGCGCCTGCTGCGCCGGAACGGCCAGTGGCGGGTCGAACCGGGCCCGTTCCCGCCGTCCGAACTGGTGGACGCGTTCGCACTGCTGGACGCGGCCTCGCTGCCGGACGCCATCGCCCAGGTGCGGGCCTGGCCTGCCGGTGATGGCGATACCGTCTACGAGCTGCGCGAAGCCGGCTGCGCCGGCGGCTGCGCGGGCTTCGACGAGCGCGGCACGGTGGGCGGCAACGTGCCGCGGCGCGATCCGCGTCTGACCCGTTACGTGTTCTTTATCCGCGCCGACGCCAGTCTCGAGCGGGACTTCGTACCGCCGCCCGAGATCATCGCCGCCATGAACCGGCACAACGAGCAGGGTGTGCGCGACGGCGTGCTGCTGGCGGGCGAAGGCTTGAAGTCCAGCGCGCGCGGCGCGCGGGTACGCCTGGCCGCCGGCGCCAGCACGGTGGTCGACGGCCCGTTCACGGAAGTGAAGGAGCTCATTGCCGGCTACTGGATGCTGCAGGCCGGCTCGCCCGAGGCGGCGCTGGCATGCATGCGCCACTATCCCTACCCGGGCGAAGGCGACGTGACGCTGGAAATGCGCCAGGTGCGCGAGCCAGCGGCGGCGCAGGGCGGGCCGCCGGTACGGTGATGGCGGCAGGATCGGCAGCGGTAGCGCGGGTGGTGGAGGCGGTGTGGCGGATCGAATCGGCCCGCATCATCGCCGCCGTCGCCCGCATGCTGCGCGACGTGGGCACGGCCGAGGAGCTGGCCCAGGATGCGCTGGTGAGCGCGCTGGAGCGCTGGCCCCAAACGGGCGTGCCCGACAATCCGGCCGCGTGGCTGATGACGGCGGCCAGACACCGCGCGCTCGATGTGCTGCGCCAGCGCCAGCTGCATCAAACCAGGCAAGAACAGATCAGCTACGAAATCGAAGGCCTGCTGCAGGACGCGGCCCCCGACCTGGAGGCGGACGTGGCGCGCGCGCTGGAGGACGACATCGGCGACGACGTGCTGCGGCTCGTGTTCGTGGCCTGCCATCCGGTGCTGCCGATGGATGGCCGGGTGGCGCTCACGCTGCGCATGCTCGGTGGCCTGAGCACGGGCGAGATCGCACGCGCCTACCTGGTGCCCGAGGCGACGGTGGCGCAGCGCATCGTGCGCGCCAAGCGCACGCTGGCCGAGGCGCGCGTGCCGTTCGAGGTGCCGCGCGCGCACGAACTGGTGGCGCGGCTGGGCGCCGTGCTGCAAGTACTCTACCTGATCTACAACGAAGGCTACACGGCCAGCGCGGGCGCCGACTGGATGCGGCCGGCCCTGTGCGACGAAGCGCTGCGGCTGGGGCGCATCCTGGCCGGGCTGGTGCCAGGGGAGGCGGAAGTGCACGGTCTGGTGGCGCTGATGGAAATCCAGTCCTCGCGCGCCCGCGCCCGCGTGGGGCCGGACGGCGCGCCCGTGCTGCTGCTCGAGCAGGACCGCGCGCGCTGGGACCAGTTGCTGATCCGGCGCGGCCTGGCGGCGCTGGAACGGGCCGGCGATACGGGGCAGGGACTGGGGCCATATGGCCTGCAGGCCGCCATCGCCGCCTGCCACGCGCGGGCGCGCACGGCGTCCGACACGGACTGGGGCCGCATCGCCGCGCTGTACGACGCGCTGTCGCAACTGGCGCCGTCGCCCATTGTGGAGCTGAACCGGGCGGTGGCGCTGAGCATGGCGTTCGGCCCGGCGGCCGGGCTGGAAGTGGTCGATGGCTTGCTCGATGAACCGGCGCTGCGCCACTACCATCTGCTGCCCAGCGTGCGCGGCGACTTGCTGTTCAAGCTGGGCCGCCATGGGGAAGCGCGCCAGGAATTCATACGGGCCGCCGCGCTGGCGCACAACGCACGCGAGCGTGAATTGTTGCTGGCGCGGGCCGAAGCGGCCGGTGCCGCATGGCTTCGGCGATAGCAAAAAAACGCAGGCCCGGGGGACGGGACCTGCGTGCAAGTGGCGCGGTGCAAGCGCCGGCGTGACAGGATGAGCGGGCCGCCAGCGCGCGGCGGCCCGTGCTGGCCTTACATCTTGCCGCGCAAGCCCAGGTAGAAGGTGCGGCCGTTCGAGTAGAACGCGCGCGGCTGGTCCTTGGTCTCCGCGTACATCTTGATGGTGGTGTTGGTCAGGTTCAGCGCGTCGAACGTGAGCGTCAGCTGCTCGTTGACTTTGTAGTTGAGCGAGGCGGCCAGGTTGCCGCTGCCGGCCACGTGCTGGCTGGCGCCACGGTCCACGCCCGCCTTGTAGGCCGAGCGGTAGTTGTAGGCCAGGCGGGCGCTGAATTTGGCGTCCTCGTAGAAGCCCGTCACGTTGTAGGTGCTCTTGGACGAGTTGATCAACTCGCTGCCGTCGGCCAGTTCGCCATCGGCATAGGTGTAGTTGAGCAGCGTGCCGAAGCTGCCCAGCAGCGGTTGCTGGTAGCTCAGTTCCAGGCCCTTGTTCTTGCCGCTGGTGTTGTACGGCGACGTGATCTGGTACACGGTCGGCTTGTTCTGCTTGTTGTTGAAGAACGTGCCGCTGGACGTGCCCTGGGCCACGATCGAGGTCAGGTCCATGTAGAACAGGCCCAGCGAGACGGCCGACTTGGGCGCGAAATACCATTCGGCGCTCACTTCGGCGTTGTTGGAACGCACCGGGTCGAGGTTGACGTTGCCGCCGCTGCCGCTGAGCGCGTCGTCGTTGAGCGACACGGAGCCGCCCAGCGCGCTGTAGTCGGGACGCGACATGGCGCGCGCGATGGCGGCGCGCACGACGAGATCCTGGCTCACGTCGAACTTGACGTTGGCGCTCGGCAGCACGTCATGGTAGGTGCGCTCATAGGTGGTCGGCGTGTACGGGCCAAACGCGGACCCGGTAATCGGGTTGGCGCCGCCCGACAGGTTGACCACCGTGGTCTGCCTGGTGCGCACGGCGCGCAGGCCGACATTGCCGCTCCACGCGTCGCCCTGCAGGTTGGCCATGCCGTAGATGGCCGAGGTCTTTTCCTGCAGGCGGAATTCGTCGGTCCAGTTGTGGCGCAGCGTGTAGTCGAGCAGGCGGTTGCCCGGTACGGCGCCCCAGGCGCCCAGCGCCGCGCCATCGTATTTGAAGTAGTTCGACGACAGGTTGCCGCCCAGGTTGGAACCGAAGTCGCTCGGGTACATCTGGCCGTTCCAGGCCGGGCCGGGGTTGGAAAAGCCCAGCGGGCCGGGACGGGTTTCCAGCGGGTGTTCGGCGCTGCGCTTGTGGTCGGTCAGGCGGGCGCCGAACTTGAGCGATTCGAGCACGCCGTCGGCCATGCGCAGGTCGGCGTCGAGCTGGCCATATTGTTCCTTGTCGACCGATTGCGATTCGCCGCCGCCCGCCCAGGCCGTGGAGCCGGGTTTGTCGGTGTGGCCGCCGGGGTAGCTGACGCTGGCCGGGCTCAGGCCGTTCAAGGCGTAGTGCATGCCGCCGTCGACGTTGTTCTGGTAGTACACGTCGTTGCGGTCGAAGCCCACGCCGTGGGTGGAGCCGCCCTTGCCGCTCAGGGTCAGGTCGCGCGTGGCGCGGTACTTGAAGTTGGCGTCCACGTACCACGATTCGCCGCCCGCGTCGGGACGGTAGATGTTGTCCACCTCGCCCGAGTTGCTGCTGAAGTTGGCCGCCGTCAGGGTGCCGTTGGCCACCGTGGTGCCGGTCGGGATCAGGCCGTCGCGGTTGATGGAGTTGGCCGGCGCGGCCAGCCAGTTGGTGTTCTGGTGCGGGGCGCTGAGCTTGGAGTAGAAACCGTTCAGGTCCAGCGTCAGTTCCTTGCTGGGGCGGATTTCGGCGTCGAAGGCGCCGCCTTCACGCTTCTTGGTTTGCTCGAACAGCGAGGCGCCGATGAAGGTGGGCACGCGCAGGCCGGCCAGCGCCGGATTGGCCTTGGCCGCCGCGCTGGTGGGGGAGATGGTCGAGTAGCCGAGGATTTCCTGGCCGTCGCGGCGCACGCGGGTCTTCTCCGAGAACGCTTGCAGCAGCACGCCGGCCGTTTTCTCGTCGTTCTTCCAGTTCACCAGGCCGGAGAATTGCGGCTCCGTCTTGCCCGATAAATCGTTGTACGCGGCCTGTACCGACGCTTCCACCGTCAGTGCCTTCTTGAAGTCCAGCGGGCGGCGCGTGATCACGTCGATGGCGCCGGACACGCCGCCTTCCACCAGGTCGGCCGTCTGGCTCTTGTGCACGACGATGGAGCCCACCAGTTCGGACGGCAGCAGTGAGAAGCTGCTGGAGCGGCCCACGGAGCCGCCCACCTGGTTGAGCACGAACCAGTCGCCGGTGCTGATGGCGTGGCCGTTGAACAGGGTTTGCTGCAGGCTGGGGCTGGTGCCGCGCAGGCTGACGCGGTCGTTCTCGCCAAAGCCGCCTTCACCGCCGGCCGAGGACTGGATGTTCACGCCGGGCAGGCGCTGGATGGCGTCGGCCACGTTCTTGTCGGGCATCTTGCCGATGTCTTCGGCCGTCACCACCTCCACCACGGAATCGGCGTTGCGTTTTTGTTTCAGCGACTGTTCCAGCGCGGCGCGCACGCCGGACACGGTGACCACGGCCGGCTGTTCCTGGGTGGCCGCTTCCTGGGCCTGGCCCGGCACAGCCGCGCCCACCATCAGCAGGCCGATGGCGGCCGCGATCGGCGTCAGGCGGACGGCGTTGCGTTTGCTTGCATTCAATTCGACACTCATCGTCTATCTCCAAAGTTTGTTCGCATGACGCCCAGGGCCGCGGCGGCCGGGAGTCTCCCTTGCATAACCAATAACAGAACCAGTTCGACGCCAATATACGGCAATTTCAAATACCAAACTACTACCAGTTTAATAAATTTTTGAAACGTTGCGGATTTTACGCGTATATTTGACAAGAAAAGCAGGAAATTCCCACGATTCACACGGCTTTGGTGCAAAAGAACGTATTTCAGGCATCGCTACCTGGCGATTCGGTATGCTTCTGGTATTGGGGCGGCGCGGCGGCTGGCGGGGGCGGTACTCAGGCCAGCGTGCGCTGGGCCAGCCCGGCCAGCGTGGCGGCGGCCGGATGGCCGGGCGCCGTCACCAGACCCAGCCGGGCCGCCAGCTCGTCGCCCTCGGCCAGTTTGCGGTAGGCCACCCCGCTGCGGCGCAGGGCCGCGAACGAGGCGGGCAGCAGGGCGATGCCCTTGCCGGCCGCCACGTCGCTGAGCAGCACATGGTGGTCGTGCGGTTCGCGCACGAACGCGGGGGCGAACCGGTGGCGCTTGAACACGGCGTGGCAGTGGTCAAAGAATGCCGGCTGGCGGGCCCGCTCGAACCAGTACACGGGTTCGCTGGCCAGGTCGGCCAGCGCCAGGGTGCGCCGGCGCGCCAGCGGGTGGCGGCTGGACAGGGCGGCCAGCATCGCCTGGCGCCCCAGCGTGAGCACGGGCAGCTCGCGGGTGGCGGTGGGCAACGCGATCACGGCCGCGTCCAGCCGGCCGGCGCGCACGCTGGCCACCAGTTGTGGCGAGGTGGCGAACACGGGCTCCAGCGGGGCGCCCAGCGCGGCCGCCAGCGCGTCCGTGAACGGGCGGAACAGGTCCGCCTCCATCGATGATGTCAGGCCCAGCCGCACGCGCGTGGGGGCCGGATGGTCGCGCATGGCCAGTTCGGCCGCGTCCAGCATGGCCAGGATTTGCTGGGCCATGGGCAGCAATTGCCGGCCGGCCGGGGTGAGCGCCACGTGCTGGGTGTCGCGCTCGAATAGTTGCGTGGCCAGCCGGGCTTCCAGCTGGCGGATGGCGCGGCTCAATGGCGGCTGCGTCATGTGCAATTGCTCGGCCGCCTGGCGGAAGTTGAGGCAGGTGGCGACGGCGACGAAGACCTGCAAGGCGTGGCTGTCGAGCTTTCTCATGGCTAGGCGTTCTCCGTCGTGATACCCAAAAGGTATCACGATTCTGGACATTCCTCCAGCATGGGCCGGTGGCTAGACTGGTCTCCATCAACCAATGGAGGAGCGCGACATGCAACAACGTAAGATCGGGGAATTGACGGTATCGGCGCTGGGCCTGGGCTGCATGGGCATGTCCGAGTTCTACGGCGCCACGGACGACGCCCAGTCGCTGGCCACGCTGGAGGCGGCGTACGCGGCCGGCGTCACGCTGTACGACACGGCCGACGCCTACGGCTTTGGCCACAACGAGCAATTGCTGGGGCGCTTCCTGCGCGGCAAGCAGGGCCGCGTCCAAGTGGCCACCAAGTGCGGCCTGGTGCGCGAAGCGGGCCAGTACGCGCGCCGGATCGATAATTCGGCCGCCTATCTCCGCCAGGCTTGCGAGGCATCGCTGGCGCGGCTGGGCGTGGAGCGCATCGACCTTTACTATCTGCACCGGCTGGACCTGGCACAGACGCCGCTGGAGGAATCCATGGGCGCGCTGGCCGGGCTGGTGCGTGAAGGCAAGATCGGCGCCATCGGCCTGTGCGAAGTGTCGGCCGCCACCTTGCGCCGCGCGGCGGCCCTGCATCCGGTGGCGGCCGTGCAAAGCGAGTATTCGCTGTGGACGCGCGACCCGGAGCAGGGCGTGCTGGACGCGTGCCGCGCAGTGGGGGCGGCGTTCTGCGCCTACAGTCCGCTGGGCCGGGGTTTCCTGACGGGATCGTTCGCGGGCACGGGCGACAGCGCCGACTTTCGCAGCTTCAATCCCCGCTTCGCCGAGGAAAACATGCGCAGCAACGAGCGTATCGTGGCGCGTGTGCGCGACCTGGCGGCTGAGCTGGGCTGTACTCCGGCCCAACTGGCATTGGCGTGGCTGCTGGCGCAAGGGGACGACATCGTACCCATTCCCGGCACCAAGCGCATCGCCTACCTGCACGACAACCTGGGTGCGCTCGACGTGCGCCTGAGCGGGGACGAGCTCGCCCGCATCGGCGCCGCGCTGCCGCCGGGCGTGGCCAGCGGCGCGCGCTACAGCGAGGCGGGCATGGCCGGGCTGGACGCCTGAGTTCGCCGTGCGGCATATTCCTAACCGCACCCGGTGATGATCTGATCCCACACCGGGGGATCGTCCGATAGCGTGTCACAAGCGAGGCGTTTACCCTGTTGGCTGAACTTCGCCCCATGCAGGGCGCGGTCAGCTGCGGATCACACATTGGGGGGCGTATGGGGAGCAGAAGAACACGGGCCGGCGGGCACCTTGCGGACGGACAAGCGCAAGGCCTCCCGCCAGTGCGGACGGGAGGCGCGGTGCTCGATACGGGCCTGTACCGGCCCAACCTGCGCTACGGCGTGCTGCGCTTTGCGGGGCCGGCGGCGCGCGACGCGGCCGCGTTGCGCCTGGCCCGCGCCACGGCCGGTGCCGGCATCATCCACGTGGACGACATGGCGACGGCCGAACGCCTGTGCCGCCAGTTGCGCGCGGCGGGCGACAGCGCCTGCTGCTACCACGGCAAGCTGGAGCCGGCCACCCGCCGCGCGCGGCTGCGCCAGTTCCGCCAGGGGGCGCGGCGCGTGCTGGTGGCCACCCCGGCGTTGGGCGGCGGCATGGACCGGCCCGATATCCGCTTCGTGATCCACCTGCGCCTGCCCGCCAGCCTGCAGGACTATTATCGGGAATCGTGCCTGGCCGGGCGCGACGGACTGCCGGCGCAGTGCACGCTGCTGGCCTGCCCGCCCTGCGATGGCGTGTCGGCGGCGCCGCTGGCCGCTTACCTGCGCGGCGGCGCTTGCCGCTGGCGCTTGCTGCTGGCCGGCCTGGGCGCCGGGGCGCAGGGGGGCGTCTGCTGTGGCCAGTGCGACCAATGCGGCGGCGCGGGGCAGGCGCGCCCGCCGCTGGACCTGGCGGTCCTGCTGACGCTGGCAGGCGAGCGCGTCCTGTTCGACTTTCCTGAAGACAGCAGCAAGACCTTCATGGCCGAATTCGTGCAGGCGCGCTGAGGCTAAGAGATGCTCTGCAACGTATGGATACCGGCCGCCGGACTTCTCCTACATTCACACTTGAGCATGTCCTATGCCCGCCCGCCGGGCCATGCACTACCATGAATGCTCCTCTTACCGGCCGCCGGGCCAGTCACAACGCGGGCCCGGTTTCCGTGGGGAGGTTGGATATCCCCCCCATCTGAAAGGATGTACAACGTCAGGAGAAGATTATGGCCACCTCAAACAAGGACAACCCCGGCAGCAAACAAGGCAGTCAGGGTGGTAGCAAACAAAGCGATACCAGTAAGCGCGGTTTCGCATCGATGGACCCGGACCAGCAACGTGAAATCGCCAGTGAAGGCGGCCGGGCAGCCCATGAGAAAGGTACGGCGCATGAGTTCACCTCGGAAGAGGCGCGCCGGGCTGGCAGCATGAGCCACAAGAATGACCAGGGCAGCAAACAGAGCAGCACTACCGGCAGTGGCTCGCGCAGCGGCAGCAGCGGCAGCCAGGGCGCCTCGCGCGACGACACCGAACGCAACGAGCGTGGCGGCAGCCGCACGGGCGGCAGTTCCGGCGACAGCAAGACCTGATCCATCCATCCACCCAGCCGGCCAGTCCGGCCTTGTGAAAAAAAAGGAATCCGCAAGCGTGCTTGTGGATTCCTTTTTTGCTGGCCCGTGCGCGGGCAGCACGGCGGCGCGCGGTGAGATTGTGCGTATTTCCTCAGCGCTGCAGCGCCTATAGTGGAACGTGAATGTCACCTCCATCGCATGGCCGGATGCGCGGGCCGCCACCACGCCGGCGCCGGCGCCTGCGCGCAGGGAGTACGCCATGCCGCCCGAAGCCCCCGCCGCGCCGCCCGACGAGTTGCGGCAGAACCTGATCCGCAAGCTCGACAGCCTGGGCTATGACGCCAGCGCCGGTTACGCGCAGGCCATGGCGCGCTTCCGGCGCGACGAACACCTGCAGCAAACGGACGACCCGTGGCCGCGCCTGAACGCGCGCGCCGGCACCGTGTTCAGCGAAGTGTTCCAGTTCGAGCTCGACGCGCTCGATGGCGACCTCGGTGGCGCGCGTCCGGCCCGGCTGTCCGACGTCTACCGGCGCGCCCAGCGCCACAAGCTGGCCGGGCTGGCGTTTTCCGGCGGCGGCATCCGCAGCGCCACCTTCAACCTGGGCGTGCTGCAGGCGCTGGCCGAAT
Source organism: Rugamonas fusca (assembly GCF_014042365.1). GTDB lineage: Bacteria > Pseudomonadota > Gammaproteobacteria > Burkholderiales > Burkholderiaceae_D > Rugamonas > Rugamonas fusca. Next base: position 60,537 of record NZ_JACEZS010000022.1, read on the forward strand.
TGCGGCTGCTGCGCGATTTCGATTACCTGTCCACCGTGTCGGGCGGCGGCTATATCGGCGGCTGGCTGTCGCGCTGGATCAAGGAGCAGGGCGGCGAAGTGGCCGCCGTGGAGGAAGCGCTGGCCCCGGCCGGCGCCAGCGTTGGCGGCGCGCGCAGCGAAGCCATCCCGGTCCAGTTCCTGCGCCAGTACAGCCACTACCTGACGCCGGCCACCGGCATGTTCAGCGCCGACACCTGGACCCTGATCTGCACCTATGCGCGCAACACGCTGCTCAACCTGGGCCTGCTGACGGCATGGCTGGCGGCCCTGTTCCTGCTGCCGCGCCTGCTCACGGCCGTGGTGGCGCACGAGATGGTGGCGCCGGGCCGCGCCACGGCGCCGTGCACCGTCGGCCTGTTCCTGCTGGCCGTGTACTTCATGGCGCTCAGCATCGCGCGCAAGGGCCGGCCGCCGCCGGGCAGCTGGCTGCCGCAGAACCAGGGCAACGTGCTGATCTGCATCTGTCTGCCGCTGATGGTGTCGGCGCTGCTGGGCAGCCTGGCCGTGTGGCAATACCGCGCGCGCCTGATCACGTTCTGGGACGACATCCCGGCCGGACTGGCCCAGTATTCCTATACGTGGCTGCTGCTGCCGGGTGTGCTGTATTTCCTGGTCTGGGTGGCCGGCTGGGGCACGGCGCAGTGGCTCAATTACCGGGCCGCGCTGCGGGTGCCCGAGCGCGAGACGGCGCCGCCGGCCAAGGTGCTGCTGGAGGGGCTGGGCCATCTGCTGTGCGCCATCGGCGCGCTGGCCGTGGCCACCATGCTGTTGCTGAAGACGCTGTCGATGGCGCACCGGGCCGGACCGTTGCCGGTTGACGCCGTGCAACTGACCAGCCTCGGTATGCCGCTGCTGCTGGCCCTGTTTGGCGTCACCATCACGTTGATGATAGGCCTGATCGGCCGCATGTACCGCGACCCCAGCCGCGAGTGGTGGGCGCGCCAGGGCGCGTGGACCTTCATCTTCAGCCTGGCCTGGCTGGCCTGGTGCCTGTGCGCGTTCTACCTGCCGCCGCTGCTGGACTGGGGCTTCACCCAATACTGGCGCACCAGCAGCGCGGGAGCGGCGCTGACCACGCTGGTCACGCTGGTCGGCCTCAAGTCCAGCAGCGGCGGCGCCACCGGCAAGCCCGGCACGCCCACCCGGCTGGAGCTGGTGGCCAAGGTGGCGCCGTATGCGTTCACCCTGGTGATCGTGGGCGTGCTGACCACGTGGCTGCAATACCTGGTGGCGCCGGCCCAGGTAAAGCGGGCCGCCAGCGCGCCGCTGTCGGCGTATTACGATGCCTACTTCGCCGCCACCACCGGCGCCGACCTGGGCCATGTGCTGGCGCTGCTGGCCACGTGCGCCATCGTGGCGCTGGTGCTGGGCTGGCGGGTGGACATCAACAAGTTTTCGCTCTACATGATGTACCGCATGCGGCTGGTGCGGGCCTATTTCGGGGCCAGCAATCCGCGCCGCAGCCCCCATCCGTTCACGGGCTTTGACCCGGCCGACGATCCACCGCTGCACGCGCTGTTGCGCAAGGCCGATCCGGCCGCGCCGGCGCCGTTGCAGCGGCCCTACCATTTGATCAACGCGGCCCTGAACATGGTCAACGGCCAGGAGCTGGCGTGGCAGACGCGCAAGGCGGCCGCGTTCTGCCTGTCGCCGGCTTATTGCGGATACGACATGCCGGCCATGCCGTCGCCGGACCGGCGCACGCCGGGCGCGCACCGGGGCTGCTACCGCCCCAGCGCCGACTACGCGGCGCGCCCGTCTGTGTTCGGCGACGACGACGCCATCGTCAAGTTGGGCATGGCCGTGGCCGTGTCGGGCGCGGCGGCCAGCCCCAACATGGGCTACCACTCGTCGCCGCCGCTGACCTTCCTGATGACGCTGTTCAATTTGCGGCTGGGGCGCTGGTCGCCCAATCCCATCAAGGAGAAACATTGGCAAAGTTCGTCGCCGCGCATCGGCCTGTTCAGCATCCTGGCCGAGCTGTTCGGGCTGACTGATACCAACGCCGATTTCCTCTACCTGTCCGACGGCGGCCACTTCGAGAACCTGGGCCTGTACGAGCTGGTGCGGCGGCGCTGCCGGCTGGTGGTGGCGGTGGACGCCAGCTGCGATGAGAAATTCGTGTTCGAAGACTTGGGCAATGCGATCCGCAAATGCTACACGGACTTGCACGTGCCCATCGTGCTCGACGCGCGCCGCATCGTGCCGCAGGCCGGCGGCGGGGCGTTGGGCGCCAGCTGCGTGACGGGCCACATCCAGTACCGGGCCGCCGATGGCCGGGGCCAGGATGGGGTGCTGCTGTACATCAAGCCGGCCATCACGGGCGCGGAGAACGCGGACGTGCTCAACTACAGCAAGACCCATCCCGAGTTTCCCCACCAGTCCACGGCCGACCAGTGGTTCGACGAGGACCAGTTCGAAAGCTACCGCACGCTTGGTTGCCAGATCGCGCGCGGGGCGCTGGCGGCGGCGGCCCAGGGGGCGGCCGTGCGCGCTGCGGACGGCGCCGTGCTGCGGCACCGGATTGGCCGGCTGGCGCTGCTGCTGTCACGCCAGGGCAAGCCGGCCGTGGCTCCGGCGCAGCCGGACCTGCCGCGCCGGCCGTTCATCGAGCGGCGCCGCGCGCAGCACGGCACGGCCCGTGGCGCGCCGCAGGCGCTGCCGGCCATGGTGCGGCGCCTGCGCATGCCGCCGGCGGTCGGGCTGCGCGTGCGGCGCCGCCCACCCGCGCCGCCGCCCGTGTTGCACTGATCGGCCGTGTCAGCGTGGTGCCGCGCCTAGGGGCCGGACCGTGTTTGCGCCGATAAAAAAGGCCCGGCGCGGGGCCGGGCCAAGCTGGGTGCAGCAAGGGTAGGTCGTTACGCGGAAGCGAGCAGCTGGGCCGGCGCGGCCGGCTCGGCGCCCGCCTTGCCCTTGGCCGTGGCTTGCTGGCGCGCCCGCGCGCGCGACGGCGGCAGGCGGCGCAGCGTCTTGAGCGCTTCCGCGTCCTTGATGCCGATGGTGCGCTGGTCCACGCTGATCAGGCCGATTTCGTTGAAGGCCGACAAGGTGCGGCTGACCGTCTCCAGCGTCAGGCCCAGGTAGCTGCCGATCTCGTGGCGCGTCATGCGCAGGTTGAACAGCTTGCTCGAATAGCCCATCTGGGCGAAGCGTTCGGCCAGCGAGACGAGGAAGCGGGCCACGCGCGCCTCGGCCGACAGCGCGCCCAGCATGCCGATCATGGCTTGCTCGCGCACCAGCTCGCGGCTCATCACGCCGTACATCATGTTCTCCAGTTCCAGGTGGATGCGGCCCAGCGCCGTCAGCTTCTTGAACGGCAACAGGATCAGGTCGCAGTCCGACAGGGCCACCGCTTCGGACGAGTAGTGGCGGGTGTGGATGCCGTCCACGCCCAGCATGTCGCCTTTCATGGGGAAACTCAGCACCTGTTCGTTGCCGAATTCATCGATCAGCACGGTCTTGAGGAAGCCGGAATTGACGATGTAGAGCGTGTCGAAGGGCTGGCCGATGGTGTGGATGCGTTGGCCCGTCTTGAACTGCACATGCTGGAACAGCAATTCCTCGGTCGCGATGGTGCAAGCGGCTGGAATGTGGAGCAGGTCGCACACTTCTTTGAGATTCGACCACAGCCGTCCCTGGCGTTGCCGCCCCGCCTCCATCGAGGGCGAGGGGACGGTCGCGGGGGACGCCGGGCGGGCTACGGACGCTTGCGTGGACAGCATGTTCATCTCCTGGTTGCAGATAAAAGTCGGTTCAGTGGCGCTGGAAGTGGCCGCGCGCGTGGCGCGACCGCCGGGCCGTCTGCCACGCGCGCAGGGATGAGGCGCGCCCGAAGCCGGCTGATCTTGTTCTGGCTTGTGTTGCATGGCGCGCCGTGGCGTCGGGAACACCGGAATGGCCGCGAAGCAAAACAATCGTGTGGTTTCAGTATGCCAACGGGGCGGGGCGGTGAATATCGGTAAGTGCTGAATATGCGCGTAGGAGGGGGCGCGCAGCTGTAGGAGTCGTCCTAATGGTCCCGGTCGCCGGGGAGGAGGGCTCAGGTTTTGAACGGCGATAACAGGCGGTGCGCCACGGCATATTGCACCATTTCCGACAGCGAATTCATGCCCATCTTCTGCATGATGCGGGTCTTGTGGGTGCTGACGGTCTTGACGCTCAGGTGCAGGCCGTTGGCGATTTCCGTGATCGACTTGCCGGCCACGAGCAGCGAGAACACTTCGAATTCCCGGTCCGACAACTGTTTGTGCAGCAAGGTCTCGCTGGGCATCATGATGTTGAGCGCCAGTTGCTCGGCCACTTCCGTGCTGATGTAGGGGCGGCCCGAGGCCACCTTGCGGATCGCGCCCACCAGCTGGGTGCCGGCGCTTTCCTTGGTCAGGTAGCCCTGGGCGCCGGCGCGGATGGCGCGCACCGCGTATTGCTCCTCCTCGTGCATGGTGAGGATCAGGATGGCCACCTTGGGCGCCTCGCTGCGGATCTGGCGGATCAGGTCCACGCCGCTGCGCCCGGGCATGGACAAGTCCAGCAGCAGCAAGTCGAAGCCACCCTGGCGCACATGGTTCAGCACTTCGAAGCCGTCGATCGCCTCGCCCACGATGTCGATGTCCGGCGCACCGTCGAGGATGCGCTTGAGCCCTTCGCGCATGATGGTGTGGTCGTCGGCGATGACAATTCGTATCATAGGTCAGTCTGCACCTTGCCATTTGGCATGGCATCAAAGTTTGCAATGGAAAAAAGCAGGTCCTGGCGCGCGGCGCGCCGGCGGTCATACTACCCGAATTCGGGACAGGAATGCTTTTTACTTAATGTTGTTGCCGCTCAATTCAGGCCGGGCCGGGCGCCGGCTCCTTGATCAGCCGGTGCACCAGGACCGGAATGCGCGAGTGCGACAGCACCTTGTTGGTGACGCTGCCCAGCAACAGCTGGCCCCAGCCGCTGCGCCCGTGCGAGCCCATGAAGATCAGGTCGCAGCCTTCGCGGGCGGCCACCTCGACGATCTTGAGCGCCGGGCTTTCCGCGAACACCGTCATGCCCTGGCAGCGCAGGCCGCGCCGCGCGGCCGCGTCGACGATGGGCTGCACGTGCTGCTGGCCGGCGCGCTGCATGGCCGCCATGTATTCCTCCTCGCTGGGGTAGCTGGGGGGAATGATTTCCACGTAGATCGGATACTGGTATTCCGGCGCCACGAACAGGGCCAGGATGTCGGCGCCCATCTGTTCGGCGAAGTCCACTCCGGCACACGCCGTCTTACTCGACACGGTGGAACCGTCGGTCGTAATCAAGATTTTGCGGTACATGGCAGTTCTCCTCTCAGTGCGCAATGCCGGCGGCGTCACTGGCAGACTGCAACGACCGAGCGCGCCAGTTTAATTGTAGTCCTGATTCACATTATTGTTAGCATGGAAAGTCTTGATCTGTATCAATAAGTACACTGGTGCTTGCTGTTAATGCAAGGTCAAACAGGCATTTTTTGCGCATAGGCACTTGTTTTGTGGTTGCCGCCATACCTGGGCCATCTTTCCAATGTTAGTATCTGCAAATACAACAGTAAACGTGGCTTGCCCCCTTGGGCAGCGGGGTAGCCGACCGGCTTTCCGGCCCTGGAGATTGAACAATCCGGCGCCGCCCTGCTACACTCGCGAAAGCGCGTTATATTGCCGGGCGTCATCACTCTCGAGCCCGCCTGCGGATGGGGCGGCACAGGGTGAGCAAGCAAGTGGAAGGGCAGCAATTTTACAAATTATGGAGAAGCAGGGATTATGACCAACGCCGCTGATGATTTCGACGCACTATTTGATGAAGTGTCTGCCCAAAGCAAGAGTGCGGCACCGGCCCCGGCACCCGCTCCTGCGCCGGCCGCGGCCGAAGATGACCTGGAAAGCCTGTTCGAGCAGGTAGCGGCGGCCCGCCCGCCCGATGTGGTGGCCGAAGCGGCCGCGCCGGCCCCGGCCCTGGCTGCCGCTGCAGCCGCGGTCGCCGACGTTCCCGACGGCGACAAGCCAGCCATGTTCGAACGCCTGGGCGGCATCGTGCGCCTGCTGCACGATTCGCTGCGCGAACTGGGCTATGACAAGGCGCTGACGGAAGCGTCGTCGCAAATCGTCGATGCCCAGGACCGGCTGGAATACGTGGCCTCGCTCACCGAACAGGCTGCCAACAAGGTGCTCAACACGCTGGACGAGGGCATGCCCGCCCAGGATGTGCTGTCCAAGCAATCGAAGGAAATGGAAAACCGTTGGAGCGACCTGTTCGCCGGCAAGCTCAGCCTGGATCAGTTCAAGGTGCTGGCGGGTGACTCCAAGGCGTTCGCGCAAGCCGTGTCGGAAGCGACCGAGGCGGAAAAAGCCCGCCTGCTGGAAATCATGATGGCCCAGGACTTCCAGGACATCACCGGCCAGCTGATCAAGAAGGTGGTGACCATCACCAAAACGGTGGAGAACGAGTTGGCGCAGCTGCTGCGCGACAACGCGCCGGCCGACGTGCGCGAGAAACTGGCGCAAAAAGAAGTGTCTCTGATGCAAGGCCCATCGGCTCCGTCGGTGGCGCTGAATCAGGATAGTGTCGACGACCTGCTTGCTGACCTGGGATTCTAATGGACGATATGCTCAAGGATTTCGTCGTCGAGGCGATGGATCTGGCTGTCAATGTGGAAGAACATCTGTTGCGCCTCGAACGCGACCCGGAAAACAAGGAAACCCTGAACGCGGTGTTTCGCTCGTTCCACACCATCAAGGGTGGCGCCGGCTTCATGAACCTGCCGGCGCTGGTGGCGGCCTGTCACCTGACGGAAAACCTGTTTGACGCGCTGCGCACGGGCGCCGCGCCCGTCACGCCGCTGGCCATCGAGGCGGCGCTGCAGGCTTCCGGTTTCGTGGCCGACCAGCTGGCCGAACTGTCGAATGGCGCCGAGCCCGATACGCTGCCGGCCATGCCGGGCGACCTGGAAGCGATCCTGAAGGACGCCATCGAAGGCAAGGGCGATGTGCCCAAGGCCGCCGCCAAGCCGGCCGCCGCGCCTGCGTCTGCACCGGCCGCCGCGCCGGCCGCAGCGGCGCCGGCCGCCGCGCCCGCCGCCGTCTCCGATGATGGGCTGGACTGGGAAGGCATGTACATTTCCGTGGTGCCGGAAGGCACCTACACGCGCCGCGCCGCGCCAGCGCCCGCGCCTGCCGCGGCGCCTGCCGCGTCCGTGGCCGAAGGCGTGGCGGCGGCCGTGGCCGCGGCCCCTGCCGCAGCCGTTGCGCGCCCCCGTCCCGACGGCGAGAAGCGCGAAGACCGGCCGCAGACGGCCCCCGTCAAGGAGGAGAGCATCCGCGTCGACGCCGTCAAGCTCGACGCGCTGCTGGAAGTGGCGGGCGAATCCGTGCAGGCCGCCAACCAGGCCGCCGTGCTGCTGGAACGCCTGCTGCAATTCAAGTTCGAAGGCCAGGCCGCGACCTTGATGGCCACGCTGGCTGAAACGCTGGAGCGCGCGTCGCGTTATTCGACCGAGCTGCAGCGCGCCACGCTGGCCACCCGCATGCAGCCGGTGGGCCGCCTGTTCCAGAAATTCCCGCGCCTGGTGCGCGAGCTGGCCAAGGATTTGGGCAAGGATGTGGAACTGACCATCGAGGGCGCGGAAACGGAAGTGGACCGCGTCGTCGTCGACAGCCTGTACGATCCGCTGGTGCACATGCTGCGCAACGCGCTCGACCACGGCGTCGAATCGCCCGAGGAGCGGGTGGCGGCCGGCAAGTCCACCAAGTCCTACATCTCGCTCAAGGCCTGGCAGGAAGCGAACAGCGTGATGATCGTGCTGCAGGATGACGGCAAGGGCATGGACCCGATCAAGCTGCGCCAGAAGGCGCTGCAGAAGGGCCTGATCAGCGAATCGGCCCAGCTGACGGCCGACGATTGCTTCCAGCTGGTGTTCCTGCCCGGTTTCTCGACCAAGGAAGTGGCCTCCAGCGTGTCCGGCCGCGGCGTCGGCATGGACGTGGTGAAGACGGCCGTGGAAAAGAACCGCGGCGCCATCCACATCGAGTCGGCGCTCGGCTTCGGCACCAAGTTCGCCATCCGCCTGCCGATCGAACTGTCGATCGTGCCGACCATGCTGGTGTCCACCTCGGGCGCGGCGCTGGCGTTGCCGATGGCCGTGGTGCAGCGCGTGGTCGAACTGCCGGAAGAGTTCATGGAAGTGGGCGGCGCGCCCGTGCTCAAGGACCAGGGCCGGCCGTTGCCGGTGCGGTCGCTGGCCGGTGCGCTCGGCTACGAGAACTGCCGCGAGAAGGTGGGTATTGTTGTTGCGGCGCCACAGCCGTACATCCTGGCCGTGGAAGCGGTCGATGGCACGGCCGACCTGGTGATCAAGCCGATGACGGCCATCGCCGTGGAAGGCATTACGGGCACGGCCCGCTCCGCCGAGGGCGAGCTGGTGCTGGTGGTGGGCCTATCGTTCCTGATGGACGGGTGCCGCAGCAGTGTCCGCATGGCAGCCTAGCGTTACGCTGGCGACCGACACGAAGCCTGCGACCCCCGCAGGCTTTTTTTTCGCCGCCGCGGCCGTGCAGGCCGGGTCGGCAAAATGATACAAAATAGCAAAGGAGTCATAAAAGGTGTATCAAGACGCGCAACCGCATCAGCTCACGAGGCTGGGACCGGCGACGCTTTTGCAATGCACAAATATGGCATAATCAAAGTGGATCACTCACACAGGCGGTAGCAGCACTGCATAAATCATGATGAAGACGCTTTACGACAAACTCTGGGAATCGCACGTGGTCAAGACCGAGGAAGACGGCACCACGATCCTGTACATCGACCGGCACCTGGTGCACGAAGTCACCAGCCCGCAAGCATTCGACGGCCTGCGCGCCGCCGGCCGCAAGCCGTGGCGCATCTCGGCCAACCTGGCCGTGGCCGACCACAACGTCCCCACCACCGACCGCGCCCACGGCATCGCCGACCCGGTCTCGCGCCTGCAGGTGGAAACGCTGGACGCCAACGCCAAGTCCTACGGCCTGACCTATTTCAACATGAACGACAAGCGCCAGGGCATCGTGCACGTGATCGGCCCGGAGCAGGGCGCCACCCTGCCGGGCATGACGGTGGTGTGCGGCGACTCGCATACCTCGACCCACGGCGCCTTCGGCGCGCTGGCGCACGGCATCGGCACCTCGGAAGTGGAGCACGTGCTGGCTACCCAGACCCTGCTGCAGAAAAAATCCAAGGCCATGCTGGTGCAGGTGGACGGCGCGCTGCCGGCCGGCGTAACGGCCAAGGACATCGTGCTGGCCGTGATCGGCAAGATCGGCACGGCCGGCGGCACCGGCTACTGCATCGAGTTCGGCGGCTCCACCATCCGCGCGCTGTCGATGGAAGGGCGCATGACGGTGTGTAACATGGCCATCGAGGCGGGCGCGCGCGCCGGCATCGTCGGCGTCGACGACACCACCATCAACTACGTCAAGGGCCGTCCGTTCTCGCCCGTGGGCCCGCACTGGGAGCGCGCCGTCGAATACTGGCGCACGCTCCATTCCGATCCCGGCGCCCGCTTCGACCTGGTGGTCACGCTCAACGCGGCCGAGATCAAGCCGCAGGTCACGTGGGGCACCTCGCCCGAGATGGTGACCTCGGTCGATGGCCGCGTGCCCGATCCCGACCACGAGAAGGACAGCGTCAAGCGCGACGCCATGGAAAAGGCGCTGGTCTACATGGACCTCAAGCCCAACACGGCGATCGAGGATATCCGCATCGACAAGGTGTTCATCGGTTCCTGCACCAACTCGCGCATCGAGGACTTGCGCGCCGCCGCCGAGGTGGTGCGCGGCAAGCAGCGCGCCTCCAACGTCAAGCTGGCGCTGGTGGTGCCCGGTTCGGGCCTGGTCAAGGAGCAGGCCGAGCGCGAAGGGCTGGACCGCATCTTCCGCGATGCCGGTTTCGAATGGCGCGAGCCGGGTTGCTCGATGTGCCTGGCCATGAACGCCGACCGGCTGGAGCCGGGCGAGCGCTGCGCCTCGACCTCGAACCGCAACTTCGAAGGCCGCCAGGGCCAGGGCGGACGCACCCACCTGGTGTCGCCCGCGATGGCGGCGGCGGCCGGTATCGCCGGCCACTTCGTCGACGTGCGCGCGCTGCGCTGAGCCTCACAGTCCTCGCATGGGAGCGGATCGGCCGATCCGCTCCCGCGTGGTGAAGCTGGCCGGCGCGCCACGCACAACAGAAAAGATAACCAGTCCTCAAAGAGAGTCCATCATGAAAAAACTGTTCGCCCTGTCCCTGATCGCCCTGTCCCTGACCGCCTGCAACACCATCCAGGGCATGGGCAAGGATGTGGAGAAGCTGGGCCAGGCGGTCGAAGGCGCTGGCAAAAAATAACCGCGGCAGGGCGGGCCCTGGGCGGCCCGCCGCCGCACCAACTGATTGAGTACCATGGATAAATTTACGATCTACGAAGGCCTGGTGGCCCCGCTTGACCGCGCCAACGTCGACACCGACGCCATCATCCCGAAGCAATTCCTGAAGTCCATCCACCGCACCGGCTTCGGCCCCAACCTGTTCGACGAGTGGCGCTACCTGGACCACGGCGAACCGGGCATGGACAACAGCCGCCGTCCGCTGAACCCGGACTTCGTGCTCAACGAGCCGCGCTACCAGGGCGCCTCCATCCTGCTGACGCGCAAGAACTTCGGCTGCGGCTCCTCGCGCGAGCACGCGCCGTGGGCGCTGGACCAGTATGGCTTCCGCGCCATCATCGCGCCCTCGTTCGCCGATATTTTCTTCAACAACTGCTACAAGAGCGGCTTGCTGCCCATCGTATTACCTGAAGCACAGATCGATCATCTGTTCAATGAAGTCAAGGCTTTCCCCGGTTACCGTCTGGTGGTTGACCTTGAGCAGCAGCGTATTTCCACCAGCAATGGCAGCGTCTCCTACCCCTTCGAGATCGACGCCTTCCGCAAATATTGCCTGATGAACGGGCTCGACGATATTGGCCTGACCCTGCGCCACGCCGACGCCATCCGCGACTTCGAAGCGCGCCATCTGGCAAGCCAGCCCTGGCTGGCCAACGTCATCTAAGAATCGACATCTCATGAAAATTGCTATCCTCCCGGGCGACGGTATCGGCCCGGAAATCGTCGACCAGGCCGTCAAGGTATTGAACGCGCTGGACGAAAAGTTCGAGCTCGAAAGCGCGCCCGTCGGCGGCGCCGGCTACGCGGCCCATGGCCATCCGCTGCCCGAAGGCACGCTGGCGCTGGCCAAGGCGGCCGACGCCATCCTGTTCGGCGCCGTGGGCGACTTCAAGTACGACACGCTGGAACGCGCGCTGCGCCCCGAGCAAGCCATCCTGGGCCTGCGCAAGCACTTGGGCCTGTTCGCCAACCTGCGTCCGGCCATTTTGTACCCTGAACTGGCGGGCGCCTCCACGCTCAAGCCGGAAGTGGTGTCGGGCCTGGACATCCTGATCATCCGCGAACTGACGGGCGACATCTACTTCGGCCAGCCGCGCGGCGTGCGCGAGTGCCCGGACGGCGCCTTCAAGGGCCAGCGCGAAGGCTTCGACACCATGCGCTACGCGGAAGGCGAAATCCGCCGCATCGCCCACGTGGCGTTCCAGGCCGCGCAAAAGCGCGACAAGCGCCTGACCAGCGTGGACAAGGCCAACGTGCTGGAAACGTTCCAGTTCTGGCGCGACATCGTCACGGACGTGCACAAGGAATACCCTGACGTGGCGCTGGACCACATGTACGTCGACAACGCCGCCATGCAGCTGGTGCGCGCACCGAAGCGCTTCGACGTCATCGTCACCGGCAATATGTTCGGCGACATCCTATCCGACCAGGCCTCGATGCTGACCGGCTCGATCGGCATGCTGCCGTCCGCTTCGCTGGACGCCAACAACAAGGGCCTGTACGAACCGTCGCACGGTTCGGCGCCCGACATCGCCGGCAAGGGCGTGGCCAATCCGCTGGCCACCATCCTGTCGGCCGCCATGATGCTGCGCTATTCGCTGGGCCGCGCCGAACAGGCCGACCGCATCGAGAACGCCGTCAAGGCCGTGCTCAAGCAGGGCCTGCGCACGCCCGACATCTACGAGGCAGGCACCACCAAGGTGGGCACCTCGCAGATGGGCGACGCGGTGGTCAAGGCGCTGGCGCAATAAGACGGAACGGTATAAACGATTTACATGATATTGAAGGAATGATGATGAAACTAGTAGGCTTGGTAGGTTGGCGCGGCATGGTCGGTTCGGTCCTGATGCAGCGCATGCGGGAAGAGGGCGATTTTGACCACATCGAACCGGTGTTCTTCACCACCTCGAATCCGGGCGGCGCGGCGCCGGCCATGGCGAAAAACGAAACCACGCTGAAAAGCGCGACCGACATCGCTGAGCTGAGCAAGTGCGAAATCATCATTTCCTGCCAGGGCGGCGACTACACCAGCGACGTGTTCCCGAAACTGCGCGCGGCCGGCTGGAACGGCTACTGGATCGACGCCGCGTCGACCCTGCGCATGGAGAAGGATGCCGTGATCGTGCTGGACCCGGTCAATATGCACGTGATCAAGGACGCGCTGGGCAAGGGCGTGAAGAACTTCATCGGCGGTAACTGCACCGTGTCGTGCATGCTGATCGGCCTGGGAGGCCTGTTCAAGCACAACCTGGTGGAGTGGATGACCTCCATGACCTACCAGGCGGCATCGGGCGGCGGCGCCCAGCACATGCGCGAACTGCTGACCCAGTTCGGCACCATCAACAGCGCCGTCAAGCCGCTGCTGGACGATCCCGCGTCCGCCATCCTGGAAATCGACCGCCAGGTGCTGGCCACCCAGCATGGCATGACCGCGGAGCAGACCAAGCAGTTCGGCGTGCCGCTGGCCGGCAACCTGATTCCCTGGATCGACAAGGACCTGGGCAACGGCCAGTCGAAAGAAGAGTGGAAGGGCGGCGCCGAGACCAACAAGATCCTGGGCCTGGGCGCGGACTTCGGCTCCAGGGCGATTCCCGTCGATGGCCTGTGCGTGCGTATCGGCGCCATGCGCTGCCACTCGCAGGCACTGACCATCAAGCTGACCAAGGATGTGCCGCTCGATGAACTGACCGACATCATCGCTTCGTCCAACCAGTGGGCCAAGGTGGTGCCGAACACGCGCGAAGCGTCGATGAAGGACCTGTCGCCGGCTGCCGTGACCGGTGGCCTGACCATCCCCGTCGGCCGCCTGCGCAAGATGAGCATGGGTGACGACTACCTGTCCGCCTTCACGGTGGGCGACCAGCTGCTGTGGGGCGCGGCCGAACCGCTGCGCCGCATGCTGCGCATCGTGCTCGATGCATAACGACTGTTGATCTGCGTACATCGCACCGCGCCAGGTGCGGCCAGTGCGGACAGCGGCCCCGGTGCCAACCGGGTGCCGCTGTTTTTTTTGGCGGGCGCTTCCCAAACGGGTTTTTTGGGCATACATTAGGCGCCTAGGTGACATATCGGGGCGCACCACACGCGCAAAGCTTGCATGGTCCTGCCCGTGGTGATATGTTGATACTTCCGGGAAAGTAACATTTTTCCCTCTGACAACCCTATCGCCGCCCACTATGCATTTAACCACTCGCCCCCGCATCGTTTCGTTCGCGTTGAAAACACTGACCAGCGCCGTCGCCTGTGCCGTGCTTTTATCCCCCGCCGCAAACGCCGCCGGGCTGGGCAAGCTGACCGTGCTGTCCTCGCTGGGCCAGCCACTGCGGGCGGAAATAGAACTGACGGCCGTCTCCGCCGACGAGGCGGGCGCGCTGGTGGCCAAGCTGGCCCCGCCCGACGCCTTCCGTGCCGCCAACATCGATTTCAATCCCACCCTGCTGTCGCTGCGCTTCGAAGTGCAGCAGCGCGATGGCCGCCAAGTGATCCGCATCACCTCCGGCCAGCCTGTCAACGAACCGTTCGTCGACATGCTGCTGGAACTGAACTGGAACGGCGGCCGCCTGGTGCGCGAATATACCTTCCTGCTCGACCCGGCCGAACTGCGCGCCACCCAGCCGGCCCAGGTGGCCGCGCCGGCCCGCCCGGCCACGCCGGCGGTCCAGCCTCCGGCGCCGGTCGCCGCGCAGCCTGCCGCCCCGTCCGCGCGCGCGCCCGCGCCGGAAGGCGAGAAGAGCCGCCAGGGCGCCAGCCAGTACCAGGTCAAGGCGGGCGATAACCTGACCCGCATCGCCGGCCAGTTGAAGCCGGTCGACGTGTCGCTGGACCAGATGCTGGTGGCCCTGTACCGCGCCAATCCGGAAGCGTTCGCGGGCAAGAACATGAACCGCCTGAAGGCGGGCCGCATCCTGGCCGTGCCGGACGCCGACAGCGTGCGCGCCACCGCCACGGAAGGCGAGGCGCGCGGCGTGGTGGTGGCCCATGCGGCCGACTTCAATGCCTACCGCAGCAAGCTGGCCGGGCAGGTGGCCACCAGCGCACCGGCCAAGGAACCGGAAGCGACCCAGAGCGTGGCCGGCAAGATCACGGCCAAGGTCGAGGAGCGCGCCACGCCCGTCAATGAAGCGAAGGATCAGCTCAAGCTGTCCAAGGCCAGCCCCGCCTCGGCCCCGGCCGGCGGCAAGACGGCCATGGCGGTGGAAGACAAGATCGCCAAGGAAAAACAGGTGGCCGATGCGGCCAGCCGGGTCAAGGAGCTGGAGAAGAACGTCAGCGACCTGGAAAACCTGATGGCCGTGAAGAACAAGGCACTGGCGGACCAGAAGAAGGCCTCCGCCTCGGCCAGCGCGGCAGCGTCCGCGCCCGTGATCGATCTGGACGCGTCGGCCAAGGCATCGGCGTCGGCTTCGGCCCCGGCCAGCGCGGCCGCCAGCGTGCCGCCCAAGCCGCGCCGCACGGTGGTGGTGCCGCCCCGCATCGCCGAACCGAGCATCGCCGATATCGTGATGGACAACATCACCTACATCGGCGCCGGCCTGGCCGCCTTGCTGGGCGGCGTGGGCTTGCTGGTGGCGCGCCGCCGGCGCCAGGAGCAGGCGGCCGCCGAAGTGCGCACGGAAACGAGCGTGCTGGGTGACTCGCCCACCACGGGCCAGCAACTGATCGCCGAAACGGGCGGCCAGAGCGTGGACACCAACAACAGCGTGTTCAATTCCAACTTCGCCCCATCGGCCAGCCAGCTCGACACCAATGAAGTCGATCCGGTGGCCGAGGCCGACGTGTACATCGCCTATGGCCGCGACGCCCAGGCCGAGGAGATCCTGAAGGAAGCGCTGCGCATGCATCCCGAGCGCCACGCCGTGCGCCTGAAGCTGCTGGAAATCTACGCCACCCGCAAGGATATGCGCGCGTTCGAAACCCAGGCTTCCGAGCTGTATTCGCAAACGGGTGGCGAGGGTGATGACTGGGCCCAGGCCGTGGTGCTGGGCAAGGCGCTGGACCCGAACAACCCGCTGTATGCGTCGGGCAAGCAGCCGGCTGCAGCGCCGGCGCCAGCGCCGGCCGCCGCGCCACTCAACGATTTTGACCCATCGATGTTCGCGCCGCCGCCCGCCGAGGTGGCCAGCAGCTTCGCCGCGCCGGCCGCAGGCGGCCTGGACCTGGACCTGAGCCAGGACGCCGCGCCGGCCCCGGCCGCGGTGGACTTCGGCACCGACCACGCGCTGGAGACGGCCGTGCCGTCCGACGCGCCCACGCCGGCCGCGATGGCCGCCGCCGCACCGGCCGACCAGTTCCTGGACTTCGACCTGGGTGGCCTGAACTTCGATGCGCCCGCCGCGCCCGCGCCGGCCGCGCCAGCCGAGGCCGCGCCTGCCAAGGCGGAAGAGGCCGTCTTTGACCTGAATTTCGACGCCGCGCCGCCCGCGCCGGCCGCCGCGCCTGCGCCCGCCCCGGCTCCGGCCGATGACTTCAGCATGGACTTCGGCCTGGACTTGCCGGCCACCCCGGCCGCCGCCGCCGCGCCCGCCCCGGCCCCAGCACCAGCCCCGCTGCCGGTGGTGGACAGCGATCCGCTGGCCGACCTGAACCTGATGGACTTCGACATTCCGGCCGTGCCCGCCCCGGCGCCAGCGGCCGAATTGAGCGCCAGCGATTTCGCGCTGCCCGAGATTGCAGCCGCCGCCCCGGCGCCGGCCCCGGCCGACGTGGCCGCGCCCGAGTTCGATCTGTCGAGCATCGACCTGGACTTGAACAATGCGGCCGTGGAAACCAAGCCGGCCCGCGCTGAGCCGCAGTCGGCCGTCCACATGGAGATGGAGACCAAGCTGGACCTGGCCATCGCCTACCAGGAGATCGGCGACAAGGAAGGCGCGCGCGAACTGCTGGACGAAGTGATCCGTGGTGGCAGCGACGAGCAGGTGGCCAAGGCCACCTCCATGCGCGCGCTGCTGAGCTGATGGCCCTGTAGCAAAGCGGCCGGGGCCGCCGTCCCGGCCATCGCGACGCCGTTTCCCGTTTATAATGCGCTGACCTGAATTTTTGAGTGGACAGCAATTGAAACGGATAGCAATCGGCGTCCAATACGACGGCAGTGCGTGGCACGGCTACCAGAAGCAGCCCAGCGGCCACACGGTGCAGGACCAGCTGGAACTGGCGCTGGAACGGTTCGCCACGGTACCGCTGGCCACCACCTGCGCCGGCCGTACCGACACGGGCGTCCACGCGCTGCAACAAGTGGTGCACTTCGACACCGACCTTACGCGCGAGCCGCATGCATGGGTGCGCGGCGTGAACGCCTTCCTGCCGCCGTCGATCGGCGTGCGCTGGGTCAAGGAAGTCCCGGCCGAGCTTGATGGCGACGAATTCCACGCCCGCTTCAGCGCCCGCGCGCGCACCTATCACTACGTGCTCCACAACGCCGAGGTGCGTGCGCCGCTGCTGGCGGGCCGGGCCGGCTTCTGTTGGCGTCCGCTGGACGTGGACCAGATGCGGGCCGCCGTGCCGCCTCTGCTGGGCTGGCACGACTTCACGGCCTTCCGCGCGGCCCAGTGCCAGGCCAAGTCGCCCGTCAAGCTGATGCATGACATCACCATCGAGCGCCATGGCGCGCTGGTGATCTTCACCGTCAAGGCCAGCGCCTTCCTGCATCACATGGTGCGCAACCTGGTCGGCTCGCTGGTGTACGTCGGTTCGGGGCGCAAGCCGCCCGAGTGGCTGGGGCAGGTGCTCGAATCGCGCGACCGCCACCAGGCCGCGCCCACCTTCATGCCCGACGGCCTGTACCTGGCCGAAATCGATTACGACCCCAAATGGCAGTTGCCGCTGGAAACGACCAGCCCGCTGTCCTGGTTCTGAAGGAGTGTCCATGCACCGCACGCGCATCAAGATTTGCGGCCTGACCCGGGAAGAGGATGTGCGGGCCGCCGTGGCCGCTGGCGCTGACGCGCTCGGCTTCGTGTTCTATCCCAAGAGCCCGCGCTACGTAACGCCCGAACGCGCGGCCGAGCTGATCGCCACCGTGCCGCCATTCGTCACCTGCACCGGCCTGTTTGTCAACGCCAGCCCGGCCGAGGTGGCGGCCACCACGGCCGTGGCGCCGCTGGCCCTGATCCAGCTCCATGGCGACGAGACGGTGGCCGAGAGCGCCGCCATCGCTGCGGCGTGCGGGCGACAGTTCCTGCGCGTGTTCCGCGTCAAACCTGACACGCGGCCGGACGATTTGCTAGAATACGAGCAGCAATGCCGCGCCGCCAGCCCACTGTTTTCCAGCCTGTTGCTCGATACGTTTGTGGAAGCCTACGGCGGCGCAGGAAAGGTATTTGATTGGTCTCTCATTCCAAAAGAGCTCGCGCCTCGGGTCGTTTTAAGTGGTGGCTTGAGCGTACCCAGCGCGACTGACGCCGTGGTACGTGTACGCCCCTACGCGGTCGATATCAGCAGTGGTGTCGAAGCGGCCAAGGGGATCAAGGACGCCCGCAAGCTCGCCGACTTTGTCGCGGCGGTGCGGGCCGCCGATGCCATCATTGAAAAAGAGAACCAACATGAAAGCCTTGCCTGAAAGCGGCCTCGCCGCCCCCCTGTTCCACACCACCGATTACCAGCTGCCCGACGCGCGCGGCCACTTCGGCCCCTACGGCGGCTCGTTCGTGGCCGAGACGCTGACCTACGCGCTGGCCGAGCTGAACGAAGCTTACGCGCGCTACAGCAAGGATCCCGCCTTCCTGGAAGAATTCCGCTACGAGCTCAAGCATTTCGTCGGCCGTCCGTCGCCGATCTACCATGCCAAGCGCTGGTCCGAACTGGCCGGCGGCGCGCAGATCTTCTTCAAGCGCGAAGACCTGAACCACACCGGCGCCCACAAGATCAACAACGTGATCGGCCAGGCGCTGCTGGCCAAGCGCATGGGCAAGCCGCGCATCATCGCGGAAACGGGCGCCGGCCAGCACGGCGTGGCCACGGCCACCATCTGCGCCCGCTTCGGCCTCGAATGCGTGGTCTACATGGGCAGCGAGGACGTCAAGCGCCAGGCGCAGAACGTGTATCGCATGAAGCTGCTGGGCGCCAAGGTGGTGCCGGTGGAGTCGGGCTCCAAGACGCTCAAGGATGCGCTCAACGAAGCCATGCGCGACTGGGTCACCAACATTGAAAACACCTTCTACATCATCGGCACCGTGGCTGGCCCGCATCCTTACCCGATGCTGGTGCGCGACTTCCAGTCCGTGATCGGCGAGGAGTGCCGGGTGCAGATGCCGGAAATGACGGGCCGCCAGCCCGACTACGTGGTGGCCTGCATCGGCGGCGGTTCGAACGCGATGGGCATTTTCTATCCCTACATCGACGAGAAGAACGTCAAGCTGGTGGGCGTGGAAGCGGCGGGCGAGGGCCTGGGCAGCGGCAAGCACGCCGCTTCGCTGACGGGCGGCGTGCCCGGCGTGTTGCACGGCAACCGCACCTATCTGCTGCAGGACGAGAATGGCCAGATCATCGAGACGCATTCCGTGTCGGCCGGCCTCGATTATCCGGGCGTCGGTCCCGAACACGCTTACCTGAAGGACAGCGGCCGGGCCCAATACGTGTCGATCACCGACGAGGAAGCCCTGGCCGCGTTCCATGATTGCTGCCATATCGAGGGCATCATTCCGGCACTGGAATCGTCGCACGCGCTGGCTTACGCGGCCAAGCTGGCGGCCACCTTGCCCAAGGACCAGATCGTGCTGGCCAACCTGTCGGGCCGCGGCGACAAGGACATGCATACGGTGGCGGAACGGATGGGGCTCAATTTCGGCTGAGTTGTTGCCGGCTTGTGCCCGATCCCATTCCCTCATTGCCTATAGAAAGAATTCATCATGTCCCGTATCGCTCCAACTTTCGCGGCCCTGAAAGCCGATAAAAAAACCGCCCTCGTCACCTTCATCACGGCCGGTGACCCGGCGCCAGAACTGACCGTGCCCCTGATGCACGCGCTGGTGGCCGGCGGCGCCGACATCCTGGAACTCGGTGTACCGTTTTCCGATCCCATGGCCGAAGGCCCCGTCATCCAGCGCGCTTGCGAGCGGGCACTGGCGTTTGGCGTGGGCATCCACGACGTGTTCGGCTACGTGCGCGAGTTCCGCAAGACCAACCAGAGCACGCCCGTGGTGCTGATGGGCTACGCCAATCCGATCGAACGCATCGGCGCGGACGCCTTCATCGCCGCCTCCAGGGAGGCGGGTGCGGACGGCGCCATCGTCGTTGACTACCCGCCCGAGGAGTGCGAGGCATTCGCGGCCGCCATGCGCGCCAATGACCTCGACCTGATCTTCCTGCTGGCGCCGACCTCGACCGAAGAGCGCATCGCCCAGGTGGCCAAGGTCGGCGGCGGCTTTAGCTACTACGTCTCGCTCAAGGGCGTGACGGGCGCCGGCAATATCGACACGGCCGAAGTGGCCGAACGGCTGACGGCCATCCGCCAGCACGTCAAGCTGCCGATCGGCGTGGGCTTTGGCATCCGCGACGGCGCCACGGCGCGCGCCGTGGCCGAGGTGGCCGACGCGGTCGTGATCGGCAGCCGCATCATCCAGGAAATCGAAAACAACGCCCAGGACGCCGTGGTGCCGGCCGTGCAAGCGTTCGTCGCCGGCATCCGCACCGCCCTCGACGCCTGATCCCAACCTGGGGCCCCACCCGTTCACCTTGACATAGAGTTAAGCCTTCACTATGTTGAAGGGGGCGGTTGGGCGTAGTTCGCAGCGGAAGCCATCAAACCTGCCTTAAAGTCGGCGAATTGCGGTGATTTTTCTAAGTTCTCCGGCAATGTTGGCAATTCGGAATGTTCGACAGGGGGGCCAGAAACGGCTACACTTCCGCCACCTGTTAGCAGCAAGGAGAAATGATGAGTTGGTTGGAAAAACTTCTGCCCCCGCGTATCCAGCGTTCCGACGCCGCGGCGCGCAAGACCATGCCGGAAGGCCTGTGGGTCAAGTGCCCGTCCTGCGAGGCGGTGTTGTACCGCACCGACCTGGAATCGAACCTGCACGTGTGCCCCAAGTGCGACCACCACATGCGCATCCGCGCCCGCGAGCGCCTCGATGGCTTGCTCGACGCCGGCGGCCGCTACGAAATCGGCCAGGACACGCTGCCCGTCGACAGCCTGAAATTTAAAGATAGCAAGAAATACCCGGACCGCCTGAAACAGGCCATGGAAGCGACCGGCGAGACGGACGCACTGGTCGTCATGGGCGGCGCCATCATGAGCCTGCCCGTCGTGGTGGCTTGCTTCGAGTTCGAATTCATGGGCGGCTCCATGGGTTCCGTGGTCGGCGAGCGCTTCGTGCGCGGCGCCCAGATCGCACTGGAACAGAAAGTGCCGTTCGTCTGCATCACCGCCACCGGCGGCGCCCGCATGCAGGAAGGCTTGCTGTCGCTGATGCAGATGGCCAAGACCACGGCCATGCTGACCAAGCTGTCGGAAAAGAAACTGCCCTTCATCAGCGTGCTGACCGACCCCACCATGGGCGGCGTGTCGGCCTCGTTCGCCTTCATGGGCGACGTGGTGATCGCGGAACCGAAGGCGCTGATCGGCTTCGCCGGCCCGCGCGTGATCGAGAACACGGTGCGCGAGAAATTGCCGGAAGGCTTCCAGCGCGCCGAATTCCTGGTGCAAAAAGGTGCCGTGGACATGATCGTCGACCGCCGCAAGATGCGCGAAGAAATCGCCCGCCTGCTGGCCCTGTTGCAAAACCAGGCCGTCGAGGTTCTGGCCTAACACGCAGCCGTATCACCTGCCGGCGCGCAGCAGGACGACCGTCCGCTGCGCGCCGCTCTCATTCAGAAGTCCCCTCATGTCTACGCTTCCTGTCACTTTGCCCGCCTGGCTCGCGCTGCTGGAGTCGCGCCACGCCGAAACCGTCATCAACATGGGCCTGGAGCGCGTGCGCGCCGTCAAGGACCGCATGGCGCTGGCTTTCACTTGCCCCGTCATCATGGTGGCCGGCACCAACGGCAAGGGTTCCACCTGCGCCATGCTGGAATCGATGCTGCTGCGGGCCGGCTACAAGGTGGGGCTGTATATCAAGCCGCATTTCCTGGACTTTAATGAGCGGGCCCGCGTCAACGGCGAGCTGGCCAGCGATGCGCAACTGGTGGCGTCCTTCAACGCCGTCGAGGCGGCCCGTGGCGATACCCCGCTGACCTATTTCGAATTCACCACGCTGGCCATCTGCCAGTTGCTGGCCCATGCCGGCATGGATGTGGTGATCCTGGAAGTGGGTCTGGGCGGCCGGCTGGACGCCGTCAATGTGATCGATGCCGACGTGGCCATCGTCACCAGCGTCGATATCGACCACGCCGACTACCTGGGCGATACGCGCGAGGCGATCGGTTTCGAGAAGGCCGGCATTTTCCGCGCTGGCAAGACGGCGATCTGCAGCGATCCCGTGCCGCCGCAGTCGCTGATCAATCATGCCCACGCCATCGGCGCCGACCTGTGGCTGATGGGGCGCGATTTCAATTATTCGGGCGATAAACAGCAGTGGAACTACGGCGGCCGCGGGCAGCGCCGCAACGCGCTCGCTTACCCCAGCCTGCGTGGCGCCAACCAGTTGCTCAACGCGTCGGCCGCGCTGGCCGCGCTGGAAGCGTTGCGCCTGGAATTGCCCGTGGGCGCGCAGGAAGTGCGCACCGGCCTGGTGACGGTGGAATTGCCGGGCCGTTTCCAGGTATTGCCGGGCCGCCCCAGCGTGATCCTGGACGTGGCGCACAACCCGCACGCGGCCGCCGCGCTGAACCAGAACCTGGGCAACATGGGCTTTCACCCCTACACCTATGCCGTGTTCGGCTCCATGCACGACAAGGATATCGATGGCGTGATCGCCGCCATGTCCGAGCATGTGGACCACTGGTGCCTGACGGGCCTGCCATCGCCGCGCGCGGCCAGCGCGTCCGAACTGGCGGCAAAAGTGCAGATCGTGCAGCCAGAGCGCCCGGAACGGACGATAAATTGTTTCGACGATCCGGCACAGGCGTACGCAAATGCCATCAGCCGGGCCGGGGAGAATGATAGAATTGTGGTCTTTGGATCTTTCCTCACCGTCGCCGGCGTCATGGCGGCACGAAAATCCAGCTCTCATTGATCTCACTGAACGCAATCGACTGAAATAACGCATGGGCTTGTTCTCGAAACTCAGTAAAAACAAGCAAGAGTCTTCCGGCGAAGACAGCGGCCATTATTCCCGCGCGGAAGACCAGGCCGCCACCGAACGGGTCCGCTCCAAGCGCGCCTCGTCCGCCGGCGGCAAGGGCCGCTCGCGCGCCGACGCCGAGGCGGCCGATCCCGTCCTGCCGGAGAAGAAGCGCGCGCGCCGGCGCCTGGTGGGCGCCATCGCGCTGGCGTTGGCCGTGGCCGTGGGCTTGCCCATGGTGCTCGATTCCGAGCCCAAACCTTTGTCGTCCGATATCGACATCAAGATTCCATCCAAGGACAAGAGTGGCGAATTGCCGGCCGCAGCCGCCACGGTGGCCGCCAGCGCCGCTTTGGACAATACTGAAGAAATCGTGACCGATCCGGCCAAGGCCGCGCCGGCCCGGCAGGCGCCCGCCGTGGCGGAGGCCAAGCCAACCGCTGCGCCCAAGCCGGTGGCCGAAGCCAAGCCCGCCGCCGAGCCCAAGCCCGCGCCCGCCAAGGTCAAGGAGAGCCTGCCCGTGGCCGAACTGCCCAAGGCCGAACTGAAGCCGGCCAAGACGGAAACGAAGATCGAAGCGAAAGCCGAAGCCAAGCCCGAACACAAGCCTGAGACCAAGGTCGAACCCAAGCTGGAAGCGAAGGCGGAAGCGAAACCGGAACACAAGGCCGAACCCAAACCGGCCAGGGAAGAAGCCAAGTCCACCGACGATGCGGCGCGCGCCATGGCCATCCTGGAAGGCAAACCGGCCAAACCAGCGGAAGCGGCTGGCCAGAAATACGTGCTGCAAGTGGCCGCGCTTTCGGCCCAGGACAAGGTGGATGAATTGCAGGAAAAGCTGCGCGGCGCCGGCATCAAGTCGTTCACGCAGAAAGTGCCGACCCAGTCGGGCGAGCGCACCCGCGTGCGCGTGGGGCCATTCTCCAGCAAGGAGGAGGCCGAAAAAGTGCGCGCCAAGCTGGCCAAGATGGGCTTGAACGGCAGTCTGGTTCCGGTGTGACGCGACGGATAGTGCGGACGTGACCTTATTCGATTACCTGGTGATCTTTGTGCTGATCACTTCCATCGTCATCAGCACCATGCGCGGCCTGGTCAGGGAAATGTTTTCGCTGGCCAGCTGGATCATTGCCTTCATCGCGGCCAACGCCTACAGCGCCACGCTGGCCCGCTGGCTGCCAGAGGTGGTGCCGGGCCAGGTGGTGCGGCTGATGCTGGCGTTTATCGCGTTGTTCATCGGCGTGCGGATTTTGATGGGCCTGCTCACCATGGCGCTCGACGCGCTGGTGCAGGCCGGCGGCCTGAGCCTGGTCGACCGTGGCCTGGGCGGCCTGTTCGGCCTGGGACGGGGCCTGGTGATCGTGTTGACGGTGGTGATCCTGTGCGGCATGACCTCGATCCCGCGCCAGCCGTTCTGGCGCGATGCGCTGCTCAGTCCGCTCGCCGAGACCGGCGCGCGCACCGTCAAGCCTTTCCTGCCTGCTGCGCTGGCGCAGCATGTGAATTTTTGAATTCTTTAAATCAGTAATACCAGTCTAGGAGCACACCATGTGTGGCATCGTCGGCGTCGTTTCCCATCAACCTGTCAATCAACTGCTGTATGACGCACTGCTGCTGTTGCAGCACCGCGGCCAGGACGCGGCAGGTATCGCAACCAACCACAGCAGCATGTTCGCCATGCACAAGGCGAACGGCCTGGTGCGCGACGTGTTCCGCACCCGGAACATGCGTACGCTGCAAGGCAATTCCGGTATCGGCCACTGCCGCTATCCGACGGCCGGTTCGTCGAGCGAGGAAGAGGCACAGCCGTTCTACGTGAACGCCCCGTACGGCATCACGCTGGCCCACAACGGCAACCTGACCAACTGGGAACAGCTCAAGCAGGAGATGTTCAAGAACGACCGCCGCCACATCAACACCGATTCCGATTCGGAAGTGTTGCTGAACGTGCTCGCGCACGAGATCCAGACCGCCACCACCGGCCTGGTGCTGGACCCGGACGCCATCTTCAAGGCCGTGGCCGTGCTGCACCGCCGGGTGCGCGGCGGCTACGCGGCCGTGGCCCAGATCGCCGACATCGGCCTGCTGGCGTTCCGCGACCCGTTTGGCATCCGTCCCCTGTGCCTGGGCATCAATGAGACGGAGCTGGGCGTGGAATACATGGTCGCCTCCGAATCCGTGGCGCTGGAAGGCATGGGCTTCCGCTTCGTGCGCGACATCGCGCCGGGCGAGGCCGTGTTCATCGACGCCGACAAGCAGCTGCACGCGCGCCAGTGCGCCGACAATCCTTCGCTCAACCCATGCGTGTTCGAGTTCGTCTACCTGGCCCGCCCCGATTCCGTGATCGACGGCGCTTCCGTGTACGCCACCCGCCTCAAGATGGGCGAATACCTGGCCGAGAAGATCCGTCGTGAATTCAAGGAAGGCGAGATCGACGTCGTGATGCCGATTCCCGATTCCTCGCGTCCGGCCGCGATCCAGCTGGCGCTGGCGCTGAACATCGAATACCGCGAAGGCTTCATCAAGAACCGCTACATCGGCCGCACCTTCATCATGCCGGGCCAGGCGGCGCGCAAGAAGTCGGTACGCCAGAAACTGAACGCCATCGCCTCCGAGTTCAAGGACAAGGTGGTGCTGCTGGTGGACGACTCCATCGTGCGCGGTACCACCAGCCGCGAGATCGTGCAGATGGCCCGTGAAGCGGGCGCCACCAAGGTGATCTTCGCCTCGGCCGCGCCACCGGTGATCTTCCCCAACGTGTACGGCATCGACATGCCCACGCGCGACGAGCTGATCGCCTACGGCCGCACGAACGAGGAAGTGTGCCGCGAGATCACGGCCGACGCGCTGGTGTACCAGGATATCGACGCGCTCAAGCGCGCCATTTCCGACGTCAATCCGGCGCTGAAGAATTTCGAGGCGTCGTGCTTCGACGGCGTGTACGTGACGGGCGACATTTCCAAGGATTACCTGGACAAGCTGGAATACGCGCGTCACCACCCCAAGGCCGCGCCGGCCGAGGATGCGGCCCGCTCCCAGTTGAACCTGAACCTGGCCGCCACGGAAGGCTAAGTTTTAACCCGGCGCCGGCCATAGCCCGCGCCGGGTTTTCTGTATTCGGACACTCCCCATGAGCGACAAGAAAAACTACGGCTTCACCACCACCATCCTGCACAACGACCGCCAGAAGGGCATCGAGCACGGTTCGCTGCACAAGCCCATCCACACCTCGGTGGCGTTCGGCTATGGCGACGCGCGCCAGCTGGCCTCCGTGTTCCAGGGCAAGGAACCGGGCTTCCGTTATGGCCGCCAGGGCAACCCCACCATCTCCGCGCTGGAAGACAAGGTCACCAAGATGGAGCAGGGCGTGGGCACGATCTGCTTCGCCACCGGCATGGGTGCCATCGGCGCCGTGTTCCAGGCGCTGCTGCGCGCGGGCGACCACATGGTGTCGTCGTCCTTCTTGTTCGGCAATACCAACAGCCTGTGGCAGACGGCGGCCGGGCAGGGCGTGGACGTGGCCTTCGTGGATGCCACCGACGTGGCCAACGTGGAAGCGGCGCTGACGCCGGCCACCCGCCTCGTGTTCGTGGAAACCATCGCCAACCCGCGCACCCAGGTGGCGGACTTGAAGCGTATCGGCGCGCTGTGCAAGGCGCGCGGCATCCTGTACGTGGTGGACAACACCATGACCACGCCTTATCTGTTCCGACCCAAGGACGTGGGCGCGGGCCTGGTGGTGAACGCGCTGACCAAGTCGATCGGCGGCCATGGCAACGCGCTGGGCGGCAGCCTGACCGATACCGGCGTCTACGACTGGAACCAGTATCCGCATATCTACGAAAACTACAAGAAGGCTGCGCCCGCGCAGTGGGGCCTGGCGCAGATCCGCGCCAAGGGCTTGCGCGACTTCGGCGCCTCGCTGGCGCCGGAGGCGGCGCACCATATCGCCGTCGGCGCGGAAACGCTGGCGCTGCGCATGGAGCGCACCAGTTCGAACGCGCTGGCCTTGGCGCGCATGCTGGAGGCCGATGAGCGGGTGGCGGCGGTCTACTATCCTGGCCTGGCGTCGCATCCGCAGCACGGTATTTCGGGTGAGCTGTTCCGCTCGTACGGCTCGCTGCTCAGTTTCGAGCTGAAGGATGGGATCGACTGCTTCGATTTCCTGAACCGCTTGAAGCTGGCCATCCCGGCCAGCAACCTGGGGGACACGCGCACGCTGATCATCCCGGTGGCGCACACCATCTTCTACGAGATGGGGCCGGTGCGCCGCGCCTCGATGGGCATCGCCGAATCGCTGATCCGGGTGTCGGTCGGTATCGAGGACGAGGCTGACTTGCTGGACGACTTCCGCACCGCGCTGGCTGGCTGCTGAGCCAACAAAAGATGCCGGCGTGAAAAACAGGGGACGGACCCCGCGGGGGCCGTCCCCTGTTTTTCACGCCGGCATCTTTATTCAGTGCCAGGTGCGCATCAAGCCTACGGCCAGGCCTTCGAGCGCGAACTCGTCCGCTTCGGGATCGACCTTGATGATCTTGAAGTCGGGGTTTTCCGGCAGCAGTTCTATGGTCGAGCCGGTCTTGCGGTAGCGCTTGACGGTGACGTCGTTGCCGATGCGGGCCACGACGATCTGGCCATTCTTGGCGCTGTCCACCTTTTTCACGGCCAGCAGGTCGCCATCCATGATGCCGGCGTCGCGCATCGATTCGCCCCTTACCTTGAGCAGGAAGTCGGGCTTGGCCGAGAACAGGGCCGGGTCCACGCTGTAGCTGGTTTCCAGGTTTTCCTGCGCCAGGATGGGCGAGCCGGCCGCCACCCGGCCGATCAGCGGCAGCGACATCATCACGGTGGCGGCCACCTTGTGCGCCACCGATTCCGCGTGTTCGCCGAGCAGGCGGATGCCGCGCGAGGTGCCGGCCGCGATTTCGATGGCGCCCTTGCGCGCCAGCGCCTGCAGGTGTTCCTCGGCCGCGTTGGCCGATTTGAAGCCCAGCTCGCTCGCGATTTCCGCGCGGGTGGGAGGGAAGCCGGTGTTTTCGATGGCATCCTTGATCAGGTTGAGAATTTGTTCTTGCCGTGCGGTGAGCTTAATCATGAGGGCGCCAGGGGCTGTGGATATAGACAGTCTGTATTTTTGTACAGTGCGCCATTGATTGCAAGAGCAATTCCTTGCTTTGGGCGAAATAATGTGAAAAAAACTCGCGCACGGCCCCATCCTGAAGGCGTCCAGGGTAAAAACGACGCCTGAGTTGAGTTTTGGCGGAAAAGCTGCTATAGTCGCCGGCTTACCTCTTCCCACACCTGTCTTGACGCCAGGGTGGGCTATTTCACAGTCCTTAAGGGAGTTTGCATGCGTCACTATGAAATTGTCTTTATCGTCCACCCGGACCAGAGCGAGCAAGTGCCCGCCATGATCGAACGCTACAAAGCCAGCGTAACCACCCGCGGCGGTTCGGTCCACCGTGTTGAAGATTGGGGCCGCCGTCAAATGGCTTACTCGATCCAGAAACTGGCCAAAGCACACTACATCTGCATGAACATCGAATGCGACAACGAGACCCTGGTCGAGCTGGAAACCGCGTTCAAATTCAATGATGCCGTGCTGCGTCACCTGACCGTCAAGATGAAGAAAGCGGAAACCGCGCCTTCGCCAATGATGAAGTCGGTACAACGTGAAGATGCAGCGAAATCCCATCGCGCTGAAGCGCCAGCGGCTGCCGCCGCTCCTGCAGCCTAAATTGCGCAGGAATCCGAGCTGAACGAACTCCGGTTCACTGCCCTCATCGCCGAGCGCGACGCCATCCGGTACACACCGGCCGGCATGCCGATCGTCAACGCTGTGTTACAGCATCGGTCGCAGCAGATGGAGGCGGGCATAGCCCGGTTGAGCGAGTTTGAAGTGTCCGCGGTCGCCGCGGGCGAGATTTCGACCCGTTTCAGCCAGGCGCCGCTGGGAGGCGTGTATCAGTTCACGGGATTTCTGAACAAGAAAAGCCGCAATAGCAAAAGCCTGGTATTTCACATCATTGATTTTCGTGCTGTCGCAGACAGCGCACCTATTTAGATACAGGAGCCAAAAATGGCATTCGGTAAAAAGTTCGACAAAAACAAGCTCAAGCTGAAAGAAAAGCGCAAGCAACAAAACCCACTGTTCAAGCGTAAGAAGTTCTGCCGCTTCACGGCCGCGCACGTGGAACAAGTGGACTACAAAGACGTAGACACGCTCAAGGACTTCGTCCAGGAAAACGGCAAGATCATGCCAGCACGTCTGACCGGTACCAAGGCGCACTACCAGCGTCAAGTTGACACCGCCATCAAGCGCGCTCGCTACCTCGCGCTGCTGCCTTACACCGATCTGCACAACGCTTAATCGCGTCGTCTAGATAAGATCCTGGAGAGAACTATGCAAATCATTCTGTTGGAAAAAGTCGTCAACCTGGGCAACCTGGGTGAAGTGGTGAAGGTCAAAGACGGTTACGCACGTAACTTCCTGATCCCGCAAAAAATGGCCCGTCGCGCTACCGCGTCGGCCGTGGCGGAATTCGAAGTCAAGCGCGCTGAACTGGAAAAAGCTGCTGCCGCCAAGCTGGCCGCTGCCCAGGCCCAAGGCGAGAAGCTGAACGGCATGACCGTGACCGTGTCGCAGAAAGCTGGCGTGGACGGCCGTCTGTTCGGTTCCGTGACCAACTTCGACATCGCTGAAGCCCTGACCAAAGCTGGCTTCGCTGTTGAAAAAGCTGCCGTGCGCATGCCTACCGGTCCGCTGAAGGCCGTTGGCGAGCACCCAGTGACCGTTGCTCTGCACACCGACGTGGTGGTGGAAGTGACCGTTGCTGTCGTGGGCGAAGCTGCCTAAGTAACCACTGCAAGCGGGTGGCAACGCCCGCCGCAGCACCAGAAAAAGCCGGGTTCGCCCGGCTTTTTCTATGGGCGTCGCACTGGCTTATTTGGCAAGATGTTGCTCTGCAGCATTTCCTTGCGCTACGGTCAGTGACATGGCCCGATTTTTGTAGCAAACCTACGAAATTTTTTCTCGTCAATAATTTTTGGCGGGTGACTATGCAGGTATAATTCGCGCCATGAACGCCCCCCCAGATCCACAAGTCGATTCACTCCGCATTCCACCCCACTCCATCGAAGCAGAACAGTCTGTGATCGGTGGCTTGTTGCGTGACAATGCGGCGTTTGACCGCATCGCCGACTTCATGCATGCGGAAGACTTTTACCGTTATGACCACCGTTTGATCTTCGAACAGATCGTGCGGCTGATTAACGCATCCAAGCCGGCCGACGTGATCACCGTGTTTGAAGCGCTCAGCCAGCTGGGCAAGGCGGACGACGTCGGGGGCTTAAGCTACTTGAACGCGATGGCGCAAAACACGCCATCGGCAGCCAACATCCGCCGTTATGCCGAGATCGTGCGCGATCGTGGCATCCTGCGCCAGCTCATCACGGTGGCCGACGAGATCTCGGGACAAGCCTTCAGCCCCCAGGGCAAGGAAGTCAAGCAGATGCTCGACGAGGCCGAATCGAAGATCTTCGCCATCGCCGAGCAGGGTGCCCGCGGCGCGGCCGGCTGGACCGCCGTGCAGCCGCTGCTGACCCAGGTGGTCGAGCGTATCGATGAACTGTACAGCCGCGACAACCAGAGCGAAATCACGGGCGTGCCGACCGGCTTCATCGACCTGGACCGCATGACCTCCGGCCTGCAGCCGGGCGACCTGGTGATCGTGGCGGGCCGTCCTTCGATGGGCAAGACGGCGTTCTCGGTCAACATCGGCGAGAACGTGGCCATTGAAGCGGGCCTGCCCGTGGCCGTGTTCTCGATGGAGATGGGCGGCGCCCAGCTGGCCATGCGTATGCTGGGCTCCGTGGGCCAGCTCGACCAGCACCGCCTGCGTACGGGCCGCCTGAACGACGAGGACTGGCCGCGCCTGACGCACGCCATCCAGAAGATGAACGACGCCCAGTTGTTCATCGATGAAACCCCGGCCCTGAACCCGATCGAGATGCGCGCGCGCGCCCGGCGCCTGTCGCGCCAGTGCGGCAAGCTGGGCCTGATCATCGTCGACTACCTGCAGCTGATGCAGGGTTCCACGCCGGGCGACAACCGCGCCTCCGAGATTTCGGAAATTTCGCGGAGCTTGAAGGGCCTGGCCAAGGAATTGCAGTGCCCCGTGATCGCCCTGTCGCAGCTGAACCGCTCGCTGGAACAACGCCCCAACAAACGGCCCGTCATGTCCGACTTGCGCGAATCGGGCGCTATCGAGCAGGACGCGGACGTCATCATCTTCCTGTATCGCGACGAGGTCTACAACCCGGACTCGCCCGATAAAGGCACGGCCGAAATCATCATCGGCAAGCAGCGTAACGGCCCGATTGGCGCCGTGCGTCTGACCTGGATAGGCCAATACACCAAGTTTGGCAATTATGTCGGTAACCTGGCGCTTTACCAAGGCGACTAACCCCTCGCCGCCCGCTAGCCCGGGCGGCCAAGCAACTCGAAATACTCAACGGAGAATGACATGTTTGGACGTTTGATGCCCACCGAGGGCAAATTTTTTGACCTGTTCAACCAGCACGCGGAACTGTGCGTCAAGGGCGCGCGCGAGATGGTGGCCCTGATGAGCAATTTCGACGACCTGGAAAACCGTGTGCACGCCATTGAGGGCGTCGAGAAGCAAGCCGACAAGATCACCTACGCCACCGTCGATCTGCTGCACAAGACCTTCATCACCCCGCTCGACCGCGACGACATCCACAAGCTGATCACCCGCATGGACGACATCCTGGACCTGCTGGAAGACGCGGCCCAGACCGTGTCGCTGTACGACCTGCACGCCGTCACGCCGGAAGCCAAGCGCCTGGCCGAGCTGGTGCTCGCTTGCGCGGAGAAGGTCAAGGAAGCCGTCGGCATGCTGCACAACATGGACAACTCGCGCCAGATCGTGGCCGTGTGCGAAGAGATCGACCGCCTGGAATCGGACGCCGACCATGTGATGCGCGCCGCCATGTCCAAGCTGTTCCGCGATGAACCGGACGTGCGCCACCTGATCAAGATGAAGGCCATCTACGAGATCCTGGAGACGGTGACGGACCGCTGCGAAGACGTGGCCAACATCATCGAAGGCATCATCGTTGAAAACGCCTGAGCGCCGCTATCCGCGGTGCTGGCGTCCTGAATCAGACAAAATCGAAAAGAACAATTCATGCATACCCTTCAAATGAGCATCTACGTGCTGGGCGTCTTGATCGCCCTGGCGCTGGTGTTTGACTTCATGAACGGCTTCCACGACGCCGCCAACGCGATCGCGACGGTGGTGTCGACCGGCGTGCTCAAGCCGCAGACGGCGGTGGCCATGGCCGCGCTGTTCAACTTCACCGCCATCTTCGTGGTGGGGCTGGGCGTGGCGGCCACGGTGGGCAAGGGCACCATCGATCCCGGCGTGGTGGACCAGTACGTGATCTTCGGCGCGCTGGTGGGCGCCATCGCCTGGAACCTGTTTACGTGGTACTACGGCATTCCATCGTCGTCCTCGCACGCGCTGATCGGCGGCCTGGTGGGGGCGGCCGTCGCCAAGTCGGGCACGGGCGCACTGGCCGGCAACGGCCTGGTGAAGACCATCGAGTGGATCATCCTGTCGCCGCTGCTGGGCTTCATCCTCGGCTCGCTGATCATGCTGATCGTGTCGTGGGTGTTCGTGCGCTCCACGCCGCGCAAGGTGGACCGCTGGTTCCGCCGCCTGCAACTGCTGTCGGCCGCCAGCTACAGCCTGGGCCACGGCGGCAACGACGCGCAAAAGACCATCGGTATCATCTGGATGCTGCTGATCGCGGCCGGCCAGGTGGCCGCCAGCGACAAGACGCCGCCGATGTGGGTGATCCTGGCCTGCTACACGGCCATCTCGCTCGGCACGCTGTTCGGCGGCTGGCGCATCGTCAAGACCATGGGCCAGAAGATCACCAAGCTCAAACCCGTGGGCGGCTTCTGCGCCGAAAGCGGCGGCGCGCTCACGCTGCTGATCGCCAGCCACTTCGGCGTGCCCGTGTCGACCACCCACACCATCACCGGCGCCATCGTCGGCGTGGGCTCGGCCCAGAAGATGTCGGCCGTGCGCTGGGGCGTGGCGGGCAATATCGTGTGGGCGTGGATCTTCACCATTCCCGCATCGGCTTTTGTTGCCGCCTGCGCGTGGTGGCTGGGCCACCACATCATGTAAGACGGCGGCCTGCGGGCAGTCAATCAAAAAAGGGAGCCTGCGCGGCTCCCTTTTTTTTCGGGACGTACCTCGATGTTCGCAGTGCTTAGCATGGCAGGAAGCCGAGGCGCTCGTCGGCCTTGGATGGCGTGATTTCCATGAATGCCGTCTTCACCACGCCGGCCGCGACGAAGGGATCTTCCGCGACGCGCGCGCGCAGCCATATGCGTGCATATTCGCGCGGAAATTGCCGGAATGGACAGGGTGGTATAAGGTGGCGGCTCCTTCTGGCAACGTGTCTCGTTTGCTTGTCTCGTTTTGTCTCCTTTTGTCTGGTTTGAACTCTGCCCGAATTTCCTTATCTAAATAGACAGAACGAGACAAAACCAGACAACTCTAGCAGGAGGAACGAGCATGGATGCCAGAAGGAGTGAAACCGCCGTACCACCCGCCGCCTACCGAGAGCTAAGCGACTATCTGCGCCAGTCCGGCAGCACGCTGACCACGACCGAAGCGATCGTGCGCGCATTGCAGCATTGGATGGCCGCGCAGCGTGAAACAAGGGTGCCGCTACAGGGATATCAATGGAAATGCCTGTTCCTGCCGGAGGGCAGTCAGGTGCGCATGCGCTTCGGCGACACGTGGCATTACGCCGAGGTGATGGGTGACGAAATCATGTACCGGAGCCGCGTTGTTTCGCCGCGCCAGTTGACGATGGCCATTGCCGGCGATGGTCGCAATGCCTGGCGTGATTTATGGATACGCCGTCCCGGCGAAAGGGATTGGACAGCGGCGTACCTGCTGCGGCGGCGCATGGAGCAGCAGGCGATCATACCGCCCGCTTCACCCATGGAAGCGATGCGGGCGGCCGCCGGCAGCATGAGCGACGCACTTAAGACGGCCTTGACGTTGGTGAATCACGTGAGCTTGCACGCCGAGAATCAGGTCGAACGGCGTCTACCCAAGCACCGGCGGGTAGAAGATTTTATGATTGATGACTGCAAACGCGACTAACGCTGGTAGCTTTTTAGCGCAGCGCCGCGTTGATGCGGGCCAGCGCGTCGGCGCCGGGGCACAGCACGGATTCATCCAGCGTATTGAGGGGCCGCAGCGACGTATTCAAGTGGCTGTGCATATCCTCTGGCGTCGGGTCGATGTGCAGCAGCCCCGTCACCACTTCGCCCTCGGCCTGGCGCTGGTACAGGTAGTTGATGGCGGCGATGCGGTCGTGCACGTCGAATTCCGCTTGCAGCGTGCGCAGGCGCAGCACGCTGCCGTCGTGCTGCAGCACTTCCTGCACCGTGCCCGGCGTGAACTGGCCCGTCAGTTCCTCCATGTGGGGCACGAAGTCCACCCGGTTGACGGCCTCGTTATGCTCGCGCACGTAGTCGTAGCTCTTGGTCGAACCGGGGTGGTTGTTGAAGGCCACGCAGGGCGAGATCACGTCAATGAAGGCCGCCCCCTGGTGCATGAACGCGCCCTCGATCATGGGCACCAGCTGCTCCTTGTTGCCCGAGAAGCCGCGCGCCACGTAGCTCACGCCCAGCTGCAAGGCCAGCGCCGCCAGATCGACCGGCGCGTCGCTGTTGATCACGCCGCGCTTGGAACGCGAGCCCTGGTCGGCCGTGGCCGAGAACTGGCCCTTGGTCAGCCCGTACACGCCGTTGTTCATGACGATGTAGACCATGTTGACGGCGCGCCGCATGCTGTGCACGAACTGGCCCAGGCCGATGGAGGCCGAGTCACCGTCGCCGGACACGCCCAGGTAGATCAAATCGTGGTTGGCCAGGTTGGCGCCGGTGAGCACGGACGGCATGCGCCCGTGCACGGTGTTAAAGCCGTGCGAGCCGCCCAGGAAGTAGGTGGGCGATTTGGACGAGCAACCGATGCCCGACAGCTTGGCGACGCGGTGCGGTTCGATCGCCAGGTTGTAGCAAGCCTGGACGATGGCGGCTGAAATCGAATCGTGCCCGCAGCCGGCGCATAGCGTGGACATGGCGCCTTCGTAATCGCGCCGCGTGTAGCCGAGCCGGTTGGTCTTCAGTTCCGGATGGTGCAGCTTGGGTTTGGCCAGATAGCTCATTGCGCCACCTTCTTGATGGGAGTGACCTTGTGGGAGTCGAGCCGGGCGCCGATGGCGTCGGCGATGAAGCGCGCCGTGATCGGTGTGCCGTCGTAGTGCAGCACGGGCAGCAGCTTGGCCGCGTTCAGATTGCCTTCGAGGATAAGCATGCCGCGCAGTTGCGCGTCCGCGTTCTGCTCGACGACGAACACCTGCTCATGGGTGGCGATGAAGTCCATCACGGCCGCGCTGAACGGGTAGGCGCGGATGCGCAGCGCGTCCACGTGCTGGTCCTCGCGCGCCAGCAGGTCCAGTGCCTCGCTCATGGCGGGACTGGTCGAGCCGAAGTACAGCACGCCGTAGCGCGTGGCGTGCGCCGCGCGCCGTTCGATGGGCGCCGGCACCAGCGTCTTGGCCGTGTCGAATTTCTTGTGCAGGCGCTCCATGTTGGCCACGTAGATGGCGCCTTCCTCGCTGTAGCGCGCGTAGCTGTCCTTGGTGGTGCCGCGCGTGAAATAGGCGCCCCGCTTGGGATGGGTGCCGGGCAGGGTGCGGTAGGGGATGCCGTCGTCGTCCACGTCCAGGTAGCGGCCGAAATCGCGGCCGGCCTCCAGGTCGTCGTAGTGCATCACCTTGCCCCGGTCCATGCGGCGCGTGTCGTCCCACGCCAGCGGCGCGCACAGGCGGGTGTTCATGCCGATGTCGAGGTCAGACATGACGAAGATCGGCGTTTGCAGCCGGTCCGCCAGATCGAGCGCGGTGGCGGTGAAGTCGAAGCATTCCTTGGGGTCTTCCGGGAACAGCAGCACGTGTTTGGTGTCGCCGTTGGAGGCGTAGGCGCAGGACAGGATGTCGGCCTGCTGGGTGCGCGTGGGCATGCCGGTCGATGGCCCGCCGCGCTGCACGTTGATGATGGTGGCGGGGATCTCGGCGAAGTAGGCCAGCCCGATGAACTCCGTCATCAGCGAGATGCCGGGGCCGGACGTGGCCGTGAACGCGCGCGCGCCGTTCCAGCCGGCGCCGATCACCATGCCGATCGAGGCCAGTTCGTCCTCGGCCTGGATGATGGCGTAGTTGTGGCGGCCCGTGTCGGCGTCCTCGCGGAACTTGTGGCAGTACTTCTGGAACGCTTCGGCCAGCGACGACGAGGGCGTGATCGGATACCACGCGCACACGGTGGCGCCGCCGTACACGCAGCCCAGCGCGGCGGCGCTGTTGCCGTCCATGAAAATGCGCTCGCCCACATTGTCGGCGCGCCGTACCTTCAGGCCCACAGCGGCGCAATCGATGTGGGCCAGCGCGTAGTCGCGCCCCAGGTGCAGCGCCTTCACGTTGGAGTCGTACAGTTTTTCCTTGCCCTTGTACTGCTCGGAGAACAGCTGTTCCAGCACGGCCGGTTCGATGCCCAGCATGGCCGACAGCGCGCCCACGTAGACGATGTTCTTGAACAGCTGGCGCAGCCGCACGTCGGTGTAGGCGTCGTTGCAGATCATGGTCAGCGGCATGCCGATCGCGTGCACGTCGGCGCGGAACTGGCCGGGCGGGATGGGGCGCGTGTCGTCGTAGAACAGGTAGCCGCCGGGCGTGATTTCCTTGAGGTCGGCGGCCCAGGTTTGCGGGTTCATGGCCACCATCAAGTCGCAGCCGCCACGCCGGCCCAGGTAGCCGGCCTCGCTCACGCGCACTTCGTACCAGGTGGGCATGCCCTGTATGTTGGACGGGAAGATGTTGCGGGGGCTGACAGGCACCCCCATGCGCAGGATGGCACGCGCGAACAGTTCATTGGCCGAGGCGGAGCCGGAGCCGTTGACGTTGGCGAATTTGACGACGAAATCGTTCACAGCTTGCAGGGTAGGCGGCATCGCGATCTCCTGGTGGTGCTATCCGACCTGGCGCAGCGGCGCGCTCGGTTGCGGGCGGCAGGCCGGGCCGGCGCGGCCCGGCGAGAAGAAGAACTTCTGCATGTCCCACGCGCCCGTGGGACAGCGCTCGGCGCACAGGCTGCAGTGCAGGCACACATCCTCGTCCTTGACCATGATGCGGCCCGTTTTCAAATTACCCGACACGAACAGCGACTGCGCCAGGTTCAGCG
Organism: Rugamonas fusca; assembly: GCF_014042365.1. GTDB lineage: Bacteria > Pseudomonadota > Gammaproteobacteria > Burkholderiales > Burkholderiaceae_D > Rugamonas > Rugamonas fusca. The sequence continues at coordinate 97,480 of NZ_JACEZS010000022.1, forward strand.
CGGGCGCCTTGAGCCGCTCGCGCAATTCGCCTTCCTCGCCGTTCTCGACGAAGCTGATGCAATCCATGGGGCAGATGTCGACGCAGGCGTCGCACTCGATGCACAGGCTGTCCGAGAACACGGTCTGCACGTCGCAGTTCAGGCAGCGCCGCGCTTCCTTCAGGGCCAGCTGCTGGTCGTAGCCCAGTTCCACCTCGACCCGGATATTTTTCAGCGCCGCGCTCACGTCGCGCAGCGGCACCTTGAAGCGGTGGTCGGGCGTGACGGCGTTATCGTAGCTCCACTCGTGGATGCCCATCTTCTGGCTCAGCAGGTGGACCGTGGGCGGCGGGCGCTGGCGCAAGTCCTCGCCGTTGCAGAACTTGTCGATCGAGACGGCCGCCGCGTGGCCGTGGGCCACGGCCGTGATGATGTTCTTGGGCCCGAACGCGGCGTCGCCGCCGAAGAACACGCGCGCCGCGCTGGACTGGAAGGTGAGGGGATCGACCACCGGCATGCCCCGTTCATCGAAGGTCAGGCCGATGTCGCGTTCTATCCACGGGAAGGCGTTCTCCTGGCCGACAGCGATCAGGACGTCGTCGCACGGCACGAAGCGCTCCGCTTCGCCCGTGGGCGCCAGCGTGCGCCGGCCCGCCGCGTCGGTCGATGCCGCCATCGCTTCGAAGGTCATGCCGCACAATTTGCCGTTATCGAGCACGAACGCTTTCGGCGCCAGGTAGTTGAGGATGGTGACGCCTTCATGCTGGGCGTCCTCCTTCTCCCACGGGCTGGCCTTCATTTCGTCGAAGCCCGAACGCACGATCACCGTCACCTGTTCGCCACCCAGGCGCTTGGCCGAGCGGCAGCAATCCATGGCCGTGTTGCCGCCGCCGAGCACGATCACGCGCTGGCCGATCGCCTGCACGTGGCCGAACGAGACGGACGACAGCCAGTCGATGCCGATGTGGATGTTGGGCGCCGCCTCGGCGCGGCCCGGCAGCGGCAGGTCGCGCCCGCGCGGCGCGCCGCAGCCGATGAACACGGCCTCGTAGCCCTGGGTCAGCAGCGCTTGCAGGCTGTCGATGCGCTGGCCGGCGCGCAGCTCCACGCCCAGGTCGAGGATGTAGCCGCTCTCCTCGTCGATCACTTCCTCGGGCAGGCGGAACTTGGGGATCTGGCTGCGGATGAAGCCACCGGCCTTCGCTTCGCTGTCGTACACGGTGACCAGGTAGCCTTGCACGGCCAGGTCGCGCGCCACCGTCAGCGAGGCCGGACCGGCGCCCACGCAGGCGATGCGGCGGCCGTTGCGCAGCGCCGGCGGCTGCGGCAGGCGGGGGCGGATGTCGTCCTTGTAGTCGGCCGCCACCCGCTTCAGGCGGCAGATGGCCACCGGCTGCTTGCCTGCTTCATCTTCCACCCGGCTGCGGCGGCAGGCCGGCTCGCAGGGCCGGTCGCAGGTGCGCCCCAGTATGCCGGGGAATACATTCGATTCCCAGTTGACGAGGTAGGCGTCCGAGTAGCGGCCGGCGGCGATCAGGCGGATGTATTCGGGAACGGGCGTGTGGGCCGGGCAGGCCCATTGGCAATCGACCACCTTGTGGAAGTAGTCGGGACTGACGATATCGGTAGGTCGCAAAGTGCTCCTCCTGGCGGCCGCGGGGCCGCATCCAAGTCTGGCCGGATTAACTCAATACGTTGGTGAATTCCTCGTCGATCTGGTCGGCCATGGTTTCCGCTTCGGCCAGTTCGCGCGGCATGGCGTCGCGGATCGAGAACACCCCCAGCAATTGCGAGGTGGACGAGACGACGGGCAGGTGGCGGAAGTTATGGCGCTTCATGATCAACACCGCGTCCGACACGGTGGTCTGCGGGGCGATGAAGTGCGGGTTGTGGGTCATGATGGCCGACACGGGCGTCGCTTCCGGGTCGCGGCGCTGGGCCACGATCTTGGTCATCAGGTCGCGCTCGGTGAGGATGCCCAGCATGGCGCCGCCGTCGTCGACGATCAGGATGCTGCCGCAATGGGCCTTGGTCATGGCGCAGGCGGCGTGGTAGCTGCTGGCGTCAGGCTTGACGGTCAGCAGGTGGCGCTGGCCGATCGATTGCAACACGGTGCGTTCAGTCATCACATCCCCCCTCGGTTGCGCTGGAGCGGCGCGCCGCCATCAGGCGGCGTCCCGCCCCCGCTTCATGCGGCGCGGGCCGGTTCGGCCACCGGGCGCTGGCCAGCCGTGGCGCTGTCGGCCACGTGGGCGCCGTAGCCGGCCTCCGTCACCACGGCCGTCAGCGCCGCGGCGCTGGTCTGGGCCGGGTCGAACGTGATCTCGGCGCGCCCGCCGTCCAGCGTCACGGCGGCCGTCTGCACGCCCGCCACGCCGTACAACATTTTTTCGATACTGGCGGCGCAACCGCCGCAAGTCATGCCTTTGATGTCCAGGGCCACGGTTTCCATGCTCTGCTCCAGTTGGTTGAGATCACTGCAGGACGCCGTGCATGAGGTTGCCGTGTGGTAAGCAAAAAACGCCCGCCGGACTGGCCACCTTGGCCCACGGTGCACTGTAAGCCCATGCACATTCCTTAATCTTTGATGAAGCTCAAGGTACTCCAAAACGCGGCGCGGAGCAATCCTTGGGACGGAGAAAAAAGGCGGGGCCGGCCCGCGCCGTCACGCGCGCCGCGTGACGGCATGGACCGGCCCCGCCGGTGGATGCCGTGGCGCCTAGTTGATCTTCACGGTGCCGGTGGTGGTCACGCCGTTGGGCGTGGTCACCGTCACATTCATCGCGCCTGGCGCCGTCGCCGACGGGCAGCCGACCGTGATGACGAAGGTGGGCGGGATCACCGGCTGGCCCACGCCGATCACCACGTTGGGCACCTTGATGCTGGCCGGCAGCACCGGCGCCGTGGTCAGGCCGAACACGGCGCCAAAGGTCATCTGGGTGTTGGCCGGCATGATGTTGCCGACCGCATCCTTCACGGTGACCCCGATCTGCGCCGTCAGGTTGGCGTCGCAGGTGGCGGCGGCCGGCGTGAACGTGATCGAGGCGTTACTGCCCGAGAAGATCTGCACCAGCTGGGCCGATACCCGCAGCGTCTGCGCACTCGGCGTTTGCGGCGAGCGCAGCACGCCGTTGTAGACGCCGTCGCCGGGCGTGCTGCAACTGCCGTTGGTGTTGGGGCCGATGCACGGTTCGCCGGCCGTCCAGCTGCCATTCTCGTCGTCGTCACGGAAGATGTCCGGGCTCTTGTCGATGAAGGTGTCGCCGCTGTCGTACACATTGTTGCCATTGCTGTCGTTCAGGGTTTCCTCGCCCAGCGCGTAGGCCAGCACGGTCACCCGGCCGTCTGCCTTGCGCGGCGCGCTCGAGCGCAGGATCACGCTGCAGGTGCCCGAGCCGGGGCCGATCTTGGCGGTGGTGGTCTGCGCGCCGGCCGTGCTGTCGCCGGGCGTGGCGCCGCCCGCGGGCAGCGCGCCGGTGACGCAGGAGGCGTCGATGATGCCCGATTCAGTCGAGAAATTGACGGCCGTGCCGTCGGGCACGGGATTGCCGAAGTGGTCGCCCAGGGTGGCTGTCACGACCGAGCATTGCTGGTCGAAGTCGCGGCCCTCGCAATTGCCGATCGAGGTCGACAGCGAGAAGTGGGCCTGGTCCGGCACCCCGGTCGAGATGACCAGGATGTTCGACAGCGTGGTGATCGCAGGCGCGGCGCCATGCACCGAGGCCACCACCCGCACCGAGGTCGGGATGGTGCCGGCCGACACCAGCGTGGTCACCGTGCCGTCGGCGGCCGAGGTGGCCGAGGCCGGGTTCAGCGACAGCCCGCCCGTGGTGCTGGTGCTCATCGAGTCGGCGAACACGAAGTCGATCTGCTTGCCCGACACGGGCGCGCCGGTGGTGTCGAACACCTGGAACGTCAGGGTCGAGAACTCCGGCCGGCCAAAGCCGCCCGTGCCCTTGAGCGCGATGTTGGTGGTCTGGGCGCTGACGAACTTGATCGAGCCGGCCGAGGCCGGCAGCACGTTCAGCGTGCCCGTCTTGGTGGCCGTGGTGCTGCCCAGCGTGACGCTGGCCGTCACCGTGTCGGCCACGCCGCAACCCTTGTCCGTGTAGCTGGCCACAGCCAGCCCGGCCTGGGTCAGCACGGGGCTGCCGATGCTGGCCTTGCCGGCCGTCACGCAGGGCGAACTGAAGGTGACGGGCAGCGGCGGGGTGTACGGCGCGCCGTCGCTGAGCACGGTCACGCTGACGCTGGCGTTGCCGCCGGCCGACAGCGTGGTGGGCGAGAACGTCAGGGCGCTCAGGCTGAGCGTCTTGAAGGCGACGGCGTAGCTGACCGAGCCCGTCACGACGCTGCCCACGGTGGCGTTGGCGCTGGCCGTGTAGGCGCCGGCCACGCTGCCGGCCGCCAGGCCCACGCTGGCCACGCCGTTGGCGTCCGTCAGCGCCGTGCCGGAGGCGGGCGAGAACACGGCCGTCTTGTCGGTGCTGACGAAGGTGACGGCCACGTTCGCTTGCGCCACGCCCTTGCTGTCCCTGACCTTGGCCTGCAGCGTGCCGCCGCGCTCGGGCGTGATGCTGTTGGTGGCCGCGCCGCTGGCGTCCGTCAGCGTCAGCGCCAGCGTGGCGGCGGCCGTCGTGGTGCCGCCGCCGCTGCTGCTGCCGCACGCGGGCAGGTTGGGGTCACGCGTGGGGTCCAGGTTGGTGCAGCCGCCGCCGGGGCCGCCGTTCGAGCCGCCGCAACCGGCCAGCAGCAGGGCCAGCAAGCCGGCCACCAGCCCGGAGGAACTACGTTTCAGTGTGATGAGCATGAGCCACCTCGTTTGTTTTGAAAAATGTGTGCCAGCGCGCTCAGCGCGTGGTATCGGCAGCCGCGACGATGGCCGCGAAGCGGGCGCCATGGTGCAGTTGTTCAGCCTGCGCCAGTTGCGCCGGCGCATCCTTGCCCAGCAACAGGCGCACGTCGGACCGGGTCAGCGCGGCCGACTGTTGCAGGGCCGTGCGGCCGGGCAGGGCCCGCTGCAAACTGGCGGCCTGGGCGGCGAAGCCGGGCCGGTATTCGATCACGCTCTCTTGCTGGCGGAACGGGCGTGCGTTGCTCAGCCGCGAGGCCAGGATGCCGATCTTGCCCAGCACCGAACGGTAGCGGGCGGCCAGGCCCGTCACGCCGTTGCCGTTGCTGATTTCGAGCCGGGGCGGGACCGTGGCCGGGACGGCGGCCGGCGCCGCCGTGGCGGCCTTGGCCACCACGGCTGGCGTGGACGGCAGCGGCGCGGGCGCCGCCTTGGCCGGGGCCGGCGCCGTGCCGGCCGCCACCGCCAATGGCCGGGCCGCTGCGGCCGCTTCGGCGGCGTCCGCCACGACGGCTGGCTTGGGGGCCGGCACCGGCGCGGCGCCCATCATAGGCGCGGTGGCCGCCACCGGCGCGGCGGCGGCCAGCACC
>NZ_JACEZS010000023.1 GCF_014042365.1 Rugamonas fusca
GATTTATGCTCCACGCTTCCTTCCCACAGTCAGTTACCCTTCCGCAGTTGCGCTTCACTTCGCTCACTGTGGTCAGCTCGCGGCGGGACTTGCACCCACAGGAGTGCGCCCATGCTGGGCGCACCAACAACGAACAGCGGGCCACGGCCCGCTGTTCTTTTTCCACAGCAAAATCGGGGACGTAACACGGTTTTCCCTGCGAGAAAAACCGTGTTACGTCCCCGATTTTGCCTCTCGGTTTTTCCCGGGCTTGTTGTATCCTAGCGCACACCATGCCGGCAAAGACGGGGAGACCATGAATTTATCCGGGCTGATCGGCCACTTCGTGCGCCAGCATTACCGCGCCTATGCGGCCGCCGGCGCCATGCTGGCCGGCGTGGCCGCGCTCGGCGTTTGGGTGCCGCGCAAGGTCGGCGCCATGATCGATGGCCTGGCCGCGCACCGGCTGGGCGGCCAGGCCCTGCTGATGGAAATCGCCACCCTGCTGCTGATCGGCGTGGCCATCTACTTCCTGCGCGTGGGCTGGCGCCAGACCCTGTTCGCGGCCGCCTACCAGTTGGGTGTGTCGCTGCGCACGCGGCTCTACGAACGGCTGGCGCAACAAGGCCCGGCGTTCTACCAGCGCCAGCGCACGGGCGACCTGATGGCACTGGCCACCAACGATATCGACGCCATCGAACTGGCGGCCGGCGAGGCCATGCTGGCCGGCTTTGACGGCTCGCTGACGCTGGTGATGGTGCTGGGCGTGATGCTGCTGGGCGTGGACTGGCGCCTGGCCGCCGTGGCCCTGCTGCCGTTTCCCTTGATGGGACTGGCGTTCTGGCGCATCTCCAGCCATATCCACAAGGCCTCGACCGACGCGCTGCGCTGCTTCAGCGCCCTCAACGACCATGTGCAGGAAACCCTGGCCGGCGTGCGCACCTTGCGCGCGCTGGGCCTGGAGCAGCGCAGCGCCAGCCAGTTCGCGCAACTGACGGAGCACGCGGCCAGCGCCAGCCTGCGCGCCCAGGTGTGGGAAGCGGCCTACGAACCGGCCGTGGGCCTGACGCTGACGGCGGCCAGCGCCCTCACGCTGGGCCTGGGCGGCTATCTCGTATGGCACGGCCAGCTCACCATCGGCGCGCTGACCAGCTTCACCATGTACCTGGGCCAGCTGATCTGGCCCATGTTCGCGGCCGGCTGGGTGCTGTCGCTGATCGAGCGGGGCCGCGCAGCCTGGGCCAGGCTGCAACCGATGCTCGATGCGCCGCTGGCGATCGATGACCATGGCACGCTGGCGGCCGTGCCCCCCGGCGCGCTGGAACTGCGCGAGGTGAGCTGCGCCTATCCGGGCCAGGATCAGGGCAAAGGCGCGCCAGCCCTGTCCCACCTGACACTGACGCTGGCGCCGGGCCAGACCCTGGGCCTGGTGGGGCCGACGGGCAGCGGCAAATCCACGCTGCTGCGCGTGCTGCTGCGCCAGCTCACGCCGCAAACGGGCACCGTGCGCTGGTCCGGCCAGCCGCTCGATGCCTACCAGCTGCGCGCGCTGCGCGCGGCCATCAGCTGGGTGCCGCAGGAATCGTTCCTGTTCTCGGCCACCATCGCCGACAACATCGCGCTGGCCCGGCCCGGCGCCAGCCGCGCCGACGTGGAGCGGGCCGCCACGCTGGCCGCCATCCACGACGACATCCTGCTGTTCCCGGACGGCTACGACACCCAGGTGGGCGAGCGCGGTATCACGCTGTCGGGCGGCCAGCGCCAGCGCGTGGCCATCGCCCGCGCGCTGCTGGCCGATAACGACTTGCTGCTGCTGGACGACGCGCTGTCGGCCGTGGACACGGGCACGGAAGCACGCATCCTGCAGCACCTGGAACAGCTGCGCCAGGCGCGCCCTGGCCGCAGCGCCATCATCGCCAGCCACCGCCTGAGCGCCGTCGTCAGCGCCGACCTGATCGTCGTGCTGCGCGACGGCCACGTGACGGAATCGGGCACCCACGACGAACTGCTCGCGCAAGATGGCTGGTACGCCAGCCAGTGGCGCTACCAACAACTGGAGGCCAGCCTCGATGCATGCTGATCACGACCTGCAGCCGCACGACGCGCGCCGCCAGACCCTGCAAGCGGTGGCGCTGTTGCGCCGCGCGGCCCGGCCGGACCGGCGCCACCTGGGCTGGGCCGTGCTGTGGCTGGTGCTGGCGGCGCTGCTGGAAGTGCTGGGCCCCATCATGGGCAAGGCGCTGATCGACCAGCACCTGCTGCCGCACCGGCTCGACTGGCCGCGCATGGCGGCCCTGCTGGCCGGCGTGCTGCTGACGGGCTGGGTGGCCAGCGGCCTGCGCTACCTGCAGCTGGTGCGCCTGTCCGGGCTGGCCATGCGTTCCGTGCGGCGCCTGCGCGAGCAGGTCTACGGCCACGTGCTGCGCCTGCCCATGGCCTTCTTCGACCGCGCCATCACGGGCCAGCTGGTGTCGCGCGTGACCAACGACACGGAAGCCGTCAAGACGCTGTACGTGCAGGTGCTGTTCGTGATGCTCGACAGCTCCATCGTGTTGATCGGCACCGTGTGCGCCATGGCCTGGCTGGACTGGCATTTGATGAGCATCGTGCTGGCCCTGCTGCCGGCCGTGCTGCTCATCATCTGGCTGTACCAGCGCTGGAGCGCGCCGGCCGTCACGCGCGCCCGCGCGCTGCGCAGCGACATCAACGGCCAGATGGCCGAATCGATCGGCGGCATGAGCGTGCTCCAGGCCAGCAACGCCGAGGCCCGTTTCGCGGCGCGCTTTCGCGCCACCAACGAGCGCCACTACGACGCCCGCCTGGCCGAGCTGCGCGCCAACGCCTGGCTGCTGCGGCCCGCGCTCGACCTGCTCAACATCGTGCTGCTGGCCTCCGTCATCTACGCCTTCGGCCAGCGCCAGATGACGGCCACCGAAGTGGGCGTGCTGTACGCCTTCATCAGCTACATCGCGCGCGTGATCGAACCGCTGATCCAGATCACCATGCAGTTCAGCCAGTTGCAGCAATCGGTGGTGGCCAGCGCCCGCGTGGCGGCCCTGCTGGACGAGGCCAGCGCGGCCGACCATGCGGACCACGCGCCGGCCCGCGCCACCCCGCGCCTGCACGACGCCAACGCGCCGGCCGTGGCGCTGCGCCACATCGAATTCGCCTACGTGCCGGGCCAGCCCGTGCTGCACGACCTGTCGCTCGACATCGCCCAGGGCGACTTCGTGGGCATCGTCGGCCACACGGGCAGCGGCAAGTCCACCCTGCTGTCGCTGCTGCTGCGCTACTACCCGGTGCAGCAAGGGAGCATCGCCATCCTGGGCGCGCCGCTGGAATCGATCGCCAACGCCCAGTTCCGGGCCGAGGTGGGGCTGGTGCCGCAGGAGCCGTTCCTGCTGGCCGCCTCCGCGCGCGAGAACATCGCCATGGGCCGCGAGCTGAGCGACGCCCAGGTCGAGGCGGCCGCCCGCGCGGCCCACGCGCACGACTTCATCATGGCGCTCGAACACGGTTACGACACGGCGCTCGGCGAAGGCGGCTCGCGCCTGTCCGTGGGCCAGAAACAGTTGATCGCCATCGCCCGCGCACTGGCCGGCCAGCCCCGCATCCTGCTGCTGGACGAGGCTACCTCCCACATCGACAGCCAGACGGAACAGATCGTGCAGGTGGCGCTCGACGAATTGCGCGGGCGCGTCACCATCATCGCCATCGCGCACCGGCTGTCGACCATCCGCGAGGCCGACCGCATCGTCGTGCTCAACCACGGCCGCATCGCCGAATCGGGCCCGCACGAGCAATTGATGCAAGTCGACGGCGGCCTGTACCAGCGCCTGTATCTGCTCCAGCAATTGGCCGCCTGAAGCGCAGTTTGATATAGATCAAACAATTCATCTTCGCTCAATATTGCATTAAAAACTATTAAAACTGTAGTAAATCACCAACTTCAATAGCAGAATGGCCACGGAACTGTGCGGATTGGGGGATTTATGCGGCGTGCGCTGAACTTTCTAGACTGCAACAAGAATATAATTGTCTAGACACTTTGCGCACCACGGGCGCAGTGCAGGTGGAGGTGACGCGTTGGCAAGATGGATGGCATTTTCGGACTCTGGCGCACGGCGCCTGTTGCTCGCCACGGCCCTGCTGGCGCCGGTGCTGGCCTGCGCCCAGACGCCACTGGACCAGCGCATCGCCGAGGTGCGCGAACAAAGCCGCTTCGTCCCCGACCAGGCCCTGGCCCAGCTGCTCAAATTGCAGACGGAGGCCGACGGCGCGCCAGCGGCCACCCGCGCCGAGATCATGTCCCAGATCAGCCTGGCCCATATGCGGCTGGGCGAGAACGAGGCCGCGCTGGCCCAGGCCGACGCCGTCATCGCCTACGGCAAGGCCCAGCGTAACGACGCCATCCTGGCCAACGGCCTGCTGTCGAAAGCCTATGTGAAATTCGCCCAGGCCGACGTCAGGCAGGCGCACCAGCTGGCGTTCGAGGCCGAGGCCACGGCCGCCCGCACCAACGACCTGCCGCTGCGGGTGCAGGCCATCATCACGGCCGGCCAGGCCCACGCGGAACGGGGCGACTTTCCCACCGCCCTGGTCAAGCTGCAGGCGGCCGTGGACCTGGCGCGCCAGATCACCGACCAGCTGCCGCTGGCCACGGCGCTCAACGCCCTGACCCAGCTGTACAACCAGATGCGCGAGTACGACAAGGGCTTCGCCGTGCTCGAGGAACTGCTGCGCGTGACGCGCGCGCTGCACTCGGCCGGCCGCATGGCCGTGGCCAAGGACACGGAATACGGCCTGGCCATCGAGGCCCACCAGCCGGCGCGCGCGCTGCGCGCCTTGCAGGAGGCGCTGGCCCTGGAGCGCCAGCTGGGCGCGCAGCGCATGATTGCCAATTCGCTGGTCAACCTGTCGGACAACTACCTGAAGGAGCGCGACTACGCGCGCGCCCTGCGCTACGGCAATGAATCGCTGCAGGCCGCGCGCGAGGCCGGCTCGGCCCCGATCGAGGCCACCGCCCGTGTCAACATCGGCGAAGCCTACCTGGGCATGGGCCGCATCGCCGACGGCAAGAAAAGCTTCGAAGCGGGCCTGGCGTTCTACGAGAAGGCCAACAGCAAGCCGGACTTGCAATCCGTGCTGCTCGAATATGGTCAGGCGCTGGAACGGGCCGGCGACCTGCGCGGCGCCGTGGATGCCTACCACCGCGAGCGCGCCATCTCCAATGAACTGTTCGAAAAGCAGCGCCAGCAAGCCGTGCTGGAACTGCAGGAAAAATACGAGGCGGACAAGCGCCAGCGCCAGATCGAGCTGCTCAGCCGCGAGAACCAGGTCAAGGGCGCGGAACTGGACAACCGCCGCCTGCAGCAGCGCGTGTGGTGGCTGCTGGCCCTGGTGTTCGCGCTGGCGGCCATGGTGGTGGGCCTGTTGTACCGCAAGGTACGCCACGCCAACGCCCAGCTGGAAGTGAAGAACCTGGAGCTGAAGGCGCAAAGCGCGCTCGACCCCCTCACCTCGCTCTACAACCGGCGCCACTTCCAGGACTACATGCGCGGCCACGCGCCGGCCGAGCGGCGCGAACCGCCGGCGCGCACCAGCGGCGGCGACGACATCGTGGGCGCCCTGTTCCTGCTGGACGTGGACCACTTCAAGCACGTCAACGACAGCTACGGCCACGCGGCCGGCGACGCCGTGCTGAAGATGATCGCCGAGCATCTGCGCATCGCGCTGCGCGAGACGGACATGATCGTGCGCTGGGGCGGCGAGGAATTCCTCGCCTTCCTGCCCGCCATTCCGCGCCACGGCGTGGACGAGGTGGCGCGCCGCATCCTCGAGAGCATCTCGGCCCAGACCGTGGCGTACCAGGACCACCACATCCAGGTCAACGTGTCGGTCGGTTTCGCGCCCTTCCCGCTGTTCCCGGACGAGCGGCCGCTGTCGTGGGAGCGGGCCGTCAACCTGGTCGACATGGCGCTCTACCTGGCCAAGGCCCATGGCCGCAACCGCGCCTACGGCGTGCGCGGCTTCGCCAATTTCGCCGATACTTCGATGGAGGCCATCGAGCAGGACCTGGAACGGGCCTGGCGCGCCGGCTATGTGGACCTGAGCGTGGTGCTGGGTCCGGCCGTCGATGGCCCGCCGCCGGCCGGCACGGAACCGAGCAATGTCGTGCCATTGAAGCAGGCGGCCAAGCACGGATACTAGTTAGCGCGCGGCGCACATGCATGACCAAACGGGGAGAATGGCATGACGAACAGGCGATGCACCACCTTGATACTGGCCGCGCTGTGGTGTGCGGGCGCGCGGGCCGCGCCGCCGGCGCCACCACCGCCGGCCGGTGAAGTGATCGGCACCATCCAGAACCTGCAAGGCACGGTGAGCATCGCGCGCGCCGGCGCCACGTTGCCGGCCACGGTGGGCACGGCCCTGTACCGGGGTGACCAGGTCCGCACCGGCAAGCCCGGCGCGGTCGGCATCGTGCTGGGCGACGACACCACCATCTCGGCCGGCTCGTCGAGCGAACTGGCGATCAACGACTATCTCTTCGATCCCAACAACGGCAAGTTCGCGCTCGTGGTGCGCATGCTCAAGGGGACGTTCTCCTACATCACGGGACAGATCGGCAAGCTGGCGCCGGACACGGTCAAGGTCCGCACGCCCGACGCCACCATCGCCACCCGCGGCACCAAGGTGCTGATCGAGATAAAGGAGTGACCATGCGAGGAGCGACCATGCGAGCACTGCCCCTGCCCTTCCCGCCTCGTTCGCGCCGTCATCCGCTGGCCGCCGCGCCGGCCCTGGCGTTGGCGGCGCTGCTGGCAGGCTGCGCCAGCGGCCAGAGCGTGATCCTGGTGCCGGACCAGCAGGGCAAGGTCGGCCAGGCCGAAGTGAGCACGGAAGGCGGCAAGCAACTGCTGACGCAGGCCAACGCCATGACGCGCACGGCCGGCCCGCGCCAGGCGCCCGGCCCCGTCACCACGGCCGATCCGGCCTATATCGCCAGCACGTTCGCCGAAGCGCTGGCCGTGGAACCGCCGGCCGGCGAAACGTTCACGCTGTATTTCAAGACCGGCTCGGCCACCCTGGCGGCCGACGACCAGAAAATCATCGACGACATCGCGGCCGCCGTGAAGCGGCGCGCCGCCATCAGCGTGCGCATCAGCGGCCACACGGACAGCACCGGCTCGGCCGCGCTGGACAGGGCGCTGTCGCTGGAGCGGGTCAAGCAGGTGCAGGCCCTGCTGCTGGACAAAGGGGTGCCGCCGGAGCGCATCAGCACCTCGTATCACGGCAAGGGCAACCCGGCCGTGCCCACGCCCGACGGCGCGGCCGAACCGCGCAACCGGCGCGTCGTGGTGATCGTCCACTGAGGCCCGTGGCCTCGCGCCCAGCCTGCGTCCATGGCCGCCGCCCGCCGCCCCCGCCCGCCCTTGCTGCCTCGCCTGCGCGCCCTGCTGCCGCTGCGCGAGGGCCAGGCGCCGCTGTACGCGCTGGGCCTGTGCCTGACGCTGGCCGTGGCCCTGCTGTCGATCTTCCAGCCGCCGCCGCTGCAGCAACTGGACCTGCTGCTGTACGACATGATGGTGGCCGGCCGCGCCGTGCCGCCGCCGCCATCGGCGCCCGTGGTGGTGGGCATCGACGAGGACAGCCTGGCCGCCTATGGCCAATGGCCATGGCCGCGCTACCGGCTGGCGCAGCTGGTGCGGCAACTGCGCCAGCTGGGCGCCACCGTGGTGGTGCTCGATTTGCTCATGCCCGAAGCGGACCGCACGGCGCCTGAAGTGATCGAACACGAACGCCAGCGCGACCTGGGCAACGCCACGGCCGCGTTCCCGGCGCCGGCGGCCGGCGACAGCAACTCGCAGCGCCTGGCCGGTACGCTGGCCGCCGGCCCCAGCGTGCTGGCCTATTACCTCGACTTCAGCCAGCCGGGCCCCATCGCGCCGGCCGCCGCCACCAGCCCGGCCGCGCCCAACGGCACCGTGGTGCTGCGCGCCGATGGCGGCCATGGCTGGCACATGCCGCAGGCTGGCGCCGTGCTGCGCAGCGTGCCCGTGCTGACGGCCGCCGCCGGCGCCGAAGGCTACACCAACGCGCTGGAAGACCTGGACGGCACGCTGCGCCGGGTGCCGTTGCTGCTGCCCGTGGCGGGCCAGGAACGGCCATCGCTGGCACTGTCGGCATTGCTGCTGACGTCGCAGGACCGGCTGCTGCGGCTGGGCAAGGACGGCGGCGACTTCACCCTGTACTGGGACCGCCACGCCATCCCGCTGGACGCGGCCGGCAACCTGCTGCTGGACTACCGCAACGCCAGCCACGCCTTCCTGTCGGCGCGCGCCGTGTTGGACGGCAAGCTGGCGCCGGCCAGCCTGCGCGGCAGGATCGTGTTGATCGGCACCTGGGCCAGGGGCCTGGGCGACTGGCACCGCACGCCGTCGGGCAAGTGGCTCAATGGCCTCGATATCCACGCCACCATCATCGACAACGTGCTCAGCGACACCTACATCGCCCGCCCCGACTGGGCCCGCGGCGTGGAACTGACGGCCGTGCTGCTGGCCGGCCTGGCCGGCACGCTGATGCTGAGCCAGCCCGGCTATGTGCTGTCGCTGCTGGCCGTGCTGGCCGGCACCGGCGGCTTTTACTGGAGCGCGCGCCAGCTGCTGCTGGAGGCCGGGGTGCACCTGTCGCCGCTGTTCCCCATCATGGCGCTGGTGCTGATCACCACCTGTTTGAGCCTGCTGAAATACGGCATCGAGGCACGCAAGCTGCACATGCGCACCCAGGACCTGTACGAAGCCCAGGACGAGATCATCTTCAGCCTGTCCGTGCTGGCCGAATCGCGCGACAAGGACACGGGCCAGCACATCCTGCGCACCCAGCGCTACGTGGAGATCCTCGCGCGCGAGCTGGCCACCACGCCCGCCTACGCCCACCTGACGCCATCGGACATCGAGTTGTACGCCAAGTCGGCGCCGCTGCACGACATCGGCAAGGTGGGCATCCCCGACAGCATCCTGCAAAAGCCGGGCAAGCTGACGGAAGACGAATACACCATCATGAAGACCCATCCGCTGATCGGCGCGGCCACGCTGGCGCGCATCATCGTCGGCCACGGCCACCCGGAAAAGCGCCACTTCCTCAACTACGCGCGCGAGATGATCGAGGCGCACCACGAACGGTGGGATGGCGGCGGCTATCCGCACGGCCTGCGCGGCGCGGCCATCCCGCTGGCGGGCCGGCTGATGGCGCTGGCCGACGTGTACGATGCCCTGATCAGCAAGCGCGTCTACAAGCGCGGTTACTCGCACGCTGAAGTATGCGCCTACATCGCCGAACAATCAGGCACCCACTTCGACCCCGATCTGGTGGCCGCGTTCCAGCGCCGCCACGAGGATTTCTTCCGCGTCGCGCAGACCTATGCGGACGTCGCGCCGGACGACGACAGCGCGACGGCCGCCTGAACGACGCGCCCATGCCGTTGTCCATCGCGGTTTACTTGCAAAATTTGCAAATCATAATCACCATATTTCAACGCAGATAATAGTGCCAATGAAGCACTGGCATTGACAGGAACGCTGCGTGCTCCGCGCCCCCGACCCGCGCTGTCCGTCAGCCTGGCCGCAGCGTTTCCCCGTCAACTCGTGAAAGAGACCTATGCTCAAGCAATTCCTGTACGGCGGCATGCTGGCCGCCTGCTGCTCCCTGGCCCAGGCCAGCACCATCGCCCCCACCGAGTATGCATTCTCCTGGACCGGTTTCAACGTCGCCGCGGGCTATGACATGCCCTGGTTCGACGCTACCCGCACCGTCAGCGGCACCTTCGCCGGGGTGGACGCCAACCACGACAGCGTGATCGAACTGAATGAACTGAGCAACCTGACGATCAATGGCACCGAGTACGTGCACTGCGCATACAACAGCGGCTACAACACGTGCGGCGTGTCGGCATTCTCGTACAGCCAGGCGGGCGGGCTGCAGCTCAATGCCCAGCGGACCCTCTACAATTCGCCGCCGGGCCCGGATGACTGGAGCGCGAGCCAGATCAGCTACGACGTCCAGCGCCGCAGCGGTTACATCGACGATATGACGTTCGGCCGGATGCAGCCCCCGATGGGCCTGGAACTGCAGATGACGCCGGAAACCATCACCAACGTCCACCAGGTGAGCGCGGTGCCGGAACCGCAAACCTACGCCATGCTGGGCGCGGGGTTGCTGTTGCTGTCTGTGGCCGCGAAGCGCCGCACGCGCGCATAAGCGGCATGCCGCGCCCCCGTCCTGGCGGGCGCGGCGCGGCCTGCTGACAGGGCGGCGGCCTTCCTTACTTGGCCGCCTTGTCTGCCGCTTCCTTCTCGCGCGCCGCGCGGGCCTTCTCCTGGATCTTCTCGCCCGCTTCCTCGATCTTCTTGCCGGCCACCTCGGTCGCCTGGTTCAGCTCCTGGCCGGCCTGGCTGGCGGCCTTCTGGAGCTTCTCGCCGGTATCCTTGGCCGCCTCCTGCGCCTGCTGGGTGGCCTGGTCCAGCTTGCGTCCCATCTGTTCGGCCGGCCCCGGTTCCTCCTTCTTCTGGCAACCGGCCAGCGCGGCGCCCAGCGCCGCCATCGCCAGCAGTGCCAGCAGGGATTTCATGGATCGCGTCATGGTTTGCTCCTGTCAAAAAATACACAATAATGCTACACAGCATACACCAGAGCGCAGGGCACACGCGCGGTGCACACGCGCTGTGCATACGGCTATACGCGGCGATTGACAGCGCCGGCCGGACTCCCGACAATAGCACGACCGTTCACTTCCCCAGAAAGGCCAGGCCATGACCGAACCGCATGCCGTCGCCCACCGCATCTGCCCCCTGTGCGAGGCCAGTTGCGGCCTTGTGATCGAACGCGAAGGCCAGCACGTCACGCGCATCCGCGGCGACGAGGCCGACGTGTTCAGCGCCGGCTTCCTGTGCCCGAAAGCGGTCAGCCTGAAGGACTTGCACGAGGATGGCGACCGCCTGCGCACCCCGCTCGTCAAGCGCGATGGCCGCTTCGTGGCCGTCAGCTGGGACGAGGCCTACGCGGAAATCGAACGGCGCCTGCCGCCCATCATCGCCGCCCACGGCGCCGACGCCGTGGCCACGGTGCTGGGCAATCCGGTGGCGCACAAGATGAGCCTGATGCTGTATTTCCCGCGCCTGGCACGCGCGCTGGGCACGCGCAATATGTACTCGGCCTCCAGCGTGGACCAGGTGCCCAAGATGCTGTCGGTCGGCCTCATGTTCGGCCACTGGATGACGGTGCCCGTGCCCGACATCGAGCGCTGCGACTACCTGCTGGTGCTGGGCGCCAATCCCATGGTCTCGAACGGCAGCATGTGGACCGTGCCCGACTACCGGGGCAAGGCCAAGGCGCTGCGCGCGCGCGGCGGCAAGATCGTCGTGATCGACCCGCGCCGCACGGAGACGGCGCAGGCGGCCGACGCCCACCACTTCATCCGCCCCGGCGGCGACGTATTCTTCCTGCTGGGCCTGGCCCACACGCTGTTCGACGAAGGCCTGGTGCGCCTGGGCCGGCTGGCGCCGCACGTGGCGGGGCTGGACGCGCTGCGCGAAGCCGTGCTGCCCTACCCGCCCGAACAGATGGCCGCGCGCTGCGGCGTGCCGGCCGACGTGACGCGCGCGCTGGCGCGCGAGCTGGCCGGCGCGCGGCGCGGCGCCATCTACGGCCGCATCGGCACTTGCACCCAGCAATACGGCACGCTGGCGTCGTGGCTGATCGACGCCATCAACGTGCTCACCGGCCACCTGGACGCCGAAGGCGGCGCCATGTTCCCCAAGGCCGCCGCCTTCGCCGCCAACACGCGCGGCAAGCCGGGCACGGGGCGTGGCGTGGTCATGGGCCGCTACCGCAGCCGCGTGGCCGGCGCGCCGGAAGTGATGGGCGAGCTGCCCGTCACCTGCCTGGCCGAGGAAATCGACACGCCCGGCCCCGGCCAGGTGCGGGCGCTGATCGCCATCGCCGGCAATCCCGTGCTGTCCGCGCCCAACGGCGCGCGGCTGGCCAAGGCGCTCGACCAGCTGGAATTCATGGTCAGCCTGGACATCTACCTCAACGAAACGTCGCGCCATGCGCACATGATCCTGCCCGGCGTCTCGCCGCTGGAGGATGCGCATTACGACGTCAGCTTCGGCCAGCTGTCGCACCGCAACCACGCGCGCTACAGCGCCCCCGTGCTGGCCCGCGCCGACGGCCAGCCGGACGAATGGGAAAGCCTGCTGCGGCTGGCGGCCATCGTCAAGGGCATGGGCCGCAAGGTGGGTGGCGACCTTGACGCCTGGGACACGGCGCTGCTGGAGGAGGAGGTGCAGAAAGCGGCTGGCCCGGCCACGCCCCACATCATGGCGGCGCTGGCGGGCCGGCGCGGCGTGGAACGGATGCTGGATTTGGCGCTGCGCAGCGGCCCCTATGGCGACCAGTTCGGCGCCCGCCCCGATGGCCTGACGCTGGCCAAGGTGCAGGCCGCACCGTCCGGCATCGACCTGGGCCCCATGCAGCCGCGCATCCCCGAAGTGCTGCGCACGGCGTCGGGCAAGATCGAGCTGGCGCCCTCGCCCCTGCTGGCCGACCTGACGCGCGTGGCCGACGCGCTGGCGGTGCCGGACCAGGTGCCGGCACTGGTCATCATCGGCCGCCGCCAGCTGCGCTCGAACAACAGCTGGATGCACAACCTGCCCGTGCTGGCCAAGGGGCCGTTCCGCTGCACGGCCCTGGTCCATCCGGCCGACGCGGCCCGGCTGGGACTGGCGGACGGCGGCCGCGCGCAAATTCGCAACGGCACGCGCATGGTGGAGGCGCAAGTGGAATTGAGCGAGGAGATGATGCCGGGCGTGGTCAGCCTGCCGCACGGCTGGGGCCATGACTTGCCCGGCATCCAATTGCGCGTGGCCTCCGGACGGCCCGGCGCCAACCTCAACGCGTTGCTCGACGAGCAGTTGCGCGACCCGTTGTCGGGCAATGCCGTACTATCGGGGATCGCGATCGAGATGCGGCCTTGCTGACAAGCGCGGGCGGGGTGAGGGTTGCGGGTCACGTCTGTCACGAAAGCCGCCGCTTTTCGATATACCATACAAGCACGCGGTGAAAATGCCATACGCGGGCTGAAAGTTATCGAACAGACCACGAGGTAGCCTATGAAACCCAACACCCCCGCCCCTGAACTGACGCACCGCCGCGAGGATATCACACGCGGCAACCGTGAACTGCGCAAGCTGTGCGCAGCCATCCAGCCTGCGGCGCGCAAGCTGATACAACAGGGGGTGGCCCGGGCCACGGCGCAGGAGGTGAGCGCCGTGCAGGCTGAAGAGGCCGACATCCTGCTCAAGTCTGTGTTGGCCGAGCTCGACGAGTATATCGCCGCGCAGCCTGACGCCATGCCTGCATTGCTGAACCGGGAGCCGGCCCTTGTCGCTCCTGAGCTCGATGACGAGGCCGAGGATGAGCGGCAATGGATAGACCAGATGGCCGGCGATTGGGCGCTGGCAGCAGCCGGTTTCTGGCTGGAGCTGGGCCACGACCTGGGCGGCCAAACCAACCGGCAAGCAGCGTTGATGGCGAACCTGGCGGCAGGCCAGGACGACGATTTGCTGGCGGCCTTCGACCTGGTCGCCGCCAGATTCTACGTTGGCCCGGAAGGCCGGGAGCT
This sequence comes from Rugamonas fusca, assembly GCF_014042365.1. Classification (GTDB taxonomy): domain Bacteria; phylum Pseudomonadota; class Gammaproteobacteria; order Burkholderiales; family Burkholderiaceae_D; genus Rugamonas; species Rugamonas fusca. The sequence continues at coordinate 13,664 of NZ_JACEZS010000023.1, forward strand.
GCTGAAGAAATTGCATAGACTCACCCAACGGCACGAAGTCGTGGCCCGGGTGGCGATCGAAGTGACGCCAGCCGTATCCATGCAGGAATTGACGGGTGCCTACGTCCATAAATGATCCGGCCCATGATCTGGCCAAAAACGCGCTGGACCGTCAATATTCCCACATGATCGACTCGATGCCAGCAGGGTCGTCCGGCAGCGGCAGCACTTGATACGGCCCGCCCAACTTGCGCCCCACCACGCGGCGCTCCATCAGCAACTGCCCCCGCCTGGCGCAGTTGGGCGACGAAAAGAACGTCAGGATCTGGCATTGGTGCGGGACAAAATTCACGTCATCGAACGTTACGCTGTCAGCACGATGGGGCAGCTGCGACAGCGTTCCCGCGATCAGCTGCAACTGGCCTTCGTACAAAGGGGGGTATTGCTGCCCCATCGATGTGGACGGCAATGCGCCATGCGGTGGATAGGTCGCATGGGTATGACCACTCAGCAATAAATGGGCAAGCATGCCGCGCTGGTGGACCGTAAATTGGGCCAAGGTATCGGCGACGGCCGTATCGTTGCGCAAGCTCATTTGCAGTGTTGGCCGTGGCGGCGGGTAATGGACCGGGTGGTGCAGCGCCAGGATGCGAAAGTCACGTGTCACGCCGTCCTGATGCAATCCCTCACGGGCGCGCTGGGCCAGTTGCGCCAATTGCGGCATGCCTGATTTGGCCCAAGGCGGGTCCATGCCCACCTCGCCGCGTGCCAGCGTGTTGGGCCAGCGTTCCCCGATTGTGCTGTTGACGGCATAGAGGCGCAGCTTGGCGTTGGCGTGGGGAATGGCGGTGTGGATTTCGGTATCGGGCCATGACTTACCGAGTAAATAACGCAGCGCCGCCTGATGCCCGACCAGCGCCTTGCGACTGGCAGCCAAGGGAAACTGGCCCGGCCACGCATCGTGATTGCCGTGCAGTATCAGCGTCTGGCTAGCGTCGAGGATAAGGCGATAATCGTCCAGCCACCCTAGCGCCGTCCGCAACGAAGCGTGATCGCCCAGCGCGCTCAGGTCGCCCGTATCGAGCAGCCAGGTTTCCACCCCTGCATAATCCTTGTAGTTGGCAAAGCCGCACAGAAACGCGCACATCTGTTCATGGGCGGTCGGATCGTGGCCGGCCAGGCCGGCTTGCCAGCGCTGTTCGAGCTGATCCGCCCAGGTCGACCGCCCAAGCCGGCGCAGCGCGCGGACTATCCGCCGCACCTTCTTCTGTGTCGCGACATCGATAACGGCGCCCTGCCCTTTGCAATGCATGTCCGACACATGCACGATATGCAGGAACGCTTCCAGTTCAGGATCCAAGTACATAGCCATGTTGTTCGCTCCTCAAGATAAGTCCCGCAGCAGCTTGTAGGCATCCTCGCCCAGCTCGCGTTCGATGGCGGCGGCCAGCCGTTTGCGCACGCGGTGCAGGCGCTGGCGCTCGGCCGCCGTCAATGCGGCGCCCTGGCTGGATGCGAGCCCGGTGGCGATCGCCACGGCCATCTGGTCTTGTTCGGAAATAGTGGTCAGCTCGGCCACGCACACGCGCAGCATGCTGCGGTACAGCGCCGTCGTAGCCAGGTCGCCCGCGCGCTCGTCGGCCGGCTCCGGCGCCGGCGCCGGCGCCGCGCCGGCGGCCAGCATGGGGCGGGTTTTACGGAACAGGTCGGCCGCGCGGCGGTTGAAGATCGCATGCGCGATGCGCAAGATGGCGTCGGCGCCCAGGGCGGGGCCGGGTTCGCGCTCGAGCAGGTATTTCCACAAGTCGGCCACGGTCTGGGCGGCCAGGTCGTCGATGTCCGGGCGCAGCAGCGGAAAGCGCGCATGACCGGCGCGGCGCAGGCTGGCGCGCAGCGCGGTCAACTGCGCATCGGACAAGAATTCCGGCATGACGACGCCCTCGATCTTGCAAAATAAGCATTCTACGCCGCTTGCACGCCGGCGCGCGCCAAAGCCCGAAAACCGCGCCAGTGGCGTGGCAGGTCCGCCACGGCGCCACTTACAGCGGCGGCGGCTCGAAGCGGTAGCCCACGCCATACACGGACTGCAGGCAGTCGGCCTCGGGCAGACGCGCGGCCAGTTTGCGGCGGATGTTCTTGATGTGGGAGTCGACCGTACGGTCGTTGTTGTCGCGCTGGTCCTCGTGCGCACAGTCGAGCAGTTGCTGGCGCGAGTAGACCCGGCCCGGATTGGCGATCAGTTCGGCCAGCAGGCGGAACTCCACCGGCGTGAGCGCCAGCGCCGCGCCGCCATGGGTGATGCACATGCGTTCGCGGTCCACCTGGAACGGCGGCGCCCATGCTGCCGCGGCGGCCGGTGCCGGCGCCGCGGCGGCGGCCAGCTGGGCCATGCCGGCCGCGCGGCGCAAGTGGGCGCGCACGCGGGCCACCACTTCGCGCGGGCTGAAGGGCTTGCAGACGTAATCGTCGGCGCCCGATTCCAGTCCCAGCAGGCGGTCGATCTCGTCCACCCGCGCCGTCAGCATGATGATGGGCAGCGCCGAAAACGCGCGCACGGCGCGGCACACGCCGATGCCGTCCAGGCTGGGCAGCATCAGGTCCAGCACCATCAGGTCCGGCGCATGGGCGCGCACCGCTTCCACGGCCGCCACGCCATCGGCCACGCGCGTCACGCGCATACCCGCGGCCACGAAATAGTCGGCCAGCAGCGCGGCGATCTTGACGTCGTCTTCCACGACCAGGATGTGGGCATTGTTATCCATGTGCTGGTCGTCTGGTTGGAGGGTGGATCGGCAGCCGGACCAGCATTCTCACGCCGCCCAGCGGCGAAGGCAAGGCCTCGATGTTGCCGCCGTGGGCCGCCACCATGGCCTTGCAGATGGCCAGCCCCAGGCCGCTGCCGCCGCGCCCGCGCGCGCCGTCGGCCCGGTACAGGCGGTCGAACAGGCGCGACAGCAGGCCGGGCGGCACGCCGGGCGCGCTGTCGGCCACCGTCAGTTGCGCCCAGGCGCCGTCGGCGGCCAGCGTAACGGCGATCCTGCCGCCGCTGTCCGTGTAGCGCACGCTGTTCTCCAGCAGGTTGACGCACACTTGCGTCAGGCGGCCGCTGTCGCCCGTCAGCGTCAGCGGCACTTCCGGCAGCGACGCCGTCAGCGCCAGCCCGGCCTGCTGCGCGCGCAGGCGGTAGCGCTCCAGCAGCGGGCGCAATAGCGCGGCCAGGTCCAGCTGCTGCCAGTGATAGTGCAGGTCGCCCGCGTCGGCCAGCGCCAGCTGGTGCAGGTCGTCCACCAGTTGGTTCAGGCGCAGCACTTCCGCGTGCAGCGAATCGAGCGCGTTGACGTCGGCCCGGCGTATGCCGTCGAGCAGCGCTTCGATCTCGCCGCGGATCACCGTCAGCGGCGTGCGCAATTCGTGCGAGATGTCGGCCAGCATGCGGCGCCGCTGCTGCTCGTTCTGCTCCAGCGCCTGCGCCATCGCGTTCACGTGCAGCGCCAGTTCGGCCAGCTCGTCGCGCGACAGCACGGGCGCGCGCGCCGCGAATTCGCCACGCGCCAGCTTTTCCGTCACGCCGCGCAGCGCCGCCACGGGGCGCAGCAGATGGCGCGCCAGCCAGAGGGCGGCCAGGATGGCCATGCCGATCAACGCGCACGAGAGCAGCAGGATCGTTTGCAGCTGGCCGCGCAGGAAGGTGGCGGCGCTGGCATCGTCGCCGCCGGCCTGGCGCAGCGGCATGAGGCGCATGCGGCCCACCACCTGGCCATCGACCTTGATGTCGCGCTCTATGCCGGGCGGGAAATCAGGTGGGCCGATCAGCGACTGGCCTTGCGCGTCCACGATGGAGATGCGCGAGGCGAAGCCGGCGGGATCGGCGCCGCCCGGACGGCGCGGCGGCGGCATGGGCGCGCGCGGGGGCGACAGATCGGCGCGCCGTGGAGGAAAATCCTCCCGCAGTGGCGGCTGATCGTTGCGCGTTGGCGGCAGGCCGGCATACGGTGGCGGCTGCCCGCCACGGAACGGGCGCAAGCCGGCGCGCGGCAGTGGCCGGCCATAGCCGGGCAATCCGTCGGGCGCAGCATCGGGCGCAGCATCGGGGCCGCGCTCGGGCAAACCAGTGGGCGCCCCTTCCTGTCGCGGTGGCGGCCTCTCTCGCTCTGGCGGCGGGACTACTTCTTCCGGCGGCGGACGGTCGGGCCATCCGGCGCCGGGGCCGCGCCGCCGGCCGCCCATGTCCTCCGTCTCGGCCAGCAGGCGCGGTTTCATCTGGTCGAGCACGGAGCGCAAGGCGCGCGGCTGGTGGCGCAGCCATTCGAAATCGCCCTCGGTGCGGTAGCGCGCCTCCAGCAGTTCGCGCAATTGATCCAGGTCCTGCGTCTGCATCTCGTTGAGATAGGTCACAAAGCCGCGCTGCAGGCTGATGCTCGTCACCCACGCCATGGTGACGATGCACACGATGACGATGGCGATCACGGCCAGCGCGATCTTGCGCGCGATCGTCAAGCGCATGGTGGGCTCCTGTGCTGCTGCTTCATCGTTGTCCTCTCGCGCCTCCTGGTCCAGCGCCATGATACCTGCCAATTGTGCAGGCAATGTGGACGGCGCGCGCCTGCGGCGGGCGCACCACATTGCGCCGCCGTCTCCATTTTTCCTGCACATTTGGCCGGCATATTAGTTTCCGTAGACCAACTACGCAGTCCAACCCGACCACTGACGGAGACCATCATGCACCAACGCGCCCTTCGCCTGCCCCTGCTGCTGTTGCCTGCCGCCGTGCTGGCGGCCTGCGGCGGCGGCGCCCCCGACACCGCCGCCACGGACGCGACGCCGCGCGCGCTGCAAGCAGGCGCTACGCCCCGTCCCACCGACAGCGGCGCAGGCACCGACACCAACAACGCCACCATCACGGCCGCCGTGCTGGTGCAATCGCCGCCGCCCGTGGTGCTGGCGCCCGTGCCCAACGCGGACGGCGCCGCGCTCACCTTCAGCAGCGCCGGCACGGTCGACACCAGCAATCCCTTCTTCCAGCCGTTCGGCAATGGCCGCAGCTGCGCCAGCTGCCACCAGCCCGGCAATGGCTGGACCGTCACCCCGGCCGGCCTGACGGCCCGCTTCAACAGCAGCGCCGGCCTCGATCCCGTATTCCGTCCCGTCGATGGCGCCGTCGCGCCCAACGCGCCCGTGGCCACGCTGGACCAGAAGCGCCTGGCCTACAGCATGCTGCTCACCAAGGGCCTGATCCGGGTCGGCCTGCCGATGCCGGCCAACGCCGAATTCACGCTGGCGAAGGCGGACGATCCCTACCACTACGCCAGCGCCGCGGAACTGTCGCTGTTCCGCCGTCCCCTGCCCAGCACCAACCTGCCGTTCAACGCCACCGTCATGTGGGACGGGCGCGAAACGCTGACCGACGCCACCTCCGGCATCTGCATCAAGGACGTGCGCCCGGCGCGCTGCTTCGCTGCGCTCGACACCGACCTGCGGCACCAGGCCAACAGCGCCGTGCGCGGCCACGCGGAAGCGGCGCAAGACCTGACGGCCGACCAGCAGCGCCAGATCGCCGTCTTCGAGCAGACCCTGTTCACGGCCCAGTCCAGTGCCACGGCGGCCGGCAGCCTGTCCGAGGCCGGCGCGCTCGGTGGCCCGCAGCGGCTGTCGCAGCAAGGCTTCTACTTCGGCATCAACGATCCGCAGTCGGGCGACTACCGCACCGGCGCGCCGTTCAACCGCAACGTGATGAACCTGTACGCGGCCTGGCGCAACCTGGCCCAGGCAACACAACCCGCGCCACCGGCCGGACGCGGCCAGCCGGCGCCCCCGCCGCCCGCCGCCAGCACGCAGAACCAGGCCCGCGCCGCCATCGCGCGCGGCGAGCAGATCTTCAACAACAAGCCGTTCAACGTGGTCGGCGTGGCTGGCTTTAACAACGAACTGCGGCTGCCGTTGCAGCGCGCCACCTGCGCCACCTGCCACAACGCGCCCAACGTGGGCAGCCATTCCGTGGCCCGCATGTTCAACACCGGCACGGCCGCCGCCAACCTGCGCACGCCGGACCTGCCGCTCTACACGCTGCGCAACAACGCCACCGGCGAAGTGATCGAGACCAGCGATCCGGGCAGCGCCATGGAGAGCGGCAAGTGGAGCGACATCGGCCGCTTCAAGACGCCCGGCCTGCGTGGCCTGGCGGCGCGCGCGCCCTACTTCCACAACGGTTCACAGCGCCGCATCGAGGACGTGGTGCGCTTCTACGACACGCGCTTCCGCATCGGCTTCTCGCCGCAGGAGGCGGCCGACCTGGCGGCGTTCCTCAAGGCGCTGTGACGACATGGTGCGGCGAGCCAGCGCGCATGGCCTGGCGAGCCAAAAGTTAAGCCACTTGAACGGCGCCGCGCTTTTCGGCGCCGTTCCCGCGAAATCGTTGCAAATTGGTCGCAAAAGCAGGGGTAAGGCGGCCACTAACTTCTTGTGTACATGACAAAACTATAGGCATAATCGTTGAGACATCAACGATCTCGCCGGAGTTTGCATGCACCAGACGCACCTGCCCGCCCACGCCCTGACCGCCTCCGGCGACGCCGCGCGCGTGACGCGCGCCTGATGCCGGAGCGTCCGTGAATCCCATCGTCCTCGCGATCCCGGTATTCATGCTGACGATCGTGCTGGAGGCGTGGCTGGCGCACCGGCGCGGCCTGGCCATCTACGACGTGGCCGACGCGCTCACCAGCCTGCACCTGGGCGTGCTGAGCCAGGTGGTGGGCCTGTTTACGAAGCTGTTCATGCTCGGGCTATACACGGCCCTGTACCAGCGCTGGCATGGGTTCGATCTGTCGCCAGCCAGCGGGTGGGTGTGGCTGGCCGCGCTGCTGGCCTACGACTTCTGCTACTACTGGGCGCACCGCCTGGGCCACGAGGTGAGCGTGCTGTGGGCCGCGCACGTGGTGCACCACTCGTCCGAGTACTACAACCTGTCCACGGCACTGCGCCAGACTTCCAGCGGCTGGCTGCTGGGCTGGGCGTTCTACCTGCCGCTGGCCGTGGCCGGCGTGCCGCCGCTGGTGATGGCCGGCGTGGCCATGATCGATCTGCTGTACCAGTACTGGGTGCATACGGAACTGGTGGGCCGCCTGGGCTGGCTGGACCGGGTGCTGGTGACGCCATCCAACCACCGCGTGCACCACGGCCAGAATGACTACTGCATCGACAAGAACTACGGCGGCATCCTGATCCTGTGGGACCGCCTGTTCGGCACCTTCGAGGACGAGCGCGCCGACGAGACCATCGTGTACGGCGTGCGCACGCCGCTGCGCAGCCTCGATCCGCTGTGGGGCAACCTGCACTACTACGCCGACCTGCTGCGCGCCACGGCCGCCGCGCGCGGCTGGCGCGCGCGCGCCGCCGTCTGGTTCGGCCAGCCCGGCGCCTGGAGCGGCCAGCCGCTGGCCCATTTCGAGCCGGCCCGCTTCACCCGCTACCATCCCGGCACGCCGCCTACCATCACTGCCTACGCAGCGCTGCAATTTGCATTGCTGGTGCCGTGCGTGTCGCACCTGCTGGCCGCCGAACCGACGCTGGCGCCAGCCGCCCTGCTGTTGTACGGCGCCGTGATCGTGGCCAGCACCGTGATATTGGGCGCGCTGCTGCAAGGCCGGCACGGCGCGGCGCGTTGGGAACAATGGCGCGCGCTCGCGTGCGGCGCCGCGTTCGCGCTGCTGCCGCAATGGTTCGGCTTCGACGCGCCACCCGTGCTGCGGGCGGCCGTACTGGCCGTGCTGGCGGGCGGCGCTGCATGGCTGAACCGCACCATGGCGCAGCCCGAACATGGATGACCTGACTTTTTCGCCCCAACGACGGAGGATTGGATGAGCATCAGCATCAGCATGAGCAACAGCACGAGCACGCGCGCAAGCAAGAGCGCGGCGGCCCGGCATCGCCCCCACGCGCGTGCGCGCGTCACGCGCCACCGCCTGCTGCGCACCGCCATCGCCGCCAGTGTGGCTTGCGCCTTCGCCGCGCCGGCCGCATGGAGCGCCGACGATGTCCAGTCCATCGTCGTCACGGCGCAGGCCCGCAAGCAGCTGGTGCAGGATGTGCCGATCGCCATGCAGGTGATCTCGGCCAAGGACATCAGCAACATCGGCGCCAAGGACCTGGCCGACCTGAACGGCTACATTCCCGGCCTGGTGGTCGACAGCACGGAACCGACCCAGCCCAGCTTCGGCATCCGCGGCGTGCAGCCGGGCGACTTCGGCATCGCCACCGATTCGCCGGTCGGCATCTACGTGGACGGCGTCTACACGGGCAAGACGGGCGGCGCGCTGATGAACTTCATCGACGTGCAGCGCATCGAAGTGATCAAGGGCCCGCAAGGCACGCTGTTTGGCCGCAACAGCGCGGCCGGCGCCATCGCCATCAGCACCAACGAGCCGGGCCAGGCACGCGACGCGGAAGCCCACCTCAAGCTGGGCGACTACGGCCGCGCCAACGCGGACGTGATGCTCAACCTGCCGCTCTCCGCCACCACGGCCGCGCGCCTGGTGGCCGTGCGGGCCGGCAGCGCGGGCTGGGTCACCAATCAAACCACGGACCACAAGATGGGCGGCGACAAGGACTGGGCCACGCGGCTGTCGCTGCGCCAGGACGTGGGCGCGGCCAAGGTGATCGTCGGCTGGGAACACGAGAACATGGAGCAGTACGGCCGGCCCGCGTTCGCCGTGATCCAGAATCCGGCCCTGCCGCTGGGCGGCTACCAGGGCGTGTACGACGCGGCCTACACGGCCAACTTCGTCGATCCGTTCAGCGCCCCGCTGCACAACGATACCCAGGGCGCGGAAGGCCGCAACTTCGACGGCGCCACGCTGCGCATCGAATCGCCGCTGGCCGGCATGGCGTTCGCGTCCACCACGGCGTGGCGCCGCTTCACCACCCACAACTACACGGACAACGACGGCAACGCGCGCCAGGACCTGTACCTGGCCACGCTGGATGCCAAGCGCGCGCGCAGCTTCCAGCAGGAGTTCAAGCTGTCGGGCAAAACGGAGCGGCTGGACTGGATCGCGGGCCTGAGCTACTTCCACAACAACGAGCACCAGGACGCGGGCGCCTACGTGACCACGGCCACGCTCGACACCCTGAGCCTGTTCGCCGGCGGCGCGCCCAACTTCGCCCAGTTGTTCGGCGGACTGGCGGCGGCCGGCGTGCCCGGCGTGCGCCCCGACGCCAGCTACCCGTGGCAGGAAACCCACTACAGCGACGTGCGCACCCGCTCCGTGGCGCTGTACGGCGACACCATCTGGCACGTGGCCCCGTCCACCAACGTGACGGCCGGCCTGCGCTGGACCCAGGACAAGAAGACCATGACGTGGTACGTGCCGGGCCGCGTGTCGCCCGCGCTCGACCAGTTCCTGACCACCTACGGCCCGCTGGCCGGCGTGGACCCGTCCAGCTTCCCGTCCAACATCATCTTCGCCACGGCCGGACAACTGGCCGGCTCGCCCGTCACGCGCGACAAGGACTGGACCGACTTCAGTCCGCGCCTGGTGCTGGACCACAAGCTCGATGCCAACACGCTGCTGTTCGCGTCCGTGTCGCGCGGCTACCAGGCGGGCGGCTTCAACATCTTCACGCCGCCCAATCCCGCCTCGCCCACGGCCACCGGGCGCGATCCCAGCTTCGCGCCCGAGAAGATGACCAACTTCGAGACGGGCGTGAAATGGAACGTGCCGGCCCTGCGCGCCAGCGTGAACGCCTCGCTGTTCGCCTACAAGTTCAAGAACCTGCAGGACATCCAGCTCTACAGCGTGGGCGCCATCCCCACCTACAACGTGATCGCCAGCGACCAGAAGGCGCATGGACTGGACCTCGATGGGCGGGTGCGCGTCAATCCGAATCTCACCGTGTTCGGCGGCCTCGAATACCTGGACCAGACCTACACCCGCTACCAGCGCCTGGACGCGGCCGGCAACGTGAGCCTGGACTTGACGGGCCAGCCGGTGGGCACGCCGCGCCTGAATGTGATGGGCGGCGCCAGCATGAGCTGGGAGACGGCCGGCGGGCGCGCCAGCGTCAACCTGCAGGGCAGCCACCAGAGCGCCACGCGCTGCAACAGCGATACGGCGGCCCTGAGCTGCCTGCACACGGCCACGTTAAAAACGGGAACGGCCACCAGCAAGTTCGACCTGCGCGTGGGCTGGGACAGTCCATCGCAGCGCTACGGCATGGCGCTGATCGTCAACAACCTGTTCGACCAGCGCTACATCACCTCGCTGGGCGGACAAACGCAGCAATTCGGCTCGCCTTACGCTTATCTCACGCCGCCGCGCGCCATCGCCGTGGAGTTCAGGGCCAGCATGTGATTGACGAACGTGGCGGCCGCCCATGAAAGGCGTGGCCGCCACGGCGACAACGGTAATCTCGCCGCGCTCGCGCGGTTTCGGGCGGCGCCTCTTCCCCGGAGGGGCCGCCCATTTTTTTGGCTCGCACGGATACGCGTAGAGACGCGCACATCTCCCTCGTGCCGCTTGTCGATTCATCCTCATTCAAACGCGACGTCCTCGATGCGGAAACGGAATTTGCGCCGTTCAGGCAGGTCCCAGCCGGGGCCAGGCGGCACGTTGCGCGGCGCCGGAGCGGGTGGCAGGTGCACGACCGGGGCGGGAATCTTGGCCGCCAGCAGCGCCAGTACGAACTTGGTCATGTCGTCCGGCGGGGCGGCAGGCGCCGCCAGTTTCGCTTGCCTGGCCTGCTCACGGCGCAGGCTGCTGGCCAGATGAAAGCGCTCGTCGCAGGCGCGATAAGGTGCTGCTGTGGAGGGGCAGGCTCACTGTGGATTCCATTCTATTTCTCCTTCTGGTTTTTTCTGCATCCTTCTCTTTAGATCGGAAAACGCGAAATAGGTTCATGCCGAACAAAGCAGAAGAAAATAGAAGCGGAAATAGAAGCTTCGCCACAGGGTCCCGCAGCACCGACCAGGCACTATCTTCTCGCCCATTCTGTTGCCGACGCACGGATTCCGCACTCCCGCCAGCACGGGCATCCAGTCCACTATTGTTGTTTTTATCCTAAACTTGCACCCGTGCGCACGTTGTCGAGTTATTATCAGCAGCACTCTTCAAGGAGGAACACGATGAACGCCTGGATCACGTCGTTGAAGTTGTTCGCTTATCTTGTCGTCGTTCTCATCGCGTTGGCGATCGCCTATTCGGCGGTGACGGCGCTGCGCTACTGGCCCGCGATTTCCGTCTAGGAGGCCAGCGTGAACAAGCGACAAGCCCGGGTCTTCGCCATCGTTTCCACCGCCATCGCCTCGGTCGCCTTCCTGGGCCTGACGCTGGACAGCCATCGCCAGTTCGACAAGCTGACCAACGCCAACGCCATCACCGACCAGGTCACGCGCGGCAAGGACGTGTGGCACAACAATAACTGCATCAACTGCCACACCCTGTTCGGCGAGGGCGCCTACTACGCGCCGGACCTGACCAAGATCACCCAGCTGCGCGGCGAAGCCTACCTGCGCGCCTACCTCAAGGACCCGGCCAAGTTCTACGACGAGAACAAACACCGCCGCCTGATGCCGCGCCAGAACCTCAGCGACGCCGACATCACCGGCCTGATCGCCTTCCTCGACTGGGTATCGAAAGTCGACAACCAGGGCTGGCCGCCACGGCCGCTGCTGGTGACGGGCGCCACCTTCCCCGGCACCGACCGCAACGCCAGCCAGCCGCCCCGCGGCGAAGCGGCCGGCGCGGGCGCTGCCGCGGCCACCGAGGATCCGGTGGCGCTGGGCGAAGCCGTGTTCCGCAGCGCGGTGCCGGCCTGCACCGCATGCCATTCGACGGCGCCCGGCGTGAACATGGCCGGACCATCGCTGGCAGGACTGGCCAGCCGCACCCAGGCGCTGCTGGCCAGCAGCGAATACCACGGCCACGCCAAGGACCTGGCGGGCTACATCCGCGAGTCGGTGCTCACGCCCAGTGCCCACATCGTGCCAGGCGCCATGTATTCGGCCGATGGCAAGTCGTTCATGCCGGCCACCTATCCCAGCGCGCTCAAGCCCGAACAGCTCGATCACCTGGTGGCCTACCTGTCGACGTTGAAGTAACCGGAGCAAACGCGATGAAATACAAATCCCAATCAGTCGCCTATTGGTACTTTGCGGTGGCCGTGGCCCTGTTCGGCCTGCAGCTGGTGTTCGGCCTGTTGTCGGCGTCGAAGTACCTGGGGCCGGACCCGCTGCTGTACATCCTGCCGTTCGACGTCACCAAGGTGATCCACACCAACCTGCTGGTGGTGTGGGTGCTGTGCGGCTTCATGGGCGCCACCTACTGGATGGTGCCCGACGAATCGCGCACCGAACTGCACAGCACCAGGCTGGCCTACCTCCAGCTCGTGCTGTGGGTGCTGATGGGCGTGACGGCCATCATCGGCTACCTGTTCCGCTGGGGGACGGGCAACAAGCTGCTCGAACAACCGCTGCCGCACAAGATCGTGATCGTGATCGTCATGCTCATGTTCCTCTACAACGTCGGCATGACCAACAAGAAGTCCGGCCGCCTGACCACCAGCGAAGGCGTGCTGCTGGGCGGGCTGGGACTGGCCGCCGTGCTCTATCTGCCGGCCCTGCTGGAATATAAGAACTACACGGTATCCATTTTCTACCGCTGGTGGACCATCCACCTGTGGGTCGAAGGCGTATGGGAGATGATACAGGGCGGCTTCCTCGCCTACCTGCTGATCCGCCTGTCGGGCGCCGACCGCGAAGTGATGGAGAAGTGGCTCTACGTGATCGTCGGCCTGGTGTTCATTGCCGGCATCCTCGGCACGGCGCACCACTACTACTGGGTGGGCGTGCCCAGCTACTGGCTGCCCATCGGCGGCTTTTTCAGTGCGCTGGAGCCGGTCGCACTGATCGGCATGGCCATCTATGCCTATTCGACCATCCGCCGCACCGGCGCCGGCCATCCCAACAAGCTGGCCCTGCACTGGACGGTGGGCAGCGCCGTGTTCACCCTGTTCGGCGCCGGGCTGCTCGGCCTCGCCCACACCTTCCCGTCCGTGAACAAATGGACCCACGGCACGCTGATCACCGCCATGCACGGCCACGCCGCCTTCTACGGCGCCTACGCCATGATCGTGATGGCGATGATCTCCTTCGCCCTGCCCGGCCTCACGCGCCGCCCCGAGGAAGGTACGGCGCTGGGCTACTGGGCGTTCTGGCTGCAGATCGGCGGCATGTTCGGCATGACGCTGTCGTTCGCCACGGCCGGCATCGGCCAGGTCTACCTGGAGCGGATCATGGGCCTGGGCTTCCTGGACGCGCAGTTGAAGATACAGGTCCACTTCCTGATGCTGATCGCGACGGCGTCGCTGTTCGCCAGTGGGGTGGTGCTGTTCATCATCGACTTCTTCCGCTACGGCCCGCGCATGGAATTCAGTGACAACGCGCAGGGGCAGCCTTATGCAGCGGGAGCCTGAGTCGGCGCACGGGGCGTCCCCGGCCGCGCCCTACTACCAGCCGCAAGGCGGCGAGGTGGCGCTGTTCGAGCAGTGCCACGAACGCAAGCTGGCCGTCATGCTGAAAGGGCCCACCGGCTGCGGCAAGACGCGCTTTGTCGAATTCATGGCGTGGAAACTGGGCCGGCCCCTCGTCACCGTGTCCTGCCATGACGACCTGACCACGTCCGACCTGGTGGGACGCTTCCTGATCGAAGGCGGCAACACGGTATGGCAGGATGGCCCGCTCACGCGCGCCGTGCGCAGCGGCGCCATCTGCTACCTCGACGAAGTGGTGGAGGCACGCCAGGACACGGTGGTGGTGCTGCATCCGTTGACGGACCACCGCCGCATCCTGCCCATCGACAAGACGGGCGAGACGATAGAAGCCGCACCCGGCTTCCAGCTCGTCATCTCGTACAACCCCGGCTACCAGCGCATGCTGAAAGACCTCAAGCCCAGCACGCGCCAGCGCTTCGTCGGCTTCGACTTCGATTTCCCCCGGCCCGAGCGCGAGATGGCGATCGTGGCCCATGAAGGCGGCGTGGCCCCGGCCTTGGCCCATGAGCTGGTGACGCTGGCCGGCCGCCTGCGCCAGCTGCATGACCGGGGCCTGGCCGAGGTGCCCAGCACCCGGCTGCTGGTGGCCGCCGCGCGCCTGATCGCCAGCGGCATCCATCCGCACCAGGCCTGCTATGCGGCCATCGTGGCCCCGCTGTCGGACGATGGCGCCCTGACTGGCGCCATGGACGACCTGATCCGGGCCAGCTTCGTGTAGCGCGATGCCGGAAGCGGAAGACGTCATCACGGATGCGGCGCGGTTCGCGTTCGACCATCTGCAGCGGGCGCGCCAGCGCCACCGTCAACGCCAGCAACAACACGGCGGCGAACCGGAGCTGGCGCTGAAGACCGTCGCCGAACGGCTCGACCTGCTGTGCAACGCGGCATACGGCCGCAGCTTCCGTTTCCATGCCGCGCCAGCGCCCCTGCCCCGCACCATGCTGGAACGCCTGTTCCGGCGAGGCCAGGCTCGCGCGCACACCGTCGCGCTGCCGGCCACCGATGGCCAGGCGATCTGGCTGCCGTCAACGTTGCGGCTCGCGCACGGCCCGGCCCTTGAACGCTACCGGGCGCTGGCCTTGCTGCAGGCCACGCGCGCCGTGCGCGGCGCTCCCGCGTTCGGCACGCGCGACGATCTGGCGGGCGCGCTGTTCCATGTCTGCGAGGCGTGGGTGTGCGAGGTCCTGTTGCTGCGCCGCTTACCCGGCCTGGGGCCGACGCTGGCGCAGCTGCGCGCCGAGGCGCTGGCGGCGCGCCCCGATCCGGCGCGCCTGACCGGCGGCGTGGCCTGGATCGAACAGGCGGTGCTGCGCGCGCTGCGCGGCCAGCCGCCGCTCGCCGCACTGCCAGCCGATGCGCTGGCCCTGCCCTGCGCCGCGCTGTACCAGTTGGTCGCGCAAGTGGCGCGCGAGGTGCCGCCGGCTAGCCAAGGCGCACTACTGCACAAGGACCTGTGGCTGGGCGAGTTCAAACGGCCCGACGCGGCGCCGGCCGCGCTCCCCGGCGGCCATGATAGTGGGCACGCATCACGCCAGCCGCCGCGCAGCGCCAGGCTGGCGCGCCGTCCGCAGGCCAGGGCGGCCCGGCAGGGCGAGGACGATCAAACCTCGCCGGGACCGTTCGTGCTCCAGAGCGCACAGCCGCACGAAAAGGCGGAAGACCCCATGGGCTTGCAGCGGCCCACCGACCGGGACACGGATACCCAGGCCAGTGACTTCGGCGACGCCTTGTCCGAGTTGCCCGAGGCGCGGCTGGTCGCCACGCCCGGCGCGCCGGCCGAAGTGCTGATGAGCGACGAGCCGATCGCGGGCACCGGCGCCAGCCAGCCAGCGGCCAATGGCGGCCACCAGGGCACGCGTCACACCTATCCGGAATGGGACTACCGCCGCGGCGACTATGCCAGCGCCGGCAGCGTGGTCTGGACGACGCCGGCGGTGGCGGGCGATCCGGCCATCGTCGAACGCGCCGTGCGCCAGCACGCCACGCTGCTGGGTGCGGTGCGGCGCGGCTTTCAACTGCTGCGCGCGCGGCGCGTGCGCCACCGCTTCCAGCCCGACGGCGAAGCGCTGGACGTGGATGCCTGGGTCGACGCGGAATCGGCGCGCCGCGCCGGCGGCGAACCCGATGGCCGCGTGTTCGAGACGCAGCGCCTGCAACGGCGCGACCTCGCGGTGCTGGTGCTGGTGGACGTGAGCGGATCGACCGACGGCTGGATCAGCGACCAGCGCCGCGTGATCGACGTGGAACGGGAAGCCTTGCTGCTGGTAAGCCATGCGCTCGACGCGCTCGGTGAACCGTTTGGCGTGATGGCTTTCAGCGGCGAAGGCCGGGAAGGCGTGGTGGTGCGCGACATCAAGCGCTTCACCGAACCATACAGACAGGCCGTGGCCTTGCGCATCGCCGGCATCGAACCGGAACACTACACGCGCACGGGCAGCGCCGTGCGCCATGCGGCCGCCATGCTCGCCGCGCAGCCAGCCCGGCACCGGCTACTGCTGCTGCTCACGGACGGCAAGCCCAATGATGTCGACGTCTATGAAGGCAAGTATGGATTGCACGATTTGCGGCAGGCCGTGGTGGAGGCCGACAACAGCGGCATCGCCACCTTCTGCCTGACGATAGACCATCAGGCCGCGCATTACCTGGGCCAGGTATTTGGCCGGCACCAGTTCGCCATCCTGCCGCGCACCGAATTATTGGCCACAGTGCTACTGTCGTGGTTACGCAAGCTGGTCGCCTGACAGGTCATCGTTGGCCTGGCCGGCGTTCATCACGTCCCTACCAGGAGGAATGCATCATGCTGAAAGCGCCGTTCATCGCCGCCAGGCTCGCGCTCGCGTCGCTGGCCATCCTCGTCGCCGGCTGCAGCGGCATGCCCGCGCCGCGCGCCAGCGGGGTCGAGCGGCTCTACATCCTCAACTGCGGCGAAGGCGAGGCCGGGGACGTCTCGCGCTGGTCGCCGGGCGTCAATGTCGGGCAACCGATGCCGTTCGTCGATAATTGCTACCTGATCAAGCATGCCCAGGGCTGGATGCTGTGGGACACCGGCGTCAGCGACGCCATCGCCGCCCTGCCCGATGGACTGGCGCCGGCAGATCCCAAGGCGGTGCACTGGCGCCGGCCGAAGACGCTCGCGGGCCAGCTGGCGCAACTCGGCGTCCAGCCAGCGGACATCCGGTATGTGGCCGTTTCCCACGCCCACCCGGACCACATCGGCAATGTCGAGCTGTTCCCGCAGACGATGCTGCTGGTGCAGAAGGCCGAGTACGATTGGCCCGGCGCCAACAACGCGCCGCGCTTCAAGCCCGAGCATCCGGTCACCACGGTCGAAGGCGACAAGGACGTGTTCGGCGACGGCAGCGTCACCATCATCGCCACGCCCGGCCACACGCCCGGCCACCAGTCGCTGCTGGTCAAGCTGCCCAAGACGGGAGCGCTCGTGCTGTCGGGCGACGCCATCCACTTCAAGAGCAACTGGGATTATCGGCGCGTCCCCTCGATCAACGTCGACAAGGACAAGACGCTGGCCTCGATGCAGCGCATCGCCGATCTGCTGGCGCAGCAACACGCGCAGCTGTGGATCAACCACGACCAGGCCCAGCGCGACACGCTGAAGATGGCGCCCGCATATTACGAGTAAGCCTGGGCGCCCATCAGACTTCAGCCCATGCCTGATCGAGATCCGCCAACAGGTGGTCGCTATGCTCGATGCCGCTGGAGCGCCGCACCGTGTCCTCGGTCACGCCTCCCCGCCGGGAGAACGACGGGGCCGGACGGCCCCGGGCCCCTTACTTGTAGATCCCCACCCCGATCACGTATTCCCCCACTTTTTCCACGTAGGTGTTCTTCTCCTCCATGTTCTTGGAGACCGAATTGGGCCACATGTACTTGACCCAGCCCTTGCCGGCCGGCCCGCTGGTCAGCTTGAGGAATTCCTTGAGCGGATAGACGCCGCCGGCGTTCAGCTCCATCAGGTTCTTGTTGACCATCTTGGGGTTCTGGCCGTGCGCCAGCATCACGCCGCTGGTGTCGATCATGAACACGTACAGGTCACCGTTGATGAATTCGCCCTTGGGATCGTTGAAGGCGGCGATGGCCTTGTCCTTGCCGTTCTTTTGCAGGTAGGCGCTGGCCTTCTTGACCATGGCCACGGCTTCGTCGGCCGTGCCGCGATGGCTCGCTTCCTGGGCCTGGACGGCGCCGGCCAGGCCCAGCGCCAGCAGCGCCGTCATCAGGTATTGGTACAGTTGTCGCATGATGCAGTCTCCTTGTGGTAACAGGGCGACGGCCGGACAGCCGCCGCGGATACGGCTGTGTCCGCCGCTTGGGCAAACGATAGCACATGCCCACAGGAAAGTTTCAATTCACCCAAGAAAATTTCAGGAAAAGTTGATCCGGCCGCGCCTGGGCGTGGCGTGGCCGGCGCGGCCGGTGGCCTGCCTTGCAGCGCTCTGGCCTGGCCTTATTCGGCGACGATCTTCTTCGGTGGCGGGGGCGGGGTGAATTGAATCAGTTCCGTGGCCGGCGCGCTGTCGAGCGCCTCGGACTGCTCCAGCCAGCGCATCAGGCTGGCCATGCGGCGGATCGTGATGCCCTTGCCGTTGATGTAGCCCACCTGCTCGAAGTGCTCCATCTTGGCCGTCATCTTGGACACGGTGGGCAGGTTGTCGACCAGCCGGTCGTAGGCCTTGCGGGCCTTCTGTTCCCACTTGACCAGCAGCGGCTCGTTGAAGCGGTTGCTCTCGTAGTAGATGGTGAGGGTGCGGTCATGGTTGCCAAAACCGACCACGGCGGCGCCCTTGCGGATGGTTGCCAGCACCTCCTCCTTGATGGCGGCCGTGGGCACGAACAGGGCCGCGCGGCCTTCGGCGTCGGGCCGCTCCAGTGGCAAATCCTGTCCCATCGTTATGCTCATCGGGCATCCCTCATGATGTGCCGCTAGTTTCCCAGCGGCTATATTTCTCTGAATTCTACAACGCACCCCGGCCATGTACAAGAAGAAAGCACCCGCGCTTCCCCCGTATAATGCCCAACATTCCCTTTTGCCTTGATTCACCACAACATGACGTCCGCCGCCCCCGCCTCCCCGTCTTCCCTCCCGCCCGCCACCGCGCCGTTCGGGGTGATCGCCACGACGACGGTGGATACGGCCGCGCGCAACGTGAGCGACCTGCTGGCGCTGGCCATCGACTACGCGCCCAGCCACGGCGCCCTGGTCGTCCATGACCGGCGCTGCGATCTCAATCTGGCGCTGACGGAAGCGTACCGGCGCGCCATCCCCGGCGCCACCTTCATCGATTTCGACACCGTCACGCCCGAGCAAGTGCTGGCTGCCTTCGCCCGCATGGCGCCCGGCGACCTGGTGGTGCTGATCCAGTCCACCAGCTTCCGGCTCGAAGCGTTCCGCATCCGCATCGAACTGTTCAAGCGCGGCCTGAAAGTGATCGAGCACGTGCACCTGTCGCGCATGCCCGGCGAGCAGGGCCGCCACTACATCGACGCGCTGGCCTACGACCCGGCCTACTACCGCGGCGTGGGCCACGCGCTCAAGGCCCGCATCGACCGCGCCTCCGGCGGCGTGATCGACAGCGGCGGCGAGCGGCTCGTGTTTGGCTCCCCGTTCGAGCCGGCCAAGCTCAATATCGGCGACTACCGCGCCATGAACAACGTGGGCGGCCAGTTCCCGCTCGGTGAAGTGTTCACCGAGGCGCTGGACCTGGAAGCGGTGCACGGGCGGGTGCGCATCTTCGTGTTCGGCGACACCCAGTTCCTCGTCAACCGCCCCGCGCACCCGATCACCCTGATCGTCGAGCGGGGCCGGGTGACGGGCGTGGAGCACAGCACGCCCGCGTTCGACCAGATGCTCGAGATCATCCGTGCCCACGAGGGCGAAGTGTGGCTGCGCGAACTGGGCTTCGGCATGAACCGCGCCTTCTCGCGCGAGCTGACGGTCAACGACATCGGCACCTACGAGCGCATGTGCGGCATCCACCTGTCGCTGGGCGCCAAGCACGGCGTCTATCCCAAGCCGCAATTCCGGCGCAAGGACGCGCGCTACCACGTGGACGTGTTCGCAGTGACGGAAGCGGTCTACCTGGACGACGAGCAGGTCTACAAGGACGGCGCCTGGCAAGTGTGAGCCCGGCCTGCGGTCTGCCGGTACAATGGCCATGCGAGTCGTTTGCCCACCAACCACCGGAGCGGCCATGCTGACAGAGGCGCAGAAACTGCAATACCAACGGGACGGCTACCTCGTCCTGCCCGGCTTCAAGAACGCCACCGAGATCGCCGCCCTGCGCGCGCGCGCCGCGCAGATCGTGGACGCCTTCGACCCGTCGGCGGCGGCCGGCATCTTCACCACGCGCGAGCAGGAACAGCGCGCCGACGCTTACTTCCTCGGTTCGGACAACACCATACGCTGCTTCTTCGAGGAGGAGGCGTTCGGCCCGGACGGTCAACTGCAGCAGGACAAATCACTGTCGATCAACAAGATCGGCCACGCCATGCACGACCTGGACCCCGTGTTCCGCGCCTTCTCGGCCGACGCGCGGCTGGCCGCCGTGGCGCGCGACCTGGGGCTGGAGCAGGCCCAGGTCTGGCAATCGATGTACATCTTCAAGCAGCCCGGCATCGGCGGCGAAGTGCGCTGGCACCAGGACGCCACCTATTTCGACACCGATCCCGTCACCGTCACCACGTTCTGGTTCGCGCTGGAAGACGCCACGCGGGACAACGGCTGCCTGTGGGCCGAACCGGGCGGCCACCGCGGCCCCATGCGCGAGCGCTTCCTGCGCCACGGCGACAAGGTGACGATGGAAAAGCTGGACGCCACGCCGTGGCCGGACGGGCGCACGGCCGTGCCGCTGGCCTGCCAGGCGGGCAGCCTGGTGTGCTTCCACGGCCTGCTGCCCCACTACAGCGCGCCGAACCGCTCGCCCGTCTCGCGCCACGCCTACACGCTGCATGTGACGGACGGCCGCAGCAGCTATTCGCCGCGCAACTGGATACAGCGCGACGCCGCGTTGCCGGTGCGCGGCTTCCTGTGACGGCGCGCCGCGCGCGGCCCTAGGCGGCCGGCTCCCACACGGGCGCCTCCAGCGGCAGCGTGATGGTCACGCACGTGCCCTGGCCCGGCGCCGACTGCACGTCGATGCGCCCATGCAGCACGCTGGTGACGATGTTGTAGACGATGTGCATGCCCAGTCCCGAGCCGCCCTGCCCCAGCCGCGTGGTGAAGAACGGGTCGAACACCTGGCGCAGCGTGCGCTCGGACATGCCCTTGCCGTTGTCGGCGAAGCGCAGCACGGCCTCGTGCGGCCCCTGGCGCCGGGCGCTGATGGTGACGGTGCCACCGCCGCCATCGACGCCATGCAGCAGCGCGTTGTTGAGCAGGTTGCTCAGCACCTGGCCCACGCTGCCCGGATAGGACAGCAATTCCAGCCCCGCTTCCACCTCCACTTCCACCGTGCAGGCCGCATGGCGCAGCTGCACGGCGAACGTGGCCAGCACGTCGCGCACCACCTCCTCCAGCAGGAAGCGGCGGCGCTGGCCGCTGGACTGGTCCACGGCCACCTGCTTGAACGAGGTGATCAAGTCGGCCGCCCGCGCCAGCTGTGCGGCGATGATGGTGCACGCCTTGCCCGCGTCGGCCAGGTGGGCCACCAGCGCCGAGCGCTTGACGCCGCCCTCGCCGCCGAGCTGGCGCTCGAACTCGGCCACCCGGTCGCCCAGCGCGGTGGCCGTCAGCAGGCTGTTGCCGATCGGGGTGTTGAGCTCGTGCGCCACGCCCGCCACCAGCGCCCCCAGCGACGCCATCTTTTCCGACGTGATCAGGTTGGCCTGGGCCAGCTGCAAACTGGCCAGCGCGGCCGACAGGTCGGCGTGGGCCGCGTCGGCGTTGTCCTTCTGGCGCGCCAGTTCGGCCAGGCTGCGCTCCAGCCCCTGCTTGGCCGTCAGCAGGGCCGCCACCAGCGCGCTGATGATCAGGCCCGCGGCCGCCGCCAGCAGCACGGGCGCCGCCACGCCGCTGTAGCGCGCGCCGGCGTGGCCGTCCACCCGCAGCAGCCAGCGGCGCTCGCCCACCACCAGGCTGGTGCTGGCGGCCAGCCCCGGCAGGACCGGCAGGCGCGCCGCGCCGATCCGCCCGCCGCTGTCGAACAGCAGGTTGTCCGGGCCGGGCGGCTGGCTGGCGCCATCCTTGAGGTAACCCGTGTCGTGGATGCGCACGTACAGGTCGTTCAACAGGCCAGGCTCGATCACTTCGCGCATCAAGGTGTTGACCTTGAAGACGATGGCCACAAAGCCCACCAGCGCGGCGCGCCGCTGGGCCGGCGTGGCCAGCGGCGCGCCGTTGCGGTAGATCGGTGCGCGCGCCACGAAGCCCGGTTCGCCACTGGCGTCCTGCACCAGCGTGATGCGCTCGGTGGCCACGATGGCGCCGTCGTCGCGCCCCAGCTCCAGCGCCTGCAGGTGGGGCGGCAGCGCCGCCAGGTCCAGGCCGAAGGCGTTCTCGTTGCCGGCCAGCGGCTCCGTGTACTCGATCACGTAATGGGTCTCGCGCAGCGCGGCCGGGTGGATGCGGAACTGGGGATAACCTTGTGGCGCCAGGCTGGTGTCGCGCCGCACGGCCTCGGTGTAGGCGGCCAGCTGCGGCGCCGGCACGGCCCGCACGAACTGGATGGCCTGGAAGCCGGGGTAGCGCCGCGCCAGGTCGAGCGCGGCCACGAAGCGGTGGAACTCGGCGCGGTCGATGTGGTCGTCGTGCGCGTACATGGCCCGCAGCGCCAGCAACATGTCGAAATAGGTGCGCAGGCGCACCTCGGTGGCGTGGGTGATCTTGTCGGCGTCGCGCCGGAACACGTCGCGCCGCTGGCGCTGCTGTTCGCCCAGCACGAACAGGCAAAGCGCGGCCGTCAGGCACAGCCCGACGATGAACGCGATGTAGCCCTGTCTGCGCATGGCCTGCCTTGCCTCCACGCTGCCCCCCGGCCGGATCCGTGCCGGCCACCTTTTTATGGCGCCGCCACCCGCTGCGGCGCCGACGCGCCATTCTCGGCCACGGCCACGTCGGCGTAGCGGGCCGCGATGTCGAGGAATTCCTCCTCCACCATCAGCAAAGCGTCCACCAGGTCGGGGTCGAACTGTTCGCCGCTGCCCTGGCGGATCAGTTCCAGCGCCGTCTCGTGGGTGAAGGCCGGCTTGTAGACGCGGCGCGAGATCAGCGCGTCATACACGGCGGCCACCGCCACCAGCCGCGCCGACAGCGGGATGGCGTCGCCGGCCAGCCCCTGCGGATAGCCGGAACCGTCGTACTTCTCCTGGTGCGAATAAGCGATCTCGCGCGCGTAGCGCAGGAAGGTGGTGCTGCGGCCCAGGTGGCGCTCCACTTCCGCGATGGCGTCGCGCCCGTAGATGGTGTGGCGCTGCATGACGGCGAATTCCTCGTCCGTGAGCCGGCCCGGCTTGAGCAGGATGGCGTCCGGGATGCCGACCTTGCCGATGTCGTGCAGGGGCGCGGCCTGGAACAGCAGCGCGATGTTGGCGTCACTGAGCTCCTGGGCGAAGCGCGGCTGCCCCTGCAACTGGCGCGCCAGCGCGGCCACGTAGTGCTGGACCCGGCGGATGTGGTTGACGGTCTTGTGGTCGCGCGATTCGGCCAGCGCGGCCAGCGCCCAGATCACCGCTTCCACCATCTGGTCCTGTTCGGCCGTGCGTTCCCGCACCAGGTGCTCGACCAGGCCGGCCTGGTGGCGCAGCAGTTCGCGCGAGCGGCGCAGTTTGACGTGGGTGGCCACGCGCGCCTGCAGCGCCTCGGCCAGCAAGGGCCGCTGCACCACGTCGGCCGCCCCGCCCTGCCAGGCACGCTGCTCGGCTTGCGGCTGGCCGCCCTCGACCAGCATCAGCACGGGAATGGCGGCCGTGTCGGGACAGGCGCGCAGCTGTGCCAGCACACCGTAGCCATCGAGGCCATCCACGCCGGGCAGGGCCGCTTCCAGCAGCAGCAAGTCCGGGCGCGGCAACTGGCGCGCGGCCGCCAGCGCGGCGGCGCCATCGCCGGCCTCGCGTAGCGTGTACTGATCGTGCAGCAGCGCCCCCAACTGCGCGCGCTGCCCGGGTGCGCCATCGGCGACAAGTACGATGGCCCTGTGGTGGACGTCCATGCCTGGCAAGCCTTTACTGAGTAGTGCGTGTGCGCGTATGCGCGTATTAGTTTCCAAACATCATCATACCTGAGCCCCCGCCCCGTGCCGCATTTTTTACGCGCCGCGCTTGCAATTGAATAGCGCGCTATCTATACTGGCCGTATGACCACCGCCCCCGCCTCCCAATCCGCCTCCCCACCGGCCGCCGTGCCGCCCCAAGTGCCCAAGCTGGACGGCCAGTTGTGCTTCGCCCTGTATTCCACCTCGCTTGCCATGAGCAAGCTGTATCGCAAGCTGTTGCGCAAGCTGGGCCTGACCTATTCCCAGTACCTGGTGATGATGGTGCTGTGGGAACGCGACGGCCTGACCGTGACGGAAGTGGGCGAACGGCTGTTCCTCGATTCGGCCACGCTCACGCCGCTGCTCAAGCGCATGGAACAGGCCGACCTGCTCACGCGCGCGCGCGCCGCCAGCGACGAGCGCCAGGTGATCATCTCGCTGACCCCGGCCGGCGACGCGCTGCGCCACGTGGCCGCCACGCTGCCGGCCGATATCATCGGCGCCACCCGCTGCAGTCTCGATCAAGTGGTGAGCCTGAAGAACGAATTGAACGCGCTGCGCGCCAGCCTGCTGCAGGCCGTTTGACGCCGCGCCGGCGCATGCGCGCGCACAAGCGCGGCGCGCGGCGTACAATGCCCGCTCCCCCGCTCCCTGACTCATCGCTCATCGCTCATCGCTCATCGCTCATCGCTCATCGTTCATCGCAGGCATCCATGACCAGTCCCGCCCCCACCTTCACCGCTCCCGAATTTGTCCCGCAGGCGCTGCGCCAGCAAGGCTACGCGCTGCTACGCCCCGAGGACGTGGCCAGCCTGGCCGGCTGCACGCTGGCCGACCTGGCCGCGCTGGAACCGGGCTGGGACGACCTGCCGCTCGATAACTACCTGAAGGATGGCGGGCGTTACCGGCGCCGCCGCCACTCGTGCTTCGTGCAGGACGGCGACACCTTGCGCCAGACGGCGCACCGGCCCCACTGGCAACCGCTGGAATACAACGCCCTGCACGGCGGCATGCAGCGCCTGTTCGAGCCGGTGCAACCGGCCACGGTGGCGCGGCCGGCCTGGCAGGGACTGGTGCGCGGCATCGGCCAGCTGTGCACGGCCGCGCGCGGCGCCCATCCGTGGTACATCGAGGCGCACCAGTTCCGCATCGACACCACCGACGGCATCGGCCGCCCCACGCCCGAAGGCGCGCACCGCGACGGCGTCGACTTCGTGGCCGTGCTGCTGGTGGGCCGGCGCGACATCAAGGGCGGCGAAACCCGCATCTTCGAAGCCGATGGCCCCAACGGCAAGCGCTTCACGCTGACCGCGCCATGGTCGCTGCTGCTGCTCGACGACGCGGCCGTGATCCACGAATCGACCCCGATCCAGCCGCTGGGCCCGCACGGCCACCGCGACACGCTGGTGCTGACCTACCGGGCCGGCGCGTTCCAGGGCTTGCCCGCGTAGTGTCGCGCACACGATGGCGGCAAATTTGCACTGCGGCGCCGCTAAATCCGATATAGTCTCACCAGCCCGTAACAACCGGCACGGGCGGCAGCGCCGGCCCGTCCACGCCGGCACCGGCCGCCGGCCAGCGCGAACCTGACTCCAGGAGACAGCCTGTGGACTCCAGTTATGAAATCCAGCCCGACGAAACGGAAATCCTGATCGTCGAGGACAGCCCCACCCAGGCCGAGCGCTTGCGCCGCCTGATCCAGTCCATGCGCTACCGCGCGCGGGTGGCCGGCAATGGCCGGCTGGCGCTGGAAGCGATCCGCGCGGCCAAGCCGCAGCTGGTGCTGTCCGATATCGTGATGCCGGAGATGGATGGCTACACGCTGTGCCGCGCCATCAAGACGGACCCGGTGCTGCGCGACATTCCCGTCATCCTCGTCACCTCGCTGACGGACCCCAAGGACATCATCCGCGGCATCGAATGCGGGGCCGACAATTTCATCCGCAAGCCCTATTCGGAGGAGTACCTGCTCAACCGCATCGGCCACATGCTGATGAACCAGAAGCTGCGCCGCAGCCAGAACATGGAGATCGGCATCGCGCTCTACCTGGGCGACCAGAAGCACTTCATCAACGCCGAGCGCCAGCAAATCCTGGACCTGCTGATCTCCACCTACGAGCAGGCCGTGCAGGTCAATAGCGAGCTGCAAGCGCGCGAGCGCCAGGTGATCGAACTGAACATGCGCCTGGCCCACCACGCCGGCGAGCTGGAAACCATCAACCGCGAAATCGCGCTGAAGAATCTGGAGCTGGCCGAAGCGAGCCGCATGAAATCGGCCTTCATTGCCAACATGTCGCACGAGCTGCGCACCCCGCTCAACGCCATCATCGGCTTCACGGGCGCGCTGCTGATGAAACTGCCCGGCCCCCTGACGACGGAGCAGGACAAGCAGCTCAACACGATCCGCGCCAGCGCCCGCCACCTGCTCTCGCTGATCAACGACATCCTGGACGTGGCCAAGATCGAGGCCGGCAAGGTGTCGCTGACGGTGGAGCCGGTGCAGTGCCAGCAACTGGTGACCGAAGCGATCGACAGCGTGCGCCCGCTGGCGCTGCAAAAGGGGCTGGCGCTGGAAGTGGCGCTGGCCGAGCAGCCGCTGACGGTGGACACGGACCGCCGGGCCCTGACCCAGATCCTGCTCAACCTGCTCAACAACGCCATCAAGTTCACGGAAAAAGGCACGGTGCGCGTAAGCCTGGCCGTGCGCGACGGCGAGGATGGCCCGCGCGTGGAATTCACCGTGGCCGACAGCGGCGCCGGCATCCGCGAGGAAGACCAGGCCAAGCTGTTCCAGGCCTTCTCGCAACTGGACTCCACCTCGACCCGCCATGCCGAAGGGGCGGGGCTGGGCCTGTACCTGAGCCAGAACCTGGCCAACCTGATTGGCGGCTCGCTGTTCTTCACCAGCGATTTCGGCCACGGCAGCACATTCACGCTGGCGCTCAAGTCCCGGCACTGACCGGGGTGGCGGCCACGGGCCGCAGCGGAGGGACAAATGACGGCATCGATACTGGTCATCGAGGACAACCCGGCCAACATGAACCTGATGGTCTATCTGCTGGAGGCCCACGGCTACCGGGTGCTGTCGGCCTGGGATGGCGAACAGGGCGTGGCGGCCGCGCGCCGCGAGCTGCCCGACCTGGTGCTGTGCGACCTGCGCCTGCCCAAGCTGGACGGCCACGGCGTGCTGCGCCAGCTCAGGGCCGATCCGGCCACGCGCGCCATCCCCGTGCTGGCGGCCAGCGCGGAACCGGCCGACGATGGCGGCGCGGCCCTGCTGGCGGCCGGCTTCGACGGCTGGCTGGCCAAGGCGTTCGAGCCGGAGCAGTTGCTGCCGGCGCTGGCCGCATGGCTGCCGCCGCCGCTGCGGGCCGGCCAGCTGGCGCCGCCCGCCCCCGACACGGCCTTGCACGCCAATGCGGCCGCCTTGCGTGCGCCTGATCCTGGCCCCGCCGCCCGCGCGCGCGTGCTGCTGCTCGACGCGGCGCCGGCCAACCACGGCTTGCTCGCTTCCGTACTCGGTCAGTTGGGCTACACGCTGACGGTGGCAAGCAACGCGGCGCAGGCCGAAGCGTGCGCCGGGCTAGCGTTCGACCTGGTGCTGTGCGACAGCGGCACCGACGACGAAGCGGCGCTGCAAGCGTTCCCCATCCCGGCGCTGCGGCGCTTCTCCCGGCTGCCGCTGATCGTGCTGCGCCCGGCGCTGGACGCCAGCGTGGCCTGGGTGCCGTGCGGACGGCGCTACCCGGCGCGCTTGCTGGCCCACCCTATCGACCCGACAAAACTGGTGGACGAAATCGCGGCCTGCCTGGCGGCGGCGCGGCCGCCGGCGTGAGGACGCCCCGCATGATTAACCTTTTAACATCATTAACAGAACGGCCTAGTATTTCTACTGTATTGCGGCGCACCATAAATCGGCCTATATTGGAACTGTCTCCTCCAACCGTTCGCCGAACATTGGAATTCCGCCCGCACCGCAAGGTCGTGGGCGTTTTTTTTGTCAAAAATCGGTGTCAGGTCTGTCATTCGGACAGTCATCGCGCACCTTTGAGTTTTCTCATAATGGCCTTTCAATTTTAAATTTGGTTGCAATGAGAAACCGCTTACCACTTCTGCCCCCGATATCGTTTGATTAAACTCAAAGCCACTGTCCTTGAGTCCAAATGACAGACCTGACACGGAATCAGGACGATCAAGTCGGCCGATCTCCGTGCCGGCAAACGCGAAGAACAACGGCCCTTCACGCCTGAAGGCAAAGCTGCCGGACGACGACCAGGACTTCGCTTTGGTTGCGCGTGTCGATGTCCACGTCCATGATCTGGCAGCCCCCATCGTTCGATATGCCGACCCGGTTCGAGCCGTCTGGATTGCGCGCCGCCGGCGCCGGACAAACGGGCGGACATTCCGGGCCACCGGATGGATGCAGGACGACGCGCCGCACATGCCCGGTGAGCAGGACGTCCTGCGCCGCCGCGAGCGAACAGGCGCTGGCCAGTACCAGCACAAAAAATCGAGCACAGCGCATACGGGAAAATTATCTATTTTGCAATAATCCAGGATTCTAATCCAGAATGGTGCGACGCTGCCGTTGATTTGTTCCGCGCCTTCAGGAAGACCGCAGTACACTGAAGCCGGCGCGCTGGGCCGGCATGTTCGGAAACAGCTGCGCCAGCTGGCGTTGCGCCAGGCCCAGGCGGCGCTGCGCGAGCTGGGCCAGCACGGTGCGGAAATCCGTCGTCACGGGCAGGTCGCGTCCCTCGTTGAGCTGGTCCTCGCCCAAGCCTCGCCACTCGCCGTACACGCGGCCACCGGCCACGCCGCCGCCAAGCACCCACATCGCATTGCCATGTCCATGATCGGTGCCGCCGTTGCCGTTCTCGCGCGCCGTGCGGCCGAACTCGGACATGACGACGATGGTGCTCTGATCGAACAAGGGGCCAAGCCGGCGCGCCAGCACTTCCAGCCCCTGTCCCAGCGGCGCGAGGTGGTTGGCCAGTTGCCCCCGGGCCGCGCCCTGGTTGGCGTGCGTGTCCCAGCCGCCCAGCGCCACGAAGGCCAGCTGGATATTGGGATCGTTGCGCATCAGCGTGGCCAGCCGCGCCGCGTCGTCCGGGAAACCGTTGGGCAGCGGCGCGCCGCCGTCGGCCATCTGCATCTCCATGTCGGCGGCGGCCATCATCACTTCCTGGTGCGCATCCCGGCCGGCCTGGTAAGCACGGCCGAAGCGGGTATGGTTGGCGTACAGCTGATCGAACGCGCGCCCCAGCGCTGGCCGGTCCAGCACGTTGGCGCGCGTGCCGGCCGCGCCGCTGGCCAGGTTGACGGCCGGCGCGCGCCCCGACAGGATGCGCGGCATGGTGGGGCCGATCGACAGCGCACGGGTGGGCGTGGCCGCGCCGGGCAGCGCGCCGGCCAGCCGGTTCATCCAGCCGTCGGCCGTGGCCTTGGCACCGGGTGTGCCCGATTCCATGTAATCCTGTGCGTCGAAATGGGAACGGGTGGCGTCCGGCGAACCGCTGGCGTGCACAAAGGCCAGCTTCTTCTGCTCCCACAGCGGCAACAGCGGCGCCAGCGCCGGATGCAGGCCGAAGTAGCCATCCAGTTCCAGCGCCCCGCCCTCGGTGCCGGGCCGGGCCAGCGCGATGTTCGGCCGCAGCCGCGCGTAATTGGGGTCGCCCACGGGCGCCACCACGCTCAGGCCATCGACCGCCCCGCGCAGCATGATGACGATCAGGCGGCGGCCGTTGCCACCGCCTTCGGCCGGCGTAGCGGCCCAGGCGTGGCGTCCCAGCGGGATCACCAGTCCGGCGCCGGCGGCCAGCGCGTGCATGAAATCTCGGCGTTGCATGGTTGCTCCTTCGCGCGGTCAGCGCTGCATGAAATCGGGGCCGCCCAGCAGCATGGCGGCGCGCAGTGGTTCGGGACTGGCGGCCACCGCGGCGCGCGTGCGGGCCGACACGGTGCCGCCCAGCGTGGCCTGCAGCGCGCCCGCATCGAGCGCGCGTCCCATCGCGGTGGCGATGCCGATACGCCGGCTCAGCGCATCGGGATTGAGCCAGGCCGCCTCCGTGTTCTTGTAGCCATCCGGCGTCTGGCAACCGTACAGCGGCATGCCAAGCCGGTTCAGCGCGCCCAGCACGGGCTTGATCTCGGCCAGCGGCGCGCTGCCGGCCCGCGCGGCCGAGACGACGAACTGGTACGGCGTCTTGAACTTGGCGCCCTGCGCCTCAGGCGCCAAGAATTCGGGACTGGCGAACAGCGTGGCCAGCACCGTGCGGATATCGCCCTTGCTGGCGAGGTAGCTGCGCGCCATGCGATCGACCAGGGCCGGCGGCGGCGCGTCCTGCACGAAGTACTGGGCCAGCTCGTAGCTCAGGTGGTGCGCCGTGGCCGGATGCATGGCCAGCACGTCCAGCGCATACTCGCCTTCGTCCTGGCCGCCACCATGCACGGTGTGGCCCAGCCACTGCTTGTCGCCCTTGTCGTGGCGGCGGGCGTCGAATATGAAGCCCTCGTTGCGCAGCGCCAGTGCGCGCGGGTTGAAGGTCCAGCCAGTCAGCATGCGGGCCAGCGCGCGCACGTCGCGCTGCGTGTAGCCGCCGTCCACGCCCAGCGTGTGCAGTTCCATCAGCTCGCGCGCGTAGTTTTCGTTCAGGCCGGCCGTCTTGATCCTGGCGTTGGGGCGGCCGCGCGGCACGAAGCCGTCCGCCGTCGACAGCCAGTTATCGAGGTAGAACAGCATGGCCGGATGGTGGGCCGTGGCGCCCAACAGGTCGCGGAAGGAGCCGAGCGCATACGGCCGGATCGCGTCGCGTTCATAGCTGGCCACCAGCGCCCGGTCCAGGCCCTTGCCTTCGAAGACGTTGAAATGGTTGAACCAGAAATCGACCATCACCTCTTCCAGCTGGCGCGGGCTGTCCACCGCGCGCGCCAGGCGCGCTTCGGCCGTCTGCTCAGTCATGTTGACCACCACGGCGCGCCGTTTGGCCTTGCCCTCCTCGCCCTCGTCCTTCGCCATCTCGCGCACGGCCAGCAACTGGGCCAGCGTGCGGCCGGCCGGCTGGCGCGCCGTCTCCAGCGCATCGAGCCGCGCCGTCAGCGTGGCTGGCATGGGGATGGATTCGGGATGGAGCTGGCTGTCGATGTAGCGCTGCACGCCCATCTGGGTCACGCGCTCGATGTCGCCGGGACGGGGACCGTAGGCCAGCCGGTTCAGTACGTGCAGGGCGGCCTGCTCGGGGGGCAGGTCAGTGGCGCCGGCCCCACCTTGCCAGAACAAGGCGACGATGACGGCGGTGGCGAAAGTGCGCGCGGCATGCATGGTGATGGTCCTCGGTGGCATAGCGGTGCGGGCATTCTAGCGTCCCGCCCCGCGAAAAGTGTGAGGACTCAAGTATCGTCAGTAAGCATTTGTTACGGACAACTTTCACGGAAAAAGTTAAACAACCGATTTAGTTATATCAATTGTTTAAATTTCGTGATGTAATGCCGGGATGACCCAAGCCAACCATCCCCCAACGCGCCCGCCTGACGACATCCGCAAGCCCCGTTCGGACGGCGAGCAATCGCGCGAGCGGCTGCGCCTGGCCGCCATGCGCCTGTTCGCGGAACAGGGCTACGCGCGCACGTCCACGCGCGAGATCGCGCAGGCGGCCGGCGCCAACGTGGCCGCCATCAGCTACTACTTCGGCGACAAGGCGGGCCTGTACCGGGCCGTGTTCGAAGGCATGTGCCCGGCGCCTGAAGCCAACATCGCCCAGTACGCGCCGCCCCATTTCACGCTGCGCGAATCGCTGCTGGGCTTTTACCGCCAGATGCTGGCGCCGCTGCAGCAGGACGACGGCGCCCAGCTGTTCCTGCGCCTGTGGCTGCGCGAGCGGCTGGAGCCAACCGGCCTGTGGGCGGCCGAAATCGACAACAGCATCCGTCCCGAGCACATGGCCCTGGTGCGCGTGCTGTGCCGGCACCTGAACCTGGAACAGGCCGACGACGAAGTACACCGGCTGGCCTATGCGCTGGCCGCGCTGGCCGTGCAGATCATGGTGGGGCGCGACATCGTCACTGCCATCACGCCGCAACTGCTGGCCACGCCGGCAGCGATCGAACAATGGCTCCATCAACTGGCCCGCTACGGCGAGGCGCTGGTAATGGCGGAACAGAGCAACCGCAAGGAAGGAAACGCATGAAGAGAGCACTACAACGGGCGGCGCTGGTGCTGGCCGTGGGCAGCGCCTTGAGCACATTAAGCGCATGCGCCGTGCAAGGCCCGGCGCAGCAGGTGGCCGCGCCACTGCCCGCACAATGGCAAGCGCCGCTGCCGCACGACGGCAGCGTGACGGAACTGGCGCAATGGTGGCAGCAACAGGGCGACGCCCTGCTCGCGCAGCTGGTGACGGCGGCCCAGGAAGCCAGCCCCACGGTGGCCAGCGCCGGCGCCCGCATCGCCCAGGCGCGCGCCGAACGCGTGGCCAGCGGTGCCGCGCTGGCGCCCTCGCTGGACGCGGCGGCCAGCGTGAGCCGGGCCAGCCAGCAATCGGCCCTGCCGATGGGCACCACGGCGCAAGCGGCCCTGCAAGCGTCGTGGGAGATCGACCTGTTCGGCGCCACCCGCGCCGCGCGCGACGCGGCCCAGGCCCGCCTCGACAGCGCGCAAGCGGGCTGGCATGACGCCCGCGTGTCGGTGGCGGCCGAAGTGGCCAACCAGTACTACGCGCTGCGCGCCTGCGAACAGCAGCTGGACGTGGCCCGCCAGGACGCCGCCTCGCGCGCGGACACGGCGCGCCTGACGGAGCTGGCCGCCCGCGCCGGCTTCCAGCCGCCCGCCACGGCAGCCCTGGCCCGCGCCAGCGCGGCCGACGGCAACAACCGCGCCGTGGCCCAGCGCGCCGTGTGCGACGTGGGCGTGAAGGCGCTGGTGGCGCTGACGGCCATGCCGGAAACCGAGCTGCGCGCGCGCCTCGCCAAGGCTACGCCGGTGGCGCCGCCCGTCATCGCCATCGATGCGCTGCCGGCCCAGGTGTTGCGCCAGCGGCCCGACGTGTACAGCGCCGAGCGGGCCGTTGCGGCCGCCAGCGCCGACGTGGGCAACGCGCGCGCCCAGCGCTACCCGCGCCTGACGCTGACCGGCGCCGTGGGCGCGGCCAACTTCAGCACGGGCGGCCACAGCACCCAGCTCGACACGTGGAGCATCGGTCCGCTGGCGCTCACGCTGCCGCTGGTCGACAACGGCCGCCGCAGCGCCAACGTGGACGCGGCCAGCGCCCGCTACGATGCGGCCGTGGTGAGCTACCGCGCCAGCGTGCGCCAGGCCGTGCGCGAAGTGGAGGAAGCGCTGGTCAACCTGCGCAGCACGGGCGAGCGCGAAGGCGACGCCAACACCGCCCTGCAAGGCTACCGTGTATCGTTCACGGCCATGGAAGACCGCTACAAGAACGGCATGGCCAGCCTGCTGGAACTGGAAGACGCGCGCCGCACCCGGCTGGCCGCCGAGAACACCGTCATCAGCCTGCGGCGCGAACGCAGCGCCGCCCTGGTCGCCCTGTACCGCGCCGCCGGCGGTGGCTGGAGCGCGCCCCAACCATCACCGCAATGAGCACTCACATGAAGCGTATCGCCATGAATTCCACCCAACTTAAGCCCGTCGCCGCCGCCCTGCTGGCCGTGTTCGCAATCTCCGGCCTGGGCATCGCCTTGTACACGCCCGCCTCGCGCGCGGCCGACGGCAAGAAGGCCGAAGCGGCCAAGCCCGCGCTCACCGTCACCACCGCCCTGCCGGTGGCATCGCGCCTGCCCATCAAGCTGGCCGCCAACGGTAACGTGGCCGCCTGGCAGGAAGCGAGCGTGGGCAGCGAGGCCAATGGCCTGCGCCTGACCGAAGTGCGCGTGAACGTGGGCGACACCGTCAAGGCCGGCCAGGTGCTGGCCGTGTTCTCGGCCGACAGCGTGAACGCCGACCTGGCCCAGGCCCGCGCCGCGCTGCAGGAAGCGGAAGCCAACGCCGCCGAAGCGGCCGCCAACGCGGCCCGCGCCCGCACGCTGCAATCGACGGGCGCGCTGAGCGCCCAGCAGATCAGCCAGTACCAGACGGCCGAACAGACGGCCAACGCCCGCATCGCCTCGGCCCGCGCGGCCGTGGCCAGCCAGCAGCTGCGCCTCAAGCACACGCAGGTGCTGGCGCCCGACAGCGGCGTGATCTCGGCGCGCACTGCCACCGTGGGCGCCGTGGTGGGCGCCGGCACGGAACTGTTCCGCATGATCCGCCAGGGCCGGCTCGAATGGCGCGCCGAAGTGACGGCGGCCGACCTGCGCCAGCTGCGCATCGGCACCGGCGCCGTCATCAAGGCCGCCAACGGCAGCGAGGCCACGGGCAAGGTGCGCATGGTGGCGCCCACGGTCGATCCGCAAACGCGCTACGCGCTGGTGTACGTGGACCTGCCGGCCAGCGCCACCAGCGCCGCCAACGCGCCGTTCAAGGCCGGCATGTTCGCCAGCGGCCAGTTCGAGCTGGGCGCGTCGGACGCCATCACCGTGCCGCAGCAAGCCATCGTCGTGCGCGACGGCTTCAGCTACGTGTTCCGTTTGAACGCGGACCAGCACGTGAGCCAGCTCAAGGTGAAGCCGGGCCGCCGCCTGTCTGACCGCATCGAAGTGCTGGAAGGCATAGGCGCCGATACGCGCGTGGTGGTCAACGGCGCCGGCTTCCTCAATGACGGCGACCTGGTGCACCACGTGACCGAAGCCGCGCCGGCGCCGGTGCCCGCGCAAGCGCAGGCCAAGGCCGCCGCCCGCAGCGTGCCCGCCGCCCGCTAAGGAGCCGCCATGAATTTCTCCGCCCTGTCGATCAAGAACCCGATCCCGGCCATCATGCTGTTCGCCCTGCTCACGCTGGCCGGGCTGATGGCCTACCGCGCCAATCCGGTGCAGGACTTCCCCGACATCGAACTGCCCATCGTCACCGTCACGGCCGCGCTGGACGGCGCCGCGCCGGCCCAGCTGGAAACGGAAGTGGCGCGCAAGATCGAGGATTCCGTCGCCACCCTGCAAGGGGTGAAGAACATCTACACCAATGTGCTCGACGGCGTGGCCACCATCACCGTCGAATTCATCCTCGAAAAGCCGTTGTCGGACGCCGTCAACGACGTGCGCGACGCCGTGGCCCGCGTCAAGGCGGACCTGCCGGCCGAGCTGCGCGACCCCACCGTCACCAAGGCATCCACGGCCGGCCGCGTGGTGCTGACCTTCACGGCCAGCGCCGTTCCCGGCCAGGGCGTGCCGATGGACCAGCAGGAACTGAGCTGGTTCGTCGACAACACGGTGGCCAAGCGATTGCTGGCCGTCCCCGGCCTGGGCGCCGTCAAGCGCGTGGGCGGCGCCTACCGCGAAGTCCGGGTCGAGCTGGACGACGCGCGCATGGCCGCGCTCAAGGTGTCGGCGCTGGACGTGTCGCGCCAGCTGCGCCAGGTGCAGAAGGAAGCGCCGGGCGGGCGCGGCGACATCAGCGGCGCCGAACAGTCGGTGCGCACCATCGGCACCGTCAAGAGCGCGGCCGAACTGGCGGCCATGGACTTGCCGCTGCCCGACGGCCGCCGCATCCGCCTCGACCAGGTGGCCAGCGTGCGCGACACGGTGGCCGAACCGCGCGCCGTGGCCCAGCAGGACGGGCGCGACGTGGTGGCGTTCGAAATCTTCCGCACCAAGGGCGCCAGCGAAATGGCCGTGGCCAACGGCGCGCGCGCGGCCATCGCGGAAATCCAGCAAGCCCACCCCAACGTGGCGCTCACCCAATCGATCGACAACGCCTTCCCGGTCGAGGAGAACTTCCACGGCTCGATGGAGCTGCTGTACGAAGGCGCGCTGCTGGCCGTGCTGGTGGTGTGGTGGTTCCTGCGCGACTGGCGCGCCACGCTGGTGGCGGCGGCCGCGCTGCCGCTGTCGGTGATGCCGGCCTTCCTTGGCATCTACTGGTTCGGCTACACCCTCAACACGGTCACGCTGCTGTCGCTGGCCCTGGTGGTGGGCGTACTGGTGGACGACGCCATCGTCGAGATCGAAAACATCTCGCGCCACCTCGCCATGGGCAAGACGCCGATGCAGGCGGCCATGGAGGCGGCCGACGAAATCGGCATGGCGGTGATCGCCACCACCTTCGCGCTGGTGGCCGTGTTCCTGCCCACTGCCTTCATGAGCGGCATCCCCGGCCTGTTCTTCAAGCAGTTCGGCTGGACCGCCGTGCTGGCCGTTTTCGCCTCGCTGGTGGTGGCGCGCCTGCTCACGCCGATGATGGCGGCCTACCTCCTCAAGCCGGCCAAACCTCACGAGCAGCAGGATGGCTGGCTGATGCGCCGCTACATCCGCGTGATGCGCTGGTGCCTGTCGCACCGGCTGGTGACGGGCATCGCCTCGGGCGCCTTCTTCGTCGGCTCCATCATGCTGGTGCCGCTGCTGCCCACCGGCTTCGTGCCGCCGGCCGACCGCTCGCAAACCCAGATCAACCTGGAACTGCCGCCCGGTTCCACGCTGGCCGAAACCAAGGTGGTGGCCGAGCGCGCGCGCGTGGCGGCCATGCAGGTCAAGGGCATCAAGAGCGTGTACAGCTCGATCGGCGGCGGTTCCAGCGGCGACGCCTTCGCGCCCGGTGCGGCGGCCGAGGCGCGCCGCGCCGTGCTGACGCTGAGCACCGTGCACCGCAACGAGCGCAAGGAATCGATGGCCGACATCGAAAGCCAGATCCGCCACAAGCTGGCCGAGATTCCCGGCGCCCGCTTCAACGTGGGCCCGGCCGAAACGGGCGTCAAGATGCAGCTGGTGCTGCGCAGCGAAGACCCGGTGGCCCTGATGAGCGCCGCCAAACAGGCCGAACGCGAACTGCGCACGCTCAAGGGCGTGGGCAATGTGCGCTCCAGCGCCTCGCTGGTACGGCCCGAAATCATCGTGCGGCCCGACTTCGCCAAGGCGGCCGACCTGGGCGTGACGGCGGCCGCCATCGGCCAGACCGTGCGCGTGGCCACGGCCGGCGACTACGACACCGACCTGACCAAGATGAACCTGC
The DNA here is from genome assembly GCF_014042365.1 of Rugamonas fusca. GTDB lineage: Bacteria > Pseudomonadota > Gammaproteobacteria > Burkholderiales > Burkholderiaceae_D > Rugamonas > Rugamonas fusca. The sequence goes on from NZ_JACEZS010000023.1 coordinate 50,435, forward strand.
CCGAGCGCCAGGTGCCGATCCGCGTCAAGCTGCCCGACGCCGTGCGCGCCGACCTGGACGCCCTCGGCCGCCTCACGGTGCCCGGCAAGAACGGTCCCGTGATGCTGGCCACCGTGGCCACCATCACGATGGAGAGCGGCCCGGCCCAGATCAACCGCCTGAACCGCAGCCGCAACGTGACCTTGGAAGTGGAACTGGGCAAGCGGGCGCTGGGCGAAGTGAACACGGAAGCGCGCGCGCTGCCGGCGCTGAAGAACCTGCCCGCCTCCGTCAAGATCGCGGAACTGGGCGACACCCAGGAGATGGCGGCGCTGTTCGCCAGCTTCGGCCTGGCCATGCTGATCGGCGTGATCTGCATCTACTGCGTGCTGGTGCTGCTGTTCAAGGACTTCATGCAGCCGGTAACCATCCTGGCCGCGCTGCCGCTGTCAATCGGCGGCGCCTTCGTGGCGCTGCTGATCACGGGCCGCGCGCTGTCCATGCCATCCATGATCGGCCTGATCATGCTGATGGGGATCGTGACCAAGAACTCAATCTTGTTGGTTGATTATGCTATTCTGGCCCGTCAGGCCGGCATGGGCCGTTTCGAGGCGCTGGTGGACGCCTGCCACAAGCGCAGCCGCCCGATCCTGATGACCACCATCGCCATGGGCGCGGGCATGATGCCGCTGGCGCTGGGCTGGGGCGCCGATCCCAGCTTCCGTTCGCCGATGGCGATCACCGTGATCGGTGGCCTGATCACGTCGACGTTACTGAGCCTGCTGGTGGTGCCGGCCGTGTTCACCTACATCGACGACCTGGAACATGTGTTGCGGCGGCTGATGCGCAAGCTGCGCCGCCAGCCGCCGGAATCGGCCGCGCCGCTGCGCCAGGTGGCTGGCGGCCGGCACTAATTGGTCACTCATTGAATGGAGAAACAGATGGACGTACAAATCAAGGAACTGCCCGCCGTGCGCGTGGCTTACCTGCGCTACAAGGGCCCGTTCGGCCCGGCGCTTGGTGAATTCTGGAGCGAGGTGTTCGCACCATGGCAAAAGGCGTTCCGCCTGCAGGGCCGCGTCAGCTACGGCGTGGCGCAGGACGACCCGGCCACCACCCCGGCCAACGAATGCCGCTACGACGCCTGCGTGGAAGTGGACGCCGACTACAAGATCGTCGATCCGGCCAGGGAAGCCATGCTGGCCGGCGGCCGTTACGCCGTGGCCCAGTTCCATGGCGCGGCCGACAAGATCCCGGCCGCGTGGGACGAACTGTACAGCCAGTGGTTGCCAGCGAGCGGCTTGAAGATGGACGCCCGCCCCTGCCTGGAACGCTACGCGGCCGACTTCGCCGTGGACCCGGCCACGGGTGAATTCAGCTGCGAGCTGTGCATCCCCGTCGCCTGAAGTAGGCACGGGTAAGCGCGGCGGCGCATCGCCGCACACGCCCGCGCGCTCACGGCGCCCAGCCGCCGCCGAGCGCGCGATACAAGTCCACCGACGCCTGCAGCAGCCGCGTCTTGAGCTGCAACCGTCCCACGTCGGCGCCGTACAGCGTGCGCTGGGCGTCCAGTTCCTCCAGATACGACGCGTAGCCGTTGCGATAGCGGTTGTGCGCGATGCGCAGCGTTTCCGCTGCCGTGGCGCGGCGCGCATCGTTTTCCACCGCCTGTTCGCGCAAGCGCTGCAACGCGCCCAACCCATTTTCCGTTTCCGCCAGTGCGCCGCGCACGGCGTTCTCGTACGCGTACACAAGCTGGTCGCGCTGGGCCGCCGCCGCATCCGTCTGCGCCTGCACCCGGCCGCCGTCGAATACGGGCGCAGCGGCCAATGCAGTCAGGCGCCACAAGGCCGTCGGCGCGTTGGCAAAATCCGTCATGCGAAAATTCTGCACGCCCCCAACGGCTGTCAGCTTGAACGACGGCAGCAACTGGTCGCGCGTGGCCGTCAGGTTGGCATTGGCCGCCACCAGGTTCAATTCGGCCCGCGCGATGTCGGGCCGGCGCCGCAGCAGTTCGGACGGCAGGCCGGCAGGAACCTGCGGCGGCGTCAGTTCGGCCAGCGGCGCGCCGCGCACGATGGGTCCGGGATTGCCGCCGGCGAGAACAGCCAGCCCGTTCTCCTGCTCGAAGATGGCGCGCCGCAGCGGCGGAATCTGCTCGGCCGCCGCTTCATATTCGGCCTGCGCCTGCAGCCATTCGAGCCGCGAACTGTAGCCAACCTCGAACTGGCGCTGCGCCAGCGCGCGCGATTGCTCGCGCAGCTTCAAGGTCGCCTGCGCCAGCTCCAGCTGGGCGTCCAGCCCGCGCAAGTTCAGGTAACCCGACGCCGCCAGCGCCGCCACCGACAGCGCGACCGCATCGGCATTGGCGCGTTCGGCCTCGAAGCTGGCGCGCGCCGCATCCGTCTGCGCGGCCAGCCGGCCCCACACGTCGATTTCGTAACTGGCCTGGAACTCGGCCTGATACACGTTGGTGACGTAGGGCACGCCGTTGTAGGCCAGCAGCCGGGTGCGGCCAGGCGAAGCATCCACGCCGACGCTGGCCTTCTGCCCTGCGGCCGCCACGCCCAGCCGCGCGCGGTACTCGCCCACGCGCGCGCGCGCGATGCGCAAGTCGCCATTGTTGGCCAATGCCGTCGTCACCAACGCGCTCAATGCGGGATCGCCGAAGCTTTGCCACCACTGACGTTCCGGCGCTGCTGCGCTGGCGGACGGCCCGATGGGCGCGCGCCATGCGACGGGTACTTGCAGCGTGGACGGCGGCGCTGGGGGCGCCGTCGCCGCGCAACCGGCGAGCAGCCCGGCCAGCAAGGCCGCATAAGCACGGGCGGTGACGGCGGCTGGCAACGCGGCTGGCGCAGCCGCAGGTGAAATGACCGGGAAGGCGAGCGGCGGCTCGCCCGGCTGCGCCTCCCGGCGTCCAACAAGCCGCACGTTCATGGCCGCGCTCCGGCGGCCCGTGTGGAGGCAGACGCGGGCGCGGGCACGCGCGCGCCATCATTCAGCTCCGCCGACGTGTCGATACTGACGATCACCGACATGCCCGGCCGCAGCCGCCGTGCCAGCGCCTGGCCCGGATCGATACGGATGCGCACCGGGATGCGCTGGGCGATCTTGACGTAATTGCCGGTCGCGTTATCGGCCGGCAGCACGCTGAACTCCGAACCCGTGGCCGGCGAAATGCGCTCCACCTGCCCCGTCAGCGTGGCGCCATCGAGCGCATCGACCTTGAACGTGGCGCCCTGCCCCACCTGCACCGCGTTCATCTGGGTTTCCTTCAGGTTGGCGATCACCCACAGCTGGCGCGGCACCAATCCCATCAACTGCGCGCCCGCGTTCACGTACGCCCCCTGGCGCACCGTGACCTGCCCCAGCTGGCCATCGGCCGGCGCCGTGATGCGCGTGTTGTCCAGGTCCACGCGCGCCGCCTTGAGCGCGGCGGCCGCGTTGGCCACGGCCGCCTCCAGCGCCGCCTTGTTGACCTGCACCGACTGCACCTGCTGCCGCGCGATCTCGAGCGAGGCGCGCGCTTGCGCCACGGCCGCCACCGTTTGCGCCCGCGCCGCGCGCGACTGGTCCTGCTCACGCACGGACAGCGAACCATCGGCCGCCAGTTGCTCCACCCGTCCCAGATCGGCCGTGGCCTTGGCCGCCTGGGCTTGCGCGTTCGCCAGCGCGGCCACGTTCAGCGCCACGCCCGCCTCCGCGCTGCGGCGCGCCTGCGCCCAGTTGGCCAGCGCCGCCTGCTGGGCCGCCAGTTGGGCCTGCGCCTGCTCGTAGCGCTGCTGGAACACCCGGTCATCCAACTGCACCAGCAAATCGCCCTGCCGCACCTGCTGGAAGTCCTGCACCTTCACCTGCGTCACATAGCCCGACAACTGCGTACCCACCAGCGTCACCTGGCCCCGCACCAGCGCGTTTTCCGTGGACACGATGGCGCTGCTGAACGGCGGCAGCCGCCACGCATACAGCACCACCAGCACGCCCGCCAGCGCCACGGCCGCGAAGCCGACGGCCGACAGCCACTGCGCCCGCCGGTCCGGCGGCGCCGGCGGTGGTGAAGCTGCTGCCACCGCGGCGGCGGCAGCGGCGGCGGCCACGGTGGCCATGTCGGGCGGCGCGGCTGCCGGTGAGGACGAGTCAGGTATGGTGGTAGTCATCAGGCTTGTTCCGAGAAACCTCGTCCTTCAGAGTGAGGAGTGAAAGGAATCGACTCCGCAGGAGTCGAAACTTTAGTGATCAACGCGGAACTCATGCGTTCCCCGCTGGTCAAACATACATGAAACTGGTCTACCGCTATCGCGTCAAATCGTTGACTGGCCTGCTCAACCGGCAAGCCCGTTCCGTTAATTTTGTCTGGAATTATTGTAATGACAGGCAAAAGGATGCGCTGCGCTTTGGCAGGCGCTGGCATACGGGATTCGACCTGATCAAATTGACAACTGGATGCAGCAAGGAACTGGGACTCCATTCCGGCACCATCAATGACGTCTGTCAGCAGTACGCCAAATCGCGCGCTCAGTCGCACCGTCCCTACTTGCGTTATCGCGGCAGGAAGTCCCTGCTCTGGGTACCGTTGAAGGGGCGCGAGCTCAAGCGGGAAGGCAACGCATTCCGTTTCGCCGGCAACACGTTTCGCGTCTTCTATTCCCGACCACTGCCTGAAGGTAAAATTCTCGACGGCACCAATTTCTCGCGTGACCGTCGAGGCAACTGGTTTCTCAACATTTGCATCGAAGTTGAGCCAGCTGCGGCCCGAATGCCGGCACACGGCGTCGGCATAGACTTGGGCCTGAAGGACTTGGCCGCCTTGAGCGACGGCACCACCATCGCCGCGCCCCATTTCTACCGCGATGCGGAGGCGGCGCTGGCGCTGGCGCAGCGCGCCCATAAAACCCGGCGCATCAAGGCCATCCATGCCAAGGTCGCGAACCAGCGATTGCATTACTTGCACACCCAAACCAGCGCCATCGTCGCTACCTACGACTATATCGTGGTCGGCAACGTCAACGCCAGCGCCCTCGCCAAAACCAGCATGGCGAAGTCGGTCTACGATGTCGGCTGGTCGTCCTTTCGCACCCAACTGGCGTACAAGGCTGTTAAGCATGGCGCCTGGTTTGAGGAAGTGGACGAACGTTTCACCACCCAGGTCTGCTCGCGTTGCGGCGCCATGCCCGATACGAGGCCGAGAGGTATCGCGGACCTTGGAATAAGAGATTGGACTTGCAGTGATTGCGGTTCTGTACATGATCGTGATCGTAATGCTGCGATGAACATACTCCGTCGCGGACGTGCGACGCTAGCTGTAGGAAGCTCCGCCCTCTATGACGGAGAGGACGTCAACGCGATCCGGAATTGTTAAGTGACACGTTGGCCATGCCCGTTTGCGCATTGGGTCCGGCGCTGTCCTTGCACACAACGCACTGGTCCCAGAAATAGCGTGCCGCCAGCCACGCCAGCGTGGCCAGCGCCACCGCGCAGATCAGCATGAACACATCGTTGTAGGCCAGGATGTTGGCCTCGCGCGTGGCCGCCGCGCCCAGCGACGCCACGCCTTGCGCGCTGCGCATGGCGGGATCGGCCAGCGTGCCGCCCAGCGCCGCGCCGCCGGCCTGCACCCGCGCCGCCACTTGGGGGTCGAGCAGCGTCAGGTGCTCGACCAGTTGGCTCGAATGGTATTTTTCGCGCACCACCTGGAACGTGCCCACCAGCGCGGCGCCAAGCAGGCTGCCCATGTTCTGCGTGATGGTGAACATCAGCGAAAAGCTGATCAGGTTGCGCGGCGCGGCGATCACGGCGCCGAAGCCGGAAATGAAGGTGGGGCCGAGAAAGAACGCGCCGCCAAAGGCCAGCAGGAACTGGCTCACAACCATGTTGGCGGGCCGCGTGAGGTTGGTGGCGTGGGCGTCCATCCACGCGCCCGTCGCCATCAGCGACAGCGACAGCATCAGCGACGGCGCGATGCGCGAGGGTGCGATGGTGAGCGCGCTGGCCACCATGCCGGCCACGGCACCGGCCATCACCACCAGCCACAGTTGCTGCATCTGGTCGTTGTTCAGTCCCAGCGCCTGCAAAAAGCCCACCGTGCCGCTGGCCTCGGACTGCACCACCCGGATCAGCAGCACGGACAAGGCCAGCCGCACCATATTGCCCGTGCTGAGCCAGCGCGTGTTGAGCAGCGGCGCACGCCGGTTATGCTCGACCAGCAGCGCGGCCGCGATCAGCACGATGGCGGCGGCCAGGCTGTAGCCCAGCCAGCGCGATTCCAGCCACCACACGGTGCGCCCCAGCGCCAGCACGGCCGACAGCAGCGCCACGCCCGGTGCGAACAGGGCGAAGGTGAGGAAGTCCAGCTTTTCGAACGCCTTCACGCGGTCGCCCGGCGGCAGCTTGAGCATCAGCACGCAGCCCAGCGCCAGCAGCGTCATGCCCAGTTCGAACCAGTACAGGCCACGCCACTCGCCCAGCGCCAGCAGTTCGGACGAGAACAGCCGCGCCAGCGGCAGCGCCAGCTGGGCGAAGCCGACACCGAGCACCACGCCCTTGAGCCGGTGCCGGGCCGGGAACGCCTGCAGCGTGTAATACAGCCCCAGCACCGTGAGCGCCGCGCCGGACATGCCGCTGGCGGCCCGCACGGCGATGGCTGACGCCAGCCCGTGCACGAACAAGTGGGCCAGCGTGGCCGCGGCATACAGCACCAGGAACAGTTCCGTGAACAGGCGCAGGCCGAACTGCTGGCGGAACTTCACCAGCAACAGGTTCATCGACACATTGGTCATCACGTAGGCGGCCGGCAGCCACTGGATCTCGGACGAATAGACGCCCAGCGAGCCTTGCAGGTACGGCAGGTTGACGGACACCAGCGCGTTCCCCAGGCCGCCCGTGAGCGCCACGATCAGGCCCACCACCAGGTAGGCGGCCCGGCGCGCATCGGAATGCAGCGGCGTGGACGGCGATCCCGGCAGCGAGGGCCGTTCATGGGGAAGCCAGACTTGTGGGGTGTAGACATCCATGTGGATAGACCCGTCAGGTTGCTCTTACGTTGCACGCTCGAACGCACTGACGGTGAGCATACCACCGGCGGCGGAAATGGAACGCATGGGCGCCGCTCGAAACCGAATAAAATTCCGGCAAGCGCCCCGGCGCCGCCCGAATCGCGCCAAAATGGTGGTCACGGCGCCCCAAGTCACACGATAATATGTGTCGAATTTGGCGATAATTCTGCACACTGCGCGGCGGCCGCCGGCCCGCGCGCCAACTACGGGAGACTCAATGAATTTCAAGCACATCGCAGGCGCCGTGGCGCTGCTGGGCATGGCCGGCGCGGCCGGCGCGCAGGACATGGTGGTCAAGATCGGCCACAGCGGCCCGCTGTCGGGCGCGCAAGCGTTTTCCGGCAAGGACAATGAGAACGGCGCCCGCCTCGCCGTCGAGGAACTGAATGCGAAACCCATCACCGTGGCCGGCAGGAAGATCAAGTTCGAGCTGCTGTCCGAGGACGACCAGGGCGATCCCAAGTCCGGCGTGGCCGTGGCGCAGAAGCTGGTGGACGCCGGCGTGCGCTACGTGGTCGGCCCCTACAACTCGGGCGTGGCCATCCCCGCCTCGCGCACCTACCACGACGCCGGCGCGCTGGTGGCCACCGTGGCCACCAATCCCAAGCTCACGCAGCAAGGCTACCAGGGCCTGTTCCGCGTAAACGCCAGCGACACCCAGCTCGGTTCCAAGATGGCGCTGTACGCAGCCAACGCGCTGCACCTGAAGAACGTGGCCGTGATCGACGACCGCACGGCGTTCGGCCAGGGCGTGGCCGAGGAATTCAAGAAGCAGGCCAAGGCTTCCGGCATGACGGTGGCCGGCCACGAATTCACCAACGACAAGGCGTTCGACTTCACGTCCATCCTCACCAAGCTCAAGGCGAAGAAGGTGGAAGCCATCTTCTTCGGCGGCTACGCGCCGCAGGGCGCGCCCATGGTGCGCCAGATGAAGCAGTTGGGCATCAACGCCAGGCTGCTCGGTGGCGATACCATCTGCACGGCGGAGATGGGCAAGCTGGCCGGCGACGCGGCCGGCGAGAACGTCCTGTGCTCGCAGGGCGGCGCCATCCTCGACAAGGCCGCCAGCGGCCCCGCGTTCAAGGCCAAGTACAAGCAGCGCTTCAAGCAGGACGCCGACGTCTACGCGGCCTCCTACTACGACGCCGTGCAGCTGTACGCGCAAGCCATGCAGAAGGTGAATTCGACCGACCCGCTCAAGGTGGGCGTGGCCGTGGCGGCCGGCAGCTACCAGGGCGTGGCCGGCACCTACGCCTTCGACACCCATGGCGACATGAAGCAGTCGCCCGTCACCATCTTCACGTTCAGGCACGGCCAGCCGGTGCCGCTGACCAGCTACTAAGCATAGTTGTCCCGGCGCGCCACGCCCGTGGCGCGCCGCCGCCATCGCCCCCGCCGCGCCGCGCGCCGTGAGGGGAAATGACAAGCGATTGGCAAGAAATAACAAGTCCGATTCCCCCCGCTGTCCGAGAATGCTCCCATCGACACCCTTGTTGAGGAGACTCTCATGACTACCCGGACTCGCCCCATGCAGGCGACCATCTTCAGTGCCCTGTTCCTGCTGTCGGCCATCATCATGCTGGCCCTGGGCATGGACGCCCATGCCTATTACATCCCCGCCGCCGCCCTGCTGGTGGAAGCGGTCCTGCTGTGGAAAGGCGCCAGCCTGCGCTGGTTCAAGCGCCTGCTGGAACTGAACCAGCTGACGGCCATCATCCTGATCCTGGACCTGTGGCTGGGCGACCTGCTGCACCTGCCCAAGCTGACCATCTCGGCCTCCATGCTGGCCGCCAACCTGCTGCTGGGCGGCCCGCTGATGGGCATCCTGGCCATCGGTGCGCTGGCCTCGATGCACTTCAGTAAAACCCTGCCCGGCTGGTTCCAGTCCGGCCGCGCGTAAGGAGTACCGCACATGAAATCGACCACGCAACTGCGGCACACCACCCTGATCGCCGCCCTCGGCCTGGGCCTGGGTTTGAGCCATGCGGCCAGCGCCGTCAACCTGAGCGGCACCGTCGCGCTGGAAAACGGCAAGCCCGTACTGGGCGCCATGGTGACCGTGTACAACGAAGCCAAGGACCGCAAGGAAACCGTGTACACGGCCGCCGACGGCAGCTACGCCATCCGCACCGACTTCGGCGGCAAGCTGGCCGTGCACACGCGTCTTGCCAACTTCGAGGACAGCAGCACCGAAGCGACCCTGGGCGCGAACGAGAACGCCACCATCAATTTCACCGTCAAGCACTTCGCCACGCCCCAGGCCGAGTCGGACGCGCTCTCCGCTTCGGCCCACAACGCCCGCCTGCCATGGGCCAGCAGCGAAGACAAAAAGCCGTTCGTCAGCCAGTGCATGTACTGCCACCAGATCGGCAACGCGCTGACCCGGCCACCGCGTCCACAGAGCGCATGGAAGGCCACCATCGCCCGCATGGAAGGCTATTTCGCCCAGCTTAGCGGTTCCGAAGTCGAAACCATCAGCGGCGTGCTCACGCGCGGCTTCGACGGCAAGCCCGTTCTGGCCAAGCACGATTACGCGCCCACGCCGGAACTGGCGCGCGCCAAGGTCGAGCAGTGGCTGGTGGGCGACGGCATGTCCTTCATCCACGACACGGACGTGGGCGAGGACGACAAGCTGTACGGCACCGACGAAGGCCACGACATCATCTGGGTGCTGGACCGCAAGACCCACAAGATCGAGAAATACCCGCTGCCGGCCAGCGACCTGCCCGTGGGCGGCAAGTTCTCCGGCCAGCAACTGCCGATCGGCATCTTCACCGGCAAGCACGGTCCGCACAGCACGGCGCAGGCCAAGGATGGCCGGATCTGGATCACCAACGCCCTGTCGTCCACGCTGATGTCGTTCGACCCGGTCAGCCACGCCTTCAAGGTCTATCCGATTCCGGGCGACGTACTGTACCCGCACACCATCCGCATCGACCAGGAAGGCATCGTCTGGTGGACCAACGTGGCCTCCAACCAGGTCGGCCGCTTCGATCCGAAGACCGAGCAGATGAAGGTGATCCGCCTGCCCTCGAACGGCTTCTTCCGCTGGGTCAGCGACATGCTGTTCCCCACCATCGTCGAGCTGACCAGCTGGTTCCCCGGCAAGAACCTGCACCTGGACCTGTCGCACCAGAAGTGGCTCGGTCATAACATCCTCGCCTTCCCGTATGGTATCGACATCAATCCCAAGGATGGCAGCGTGTGGTACGCCAAGCTGTACGCCAGCAAGATCGGCCGCGTCGATCCGAAGACGCTGGAAGTCACGGAATACGACACGCCGATGAAAGGCCCGCGCCGCCCCCGCTTCGACAAGCACGGCGTGCTGTGGATTCCCGCCTTCGACGACAGCGGCCTGATGGCGTTCGACACGGCCACCAAACAGTTCAGCAGCTACCAATTGCCGGTGCTGGCCAAGGGCGAACATGAAGTGCCGTATGCGCTCAACGTGCATCCGAAGACGGGCGACGTGTGGATCACGGCCAACAACTCGGACCGCGTGCTGCGCTTTACCCCGGCCACCAAGACCTTCCTCAGCTACCCCAGCCCGACCCGGGTGACGGTGCTGCGCGACCTGGTGTTCACCAAGGATGGCCGCGTGTGTTCCAGCCTGTCCAACCTGCCCGCCTATGGCACCGAGGATGGCCTGGACTCGTTCATGTGCATCAACCCCGACGGTGGCGAGCAGGATCGCGCCGCCATGGGCAAGGTGAAATGATGGGTGGCGCCATGGAAGCTGGCGCCCGCTTGCAAGCCCTGCTGGCGCGCCTGGCGGCGCGCCGCCAGGACTGGGCCGCGCTGCCCGTGGGCGAGCGCATCGCCCTGCTGCGCCAGGTGCGCGAGCGCATCCCGGCCGCCGCCGAACGATGGATAGACCTGTCCAACGCGGCCAAGGGCATCGACGCCGACAGCCCGCTGCAAGGCGAGGAATGGACCTCGGGCCCGTGGGCGCTGCTGGCCACCTGCGATCACCTGCTGGCGACGCTGGAACAGATCGCAGACCAGGGCCGGCCCGCCGTGCACGCGCTCAGGCAGCGCTCCGTGGCCGGCCGCCAGCTGGCGGTGGAAGTATTCCCGCAAACGATCTTCGACCGCCTGCTGCTGTCGGGCGTGCGGGCGGAAGTGTGGATGCAGCCGGAAGTCAACGCCGGCAACCTGGCCAGCCACGTCGCTGCCGCTTACCGTGACGCGCGCCACGCGCAGGGCGAACTGGCGCTGATCCTCGGCGCCGGCAATATCTCCAGCATCGCCCCGCTGGACGCGCTGCACAAGCTGTACTCGGAAAAGGCGGTCTGCATCGTCAAGCTCAACCCCGTCAACGAATACCTGCTGCCCGTGTTCGAGGAAATCTTCGCGCCGCTGGCCGAGCGCGACTTCCTGCACTTCGTCACCGGCGGCGGTGAGGTGGGCGCCCTGCTGTGCCAGCACGCGCTGGTCGACACCATCCACATCACCGGCAGCCAGGCCACGCACGACGCCATCGTCTACGGCCACGGCCCGGAAGGGGAAGCGAACCGGCGCGCCAACAGGCCGCTCAATCCCAAGCCCATCTCCAGCGAGCTGGGCGCCGTGTGTCCCACCATCGTGGTGCCGGGACCGTGGACGGCGGCCGACATCGCGTTCCAGGCCAGCCATATCGCCACCCAGAAGCTGCACAACTCGGGCTTCAATTGCGTCGCTTCGCAGGTGCTGGTACTGCCGGCCCAATGGCGGCACACGCCGGCCCTGCGCGCGGCCGTGCGCGAACAACTGGCCGCCGCGCCGGACCGCAAGCCCTACTATCCGGGCGCGGCCAGCCGCCAGGCCCAGTTCGCCGCTTGCCAGCCGGGCGCGCGGCGCGTCAACCCGATCGGCGCGGCGGCCAACCGCGAAGTGGTGGAACTGCCGCCGGCCAGCGACGAGCAAGTGTTCGGACGCTGCACGGAAGTGTTCGCGCCCACCCTGTGCGAACAGCTGCTGGACGGCGCGGACGCGGAGAGCTACCTGCGCCACGCCATCGCCTACGCCAACGACAAGCTGCGCGGCACGCTGGGCGCCAACATCCTGATCCACCCGGCCACCATCAAGGCGCTGGGCCCACGCTTCGACGAACTGCTGCTGGAGCTGCACTACGGCTGCATCGCCATCAACGCCTGGACCGGGCTCGGTTACCTGCTCACGCAGGCCCCGTGGGGCGCCTTCCCCGGCCACGTGCTCAACGACGTGCAGAGCGGCATCGGCAGCGTGCACAACACGCATATGTTCGACAAGGCGCAACGCACCGTGGTGCGGGCGCCGTTCCGGCCATTCCCGCGCAGTGTGCTGGGCGGGGCGCTGACGCTGCTGCCCAATCCGCCGTGGTTCGTCAACAACCGCCAGGCCCACAACGTGGCGCGCAAGCTGTTCGCGTTCCAGGTGCGGCCGTCGTGGTTCAAGCTGCCGGGGATCTTCTTCGACGCGCTGCGCGGCTGACGCACGCGCCTGCGCATGGTCAGGCGGCGCCGTCCCCGGACGGGCCGCCGCGGGCGATCGCGTACTGCTGGGTGGACGGCTTGAGCACGGCGTCAAAGCGCACCAGCCCGGCCGCCGGATCGGCCTTCAGTCGCGCGCTGATCACGATCTCGAGCCGGTTCACCAGCGCGTCCGACACGCGCAGCGCGGCGCTCACGGCATACAGGCGCGGCTCGTGGCGCTCGATGGCCTGGCGCACGGCGGCGCAAATCTTCTGGCGGTCCTCGTCGCTGGTCAGGCACATGCCGGCGAAATCGATCAAACCGTAATTGAGGATGGAATTGCGCACTTCCGGATACGGTTCCAGCGCCGCCCCGGCCAGCGCGGCGCGGGTATTGAACAGCGCCTCGAGGTCGCCGGCGACGGCATCCTTGAGCTGTTCCAGCGGCCAGCCACGCAGGCGCGGCTGGCCATCCATCAAGCGGTCGAACAGGCCGGGGGCATAGCGCTGCTGCATGGCGGCTCTCCAGGGGATGCGATCAACGAATCGCCAGCCACATCACCGCCGCCCGGGCCGCCCGCGACGCAGCGCCGGGCCGGGCACCAGCTTGGCACGCGGTCCACGCGCGGCGCTGACGTGACTGACGAGCTTGCCATTATCCAAGCCCGCGCGGCGCGCTCCTTGCGCTGACGCAAGGAGCGCGTGCGCCGCTACTTCACATCGATGCGCCCGTACTGGCCGTGGGTCTCGTCCTTGGGTCCGGCCGCGAAGAACAGCGTGTTGCTGGGCTGGCTGTTGAGGCCATTGCCAAACGCGATGCCCCACAGGCCGTCGATCACCAGCGGCATGCCGTCGGCCCCGTTCAGCGTGCCCTTGGCGGTGCCGTCGGCCGGGTCGTAGACGTTGATCTTGCCATCACCGAAGTTGCCCACCAATAGCATGTTGGCGTTGCTGCCGAAGTCCGCCGGCGCCATCGCCATGCCCCATGGCGCGTTGAGGGCGCCGCCGTTCACCAGCTGGCGGACCAGGGCGCCGCCCGTGGTGTACACGTCGAGCACACCGAGGCCGGCGCCGGCCTGCTCATCGTCGCCGGTGGCGGCCCGCCTGGCGTAGGCCACATAGACCTTGTCGCCGATCACCTGGATGCCGAACGGCGCATAGCCGGCCGGCAGGCCGGGATCCGTGAAGCCGCCGGGCAGGCTGACCCGGGCGAAGTTGGTGTCGAACACGTCAACGCGCATGTTGTGGAAGTCGGCCGCGTACAGGTAGTTGACGCCGCTGAAGCTGCCGATCGCCAGGCCCTTGTAGACGGCGCCGGCGGCGCTGCCGTCGTACGTGGCCACGGCCGTGGTGGCGGCCACGGACGGCGCCCAGGCCGCGATCATGCCGCGCTCGGTGGCGAACAGGAAGGGGCTGGCGCCGGTCACGCCGCCCTGGGTCAGCTTGAAGTCCGTGGTGCCGTTGTAGACGATGCCGGTGGGCGCGTCCGGGGTGCTGACCACCAGCGACTGGGGCACGCCGTTGCCGTCATACAGCGTCGATTTGCTGGTGCCGTTGTCGGCCACCCACACGTAGCCCTTGGGATTGAAGGCCACGCCCCAGCCGTTGACGAGATTGGCGTCCGTATGGGCCGCCGCGATCACGGCGTCCGACACCAGGCTGGTGACGGTGTAGCTGCTGGCGACGGCCGGCGGCGGCGCGCTGGGCGGCATATAGCTGCCGCCCCCGTAGCCGCCGCCGCAAGCGGTCAGCATAATGGCCAGGCCAAGGCCGGCGAACCTGTGCAGGCAATGCGAGGTATTCATGGTGCGTCCTTTCAGCGAGATGGGCGATGTTCCGCTGCCCGTACATTCCCGCGCACGGCCGCAAGGTTTCCTGCAAATGGCTAAAACGTGTAGGCCACGCTGAGCACGAGCGCGCGCTTCGATGGCGCAGTGTAGTAAGGCGACGCGCCCGCATCGGGCCCGCGCGACGAGGCGGCCAGCCACGCCAGTTGCGCGTTCCAGTCGCCCAGCGCCGCCGCCAGGCCGAGGCGGGCGTCGTAGCGGGCCGGCAGGTCCGCGCCGTCACGCGGCAGGTAGCGCAGCGCGCCCGCGTGGACGACCAGCTTGAGCTGGCCGTGCAGCGGCGCGAAGCCGTTCAGCTCCACGTAGGCGGTGCGCAGGTCGCGTCCGAAATAGTGGGGCGAGAAATAGAGCCGCAATCCAAGCCGCTCCGACGCCAGGCCGGCGTACCATTCGCCGTAGTCGCTGTCGCGCGCCCGGCTGAAGTGCGATGCGCTGGCGCCGGCCTCCCAGCTCCAGCCCGACGCCAGCCGGCGCGCCAGGCCGCCGTAGGCCGTCAGTTGCACCATGTCGCGCTCGCGCAGGTTGGCCCCGGCCGCCTGCGCGCCCGCGTACCAGCCCTGGGGATTGTCGTAATTGAGGCCCAGCTGGGCCGAGGAAGCGCCGTCGCTGAGCGACAGGCCACGGAAGCGGTAGTCCGACAGCAGCGCCACGCTGCCGCTGGCCTGCGCGGCCGCACCGCCCATGCCCAGCAGCGGCAACAACAGCCCCAGCGCCAGCGCCGCGCCGGCCCTCAGGGCTGGCGGCTGGACCGCAGCGTGACGGCGCTCGCGCATGAACAGGTGCAGGCGCCCGTGGTGTTGGCGATGGTGGCACATGCGTCGATGGTAGCAGCATTTGGTCCGCGGCCCGGCACCAGCAGACGTTCCAGTTGCGCGCCGTTGGCGCCGGGCCGCAATTCGGCCAGCAGGGCCAGCATGCCCGTCACGTGGGCCGCCGCGTAGGAATTGCCGGACACGAAACGCCAGCCGCCACCGGCCAGGCTGGCCGGCACGTCCTGCCCCGGCGCCAGCACGGCGCCGCCCAGGGTTGGCGGCAATGCCGCCAACGGCCCGCCCCGCCCCTGCTGGGCCACGGCGATCACGCCGGGATGGGAGACCGGAAACGCGCGCGCCGGCCCTTGCGGATCGATGGCGCCCACCACGCTGATGCCGCGCGCCAGCGCCGCGTCCAGCAGGCGGTCCAGCAGCCGGTCCGGCGGACCGGACAGGCTCAGGTTGATGATGCGCGCCTCGTGCAGGATGGCGTAATTGAGCGCCTTGCCCAGCGTGAAGCTGCTGCAGCGCGCGCCCTGCCCGCCCTGCTGCCAGCAGGCCCGCAAGCCCATCAGCCGGGCGCCCGGCGCCACGCCCAGGATGCCTTGCCGCCCGCCGCGCGCGGCGATGATGCCGGCCACCGCCGTGCCGTGGGCTTCGGGCAGGTAGCTGCTGCCATCGACAAAATTCTCGGTGCTGGCCAGTTGGCCGTCCAGGTCGGGATGGTGGCCATCGATGCCACTGTCGACCACGGCCACGGACACGTCGCGCCCCGTGGCCGCCCGGTGCAGCACGGCCACGTGCCAGTAGCGCGCGCTCGGCTGCATCGGGTACAGCGTGGGCGCGGCGCCATCCATGCCGGAATAGATGGCCACCGGCTGCGCCCATTCCACGCGCGGATCATGCGACAACCGTTCGGCCAGACGGGCCGGGTCGCCGCCGGCCGGCGCCTCCAGCAGGTAGCAATCGACGCCCAGCGTGGGCATGGGCCAGTCGCTGACCAGCTTCAGGCCGTGCAAGCGGGCCAGTTCCTCGGCGATGCGGTGGCGCGCGCCGCGCCCGCCATCGTCCAGGTAGCGGCCGCCGTAGCCGGCG
Organism: Rugamonas fusca; assembly: GCF_014042365.1. Classification (GTDB taxonomy): domain Bacteria; phylum Pseudomonadota; class Gammaproteobacteria; order Burkholderiales; family Burkholderiaceae_D; genus Rugamonas; species Rugamonas fusca. The sequence goes on from NZ_JACEZS010000023.1 coordinate 66,594, forward strand.
TCGGGCCGGTAATGGGGCGGCGGCAGGCGCAGCATGACCAGCAACTGGCGCTCGGGCGCGGCGGCATCGCCGGACGGCGCCGGGCCGCCCGCATCGGCCCGCGACGCCGCCACGGTTGCGGGGCCGGCTTGGGCGCCCAAACCGGCCTGGGCGCAAGCCGGCGGGCCAGCCAGCGCCAGCCCCCACGCCAGCAGCACGGGCCATCGCACTGCCGACCGACAGGGCATCGTTGATGGCGCGGGCGATGGTGCCGGCAATAGCATGCGTGCCAGCCCGGATGGCCCCGGCCGCGCCTGTGGCCGCATGTTCACGGCCGCGTCCCTCGCTCCAGCGCCTCGGCCAGCACCACGGCCGACTCCGTGCGCAGGCGCGCGCGGGCCGCGTCCGCGTCGGGCACGCTGAGCAGGTAGGCGTCCGTCACGGTGGGCCCGTCCACCACGTGCGCGCCGTTGGCCTGCAGGATGCGGCGCAAGTCCCGTTCCGGCGTGTCCGGCTTGAACACCACCACCAGGTTGCCGGCGGCGGCCCCGGCGCCCAGCACGTGATAGGCGCCACGCTCGGGCGCCGGCCGCGCCAGCAGCAACCCCAGCCCCGCGATGACGGCGAACTGGGCCGCCAGCGCCCAGCGCAGCCAGGATGCGTCGTTGGCCGCGGCCCGGCGCCACCACGGCCGGGCCGGGCCGGGGACCAGGCCGGTGGCGGGGGCGGGCCGCTCCGGCTCGAGGCGCGGCATCAAGGCGGCCAGCGCCCGCTCCACGTCCAGCCCGGCCACCGCCCCGCTGTCCGTCGCCTCCGTGGCGGCGGCCGACGCCGGGCCGCCCCGATCCGGCAGCGCGGCGGCCGCCTGCACGCGGCGTTCGTAGTCCAGCTCGGCACGGCAGGCCGGGCAGTCGGCCAAGTGGCGCCGCACGGCCGCGCTGTCGGCCGCGTCGAGCCGGCCGGCCACGTACCAGGGCAGCAACGTCCGCGCGTCCTCGTGTGCTGGATCGTCCAGCTTGACGGTGTGGCCGTTCATGGGTAGTCCTCCATCTGGCTCGCCAGCAATTCCTTCAATTTGTGGCGCGCGTGAAACATGCGGGTCTTGACCGTGTTGACAGGGCAACCTACCACGTCTGCGATCTCCGCGTAGCCCATCTCATGGTCGTAGGTGAGCACCATCACCACCTGCTGCGCCAGCGGCAAGCGGGCCAGCGCCCGCTCCAGCACTTGCCGCAACTGGCGTCCCTCGAGCAGGTGGTCCGGCTCCAGCGCCGGGCCGGCCGGGTACGACTCGGGGTCCGATTCGAGCGGCGCATCGCTGCCGCGCAAGCCCTTGAGCGCCTTGCGGTAGGCGATCGCGAAGATCCAGGTGGACACTTTGCAACTGCCATCGTAACTGGCCGCCTTTTGCCACACCACCAGCATGGTGTCGTTGATGACTTCCTCGATCAATGGCACGCTGCGCACCATGCGGCCCAGGAAACGGCCCAGGCGGGGGAAATAGGCGCGGTACAGCTGCTCGAACGCATGCCGGTCGCCGGCCACGATACGGGCCAGCAAGATCGCCTCGTCGCCGCCGGCGCCGGTCATGTGTCCGTCCAGATTCCGTCCCTCCCGCATCGTCGCTCTCCTTGGTCGCCTGTATATGCCACAAGGCAGCACCAAGGTTCTACGCCGGCACCGCGCCAACGACCAGGCCATGCTATCACCACGCCCTGGCACGATCCGCTAATTAACTGTCGCGAAATAACAGTGACATGCCGTCACTATTCTCGTACAGTGAACGCCAGGCACCAGGCTGAGCAAAACAATCACAACGAGGCATCCGCCATGAGCGAACCGCACACCGCATCCGCCCCCGACAAGCCCCTGTTTCAATACTATGCCGCCATGACGTGGCTGCTGGCTTTTCTCGCCTGCCTCTACGTCGGCAGCAGCAGCTTCCGGGTCTACCAGCACAAACGGCAGCTGGAACAACAGATCGCCCAGCAGCTGCAAAACGTGGCGCTCAGCGCCCGCCGTTCGCTGGGACTGCAATTGTCGCAGCTGGTGACGACCGAGAACATGATCGCCGACGCGCTCGCAGATCATTTGCCGCCCGACCTGGCCAGCGCCAGCGGCCGCCAGGTGGCCACCCTGCAGGCGCTGCTGACGCGGGAAGCGGCCGGCAACGACGATATCGAACTGCTGGGCGTGGCCGACCGCGATGGCCGGGTGCTGTTCATGTCGAACAATGTGACCACCGTGCACGAGGGCGACCGGATCGACGTGTCCGCCCTGCGCGGCGCGCGCGCGCCGGCGACGGCGATCGATATCTACCAGGGCGGCCCCCGGTCGGCCTGGCCCAGCGGCTTTGTCGTGACGCGCCCCGTGCGCGGGGCGGACGGCCTGCCGCGCGCCTTCGTGTTCGCCCTGCAAAGCCACGATGCCTTCCAGCGCCGCCTGAAGGAAATGGAACAGGCCGGCTTCTCGCTGGGCCGCCACAGCGTGGTGGCCATGATCCAGGTGGCCGGCAACCGGCTGGCGTTCCGCTATCCGATGGCCGACGCCATCATCGGCGCCCCCGTCCCGCCCATCGCGCGCCAGCCGTTCGGCGACCAGCCGCAACTGGCCTACTGGATCTCGCCGTATGACCACATCAAGCACCTGGTCTATGAGCTGCCATTCGCCAACGGCGCCTACCTGTTGCGGGTCGAGGCGGCCGAGCTGGACTTCCTGGCCCCCTGGTACGCGGAACTGGTGTTGAGCGGCGTCAGTACCCTGCTGCTGCTGACGGCGCTGGCGCTGCTGCTGCGGCTGGTGCGCCAGGGCGCGCGCCAGGCGGCCCAGCTGCAATTTGACAAGGAGCAGCTCGACATCGGCGCCCGTGCCATGGGGCGCCTGATCGCCACCGCCCCCGTGGCCCTGGCCCACGTGCGGCTCGACGATGGCTTGCTGCTGCGCGCCAATCCCGCCTTCGGCCACCTGTTCGGCGCCATGCCGGGCGAGCAGCTGAAAGTGGCCGAATCGCTGTTCGCCGATGCGGCCGTATGGCGCGAACTGTGCGCCGGCGCCCGGCTGGCCGGCGCGGCCGAGGGGCGCAGCATGGAAGTGACGCTCAACGCGAGCGAGGGCACGCGCCACGCGCTGGTGTCGGTGGCGCCGCTGCCATCGAAGCGCGACGAGCCGCGCGAGCTGCTGCTCAGTTTCACGGACACGGAAGCCCAGCACGCGCGCGAGCAGGCGCTGGCCACCATCGCCTACACCGACCCGCTGACCCGGCTGGCCAACCGGCGCGCCTTCTTCCAGCAGGCCGACGCCACCTTCGCCACCGCCAGCCGCTACCAGCGCCCGCTGGCGCTGCTGATGATAGACCTCGACCACTTCAAGCACGTCAACGACACCTATGGCCACGCGGCCGGCGACGCCGTGCTGGTGCGCACGGCCAACTGCCTGCGCCACAGCGTGCGCCACGCCGACTTGCCGGCCCGCCTGGGCGGCGAGGAATTTGTCGTGCTGCTGCCCGAGACGACGCTGGCCGAGGCGCTGGAGACGGCCGAGCGCATCCGCAAGACCATCGCACTGTCGCCGCCGGCCGAGTTCGAAGGGCAAGCGATCCCCGTCACGGCCAGCCTGGGCGTGGCCATGATGCGCGGCGACAGCAAGGGCATCGAAGCCATCCTCAACGAGGCCGACCTGGCGCTGTACGAGGCCAAGGAGACGGGGCGCAACAAGGTGGCCACGGCCGGGATGGCGCAACAGACGGCGGCGGAGAACACGACGGCCCGCTGAACGGCGCGGCCAGGGGCCCCACGGGCCAACGCCACATGGACGGCGCGGCGGCGGGCGATCCGCGCGCCGGATGTGGCAGAATGGCGGCGCCCCACATGGAACAGGCGCCACACCCGGTGTCGCCGCGCAAGGAAACCGATGCAAAAACTCATTTCAGAACTGACCCGCCTCTATCTCCCGCCGGATGCGCTCCCGGCCAAGGCGCTGGCGCGCCACGCGGCGGGCCAGTCCACCTCACCCGTGCCACTGGCGACCGCCGCCGGCGGCACGCGCGCCATCGTCCTGCCGTTCGACCAGCAAGCCGGCGAGGAGCCCGGACTATCGTGGCCGCGCCTGTGCGCCGTCGCCAACGCCTTGCAAACGGAGCTGGGCCTGCCGGCGCCGGCCGTGAGCATTTCCGGCCATGGCTACAGCTTGTGGCTGTCGCTGGAGCAGGTCACGCCGCTGGCCCAGGTCGACACCTTCCTGTCGCGTCTGCGGCAACATTACCTGCCGGAGCTGGACCAGCCCGGCGCGCCCGTCCCGGCGGCACTGCCGCCGTGCCAGCACCAGCCCAGCGGCACCTGGGCCGCCTTCATCCACCCGGACCTGGGCGCCGCCTTCGCCGACGAGCCCGGCCTGGCGATGGCGCCGCCGGCGGCCGGCCAGGCGGCCTTGCTGGAAGGCTTGCACAGCATCAGCCCACAGCAGTTCCAGCACGCGCTGCGCCAGCTCGGGGACATGGCGGCGGCCGCATGCGCCGCGGTCCCGTCGCCTGCGCCGGCGCCACCGGCGGAGACGGCAACGCCGCCCGGCTTGCTGCTCAAAGATGCGACGCTGGACGACATCGTGCGCTGGCTCCATGCGCGCAACATCGAGCCGACGTTCCGGCACCTGCTGCCGAAGTAGCCTGCCGCGCGGGTGCGGGCCCGACGGCCATCGCCGCGCACTCCGGCAGCCGCGTGGCCCCGCTGGCGAGCTGCCCACTAGGACGTCATCCGCTCCCAGCCAGCACGCACTGCATCCTTGAATTTTTCCCAGCGCGATTCGGGATACGAGCGCTGCCACTCCTCCCGCAAGGCCGGCTCCACCTCGTCCCAGCCGCTGCCCTGGTAGGTGGTGCTGCTGGCCATCGAGGCACCATAGCGATAGGCCGGGTCAAACTCCTGGTAAGTGCCGCCGGTGTAGGAAAACGTGTCGAGCCAGTGGGCGCGGAAATAGGTATCGTCGCTATCGCCCATCCTGTCGCCGCGCTGGATATTCAAGCTGTCCTGATTGGGATGCGGATAGATGCGCGTGGCGCCCCCCGTTTCGCTGCCGCGCTCGGGCAAGGGCACCTCAGGCGTGGCGCGCTGCATCGAACCGGCAGCGGCGCCGCCTTGTTGCGATGCCTGCCCGGCAGGCGGCACGCTTGACGAGGCCGGCGCCCCCGTCCACGGCGTTGCGCCCGATGCGGACGGCGCCGTGTCGCGTTGCGCCTGCTCGCCCTGCGGCGCGCCCATGCCGGACTGATGCCATTCCGGAGCGGCGCCGCGCTGGTCAACCTCCTCGCGCGGGCGCTGTTGGCCCATGTCGGCCGGACTGAAGGCCTGGACGATGGCGGCCGCGCGCTCGGCCTGCTCGCGGCTGGCGGCGTGGACGGTCAGCACCACATGGCCACGCCGGATCGCCTCGGCATACATGCGCTGGTCGTCGTGTTCCGTGCCGAACAGGCGGCTGAAGAAATGGCGCACGCTGTCGAGCATGCTGTCGTCGGCGGCGCCAGGGCTGGTGGTGGTATCGAATTGGCGCGCCTCGCCACTGGCGCTGGCGGCGTCGCTCAACTGGATGGTGTGGCTATCGTAGCCGGCGCTGATCAGCGCGTCGCGGGCGTAGTTGGCGTCGGTGCGGTGTTCGAATACAGCGGCCAAAGTGTGTGTCATGGTGTACTCCCCTGAAAAATGGCGGCGCCTGTAGGTGGCGCGGCGAGCGTCTTCCCTTGCCGACCCAGTGTACGCTGGTCGCTGCGGCAACAGCGCCTGATTGGTATTCGGGCAATATTCAGTTCCGGGGGAGTGATGCTGATGGTGATGGTGATGCGGGTGTCGATGAAAACAAAAAACCCGCGCCTCTTGCGAGTACGCGGGTTTTTTGCTGAATCTCTGGTGCCGCTTGCCGGAATCGAACTGGCGACCTTTTCATTACGAATGAACTGCTCTACCAACTGAGCTAAAGCGGCGAAGGCCCACATTCTAACAAACAATTCTCCGTATCCGCTAGTCCCCGATGCAAAATAATTTGAGACTTTGAAAAATTGTCATTGCATCGGGCACGGAATGGACTAAATGGCTGGGCCGGGCGATCAACCCTGATGGTAGCCCGTCACCACCGCCACCTCATCGCGCGAGCCCAGGAACACGGGCACGCGCTGGTGCAGCTTGTGCGGTTCGATGTCGAGGATGCGCTGCTTGCCATCCGTGGCCGCGCCGCCGGCCTGCTCGACGATGAAGGCCATCGGGTTCGCTTCGTACATCAGGCGCAGCTTGCCGGGCATGGACGTGTCGCGCAGGTCGGCCGGGTACATGAAGATGCCGCCGCGGTTCAGGATGCGGTGCACGTCAGCCACCATCGAGGCGATCCAGCGCATGTTGAAGTTGGTGCCGCGCGGGCCCGTGTCACCGGCCAGCAGTTCTTCCACGTAGCGCTTGACGGGCGGATGCCAGTGGCGCATGTTGGACATGTTGATGGCGAATTCCTTGGTCTTGGCCGGGATCTGCATATCGCGCTGGGTCAGCACCCACGAACCCATCTCGCGGTCCAGCGTGAAGCAGTTCACGCCGTGGCCGGTGGTCAGCACCAGCATGGTCTGCGGGCCATACACGGCATAGCCGGCGGCCACCTGCTTGCTGCCGGCCTGCATGAAGTCGGCCTCGGTCGGCTCGCCCATGCCTTCGGGCGCCTTGAGCACGGAGAAGATGGTGCCGATCGAGACGTTGACGTCGATGTTGGAGGAGCCGTCCAGCGGATCGAACAGCAGCATGTATTCGCCCTTCGGATAGCGGTTCGGGATCGGGTGGATCGATTCCATCTCCTCCGACGCCATGGCCGCCAGGTGGCCGCCCCATTCGTTCGCTTCCAGCAGGATCTCGTTGGAGATGATGTCGAGCTTCTTCTGCACTTCACCCTGGACGTTCTCCGTCTCGGCCGTGCCGAGCACTTCGCCCAGCGCGCCCTTGCCCACCGAGTGGCTGATGGTCTTGCAGGCGCGCGCGACCACTTCGATCAACAGGCGCAGTTCGGCCGGGATCGTGTTGTGCAGTCGCTGTTCTTCGACCAGGTATTGCGTGAGGCTGATGCGTTTCATGGATTCCCTTGCTTGGTAAAGATAATTAATTGGACAGCGCTTTGCTGATCACTTCCAGCACGTCGTTCGACAGCTTGGCGCACGCGGCCACGCGTTCCAGCGCATGGCGCATATGCACCTGCAGCGCCGGCACGTAACGGCGCCAGCGGTCCATGCTGCGCGCCAGGCGGGCCGCCACTTGCGGGTTGATCTTGTCGAGCGCGATCACCTGCTCGGCCCAGAAGTCGTAGCCGCTGCCGTCGGCCGCGTGGAACTGCGGCGGGTTGGCGTTGGCGAAGTTGAACAACAGGCTGCGCGCGCGGTTCGGGTTCTTCAGCGTGAAGGCCGGATGCTGCATCAACTGGCGCACGGCCGCCACGTTGGTACCAGGGGCCGCGGCCTGCATGGCGAACCACTTGTCGATCACCAGGGCTTCCTGCTCAAAGTCGGCGTAGAAGCTGGCCAGGCTGGCGCTGGCGTCGGCACCGCTGTGGATCAGGGCCGACAGCGCGGCGGCGCGGTCCGTCATGTTGGTCGCCTGCTCGAACTGCTGGCGCGCCAGCGCCAGGTCGGCTTCCTGCGGCGCCACCAGCAGGTAGGCCAGCGCCAGGTTCTTGAGCGCGCGCTTGCCGGCCGAGACGGCGTCCGGGCTGTAGGCGCCGGGAGTCTGGTTGGCGTGGTACTGGGCCAGCAGTTCCTCACGCAGCGCCGTGCCGAGGGTGCGGCGCATGAACTGGCGCGCGCCATGAATCGCTTGCGGATCGACCACCGCCACCTGCTCGGCGATGATGGTCTCCGACGGCAGGATCAGGGCCAGCTCGCGGAAGGCCGGGTCCAGCGTGTCGTCCGTCAGCACGTTGCGGAACGCGGCGATGAAGGTGTCGTCCAGCGCCAGCGTGTCGCCGGCGGCAACGGCGCTGGTCAGCACCAGCAGGCGTTCCATGGCCAGGCGCTGGCCCGCTTCCCAGCGGTTCACGGGGTCGCTGTCGTGGCTGAACAGGTGCAGCAGTTCGGCGTCCGTGTAGTCGTATTCGAGCACCACGGGCGCGGAGAAGCCGCGCAGCAGCGACGGCGTGGGCTTGGCGGCGATGCCCTTGAAGCGGAAGGTCTGCGTGGCCTGCGTCAGTTCCAGCACCACGGTGGTGGGCGCGTGCTTGGGCGAGGGTGCGCCGTCCAGCCGCAGCGGCAAGTCCTTGCCATCCGCGTCCAGCAAGCCCACGGCCACGGGGATGTGGAACGGCAGCTTGTCGGGCTGGCCGGCCGTGGCCGGGCAGTGCTGGCTGAGGGTGATCTCGTAGCAGCGCGCGGCCACGTCGTAGCGCGTGCTGGCCGTCACCACGGGCGTGCCGGCCTGGCTGTACCAGCGCTCGAACTGGGTCAGGTCGCGGCCGTTGGCGTCGGCCATGGCGGCGCGGAAGTCGTCGCATTCCACGGCCTGGCCGTCGTGCCGTTCAAAGTACAGATCCATGCCCTTGCGGAAGCCGTCGCGGCCCAGCAAGGTCTGGTACATGCGCACCACTTCGGCGCCCTTCTCGTACACGGTCACCGTGTAGAAGTTGTTGATCTCGACGAAGGAGTCGGGCCGCACCGGGTGCGCCATGGGGCCGGCGTCCTCCGGGAACTGGGCCTGGCGCAGCGTGCGCACCTGGTCGATGCGGGTCACGGCGCGTCCGGTGTCGGTGCCGATCATGTCGGCCGAGAATTCCTGGTCGCGGAACACGGTCAGGCCTTCCTTGAGCGACAGCTGGAACCAGTCGCGGCACGTGACCCGGTTGCCGGTCCAGTTGTGGAAGTATTCGTGGCCCACCACGGCTTCGATGCCGGCGTAGTCGACGTCGGTCGCCACGCGCGAATTGGCCAGCACGTACTTGGTGTTGAAGATGTTCAGGCCCTTGTTCTCCATGGCGCCCATGTTGAAGTCGCCCACGGCGACGATCATGAAGCGGTCCAGGTCCAGCTCCAGGCCGAAGCGCTCCTCGTCCCAGCGGATCGAGTTCTTCAGCGACTGCATGGCGTAGTCGGTCTTGTCGAGGTTGCCCTCCTCCACCCACACCTGCAGCAGCACTTCGCGGCCGGACTGGAGCGTGTAGCGCTCCTCCTGGCACACCAGGCGGGCCGCCACCAGCGCGAACAGGTAGGACGGCTTCTTGAACGGATCTTCCCACTTGGCGTAGTGGCGGCCGTCGCCCAGCTCACCTTCCTCGATCAGGTTACCGTTCGACAGCAGCACGGGATAGCGCGCCTTGTCGGCCCGCAGCATCACCGTGTATTTGGCCATCACGTCCGGACGATCCGGGAAATAGGTGATGCGGCGGAAGCCCTCGGCCTCGCACTGGGTGAAGAAATTGCCGTTCGAGACGTACAGGCCCGACAGCGACGTGTTCTTCACGGGCGCGCACAGGGATTCGATTTCCAGCACCACCTCGGCCGGCGCCTTGGGGATGGTCAGCGAGGTGGGCGTCAGGCGATACTGGCTGGCCGCCAGCAGCTTGCCGTTCAGGCGCAACTGCACCAGCTCGATCTCCTCGCCGTGCAACACGATGTCGCGGCCCTTGCTGGCCGGATTGCGGTGCATGGTGATGCGGTTGGCGACGATGGTGCGGTCCGGATCGAGGTCGAAGCCCAGTTCGACGGTGTCGACCAGGTAGGCCGGGACGGTGTAATCCTTGCGGAAAATGGTCTGGGGGCTGCTGTCTGTGCGCATGGGAACTCGGGTGGGAGGCTGGATCAAGGGGCTATTTTACCAATACCGGACCCGGCGCGAGACGTTTTGACCTATGGAACGCGGATAAGTTGCAGGTTTCCCCACGGCCGTAACATTCTGTAATAATCATGCGCTAACGATTACTTCGTCATAGACTAAACGATGGAACATTCATTGTGGAAGGGTAACGTCATGAAATCATTCGCCATCGTGGCGGCCGGCGCCACCCTGCTGTTGAGCGGCTGCGCGACGACCATCCGTAGCGACGTGACCGCCTTTAACGACTGGCCGGCGGACCTGAGCAACAAAGCCTATGCGTTCACCGCGCCACCGCCCAACGAGGACACGCTGGAATACCGCAGCTATCAAGTGCTGGTACGCGATGAGCTGGGCAAGCTCGGCTTCAGCCAGGCGGCCGACGGATCGCACGCCGCCCTGCTGGTGGGCATGCACTTCAAGACCGTGGACCAGCCGGTCCGCGTGCTGACGGCCACCGACCCGTTCTGGCCCGGCCCGTACTGGGGACCGGCTTGGGGACCTGGCTGGGGCCGCTATCCCTACTACCGCTACGGCTACCGTCCGTTCTTCTATGACCCCATGTTCTACGGCCCGCTGGAAGTGGAGGAAAGTGTGCGCCACCAGTACGAACGCCAGCTCAACATCACCATCAACTCGGACACGGGCCGCAAGCTGTACGATGTCACCGTGCATAACGTGAGCCGCGTGCAGGCCACGCCGCATGTGATGCCGGCGCTGGTGCACAGCGCGTTCGCCGGCTTCCCCGGCCAGAGCGGCGTGCCGCACCAGGTGGACGTGAAGATCGACGCGACAACGCTGAAGGACGAAGCGCCGGCCGCGAAAGCGCCCGCGCCGGAGGCCAAATAAACATGGGGTCGCAGCCAACATTCATACATGAGCTCGTGTATGCATGTTGGCAGCGACCCCGTTTTTTTACTCAGGAATAGTAGGCTTCCGCCCCCAGCGTGATGGCGCCGATCAGCATCACGGCCAGCACCAGCACGATCAGCAGGCGGCCGAACTTGGGCGAGCCGTCGCCTGTGGATTCCGGCATGGCGCTCATGGCAGCAGGATGGACGAGCCCATCGTCTTGCGCGATTCCAGGTCGATATGGGCTTGCGCCACGTCGGCCAGGTTGTAGCGCTGATGCACGGGCACCTTCACCTCGCCGCTGCCCACCACCCCGAACAGCGAGGCGGCCGACGCTTCCAGGTCCTCCCGCTTGGCCGTGTAGTTCATCAGCGAAGGCCGCGTGATGAACAGCGAACCGCGCGAGGCCAGCTCATTGAGGCTGAACGGCGGCACCGGGCCGGACGCGTTGCCGAAGCTGACCATCATGCCCAGCGGCGCCAGGCAATCGAGCGAACCCGTGAAGGTATCCTTGCCGATCGAGTCGTACACCACGGAGACGCCCTTGCCGCCCGTGATCTCGCGCACCCGCTCGACGAAGTTCTCCTTGTTGTAGTTGATGACATGGGCCGCGCCATTGGCCAGCGCCAGCGCCGCCTTCTGGTCCGAGCCCACGGTGCCGATCAGGTTCACGCCCAGCACCCGCGCCCACTGGCATGCGATCAGGCCCACGCCACCGGCGGCCGCGTGGAACAGGATGGTGTCGCCGGCCTTGAGCGCCACCGTGCGGTGGAACAGGTACTGCACCGTCAGCCCCTGCAACATCATGGCGGCCGCCGTCTCGAACGGAATATGCTCGGGCAGCACCAGCAGCGCGGAAGCGGGCATGTTGCGCGCCTGCGCGTAGGCGCCATTGGGCCGGCCCGCGTAGGCCACCCGGTCGCCCACCTTGACGTGGGTGACGCCGGGCCCCACCGCCTCCACCACGCCCGCCCCTTCCATGCCCAGCCCGGCCGGCAGCGGCTGCGGATACAGCCCGGTGCGGAAATACACGTCGATGAAGTTGACGCCGATCGCCTCGTGGCGCACCTGCGCCTCGCCGGGGCCGGGCGGCGCCAGCGTCACATCGATCAGCTCCATCACTTCCGGCCCGCCGGTGCGGGTCATCTGTATCACTTTCGTCATGCCGGCCTCCGTCTTATGTCAGGGTCAGGGCTGCGCGCGCAGCTGCAATTGCGACAGTACCAGATGCGCCGACGCCATGTTGGTGGCGCACGGCGTATTGTGCACGTCGCAGGCGCGCACCAGGGCGTTGATGTCCGGTTCGTGCGGCTGCGGCGTCATCGGGTCGCGCAGGAAGATCACGCAGTCGATCATGCCCTCCACCAGCAGCGAACCGATCTGCAAGTCGCCGCCGAACGGGCCCGAATGCTTGCGGTCCACCTGCAAGCCCACCTCGTTGGCCAGGCGGCCGCCCGTGGTGCCGGTGGCCACCAGCGTGCAGGTGGCCAAGAATGCGCGGTATTCCGTGGCCAGCGCGATCATGTCGTCTTTTTTCTTGTCGTGGGCAATCAGGGCGATGCGGGTTTTCATAACGTGGTCCGTAATCAGGTTGAAAGACAAGGTGGTACTACTTCTTCGACAGCAGGTATATCCCCGCCAGCACCAGCGTGGTGCCGGCCAGCTGCCAGGGGGTGATCGGCTCGCCCAGGATCAGCGCGCCGAGGAACAGGGTGGAAACGGGGCCTATCATACCCGCTTGCGACGCCGTGCCGGCGCCGATGCGGGCCACGGCGATCATGGTCATGAACACCGGCATGACGGTGCACAGCAAGCCGTTCACCAGCGACAGCCAGTACACGGGCGCCGGCTGCACCAGCAGCGCGGCCGGACGCAGCAGGAAGAACTGGCCGATGCAGGCCACGCTGGAGACGCACATGGCATACGACACGAGGCGCAGCGACCCGATGCGCTTGACCATCTCGCCGGAAAGCAGCAGGTAGACGGCGTAGGCGACGGCCGACCCCATCACCAGCGCCGCGCCCAGCGCCACACTGCCGCCGCCGCGCAAGTCATGCAGGAACACCAGCACGATGCCGGCGTAGGAGGTGACCAGCGCCAGCCACTGCGCGCGCCGGATATGCTGGCGCAGGAACACGGTGGTCATCAGCAGCACGAAGGTGGGCGTGAGGAACAGGATCAGCCGTTCCAGGCCGACGGAAATGTATTGCAGTCCGAGGAAATCGAGGAAGCTCGACAGGTAATAGCCGAGCAGGCCCAGCGCCACCAGGCGCGCGCGGTCGGCGTTCGACAGCGGCGGCCCGCTGCGCATCTGCCACACGGCGATGGCGGCGAACACGGGCAGCGAGAACAGCATGCGGAACGCGATCAGGGTCACGGCGTCCAGGTGATGGCGATACAGCAGCTTGGCCACCACCGCCTTGGTGGAGAACAGCACGGCCCCGCCGATAGCCAATCCCAGCCCGCCCAGGAAGGCGGCGCGCGCATGGTGCGCAGGGAGGGAGTCCGTCAGGCTGTCATTCATGCGGGAATTGTAAAGGCAAACCAGCAACATCGCTTGCCGCCAGCAAAAATCGGGGACGTACTCCGGTTTTCCCGTGTGGGAAAACCGGAGTACGTCCCCGATTTTGCTTTGGGCCAAGCTGGAGAACAGCCGGGCCCGCTTTCTGGCGTCGTGCGCGTCCGCTTAGCTGATGGCGACGGCGGCGCTACCGGCCGTCACGGTGGCCGTGGTCACGCGCGCCACCACGTTGGCCGGGGCGTTGCCACCGACCAGCTTGTTGGCTTGCTTGAACTGGGCCGTCATCTTGCCAGGGGTCAGGGTGACCACGGTGTAGCCTTGGGCGTCCGTGTTCACGTGCTTGAGCCATGGGTTGTTGCCCAGGGCGGCCAGTTGCTGGGCCAGCGCCAGCAGGCTGACGCTGAAGTCGCTGCTGGCCTTCAGGCCGGCCATCACGGCGGCCACGGTCGGGTCCAGCTGCGCTTCCGGCAAGCCCTTGGCGGCCAGTGCGCCGCGCAGTTGCACGCGCAGTTGCTCCAGCAGGCCGTCCACGGTTGGCGCGGCCTTGCCCATGGTGTAGTCGAGCAGGTCGAAGCTCAGGGCCAGCGTGCCCACGCCCGGCACCGGCACATTGACCGCGTAGGTCACCAGCGTGCTGATGTCGCCCAGCGCCGCGGCGGCCGCCTTCAGGTAGCTGAAGAACGAGTCGGAACTGATGCCGGCCGTGACCAGGTCCACCATCACCGGCGTGCCGCCGTTGGCCGCGTCGTAGTCGTCGTTGACGGTGCCGGCGAAGAAGGCGTGGATGTCGCCCGTGATCGCCACCACGTTGCTGACGTTGTTGGTCTTCAGGTGGCTCATCAGCGCCTTGCGCTCGCTGTTGTAGCCGTCCCACTGGTCGCAGTTGATCAGGAAGCGGGTGAAGAACGGCGCCAGCGCGGCTTTCTTGGCGGCCGGCAGGTAGACGGAGTTGGCCTTGTTGGCCTGGATGTCCGGCTTGATCCAGCCAAACGCGATGGTCTGCGCGGCCGAAGCGGCCTGGGCGGCGGCGCCGGCCGGTGCGGCGGCCACGGCGGCGCCGTAGGCGGCCACGGTGATGCCGGCCTGGGCCGTCGTCAAGCCCGCGCCCACGGCGGCGGCGCCTTGCGCGGCGCTGCTGCTGCCGGCACCGGCGATGGCCATGGCGGCGGCCTGGGCCGTCGCGGCGGAGGCGCCGGCCGTGGAGGCGGCCACGATGGCAGCCGCCACGGGCAGGTTGCCGCCCACGGCGGCGGCCGTGGTGCCGATGCTCTGAGCCAGTTGCGGCACGGCGCCCAGCGCGACCAGGGTGGCGATGGCGTCCACGCCGTTCAGGCCCATGCGCAGCAGCGACACTTCATTGCCCCACAGCTTCCAGGTCGAGGTGGACGACTTCATCTTGTCCATCCACCACTGGCGCTGGGTGGTGCCCAGCATGCCGACGATGCTCAGCGGATCGGCGCCGATCTGGGTGCCACCGGCCATCTTCTGCGCTTCCACGCTGTTGAACACGTCCTGCGGCACCAGGTAGCGGGCGCCGATGCTGCCCACGGCCACACCGGTGGCCGGGTTGATGGCCGCTTCCGGGATTACGTGGTCGGCGCGGTACAGGCGTTCGTCCGTCATCACCAGTTGCATCAGCTTGCCGAACTGGAAGTCGCGGTAGATCTTGATGTTCTGGAAGCTGGTCGAGGCCGTATCCAGGCTCACGTCGGCCGGCATGTATTCGAACCAGGCCTGGTTGGCGTTGCGGCGGCGGCTAGGCTGGTGCAGGTCGCTGCCGTCGGCGTTGAACGTGCCTTCATAGGTTTCGGCATCCTGCCAGCAATCGTCCGAGAACTCGTGGTCGTCCCAGATGGCGATGAAGGCGAAGCGCTCGTGCAGGGCTTGCAGGCGGCTGTCGGTGCGGTACTTCTTGTACAGGTAGCGGTAGTCGGCCAGCGTGGTGGCGTACTTGGCGCCCGAGTTGCCGCTCTTGAACGCGCCGTCGGGCAGCACCAGCTGGTCGTGGCGGGTTTCCACGGCGCCGACCTGGAAGGCCTCACCCACGGTCTCGTAGATGTAGTCGCCCAGGTGGACGATGAAGTCCAGGTTCTCGGTGGCCATGTTGCTCATGGCGCCCCAGTGGTTGATGCTCCAGTCCTGGCAAGTCATGTAGGCGAACTGCAGCTGGCTGACGTCGGCGTCGGCCGCCGGCGCCGTCTTGAAGCGGCCCACGTTGGAGCGCACGTCGCCGGCCACGAACTGGTAGAAATAGGTGGTGCCGGCCGTCAGGCCCGTGACCTTGTTACGCACCGTGTTGTCGTACTGGGCTTGCACGGGCAGTTGCGTGTCCACCACCAGCGCACCGGCCAGGGCGGCGTTGCTGCCCAGCAGGGAGCTGTTGTCGGTGGACGTCACGATCAGGCGGATGCTCACGTCGTTGCCGGACGGGGCGGCGGCCACGCTGTCGGCGCTGGCCGGCAGCGCGCGCGTCCACAGCATGATGCTGTCGGGACGGGGATCGCCGGAGGCTACGCTTTGCGGGAACTTCCAGCCAGCGCCCGTGGCGGCCGGCAGGTTGGCCGCGGCCGGGGAGCTGCTGCCGCCGCAACCGACCAGACCGGTGCTGGCCACGGAAACGGTGATGAAGCCGCTGAATTTGAGAAACTGCCTTCTGTCCATATGTCCCCTCTTGTTCGAAATGTACCGGAAATTAAAATCGTAGCATGGCCGTGTGACTTGATGCCTACAAGAAACCGAGCAAGCACTCTATTTTAACAACATTACAATCCCGCTACGTCAAGACGGCCGGCCGGGGCGGTCTGGCGGGACGGCGGTATGCTAAAATGTCGCCCTCACGGACTCACCGCCTAAGGAAGACTGAACATGGCTGGACATAGCAAATGGGCCAATATCAAGCACAAAAAAGCCGCGACGGACGCTAAGCGCGGCAAAATCTGGACCCGACTGATCAAGGAAATCACGGTCGCCGCGCGCATGGGCGGCGGCGACGCCAACGCCAACCCGCGCCTGCGCCTGGCCATCGACAAGGCGGCCGACGCCAACATGCCCAAGGATAACGTGGCGCGCGCGATCAGCCGCGGCACCGGCGGCGATGACGGCGCCAACTACGAGGAAGTCCGTTACGAAGGCTACGGCATCGGCGGCGCCGCCATCATCGTCGACTGCATGACCGACAACCGCGTGCGCACCGTGGCCGAAGTGCGCCACGCCTTCAACAAATACGGCGGCAACATGGGCACGGAAAACTCCGTGTCCTTCATGTTCAAGCACTGCGGCCAGTTCCTGTTCGCGCCCGGCACCAACGAGGACGCGCTGATGGAAGTGGCGCTGGAAGCGGGCGCCGAGGACGTGGTGGCCGACGAGGAAGGCGGCTTCGAAGTGCTGTGCGCACCGAACGACTTCGCCGCCGTCAAGGACGCGCTGGAAGCGGCCGGCTTCAAGGCCGAAGTGGCCGAGATCATCATGAAGCCCGCCACCGAGACCGTGTTTACGGGCGACGACGCGGTCAAGATGCAAAAACTGCTGGACGCCCTGGAAAACCTGGACGACGTGCAGGAAGTCTATTCCAACGCCCTGATCGAAAACTGATCAAGCGTCCCGGCAGCAAACCCGCGGCGGCCACCTGGCCGCCGTTTTCCGCTCTTACTTTGCACTTTGGACTGAACGATGAAAATTTTGGTAGTCGGCTCCGGCGGCCGCGAACACGCGCTGGCATGGAAATTGGCGCAATCGGAACGCATCCAGATGGTGTACGTGGCCCCCGGCAACGGCGGCACGGCGCGTGACCCGCGCCTGGTCAACGTCAACATCACGGACCTGCACGAGCTGGCCAATTTCGTCGAGCAGGAACACATCGGCCTGACCGTGGTGGGACCGGAAACCCCGCTGGCCGGCGGCATCGTCAACCTGTTCCGCGCGCGCGGCCTGAAGATCTTCGGCCCCACCAAGGAAGCGGCGCAGCTGGAATCGTCGAAGGACTTCGCCAAGGCCTTCATGCACCGCCACGGCATTCCCACGGCGCGCTACCAAACCTTCTCGGAAGTGGCGCCGGCCCACGGCTACATCGACGCCATGGGCGCGCCCATCGTCATCAAGGCCGATGGCCTGGCCGCCGGCAAGGGCGTGGTGGTCGCCATGACGCTGGAAGAAGCGCACCGCGCGGTGGACGACATGCTGGCCGATAACCGCTTCGGCGACGCCGGCGCGCGCATCGTGATCGAGGAATTTTTGGCCGGCGAGGAAGCGAGCTTCATCGTCATGTGCGACGGCAAGAACGTGCTGCCGCTGGCCACCAGCCAGGACCACAAGCGCTTGAAGGACAACGACGAAGGCCCGAACACGGGCGGCATGGGCGCCTACTCGCCGGCCCCCATCGTGACCCCGTCGCTGCACGCGCGCGTGATGCGCGAGATCATCAACCCGACCATCGCCGGCATGGCCAAGGATGGCATCCAGTTCACCGGCTTCCTGTACGCGGGCCTGATGATCGACGCGGCCGGCAATCCGCGCACGCTGGAATTCAACTGCCGCATGGGCGACCCGGAAACGCAACCGATCATGGCACGCCTGAAGACCGACCTGCTGAGCGTGATGGAACACGCCGTCAACGGCACGCTGGACGCCGTGGAACTGGAATGGGACCGCCGCACGGCCGTGGGCGTGGTGCTGGCCGCCGCCGGCTATCCGGATGCGCCGCTCAAGGGCGCCCTGATCGACGGCATCCCGGCCGAGACGCCCGAAGCCGTCACCTTCCACGCCGGCACGGCCGCCGTGGATGGCCAGTTGCTGGTCACGGGCGGCCGCGTGCTGTGCGTGGTGGGCCTGGGCGACAGCATCAAGATGGCCCAGAAGCAGGCGTATGACACGGTGGACCACATCCACTTCAACGGCATGCAGTGCCGCCGTGACATCGGCTGGCGCGGCCTGAAACACTAAAACGAAAGACCGCGAACACCGGGGTCAGGTCCGGCATCACGCCATGATTTGGCAGATTGCCGGACCTGACCCCGGCTTTTTTGCTATCACAACCACGTGCAAACGGGTACAATCGACCCTTACTTTTTTTCCCGCACCGCGCCATGTCGCTTTCTCCCAACCCTACGGCCGTCAAGGCTTACCTGCTCGAGCTGCAAGACCGCATCGTGCAGGCGCTCGAAACGCTGGACGGCTCGCCGTTCCGGCGCGACGCCTGGGACCGCCCCGAGGGCGGCAGCGGCATCACGCGCGTGATCGAGGAAGGCCACGTGTTCGAACGGGGCGGCTGCAACTTCTCGCACGTCAAGGGCGCGAAACTGCCGCCGTCGGCCTCGGCCCACCGTCCCGATCTGGGCGGCCAGCCATGGGAAGCGATGGGCGTGTCGCTGGTGCTGCATCCGCGCAATCCGTACGCACCCACCGTGCACATGAACGTGCGCTTCTTCGCCACCAGCGCGGCCGACGGCACGCCCGTCTGGTGGTTCGGCGGCGGCATGGACCTGACGCCCTACTACGGCTATCAGGAAGACGCGCGCCACTTCCACCAGACTTGCTACGACGCGCTGGCACCATTTGGCGCCGACCTGCATCCGCGGTTCAAGCAGTGGTGCGACGAGTATTTCTACCTCAAGCACCGGCGCGAGGCGCGCGGCGTGGGCGGCATCTTCTTCGATGACGTCAACGCAGGCGGCTTCGAACACTGCTTCGCCATGACGCGCAGCGTGGGCGACGCCTTCCTGACTGCCTACCTGCCGGTGCTGGAGCGGCGCAAGGACCAGCCCTACGGCGAACGCGAACGCGATTTCCAGGCCTACCGGCGCGGGCGCTATGTGGAATTCAACCTGGTGTTCGACCGCGGCACGCTGTTTGGCCTGCAGTCGGGCGCCGGCCGCACGGAATCGATGATGATGTCGATGCCGCCGCTGGCCAAGTGGCGCTACGACTGGCAACCGGAAGCAGGCACGCCGGAAGCGGCGCTGACCACGGACTTCCTGCCGCCACGGGACTGGCTGACGACGTGACGCGCCGTATCGCACTGCTGGGAGGCAGTTTCGATCCGGTCCATGTCGGTCATGTCGCGCTTGGCGCCCATTTCACCCACTTGCTGCAAACGGATCAGCTGCGCGTGATCCCGGCCGGCAGCCCGTGGCAGAAATCCACGCTGCAGGCCACGCCGCGCCAGCGGGCCGAGATGGTGAAGCTGGCCTTCGCGGACCAGCCGTTCCCGGTGCAGGTGGACCTGCAGGAAATCGAACGCAGCGAACAGGGGCAGCCGACCTACACCGTCGACACCCTGCGCACGCTGCGCCAGGAACTGGGCCCGCAAGCGTCGATCGCCTTCCTGATGGGCGCCGACCAGCTGCAGAACTTCGGCACCTGGCGCGACTGGCGAAGCTTGTTCGACTACGCCCACTTCTGCGTGGCGGCCCGCCCCGGCTTCGCGCTCGACAGCCTGGCGCCGGACGTGGCGGCGGAATTCACGCGCCGGCTGGGCAGCCCTGAACAAATCCGCAACACCCCGCACGGTCTGACGTATCTGGCACAGGACTTTGCGGTCGATATCTCCGCCACCCAGATACGTGCGGCATTACAACGGGGGGAGCAGGCAAATTCGCTTATCTCCCCGCGAGTGCTAGACTATATTGAACAACATAATTTATACAAAAGCTAAATGGACATCAAAAAACTGCAATCCCTCGTCGTTGACGCCCTCGAAGACGTCAAGGCCCAAGACATCGTCCTGTTCGACACCACCCACCTGACCAGCCTGTTCGACCGCATCGCCATCGCCTCCGGCACCTCCAACCGGCAGACCAAGGCGCTGGCCGCGTCCGTGCGCGACAAGGTCAAGGAAGCCGGCGGCGACGTGTACGGCATGGAAGGCGAGGACACCGGCGAATGGGTGCTGGTGGACCTGGGCGACATGATCGTCCACATCATGCAGGCCCCGATCCGCGCCTACTACCGCCTGGAAGAAATCTGGGGCGACAAGCCGGTCAAGCTGGGCGCCGCCAAGCGCGCCAAGAAGACCGACGCCGACGCGGCGCCGAAGAAAACCAGCGGCCACCTGGCCGCTTCCAAGGCCGCCGTGGAAGCCACGCCGGTCGTGGAGAAAAAGGCTCCGGCCAGGAAAGCCGCCGCCAAGCCAGCGGCCGAGAAGAAGCCGGCCGCCAAGAAGGTCGCTGCCCCGGCCGGCAAAGTGGTCAAGGTCGCCAAGTCCAAGAGCGCCACGGCCGCCGCCGCCGAACTGAAAAAGCTGCCACCGAAGCCGAAAGCCCCGAAAGCGGCCGCCGACAAGGAAGCCCCGGCCAAGACCGTGATCAAGCGCGTCAAGAAAGTGGCCGAGTAAGGGTCGATGCAGCTGATCATCGCGGCCGTCGGCCACAAGATGCCGGCCTGGATCGAGGCCGGCTACGCTGAATACGCCAAGCGCATGCCGCCGGAACTGCGCATCGTGCTCAAGGAAATCAAGCCGGTCGAGCGTTCCGGCAGCAAGACGGCCGCCACCGCCATGGCGCTCGAACGCGAGCGCATCGAGGCGGTGCTGCCCAAGTCGGTGCGCATCATCGCGCTCGACGAGCGCGGCAAGGACCTGACTTCCGTGGGCCTGGCCAGGCAACTGGAAACGTGGCAGCAGGATGGCCGCGACACGGCCTTCCTGATCGGCGGCGCGGACGGCCTCGATCCCGAGCTGAAAGCCCGCGCCGAAGGCCTGATCCGCATCTCCAGCATGACCCTGCCGCACGGCATGGTGCGCGTGATGCTGGCCGAGCAGCTGTACCGGGCCTGGTCGATCACGCAGAACCACCCTTACCATCGGGTCTGACGTCACTATAATAAAACAATGAAACCGGTCGACAAGAAGATCTACCTCGCCTCGAAAAGCCCGCGCCGGCGCGAATTGCTGCGCCAGATCGGCATCGACTTCGAACTGCTGCTGTTGCGCAGCGACGGCCCGCGCGGCGCCGACGTGACCGAGGAAGTGCTGCCGGGCGAGGCGCCGGCCGTCTACGTGGCCCGCGTGGCGCGCGAAAAGGCGGCCTTCGCCTACAGCCTGCTGCACCGGCGCCACCTGACGCCGCGCGCCGTGCTCAGCGCCGACACCACCGTCACCATCGACGGCGAGATCCTCGGCAAGCCGGCCAATCCCAATGAAGCGAAAGCCATGCTGCGCCGGCTGTCCGGCCGCACCCACCAGGTACTGACCTCGGTGGCCGTGCACCACGCCGACTTCACCGGCCAGGTGACGCAAGTGTCGGACGTGCGCTTCTGCCCCCTGAGCGAAGCGGCCATCGACGCCTATTGCGCCACCCAGGAACCGTACGACAAGGCCGGCGGCTACGGCATCCAGGGCCTGGCGGCCCAGTTCATCGAACATATCGAAGGCAGCCACTCCGGCATCATGGGCCTGCCCCTGTTCGAAACGGCCCAGCTCTTGCGCCAGGCCGGCCTGCCCCTGCCCTGACCTGCCGCACCTGCGGCACCGCCCCGCAGTGCTGCGCCCCGTACTGCCCGCCGCGGCGGCCCCGCCATGCCGCGCCATCATGCTATCCATGGGCGCGGCGACGGCTCGTGCCGTGGCGCGCCGCCGCGCCCTGTGGCGTCACTGCCATGTTGCGATGATGGCTAACCGTGTATGATCGCCATGCGCGCCCATCAACCACAGAAAAGCAAGTGACTGACGCATGAATGAAGACATCCTGATCAACATCACCCCGCAGGAGACGCGGGTCGCCCTCATCGTCCAGGGCGCCGTGCAGGAACTGCACATCGAGCGCACGCTCACGCGCGGCCTGGCCGGCAACGTCTATTCCGGCAAGGTGGTGCGGGTGCTGCCGGGCATGCAGTCAGCCTTCATCGACATCGGCCTGGAGCGGGCCGCCTTCCTGCACGTGGCCGACATCTGGGAAGCCCGCCCGCACGACGGCCAGAACGCCGCCCCCACCCCGATCGAAAAAATCCTGTTCGACGGCCAGGTGCTGACGGTGCAGGTGATCAAGGACCCGATCGGCACCAAGGGCGCCCGCCTGTCGACCCAGATCTCCATCGCCGGGCGCATGCTGGTCTACCTGCCGCAGGACTCGCACATCGGCATCTCGCAGAAGATTGAAAAGGAAGCGGACCGCGAAGCGCTGCGCGCGCGCCTGCAAGGCCTGCTGCCGGCCGATGAAAAGGGCGGCTACATCGTGCGCACCCAGGCCGAGGAAGCGACCGACGCCGACATCGCGGCCGACGTCGAATACCTGCGCAAGACCTGGGCCGCCATCACCAACGGCGCCCGCACCAAGCCCGCCACCACGCTGCTGCACCAGGACCTGAGCCTGGCCCAGCGCGTGCTGCGCGACTTCGTGCACGAGGAGACGGCCACCATCCAGGTCGACTCGCGCGAGAACTACATCGCCCTGTCCGGGTTCGCCCAGACCTACACCCCCAGCGTGCTGCCACGGCTGCAGCACTACACGGGCGAACGCCCGCTGTTCGATCTGTACGGCGTGGAGGAGGAAATCCTGCGCGCGCTGGGGCGGCGGGTGGACCTCAAGTCGGGCGGCTATCTGATCGTCGACCAGACCGAGGCCATGACCACCATCGACGTCAACACGGGCGGCTTCGTGGGCGGGCGCAACTTCGCCGACACCATCTTCAAGACCAACCTGGAAGCGGCGCACGCCATCGCCCGCCAGCTGCGGCTGCGCAACCTGGGCGGCATCATCATCCTCGACTTCATCGACATGGAGAACAACGAGCACCGCAACGCCGTGCTGGCCGAGCTGAAAAAGACCTTGTCGCGCGACCGCACCAAGGTCTCCGTGTCGGGCTTCTCGGCGCTGGGGCTGGTGGAGATGACGCGCAAGCGCACCCGCGAATCGCTGGCCCACATCCTGTGCGAACCGTGCCCCGCGTGCGGCGGCAAGGGCCAGGTCAAGACCTCGCGCACCATCTGCTACGAAATCCTGCGCGAACTGCTGCGCGAAGCCAAGCAGTTCAACCCGCGCGAATTCCGCATCCTCGCCTCGCAGGAAGTGGTGGACCTGTTCCTGGAGGAGGAATCGCAGCACCTGGCCATGCTGGGCGACTTCATCGGCAAGAAAATCTCGCTGCAGGTGGAATCGGCCTACCATCAGGAGCAGTACGACGTGATCCTGATGTAAGAAACCGGTGTCAGGTCTGTCAAATGGACAAAAATGGAACGAAGTTTGATTTTCGTTGTCCCATTGCCGGAACTGACTTTTCCCAACTGGAACCGCCCTCCCCCACATGACCGCCACAGACGTCAGCCACACCAAGCTCCTGCCCTGGAACCAGTACCGGGACCAGCAACCCGCCGACGCGCTCAAGACCATCTACGACCACGCCAACAGTACCTGCGCCGCCATCCGCGGCTGGTACTGGTCCAGCATCGCCGTCAAGCGCCGCATCTCGTGGTGGGTGCGTGGCGCCACCTTCTTGCTGCTGATCGTCGGCTCGCTGCTGCCGGTGGCGGCCGGCTTCAGCGATGCCAGCGCGCAACGGCTGCTGTGTACGCAAAGCGGCGTGGTGGCGCTGGCCCTGGCCGGCCTGCTGCAGGGGGCCGACCGCATCTTCGGCTGGTCCAGCGGCTGGCTGCGCTACATCACCACCGTGGTCGCCATCGAGAACCGCAGCCGCCGCTTCGAGCTCGAATGGGCCGGCTACCTGCTGACCGGCCATGGCGCGCTGGACGACGCCGACGTGCGCGCCCTGTTCGAGCTGGCCCGCCAGTACGAGGACGACACGCTGCGCCTGCAGGCGGAGGAAACGAGCCAGTGGGCGGCCGAATTCAGCACCAGCATGACGGCCCTGGGCGAGGCCATCCGCGCCCAGCGCGACGCGGGCGACAAGGCGCTGGACGCGGTGCGCGTCTCGGTCATGGCTGGCCGCGCCAGCGGCGCCATCGAACTGGCGCTGAGCCACAAGGATGGCCAGGTGCAGACGGTCGATATCGGCCTGGACGACGAGGCGCCGCAGCCATTCACGGGCACCATCTGGTCCTGCGTGAACGTGGCGCCGGGCCAGCACCGGCTACGGCTGGCCACGCGCGGCACGCCGTCGCTGTCGCTCGACAAGGCGGTCCATGTGCGGCCCGACGCCATCACCACGGTGGAAATGACGCTGACCTGAACGCTCCCACAGAACAACAACGGCCCGGACGCTCGCGCGGCCGGGCCGTTTGGTCTGCCCGCGCCCCATCGGGGCCGGGCGTCATGCTGTTACTTGGCCGCTTTGCGACGCGCCACGAAGGCCACCAGGCCCAGGCCGGCCAGCAGCATGCCGTAGGTTTCCGGTTCCGGCACGGCCGAGGTCAGCGAGACCTTGTCGATCGAGGTGCCATAGCTGTCGCTGGTGCCGACGGCGAAGAAGCTCAGCTTGGTGCCGCCCTGGTTGCCCAGCACGTCGAACGACTTGATGGTCCATTCCTTGGCGTTGTTGAACACGCCCAGGTTCTGGCTGCCCCAGAACACTTGCACGCCCTGCGACGACGATGGTACGCCGGCGCGGTCTTCGAACGCGAAGCTCAGCGTGTAGTGCTTGCCGGCCACGTCGTTCACTTGCTGCCACATGGAGCTGTTGGCGGTGGTGTCCAGTTCCACGAAATTCTTGCCGTCGAAGGCGCTGCCGGCCACGTTGTCGCGCAGCTCGATGCCCGTCTTGTTGGCGCCATGCCAGCCGATCAAGTTGTTGTAGATGCCCCAGGTGCCGGAGGCTTGCAGGTTCTGCTCGAAGCTGCCATTGGAGATCAGCTCGGTGGCGGCATGGCTGCTGCCGGCGGCGAAGATGGCGGCGGCGGCGAACGACTTGAGGATGGTGGCAAATTTCATGTGGTTTTCCCTGTCTGTTTATTTATCGTTTATTTATTGCTAATTATTGTTTCCTAAAAGACAGTGCAATTATATCGATTGCAATTTATTTTGCCACTTGAATCAGCAAAACCGAAGAAACCCTCTAATTTTCGCGGATGCGCCGCGCGGGCGGCAAACGGAGTAAGCTGCCGTTATTGTCCATTCCGCGCACAGGCCGCCATGGCACCCCTATCCGCCGTCCCGGACGGCGCCTACAGCGAAGGACGGCTGTACGCGCGGCCCCATCCGCCCACCGCCGCGCCCACCATCGCGCCCGGGCTGCACACCCTGGTCTTTCCGAACGGGCGGGAAACCCTGTTCTTCGCGCCGGAGCGGCCCGACCCGCAGGGCGCGCCGCTGCTGTTGCTGCTGCATGGCGCCTGCCGGCGCGATGGCGGCGCGGAGGCCACCGCCCTGGGGCACGCCATGCTGCGCGGCACGTTCCTGCTGGCGCCGCGCGCCCGCGACACGTCCTGGGATTTGCTGCGCGGCGGTTTTGGCCCGGACCTGTCCTTCATCGACCTGCTGCTGAGCTGGACCATGCAGCACTACGCCATCGCGCCCGCCGCGCTGGCCATCGCCGGCTTCTCGGACGGCGCCTCGTACGCACTGTCGGTGGGACTGGCCAACGGCGACCTGTTCGGCGACATCCTCGCGTTCTCGCCCGGCTTTTCCCGGCCGCTGCGCATCGCCGGCCAGCCCCGCGTGTTCATCGCCCATGGCGCGGCCGACGCCGTGCTGCCCGTGCAACGGGGACAGCAGATCGCGCGCGACCTGACGGCGGCCGGCTACGCGGTGGCATTCGAGCAGTTCGCGGGCGGCCATACGGTGCCGCCCCAGGTCGCCGTGGACGCGCTGGGACGGCTGGACGGCATGCCTTAGGGAGCCTGCAGGTGGCCCGGGCGGGACTGCAACGGGAAATTAACGGGAAATGGCGGCCAGCATCGGCTGCAGGCTTTGCCAGGCCGTGGCCGGCAGCAGCTTGCGCATGCAATCCTGGTGCCCCAGCGGACATTCGCGCTGCCGGCACGGCGCGCACTCCAGACGCAGCGACAGCGAAGCGGCGAGGTCGGAGAACGGCGGCGCGTGGTCGGGATCGGTGGGCCCGTACAGGGCCAGCACGGGCCGGTTCAGGGCCGAGGCGATGTGCAGCAAGCCCGAATCGTTGGCCACCACGGCCGCCGCGCGCGCGATCAGGGCCACGGCCTCGGCCAGGCTGGTGGCGCCGGCCAGGTTGACGATGGCGTCCACGCCGCCGGCCGCGGCCCGCACGGCGTCGCATACTTCCCGGTCCTTGGGGGAACCGAGCAGCGCGATCTGGGCGTGCGGATGGGCCGCCAGCACGGCCTGGGCCAGGCTGGCGAAGTGTTCGGCCGGCCAGCGCTTGGCGCCGCCAAATTCCGCACCGGGCGCGAACGCCAGCAGCGGCCGGTCCAGGTCCAGCCCCGCGCGCGCACAGGCGGCCGCGATCTGGTCGGCGCTGGCCCGCAGCGCCGGGCGCGGCAGGGCCGCGCGCCAGGCGGGCGCCTGGCTGGCCACGGGCGCCTCGGACAAGGCGGCGTAAAACGCCACCATGGGCCGGGGCGGCTGTTCGTCGTGGTGCATCACGTTGATCAGGCCATGCCGGCTTTCGCCCTTGTAGCCGACCCGGCGCGCAATGCCGGCCAGCCACGGGATCAGCGCGAACTTGAGCGTGTTGGGCAGCACGTAGGCATCCGCGTAGCCGCGCCGGCGCAGCGCGCGCGCGTACTTCCACCGTTCGCGCAGTTGCAGCGCGCCGTGCCGGAACGGGGTCTCCAGCACCTCGTCCACTTCGGCCATCTGGCGCCACACGGGCGACACGGACGGCGGCGCCAGCACGTCGATGGGGCGCTCCGGATGGGCCGCCCGCAAGCGCCGCAGCAAGGGCTGGGCCATCACGGCGTCGCCGATCCAGTTGGGGGAAATGACGAGGGTGCGCAAGGGCGCCGCTGGCGTGCTCATACGGCCTCCTGGTCGATCACGGGCGCGCACCAGTCCAGCACCGCCTGCTCCACCTGGGCCGGCGTGATGGCGTGCATGCAGGTGCAGGTGGCCGCGTCGCGGCAACCGGCGCATTCGCCGGCCATGGTCAGCGAGCGGGCCCGCACGCCCAGCGCGCCCCAGCGCGCCGCGTCGATCGGTTTGCGGGGCGGGAACAGGCCCAGCGTGGGCTGGCCCAGCGCGGCCGACATGTGCAGCGGCCCCGTGCCACTGGCCACCAGGCCCGTGCTGGCGCCGATCAGCGCGCACAAGCCTTCCAGGTCGTAGCGGCCGCACAGGTTGTCCACGTTGGGCAGGGCCAGCAGCGCAGGCGCCTGGGCCGCCAGCAGCGCCCCTTCGGCCGCGCTGCCCGTCACCCACAGCCGCACATCGGGCCGCGCTTGCAGGCGCCGCGCCAGTTCCGTGTAATGGGCCAGCGGCCATTCGCGGCCATTGCCGTTCGATTTGGGGTGCAGGATCACGGCGTGCGGCGTGGCCGCCCGCAAGGCGGCCACGTCGTCCCGTTGCGGCGCCGTCAGGCCGTACAGGGGCGGCAGGCTGGCCAGCGGCGGAATCTCGTCCACGCCCAGCGGGCGCAACAGGGCGAAATTGAGCTGGGCCTCGTGCAGCGCCGAGTGGGCGCGGCCGAAGTGGGCCAGCCGGTTGCAATGGATCCAGTGGAACAGCCGGTGGCTGGTACCGACCCGGTTGCGGACCCGGGCCCGGCGCGCCGCCTGCGCCAGCCGGCGGTTGGGCATGGCGAAGATCACCGTGTCGGCGCCATGGGCGGCGAAAAAGGCGGCCGGGTCGCCCACCTGCTCGAGCGCGTACACCTGGTCCAGGTGGCGGCAGCGGCGCGCCACGGGCGCGGCGTAAGCGCTGCACAGCAGGTCGACGCGCACGCCGGGGAAACGCTGCTTGAGGTAGCCGGCCAGCGGCAGCGACAGCACGACGTCGCCGATATTATCGGTGCGGCAGATCAGTATGTGGTTCAGTTGCGGGGGCATGCGAGCCTGTGAAATGAAAGGGGGAGACGCTCAGGCGCGCGTCTCAAGGGGAGGCGCGCGGCGCGCGGCATCCTCGTCGTTCAAGCAAAAGCCGGCCAGCATGCACACCATGATACCGTAGAACACCTTGGGCATCATCAGCCAGAACATGACGTCGGTCTGGCCGAATCCGAAGAAGCACACCACCAGCGCCAGCCCGGCCAGGGCGGCCGCGCGCCCCTCGTCGGCGGCGCCGGCGCGGCGCAGGCGGCGCAGGAAAAAGTGCAGCGGCGCGCCATACATCACCAGCAGCAGGCTGAAATCGAGCAGGCCGCCGGTGGCCAGCACATTGATCAAATCGTTGTGGCTGCTGCTATAGAGCAGCGCGTCGGACTGCCGCAGCCGCCCTTGCTCGCGCAGCGCCAGCAGCGCCGGGTGGAATTGCTCACGCCCCACCCCCAGCCACGGATGTTCGCTGATCATCATCCAGGACGCCTTCCACAGCTCCAGCCGGATGCCGACCGAGGTGCTGGCGTTGCCCGCGTTCTGGTACAGCCGCACTTCATTGACGGCGTCATCGACCCGCTTGGCCACGCCGCTGGCCGGCACGAACCAGGCGGCCACGCACAGCGCCAGCGCGGCCAGCACGCCCATCACCAGGCGGCGGCCATGGACGGCGGCGCCGTACTTGAGCAGGAAGGGGATCACCAGCAGCAGGCCCAGCCAGGTACCGCGCGAACCGGACAGCACGGCCGCCACCAGCCCGCACACGAACGCCAGCATGGGCAGCGGCGCCAGCCGGCTGTGGCGGAACTGGCCCAGCGCGCACAGCGCCATCACGCCCAGGGCCGCGGCCAGGTCGCCGAAGGTGATGGCATGGTGGGTGAAGCCCTCGGCCCGCTCGCCGCCGCTCAGGGTCCACTGGGCCGCCGCGATCACGCCGGCAGACACGGCGCCCAGGCACAAGCCCAGCCAGAACACCCGGACCGGCGGCCGGTAGCCGGCCACGAACACCAGGGCCGCCAGCGCCAGCAGCAATCGCAGCGGCCCGTCCAGCGTATGCAGGTTCTGGCGGTAGATCAGCAGCCGCGCCAGCGACACGAGAAAGTAGCCGCCAAAGCCGAATACGATGCCGGCCACGGCCCGGCCATGGGCGGCCACCAGGGCGCGCCAGCGCTCCCGGCCCAGCCAGGCCAGCGACAACAACATCAGGAACAGGGCCACGTGCATGCCGTCGCGCGTGACCATCACCAGCAGCGGCAAGGCGAACGTGAGCATCACGGCCAGCGGCGGGGCGGAACGCAGCAATGCTGGCGGCTGGTTCGATAAGGTATTATTCATGCATTCGATTGTGAGCTTTACTTACGAAGAATCAACCAGGAATGCATTGCCCTCATGGAACAAGTTTTCACCATTTCCGTCATCATCTCCACCTACAATCGTCCCGACGCGCTCACGGCCGTGGTCGAGGCGTGCTTCCGCCAGGACGATGCGAGTTACGAAATCATTATCGCCGATGACGGCTCCACCCACAACACGCTAGCGTGCGTGCAAGCCCTGCGAGCGCGCTCGCCGGTGCCGCTGCGCCATGTCTGGCAGGAGGATCTGGGCTTCCGGCTGGCGCGGGTGCGCAACCTGGGCATCCAGGACGCGCGCGGCGACTACCTGATCTTCCTGGACGGCGACTGCGTGCCCCAGCCTGATTTCGTCAGCCAGCACCGCAAGCTGGCCCAGCATGGGCACATGGTGTCGGGCAGCCGCATCCTGCTCAGCGAGCAGTTGACGGCCCGCGTGCTGGCCGGCCAGGTGGACGTGAACCGGCTCACGCTGGCCGACAAGCTGCGGCTGCGGGCCGGCGGCCACCTTAACAAAATCTTACAATTATTAGCCCGCTGGCCCGACGTGGGCCGGGCCCGCCGCCAGTTCAGCTGGCGCCGCATCAAGGGCTGCAACCTGGCCATGTGGCGCGCCGACCTCGATCGCATCAACGGCTTCGACGAAAGCTTCCGCGGCTGGGGCTACGAGGACTCGGACATCGTGCTGCGCCTGTTTAACGCCGGCGTGATGCGCAAGGATGGCGCCTTCGCCACCGAAGTGCTGCACCTGTGGCATCCCGAGAGCCAGCGCGACCAGGCCAGCAGCAACCGCGAGCTGGTGGTGCGCCGCATCGCCGACAAGACCATCCGCGCGGCCCAGGGATTGCAGGCGTGAGCCCGCCCAGCATCAGCCTCATCATGGCCGCCTACAACGCGGCCCCGTTCATCGCCGACACCCTGGAGCGCATCGTGGGCCAGATGACGGCCAGGCACGAACTGATCGTGGTGGACGACGGCTCGCGCGACGACACGGCCGATCAAGTGCGCGCTTTCCAGGCCCGCCATCCGGCGCTGCGCATCGTGCTGCATCAGCAAGCCAACGCCGGCATCGCGGGCGCCCGCAACGCCGGCCTGGCCCTGGCTGGCGGCCAGTACCTGGCCTTCATCGACAGCGACGACCGGCTGCGCCCGGGCGCGCTGGCGGCCCTCGGCGACGTGATCGCGCGCGAGCGCCCGGACGTGATCAGCACCGCCTTCCACTTCTGGCACCCGGATGCGCCGCACAAGGACCGCGACGTGCAGCTGAGCTATCCGGCCGGGCGGCGTATCGAAGGCCAGGAGGCCATCCTGGCGCCGTTCTTCGACGACCGCCATACCTACCTGTGGAACAACATCTGCCGGCGCGAAGTCTACGCCCGGCTGCCACAGCCGCCCTTCCCCGCCGGCCGCGTGTTCGAGGACTTGTCGGTGGTGCCGCTGCTGCTGGCCCACTGCCACAGCATGGTCTACCTGCCGTTCGTGCTGCTGGACTACCGCCAGCACCCGGCCAGCATCACCAAGGCCGTCAGCGCGCGCTGGTGCGTGGACGTGGTGACGGCGCTGGCCAGCGCCCGCGCGCCGCTGGCACAGGCCGGCATCAGCGCCACCGTGCAAGAGCGCTTCGACGCGGCCGTGTGCGACTTCTACGTCGGCACCGTGAAATGCAGCTACCAGTTGCCGGGGGCCGAGGGCGCGGCCGTGCGGACGCGCCTGCGCGAGATCTTCCTGACCAGCCTGTTCGCGCCGGTGGAGCGACTGCGGGCCCGGCTGGGCGCGCCCGGCGCCAGCAAGGCCGACCGCCGCAACGCCCGCCAGCTGGGCCAGATCTTGCGTGGCGACTGGCTGTTCCAGCTGCGCCAGACGGCCAGCCGCCAATTCAAGCTGTGGCGCCGCGCCCGCGCCGCCCAGTAGCGGCGGGGTCATAGCAGCGAGGTCAGCTCCCATAGCGGCGGGGTCACCCATTAGCCAACCAGCGTCAAGTCGATAATACTGTCCCGGCGCCTCGATTTTATCGAGGCGCAATTTCTTGCCTGCCTTAGCCGCAAACGCTTGTCGCGCCCGTTTTCTCAGTACTT
>NZ_JACEZS010000024.1 GCF_014042365.1 Rugamonas fusca
CGGCCGAGCACACCAGGATCGCGCCGTCCATCTGGGCCGCACCGGTAATCATGTTCTTGATGTAGTCGGCGTGGCCTGGGCAGTCAACGTGCGCGTAGTGACGGGTAGCCGTTTCGTACTCGACGTGCGCGGTGTTGATGGTGATGCCGCGTGCTTTTTCTTCAGGCGCAGCGTCGATCTGGTCGTAGGCTTTAGCTTCGCCGCCGAATTTCTTCGACAGTACGGTTGCGATCGCAGCGGTCAGGGTGGTCTTGCCGTGGTCAACGTGACCAATGGTGCCGACGTTGACGTGCGGCTTGGTCCGCTCGAATTTCTCTTTTGCCATTTTAGACTCCTAACGATTTGGTGTGATTGCCAGGGCTCGCGCCCGACTGTCAATGATAGTGCTACTTATACTGCCGTATTGCTACGAATACCGCGAATTCTGGTGCCCTTGACGTGGATTGAACACGTGGCCTCTCCCTTACCAAGGGAGTGCTCTACCACTGAGCTACAAGGGCTT
Source organism: Rugamonas fusca (assembly GCF_014042365.1). Taxonomy (GTDB): domain Bacteria; phylum Pseudomonadota; class Gammaproteobacteria; order Burkholderiales; family Burkholderiaceae_D; genus Rugamonas; species Rugamonas fusca. The sequence continues at coordinate 503 of NZ_JACEZS010000024.1, forward strand.
ATTGTTGCGACACACTATTTATGCCGCGTCATGCTGGAGCGGGTGAAGGGAATCGAACCCTCGTCATAAGCTTGGAAGGCTTCAGCTCTACCATTGAGCTACACCCGCGAGGTTTCGTTCACATCTTCATTGCCACTCAGTCGTCCTGCAACAACTTGGTGGAGGGGGCTGGATTCGAACCAGCGTACTCATAGAGAACAGATTTACAGTCTGTCGCCTTTAACCACTCGGCCACCCCTCCGCGAGGAACCGCAGAGTATGAAGCAACTACGTCGACTTGTCAATCATCTTCAGCAGTTATTTTCTGCTGCAGCGATGATTCGTCTGCTTCGGGGCGAAATTGTATAGGGCCAACTGCGAATGTGCAAGTGTTGTTTTTACGTTTTCCATTTTCTTATACAATCGACCGCTGTACCCCACCTCCACAGGAGCATCCGCGTTGAACCATCGTAGCGGCGGCCGGCACGGCCGGTACCACTGGCGCACCACGCTGCTGGCCAACCTGGCGCTGGCTGCCTTGTACTTCGCCGTGGGCCGCGCGGGCCTGCTGCTGGCCCAGCCGCCCAGCTATGCCTCGCCCCTGTTCCTGCCGGCCGGCCTGGCGCTGGCCGCCTGCGTCAGCGGCGGCTTGCGCCTGTTGCCCGGCATCGCCGTGGGCGCGCTGGCGGTCGACCTGTTCTACCCTTCCCTGAGCCCCGGGGGCATCACGGCCACGGCCGTCACGGGCGCGTTGATGGGCGCGCTGGGCGCCGTGCTGCAAGCCACGCTGGGCAACTGGCTGTTCCGGCGCCACGTGGAGACCAGCCTCGGTTCCGGGCGCGACGTGGGCCGCTTCCTGCTGCTGGCCCCCGGCGTCACGCTGGTCAGCAGCACGGTGGCGCTGACCGGCATGGCGCTGGCCGGCATGGAGCAGTGGGCGCGGCTGCCCGCCGACTGGGTCACCTGGTGGATAGGCGACACCATCGGCATGCTGCTGGGCGCGCCGCTGGCGTGGATCGTCATCGGCCGCCCGCGCACGCTGTGGTGGCGCCGGCGCGCCCTGGTGGGCTTGCCGCTGCTGCTGGCCATGGCCGCCTTCGTCGGCATCTACGTGCAGGCGGCGCGCTGGGAATCGAACCAGCAGCTGCAAGCGTTCCGGCTCAAGGCGCAGCAGATGGGCGACTTGCTGCAAGCCCAGTTCAGCGAACACGAGCGCTTCCTGTTCGCCATGGCCAAGGCCCTCAACGACCCCCAGCGCGTGCTCAGCGCCGACGACTTCAGCAACCTGGCCAACGGCTACCTGGACCAGCGCCCCGAGCTGCTGTCGCTGGCCTGGCTGCAACCGCTCACCCAGGAACAGCGGCCCGCGTTCGAGGCGTGGGGCCAGCGCCACCTGGGCCCCGGCTTCGCCGTGAGCGAGGCGGGGCCGGACGACCAGTTGCACCCGGCCGCGGTGCGCGCGCGCTACGTGGCCGCCACCTTCATCGAGCCACCCGCCAGCCGCCGCTTCCAGGGCCTGGATTTCCTGTCCGAAGCGACCCGGGCCCAGGCCGTGGAGCGGGCCTTGCAGTCCGGCCAGCCGACGGCCAGCGCGCCCCTGCTGCTGCACCGCGAGGGCGCGCTGCGCGGCATGCTGCTGCTGCAGGCCACCTATGCGGCCAACGATCGCCACCGGGCGCTGGGCATGTTGCTGATCGGGCTGCAGATGGACGCCTACCTCGACCACGCGCTGCGCCAGATCGACTTCCCCGCCTTCCTGGTGCGCTTCGAGGACACGGACGACAACGGCCCGCTGCACGTGGTGCGCGATAGCCTGGGCCGCCCGGTCCGGGCCAGCGACTTCCAGCGCCAGCTGCACTTCGGCGGCCGCATCTTCGTGCTGACGCTGGCGCCCACGCCCGGCTACCTGCTGGCGCAACGGGGCTGGCAAAGCTGGATCGTGCTGACGGGCGGGCTGGTGCTGACCGGCCTGCTGGGCGCGCTGATGCTGCTCATCAGCGGCGAACGGGCCCGCATCCAGGCCCAGGTCAAGGACAGCACGGCGCGCCTGCGCGAGCGCGAGGCGCGCCTGCAAGCGATCCTCGACAAGGCCGCCGACGCCATCCTCACCATCGGCGGCGACGGCCGCCTGATGTCGGCCAACGGCGCGGCCGGCCGCCTGTTCGGCTACCTGCCCGAGCAGATGCCGGGCCTGCCGCTGGCGCGGCTGCTGCCGCAGGACGGCGGCGCGGCGCCGGACCAGGCGGCCAGCGTGCTGCGCCGCATCGCCGCCAGCGACAGCCACGCCCACGAGCTGACGGGCGCGCGCAGCGACGGCCAGAGCTTCCCGCTGGCCGTGTCCGTGAGCGAGGTGGAGCTGCCCGACGAACACCTGTTCGTGGCCATCCTGCACGACCTGACGGAGCAGCACCGCTCCCGGGAGCGCATCCACCGGCTGGCCCACCACGATCCGCTGACGGGACTGGACAACCGGCTGTCGCTGAACCTGCGGCTGGAACAGTTGCTGGCCCAGACCCGGCGCGCCAACGGCACGGCGGCCGTGCTGTTCATCGACCTCGACCACTTCAAGAAAATCAACGACACCCACGGCCACCAGACCGGCGACCTGCTGCTGCAGGCCGTGGCCCAGCGGCTGCAGGAGCTGCTGCGCGAAGTGGACACCATCGCCCGCCTGGGTGGCGACGAATTCATCGTCGTCACTTCCGGCAACGTGACCCCGGACGAGGCCAGCACGATCGCCGTGCGCATCGTCGAGGCGCTGGGCGCACCCTACCAGCTGGACGGCAAGACCGTGCACACCGGCGCCAGCGTCGGGGTGGCCATGTTCCCCGGCGACGGCGCCGACGCCAGTACCCTGCTGCGCCACGCCGACACGGCCATGTACGCGGCCAAGAGCCAGGGCCGGGGCATCTTCCAGTTCTTCTCGGCCGCCATGAACGTGGCCACCCATGAGCGGCTGATGCTGGAAAACCGGCTGTGGCTGGCACTGGAGCAGCACGAGTTCGAACTGTATCTGCAACCGCAAGTGCGGCTGGCCGACCAGGCCATCATCGGCGCCGAGGCGCTGCTGCGCTGGCACCATCCGGAGCTGGGCCTGGTGGGGCCGGACCGCTTCATCCCCATCGCCGAGGAATCGGGCCTGATCCTGCCGCTGGGCGAATGGGTGCTGCAGCAGGCGGCCACGCTGCTGGCCGGCTGGCGCGCGCGCGGCCTGGGCCACTTGCGGCTGGCCGTCAACCTGTCGGCCCGCCAGTGCCACGGCGCTGGCCTGCTGCCGCAGCTGGACCGGCTGCTGGCCGAGCACGGCCTGGACCCGGCGCTGCTGGAACTGGAGATCACGGAATCGGCCGCCATGCAGGACCCCGAGCGCAGCCGCAAGCTGTTGCGCGAACTGCGCGCGCGCGGCTGCAAGGTGGCGATCGACGACTTCGGCACCGGCTATTCCTCGCTGAGCTACCTGAAGCTGTTCGAGATCGACCGCATCAAGATCGACCGCGGCTTCGTCAAGGATATCGAGAGCGACCCGAACGATGCCGTGATCGTGGCCGCCACCATCGCGCTGGCCCATTCGCTGGGCTTGAGCGTGGTGGCCGAAGGGGTGGAGACGGCGGCCCAGCGCGACTTCCTGCGCGCCAAGCAGTGCGAGGAAGGACAAGGCTATCTGTTCGCGCGGCCCATGCCGGCCGCGCAGTTCGAGGCGCTGCTGCAGGCGCCGGCGGAACTGGCCGGCTGAAGCCTGCGACTGCCGCCGCGCAGTCAGTCAGCCGTTGCCAGGCGTGAGGGCCACCAGCACCTGCCCCTTGAGCGCGCGGATCAGCGAGGCCTCGTCCGGCGGCACGCCCTCCGGCGCCGGCTGGGCGCGGTCCGCGTAGAACAGGCCCAGTGGCGTGCCCTGCACCACCAGCGGCAGCACGATGAAGCTGCGCGCGTCCGGCAGCAAGGTCCGGTGCCAGGCGGGCAGCAGGTCGCGGATCTTGGGCGCGCTGGCGTCGGCGATCATGAGGTCGGCGTCGTTCTCCATGGCCAGGTGGAACAGGCTGCCATCGGACGGCAGCGGGAACACGAAGCCGGCCTGGCGCGCCGCGTACTGCTCGCCCAGCGCGATGCGGGCCCGGTACTGGCCGCTGCGCACATCCTTGAGCACCACGGTGGCGAAGCGGAAACCCATGCTGCGGTACAGCGTTTCCAGCACGGCCTGGATCACCTCGTTGGCCTTGCTGTGCGGCGTGGCGCGGATCTGCGTCACTTCCTGCACCCCGGCCAGCAACAGCTCGCGCGCGTTGAATGGCTTGCCGCTCGGATGCACGCCTTCCTGTTCGCGGCTGTCGCCGTTCATGGTGGCCAGCAGCAGCACGTTGGGCAAGCCGTCGGCCGTGGGTTCCTCCACTTCCGTCTGCGGCCCCAGCTGCATGCTGTCGAGCAGGGCCGCCATGTCGCGCCGCACGGTGGCGAAGATCTGCTGCAAGCGCTCCTGGTCCAGGTTCAGGGCCACGCCGTAGCGCTGCTCCAGGGCCAGGCCGTCCGGGTCGGACGGGCCCTGCTTGCGGGCCAGCAGGCGGGCCGCGTCGATGCTGAACGACACCACCTGGCGCACCCATTCCTGGCGGTTCAGGGCCGGCTTCTGTTTGCCCGGCGGCAGCGCGCTCAGGGCGCGCACGATCACGTCCGGGATCTTCCATTCATGCAGGATGGCGGCCGACAAGGTGTCGTAGGTGCTGCCCAAAATCATTTGCGAGGCCTGGGCCTGGGTGTGCTTGCCACCGGCCATCAGCGCGGCAATCTCGCGGAAGCGCTCGTGCTCCTGCGAAGCGATCACCAGCGGACCGATGTTCTTGAACAGGGCGCCGATCGACGCTTCCTCGGCGCCCTGGTAGGCCGACAGGCGGGCCATCTCGCGCCCCACCAGGCTGGCGCACAGGGCCGCTTCCAGCTCCACCCGCACGGCCTGCGCGTGCTTGCTGTTGGCCAGCGTATCGACCAGCAGCATGGCCAGCGCCGTGGTCTTGACGTTGTCGAAACCGAGCAGGGAAATGGCGCGCGAAATGGTCGTGACGGGGGTGCCGCCGGCCGTGCGGTAGGCCGGCGTGTTGGCCAGGCGCAGGATCTTCTGGGTCAGCGCCACGTCCGACAGCACGTAATAGGCCAGGCTGTGGGTACCCTGGTCGTCCGAGTCGACCAGCTGCACCACGCGCGCCACCGAGGCGCCCAGCGCGAACATGCCCTCGTCGCTGCATAACTTTTTCAGCAACAGGCCGCGCACGGGGCGCGGTGCGCCGGACGCGTCATGCATGGGTGCATGTTCCATAGGGGTTCCATCTGTGTCTCTGCGATAACAGCCATTGTAGCGCCGCCCATGGCTAGAGCAGCGCCACTTTCGCGGTGTCGTTCCAGCGCGCGGCGCGGATGTTGTATTTCTTCAAAATCTGCTGGTGCAGGGCGGCCAGCGCGTCGAGCTTGGCGTTGAGCGGATCGAGCCGGCGCACGGCGGCGATCAGCTTGAGCGCGTACTGGCCCAGGCGGTCATCCCAGCCCGTGTGCTCCAGGCACTTGAGCACGGCCACGGCCGCGTTGAACACCACGTGCGGATTGTCGGGCAGCTTGGCCACCGCCTCCAGCATCAGTTCCACCGCGCCCCGGTAGTCGCCATGCTTGGCCAGCGCCGCGCCGTGGGCCACCATGTCGCCCACCTCCTGCCGGCTTTCCTGGGCCAGCCGCTCGGCCAGCGCGCCATGGCCGGCCTGCACCAGCATGGCGCTGGCCTTGTCGACCCCGGCCGGGCCGGCGGCGTTGCGCATCACTTCGCGCACCAGCTCGGCGCCCTGGCGCGCGCGGCCGTGGGCCAGGCAGGTGCGGGCCAGTTCCAGCTTGAGCTCGGGCGCCAGGCCCTGGGCGATGCGGCAGCCGGCCAGCGCCTGGTCCAGCGACTGCTGCAGCCGCATGTCATTGCCCGTGTAGTCGTGCAGCATGACGGCCGCGATGGCGCCGCAGGCCACGCCGTTGCGCTGGCCCGTCATGGCCTTGTCGAGGTCGCGGATCACGGTGGCCGCCTGCACCGGGTCGCCCTGGCGCAGCAGCGCCTGCACCAGCCGGGTATGGTCTTGCGGGTCACGGAACTCGGAATAGCGCGACTTGGCCACCACCTGGCGGAACGCCTGTTCGGCCGCGTCCACGTCGCCGGCCTCGAACGCCACCTCGCCCAGCCGGCGCAGGCGGCGCACGGCGTGCGGCGACAAGGCCACCGCCTCGGCCAGCACGGCTTGCGAACCGGGCAGGCCGCCTTGCGCCTCGTGCACGCGGGCCAGCCAGTCATAGGCGTCGAGAAAACGGGGATACTGGGCCAGCAACTGCTCGAGCATGGTTTGCGCTTCCCCGTAGCGCCCGCGCAGGAACAGGGTCTTGGCCTGGCCCAGCCGGGCCCAGCCCACACCACGGCTCTCGTACAGGGCACGGTAGATGCCCTCGGCCACGCCCGCCTGGCCCAGCACCAGGTGCAGTTCGGCCCGCAGGCGGTCGAAATCGACGCCGTAGCGCGGATGGCGTTCGGCCCCGGCCACGCAGGCGGCGATGGCGCCGGCCTGGTCGCCCGCATCGATCAGCTCGTGGATGGGCAGGAACACGGCGCGCTTGTCGAGCGCGCGCGCGACGCGCTCGAGGATGGCGTCGGCCGCGAATGGCTTGAGGATGTAGTCGGCCGGCGCCAGCTCGGCCGCGCTGACCACCTTGCCGAACGCGCCCTCGCCCGTCACCATGAAGAACAGGGTGGCCGGATGCATCAGCCGGTGGTGGCGCAAGTCCTCCAGCATCTGCTGGCCATCCTGGCCAGCCTCGAGGTCGTATTCGCACAGGATCAGGTCGTAGGCCTTGAGCGCCATCAGGCGGATGGCCTGGCTGGCGTTGGCCGCGTCATCGATGCGCGCCAGGCCGCACTGGCCCAGCATGCCGTGCAGGCTGGCGCGCATGCCCTGGTGCGGCTCGATGATGAGCGCACTGAGGCCTTGTAAATCTTTCATGATTCGTGTTTTCCGCTGCGGGGCGGCGCCACCGGGGCGCGCGCCGGCAGGCGCCATGGACGGGCCTGCCCTTGGCCCCCAGTATATACGGCGGCGGCGGCGCGCCAGCGATTTTGGTGATGATCTGTGAGTATTGAACCACAAGGCAGGCGCCGCACAGGACGGCGGCGCTGCCTGGCTCAGTCCGGCGTGTGGCCGATGGTGGGGTCGCTGTGGATCAGGTCGACGAGGGCGGCCACCACTTCCGGGTCGAACTGCTTGCCGGCCCGTTCCGTGATGTAGCTCATCACTTCCGTGTGCGGCCACGGTTCCTTGTAGGGGCGCTCGTGCAGCAGCGAGTCGAACACGTCGACCACGGCCACGATACGGGCCGAGATGGGAATGGCGCGCCCGGCCAGGCCATTGGGATAACCCTGGCCGTCGAAGTGCTCGTGGTGGGCGCCGGCGATCTCGGCGCCATAGGTCAGGTAGCTGACGCCATCGACCATGTTGGCGGCCCGTTCCAGGATGGTGCGTCCCACATCCGCGTGGCTTTGCATCTGCACCCGCTCCTCGGGCGTGTGCAGGCCCGGCTTGAGCAGGATGTGGTCGGGCGTGGCCACCTTGCCCACGTCGTGCAGGATGCTGGCCAGGCCGATCATGTCGAGCAGCTGCGGGGTCAATTCGTCGAGGTAGACGCCGCGGTCCTTGAGGCGCTGGGCCAGTGCGCTCGACAGTTGCTGCACGCGCCGCACGTGGCCGCCCGTGCCGCTGTCGCGGAACTCGGCCAGGTCGGCCAGCGCCACCACGGTCGCTTCCTGGGCCTTGCGCAACTGGCCGAACATGTACAGGTTGTCGAACGCGGCCGCGATGCGCTGGCAGAACACTTCCAGCAAGTCGCGCTGGATCTGGGCCAGCGGCCACGGCGGCGTGACCGAGATGGCCACCTCGCGGTTCTCCTGGGTGTGGATGAACAGCACGTTGGCCGGATGCTCGAACTGGCTTTTCTTTTCCGCGAAGGCCTTGGCGATGGTGGGCCACAGCGGATGGCTGACGGGCATCAGTTCGGTATCGTTCAAGGCCGCGTAGCCGCCCGTGGCGGCCACCACGGTGGTGACGCCGGTGTCGCCCTGCATCAGGCACAGCACGCCGTCCGAACCGACGTCGAGGATGGCCGACACCTGGTTCAGCACGCCGGACGCGAATTCGCGCAGCGAATGGATCTGGTACAGATTGGTGGCGCCGGCCAGGATCTTGCCCAGGCCGATGCGGCTGCGCTCGAGCATGTTCAGGCTTTCATACGCGCGCAGCGCCGAGATCACGGTGGTAAACAGCTTTTGCGTGGTGAGCTCGGTCTTGGCCTTGTAATCGTTGATGTCGTATTCGATGATCACGCGCTGCTCGGGCGCCTGGCCCGGCTGGCCCGTGCGCAGCACCACGCGCACGATGCTGTTATGCAGTTCCTCGCGGATGCGGCGCGCCAGGATCAGGCCGGCGTCATCGGTCTCCATCACCACATCCAGCAGCACCAGCGCGATGTCGGGCGTGTCGCGCAGGATGTCGAACGCTTCGCGGCCGCTGTAGGCCGAATACAGTTCCAGCTCGCGGCCCTTGAAGCTGACGTTGCGCAGGGCCAGTCTGGTCACGGCATGCACGTCGACGTCGTCATCGACGATCAGCACGCGCCACAGCCGCTGGTCGGGCGCGCCCGGGCTGGCCGACGCGGTCTCGTCCTCGTCCTCGTCGATCAGCCAGTTCTCGTCCGCAGCGTTGGAATCGGTCATACAGTCTCCTCATGGGGCGGGTGCCGCCCGGCAGGCGGTCTCCGTGCCGCCTTGATCCTAGCATAATCAGATTCTGACAACGTGACAACCCCTTCCGTCGCCATGGCCGGCGGGGCCCGGCAAAGTGCGAAAAGCAGGCCCGCCACGCTCGTATTCCGGCACCGACTCTGCTACTCTTGCACGGCGGCGGCGCAAGTTGGACTTGCCGCAGCGAGCAAGCAAGACCAGCCCGGCGGCGCAGTCCCGCCGGCCATGGCTCCGCGACGGCGCGGACCGCCCCACGACGCAAAGGACCCTAGCATGCAAGAACCCGCATCGGCCACCGTGTCCGGCAACGACATCGCCGGGCGCGAATTTCTCGCCTTCACCCTCGGCAAGGAGGAGTACGGCATCGACATCCTGAAGGTGCAGGAGATCCGCGGCTACGAAGCCGTGACCCGCATCGCCAACGCGCCCGAGTTCATCAAGGGTGTGATCAACCTGCGCGGCATCATCATCCCGGTGGTGGACATGCGCATCAAGTTCCGGCTCGGCGAACCGGTGTACGACCAGTTCACGGTCGTCATCATCCTCAACATCGGCGGGCGCGTGGTGGGCATGGTGGTCGATTCCGTGTCGGACGTGACCACGCTCACGCCCGACCAGGTCAAGCCGGCGCCCGAGATGGGCACGGCCTTCAGCAGCGACTACATGATAGGACTGGGCACGATCGACGAGCGCATGCTGATCCTGGTCGATATCGACAAGCTCATGTCCAGCCCGGAAATGGGCTTGAGCGACGCGCCCAGCGCCTGACGCCGCGCTGGCTCAGTTGCTGGCCGTGGTGGTGGGCTTGGGCGGCGGGCAGCCGGCGCCCAGGTCGATGTTCTGGTAGCGGATCTCGTACTTGCCGCTCAGCAGCTTGTCGACCATCAGCTTGTCGTGCGCCAGCACGAACACGTAGCGCACGTTGGCATGGCGCTCCATGTCGTACACCTTGATGAAGGCGGCCGACGCGTTGTCACTATTGTCGAGCAGCAGTTGCATGTCATCGCCCTTGGCGGCCACGGGGAAGCCATCCACGTAACCGGACTGGGTCGGCCACGGTTCGCCGTTGGGGGCGGTGGCGGCCGGGGTGGCGCCTTCGCAGTCGGCCACCGAACCGGGCAACACGATCTGGGACAGGGCCAGCACCTTGATGGGGGAAGGACGGCTGTTGGCCGCCTCGGCCTGATAGGGATGGGCCACGGCCCAGCTATCAAGGACGGCCTCGTTACGGGCGTCGGCCCGCCCGTCCTGCCGCACGGCCAGCTTGCCGGCCGCGCGCGGCGCGCGCGCGGCGCCGGCGTCGTCCCCGGCGCCTTCGGCCTTGCCGCCCCAGGCCGAGGCCAGCATGGTGGCCAGCAGCTGGGGCGTGCCCACCATGCTCACGCCGGCCGCCCAGCCCAGCCCCAGGCACAACAGCAGGCCAGCCCACAGGCGCCAGTTGCGGCGCCGGCGCGGCAGGCGCGGCTCCTCGTCCTCCGCGCCCCAGGCCTGCTGGGGGGCGTCGTGGCGCGGCCGGCCACGGCTGTCGTGGCTATCCTCGTGGCGCGTGCTTTCCAGCCACTCGATCTCCCATTCCTCGGCCGCGATCCATTCGTCATGTTCCTTGCGGCGCTGGGGATCGGACAGGGTGCCATAGGCGCTGTTGAGAATGGCCATGATGCGCGCGGCCTTCTCATCGCCGGGATTCTTGTCCGGATGATATTTCTGGCTCAAGGCCTTGTAGGCGGCACGTATGACTTCCTGAGGCGCCATGCGCGACACTTTCAGGTTGTCATAGTGAGTGTGTATCTTTCCCATCGTTCCATTCAGTTTTCAACCAGCGCGCCGCGACGGGTGTTCACGCTGAATCAGTCATCATAGCCGAGTTTTGGCGTGAAATCGCGTGGAATTCAAGGAGAAAGTGACGGCTGTTCCGGTGATGGTCAAACTGATCACAAGCGGTGACAGCGGTCGTGGGCCAGCAGGGCGGCCGGCAAGCGCACGTTGTGGCCCACCACCAGCACCTTGAACAACTCGCCCATCTCGGCCGGCGACACCAGTTTTTGCAAGGCGTTGGCCTGGGGCAGGTAGCGGCGCGCGTCGGCCGGATCGGTGCGCAGCAGCAGTTCGCCGATGCCGGCTCCGATCAGGAACCCGGCCTGGTTCATGTAGCCCAGCACGTCGGCGCCGCCGTCCTGGGCCGCCAGCGCCATGGCCGTGAAATCCACGTGGGCCGTGATGTCCTGCAGGCCAGGATGGTAGAACGGGTCCGGATGGGCGTGGTGGCGGTAGTGGCACATCAGCGTGCCGGCCTCGCGCTGGCCCAGATAGTATTCATGGGCCGGGAAGCCGTAGTCGAGCAGGATGGCCGCGCCACCGGCGCCGCGCGCCAGCATGGCCGCCAGCGAGGCCATGAAGCCGCAGGCGGCGCCATGCACTTCCGTCGTGTAGCCGTCGGGCAGTTCATCCGGGCGCGCAATATGGGACACGATCTGGCGTTCCACCTGGGCCGCCAGCGCCGCGTCGGGCGCCGCCTCCACGTAGGCGAAGCGGCCCTCCTCCACCGTCACCAGCAGTTCGCGCCAGCCGGCCGCTGTCTTGCGCACCAGTTGCACGGGCATGGCGTCGAGCACCTCGTTGGCCAGCACCACCCCATCCCACGCCTCGGGCAGGGTGTCGAGCCACTCGACCTGGGGGAATTCGCGCAGCGTCTCGCGCTGGCGGGCCCGCAATTCTCCGGACAAATCGACGATGGCGTAGCGCTCCACGGCCACGCCGGCGGCGGCCAGTTCCGTCAGCACGTCATATGCCAGCTTGCCCGTGCCGGCCCCAAATTCGAGGATACGCGGCGCGCTTTGGGCGATAATAGCGGCTGCCACCTGCGCCAGCGCGGCCCCGAACAGGGAGGAGAGCTCGGGCGCGGTTGTAAAATCGCCATCTTTTCCCAGCTTGGCGGCGCCGCCGCTGTAGTAGCCCAGGTCGGGCGCGTACAGGGCCAGCTCCATGTAGCGGGCGAAGGAAATGGCGCCGGCGTGCCGTTCGATGTCGGCGGCGATCCGGTGCTGCAGGGCGTGCGACGCGGCCAGCGCGTCCGGGGTAGGTGCGGGTAGGGACATTCCCGCATTGTAGCGAATCGGCGCGCACGGGCGCCAGTTGGCGGTATTTGGTGGTTTCTGGCCCGCGGGCCAGTGTGGAACTTCCGTGCAGAACTTCAGCGTAAAACTCATGACCAGCTCACAGCATCCTTGCCCTCCCGCCACGGCGCCCACCGCGCCAGTGGCGCTCGTCACCGGCGCCGGCCGGCGCATCGGGCGCGCCATCGCGCTGGCGCTGGCGCGGGCCGGCTGGGACGTGGCCGTCCATTACCGCGCCTCCCAAGCGCAGGCGCGCGAAGTGGCCGACGCCATCACGGCGCTGGGGCGGCGCGCCGTCACGCTGGAGGCCGACCTGGCCGACGAGGCGGCCGTGCGCGCGCTGGTGCCGCGCGCCGTGGCCGCGCTGGGCACGCTCGACTGCGTCGTCAACAACGCCTCGCTGTTCGATTACGACAGCGCCAGCGACTTCACCGTGGCCCGCATGGAGGCCCACATGCGCGCCAACCTGGCCGCCCCCATCCTGCTGGCGCAAGCCCTGCACGCGGCCACGCCGGACGGCGGCCAGGGCGCCGTGATCAACCTGCTGGACCAAAAACTGTACAATCTCAACCCCGACTTCCTGTCCTACACCCTGTCCAAGGCCGCGCTGCAAACGGCCACCACCATGCTGGCCCAGCAACTGGCGCCCCGGCTGCGGGTGGTGGGCGTGGCGCCCGGCATCACCATGGTGTCGGGCGAGCAGACCGAGGCCGGCTTTGTCCAGGCCCACAAGCAAACGCCGCTGGGCCGCTCCAGCACCCCGGACGACATCGCCGCCGCCGTCGTCTACGCGGCTGGCGCCCGGGCCGTGACCGGCACCACGCTGCTGGTGGACGGCGGCCAGCACCTGATGCCACTGGCGCGCGACGTGATGTTCCTGGCGCAGTAGCGCCATGCGCCGTGCATGCACGGGATTCATGTCAGTGGCTAAATATTATTTATATCGTTTATTCCGTATTTCCGAAAGAAGGTAAACCATGTTGTCCGCTCTATCCCATCCGCGCCTGACCGATTGCCGGCGCCTGTTCCTGCGCAATTATGAAGTGCTGATCAACATCGGCGTGCACGACTTCGAGAAGAAGGGCGAGCAGCGCGTGCTGATCAACGTCGACCTGTATATCCCGCTGGCCCTGTCCACCCCCACCCACGACCAGCTGGAAGAAGTGGTCGATTACGACTTCATGCGTGAGACCATCGCGCGCCGCATGGCGCAGGGCCATGTGCACCTGCAGGAGAGCCTGTGCGACGACGTGGTGCGCGCCATGCTGGCCCACCCGCGCGTGCGCGCCGCTCGCGTGTCGACCATGAAGCCGGACGTGTACCCCGATTGCGAGGGCGTGGGCGTGGAAGTGTTCCAGATCAAGGACAACGTATGAGCGCCGTGCTGAACGAGACCGCCCAGGGCGGCAAATCGGCCGACAAGATCGCGCTGGAGAACAACAAGCTGCACAAGCGCCTGTGCCGCCTGGTGGGCCAGGCCATCGGCGACTTCAACATGATCGAGGATGGCGACAAGGTGATGGTGTGCCTGTCCGGCGGCAAGGACAGCTACGCCCTGCTCGACATCCTGATGACGCTGCGCGAGCGGGCCCCCATCCACTTCGACATCGTGGCCGTCAACCTGGACCAGAAGCAGCCCAACTTCCCGGCCGAGGTGCTGCCGGCCTACCTGACGGAACTGGGCGTGGCCTTCCACATCGAGAACCAGGATACCTACAGCATCGTCAAGCGCCTGATCCCGGAAGGCAAGACCACCTGTTCGCTGTGCTCGCGGCTGCGGCGCGGCATCCTGTACCGCGTGGCCGATGAACTGGGCGCCACCAAGATCGCGCTGGGCCACCACCGCGACGACATCCTCGAGACCTTCTTCCTCAACATGTTCTTCGGCGGGAAGCTCAAGGGCATGCCGGCCAAGCTGGTGTCGGACGATGGCAAGCACGTGGTGATCCGCCCCATGGCCTACGTGAAGGAAGCCGACACGGCGCGCTACGCCGAAGTGAAGGGCTTCCCCATCATCCCGTGCGACCTGTGCGGCTCGCAGGAGAACCTGCAGCGCAAGCAGATCAAGATGCTGATGCGCGAATGGGACAAGAAGCACCCTGGCCGCGTGGAGAACATCTTCTCGGCCCTGTCGACCGTGGTGCCGTCACACCTGATGGACCATGCGCTGTACGACTTCGTCAACGTCAAGGCCGACGGCATGCCCAACCCGCTGGGCGACATCGCGTTCGACGAGGAACCGTGCGCGACGCCGACGGCGACGCCAGGCTTCATCCAGCTGCAACCGCGCTAAGCGCAGGGTGGGCCGGCCCCAGCCAGGCGCCGGCCTGCGCGCTCATGGCATGCGCCCCTGGCTGGCCACGTAGCCCCCTGGCGAGACGCCCATCACGCGGCGGAACATGGCGATGAAGGCGCTCAGACTGTCATAGCCCAGTTCCAGCGCCACCGTCGTCACGGCGTGCCCGGCCGCCAGCAGTTCCAGTGCCCGCAACAGGCGGGCCCGCTGGCGCCAGGCGGAAAACGCCAGTCCCGTTTCGGCCGCGTAGCGGCGCGTGAGCGTGCGTGGCGCGATGCCGGCCCAGGCGGCCCATTCGGTGAGCGTGCGCGGGTCGGCCGGCTGTCCGGCCAGCGCCAGCGCGATGGCCCGCAGGCGCCGTTCGCGCGGCATGGGCAGCACCAGTTGCTGGGCCGGCGCGGCGGCGAGTTCGTCCAGGATAACGGCGCATACGCGCGCCTGCGCCTCGACCAGCGTTGACTGCGCGCTCCAGCCGGCGGCGCGCGCCACGGCTTCGCGCAACAGGCCCGACACCGCCATCACCTGCGGCAGCGGTGGCAAGGCCGTGCAGGCGTGGGGCGCCACGTAGGCGTTCCAGGTGCTGGCCGGGCCGTGGGCATTGAGGCCATGAGGATGACCGGGCGGCATCCACAGCACGTGGCCGGGCGGGACGATCAGGCGCTCGCCGTGCGTGGCGATGGCCAGCAGGCCGCTGACGGCGCCAATGGCTTGGCCACGCGCGTGGCGGTGCATGGGCGTGGCGCGCGCGGCGGCGGCACATAGGCTGACGATGACGAGGGGCCCGGTCGTGGCATCGGCGCTGCCGGGTTCGAGCAGGGGCGGGGAACTGGCGTGCATGCGACACATTATGGCATTTGCGCGCAAGCCAGGCCAGCGCGGCGCCGGCATGCTGTTACCCACGCCGGCCCTATGCGATGGGCCGGCCCGCCACGCGGGGCCGGCCGCGTTTCACTTTACAGGAGCACCCAGCATGCAAGCCCAGGACGTACTGCCAGAGCACATCAACCACCGCGACTACGGCGGCGTCACCATCCGCAAGGGAACGGTGGCCGCCTTCCTGCACAATGCCCGTACCTTGCTGGCGGCCGATAGCGCGCCGGCCGCGCGGGCCAGCGCGCAAGCAGACATTATCGACGCGCTGCCGGCACTGGAGGCGCTGGGCCTGTTCGACATCCTCGACATCGCCGACCCGGCGCTGCGCACCTTCGTCGCGGCGCAACGCGCGGCGCAACTGGCCGCCGGCCATCAGGTGGTTGACCACCCCGACCGACCGGCCGTAGTCTATGGCGCACCGACCAACTGAACAGCGAGCCACACCAGCATGCGCATCCATATACGCACCCTGCGAGACGACGACCATGTGGCGTTGCTCGCGTTTGAAGTCGCGAACCGGCAGTGGTTCGAGCGCTTCATCGAAGCGCGCGATCCGGCCGTCTATAGCCCGGCGGGGATCAAGCGGCATATCGGCGACTGCCTGGCTGGCTACCGGCAGGACAGTTTGCATCCCTGCGTCATCACGGCACCGGACGGCAGCATTCTCGGGCGGGCCAATCTGAAAGACATCGATCAAGCGACCGGCGTGGCGGAAGTGGGCTACCGCATCGCGCAAGCGGCGACGGGCCAGGGACTGGCTACGCGGGCCTTGCACCATCTGGCGGAAACCGCGCGCGGCCGGGGCCTGGCGCAGCTGGTGGCCATCGTTTCGGTGGCCAATCCAGCCTCCGCGGCGGTGGCGCAACATGCCGGCTTCAGGCGCGAGGCATGGTTGCCATCATACGCGGCGCTGGCCACGGGCACGCAGGACTGCTGGCGCTACCGCCTCGTGCTGTGAACGGCCCGGCTGGCTGGCGACGGTACGCCGGCCAGCATCCCCTTACCTGCCGCCGGCGTTGACCGACAGCTCCTCGACCGGCGAACGCACCAGCTGCATGGCGCCAGCCGGGTTGCCCTGATGAACCGGGCAGATGCCGCTGACGCCATACGCCAGCGCCGCCGCCAGCATCCCTTCGGACGGGTCGCCCAAGGCGTGCGCCAGGTCGTCCCCGGCCCGGCAGGTGGGCTGGAAGCCGTCCGCGTAGTCGCCAAAGCCCTTGTTGTTCACGCCCTGGAACTGGATCGAGAAATACGTGGTGCCGCAGTTCTCCAGCGGCACGAAGGCATACGGCTTGCCGCAGGTGGGGTCGCCCACCAGGTTCACTTCCACATCGATGCCGCGCAAGCTGTTGATCACCGATTCGCTGGCCGAACAGGTGCCGGCCGTGGTCAGCACGGTGACCCGCTTCAGGCCCAGGTAAGGCAGCGCGCTGCCCGGCTTGAGCGGCCGCGGCGCCGGATAGCCGCTGGCCTTGTCGGAAAAGCCCAGCGGTGGCTGCGGCTTGACATGGTCGCTGTGGATGGAGCGCTCGAACACCTTGCCGGCCGTCGCCTCCGGCCCCGCAATCATGTAGGCCAGCTCGCTGGCAATGCTCAGCAGGCCGCCGCCGTTGTAGCGCATGTCGAGCACCAGTTCGTCGATGCCGGCCGCCTTGAAGGTGGCGATGGCGTCCACCAGGGCCGCCTCGGCCACGCCGTTGTGCTGCCGGAACAGCAGATATCCGGTCTTGCCGGCGGCCGTTTCGATCACCTTCACCTCCCGCACCGGCAGCATGCTGAGGCGGGCCGACACCAGGCTGACCTCGCGCGTGGCGCCGTCGCGGCGCAAGCGCAGGCGGTGGCTCTCGCCGGCCGTGGCCGGAAACAGGCCGGCGTTGAGGCGGGCCGCCACGGCGCTGTCGCCGCTGTCGGCGATGGCCGCGCCATCGACCTCCAGCAAGCGATCGCCCCGCCGCACGCCGGCCAGGTCGGCCGGCGAACCCGGTTCGACCACGGTGGCCAGCCAGGTACGCGGCTGGGATGGATCGGCGTTGCGCTGCCAGGTCAGGCCGTAGCCCAGTTCCACCCCATTGCTGGACATGGCGTTCCATGCCTCCGTCGGGTAGGTGAAATGGAAGCGGTCCTTGGGACGCCCGCTGGCCGTGATGCGCGGTGTCTTGAGCACGTTGAACCAGGCGATCGGGGTGGGATAGTCGCCCATCTTCAGGCCGGCGGGGATCTCCTTGTACCACAGGTAGGTGGCGTCGATGATGGAGGTGAGCCAGTTCTGCTCGTCGGCCAGCGTGCCTTGCCTGTCGTCGTAGAAGGCGCCGTTGGGTGCGCGGCCCGTGCGCGGATGCTCGCACACGCCGTGCAGCCGCAGCCAGTCGGGCGGGTGGGCCGGATCGATGATGGCCGAATCGCCGCCCGACGGGGCGGGATCGGCCGGCGCGGTGCCGGCGCTGCCCTGTCCACCGCAACCGGCCACGGTGAGGAGGGCGGCCGAAGCCAGGATGAAGGCAAACTTGTTGAGCATGGAAGCGGTGAGCCGGAACGAAAGCACGCGATTGTAGCGCGCCGGACGTCGCGAGTGGCATTTATTACAATTACTTGCACATGGGACACACTCTCCGCCGCCGGGCCGGGAGGCGGCGCGTGGCCGAAAAAAAACCGGCAAGCGCGCTTGCCGGTTTCCAGTGGCCACCACGGTCAGGCCGCAGTCAGCCCATCATCAGGCCGCGTGGTTCGCCACGCCGGCCGGCGCGTGGAAGGCGGCCACCAGCGCCGCCTGCTTCTGCCGGGCGGCCTTGACGTGGCGTTCCTTGACGTGGCCATAACCGCGGATGTCCTCCGGGATGCTGGCGATGGCCACGGCCTGCGCCAGGTTATCGGCCGTCAGCTTGGGCAGCAGGGCCGCCACGGTCTGGCGGTATTCGCCGATCAGGGCGCGCTCCATCTTGCGCTCGGCCGTGTAGCCGAAGATGTCGAGCGCCGTGCCGCGCAAGCCCTTGAGCTTGGCCAGCACGCCGAACGCCTTCATCATCCACGGGCCGAATTCCTGCTTGACCAGCTGGCCTTTCGCGTCGTGCTTGGCCAGCAGCGGCGGCGCCAGGTGGAACTTGAGCTTGATGTCGCCCTCGAACATGCCGGCGATCTTCTGCTGGAACGCGCCGTCCGTGTACAGGCGGGCCACTTCGTACTCGTCCTTGTAGGCCATCACCTTGTACAGGTAGCGGGCCACGGCTTCCGTCAGGCGCGTGCCCTTGCCCAGTTTGGCCTCCTGGGCCCGCACTTCGTCGACGAACGACTTGTAGTCGAAGGCGTAGCGGGCATCCTGGTAAGCCGTCAGCAATTCCACGCGGCGGCTGACGATATCGTCCAGCGACTGGGTGCGCTTGAACTCGATCACCTTGGCCGGCGTGGTCAGCTTCACCACGGAGGCCAGGTCGTGCGCGGCCGTGCGGCCCCACGCGAAGGCGGCCTTGTTGAAGCTGACGGACACGCCATTGAGTTCGATCGCCTTCAGGATGGACGCTTCCGTCAGCGGCACGTGGCCCTTCTGGAAGGCGTAACCGAGCATGAACATATTGGTGGCGATGGAGTCGCCCATCAGCGCCGTGGCGATCTGGCCGGCGTCCACGAAGTCCGTGCGGCCGGTGCCGCACGCCTTGACGATCTCGCCGCGCGAGGAAGCGTCCGGGAACTGCCAGTCCGGGTTCTTGATGAAGGCGGCCGTGGACGAGCCGGTGGCGTTGATGGCCGCGTAGGTGCGGCCCTCGCCCATGCGCGACAGCGCGTCGCGGCTGGCCGTGACGATCAGGTCGCAGCCGATCACCAGGTCGGCGCTGCCCGTGCCCACGCGGGTCGAGTGCAAATCGGCCTGGTGGTCGGCCAGGCGCACGTGCGACATGACGGGGCCGCCCTTCTGGGCCAGGCCGCTCATGTCGAGCACGATGGCGCCCTTGCCTTCCACGTGGGCGGCCATGGCCAGGATCTGGCCCACCGTCACCACGCCGGTGCCGCCGATGCCCGTGATCAGGATGCCATAGGGCTGGGCCGTGCCGGGCAGCACGGGCGATGGCAGCGCGGGCATGGCGGCGTCGCCGGCGGCGGCCTTCTTCGGCTTTTTCAGGGCGCCGCCTTCCACCGTCACGAAGCTGGGGCAGAAGCCCGTCACGCACGAGAAGTCCTTGTTGCAGGACGACTGGTTGATCTGGCGCTTGCGGCCCAGTTCCGTCTCCAGCGGTTCCACCGACAGGCAGTTCGACTGCACCGAGCAGTCGCCGCAACCTTCGCACACGGCCTCGTTGATGACGGCGCGCTTGGCCGGGTCCGGATACTCGTTGCGTTTCCGGCGACGGCGCTTCTCGGAGGCGCAGGTCTGGTCGTAGATCATGGCCGACACGCCGGGCTGGTCGCGCAGCTCGCGCTGCACGTCCATCAGTTCGCTGCGGTGGCGCACCGTCACGCCTTCGGCCCACTTGTAACCGGCCGGGTATTTTTCCGGTTCGTCGGTGACGACGATGATGGGGCCCACGCCTTCGGCCGCGATCTGGCGCGAGATCATGCCGGGGTCCAGCGGGCCGTCGAATTCCTGGCCGCCCGTCATGGCCACGGCGTCGTTGAACAGGATCTTGTAGGTGATGTTGACCTTGGCCGCCACGGCGGCGCGGATGGCCAGCAGACCGGAGTGGAAGTAGGTGCCATCGCCAAGGTTGGTGAACACGTGCTTCTCGTTGGTGAATGGGGCCTGGCCCACCCAGGTCACACCTTCCGCGCCCATGTGGGTGAAGGTGGACGTTTCGCGGTCCATCCACAGCACCATGTAGTGGCAGCCGATGCCGGCCAGCGCGCGCGAGCCTTCGGGCACCTTGGTCGAGGTGTTGTGCGGGCAGCCGGAGCAGAAGTACGGCGTGCGGTCCGTCTCCGGATTGGGCTTGACGGCCACCGACTTGAGCACCAGCTCCTTCGCTTCCAGGAAGGCGATGCGCTCCTTGACGCGCTGCTCGACCGGGTGGCCGGCGCAGTAGTGCGAAATGCGGCTGGCGATGGCGCGCGCGATCTGGGCCGGGTTCAGCTCATAGGTGGCCGGCAGCAGCCAGTCGCCGTGGCCCGTGTGGCCCTTGTTGCTCCACTCGCCCGTGTCGTCGAACTTGCCGACCACGCGCGGACGCTGGCCGTCGGGCAGGTTGTACAGCTCCTCCTTGAGCGCGTATTCGAGGATCTGGCGCTTTTCCTCCACCACCAGGATCTCGTCCAGGCCCTTGGCGAAGGCGTGCACGCCGTCCGCTTCCAGCGGCCAGGTCATGCCGATCTTGTACAGACGCAGGCCGATGTCGGCCGCCGCCTGCTCGTCGATGCCCAGGTCGGCCAGGGCCTGGCGGGTGTCGAGGTAGGACTTGCCGGCCGTGATGATGCCGATCTTGGGCTTGGGGCTGTCCCAGATAATCTTGTTGAGCTTGTTGGCGCGCACGTAGGCCAGCGCGGCGTACCACTTGTAGCTGTTCATCCGCACTTCCATGTCGAGCACGGTGTCCGGCCAGCGGATGTTGAGGCCACCGGGTGGCAGGTCGAAGTCGTCCGGGATCACGATCTTGACGCGGTCCGGGTCGAAATCGACGACGGCGCCCGATTCGATGATGTCGGTCACGCACTTCATCGACACCCACAAGCCCGTGTAGCGGCTCATGGCCCAGGCGTGCAGGCCGTAGTCGATGTATTCCTGCACCGACGATGGATACAGCACGGGGATGCCGCAGGCGTTCAGGATGTGGTCGGACTGGTGGGCGGTGGACGAGGACTTGGCCGCGTGGTCGTCACCAGCCAGCACCAGCACGCCGCCGTGCTTTGCCGAACCGGCATTGTTGGCGTGCTTGAACACGTCGCCGCAGCGGTCCACGCCCGGGCCTTTGCCGTACCACATGGCGAACACGCCGTCGTACTTGGCATCCTTGAACAGATTGGTCTGCTGCGTGCCCCACACGGCGGTGGCGGCCAGGTCTTCGTTCATGCCGGGGTGGAACTTGACGTGGTGCTCGTCCAGGTACTTCTTGGCCTTCATGGCCGTCATGTCGACGCTGGTGACGGGCGAACCGCGGTAGCCGGTGATGTAGCCGGCCGTGTTCAGGCCAGCCTTCAGGTCGCGCTCGCGCTGCATCATGGGCAGGCGGATCAGGGCTTGGGTGCCCGTCATGAAGGCGCGGCCGCGTTCCAGCGTCCACTTGTCGTCGAGGGAAATGGGGGCGTCCGCGTGGGGGATGTCCGTGCCCGGCTCCAGTTGCGAGCCCTTGTGAGGTGCATTCATTACTTTGTCTCCAATATTCTCATTGCGGTGCACGGCCGGACGGGATAAGCCCGGAAGCGCGCGAGCCGGCCCGCCTTGTGGGCGGACCGGCACGGATATGGTTAGATACAGATTATCACAGGCTGGCGCGCCGTTCTGCGCGGCGCTACCGAATCTGTTCAGGGGACTGACCCCGGCTTTTTGGGGTCTGTCCCCGGTTTGCGATCAGTGGCGATCGGGGGTCTGTCCCCGGTTTCAGCGTCAGGCGGCCGTCTTGCCCGGGTCTTGCAGCACGCCGCGCTTGATCTGGTCCAGCTCGATCGACTCGAACAGGGCACGGAAATTACCTTCGCCGAAGCCCTGGTCACCCTTGCGCTGGATGATCTCGAAGAAGATCGGGCCGATCACGTTCTGGGTGAAGATCTGCAGCAGCAGTTCGCGTTCTGTTTCCGTGCTGCGGCCATCGATCAGGATGCGCATGCGGCGCAGGTCTTCCAGGCGCTCGCCGTGGTTGGGCAGGCGGCGGTTGACCAGCTCGTAATAGGTCTCGATGGTGTCCTGGAACACGATGCCGCTGTCGCGCAGCTGCTGGACCGAGGTGTAGATGTCGTCCGTGCCCAGCGCAATGTGCTGGATGCCTTCGCCGTGGTACTGGTCCAGGTATTCGGCGATCTGCGACTTGTCGTCCGACGATTCGTTGATGGGGATGCGGATCTTGCCGCAGGGCGAGGTCATGGCCTTCGATTTCAGGCCCGTCAGCTTGCCCTCGATGTCGAAGTAGCGCACTTCGCGGAAATTGAACAGGTTCTCGTAGAACTCGGCCCATTCCTTCATGCGGCCACGGTGCACATTGTGGGTCAGGTGGTCGATATAGGTCAGGCCGTTGCCGACCGGGTTGGCCACGGCGCCAGGAATGGCGACGAAGTCCACGTCGTAGATGCTGATGTCGCCGATGGCGCCCGGCTGCGGCGCATGGTCCGTGCCGGCGCCCTTGCCGCGCCAGCGGTCCACGAAGTAGATCAGCGAGTCGCCCACGCCCTTGATGGCGGGGATGTTCAGTTCCATCGGGCCGGTCTTGTTATCGAAGCCCCAGGCGCCCAGTTCCAGCGCGCGCTTGTAGGTAAAGGCGGCGTCGTTGACGCGGATGGCGATGGCGCACACGGACGGGCCGTGGTGGCGGGCGAACCGCTGGGCGAACGAATCCTGCTCGGCGTTGATGATGAAGTTGATGTCGCCCTGGCGGTACAGCGTCACATCCTTGTGGCGGTGGCGGGCGATGGCCGTGAAACCCATGCTCTCGAACAGGGCGCCGAGCGCCTTGGGGTCCGGCGCCGCGTACTCGACAAACTCAAAACCATCGGTCCCCATCGGGTTGTCCCAAGGCTGGAATTGCATAGTGATCTCCTCGTTAGAATAGCGCACAGTATAGTCCCGGGCCGCCGGCATTAAATTGCAAACAATTCCCCTGTTCTGCGAATCTGAGCAATAATATTGCCTGGAAAATTCATTATTGAGGTATTTATGACCAAGATAGCGCTCGATAAGACAGACCGCAAGATTCTCGGCATCCTGCAGCAGGATGGCCGCCTGTCCAACCAGGACGTGGCCGAGCTGGTCAGCCTGTCGCCTTCGCCCTGTTTGCGCCGCATCAAGCGGCTCGAGGAAGCGGGCGTGATTCGCCAGTACGTGGCGCTGCTGGACCCGGACAAGATCGGCCTGGGCCTGCTGGCCTATGTGAATGTGCGGCTGGAAAAGCACAGCGAGGCGGCCGCCCACAGCAACGCGCGCGCGCTCGGTGCGGCGGCCGCGCCGGCCTCGCCGCGGGCCGACTTTGCCGTGTCCGTCGAGCAGTGGCCGGAAGTGGTGGCCTGCTATGCGATGACGGGGGAGATGGATTACCTGCTGCGGGTCCACGTGGAAGACATGGACCACTTCTCGCGCTTCATGATGGCCACGCTGCTGCGTCACCCGGCCGTGCTGGACGTGAAATCGTCGTTCGCCCTGCAGCGCATCAAGGACACCACGGCGCTGCCGCTGGTCTGAAGTTCAGTCCTGGCGTGCCTTGCGGCCGATCAGCCGGTGCAACCACTTGCTGGCGAAGCGCTTGTTGGCCTTGAGCGTGTAGTCGAGCGTGGCGAACTGCTCGTCCAGCGCTTCCTGCAACACACTGGTGGGATTGGCCGGCGGCAGCTTCAGGTAGGCGTCCGCCTCGCCATAATCGCGGTGGATCTCCATGCCGGCCTTCTTCGCGATATGCATCATGGTGGCGTTCGACGACAGGCAGTGCATGTACAGCGTATCGACGTCATTGTTGCGGCAGTGAATGGCGGCCCGCTCGAACAGCTTGGTGCCCACACCCATGCCGCGCGCGGTCTTCCCGACGGAGACGCCGAATTCGGCCACGTGCTCCTTTTCCGTCACCGCGTTCTTGTCCGGCTCCGTGGGCGCGAACGCCAGGTGACCGACCGCCACCAGCGTAAACAGCCGGTTGTAGACGCCAAACACCATGTCGCGCGCGAAGTCGATGCGGTTGACGTAGGCCGTCACCTGCTCGTCGGGCAGCATGGTGCCAAAGCGCAGCAGGCGGTCGCGCGGCTCCAGCGCCAGGAAATGCTTGACCATGCGGCGCCGGTCGCGCTCACTCAATTCCTTGACCAGCACGGTGGGCCGCTTGCGCTCGCCGTTGCTGTCGCGCCGCCGGAACGGGTTGGAAAACATATCGGTCGGGTTCACTGGTGGGCTCCTCGCGGCCGTAAAACAAGAGAGTGGAAAGCGCGCATGGTGCGGCGCAACATGCACCTATTGTAGCGCAGCTCAGGCGCCCCCGGACGACTCGCCGGCGTCGCCGGCGCCGCTATCCGGGCCAGGCTTGATTTCGTCCTCATCGTCGTCCGGCGCCGCCGCGCCCAGCGCCGCCTTGACGGCCGCCACCCTGGCCTTGCGCACCATCTCCGGAATGCGCTGCGGTTGCTCGCCCCAGCGCTTTGCCACCTCGCCCGCGTTGACGGCGCGCGCCGCATCCAGCGCGCAGCGCAAATGGGCCAATTGGGGGAAAGGCTGGTCGCGGAAACTGGCCGTGGCGCCGATGCGGCCGCGCGCGTCGCACTGCACCGCTTCCAGCATCTGGACGAAGCGGGCCGGCTTGCGAAAGCCATCGCAGCGCTCCAGCAGGTTGACGATGGTGTTCGGGCGCAGGATCAGGGCGCGGCATACGTTGCCATGCTCGCGCGCCGTCATCACCGCCAGGTCGCGGCATTCGGTCGGCACGCGCAGGCGCTGGCACACCTGCTCCACCAGCTTGACGCCCAGGCCCTCATGGCCGTGGTGGGCCGGCCAGTTCTCTGGCGGGGTGGCGCCTTTTCCCAGGTCATGCAGCAGGCACGCCAGGCGCGCCGGCAGGTCCAGCCCGGCGTCGGCCGCGCAATCGACCACCTGCTCGATGTGCAGGCCGGTGTCGATTTCGGGGTGGTGCTGCACCGGCTGCGGCACGCCCCACAGCTGGTCCAGTTCCGGCAGCACGCGCGCCAGCGCGCCGCAGTCGCGCAGCACTTGCAGCATGCGCGACGGACGCTGCTCCATCAAGCCGCGCGACAGTTCCTGCCAGACCCGCTCGGCCACCAGCGCGTCCACCTCGCCCTGCTCCACCATGCGCCGCATCAGCGCATTGGTTTCCGGCGCCACCGTGAACTCGGGGAAGCGCGCGGCGAAACGGGCCACGCGCAGGATGCGCACCGGGTCTTCCTCGAACGCGTCCGACACGTGGCGGAACACGCGCAGTTGCAAATCGCGCTGGCCGCCGAACGGGTCGGTCAGGCTGCCGTCGTCGGCGCGCGCGATGGCGTTGATGGTCAGGTCGCGCCGCACCAGGTCCTGTTCCAGCGTGACGTCGGGCGCCGTGTGGAATACAAAGCCGCGGTAGCCGGGCGCCGTCTTGCGCTCGGTGCGGGCCAGCGCATATTCCTCGTTGGTCTTCGGATGCAGGAACACGGGGAAGTCCTTGCCGACCGGGCGGTAACCCAGCTTGAGCATGGCCTCGGGCGTGGCGCCCACCACCACGTGGTCATGGTCCTTGACGGGCAAGCCCAGCAAGGCGTCGCGCACGGCGCCGCCCACTACATAGGTCCGCATGCGTCAGTCCGGCATCTCGGCGTCGTGGCGGGGCGCCATTTCCGTCTCGGCCAGCGCTTCCGTGATCCAGCGCGCGACGGCCGGATGGGCGCAGACGCGGTCGCAATAGGCGTTCAGGGCCGGCGCCAGCGTCACGCCATAGGTGCGGAAGCGCATCACGACGGGCGCGAAGAAAGCGTCGGCGATGCTGAAGTCACCGAACAGGAACTGGTGGTGGCCAAAGCGCGACAGGCACTCCTCCCAGATCTCGCTGATGCGGCCGATGTCGGCCTGGCTGCCGTTGGTGCGGCCCTTGCCCGGATAGCTGGCGCGGATGTTCATCGACATGGCCGTGCGCAGGTCGGCGAAACCGGAGTGCATTTCCGCGCACACGGACCGGGCCATGGCGCGCGCGGCCACGTCCTGCGGCCACATGTGCAGTTCCGGGAATTGCTCGGCCAGGTACTCGCAGATGGCCAGGCTGTCCCAGATCGTCATCTCGCCGGCCAGCAGCACGGGCACGCGGCCGGCGGCCGAATAGGCGGCGATGCGGTTGGCCGTGTCGGCCTGGTCGAGCAGCACCCGCACTTCCTGGAACGGGATGCCGAACGCCGTCATGGCCACCCACGGCCGCATCGACCAGGACGAATAATTCTTGTTGCCGATGATGAGCGTGAGGCCGGGCGCGCGCGCGTTGGCCAGGGCTTGCGACAGGGTGGGATCGAGTTCAGTGGTTTGCATGGAGTGGTCCGGATAGGGTCGGTGGATGCTAACGGGAGCCGAAGCTGGTTTCTTGTTGTTCCTGCGCCGTGTAGCCCTTGGGCGCGACGGTGCCGAGACGGGCCTTGAGCGATTGCGGCCGGCCTTCGAACAGGGCCGCGTAGTAGGTCGCGTTGGACATCACGTTCTTCACGTAGGTGCGCGTTTCGGGGAAGGGAATCGACTCGATGAAGACGGCGCTTTCCATCGGCTTGTCGAGCGCGGCGCGCCAGCTGCGCAGGCGCCCCGGTCCGGCGTTGTAGGCGGCCGTGGCCAGCGTTTGCGAACCGTCCATGCTGCCCAACACCATGTTCATATAGTTGGTGCCCAGCAGGATGTTGGTGCGCACGTCGCTCAGCATGTTCTGCACGAAGTCCGTCAGGCCGATCTTCTTGGCCACCCAGCGGCCCGTGGACGGCATCACCTGCATCAGGCCCGAGGCGCCCACGGCCGATTGCGAGTCCATGATGAAGCGCGATTCCTGGCGGATCAGGCCATACACCCAGGCCTTGTCCAGGCCCAGGGTCTGGGTGGCCGGGTGCATGATGTCGTCATGCGGCGCGGGGAAGCGCTGCGTGTAGTCGACCTGGATGCGGGTCTTTTCGGAGGTGCTCACCATGCGGTCCAGGATGTTGTTCTGGCGCGCGAATTCGGCCGCCGCCAGGTGCTGGCGTTCGCTCAGGCCGCGCAGCGCCCAGTTCCACTCGCGCGTGCCTTCGAAGCGCAGCCGCATCGAAAAGAACTTGAGCGCGCGCTGGAAATTGGGATCGGAGGCGAACGGCGTGATCTCGGCCTGCGTGATGGGCGGCCCGGCCGGCGGGATCGTGATCAGCTGGCCCAGCTCCTCGAGCGCCAGCTGGCCATAAAAATTGGACTGGTCCGAAATGCTGCGCAACAGTTGCGCCGCCTCGCCGGTGGGCTGGCTGGCGCCCGACTCGGCCATCAAGGCGCGGGCCTGCCAGTAGATCCAGGCCGGGTCGTTGCGCAGCGCCTGCGGCATGGCGCGGATGCCGGCGCGCACCTGCTTCCAGTCGCCGGCGCGCAAGGCATAGCGCACCTTCCATTGCTGCGCCTCCTGCGACAGCGGCGCGCCGGCCGCCTTGCGCCAGTATTCCGCCGTCTCCGGGGCCAGCGTGTAGGACGAGGCGAGCGCGATGTTGGCCCAGCCGATCGCCTGTTCCTGCGCCGTCAGCCTGGGCGTGGCCTTGCGCAGCGCCAGCGCGGCCAGCTTGACGCTGGTGCGCGCCATGCGGCCCACGGCCACCAGGTAAATCTCGTGGTCGATGCGGCCACTGCCCACGCCCTTGGCCAGCGCGATGGCCGGCAGGTCGATGGCCTGGGCAATGCGCTTTTCCGGCCCGCCCAGCAGCACCATGGTGCGCTTGCCGGGGCCGGTGGCGTCGAACTGGCCGGCCAGGCGCACCTGGGTCCACAAGTCCTCGTTGTCGAACTGGCCGTTCTGGGCCAGCGTGGCGATCAGGCCGGAACAGGCTTCGCCATAGACGGGCGGGTTGACCAGCAACACGCGCGCCTGTTCGGCCACGCGCTGGCCCTTGAGCGCGCGCGACATCAGGCCGTAGCACTTGACCTGGGTATCGTCGTTCAGCACGAACAGCGGCAACTGCTCGTCGAAGGTGGCCCAGTCGCGCTTGCGGCCCAGCTCCAGCAGCCAGTCGTTGCGCAGGCGGTCGGCGATGGCGCTGCCCTCATAGCGGCGCAGGAAGTCGCGCACTTCGCTGTTGGCGGCGTCGCGCAGGTGCGACTTGAGGCGGTAGTAATCGACGTAGGAAGGAATCTGGTAGTTGGCCAGCCGGTCGGCATAGAATGCAACCTTGGCTGGATCGTCCTGGCGCACCGCGTCGCGCAGCAGCAGGAAGGCGTCATCGTCCTTGCGGCTGCTGTCGATTCCACTATCGTCGGCGCGGCTCCAGGGTGAGGCCAGGCAGGCTACGGCCATCACGGCGCCGGCTATCCATTTTGAAGCGGAATTCAATGTGCAACTCTCAATCAAGTCTTAAAACAGTCATATGACCAGCGATCCTAGAATACCACGCGCCATGGCGCAGCCGCCAGCGGCAACGCCCCTGTCCAAGGCCGATTTGCGCAAGCATTTGCTCAGTGCGCGCCGCGCGCTGGACGCGGCCACGCGCGCCGCGTGGGACGTGGCCATCGGCCAGCACGTGCTGGCTTGGACAGAGATGGCGGCAGTCAGCGCGCTGGGCGTGTACTGGCCGCTGCGCGACGAACCGGATTTGCAGGCGGCTTACGGGGAACTGGCGCGGCGCGGCGTGCGCCTGCTGCTGCCGGTGGTGGTGGAAAAACATGCGCCGCTGGCGTTCGCGGACTGGCACATCGGCGAGCCGATGGTGAAGGACGGGATGGGCGTGGCCGTGCCGGCCGACCTGCGGCTGGCGGCCCGGCCGCCAGCGTTGCTGGTGCCGTGCCTGGGCTACAACCGCCATGGCTACCGGCTGGGATACGGCGGCGGCTTCTACGACCGCACGCTGGAGGCGCTGCCACGGCCGCGCACGGTGGGTGTGGCCTACGCGTGCCAGCAGGCGCCGTTTGGCGATGATCCGCACGATATCGCGCTCGACTGCATCGTCACGGAACAGGGCACGACGACGCCGGACGCAAGAACCTGAGGCGCACCTGAGCGGGCCGGCGCCGCCCTGCCGCCGTGCGCGTGGCAATTTGCGCCAGGCTCAAGGAATTGGGGCGGGCCCGGACAGACAGGCCCGCCCACCGTATTACACCAAGCGCTGCCACAGCGCCGTCGTCGGCGCCGCCTGGTTCATGCTGTAGAAATGCAGGCCCGGCGCGCCGCCGGCCAGCAGGCGCTGGCACAGGGCCGTCACCACGTCCAGGCCGAAGGCCTTGATGGACGCCGTGTCGTCGCCGAAGCTGGCCAGCTTGAGCCGCACCCAGCGCGGGATCTCGGCGCCGCACATGTCGGAAAAGCGCATCAGCTGCGTGTAATTGGTGATCGGCATGATGCCGGGCACCACGGGCACGGTGATGCCCAGCTTGCCGCACTGCTCCATGAAGTAGAAGTAGGCATCCGCGTTGTAGAAATACTGCGTAATGGCGGCATTGGCGCCCGCCTTCACCTTGCGCTCGAACGCCAGCAAATCATCCTGCGGCGAGCGGGCCTGCGGGTGCGTCTCCGGGTAGGCCGCCACTTCGATGTGGAACCAGTCGCCCGTCTCGGCACGGATGAATTCCACCAGCTCGTTGGCGTAGCGGAATTCGCCGGCCGCGCCGTAGCCGCTGGGCAGGTCGCCGCGCAGGGCGACGATGCGGCGGATGTTGTGCGCCTTGAACTCGGCCAGGATGGCGCGGATCGATTCGCGCGTGCCGCCCACGCACGACAGGTGGGGCGCGGCCTGCTCGCCGGCGGCCATGATTTCCAGCACGGTGTCGAGCGTGCCGCGCTGGGTGGTGCCGCCCGCGCCAAAGGTCACGGAGAAATATTTAGGATGCAGTTCAGACAGCTTGGCGCGCGTCACGCGCAGCTTGTCCGCCCCTTCCGCCGTCTTGGGCGGAAAGAATTCGATACTGAAATTAGGGTTGTCCATCGGCGTTCTTCAAAAGTAAGGTAGACAAAGCCCAGGAAATCACGCTGTACAGCAGGGCGCCGCCCATGGCCGACCAGAAACTGTCGACATGAAAGCCCGTCACCCACTGCGCCACCAGCCAGAACATGAAGCCGTTGATAAAGAAGATGAACAGGCCCAGCGACAGCACGGTCACGGGCAGGGTCAACAACAGCAGCACGGGCCGGATCAGCGTATTTACCAGACCCAACAAGAGGGCTGCGACGAGGGCTGCGCCTATGCTTGTGACATCGACGGAATGCATCAGGTAGGGCACTGCCAGCAGGGCAGCGGCATTGATTAACCAGGTAAGGACCAAACGCATGGTAAGAGGCTCGCGGCAGGAATGAAGGGAGATGCGGCCCGCCAGCTGGCGCCGGCGGGCCGCGTCATCGCCGGTTAGTAGCGGTAGTGCTCAGGCTTGTACGGACCCTGCTTCTGCACGCCGATGTAGGCCGCTTGCTCGTCGGTCAGTTCGGTCAGCTGGGCGTTGAGCTTTTTCAGCTGCAGGCGCGCCACTTTCTCGTCCAGATGCTTGGGCAGCACGTACACGCCGACCGGGTAGTTGGCCGTGTTGGCGAACAGCTCGATCTGGGCGATGGTCTGGTTGGCGAACGAGGAGCTCATCACGTACGACGGATGGCCCGTGCCGCAGCCGAGGTTGACGAGGCGGCCTTCGGCCAGCAGGATGATGCGCTTGCCGTCCGGGAAGATCACGTGGTCGACCTGGGGCTTGATGTTTTCCCAGGTGTATTTCTTGAGCGAGGCGACGTCGATCTCGTTGTCGAAGTGGCCGATGTTGCAGACGATGGCCTGGTCCTTCATGGCCAGCATGTGCTGTTCGGTCAGGATGTGGTAGTTGCCGGTGCAGGTGACGAAGATGTCGCCGTGCGCGGCGGCGTAATCCATGGTCACCACGCGGTAGCCTTCCATGGCCGCCTGCAGCGCGCAGATCGGGTCGATCTCGGTGACCCACACCTGGGCCGACAGGGCGCGCATGGCCTGGGCCGAACCCTTGCCCACGTCGCCATAGCCGGCGATGACGGCGATCTTGCCGGCGATCATCACGTCGGTGGCGCGCTTGATGCCATCCACCAGCGATTCGCGGCAACCGTACAGGTTGTCGAACTTGGACTTGGTGACCGAATCGTTGACGTTGATGGCGGGGAAGGCCAGCTTGCCTTCCTTGTGCATCTGGTACAGGCGGTGCACGCCGGTGGTGGTTTCCTCGGTCACGCCCAGGATGTGCGGCAGGCGCTTGGAGTACCAGTTGGCGTCCTTGGCCAGGTGCGCCTTGATGGCGTTGAACAGGCAGATTTCCTCGTCCGAACCGGGGTTGGCCAGCACCGAGATGTCTTTTTCAGCGCGGGCGCCCAGGTGCAGCAGCAGCGTGGCGTCGCCGCCGTCGTCCAGGATCATGTTGGAGTAGACGGGGTTGCCGGCCGCGTCGGCGGGCCATTCGAAGATGCGGTGGGTGTAATCCCAGTATTCATCCAGGGTTTCGCCCTTGATGGCGAACACGGGGGTGCCGTTGGCCGCGATGGCAGCGGCGGCGTGGTCCTGGGTCGAGTAGATATTGCACGAAGCCCAGCGCACTTGCGCGCCCAGCGCTTCCAGCGTCTGGATCAGCACGGCCGTCTGGATCGTCATGTGCAGCGAGCCGGTGATGCGGGCGCCCTTCAGGGGCTGGCTGGCCGCGAATTCCTCGCGGATGGCCATCAGGCCCGGCATTTCCGTTTCGGCGATCTTGATTTCTTTGTTGCCCCAGGCGGCCAGGGAGATGTCGGCGACCAGGTAGTCTTGTGCGGATTTGAGTACGGCGTTCATCACGCCCTCCTTTCGATAGAAAAAAGTAACGTGAGCGCGGTTGCAGATTCCGAGCCTGGCGAATCGGGGCGATTCGTCGCAACGCTCCTCGGAAGGGGTATTTTACAAGAATAATCGGGGATGTAACACCATTTTTCCCGAAAGAATAATCGTGTTACGTCCCCGATTTTGCCGCTGGTTATTTCAGGCCGGCGGCGGCGCGCAGGATGGCGGCCTTGTCGGTGCGTTCCCACGTGAATTCCGGCTCTTCGCGGCCGAAGTGGCCGTAGGCGGCCGTCTTCTGGTAGATCGGGCGCAGCAGGTCCAGCATCTGCACGATGCCTTTCGGGCGCAGGTCGAAGTGTTCCATCACCAGCTTGGCGATCTTCTCGTCCGGGATCACGCCCGTGCCTTCCGTGTAGACCGTGATGTTGATCGGCTTGGCCACGCCGATGGCGTAGCTGACCTGCACCTGGCACTGGCGCGCCAGGCCGGCCGCCACCACGTTCTTGGCCACGTAGCGGGCCGCGTAGGCGGCCGAACGGTCGACCTTGGACGGATCCTTGCCCGAGAACGCGCCGCCGCCATGGGGGCTGGCGCCGCCGTAGGTGTCGACGATGATCTTGCGGCCCGTCAGGCCGCAGTCGCCCTGCGGGCCGCCGATGACGAAGCGGCCGGTCGGGTTGACCAGGTAGCGCGTGTCATTCAGCCATTCGCGCGGCAGCACCGGCTTGATGATGTCCTCGATCACGGCTTCTTCGATGTGCTTGTGGCTGATCTCGGGCGAGTGCTGGGTCGACAGCACCACCGTGTCCACGGCCACCGGGCGGCCGTTGACGTAGCGCAGCGTCACTTGCGACTTGGCGTCCGGGCGCAGCCATGGCAGGCGGCCATCCTTGCGCAGCTGCGACTGGCGCTCGACCAGCCGGTGCGCGTAGTGGATGGCGGCGGGCATCAGCTCGGCCGTCTCGTCGCAGGCGTAGCCGAACATCAGGCCCTGGTCGCCGGCGCCCTGGTCCAGGTCCAGGCCGGCGCCCTCGTCCACGCCCTGGGCGATATCGGGCGACTGCTTGTCATAGCCGACCAGCACGGCGCAGCCGCGGTAGTCGATGCCGTAGTCCGTGTTGTCGTAACCGATACGTTTGATGGTTTCGCGCGCAACTTGAATATAATCCACGTTCGCGTGCGTCGTGATCTCGCCGGCCAGCACCACCAGGCCGGTGTTGCACAGCGTTTCGGCGGCCACGCGGGCTTTGGGGTCCTGGGCCAGGATGGCGTCGAGGATGGCGTCCGAAATCTGGTCGGCCACCTTGTCCGGGTGGCCTTCCGACACGGATTCAGAGGTAAAAAGGTAATCGTTGGACATCGCAAGCTCCTGATATTGGTGAAAATGTTGTCGCTTACCAATACGGCTTGCGACGCTTTAGCGAGATTTATATTCCGCCTCGCAAGTTGTCTGTTAACTCAGCGGTTACTACATACGTGGTATTTTACGCTTCTTAAAAAAAATTTGCCTAGGCAACTCCTCGATTTTTGCCTCATATCAATATAACGAATCTCCATGCTAGTCCTCCTGTTTCGCTTTCTGTCCATCTTCCCCTTGCCGGTCTTACACGCCCTGGGCGCCGCGCTGGGATGGGTGGTCTACCTGTCCTCGCCGTCCTATCGACGGCGCATGCGCGACAACCTGGCCCAGGCCGGCTACAGCGCCTACCTGCCGGCCGCCATCGCGGAAGCGGGCAAGAGCATCGTGGAACTGCCCTTCATCTGGTGCGGCGCGCCCGAGCGTGTGTCGCGCCACGCCAGCGACGAGAACTGGCAACTGGTGCAGACGGAACTGGACGCAGGGCGCGGCATCGTGTTCCTCACCCCCCACCTGGGCTGCTTTGAGATCGTGGCGCAGGAAATCGCGCTGCGCACGGAACTGACCGTGATGTACCGGCCACCGAAGAAGGCGGCCCTGAAGCCGCTGGTGGAAGGGGCGCGCGCGCGCGACAACCTGCTGCTGGCGCCGGCCAATATGTCGGGCGTGCGCATCCTGGCCAAGACGCTCAAGAAAGGCCGGCCCATCGGCCTGCTGCCGGACCAGGTGCCGCAGGAGGGCGAAGGCGTGTGGGCCGAATTCTTCGGCCGCCCCGCCTACACCATGACCCTGCCGGCCAAGCTGGCCCAGATGGGCGACGCCACCGTGATCGTCACCTACGCCGAGCGCCTGCCGCACGGCAAGGGCTACCTGATCCGCTTCGTGCCGTTCACGGACAGCCTGGACGGCACCCCGGCCCAGCAGGCGCGCACCATCAACGCCGCCATGGAACAATTGATCGCACGCGCGCCAGCCCAGTATTTCTGGAGCTACAACCGCTACAAGGTGCCGGCCGGCGCCACCGCGCCCGCATCCGTCCAGGAGGGTGCATGAAAGCCATGCTTGGTTTGATGTGGCTGCTGCACTGGCTGCCCCTGCCCCTGCTGGGCCGCTTCGGCAACCTGGTGGGCAGCATCCTGTTCGTGCTGCTGCGCTCGCGGCGCCATATCGCGCTCACCAATTTGCGCCTGTGCATGCCGGAACTGACGGAAGCGGAACGCGTGGTGCTGGCGCGCCAGCATTTCCAGGCGTATTCACGCAGCGTGTGGGAACGCGGCATCCTGTGGTGGTCCTCGGAAGCGCGGCTGCGGCGCCTGATCAAGCTGGAACCGGGCCCGGTACCCGTGGCCGAGATGACGGAACGGCCCACCATCCTGCTGTGCCCCCATTTCGTGTGCCTGGACGTGGCCGGCGTCGCCATCGCCATGGAAGCGAGCGCATCGTCGATGTACGTGCAGCAAAAGAACGCCGCGTTCGACAAGGTGCTGCGCCAGGGCCGCTCCCGCTTCAAGCCCGTGCGGCTGTTCACGCGCCAGGACGGCATCAAGCCCATCCTGCGCGCGCTGAAGGAAAAACTGCCGTATTTCATGCTGCCGGACATGGATTTCGGCGAAAAGGACGCTGAATTCGTGCCCTTCTTCGGCATCCAGGCCGCCACGCTGACGGCCACGGCCCGCATCGCCGCCACCACCGGCGCCCAGGTCATGCCCGTGATCGCCACCTTCCTGCCCAATTACCAGGGCTGGCGTGTCAAGTTCTACCCGGTGTGGGACAATTACCCGGGCACGGACATGGTTGCCGCCACCCGCCGGATGAACGCCTTTATCGAGGACGAGGTCCGCCTGGCCCCGGCCGAGTACTTCTGGACCCACAAGCGGTTCAAGACCCGGCCCCAGGGCGCAGCGTCGCTGTACCAGCGGCCCGCCCCCTGACCCGACAGATCAACGTAGATAGATAAAAATAAGCGAAGATGAAACTGAAATTCACCAAGATGCATGGCGCCGGCAACGACTTCGTCGTGATCGACGCGATCCACCAGCAAATCGACTTCACGCCCGAACAGTGGCGCAAGCTGGGCGACCGCCGCTTCGGCGTGGGCGCCGACCAGATCCTGCTGGTGGAACGGCCCACCGTGCCCGGCTGCGACTTCCGCTACCGCATCTTCAACGCCGACGGCGGCGAAGTGGAGCAGTGCGGCAACGGCTCGCGCGCCTTCGTGAAATTCGTGGCCGAGAAAGGCTTGAGCCAGGCCCGCGGCATCACGGTGGAAACCAAGGCCGGCGTGATCGCCCCCCGGCTCGAGGACGATGGCAGCATCACGGTCGACATGGGCGCGCCCGTGCTGGAACCGGCCCGCGTGCCATTCGACGCCGACGGCCTGCAGGGCCAGCCCCAGGGCCGCGACACGTTGTGGCCGCTGGTGCTGGAACTGGGCGGCGCGCGCGAGCAGGTGCTGGTGTCGGCCGTGTCGATGGGCAACCCGCACGCCGTGCAAGTGGTCGACGATGTGGAACTGGCGCCGGTGGAACTGACGGGTCCCCTGATCGAACACCATGCGCGTTTCCCGAACCGCGTCAACGCCGGTTTCATGCAGATCGTCGACCGCCACCACATCAAGCTGCGCGTCTATGAGCGTGGCGCCGGGGAGACGCTGGCCTGCGGCACGGGATCGTGCGCGGCCGTGGTGGCCGGCATCCGGCGCGGCTTGCTGGACTCGCCCGTGCGCGTGGATGCGCGCGGCGGCCAGCTCTCCATCGCCTGGGACGGCGAAGGCCAGTCCGTGTTCCTCACGGGCCCGGCCGTGACCGTGTTCGAGGGCGAGATCGAGATCTGACCCCGTCCCAGGCCGGATCCGCTGCGGATCTGGCGCGCCGCGGGGGCCGGCCGCCGCCCCCCGCTCCCCTGGCGGACGCTCAGGCCGCCAGCAGCCTGGGCATGCCCGCCCCCATCCACGTCTTGAGCCGGTACAAACGCTGGCGGTAATTGCCTTCCAGCCCGTCCGGCCCGCTATCGACATGCTCGAACTGGCGCACGATGCGGTCCAGCGCCTGGCGCTGCTGGGCCGTGCGCAGCAGGATCAAACGCCGCTTGCTGCGCCCGTAACTGGCGCGGATATCGACCACCAGGCAATGGCCATGGTCGGCCGCCTTCACGTCGAGCAACAAGGTTTCCGCCCGGGTCAGGCCGAACAGGCGGGCCAGCTCGATGCGGGCCGCCAGCAAGGGCTGGCTGTCGGCCAGGGCCCGCGTCAGCAGCGGCAGCACGGCCTCGGTCCAGCTGGGGGTGACGGCCGGGGCGGCGATCTTGGCCAGCACAGCCTCGGCCTCGGCACAGCCCTGGGCGGCCGCCTTTTGCAGCCAGTACGCGGCCCGCACGTCGCTCAGTTCGCCATTGCGGCGGGTGCGCCAGGCGTACAGGCCGCATTCGAGCTGGGCCACCCGGTGCCCCATCTCGGCCGCCCGTTCCAGGTAAGCCTGGGCTTCGGCCACCGAGCGTTGCGAGAATTCCGGTTTCAGGTAGATGCGCGACAGCGCGAACCACGCCTCGGCCATGCCCTGCTCGCCGGCCAGCGTGAGCCAGCGGATGGCACGCTTGAAGTTGACGGCGGCGATACCGGCCGCCAACCGTTTGCCGGCGCAATTCATGCGGGCGAACCACAGCCCCAGCGCCAGCTGCGCCTGGCGGTCGCCCCCATGCGCGGCCAGCTCCCGGCACTGCTGCAATTCCGGATCGTGCTCGGCCAGGTGATCGAGCGCCTCGGCACAGCGCGCCAGCAGTTGCACCTGCTGTGGCTCGACCGGCCAGGCGGCCACCCGCGCCGCCTCGGCATCGGCCGGCGCGCCCTGCAGCACGGTGCGCGCCAGTGGCAAGGCCAGCGTCAGGTAGCCGCGCAAATCCCCCGCCTGCCACGCCTGCTCCAGTACCCCGTACTGGTCAGCGCACGGATCGGGCCGGACCGGGCCCATGCCGGCGGCGCAAGCCGGGGCAGCGGCGGCCAGCGCCGCCGGTTCGCCGCGCTGGCTGGCCAGCAGGCGCCGGGCTTCGGCCGAACCACCCTTGGCCGCGTCCTCCAGCGCCAGCAGGGCCTTGGCCCGCAAGCCGTCATCGACGCCGTCGGCCTGCCCGCCCAGCACCAGCTGGGCCAGCACCAGGCCGGCCGGCGCCACGCCGGCGTCATAGGCGCGGTCATACCAGGGCAGCACGGCCGGCTGGCAATGTTGTGCGTATTCAAATGGAATGTGGTGGCCGATCAGCATCCATGCCTCGTCCTGCTGCTGCTGGGCCGCCCGGCTCAGCCAGTGCAAGGCCGTCGGCATGCTGCGTGGCAGGCTGGCCCCGCCAAACAGGTACAGCTTGCCCA
The DNA here is from genome assembly GCF_014042365.1 of Rugamonas fusca. Classification (GTDB taxonomy): domain Bacteria; phylum Pseudomonadota; class Gammaproteobacteria; order Burkholderiales; family Burkholderiaceae_D; genus Rugamonas; species Rugamonas fusca. The sequence goes on from NZ_JACEZS010000024.1 coordinate 37,817, forward strand.
GCGCCAGTTGGCTGACCGCGTCTCCCGCGCGAGCCCCCCGGATGATTCCTAGTTCTTCTCGATTTGCCATCGTCTCACTATGCATGTGATTCATGAAAGCGGGCGGTGCGTCCGTGCTGTCTGCGCGAGCTTGGGACGGCCGATGTTGTGCCCACATCTTGCCATGAAAGAAGAAGATAGGGCCAGATAAACACAGACGGCAGTGTAGCGCGGCGCGCGGCCGGCACCGTAGCGTGCGCGCGACGGCGTGGCTATCTGCTTGATATGGCGCAAATCTCCGCGCTATGTGCCGTGTAGTGTGAAAGCAATCCCTGCTCCACACGTGAAAGGAAATCATATGCGCGATGCCATTCTGGACGGCCCATCAAGCGTTTCAAAAATACAACAGGGAAGTGCGGTTTTCCCCATTTCGACCAAGACTCGCCCCCATAATCAACCAAACCGGCGCCATTGACGCGGGCAGCCATTAAGGTTCAGCTCATCCCAGGTGGCGTTAGGCGCACTTGTCGGCTTTTAGATGTTTGGACGATTCACTTTCAAAAGGAATAACAAATGAAAAAATCTTTAGTGGCTCTGGCACTCATGGGCGCATTCTCCGCTGCATATGCGCAATCGTCCGTGACCATCTACGGCACCGTGGATGCGGGCGTCACCAAGAAAAGCGGCACCTCCACGGCCATCGGCAAGCGCGACAACAACAAACTGGGCTTCAAAGGCGTGGAAGACCTGGGCAGCGGCCTGAAGGCACTGTTCCAGCTGGAAATTCGCTACGAGCCCGACACCGGCACCATCGAGAACACCTCCGGCGCCAACAGCCGTCCGCTGTTCCAGGGCCAGAGCCGCGTCGGCCTGCAGGGTGACTTCGGTACCGTGCGCCTGGGTCGTGGCCTGACCGCCTTCCAGGAATCGATCACCGCCTTCGAACCATGGAGCGGCATCCCATCGGTGGCCGGCTACCAGACCGACCTGCAAGTGGCTGGCTACACCAGCTCGCCGCTGGACCAGACCGGCAACTCGGCCAACCGCTTCTCGAACGCCTTCTTCTACAACACCCCCGTCATCGGCGGCGTGTTCCAGTTGAATGCCACCATCCAGGCCAAGGAAGCGAACGGCAACGCCGCCGTCGCCGCCACCGCCAACTCGGTCGCCATCCCGGCCAACATGGTGCCCAACACCACGCCTTACTCGCTGAGCGCCACCGTGGACAATGGCCAGTTCGCCGCCATGGCCGCCTACGAGAAGAACGCGCTGGAAACCAAACTGTGGTCGGTGGCCGCGTCCGTCAAGCCTATCCCTGCCCTGAAACTGATGGCTTCGTACCAGAAGCAGGACCAGGGCCAGACCGTGTTCACCAACTATGACACCAAGTCCTGGATCCTGGGCGCCAACTACACCGTCGGCGCCGGCAAGATCCTGGCCGGCTATGGCCAGAAGACCCCGGACGGCGTCGCCAAGACCAAGCAGGCTTCGCTGGGCTATGAGTACAGCCTGTCGGCCCGTACCTATGTGTACCTGGACGCGTCCAACAAGCGCGCCGCCACCACCGTCAACTTCTACGGCGTGGGCATCCACCACAACTTCTGATCGCGGCGGCCTGCGGCCGCTTGCCTTCACCGCGACGGACAGGGGCCACCTTGTCCGTTTTTTTTTTCGCCCCGCCCTGGCCGCCCTGGCCGCCCGCCCCGCCACCGCCCGTCAGATGGCGCGCACTTTTTTTGAATCCCCAACAAGGATCGTGTCTTCCGCGCAACCACGCGCGCTGTCCAGCGCAAACCTTGCTGTACAGCATGCACTATCGCTGTCATAGTTGATTAGCACGTCCGTGCTATTTTAAAGTCGTGATAAGAAAACCGATAAAAACTGGAGACACAATGAAAATCAAAGTACTGGCCGGCCTGATCGCCGCCGGCTGCGCGGCCCCCGTCCTGGCCCAGTCGTCCGTCACCGTGTATGGCATCGCCGACGCCGGCGTGATGTACGCCGACAATGGCGGCAGCGATGCCCGCACCAAGGTAGTGAGCGGCATCGCCGACGGCTCCCGGCTCGGCTTCAAGGGCACGGAAGACATGGGCAACGGCTACAAGGCCGTGTTCAACCTGGAGGCGCGGGTGCAGCTCGACACGGGCGGCCAGCAGGCCGGCAATCTGTCGAGCAACCAGGGCTACGCGCTGACCAAGGGACTGGCCTTCACGGTACCGGCCGCCGCCGGTGGCGCCGCCACGGCCGCCAAGCTGCTGGCCGGCGTGCAGTCGGCGCTGCAGCCGGCCGTCAACGTCAATATCAACAACGCCCTGTTCGACCGCACCTCGATGGTGGGCCTGGTCACGCCGGTGGGCGCGGTCTTGCTGGGCCGCATGTACACGCCCGACTACGAAGTGTTCAACAACGCCGACGTGTTCGAGTCGGGCACGGCGGCCGGCTGGGGCGGCATCGTGGGCGGCACCGGCGGCCTGCTGACGGCCGGCGTGGCGATCCGTTCCGACAAGTCGATCCAATACCGGATGGAACTGCCCAACGGCGTGGCCGCCGCGCTGATGTACGGCACCGAGCATTCGGGCTACATCGGCATGGACAAGCGCTCCTGGGGCGCCAACCTGCGCTACAAGGCCAACGGCTGGGACGTCGGCCTGGGCCACAACTATGGCACCGACCAGGTCGGCGCGCGCGGCCTGGTGACCACCACCGTGGGCGGTTCGTACAGCATCGACCAGTGGAAACTGTTCGCCGGCTACCACAAGCAAAACAACGACAATTCCGTCATCATCCGCTATGCCCACGACGCGCTGGCGCCCACCTTCGCCGCCTTCGGCCCGGCGCTGGGCCCGGTGTTGGCCGGCCAGCTCGACACCACGCTGCGCCGCACCTTCCTGCTCGACGCCGTCAGCTACCAGCTCGGCTTCCACTACCGCGTGGGCCAGGGCCGCATCATGGCCTCCGTGGTACGCCAGAACGACAAGAGCGCCTCCAACAGCGACGCCACCCAGTACGGCCTCGGCTACGACTACAACCTGTCCAAGCGCACCGACCTGTACTCGGTGGTGGCCTACATCAAGAACCAGAACGATGGCCAGTACGCGATCGGCGCGGCCAGCGCCTCGGGCGGCTTCACGGGCCATCCGGGCGAGTCCAGCAAGGGCATCCAGCTGGGCATGCGCCACCGTTTCTGATCGGCGGCCACGCCAGTCCACAAGACGCCTGCGGGCGTCTTTTTCATTGCTGCGGCACAAAACGCACAGAGGGCCCATGGCAAGGTGCGCACTCGGTTAAAATGCGGTGTGCTTTCCCTCTCTTAATTAGAACGACACCATCAATGACCGCCCCTCTGGACTCCGCCGCCGTCGCGCAATACCTGACCGATCACCCGCACTTCTTCGAAGAACACGCCAGCCTGCTGGGCGAGATCAAGCTGTCGAGCCCGCTGACCGGGCGCGCGGTCTCGCTGCAGGAGCGCCAGATGGAAGTGATGCGCGACAAGTACAAGGCGCTGGAATTGCGCATGGCCGAGCTGATGCGCCTGGCCGCCGAGAACGAAGCCATCGCCAACAAGTTCCACCGCTGGACCCAGGCCCTGGTGACGGCGCGCGGCGCCGATGCGCTGGCCGGCGCCGTGTCGGACGGCTTGCGCACGGCGTTCGACGTGCCGCAGGTGACCTTGCGCCTGTGGAACACGGCGCCTGAGCATGAGGCCGCCTGGTTCACGCGCGGCGTGTCGGAGGATGCGCGCCTGTTCGCCAACAGCCTGCTGGCGCCCTACTGCGGCAGCAACAAGGATTTCGAAGCCGTGCGCTGGCTGGCCGACGCGGCCAGCGTGCAGTCGACCGTCATGATTGCGCTGCGCCAACCCGGCAGCAAGGGCAGCGCCTTCGGCCTGCTGATCCTCGGTTCGGCCGACCCGGCCCGCTTTACGGCCATGATGGCGACCGACTTCCTGGTCCACATCGGCGAAACCAGCAGCACCGCGCTGCTGCCGCTGCTGGCCTGACATGGATGCCGGGCGCGGCAAGCAGGACTGGGCCGCCGCCTGGCTGGAACGGCTGCGCACCCTGCGCCAGCTGTCGTCCCACACCACGGCCGCCTACGGGCGCGACTTGCGCCAGCTGGCCACCCTCACCGCCGGGCGCGAGTGGCGTCAACTGGGCCAGGCCGATTTGCGCCGGCTGGCCGCCACCCTGCACGGCCAGGGGCTGGAACCGCGTTCCATCGCCCGCAAGCTGTCCTGCTGGCGCGGCTTTTTCGACTGGCTCATCGAACAGGGCGAGCTGCCCGCCAATCCGGCTGCCGGCGTGCGGGCGCCCAAGCAAGCGCGCGGCCTGCCGCGCGCACTGTCGGTGGACGACGCCGTGCGGCTGGTGAGCGGCGCCGGCCGGCCACAGCCGGGCGCGGCCCCGGAACCGGCCGCGCTGTGCGACCGCGCCATGTTCGAACTCTTATATTCCAGCGGCTTGCGGGTGTCGGAACTGGCCGCCATGGACCTGCAATACCGCAAGGCCGACGGCGCCCTGCCCGCCTCGCTGGGCTGGCTCGATCTCGCGCAGGGCGAGGCCGTCGTCACCGGCAAGGGCAACAAGATGCGCACCGTGCCCGTGGGCAGCGCGGCGCTGGCCGCGCTGGCGGCCTGGATCGCCGTGCGCCCGGCCCCGTCCGACGGCAGCGCGGCCCTGTTCGTCAACACGCGCGGCGCCCGCGTCAGCCCGCGCGTGGTGCAGCAGCGGCTGCGCGCCCATGCGCTGGCCTGCGGCATGCCGGTGCACGTGCACCCGCACATGCTGCGCCACTCGTTCGCCTCGCACGTGCTGCAATCGTCGGGCGACCTGCGGGCCGTGCAGGACATGCTGGGCCACGCCAGCATCAGTTCCACCCAGGTCTACACGGCGCTCGACTTCCAGCACCTGGCCGACGTCTACGACCGGGCGCATCCGCGCGCAAAAATCAAATAACGCGCACAATGGCTTGATGCGCAGCAAACACACGGTTTGCAACCGTTTGCGAAATTCCGGCATAATCGGCGGCTTGGCTGGATCGCCCCAGACGGCGCCCCCAGCACCCCATCATTCATTTCGACGAGCGACCATGGCACTCATCCCCACCACCATCCTGACGGGCTTTCTCGGCGCCGGCAAAACCACGCTGCTCAACCGCATCCTGCAGGAACAGCACGGCATGCGCATCGCCGTGATCGAAAATGAATTCGGCCAGGAAAATATCGACAATGAAATCCTGGTGCAGGACAGCCAGGAACAGATCGTGGAAATGAACAATGGCTGCATCTGCTGCACGGTACGGGGCGACCTGATCGTGGCGCTGACGGCGCTGGCGCAAAAGCGCGACGCCGGCCAGCTGCAGTTCGACCGCGTGGTGATCGAGACGACCGGCCTGGCCAACCCCGGCCCCGTGGCCCAGACCTTCTTCATCGACGAGGAAGTGGGCGCTCACTACATGCTCGACGCCGTGATCACGGTGGTGGACGCGCGCCACGCCATGCAACAGCTCGACGAGCACGAGGAAGCCCAGCGCCAGATCGGCTTCGCCGACAAGTTGCTGCTATCCAAGACCGACCTGGTGACGGCGGCCGAACTGGACGCATTGACGGCCCGCGTCAAGCACATCAACCCGCGCGCCCCCATCGTGCGCTCCGACTTCGGCCGCCTGCCACTGGCCGAAGTGCTGGACTTGAAAGGCTTCAACCTGAACGACAAGCTGGAACTGGACCCGGACTTCCTGGCCGCCGAGGACGAGCATGCGCACGTGCACGACGAACACTGCGGCCATGCCCACGGTCCCGATTGCGGCCACGACCATCACCACAGCCACCACACGGACGACATCGCCGCCTTCGTCTACAAGAGCGAGCGCCCGTTCGACAGCGGCAAGCTCGATGAGTTCCTGAACGGACTGGTCCAGGTGTACGGCCCTCGCATGCTGCGCTATAAAGGCGTATTGTGGATGCAAGGGGCGCAACGCAAGGTGGTATTCCAGGGCGTGCACCAGTTGATGGGCAGCGACCTGGGCGCGAAATGGGGGGAAACGGAAAACCGTGGCAGCAAAATGGTATTTATTGGCAAAAATCTACCGAAAGACATCTTTATTCGCGGTTTGGAACAATGTTTGGTATAAACTATCTGCGTTTTTAGCGACAGACTCCCCCGCGAATCGGGCACGGCTCGCTCGAACGCGTATGATGCGAAAGACCATAACGAAAGATTAAGTGTTGCACCATCCGGCAAGCAGTGCCGATGCGGATACCGGTGCGGCTGTGTGGCCTGGCACCCCAACAGCCCATCCATTTGAAAACTCTGTCGTATCGAAGGTAAGCGAAGTGATGACTAAAACTAATAAATCGACCCCCGCCGCGAGCACTGAACGCATCCTGACCGAAGAAGAAATTCTGAAGATGGATGACAAGGATTACATGAACCCGGCGCAAATGGCATTTTTCAAGGCCAAGCTGCAGGCCCTTGAAAAAGAATTGTTGAAGAACGCCGACGAGACCACGGAACACTTGCGCGAAACCGTGCTGGTGCCCGATCCCGCCGACCGCGCGACCATCGAGGAAGAGCACGCACTGGAGCTGCGTACCCGCGACCGCGAGCGCAAACTGTTGAAGAAGGTGCAGCAATCGATCGTGGCCATCGACGCCGGCGACTATGGCTGGTGCGAGGAAACGGGCGAACCGATCGGCATTCCCCGCCTGATCGCCCGTCCCACGGCCACGCTGTCGCTGGAAGCCCAGCAGCGTCGCGAACTGAAACAGAAGCTGTACGGCGACTGAGCCATCCGGCCACTGCCAAAGAAGCACGCGATGCCCTCGCGTGCTTTTTTTTCGTCCACGCTTTCGCAAGCTGGCGCGCCGAATTGTGGAATTTGGTGAAAATTGTTGTATCCGCTTGCGTGCGCACATGGCAAGACCTTTCCCATAAGCTACACTACATATCCTGCGGCACGCGCTGTGCGCGTGCCGGCCAGCGTGAAACACAATGGAGCACCAACGGGGCACGACGTGGGCATATTTTCGCTCTTCAAGAAACAGGACGCGCAGCGCGCGCCGGCCGCCACGGCCGGCGCCGACGAGGGCGTGCGCCTTGGCCCGAACAGCGAACTGGAACGCCAGCAAGCCCAGGCCCTGCAGCGCGACCTGGCCCGTGCCACGGCCATGAAGATCGACGCCATCGAGGCCGCCATGGCACTCGACATCTTCCAGGACACGGAACCGGCCTGGGGCAGCCGCCCCGCGCGCCCGCCGCGCCCCGCCGTGGCCGGCGACCATCCCACCCTGCCCCTGCTGGACGAGAATACGACGGAATTGCTGGGCGAGGATGACTTGCCGGCCCAGGCCGTGGCGGCCCAGACCGCGCCCGTGGTGGAGGAAATCGCCATCGTGTACGCCAACGGCCAGGCCGACATGGCCGAGCAGATGCTGGTGGACAACCTGCCGCCGGCCGGCGCCCAGGACCGCACGCTGTGGTGGATGCTGTTCGACCTGTACCAGGTCACCGGCCAGCAGGACAAGTTCGACAGCCTGTCGATCGATTACGCCAGCACCTTCGAAACGTCGCCGCCGCCCTGGAACGCGCTGCCGCCACCTGCCGCCGCCGCCAGCGGCCGGGCCTGGTCGGGCGTCACGCCCACGGAACTGTTCTCGGGCCAGCTCGACGACACCATCGCCCCCCAGCTCGAGCGCTTGCGCCAGCAAATGGCCAGCCACCCCGTGCTGCGGCTGGACTTCAGCCGGGTGCAGGGCGTCACGCCCGAGGGCTGCGCGCTGCTGCTGCCCGTGCTGCAGCAACTGCACGGCGGCGAGCGCGAGCTGATCGTGGTGGCGGCCGACCACCTGGCGGCCCTGATCCAGGCCACCGTGGCCGTGGGCAACCGCGACGGCGGCCCGGCGCCGTGGCTGCTGTTGCTGGAACTGTTGCAACTGCTCAACCGCGAAAAGGACTTCGAGGAAACGGGCATGGATTACTGCGTCACGTTCGAAGTGTCGCCGCCGTCGTTCGTGGCGCCGCGCGCCGTGGCCACGGCGGCCCGCCAGCCGCTGGCCGGCGCGCCGGACCGCTACCTGTTGCCCACCGTGGTCGAGAACCCGCTCGACGGTTTACTTGCCGCGCTGGCCGCCTATGCTGAACAGTACCAGACCCTCGTGTTCGACTGCTCGCGGCTGGCGCGCGTGGAATTTAGCGCCGCCAACGCCTTGCAGACCAGGCTGCAAGCGCTGGTGCAAGACGGCAAGAAGGTGGAGTTCCGCGACGTCAACCACCTGGTGGCGGCCCTGCTGCGGCTGCTCGGCTACGGCGAACTGGCCAAGATCTACCCGCACAAATACTGACCCGTCTTGCAATTGCGGTGGCTAGCCCCATGTGCGGGACTTGAATCGCATCACTAACCGAGGTCACTATGGAACAATTTCACGGCACCACCATCCTGTGCGTGCGCCGCGGCAAGCAAGTCGCACTGGGCGGCGATGGCCAGGTCACGCTCGGCAATATCGTCATGAAAGGCACGGCCCGCAAGGTGCGCAAGCTGTACCAGGGCAAGGTGCTGGTCGGTTTCGCCGGCGGCACGGCCGACGCCTTCACGCTGCTCGACCGCTTCGAAGGCAAGCTGGAAAAGCACCAGGGCAATTTGCTGCGCGCCTCGGTCGAACTGGCCAAGGACTGGCGCACCGACCGCGTGCTGCGCCGCCTGGAAGCCATGCTGCTGGTGGCCGACAGCGAATCGACGCTGGTCATCACCGGCAATGGCGACGTGCTGGAACCGGAGAACGGCATCGGCGCCATCGGCTCGGGCGGCACCTACGCCCAGTCGGCCGCGCTGGCGCTGCAGGAAAACACGGAACTGTCGCCGGCCGACATCGTCAAAAAGTCACTGACCATCGCCGGCCAGCTGTGCATCTATACCAACTTGTCCCACATCATCGAAACCCTGGACTGAACCCATGAACATGACCCCACAGGAAATCGTCGGCGAACTCGATAAACACGTGGTCGGCCAGGCCAAGGCCAAGCGCGCCGTCGCCATCGCGCTGCGCAACCGCTGGCGCCGCCAGCAGGTGGCCGAGCCGCTGCGCCATGAAATCACGCCCAAGAACATCCTGATGATAGGCCCGACCGGCGTGGGCAAGACGGAGATCGCGCGCCGCCTGGCCAAGCTGGCCGACGCCCCGTTCATCAAGATCGAAGCGACCAAGTTCACGGAAGTGGGCTACGTGGGGCGCGACGTGGACACCATCATCCGCGACCTGATCGACATCGGCATCAAGCAGACCCGCTCGTCCGAGATGGCCAAGGTGCGCGCGCGCGCCGAGGACGCGGCCGAGGACCGGGTGATCGACATCCTGGTGCCGCCGGCGCGCGACTTCGGCTTCAACACGGCCAGCAGCGAACCGCAGGCCGGCGACGCCACGCGCCAGACCTTCCGCAAGCGGCTGCGCCAGGGCGAACTGGACGACAAGGAAATCGAGCTGGAGCTGGCCGAGGCCAGCCCGCAGATGGAAATCATGGCCCCGCCCGGCATGGAGGAAATGACGGAGCAGATCAAGACCATGTTCTCGGGCATCGGCGGCGGGCGCAAAAAATCGCGCAAGCTCAAGATCAAGGACGCCATGAAGATCCTGGTGGACGAGGAAGCGGCCAAGCTGATCAACGAAGACGAGATGAAGCACAAGGCGATCCAGAACGTGGAGCAGAACGGTATCGTGTTCCTCGACGAAATCGACAAGATCGCCTCGCGCTCGGAAGTGGGCGGGGCCGACGTGTCGCGCGCCGGTGTGCAGCGCGACCTGCTGCCGCTGGTGGAGGGCACCACCGTCAACACCAAGTACGGCATGATCCGTACCGACCACATCCTGTTCATCGCGTCCGGCGCCTTCCACCTGGCCAAGCCGTCCGACCTGATACCCGAGCTGCAGGGACGCTTCCCGATCCGGGTGGAGCTGGAATCGCTGTCGATTGCCGATTTCGAACGCATCCTCACCAGCACCGACGCCTGCCTGACCAAGCAGTATGAAGCGCTGCTGGCCACCGAGGACGTCAAGCTCGAGTTCGCGCCGGACGGCATCAACCGGCTGGCCGAGATCGCGTTTTCCGTCAACGAGCGCACCGAGAACATCGGCGCGCGCCGGCTGTACACGGTGATGGAAAAGCTGCTCGAGGAAATCTCGTTCACGGCCACGGAAACGTCGGACAAGGTGCTCACCATCGACGCGGCCTACGTCAACGCCCGGCTCGACGCGCTGGCCGTCAACGAAGACTTGTCGCGTTACGTGCTGTAACGGAGAGATCATGGCCAACAAGGCGCTGGCGACCCGGCAGAAAATGCAGTTCCGCGTGGGACCGTCGCCCAAGCCACGCAATCCGGTGGCCGTGGCGGCCAAGCTGCGTTCGGCCGGGCCGCATGTGAAAACGCCGTCCGGCCAGCGCCAGGCGGCCAAGCGGGCGCTGGCCAAGGCCTTGCTGAAGAAGCACGACGAAGAGTGAACCGTCAGCGGGCGCCGGGGTTGGCGCCCGCTCTCGGGTAATCAGAAGTGGTAGGCGGCGCCCACCGAGAACACATTCAGGTTGGACTTGGCGGCCTTGCCCATGCGGGCCGGCAGGTAGTTCCAGTCCGCGTTGAGCGACCAGTTCCGGTCGATGGCGTAGGACAGGCCCGTGCCCACCGTCACGGCCAGGGTATTGGTGCTGTCGCTGCCGCCGGCCGTGTAGTTGACCTTGCCATGCTCGGCCACCAGGCCCAAGCGCGTGGTCCAGGCCCAGTTATCGCTGAGTTGGGTGGCCGATGCGACCACCACGCTCACGCCCGACAACTTGCCCTTGCCCGGACTGAGCGCACCGCTCCCATCCCTGAACGCGCCCTTGACGCTGCCCCCCGTGAAGGCGGCTACTTCGATGGCGCGGGTAGACTTGAGGCCGAACGCCTCGCCCTGGCCCAGCGTATAGCCGCCATACACGCGGGTGCTGGCGCCGGCGTTGCGCTCGCACGGGCTGCCGCTCAGGCAGTCGAAGTTGTAGTGGTTGCGGTAGCCCACGTCCACGCCCATGTAGCCGGGCGACAGGTCGGCGGCGGCGGCGGCGCCGCTGGCGCCCAGCAAGGCGCTGGCCAACAGCATGGTGCGCACGTTAAATTTCATCATCGTTCCCCTCGTAGTCTCTTGTGGCTGGATGACGTCGCTGCAACGAGTGACATCGCTGCGCAGTGTGATCCCGTTCCATCGAAAGTCCTAGCGGAAAGTACCAGGGCGCAAAATCCTGTACAGACGGTAGCGAACCGTGCTACTTTTTTGCCTTTATGACAAGCACAGGGGCAGGCATGAGTTCACCGGAATTGCTGCTGCAAGTGTTGCGCGCCCAATTGCGCGCGGCCGGCGTCACCTACAAGGAACTGGCGAGCCGCATCGGCATGAGCGAATCGAGCGTCAAGCGCATGTTCGGCCAGCAAGACATGGCGCTGTCGCGGCTGGCGCAAATCTGCAAGGCGGCCGGCATCGCGCTGGAGGACGTGCTGCGCGGCGCGGCCGACGCCACGCCCCATGCGGACACGCTGACCCTGCTGCAGGAAAAGGCGCTGGTGGCCCACCCGCGCCTGCTGTTGATGGCAATCTGCTGCCTGGGCCATTGGAGCCTGGAGCAGGTGCTGGAAACTTACCAGCTGAGCGAGCCGGAATGCATCGTCTTGTTGGCCGAGCTGGACCGGCTGGGCCTGATCGAACTCAAGCCGCTGAACCGCTACCGGCTGCGCGTGTCGAACGCGTTCCACTGGCTGGCCGACGGCCCCGTGCAACAGTTCTTCCGCAGCCATGTGGTAGCCGATTATTTCAGCGGCCCGTTCAACGGTGCCGGTGAAGCGCTGCTGTGCCTGCCCGCGCGGCTGTCGCGCGCCAGCGCGCTGGAACTGGCCGCCAAGATCCAGTCGCTGGCCGGCGAACTGGCGCGGCTGCACCAGGGCGACCGCCGCCTGCCCGCGCCCGAGCGCGACGGCTACACCTTGCTGGTGGGATTTCGTTCGTGGGAATTCGCCGCGTTCACGGCGCTGCGGCGCCAGCCGCAGCAAGCGGCCTGAGTCTGCTGTGCCGCCCGAGCCGCTTGAGCCGCCTGAGTATTCTCATCACTGCCGCCACCCATTCTGCTAAGTCGCCGCCACCTGTTCTCACTGACCGCCGCAACCCAAGCGCATGGAACGCCGCCACTCGCTCTCATGCAGCGCCGCCACCCGGGCTTGTGAGAATCCGCGCTTTTTTCAGATGAGCAAGATGTTATCCTTTATGGTCATCGGCCGAGTTCGGCCAGCAGCGGCCATTTCGAACCGTAAATAAAGTAGGAAATTGTGTTCATGGTTTTCAAGGTATAGTTCATTTTCTGGGAAATGCCCCAAGATTAGGCGAAAACCGACTCGAAACTGGGTGAGTATAATTTTAAGTTTTAATGCCACAAAATTACCCCCTTCCGAACTCTTCAAGAAATCTGAATCTAAATAAGGATATTTATGGGTTGGAATGATCGAATGGATGAATGGTTCGTAACAAATCTGCCCGATGAGGCAGTCGATAACAGTTCACGTTTAATGGATATTGATGAGGTGTGGCTCCAGAAGGCCAGCCCCTCACTCAAGCGACAGGCAATGAAGGCTTGGTTTCTGGCTCGCTACTGCGACCCTGCGGAGGAAACTCCCTACATATCTGCCGAGGGTGGCTATATCTTTGTGCATGGCGGCCCATATCATCCTAAAGATGAACTTGATCAGAGATTCAGCGGAATTGTGGACGAAGAATTAATCTCCGATGTGGTTGATGAACTGCAATCGAACGTAGGAGACGATTGGGCTCCAGTTCAATGGGGCGATGACGACGATTACGACGAGGAATTCGGAGTCAACGTTGCTAATCCAAAAGATCCTGCAAATGTCCTCGAGCGCCGGCTCCAAGAAATATCGGAAGTGCTCACTCTTACTGGATCAGAGGCGGCCGTCGCTTTAGCCAAGAAGCTTGCGTACAGCAACGTCATAACTGCCTTTGAGTCCTATCTCTGGGAGACGATGACTTATGCCGTTGAGAACGATGATCGGGTTTTGAAGAACATAGTAACGCGCTTTCCGCACTTTAAAGACCAAGGGATGAAGCTTGGACAAATCTACGACAAGTTCGACAGCCTGCGTGGTTTGGTAAAAGGGTATCTGCAAGACACGGTTTGGCACAAATGGGATAGCGTCACCATGCTGATTGCCCATGCTTTGGAGATAAAGGCGCCGTCCTTCGATGCCTTTATTGAGCCTACCATCAAGCGCCACGACATCATTCACCGCAGCGGCAATTCCAAGGATGGTGAGCCTATTGAGCTGGGTGAGTTCGAAATCCAAGAGTTGATGGATGCAGTGCGAGACTTTGCGATGGAATTGGAGGGGCACCTTTTCGAACGCTACACGCAGAAAATCCACGCCGAGATCGCTGCAGAGTTCGAGAAGCTTGACGAAATGCTAGGAGACAAAGCAGCTTAGCTCCTCAATGATCTGCCATTTGAAGCACCTTACCAGTTCCCGTTCAAGCCGTAGCCGGAGCGCCCGTGAATCGGGGAAAGGCCACGGACGGCACGCACGTCCGGTAGCCTGCCTGGACTGCGAAAGCACCCTGGACTGTGTCCGATGCCGAAGGCCAGAAAAGGTACCGATCCAGGAAAGTGCTCGCGAGACAGGTGGCGGCTGCCGAAGCACGAGCTGATAGTTGAAAATCAAAAAAAATGGAAGTGATCTAATAAAGTGGCAATGACTCCTTCGACACACAACCCATACGCAAAACATGGCTCACTGGTATTCGATCTATTAAAATTCAATAATATAAAGTATCGGAAAATTTTATTACTGGAACGATTTTTTATTATTATTCTTTGCATAACTCTGATGGCAACTCCAGCAATGGTCGTGCGCTGGATCGCAGGAAAAATAAGCCGAATGGCAAGGAAGCTTTCGATTGAAGTGTATGTTTTATTAAAAACATGTGGTGCAGTATTTGCACTCTTTGGTGGGCTGTGGGCGGGAAACCTATACGTAATTCTATGTACGATCTCCTTAGTTGATTTATTTTCGAATATTCTCGCTATAGTCCTGCTGAGAAATTTTTGGCATGCACCATTGTCACTAAACAGGACGTTGATATCTTTAGGGTTAAATTTCATTGAATTTACGGCGTGGTTTGCTGGTCTATATTTGCATTTCGACGCTCTTCGCTTTGGCTCAGCCTCAGTAACCGATTCTTTTTCTGCTTATTATTTTAGTGTCATAACTTCCGCAACTATTGGGTATGGCGATATTGTGCCAACATTTGACGGCAGGAAGCTGGTCGTAATTGAGGCATTTTGTTCATTTATTTTTCTCGCAGTAGTCGTGACTTATGTAATTGGTAGCCTTGGGCAACCGAACGACAATGCAAGTCAGGAAGAATAATCCATGCATGTTACGAAATAATAGTCGAGTGAAAACATAAATATAAGGAGATGCTTCCGCTTTGGGTGCAAGCAGTCCTTCGCAGCCCTGCGGTGTTGGCCGCAGCCACAGCAGAGCGCTGGCGGGACTGCATGAGAACGCGTGGCGGCGTTCCATGCGATTGGGTGGCGGCGGTCAGTGAGAACAGATGGCGGCGACGTAGGGGGACCTCGAAAAACCTCCTTTTTCAATATTGCTCGCTTCGTAAGCCTTTGATTTATAGAGGAGGGAATTTTTAGAAAACAGGGTTTTTCGAGGTACCCTTAGGAGTATAGTGGCGCCAGTGATGAGAATATTCAGCCGCCTGGGAGGCGCAGGCAGCCCGCGCCCGCCAAGGGGCCATGGCATGCCAAGGGCCGCCTTACCAGACGGGACCGAGGAACAAATACAGCGTGCCGCTGTTGCCCTTGGTGCTGCCGGCGCCGAAGTAGAGTGGACCGAAGCGCGTATCGACGGCCGTGAAGATGCTGCCGGCCTGCTTCACGCTGGCCCAGTGCAGCGGATTGTCGGCGCCATAACCAGCGCCCGCCTCCAGCGAGAAACCGAGCCGCACGTCACCGCCCAGCGCGGCCGGCATGGCGCCTACCGTGCGCGCCATTACGACGCGGCCCAGCACCACGCGGTTGCCGGCCACGGATTCGGGCGCCGTGCCGGACAAGCGCAGGAAGCCGCCCAGGTTGAGCGGCGCCAGCCCTTGCTGGCTGCGCGCCCATTCCGCATACAAGTGGCCGGCCCAGTTCCCGGCATGGAAAGCGCGTAAGCCCTCCACGCTTTGCTGCATCAGCGACACGCGCGTGCCCGCGTTGAGCACGGAACGTTCGAGGTTGAGGTTGAACAGCCCGCCGCGCGTGGGGAAGGCCACGGAATCCAGCGTGTCGACGCTGTAGGCCAGCGTTTGCACGGTCTGGTGCACGCGGGCCGCCGGCACCGTCGGATCTTCCGGTATCGTCACGCGCACGTTGGCGCTCTGGCGCGCCACGCCCAGGTGCACGTCGCCCCAGTTACCCAGCTGGCGTCCCAGCACCACGCTGGTGCCGGCGTAGTTGAAGCCGATGCGGTTCTGGCGCTGGCCCGTCAGGCTGAACGTGTCGGAGGCGGCCGCGCCATATTTGACGGCCGGCGCCACATACCACTGCGAACCGGGCCCCAGCGGCTGCCAGAACTCCACTTCAAACGCGCGCTCGGTGCCGATGCGGGCCGAACTGCGCAGCTCCGCGCCCCAGTCGTTGAGCGAGGAGCGCACGTGCATCATCTTGAGCGCGAACGTGTTGTTGTCGGAGAAGTCGCTGGCCAGTTCCAGGCCCACGCGCAGGCGGCTGCGGGCCCAGTCGGCCTCGGTCGGCTTGATCAGCACTTCGCGCCCGCCGTTTACGTCCTGCACTTCCGTTTCCACGCGCGCCAGGTCGCCGCGGCCAAACAACTGGGCCCCGGCCTGCTGCGCCTGTTCCGCCGTGACCTTCTGGCCCAGCGCCAGGCCGGACTGCACTTCCAGCGCCTTGGGATTGATGTGGCCACTGGGTTCCACGGCCAGCTTGGTGATGGGCAGCGGCTGGTCGGCCACCACGGGACCGGCCAGGCGGTGCTGTTCGAACGCCGTGTATTCCGCCTCCGGCACGGCCAGTTGCACCAGTTGGGCCGACAGCGCGCGCGCCGCCTTCTCGCCAGCCAGGATGGCACGGTCGTGGCGCGCGAAATCGAGGAAGCTGATGCCGTTCAGGTTGGGCGCCAGCAGGATGTCGCGCGGCCCCAACTCCTTGAGCGAGCGCTGCACGTTCTGCTCCGTCAGGATCTGCAGCATCTGCTGGGCCACCCGGATCGCGCTGCTCAAGTCTTTTTCCGGCGCCAGCGGCGTGCCCACGTTGACGGCGATGACCACGTCGGCCCCCATGGCGCGCGCCACGTCCACCGGCAGGTTGCGCACCAGGCCACCGTCGACCACCAGCCGCTCCTTGACCCGCACCGGCGCGAACACGCCGGGCACGGCCAACGAGGCGCGCATGGCCAGGAACAGCGGGGTGTCGTCCAGTTCCACCAGCTCGCCCGTGACCAGGTCGGAGGCGACGGAGCGGAACGGCAGCGGCAACTGGTTGACGGGCCGGTCGCGCGTGCCCTGCGGCAGCACGCGGGTCAGCGCCAGCTCCAGCGCCTCGTTGCCGGCGGCGGCCGGCGGCAGCGAGATGCCTTCCAGCGTGGCGCCGAACTCGATGCGCGATGGCAGCAGCAAGTCTTCCTCGCGGCGGCGGAAATTGAGTTCGTCGCGCGGCGGGCGGTCGGCCACCACGCTGTTCCAGTCCGTGCGGCGCACCAGTTGTTCAAGCTGGGCCACGGAGCTGCCGGCCGCGTAGGCGCCGCCGACCACGCTGCCCATGCTGGTGCCGACCACGATGTCGATGGGCACCCGCAATTCCTGCAGCACGCGCAGCACGCCGATATGGGCGAAGCCGCGCGCACCGCCGCCCGACAGCACCAATGCGATGCGGGGACGGTGGTGAACGGGATCGGCGTCAGTCGCGGGCGCGGCGGCCGGCGTGTTTGCAGATACGGAGGCTGGCGTCGGCGATTGTGCTTGCGCCGCCATCAGCCAGCAGCACAGCACAACGCCCAGGGCGCGGAGGAACCACATGGTGTTACACCCGCAGCGTCAACGGCGGTCAGGGCCGGGCCCCGCCGGCGCCACACCCGCGTGCCCTGCCGCCGCCGCCGACGGCGGCGATTGCTGCAACTGCGGCTGCGGCATCACGGCCGGCTGCGGCGGCACTGCGGGCGCTACCGACGGCTGCGGCAGGGGCGGCGGCGTGATGGATGGCGGCGCCAGGTTGGGATTGCTCTGCGGCCCGGCGTCGCTGGCCAGGTCGATGCGCTTGACTACGCCGCCCTCGGACAGCAGCACGTACTTGGGATGGACTTCCTTGACCGTCACGCCGGGCGCCACCTCGCGCCCCACGGCCAGCGCCACGGCCGGCTTGTTATCGACGGCCAGGATGGCGGCGCTGTCGCGGCCATCGCCGGCCGCCACCACGCCCTTGAGCTGGTAGTTGCTGGCCACGGCCACGGCGATCTGGCCGCCGAACAGGCCCTTGGCCGCATCCAGGCTAGCTTCCGGCGCGGGCGCCACGGGCGCGGCCGCGATCGGGCGCTGCTGCGGCTTGAACAGCTGCAGCCCCCAGTAAGCCAGCGAGGCGGACAAGGCCGCCACGGCGGCCACGGTGAGGATGAAAGGCAGACGCTTCATGGGTTCCTTGTTCAGCGCACCAGCTGATTGATTTCGATAATGGGCATCAGCACCGCCAGCACGATCAGCAGCACCACCACGCCCATGGCCAGGATCAGGGCCGGCTCCAGCAGGCCGGCGATGGTCAGCGTGCGGCGCTCCAGGTCCTGTTCCTGCGCGCTGGCGGCCCGGTCCAGCATGGCCGGCAGTTCGCCCGTCAGTTCGCCGGCGCGGATCATGTGGATCAGCATGGGCGGGAAATGCTGCTGGGCCGACAGCGCCCGCGCCAGGCTTACGCCCTCGCGCACGTTGTCGCTGGCCTCGTCCACCAGCTCGCGCATGGCCACGTTGGACAGCGTGTCACGGCTCGTTTGCAGCGCGCGCAAAATCGGCACGCCGGAGCCGGTGGTGATGGCCAGCGTGCTGGCGAAGCGCGCCGTGTTCAGGCTGCGCTCGAACTTGCCGTACAGGGGCGCCGTCAGCAGCCAGCTGTGCCAGCGCCGCTTGAGCGCCGGGTTCTCCAGCGCGCGGCGCCACGCGAACCACGCGCCCACCAGCAGCACGGCCACCAGCACGCCGTAATGACGCACGAAGTCCGACACGGCCAGCATCACGACGGTGAGGAAGGGCAGCTTCTGCTTGGTGTTGGCGAACACGGACACGATCTGCGGCACCACGTAGGTGAGCAGGAAGATCACGATGGAAAACGCCACCACCGTCACGATGGCCGGATAGGTGAACGCCAGCTTGACCTTCTGCACCAGCGCGTTGCGCCGCTCGATGTAGTCGGCCAGGCGCGACAGCACGCGCGCCAGGTGGCCGATCTGCTCACCGGATGCCACCAGCGCCCGGTAGATCTCGGCGAAGTCGCGCGGGTGGCGCGACAGCACATCCGACAGCGCGGCGCCGCCCATCACTTCCGAGCGGATCGAAGCGATCAGGTCACGCACGTACGGACGTTCGGCCTGCTCCAGCAAGGCCGTGAAAGCCTGCTCCAGCGGCAGCCCCGCTTCCAGCAGGCTGGCCAGCTGGCGCGTGAACAGGGCCAGTTCGGTGGTTGACAGGCGCTCGCCGAAACCGCGGCTCTTGGCCACGCCGGCCGCGTCGACCTGGGCGCCGATGGCGTCCACCTTGATCGGCAACAGGCCCTGGGTGCGCAAATCGGCGCGCGCGGAACGGGCGCTGTCGGCGTTGAGCACGCCCTTCCTGGTGGCGCCGCCGGCATCGACGGCTTCGTATCGGAATGCAGGCATCCTAGTCCTTGGTCACGCGCAGCAGTTCGGCCTGGGTGGTCACGCCTTCGCGCAACCAGCGTTCGCCATCCTCGCGCATGGTGCGCATGCCGCTGGCCATGGCGGCCGCCTTCACTTCGGCTTCCGCCGCGCGGTTGTGGATCTGGGCGCGGATCTGCTCCGTCGTCTGCAGCAGTTCATACACGCCGACCCGGCCCTGGTAGCCGGTCTGGCCGCAATGGCTGCAGCCGACGGCATGCCACTGGCCGCCTTCGAAGGTTTTGCAGCTGGGGCACAGCTTGCGCACCAGGCGCTGGGCCAGCACGCCCAGCAAGGACGACGACAGCAGGAACGGTTCGATCCCCATGTCCAGCAGACGGGTAACGGCGGCCGCGGCGTCGTTGGTGTGCAGCGTGGCCAGCACCAGGTGGCCCGTGAGCGAGGCCTGCACGGCGATCTGCGCCGTCTCCAGGTCGCGGATCTCGCCGATCATGATCACGTCCGGGTCCTGGCGCAGGATGGCGCGCAGGGCCTTGGCGAAGGTCATGTCGATGCGGGCGTTGACCTGGGTCTGGCCCACGCCGGCCAGGTCGTATTCGATCGGGTCTTCCACCGTCATGATGTTGGTGCTGGAGGCGTTCAGCAGCGACAGCGCGGCGTACAGCGTGGTGGTCTTGCCCGAGCCGGTGGGGCCGGTCACCAGCACGATGCCGTGCGGCTGGTTGATCAGGCCATTGAACTGGGCCAGCATGGCGTCGCTCATGCCCAGATGCTGCAGGTCGAGCCGGCCCGCCTCCTTGTCCAAGAGGCGCAGCACGGCCCGTTCGCCGTGGCCGGTGGGCAGGGTTGAGACGCGCACGTCGACCGGCTTGCCGCCAATGCGCAGCGTGATGCGGCCGTCCTGCGGCAGGCGCTTTTCCGCGATGTCGAGCTGCGCCATGATCTTGATACGCGAGATCAGCGAGCCGTGGATCGCTTTGCGCGGACGGACGATGTCGCGCAGGCTGCCGTCCACGCGGAAGCGCACCACCGAGGTTTGCTCGAACGGCTCGATGTGGATGTCGGAGGCGCCGTCGCGCAGGGCCTGGGTCAGGAGCGCGTTGATCATGCGGATCACGGGCGCGTCGTCGGACGATTCGAGCAAGTCCTCGATGGCCGGCACGTCCTGCAGCAGTTTGGTCAGGTCCAGTTCCGCGTCGAATTCATCGGCCACCAGCGAGGCATTGGCGCCGGCGCTGGCGTAGGCGGCGGCGATGGCCGTCTCCAGGTCGGCGCGCGTCATGCTCTTGAGCGTGATACGGCCGAAGCGGCGCGACACTTCCGCGATGGCGGCCGGCGCCGTGGCGCCGCAGGTCAGCACTTCGACCGTGTTTTCCGCCTCGTCGCTGGGATGGGCCAGCAGCATGAAGTCACGCGCGAAGGCGTAAGGCAGCAGGTTGCTCATGGCGCCGCCTTAGTTGTTCACCGGGGTGGCCGCGCCGGGCGCCTGGTCGGGCTTGGGCTGGGGCGCCGGCGGCACGGGCTGGGCCACGGTGACGCTGCCCGTGGGGCGGCCATTGGTCAACGCCGGCAGCACGGGCTGGCCGAAGTCGTTGACGAGGATGCTGTCGGCCGGCTTGATGCCCTGCTGCGCGCTGCGCATGTAGTCGTAGCGGTCCGTGGCCAGGCTCACGCTCTGCTCCTTGCTGCGGATGACCACGGGGCGCAGGAAGATCATCAGGTTGGTCTTCTTGCGGCTGCGGGTCTGGTACTTGAACAGGTTGCCCAGCACGGGAATGTCACCCAGGCCGCGCACCTTGTCCGTGCCGTCGCCCGTGGTGTCCTCGATCAGGCCACCGAGCACGATGATCTGGCCATCGTCGGCGATCACGTTGTTCTCGATCACGCGCTTGTTGATGGTGATGCCGGCCGTCGCCGTCAGGGTCGATTTATCGACATTGGAGGTCTCGTGGTAGATCGCCATCTTGATCGTGCCGCCTTCGGAAATCTGCGGCCGCACCTTCAGCGTCAGGCCCACTTCCTTGCGGTCGATGGTCTGGAACGGGTTCGAATTGGTGCCGGCGGTGGTGGTGAACTGGCCCGTCAGGATAGGCACGTTCTGGCCCACCTGGATAGTGGCCAGCTCGTTGTCGAGCGTGATCATGTTGGGTGTGGACAGGATGTTGGCGTTGCCGTCCGATTCCAGCGAATGCGCCAGCGCGCCCAGGCCCAGTTGGCCGGCCACCTGCTTGAACACGCCGATCGACAGGCCGCCGCCGGGCAGCGTGGGCGTGCTGGTGCTGGTGGTGGTGCTGCCGGCCCGTTGCGACAAGGCCAATGCCGCGATGTTGTTGTTGGTGCCGCCCGTGTTGTAGGACTGCAGTCCGCCCACGCGGTAGGTGCTGCGATCGTTGCCGGTGGCGCCCATCCACTGCACGCCGAATTCGGACGCCTTGTCGGACGTGACTTCCACGATCAGCGATTCGATGTAGACCTGGGCCCGGCGCACGTCGAGCTGGTCGATCACGGCCCGCAGGTTGCGGTACACGGATTCGGGCGCCGTGATAATCAGGGTATTGGTGGACGCGTCGGCCTGGATGTAGCCGGCCGAATTGGAGCCGGCCTGCTGCGGCGCGGTGCCGCTGCTCAGCAGCGGATTGCTGGGGCCACTGGAGGCGCCCATGCCCTGGCTGTTGCCGGCCATGCCGCCCTGCCCCGCCTGGCCGGGCTGGCTGGCCGTGCTGCCCTGGGCCACGCCGCCCGTGGCGCTGGTGGCGCCGGACGAAGCGTCGTTCGAGACGACGGCGCGCAGCGTCTGCGCCAGTTTGGTCGCCTCCGCGTTCTTCAGGTAGACCACGTGCACGTTGCCCAGTTCCGCCGTCGGCTGATCGAGCTTGGCGATCAGGGACTTGGCCAGGTTGGCGCGCGCGGCCGACGGCGCGCGCAGCACCAGCGCATTGGTGCGCGGGTCGGCCAGCACGCTGACGCGGCCCGCGTCCGTGGCGCCGGCGCCCGAACCGGTCTCCATCAGCTTGTTGACCATGACGGCCAGGTCGCTGGCGATGGCGTAGCGCACGGGGATCACGTCCATGTCGGTGGCGGCCGGCGCGTCCAGCGCGGCGATGATCTTGGTCAGGCGCTTGAGGTTGTCCGCGTAGTCCGTGATGACGACCGAGTTGTTGCCGGGGTTGGCGTTGATGGTGTTGTTGGGCGAGATCAGGGGCCGCAGCACCGTCACCACGTTGGCGGCCGACTCATAGTTCAGATGGAACACCTGGCTGACGATCTGGTCGCCCTTGATGGCGCTGGGCGCCGTGCCGATCAGGGTCGGCCCCGATTGCAACTTCGCTTCCGCCTCCGGCACCACCTTGGCGTAGCCGTCGCCGCTGACCACGGCGTAGCCTTGCAGGCGCAGGGCCGAGGTGAGCAGCGAGAACGCTTGCGACTTGCTGATCGACTTTTCCGACACCAGCGTCAAGGTGCCCTTCACGCGCGGATCGATCACGAACGTGATGTTGGTGTAGTGGCCCACGGCCTTGATCACCGATTCGATGTCGGCGCCGACGAAATTGAGCGCGGCATCATCGTTGGCGGCCCATGCGGCCGGCGGCACAGCGGCGGCCACGGCGCAGCATAACATCGCACCCGCGCTCAGGCGGCGCAGCGCGGGAAAGGTCGGTTTGCTCACGGTCTGTTTTTTCATTGGTTGAACTCTAAGGCGATGATGTTCTTGTCGCTGTTTGCACGGCGCTGGCCCAACAGATTCAACAGGTTGGCCAACGTATCTTCATATCCATCGGCCGCCTGCGCCTGCCCGGAAAACCGCAGGTGGCCCTGATCGAGGCTGCCGCTGCCACTGAGCAGCAACGGCCCCTTGACCGAACTTAAGGTCAGCTGCGCCTGCTGGCCATGCCAGTCCAGCGCCAGCGCATAACTGCCCAGCGGCCGGATCGCCGACAGCTTGGACGCCATGTCCGTCATCTCCAGCGTGGTGCGGCCGTTGACGCTGACGGCGCCGCCGGCCACGGCCAGTTCCAGCGCCGTCCACGACAGCCGCATGGTGCCGGCCGGCGCGATCGTGTTCAGTGGCGCGCCCAGGCCGGACAAGCCTTCGGCCGGCAGCAGCAGGGCCGAAGGGCTGAGCTGCCACTGGCGCCAGCCGCCGCGGAACGTCACCGGCTGGGCCAGCGCCTCGCTGTTCTCGAGCCGCAGTTCCACCGCGCCCAAGAGCGCCAGCGGCGACACCTGCCACGCGAAACGTCCCGGCAGCAGCGGCGTGACGGGGCCATTGCCGCCGGCCGCGCCACCGATAAAGGCCGAGCCGCGCCACAGCGTACCCTGCGCGTCCCCCAGCGTCAAACGTCCGCCCGTCTGGCGCTCCACCAGCGCGCCCAGCCAGCTGGCCGGGAAGCACACCAGCAGCGTGACGACGGCGCTGAGCGCGATCGTCAGCAGCCACAGGGCGGCGCGCTTCATGGCTGGACCACCATGGCGGGCGAGGACGGGCGCCGCGTCATTGCGCGCCACCGGCCTGGTGCAGCGTCAGCGTGGCGTCCACCTGGCCCGCCGTGGCCTGGCCGTTGATCACGGCGTCCTCCACCGTGATATGGCCATCGCGGCGCAGCGTGGCCAGCCAGTCCATCAGGCCGGGAAAGGACACGTTATTCAGTTGCAGCCGCGCGTACTCGCCCGTGATGGCGACCGACTGCGCCGTCAGGCTGCGCGCCGCCAGGCTGGCCGTCAGGCTGTCACGCGTCATGGGCGGCGGCGCCACCCTGGCCTGCCCCTTGAGCGCGGAAGCCTGCAACGCCAGCGCCTGCAATTGCGCCTCCTGCTGGTGCAACTGGGGCAGTTCCTTGCGCAGTTTCACGCGCCCTTCCATAGCCGGCGCCACCAGCACCGCGTAGGCCAGCGCCACGCCCACCACGGCCCCGCCCACGGCCAGGAACTTGCGCTCCTGTTCCGTGCGCGCCTGCCAGAACTGCTCCGCGCCGGCGCGGTACTGGGCCAGCGTCGTTTTCAATGTGCTCATGCCTTGCTCCCGGTGCCGACGCGGATCTTCCACACGCCGGGCGCCGCTTCCGACAAGTCCAGCTTGCGCGCGGCCAGGGCCGCACGGATCTGGCCCATGGCGGCGGCATCCACCGTATTGGGTTTGATTTTCACTTGCAGCGCGCGTTCGCGGTATTCGAGCGAGGCCACGATGTTCTTGTTCGGCAGGCTGCCCAGCGCTTCACCAAAGGCCGCGCTCAGCGCGCCGAATTCATCACCGGCCAGCGCGCCATTGTCGGCCTGGGCGGCCGCGATGTGCTGGCGCATCTGGGCGACCGGATCGAGCATGGATTCATTCGGGTACGCCGCCTTGAAGATCTGCTGGATAGTCTGGTGCACCTGGCCCGCCTCGCGCTTCATGCGCAGCCATTCGATATTCATGCCCGCCACGTTGACGGCCAGCGCCAGCACGGCCAGCCGCAGCGGCCAGCGCCAGCGCTGCCACTGGCGCGCCGCCGTGCCGCTGGCGCCCACGGCGGCGGCCAGGTCCGGCGCGGCCGTGCGGGCGGCGGCGATCCAGTGCGCCCACTGGTCTTCCTGCAGCGTGATGGTGGCTTGCCCGGCGGGCTGGCTGGCGGCCAGCGTCTCGTAGCGGCGCAGTTCGGCGCCGGGCAGGTACAGCGTGACGGGCGAGTCGCCCGCCAGCGCACGCAGCGTTTGCAGCACGGCTTCGGGCTGGGCCGGCAGGGCCAGGCCCAGGCCATCCGTCTGCGACTGGCGCAGCGTCAGTTCGCTGCCACCGTCCGTGGTGCACAGCGCGGCCGACACGGCGCCCGGCTGCAGCGGCAGGCATAATTGGGCCGGCAGCAGCGCAATACTGTGCGCACCCTGCGCCTGCAAGGCCTTGACCAGCACCTCCAGCCAGGCGCGCTGCGCCACGGCCACCGTGCGTTCAGCGCCGCCATCTTGCGCCGGGCCCACGGCCAGCACGCAATCGGCCGGGTCACCGAGGATGTGTTCTTCCACCAGCGCCGGCAGGGCCGCCTTCAGGCGCGCCGGCGACAGCGGCGGCACGCTCACGCGCAGCAAGGTCACGTCCGGCGCGGCCAGCAACAGCGTCACGCGCCGCGCGGAGGCCACCATGTCGGCCAGGCTGCCCAGCGGGGACGCGCCCTGCTGCAGCACGTTGCCGCCGTCGCCCACCAGCGCGAACGGGCAAGCCTGGGCCGCGCCGCTGTCGATGCTGGCCTTGGCCGGATAGCGGATAAATAGGGTAGTCAAAGGAGCTCGCTTTCGTGTTTCGCCATCTCAGTTTTGCCGTATCCAGACCAGGTCTGTCTTGTAATTCCCACTGCTCTCGCGCTGAATCAGCGCCTGCGCGTCCAGGTTGGCGCGGTCCAGACGCACCTTGCTCAACACCAGGAAGAAATCACTCCTGACATCGGTCTTCACCTTCGCGCTCACCTGCTTGCCGTACAATTTGCCCGTGTATTCGGACAGTTGGTTAAACGGTGCCTGCTTGCGCTGATAGGCCAAGGCCGCCGCCTCGGCCATCGAATAATTCTCCGGCAGCGCCGCCAATAATTCCACCGGCGCCGTGTTGACGTTGATGGCCGTTTGCGTGGGCAGCACGATCACAAAATCGCGCAGGCGCTCGATCGCCTGCGGCGTGAAGCCGGCCACCGCCAGCAAGTCCTCGGCCCGCATCAATTCCATCGGTTCCGTGCCGGCGCGCACCGGCAGCGCGTTCGGCGCGGCCTGGCCTTGCGGAGCCGGTTGCTGCGTGCGCGCCACCTCGTCGGCCACGGCCTGGGCCAGCGAGCCGTCGAGCTGCAACACCGTCAGCAGGCGCTGGAACACGGCCACCTGCTCTGCCACCGGCGCCCGGCTGGCGGCAAGATTGGCCAGATTGTAACGCGACTGGGCGTCCGTCATCTGGCCCGACAGCGTGGCATTGAAGTTTTCTCCTTCCACCCGCTCCCGTTCCACGTACTGGTCCAGCCGGGTCTCGGCCAGTGGCGTGGCCCACACGCCGTCCAGCGTGGTGGTTTTCCCCCCGGTCATGCCATCCTGGCGCAGGATCAGGCGCGCCCAGTCCAGCGCACCGCGCAGGATCCAGCGCGTTTGCAGTTGCAGGCGCTGGTTCTCCATCGAACGCACCTGCACCTGCACCTGCCAGAACAGGCTGGCCACGATGGTCACGGCCAGCGTGGTCAGCAACAGCGCCGTGACCACGGCCACGCCGCGCTGGCGCCGCGGTTGTCGCCGCAGCTGTCGCAAACTGCGCGCCATCATACGGCCCCCAGCAGGAAAATCTTGACCAGCGCCGTCGGCATGCCGGGCAACTGCAGCGATACTTCCAGCCCGGTCGGCGCGTTATTGGACAGCGGGGCCGTGACCTGCGTTGCGGTGGACGGATTCGGTCCCGATGCCCCGCCGCCGCTTGGCGCGGAGGCGCCGCCCTGGCCAGCCGCGCCGCCCTGTCCAATGACCACTTGCTGCTGGCCCGTGGCCGGCAACGAGACGCTGGTGGC
This sequence comes from Rugamonas fusca, assembly GCF_014042365.1. GTDB lineage: Bacteria > Pseudomonadota > Gammaproteobacteria > Burkholderiales > Burkholderiaceae_D > Rugamonas > Rugamonas fusca. The sequence continues at coordinate 64,228 of NZ_JACEZS010000024.1, forward strand.
CGGACGCCAGCTGCCGTTTAGCCACAGGCGCATGGTCATGCCGTTCAGGCCCGATTGCAGGGGGACGGCCGGCGCCGGATCGGTGTCGCTGCGCGCGCCCTGCCACAGCATGTCGAGCTGCGCCAGGTCGCGGGTGGCGGACGATTCGCGCCGCAACAGCACGCCGTCACGCACGCGGTAGGACACCACTTGCAAGCGCGATGGCTCATCTTCCGTCAGCACCGTGCGCACCAGCGTCAGGCGATCCGTTTCGGCCAGCAGGTTGGCGCGGCCGTGCAACAGCGTGGTGGGCGCCAGGTTTTCGCAATCGCTCTGCATCTGCGCGAACGCCAGCTGCATGCCGCGGGTCTGCTCCATCTGCGCCGTCAGCGCCTGGCGCGAACGGATGATGCCATCGAGCCCGCGCCAGCCCAGCACGGCCACGATGGCCAGGATGGAAATGGCCACCAGCAGCTCGATCAGGGTGAAGCCGCGCATGCGCGGCGAATGGCGGCGCGTCGTCATTGGTTCAGCACCAGTTGCACCAGCTTGATGATGCGGCGCTCGGGATTGTTCTGGTCCACCACGCTCACCTCGACCCGGCGCAGGCGCGGATTGGGGCTGGCGATCACCTCCTCCTGGCATACCAGCTGCAGGTCGCCCTGCGGACAGTCGAAGCTCTGCTTGCCCACGGCCGGGAAGGTGCGGGCCAGGCGGATCTGCACCAGCCGGTTTTCGGCCGACCAGGTGGCCATCATGGCGCTGCGCAGGCCATTGCTGTTCTGGGTCAGGCTGCCCACGGCGCGCAGCGAGGCGCCCAGCGCCGTGCCGACGATGACCAGGGCCACCAGCACTTCCAGCAGCGTGAAGCCGCGCTGGCGCCGGACGGGGAATGACAGGATGCGGGCCATGGATCAGTCGACCGTGAAGTGGCCAATGCCGTCGGCGCGGATGGCGACCGTGCCGCTGTCACTGGCCAGCGTCAGCACGAACGGTTTGTCGACCGGCTCGCGGCCGAACGTGATGCGCAGGCTGGCGCCGGGCGTGGTGGACGGCGGATCCAGCAGCAACGTGATGGGGGCGTGCTTGAATTCGCGCTCGCGCAACAGGTCGTCGCCGGTGACGGTTTGCCATTGCTGCTCATTGCGGACCAGGAAGCGGTAGCGGTCCGGCTCCGCCTCGAACGCGATCAGGCGGTTACGCACGATGGCCTCGTCCCGCGCCAGTTGCAGCAGCAAGGCGATACGCTGGGCTTCCTGCTGCATGCCCTGCTGGCGGCTGGGCATGGCGTTGAGCGACACCAGCCCCAGCGTGACGCCCAGGATGACCATCACCACCAGCAGTTCGATCAGGGTGAACCCGCGCGGCGCGGCGCGCATGACAGATGACTCCCGCCCGACTTAATTGTCCCAGGAACCGATGTCGGCATCGTCGCCGGTGCCGCCGGGCTGGCCGTCGGCGCCCAGCGAGAACACGTCCACCTCGCCCTTGATGCCGGGCGAGAGGTACTGGTAGGGATTGCCCCATGGGTCTTTCGGCATCTTCTCCAGGTAGCCGCCGGCTTTCCAGCCATTGGCGGCCGGGCCGGCGGTGGGCTTGGTCAGCAGCGCCTGCAGGCCCTGTTCCGTGGTCGGGTAGCGCTGGTTATCGAGCTTGTAGAGCTTGAGCGCCTGCATCACGGTGGCGATATCGACCTTGGCCGCGGCGATCTTCGATTCGCCCGTGCGGCTGAGCAGCTTGGGCACGACCAGCGCGGCCAGCACACCCATGATGACCACCACCACCATGATTTCGATCAGCGTAAAGCCACGCGCGGCGCGGCGGGGGATGGACTGTTTTTTCATTGGACCGGCAAATGTAGGTTAAATATTTGAAAAGAATGCTGAGTATAAGGCCGAACCGGCGCGGCCAGCAAAGCCGCCCCGGCGATTATGCACCAGCCACCCTTAAAGCCCTATTAGAAGTCATTTCAAACAGCCCATGGCGTCGTTGTGGCGCCTTGCCGTGCAGGCGCACTGTCTTCGGCGCCAGGCCTAGCCATGGTCATTTTGAAACAACTTCTTAGAGGATGGCCTCCATATCGCGGCGCCGCCTCAGTCGCGCTGGCGCGCCAGCGCTTCGATGCGGGCGCGGGCGCCGTCGTTGCCGCCGGCCGAGGCATGGTTGGTGGACACGGGCGCCAGCGCCTGCACGGCCGGCTGCTCCTGCACGAACGGCGCGATGCCCAGCGCGGTGTCGATCTCGCGCGGGTAGATCAGGTAGCCGCGCGTGATGACGGCGGCCACCTTGCGCACGTCGGCGATGTCCTTGGTCGGATCGCCATCGACCAGCACCAGGTCGGCCAGCTTGCCGGGCACGATGCTGCCACGTTCATTGCTGGTGCGCGTGTAGCGGGCGCCGTTGCGGGTGGCCACCTGCAGCGCCTGGGCCGGGGTGAGGCCGGCCTTGACCAGCAATTGCAGTTCCGATTGCAGCGTGAAGCCGGCCAGATCATCCGTGCCAGCCACGATGGGCACGCCGGCGCGGTACAGGATGCCGACGAACTGCACCATCTTGTCATAGGACTTCTGGTAACGCTGGTAGCTGGCGTCGTCCGCGATCTTCATGGTGCCGACCGAGAAACCGCGCTTGACGTCCGGCGGCATGTGCTCGGCGATGGGGCCGAACGGCTCGCTCATGTCGCCGTCGCGCTGCTTGAGGAAGGCAAACGCCGACAGCGTGGGGTCGATGGAAATCTGCTTTTTCGCCAGTTCGGCCACGTAGTCCCTGACCGGCCTGGAATTGAAATCCAGCCCCGCCACTTTTTCGGCCGGCAGCGTGAAGCGCTCCAGCGTGCGCGTTTCCGTGGTCGGCGTGACGAGGAAGTTCAGCAGCACCTGGTTGATGTGCTGGATCTCGTCGTAGCCCGCGTCCAGCGCCTGCTGCGCGCGCAGCCCGGCCGGAATGTGGCCCGACACGCGCATGCCGCGGCTGTGGGCATAGGCCACCGTCTCCTTCAGGATCGCCTTCGGGAACGAGTTGTAGATCTTGAGCTGCGGGTAGCCATGTTCGGCATACCAGTCAATGGCGTTCTTCGCCTGCGCCAGATCCTTGATGACAAATCCGCCATTGGCCGAATAGGGGCTTTCCCCTTCCAGGAAACCGGCCGGCACCACTTGCGGCGCCAGCAGCTTGCCGGCGACGGTTTCGTCTAGCATCTGCTGCAACTGGGCGTTGTCGTTGCCCATGTCGCGCACGCTGGTCACGCCAGCCGCCAGGTTCAGCGCGCCGGACCAGCGGTCCACGTGGCCGTGCATGTCGAACAGGCCGGGCAGCATGATGCGCCCCCCTGCGTCGATCTGGTTGACGGCACCGCGCACGGGCGCGCCCGCCGGCAGCACGGCCGTGATGCGGCCGCGCAGCACGTACACGTCGGACGGCGCATCCACGGTGGCCTTCTCGCTGTCGAACACGCGCGCGTTGCGCACCACGGTCAGGCCGGTCAGCGGATGCTGGAGCTGGGCCGCCACGTCGGCCAGCATCTTGCTCTCGGCCGCCTTCTGGCGCGTGGCCAGCGCCGCGCCGTTGTGCTGCCAGCCCTGCTCCAGCATGGTGGCGAAACCGGGAATGACGACGCCGAACAGGCGCGGCTTGGCGCCCGTGGTGGCCCAGTAGAACGACGGCGACAGGCCGACGCCCGTCTGCGCGACCAGCTGCACGGTCTGGGTTTGCGGGTGGGCCGCGTCGTCGCCCGTCACTTCCACCGTGTCGAGCACGCGCTGGCTCAGGGTGCCGGACGGCAGCAACGGCAGCTTGCCGTCGGCCGTGGCGGCCAGCGCGGCGATATTGGCCGACACCACTTCGAAGGAGCTGTTCAGCGGCAGGTAGGCGGCCGGACCGCTGACGCTCTTGCTGCCTTGCTCGGAGGTGGCCTTCCATTGCGCCTGGTCGCCCTTGCGCTCGAAGTGTTCATTGACGGCGTTGCCGAAGGTGGAACTGCCCTTGACCGTGTATTCGGTCATGGTGCCGTCCGCGCCCACGCGGAACTGCTCCTCCAGTTCCGGGCCGCGGCCATTGTCCTTGTAGCTGAAGCGCACCTTGGTCAGGCCATCGTCTTCGTGCTGCACCACCTGCTGGCCGATCTGCTTGCCGTTTTCGGCGATGATCAGGTATTGGGTGGTGCTGGCGGCATGGGCGGACGCGCCGAACGCGGCGGCCAGGGCCAGGGATAACAGGGAAAGGCGGTTCAGCATCGTGGGGGTCTCCGTTTTTTGGGGAAGGGATGGAACGTCGTCTCGCATCAATTATGTCGATGCGTTTTGATGATGCGCTTTGTCGCAGCGTTATGCGGGCGGCGGCTGGCGCCCGGCGCACACGGGGCAGTCGGCGTTGCGGGCCACGGCGATGCTGGTCCACTCCATGTGCAGGCCGTCGAGCAGCAGCAGGCGGCCGGCCAGCGACTGGCCAATGCCCATGATCAGCTTGAGCGCTTCGGCCGCCTGCATGGCGCCCACCACGCCCACCAGTGGCGCGAACACGCCCATGGTGGAACAGGCCACGTCCTCGAATTTCTGATCCTGCGGGAACAGGCAGGAGTAGCACGGCTGCGCGCCGCCGCGCGGATCGAACACGCTGACCTGGCCGTCGAAGCGGATCACGGCGCCCGACACCAGCGGCTTGTTGTGGGCCACGCAGGCACGGTTGACGGCATGGCGGGTGGCGAAGTTGTCGGTGCAGTCGAGCACCACGTCGGCCGCCGCCACCAGTTCGGCCAGGCGGGCGTCGTCCACCCGCTCGACCAGCGCCTCGATGACGATTTCGGGATTGATCTGTTCCAGCGTCAGCTGCGCCGAGGTGGCCTTGGGCTGGCCCACGCGCGCCGTCGTATGGGCGATCTGGCGCTGCAGGTTGGTCAGGTCCACCGTGTCGTTGTCGACCAGGGTCAGCTTGCCCACGCCGGACGAGGCCAAATACATGGCGGCCGGCGAACCGAGGCCGCCGGCGCCGATCACCAGCGCGTGCGCCTGCAGCAGGGCCGTCTGGCCTTCAATGCCGATTTCGTCGAGGAGGATGTGGCGCGAGTAGCGCAGCAGTTGCGAGTCGTTCATCGGTGGGGGACTGGACCGGCACTGGGGCGCCGGCCGCTTATTTTTTGGTCGGAGTCGGCTTGGTGTCGGGTTTGGAGTCCGCCTTGGCGTCGGTCTTGACGTCCGCCTTGACGGCCGGGATGGCTTCCGCCCTGGTGTCGGACTTGGCGGCCGGCTTGGCTTCCGCTTTCGCATCAGCCACGGCCGCGCCTTCGGCCTTGGCCAGCTTGACGGGCAAGCCCTTGAAGTGGTTCAGGGCCTGCGCCAGCTGGAAGTCGTCCCTGGAGCCGTACTCGAACGGCTTTTGCTTGCGGGCCGCGGCCAGCAGGCGCTGCTCCTCTTCCAGCTCGTCGCGCTTGTCGGCGCGGGCCACCGCGCCCGCAGCGCCATCCTGGCCGTCGTCGCTGCCCAGGTGCTTTTGCAGGTCGGCCTCGCGCACGCGCAAGCCGTTCAGGCCATCGCCATCGGCCGTTTCATCGACCAGCAGGTCAGGCACGATGCCCTTGGCCTGGATCGAGCGGTTGTGCGGGGTGTAGTAGCGGGCCGTGGTCAGCTTGACGGCGGTATCGGCCGTCAGCTGGCGCAGCGTCTGCACCGAGCCTTTGCCGAAGGTTTGCGAACCCATGATGATGGCGCGCTTGTAATCCTGCAGTGCGCCGGCCACGATCTCCGAAGCCGAGGCCGAGCCGCCGTTGACCAGCACCACCAGCGGCACGTCCTTGAGCGCGGGCGGCAGCTTGGCCAGCGGGTCGCCGCCATTGCGGCCGGCGTAGAACTCGCGGCGGCCGTAGAAAGTCTGTTTCGATTCGAGCAGCTGGCCGTTGGTGGAGACGATCACGGCGTCCTTGGGCAGGAAGGCGGCCGACACGCCGATCGCGCCCGGCACCACGCCGCCCGGATCGTTGCGCAGGTCCAGCACCATGCCCTTGATGTGCGGGTCCTGGGCGTACAGGGCGCCGATCTTCCTGGCCATGTCTTCCACGGTCGGTTCCTGGAACTGCGAGATGCGCACCCACGCGTAGCCGGGTTCGATCATCTTGGCCTTGACGCTCTGGACCCGGATTTCCTCGCGCACGATGGTCAGCGTGAGCGGCTTGTCCAGTTCCTTGCGGGTGATGTTGAGCACCACCTTGGAATGGGGCTCGCCGCGCATCTTCTTGACGGCTTCCTCCAGCGTCAGGCCCTTGATCGGGTTGCCGTCGATGCGCGTGATCAGGTCGCCGGCCTTGATGCCGGCCTTGAACGCGGGCGTGTCCTCGATCGGCGACACCACCTTGATGTAGCCGTCTTCCATGCCCACTTCGATGCCGATGCCGACGAACTTGCCGGCCACCGTCTCGCGCATTTCATTGAACGCCTTCTTGTCCAGGTAGACGGAATGGGGGTCGAGCGAGGACACCATGCCGGAAATGGCTTCCGTCAGCAGCTTCTTGTCGTCCACGCTTTCCACGTAGTCGGACTTGATCAGGCTGAACACGTCCGACAACTGGCGCAGCTCTTCCAGCGGCAGGGGCGACACGCCGGCCTTTTGGGCGATGGCGGAAAACTGCAGGGAAGCCGTGATGCCGGCCACCATGCCCAGGCCGATCAGGCCGAAACTCTTGACTTTGTTGCCCATGAAACCTCTGCGGCCGATAACGGCGGACTAAAACGGCTGAAAACGCTAGAACCTGACCCAGCCAGCCGGATCGAACGGACGGCCCTGGTGGCGAAGCTCGAAGTATAAACCTGATTCTTCGTTACCGCCGCTGTTTCCGGCGCTGGCGATGGCGTCGCCCGCCTTGACGATGTCGCCGGCCCGTTTGAGCAGCGACTGGTTATTGCCGTAGATGCTCATGTACTGGCCGCCGTGGTCAACGATGATGAGGTTGCCGAAACCGCGCAGCCATTCCGCGAACACCACGCGGCCGGCGGCGATGGCGTGGATGTCCGCCCCTTCGGTGGCGCGGATGAACACGCCCTTCCAGCTGGGGCCGTCGCCCCGCTTGGCGCCGAATTTGGCGGCCAGCTTGCCGGCCACGGGCGCGCGCAACTGGCCTTTCAAGGCTTCGAACGCGCCGGCCGGCGCGGCCGGTGCCAGGGCAATATCGGCCGGCTTGGCGGCTGGGGGCGTGGAAGACTCGTCCTTCGGTTCCGGCTTGGGCTGCTGGGCCACCTTGGGTTCGTCCACAACTATCGGTTCGGGCTTGACGGGTGGCTTGACGGGTGCTGGCGGCAACTTGGCGGCGCCGGTCTTGCCCGCCTTGGCCAGCCGTTCGCGTTCGGCGCGTGCCTCGGCCTCGGCCGCGCGGGCCTTGGCCAGCGCCTGGGCCTTCGCTTCGGCCTCGGCCTTGGCCTTGGCGGCGCGGGCGGCGGCCAGTGCCTGCTGGCGGCGCTGCTCGGCGGCGGCGGCCTCGGCCTGTTCCTTGATCAGGCGCGACAGCTTGTCGACCAGGCCGGCCATGCGCTGCTCGTCGCGCTCGACGTTGCCCGCTTCCTTGCGCTGGGCCGCCAGCCGCTTGGACAGCGTGGCCAGCAAGGCCGCACGGCGGCCTTTTTCCTGCTCCAGCAAGGCTTTTTGCTGTAATTCCTCTGCCGCGATCTCAGCCAGCTCGTCCTTGGCGTTCTGCGCCTCGGCCTGGTTGGCTTCCACCGCCTTCAGATTGGCCCGCAACGCGTCCAGCAGACGGGCTTGTGCCTGCGACACATAGGCCAGCATCTGCAAGTCGCGGTTGATGCGGTTGGGGTTGTCACCTGACAACAATAACTTGATGCGATCCTCATTGCCCGCCACGTACTGCTGGCGCAGCAGCCGGGACAGCTGCTGCTTTTGCTGCTCGACCGTCACCACCAGCCGGTCGTGCTCGACCGACAGGCGGGCCAGCTTGTCGTTGGTGGCGGCCTGCTCGGCCGTCAGGTCGCGCAGCGTGCGGTTGGCGTCGGAAATGGCTTGCTCGGACTCGGCCAGGGTGTCGGCCGCGTCATCCTTGGCCGACTCCGTCTTGCTGATGTCGCGCTTGAGGGCGCTGAGCTTTTGCTGCAAGCCGGCGCGCTCGGCCTCGGCCGCCGCCTTCTGCTTGGCGCGCTCCGTGGTGCGGGCGTGCGCCGTGCCGCCGGCCAGGGCCATGGTCAGCAGGGCGCACAACAGGACAGCTACGCCGCGGCCGCGGCCGCGGGGGACATGAGGCAGCGGCAAATTACTTGGCCTTCCCTTGGTTGGCCACGGCCGCTTGCGCCGCCGCGATGGCGGCCGCGTCGCCCAGGTAGTAATGGCGGATCGGCTTGAGGTCGGCGTCCAGCTCGTACACGAGCGGCTGGCCGTTGGGGATGTTCAGGCCGACGATGTCCTCATCGCTGATGCCGTCGAGCATCTTGATCAGGGCGCGCAGGCTGTTGCCGTGGGCCGAGATCAGGATTTGCTTGCCGGCGCGGATGGCGGGGGCGATTTCCTCGTCCCAGGCCGGCATCACGCGGGCCACGGTGTCCTTCAGGCATTCGGTCAGGGGGATGGACGACTTGGGCAGGCCGGCGTAGCGCGGGTCGTTGAACGAGGTGCGGTCGTCGTTCTCGGCCAGCGGCGGCGGCGGGGTGTCGTAGCTGCGGCGCCACACCAGCACTTGCTCGTCGCCGTACTTGGCGGCCGTTTCCGCCTTGTCCAGGCCTTGCAGGGCGCCGTAGTGGCGCTCGTTGAGGCGCCAGTCGTGCTTGATCGGCAGGTACATCATATCCATCGCGTCCAGCGTCAGCCACAGGGTGCGGATGGCGCGCTTGAGCACCGAGGTATAGGCCAGGTCGAAGGTGAAACCGGCTTCCTTCAGGACGGCGCCGGCCGCCTTCGCTTCGGCGATGCCTTTTTCCGTCAGGTCAACGTCGGTCCAGCCGGTGAAGCGGTTCGACAGGTTCCAGGTGGATTCGCCATGGCGCATGAATACGATTTTGTACATAGGACTATCTTCAAAAAGGAGTGAACGGACAGAAAAACGCGGCTAACAGAACTCTTCCAGCCTTCTATTTTATAATGCGCGCATCAACTTCAACCATTGGACCACCGTGAAATTCTTCATTGATAATATTTTCATCATCGCCATCGTGCTCGTTTCGGGCGGCGCCCTGCTGTGGCCAGCCCTGACCCAACGGGGCAAGCGCGCCTCGGCGCTGGAAGTGACTCAGTTGATAAACCGCGGCAAAGCCACCATTGTGGATGTACGCGACGCCACCGAGTTCGCCACCGGACACTTGCCTAACGCCAAGAACATTCCGCTGGCCGAGCTGGCCCAGCGCGTGGGCGAACTCGATGGCGCGAAAAGCAAGAGCGTAATCGTGGTGTGCCAGAGCGGCGCCCGCGCCGCCTCGGCCGCCGGCCTGCTGCAAAAGGCCGGCTTCGCCGAAGTCGTCAATCTGGATGGTGGTGTTGCCGCGTGGAAAACCGCCGGCCTGCCGCTGTCGAAATAAAGGAAGGAAGTTTGCATGACCGCCCCCGTCACCCTGTATAGCACCGCCGTTTGCCCCTACTGCGTGCGCGCCGAGCGCCTGCTGGAAGCCAAAGGCGTGACCGCGATCAACAAGATCCGCGTCGACCTCGACCCTGAACAGCGCGTCGCGATGATGGAACGCACGGGCCGCCGCACGGTGCCCCAGATTTACATCGGCGAAACCCACGTCGGTGGCTTCGACGACCTGTACGCGCTCGACCAGGCCGGCGGCCTGGACCCCTTGTTAAAAGGTTAAGCACCCCCAAATACAACGCGAGGGCGGAAATCGTCGGATTTTGAATTGGTTTTGATACAATTGCCCTCGCGTTTGATTTGAGCCTTCCACAAGACCTCGCAAACAAACTTACACGGGGCGGCGCTGCCGCTCGTTTCCACTATAACGAAAGCGTTCCATGTCTGAAGAAAACCTGCAACCAGTATTCCAAATCCAACGCGTCTACCTGAAAGACATGTCGCTGGAACAACCGAATTCCCCAGCCATCTTCCTGGAACAGGAAGCGCCAACCATCGAAGTGGCCCTGGACGTGGGCGCCGAGCCCCTGGCCGACGGCATCTTCGAATCGACCGTGACCATCACCGTGACCGCCAAGGTCAAGGATAAAGTGGCGTTCCTGGTCGAAGGCAAGCAAGGCGGCATCTTCGAGGCACGCAACATTCCTGCCGAACAACTGGACCCGCTGCTGGGTATCGGCTGCCCGAACATCGTCTACCCTTACCTGCGCGCCAACATCGCCGACGTGATCACCCGTGCCGGCTTCCCGCCCGTGCACCTGGCTGAGATCAACTTCGAAGTGTTCTACCAGCAGCGCATGGCAGCGATGGCCGAAGCGGCCGCCAAGGCCAACGGCGCCGCCGCACCAGCGAACTAAGCAAGACAGCAAGCCAGACCGGCGGGCCGCGTCACACGCGCCCGCCGGTTTGTTACCTTTAAGGCAAGCAATGACTTTTCCCCGTTGGATTGCAGGCGCCCTGCTGTTGTTGGCCACGGCCACCAGCCAGGCGTTCGACTTCAAGACGGTGGGCGCGGCCCCGGCCATTTTGTACGATGCTCCCTCCACCAAGGGCGGCAAGCTGTTCATCGTGCCACGCGGCACCCCGCTGGAAGTGGTGCTGACCTACGGCGACTGGGTCAAGGTGCGCGACCTGAGCGGCGAGCTGGCGTGGACGGAAGCGAAAGGCCTGAGCGCCAAGCGCAACGTGATCGTGCGTACGGCCAACGTCAAGATCCGCGCCACGGCCGACGACAATGGCGCCCCCGTGTTCATCGCCGACAAGGGCGTGCTGCTGGAACTGGCCGAACCGGCCGCCGGCGGCTGGGTCAAGGTGCGTCACCGCGACGGCCTGACCGGCTACATCAAGAATACCGACATCTGGGGCCTGTGAGGCCCAGGGCGGCATGACGCCGCCCATTCAACGCTGCCCGAGGCGCCATGCAAGACCACCCAAACCATAAGAACGCCATCGCGCGCCACATCACCGTGCTGGGCGCGGGCGCCTGGGGCACGGCCGTCGCCATCGCGCTGGCCCAGCGCCATGCCGTGCGCCTGTGGGGCCGCGACACGGCCGCCATGCAAGCCATGGCCGCCGCCGGCGAAAACACCCATTACCTGCCCGGCTTCCCGTTCCCGGCCGGCCTGGCCGTCGAGCCCGATTTCGACGCGGCCCTGGCCCACGCAGCCGCTCCGGACGGCTTGCTGATCGCGGCTTGCCCCGTGGCCGGCCTGCGCCCGCTGCTGGAACAACTGAAAACCCGCGCCATCGCCAACCTCGTGTGGCTGTGCAAGGGCTTCGAATATGGCACCGGCCTACTGCCGCACCAGATCGTGCGCCAGGTGCTTGGCGATACCGTGCCGGCCGGCGCCCTGTCCGGCCCCTCGTTCGCGCAGGAAGTGGCGCGCGGCCTGCCGTGCGCGCTGACCATCGCGTCCGACTCGGCGCCGCTGCGCGAAGCCGTCGTCTCGGCCGTACATGGCGGCAATATCCGCGTCTATGCCAGCACCGACCTGGTGGGGGTCGAAGTGGGCGGCGCCGTCAAGAATATCCTGGCCATCGCCACCGGCGTGGCCGACGGCCTGGGCCTGGGCCTGAATGCGCGCGCGGCCCTGATCACGCGCGGCCTGGCGGAAATCACCCGGCTTGGCACCCGCTTGGGTGGCCAGGTGGAAACCTTCATGGGGCTGACGGGCATGGGCGACCTGATCCTGACCTGCACGGGCGACCTGTCGCGCAACCGGCGCGTGGGCCTGGGTTTATCGCAGGACAAGCCGCTGGACGTGATCGTGCATGAACTGGGCCACGTGGCCGAAGGCGTGCCCTGCGCCAAGGCCGTGCGCGAACTGGCCGGCAAGCTCGGTGTGGACATGCCCATCACCAACGCCGTGGCTGGCGTGCTGTTCGACGGCGTGCCGCCCAAGGCCATGGTAGCGCGCCTGCTGGCGCGCGACCCGCGCGACGAGAAGCTCGCCCCGACCAGCGGCAACTAATCCGCTGTAGACAGTTGTGAAAAATGGGGACGGACCCCAATTTTCACGATGTGAAAATTGGGGTCCGTCCCCATTTTTCCGTCCCCGCTTTTCGCTCTTTTCCGTGGCCGCCTTATTCGGCCACTTCCTCTTCCTTCGCTTGCCGCATCCAGGTCACCAGCGGGAACGCATCCTGCATGCCGCTGGCGATGGTGGGCACGAGCTGCTCGGGCCGGTTGATCGGCAAATCGATCTCCGTCCATACGAAGAAACTCTTGAGCTTGATGTATTCGATGTGCTCGGCCTCGGGATCGAAACCCTTGGGCGGACGCATCAGCTTGCCCTCATTCTGGATGTCGCCAAAAGTGGCGCGCAGGCGCTTGTTTTTGAGCACCTTGGTGAAGCCGGCCGCGTCATCGACCATCAGCTGGCGCAAGGCGCGCAGCCGGCCCGGCGGCGGCATGTATTCGCCGGCGCCGAACAGCAGCTTGCCGTTGCCATCCATCTGGAAATAATAGGTGGGGCCGCCCGCCTTGCTGGGGCGGCGCATGTCGTTCGGCGCGATGGCGGCCGAGAAACGGGTCTTGTACGGGCGCTTGTCGTGGGCAAAGCGCACGTCGCGGTTGATGCGGAACATGGCTTTCTTGGGATTGCAGAACTTGACGGCCGGATCGAACTTGCCCAGCGCGGCGATCAGCTCCGTCACCACTTGCAGGAATTCTTCGCGCAGGATGTCGTAGCGCGGCTTGTTCATGATGAACCAGGGGCGGTTGTTGTTCTCTTCCAGTTCTTGGAGGTAGCGGGTCAGGTCGCGCAGGTGCATGCAGGTTCCGGTAAGGTTATTTGACGCCGGCCGGCCGCTTGCCCACCACGATGTCGAGCGTGGTTTCGCGGCTCTTGCGCAGCACTGTCATTTTCGCGTTGCCGCCCGGCGTGAGCTGGGCGATCAGGTTCAGCACTTCGTTGGTGTCGGCCACGGGCCGCCCTTCCACCGACAGCAGGATATCGCCCGGCTTCATGCCGCCCTTGTCGGCCGGGCCGTTGCGCACCACGCCGGCGATGATGGCGCCGCTTTGCCGGCTCAGGCCGAAGCTTTCCGCCAGTTCCGGCGTGATTTCCTGGGTCTCCACCCCGATCCAGCCGCGCACCACGTGGCCGGACTTGATGATCGCTTCCATCACGGAACGGGCCGTGGAGACGGGAATGGCGAAGCCGATGCCGACCGAACCGCCGGTCTGCGAATAAATGGCCGAGTTAATGCCCAGCAGATTGCCGTTGGTGTCGATCAGCGCGCCGCCCGAGTTGCCGAAGTTGATGGCGGCGTCCGTCTGGATGAAGTTCTCGAAGTGGTTGATGTGCAGGTTGTTGCGCCCCAGCGCGGAAATGATGCCCATGGTGACCGTCTGCCCCACGCCGAACGGGTTGCCGATGGCCAGCACCACGTCGCCCACCTGGGCTTGCTCGGGCTGGCCCAGCACGATCACGGGCAGCTTGTCGAGGCCGATCTTGATGACGGCCAGGTCCGTTTCCGGGTCCGTGCCCACCACCTTGGCGGCCGCCTTGCGGCCATCGGCCAGTACCACCTCGATCTCGTCGGCCGCTTCCACCACGTGGTTATTGGTCAGGATATAGCCTTCCGCGCTGACGATGACGCCCGAGCCCAGGCTCGATTCTTCATCGTCCGGCTCGCCGTCGCGGTCGCCGAAGAATTTCTTGAAGAAGGGGTCGCGCAGCAAGTGCTTGCCGCGCCGCGGCACCTTGCTGGTGAGGATGTTGACGACGGCCGGCATGGCGCGCGCGGCCGCCACGCGGTAGCTGCCCGAGGTGTGGGCCGACGACGCTTGCAGCGCCAGCGCCGACACCGGCGCCGGGCCGGCGGACAGGGGCGCCCGCCCACCGATGGTCCCGTTACCCAGGGCCGTGTAGACAAAATACAGTGCCAGTACGATGGTCACCGTTTGCGCAAACAATAACCACAGTCGTCGCATAGCGTTTCTATCAGGGGGACACGCCGCAGCGGCGTGCCCGGGTCTAGCGGTTCTTCAGGGCGTCGCGGATCTCGCGCAACAGCACCACGTCTTCCGGCGTGGGTGGCGGCCCCTCCGGTTCAGCCGGCTTGACCGGCTCGGCCAGGTGGCGGGCCTTGTTCATCAGGCGCACCATCTGGAAGATCACGAACGCCAGTATCAGGAAGTTTAACAGGATGGTGGCGAAGTTACCGTACGCGAAAACAGCTCCCAGCTTCTTCGCTTCCACCAGGCTCAGCGCAGGGTTCTGGCCATTGAGCGGCAGGTAATAGTTGGCGAAATCGAGGCCGCCAAACAGCTTGCCGATGGGCGGCATGATGATGTCTTGCACCAGGGAATCGACGATCTTGCCGAACGCGCCGCCGATGATCACACCGACGGCCAGGTCGACCACGTTACCCTTCATGGCGAATTCTTTAAATTCTTGCATCATTGCCATCTTTTTATCCTCGCTGTGTGGTCAATTTTGAACAAAGTTGCAACTGGATCATACTATTGTTTCATTTAGAAGCCAAACAAGGCACACAGTTGCACGCAACGCATGCTTTTTGCGCTATAAGCTTGATTTGCGTCAATTGAACCCAGCGGGGGCACGCAGTTCGGGATGGAGTCGCAGAAATTCAAGTCCTGAGTGGCCTCGGCTTGATTTGACTTACGGTCTGAGCAACGTTTTTGCTTTAACTCGCTACACGGTTCAAATATAATTTAAGGTTATTAGCGGCTATCTTAGCGCATCGTAAGCTTTCGAGTTTTGTTCGCATTTTGACTGATTGGGGTTTGTATGAGTAACGAAAAGCAGGTCGATTCCGGCCGACGTGGCTTGCTCGTCGCCACGTGTGCGGCGGGCAGTGTGGTCGGTGTAGGCACCGCAGGAGCCTTGGTAAGTACATTCCAGCCGTCGGAGCGGGCGAAAGCCGCTGGCGCGCCGGTGGAAGTGGATATCTCCACCCTCAATCCGGGCGAGATGAAGACGGTCGAATGGCGCGGCAAACCGGTGTGGATCCTGCGCCGCACGCCGGAAATGATCGCCTCGCTCAAGCAGACCGATGGCAAGGTGGCCGACGCCGAATCGAAGCGTAACCCGGCCGAATTCACGCCCGAGTACGCACGCAACGAATGGCGCTCGATCAAGCCGGAAATCCTGGTGGCGGTCGGCATCTGCACCCACCTCGGTTGCTCGCCCTCGTCCAAGTTCGCCCCGGGCCCGCAGCCCTCGCTGCCTGACGACTGGGCCGGCGGCTTCCTGTGCCCGTGCCACGGTTCGACCTTCGACCTGGCCGGCCGCGTGTTCAAGAACAAACCCGCACCGGACAACCTGCAAGTGCCGCGCCATATGTACCTGAGCGACACCAAACTGGTCATCGGTAAAGACGAAAAGGGCGAGGCATAATATGGCGGCTTTCAAAGAAACCAAATTCCCCGCCGACGCACCGGTGGCGCAAAAGGCGCTGGGCTGGGTCGACGACCGCTTCCCGCTGACCAAGCTGTGGAACGACCAATGGGGCAAGTACTACGCCCCGAAAAACTTCAACTTCTGGTACATCTTCGGTTCGCTGGCCATGCTGGTGCTGGTGCTGCAGATCGTCACCGGCATCTTCCTGACCATGCACTACAAGCCGGACGCCAACCTGGCCTTCGGTTCGGTCGAATACATCATGCGTGAAGTTCCATGGGGCTGGCTGGTGCGCTATATGCACTCGACCGGCGCCTCGTCGTTCTTCATCATCGTCTACCTGCACATGACGCGCGGCCTGATGTACGGTTCCTACCGCAAGCCACGCGAACTGATCTGGCTGTTCGGTTTCGCCATCTTCCTGTGCCTGATGGCCGAAGCGTTCTTCGGCTACCTGCTGCCATGGGGCCAGATGTCGTACTGGGGCGCCCAGGTGATCGTCAACCTGTTCGGCGCCATCCCCTTCATCGGCCCTGACCTGTCGCTGTGGATCCGCGGCGACTACGTGGTGTCCGACGCCACCCTGAACCGCTTCTTCGCGTTCCACGTGATCGCCATCCCGCTGGTGCTGCTGGGCCTGGTGGCTGCCCACCTGATCGCGCTGCATGAAATCGGCTCGAGCAACCCGGACGGCATCGAAGTGAAGGAAAACCTGGGCCCGGACGGCCACCCGGTCGATTCCATCCCGTCGCACCCGTACTACACCGTGCACGACCTGTTCGGCGTGTCCGTGTTCCTGACCATCTTCAGCGCCGTGGTGTTCTTCGCGCCGGAAATGGGCGGCTACTTCCTGGAGTACAACAACTTCCTGCCGGGCGACTCGCTCAAGACCCCGCTGCACATCGCGCCGACCTGGTACTTCACGCCGTTCTACTCGGTGCTGCGCGCCACCACGGCCGACTTCATGTACGTGCTGATGTTCGCCACGGCCGCCTATGTGTCGTTCGTGTGGCTCAAGTCGCGCCTGCCAAGCAAGGTCAAGGCCGCCATCGCCGGTATCGCGCTGCTGGCCATCATCGGCATGCTGCCGCAGGTGCTGGACGCGAAATTCTGGGGTGTGGTGTTCTTCGGCGGTTCGGTCGTGATCCTGGCGTTCCTGCCATGGCTGGACCACTCGCCGGTGAAATCGATCCGCTACCGTCCGGACTGGCATAAATACGTGTACCTGCTGTTCGGCCTGTCGTTCCTGACGCTGGGCTACCTGGGTACCCAGCCGCCGACGGAAACCAAGACCATGATCTCGCAGGTGTGCACGCTGTTCTACTTCAGCTTCTTCCTGCTGATGCCGTGGTGGAGCACCATGGGTAGCTTCAAGAAAGTGCCGGACCGTGTGACGTTCCACGCGCACTAAGCCGACCCACGCTCAGCACACAAAGGACATTACATGAATTTCACGAAGAAATTGCTCGCCATGCTGGCCCTGCTGCCAGGCCTGGCACTGGCCAACGAAGGCGGCTATCCGCTGGACAAGGCACCTGACCGTTCCAACGACATGGCCGCGCTGCAGAACGGCGCCAAGCTGTTCGTCAACTATTGCCTGAACTGCCACAACGCTTCCTCCATGCGCTACAACCGCCTGAAGGACCTGGGCCTGACGGAAGACCAGATCAAGGCCAACCTGCTGTTTACCGGCGAAAAAGTGGGCGACATGATGACCACCACCATGAATCCGAAAGATGCGAAAGCATGGTTCGGCGTGGTGCCGCCCGACCTGTCCGTGATCGCCCGCGCCAAGGCGTCGGGCGCCGGCAGCGGCGGCGACTACCTGTACACCTACCTGCGCACCTTCTACAAGGATGACACCCGCCCCACCGGCTGGAACAACCTGGTGCTGGCCAACGTGGCCATGCCGCACATCCTGTGGGAACTGCAAGGCGTGCAGACGGCCAAGATGGAAGAGGTGGACGATCCGCACGAACCAGGCAAGAAAATCCACCAATTTGTCGGCTTCGAGCAAGTCACGCCGGGTAAGATGTCCAAGATCGAGTATGATACGGCCGTCGCCGATCTGGTAGGCTACATGGAATGGATGGCTGAACCGGCCCAGGGTACCCGCAAGCGCCTCGGCGTGGCGGTGGTGATGTTCATGTCGCTGTTCGCCTTGCTGGCGTGGCGCTTGAACGCCTCCTACTGGAAAGAAGTCAAATAAAATAAGTTTGTGCGCCGCCGCCCATGTGGCGGCGCATGTGTTTGCGTGGCCCGCGTTGGCGGGCGATCCAGGGTGATCCGTTTTTCGGATTCACCCTCTTTGTTTCTAAGGAACTATAAAAATGATGGTTCTCTATTCGGGTACGACCTGCCCATTTTCCCAGCGCTGCCGCCTGGTCCTGTTTGAAAAAGGCATGGACTTCGAGGTGCGCGATGTCGACCTGTTCAACAAGCCGGAAGACATTTCGACCATGAACCCGTATGGCCAGGTACCGATCCTGGTCGAGCGCGAACTGATCCTGTACGAATCGAACATCATCAACGAGTACATCGACGAGCGCTTCCCGCACCCGCAACTGATGCCGGCCGACCCGCTGATGCGCGCCCGTGCCCGTTTGATGCTGTTCAACTTCGAAAAAGAGTTGTTCGTCCACGTGCACGTGCTGGAAAGCGAACGCGCCAAGGGTAACGACAAGAGCCACGACAAGGCCCGCGCGGAAATCCGCGACCGCCTGACGACGCTGGCGCCGCTGTTCCTGAAGAACAAGTACATGCTGGGCGACGAGTTCTCCATGCTGGACGTGGCCGTGGCCCCGCTGCTGTGGCGCCTCGACCACTACGGCATTGAACTGTCGAAGACGGCCGCGCCGCTGATGAAGTACGCCGAGCGCATCTTCTCGCGTCCCGCCTACATCGAAGCGCTGACCCCGTCGGAAAAGGTCATGCGCCGCTAAGCGGACGCCGACCGCCTCACTTGAAGTATCGGCGCGCCGCAGCCCACAGGGGCGGCGCGCCGCGTTTTACTGCTGACTCATCATGTCCGAAATTTCAACCAAGCCCTACATGCTGCGCGCCATCTACGAATGGTGCACCGATAGCGGCTACACCCCTTACCTGGCCGTCAAGGTCGATGGCGCGACCACGGTGCCGATGGAATATGTGAAGAAGGGCGAGATTGTCCTCAACATCAGTTTCGGCGCCACCTCCGGCCTCAAGATGGACAACGACAGCATCCGTTTCCATGCCCGCTTTGGCGGCGTGTCGCGTGAAATCTTCGTCCCGGTCAACAACGTGATGGCCATCTATGCCAACGAGAATGGCCAAGGCATGGCGTTCGAAACCCAGCTTGGCTTTAGCGAACCGGTGCCGGAACCGGCCCCGCCCGCACCATCGCTGGCCGCCGTGCCACCGGCCCAGGGCGAGCCCGACAGCCCCGCCGCAAGCGCGCCGGACGACGATACCGACCCGCCCAAAAAGGGTGGCCGCCCCACCCTTACGCGGATTAAATAAGCTATAATCCGCACCGTACAAGTTTCGCCGACTTAGCTCATTTGGTAGAGCAGTTGATTTGTAATCATCAGGTGGCCAGTTCGAAACCGGCAGTCGGCACCAGAAATGCGCAGGAAAATCAAAGGGTTGCATGCATAAGAGCATGCAACCCTTTTTGTTTTTTGAATGCATGGGACACTGGCGGGACAGTTCAATCCAAATTTTATGTTTTGCGGAAGCAGCAGCGCCTCCCTCCTGATTTTTCACACCCAACTGATGTTTGAACCGGAAATTTCACGGCCCGGCCTCATCCAACTGCCCCAAATTTGCCCCATGGTGCAACTAAAACTTGCTAACTCACTGATTAAGTGCAAGTTTTACTTGCACATCTGAAGATTATTTATCTTCTGTTGCCATTATTTCCTATTTGTTCTATGCTTTCCTGAGGTGTCCGTTTGTACTCTTGGAGGGTGGAATGGCAACAATTGAAAAGCGGGTGGGTGGCGATGGTGCGGTGACCTATCGTGTGAAGGTGCGCCTAAAAGGACACGCACCAGAGACGGCCAGCTTCGACCGGCGCACCGACGCAAAAGAGTGGGCACAACGAATTGAGGCCGACATCAAGGCCGGACGACACTTCGGCACCAGTAAGCGCCACACCTTGGCTGAGCTGCTCGACCGCTATGAGCAGTCCGAACTGTCAAAACTCAAATCAGCCAGGACAGTCAAGGCGAAGCTTGACTGGTGGCGGCGCCATCACGGCGAAAAAATGTTATCGGAAATGACACGCGACATAATCGCCAAGGCGCGTGATGACTTACAGGCTACACCGAAACAACGGGGCAGCGGGCAACGGTCAGCGGCAGATGTGAACCGGACGCTCGCGGCTTTATCCAGCGTATGCTCCTTCGCCGTCAAAGAACTCGGGTGGCTGGACCGCAACCCACTCGAACTGGTGAACAAGCCTTCTGAGAACAAAGGCCGAGTACGCTTCCTGTCCAGCGAAGAGCTGCCTCGATTCTTGCAAGCCTGCCGCGAGTCAACCAACAGCCACCTCTATCTGGCGGTGGTACTTGCACTCACCACAGGTGCGCGACAATCAGAGGTGATGGGGCTGCGTTGGCCACAAATCGACTTTGCGCGCAGAACAGCCTTGCTGGGTGACAGCAAGAACGGTGATGCTCGATCGCTCCCCTTGAGCGGCGACGCCATCCGGCTACTTCGTGAACGAGCAACCGTAGTAGCCGTCGACGATAACCGGCTATTTCCGCCAAAGCAAGGAAGTAAATCACCTTACCTGGACCTGCGCGCTCCCTTCAAGGCAGCGTTGAACAGTGCAGGCATCGTCGATTTCCATTGGCATGACTTACGGCACACAGCCGCATCATACCTAGCGATGGCAGGCACGTCCCCACTCATGATTTCAAAGATTCTGGGACAACGAACCATGGCTATGGTTGCGCGATATTCCCACCTGGCGCCTGAAAGCGTGGTCGAACTTGGCGATCTACTGGCCACGCGCATGGGGGTTGAATAGTTCACGCCAAATCACATGGGGCCAATTAACGCTTGCATTGACGCTGACCCATGGCTTGATCCGCCAAGCTGTGGCCACTATTAACGCCTATATGAGGAAGTCGCATTGGAAAAGAACTACATGGACGTGCCTGTCGTCATCCAGCTCGAAGCAATAGCAACGGGGATTTCGGTGAATGACCTCGCCGACGCCATCTTTAAGCCACTACAACGCGACCTCCATGAACAGCTGACCAGGCATGGACCGAATTTCTCCATTCTCTTATACACACAGAGCCAACGCTTCTCCCCCCGTCCTGACTTTCGATGCAACCTCGCACTCGATCTGCTGCCCGAACCACCCTGGAACAGTACGAACACCATCGATATACAGCGGCGACTTGAGCTTGACGCAGATGCGTTTCCTGACTACGTGCAGGAGGCTCGTCAACGCCTAACAGGCGCCGACCTGGATTTGCTGGAGCAGCGGCTACCGACCTCAATTCTCAGAGCGTCCGCCAGTATCTCAATCGCATCAAGCGACGGATTCGCGCCGCCGCGTTCGATGCGGCTCATATAGCTGCGTGCGAACCCACAACGGTCAGCGAAGGTTTCTTGCGACAGGCCGCGCTCAAGTCGTAATTCCTTGATTCTCGCGCCAAATTGCTTTCTTAGGATTGTAGTCACCCCAAGACTCTGGAGTAATGTACACTATTCGACCACGCACTAATCGTGACATCCGATGACCCCAATATTTCCTAAATGAAACCCCACCCCTTAGACGCTTTATTGCAGAGAATTGACGATAGGCCAGCGGCAAGAAAAAATCGACTTGCCTGGCTTGCCGGTATCATTGATGGGGAAGGTAACCTACAAGCTACCGTACAGGAAAAAAAATGTGGATCGGATGGAACGCGGCGCAATTACTTTGAGCCGAAGGTCAGAATCACCAACACGGACGTTCGCATGATTAAGCGGATTTCTGAAATTTACGTTGAACATGGTATCGTGTTTTTCTACGCAATCAATCACGTGAAGCGATACAAGAACCGCAAATCGACCTGGCGAAACCAACTTGAAATCACCGTGTCTGCAAAGGTCAACATCGTCAAACTGTTGCAGTTGGTATTACCTTACTTAGTTGCGAAGCGACGCTATGCGGAGCTACTACTTGACACGATAAAATGGGTAGATGCACAGCCACACCGTGGACGATTTTCTAAAGGTCAACCCTACTCAGAGCTGCCAGCATTTTGGGAACATATCGATGCAATGGCAGTCGAACGCGATTCCCTCATTGAACCCATACACACTAACCGTACAGCCAACATAATTCTGAGTTGGTGAACCCTTTCGGAAGGGGGGGCGCTAGACGGTGTAAAACCAGCGTGGCTGGTCGGCATCGGCCCGTCGGGCGTGCCGGTGGGCCGGCGGTAGTTGCGCACCAGCTCG
Source organism: Rugamonas fusca (assembly GCF_014042365.1). Taxonomy (GTDB): domain Bacteria; phylum Pseudomonadota; class Gammaproteobacteria; order Burkholderiales; family Burkholderiaceae_D; genus Rugamonas; species Rugamonas fusca. Next base: position 86,071 of record NZ_JACEZS010000024.1, read on the forward strand.
TCAAAGAAATCGCGTCCCTGCGCCTGTACGACAGCCGCAGGGACACGGAACTCAGCGTTGCTGACGGCGAGCGGCTGACCACGGCGCAGATACGGACGCCCTTGCTGGGCACGGCCAACGCCATGCTGACGTCCAACAAGAACAAGACCGTTATTGCGACCAAAACAAGGGCGCAGCCTCCGACCAATTTAGCCTCTCAGGGTTTCGGTCATCCTCACGAAGACGATTGCGCCAGATAGTAAGGTTAGGCCCGCCA
>NZ_JACEZS010000025.1 GCF_014042365.1 Rugamonas fusca
TTATGCTCCACGCTTCCTTCCCACAGTCAGTTACCCTTCCGCAGTTGCGCTTCACTTCGCTCACTGTGGTCAGCTCGCGGCGGGACTTGCACCCACAGGAGTGCGCCCATGCTGGGCGCACCAACAAAAAAGCCGCACTAGGCGGCTTGATCATTCGAATCGGTGAAACTTGCAGCGCGCGGTTGCCGGCTATGGCAGACAACTCGCAAAATCTGGCGTCCCCAGGGGGATTCGAACCCCCGTACTCACCGTGAAAGGGTGATGTCCTAGGCCTCTAGACGATGGGGACCTGAATTCGTATTTCTGCGCGATTGGTGGAGGTAAGCGGGATCGAACCGCTGACCTCTTGCATGCCATGCAAGCGCTCTCCCAGCTGAGCTATACCCCCCCGGGCGCAGAAACTATTTACTACGTTTTACTACTCACTACTTTGACTACCACCAGCATCAGCTGGCGTCCCCAGGGGGATTCGAACCCCCGTACTCACCGTGAAAGGGTGATGTCCTAGGCCTCTAGACGATGGGGACCAGGAACTGCTCACTACGTAGACCCCATCATTTCCGCACTTATTGGTGGAGGTAAGCGGGATCGAACCGCTGACCTCTTGCATGCCATGCAAGCGCTCTCCCAGCTGAGCTATACCCCCTCTGGTGCAGAAATAATAAAAGCCGCCTGGGCGACTTTTGTTTTCACTACTTGTTGCTATCCAGCGCAAAGCCAAACATCAAACAATCAGTACAAACAACGTCAACTACAACAACTACTTTACAACTTGGCGTCCCCAGGGGGATTCGAACCCCCGTACTCACCGTGAAAGGGTGATGTCCTAGGCCTCTAGACGATGGGGACTGCGAACAACCAATACTACTTCTTCAACACGATCAGAACAGACTGCATCCTGATACTGGTGGAGGTAAGCGGGATCGAACCGCTGACCTCTTGCATGCCATGCAAGCGCTCTCCCAGCTGAGCTATACCCCCGTGTGCTGCAGAAGCAAGATTATAGCAGGGTTATCGTTTTGTGCAAATACCCTTCTGCAACCTTGCTGGCTTATCTCTTAATTCTCAAAAACAAATTCAGAGAAATTTGGCCAGGCGCGAGAGAATAACCTCCCGGCCAAAAATTTGCAAGACCGAATCGATCGCCGGTGTTTGCAATTGACCCGTCACGATCAAGCGCAGCGGCATGGCCATCTGCGGCATCTTCAAACCGTTCGCCGCCAGCACTTCCTTCATCATGGCCGACAAGGCTTCCTTGGTCCACTCCACCGTCTTGCAGCGTTCTGCAAATTGGGCCAGCGCCGGCTTCACGGCGTCCGTCAGGTGCTGGGCCAACAACGCCGCATCGGGCTTGGGCTCGCGGTAGAACAGCATGGCCGCATCGGCCAGCTCGTTGATGGTATTGACGCGCTCCTTCATCAGGCCCAGCACCACGGGCAGCGCGGGCGCGCCCTCGAAGTTGGCGCCGTCATCGATCATGTGCGGCATGGCCAGGTCGGCCAGGCGCTGGTTGTCAGCCTGCTTGATGTAGTGGTTATTCAGCCAGGCCAGCTTCTCGTTGTTGAACTGGGCGGCCGAGCGGGTCAGGTGGTCGAGGTTGAACCACTCGCAGAACTGCTCCATCGAGAACACTTCGTCGTCGCCGTGACTCCAGCCCAGGCGCGCCAGGTAGTTCAGCATCGCTTCGGGCAGATAGCCTTGCGCCGGGTAATCCATCACGCTGACCGCGCCGTGGCGCTTGGACAGCTTCTCGCCGTCCGCGCCCAGGATCATCGGCAGGTGACCATACAGCGGCAGCGGCGCGCCGATCGCGCGCAGGATGTTGATCTGGCGCGGCGTGTTGTTCACGTGGTCGTCGCCACGCAGCACGTGGGTGATGCCCATGTCCCAGTCATCGACCGCCACGCAGAAGTTATAGGTCGGCGTACCATCCGGGCGCGCGATCACCAGGTCATCCAGCTCCTTGTTGGAGATGGTGATGGTGCCCTTGACCACATCATCCCACGTCACGTCGCCATCGAGCGGATTCTTGAAGCGCACCACGGGCTTGCGGTCAGCCGGAATGGCCGGCAGGGTCTTGCCCGGCTCTGGACGCCAGGTGCCGTCGTAGCGCGGCTTCTCGCCGGCGGCGCGCATACGCTCGCGCATCGCTTCCACTTCTTCGGGCGAGGAATAGCACAGGTAAGCCGTGCCCTCTTTCAGCATCTGCGCCACCACTTCGCGGTAGCGGTCCATGCGCTGCATCTGGTAGAACGGACCTTCGTCGTGGTTCAGGCCCAGCCACTGCATGCCGTCGATGATGGCCTGCACGGCCGCTGGCGTGGAGCGTTCCAGGTCGGTGTCTTCAATGCGCAGCACGAAGGTGCCGCCGAAGTGGCGGGCGAAGGCCCAGGAATACAGCGCCGTGCGGGCGCCGCCCAGGTGAAGATAGCCGGTGGGGCTGGGAGCGAAACGGGTGCGGACTGGCTTGGCGGGTGCAATGGTCATCGAAGTAAGAAAGCTGGTGTGTAAAAGAAGCTATTTTACCGCGTTGCCGGGGGATCGCGAACATGGGCCGCATGGCGGCGCGCAGCACCGCCAAACCGGTGTCAGGTCTGTCATTCGGACAGTCGTCACGCATCTTTGAGATATATCAAGACCTGAGATATACCAAGATGCGCACTTCCGACTCTTAATGCGAAAACTATACGAAACCGCATAACACATTCGACGCGACACCTGTTGATCAAACTCAAAGGTGTTATCGCCGTGTCCAATTGACAGACCTGACACCGGTTCAGACGCCCGATGATTACTTGACCGTCACCTTGATGCTGTTGCTCAGCGCGGGACCATACGACTGGTGCGCGCCATTGGCAAATTGCAGCGTGAGCGTGTAGCTGCCAGGTGGCAGCTTCACTTCCGTCTCCGTCTGCCCCTTGCCAAAGTGGAGATGGGTGTCGTCGAATGGCACCGGCTCGCCGGCCTTGATGGCGTCCGCGTTGATCAGCAGGTGATGGTGCCCCGTATTGGCGCTCATGTCACCCGCCGGTTTCACTTCCATGCCATCCACGCCGAACTTGACCTTGAACGGGCTGCTGACGGTGGCGCCGTCAGCCGGCTCGACGATCTTGACCGATTGCGCGTCGGCTTGCGCACCAGCGGCCACGCCGGCCATCAGGGTTACCGCAGCCGCCACGCGGCACATCATGCTTGCTTTCATTGTGGGCATCTCCAGGTTAAACCACGGGGTCGAACAACGGCAGCATCAATCGTTCTTGATCACGATGCTGGGGAACTTGCTGGTCATGTCCTTGGCCTTCTCGGATACCTGCACCGCGATCTTGCGGGCGATATCCTTGTAGATGGCCGCCACCGGACCATCGGGCTCGGCCACCACGGTGGGCTTGCCGGAATCGGTCTGCTCGCGGATCGCCATGGTCAGCGGCAGCGCGCCGAGGAACTCCACGCCGAAATCCTTGCACATCTTGGCGCCGCCGCCGGAACCGAAAATCTCCTCCGCATGGCCGCAGTTGGAGCAGATATGGGTGCTCATGTTCTCCACGATGCCCAGGATGGGAATGCCCACCTTCTCGAACATGCGCAAGCCCTTGCGCGCGTCCAGCAGCGCGATGTCCTGCGGCGTGGTGACGATCACCGCGCCCGTCACCGGCACCTTCTGCGACAGCGTGAGCTGGATATCGCCCGTGCCCGGCGGCATGTCGACGATCAGGTAATCGAGGTCGCGCCAGTTGGTCTGCTCCAGCAGCTGCTGCAAGGCTTGGGTGACCATCGGGCCGCGCCACACCATCGGCTCGTCCGGATCGATCATGAAACCGATCGACGACACCTGCAGGCCGTAGTTCTCCAGCGGCTCCATGGTCTTGCCGTCGCGCGTCTCGGGCCGGCCGCTCACGCCCAGCATCATCGGTTGCGACGGGCCGTAGATGTCCGCATCGAGCACGCCGACGGACGCGCCTTCGGCCGCCAGCGCCAGCGCCAGGTTGACGGCGGTGGTCGACTTGCCCACCCCGCCCTTGCCGGAGGCGACGGCGATGATGTTCTTCACATTGGGCAGCAGCTTCAGGCCCCGTTGCACCGTGTGCGAGATGATCTTCGATTGCACGTTGACCGTCACGGCGCCCGCGCCGGGCAGCGCCCGCAGCGCGTCGGCCACGCTGGCGCGGATCGCGTCAAATTGCGATTTGGCCGGGTAGCCCAGTTCGATATCGACCGAAATGGCGCCGCCGTCCACCTTGACGTTCTTCACGGCCTTGCCGCTGACGAAGTCCTTCGTTGTATTCGGGTCAAGCACTTTTGATAATGCCGCTTTGACGTCTTCTGCAGTGATGCTCATGAAAATCTCCGTAAGTGATGCAGCAGTCTAGCGCAAAATAGCCAAAATTACAGGATTGCCCCTGCCCCGAAAGTGCGCATTCCGCACATCCGCTGTTAAAATGCTTTTTTTATCCACCCACAAAGTGCATCAACCATGACCCGCAAGCTGTTTGTCACCACTGCCCTGCCTTATGCCAACGCCGCCTTCCACATCGGTCACATGATGGAGTACATCCAGGCCGACATCTGGGTGCGCTTCCAGCGAATGCAGCGCGACGGCGACGGCCTGCGCGAGGTGCACTTTGTCGGCGCCGACGACACCCACGGCACCCCGATCATGATCGCGGCAGAAAAGGAAGGCATCACGCCACAGGAATTCGTGGCCAAGATCGCGGCCGGCCGCGCCCAGTACCTGGACGGCTTCCACATCGCCTTCGATAACTGGTACTCCACCGATTCGCCGGAAAACGTGGAACTGTCGCAAGGCATCTACCGCAAGCTGCGCGACACGGGCCTGATCGCGACCAAGGTGGTGGACCGCTTCTTCGACCCCGTCAAGGGCATGTTCCTGGCCGACCGCAACATCAAGGGCGAGTGCCCCAAGTGCGGCGCCAAGGACCAGTATGGCGACAACTGCGAAGTGTGCGGCGCGGCCTACCAGCCGACCGAACTGGTGAACCCGTTCTCCGTCTTCACCGGCTCCACGCCCATCCTCAAGCCGTCCGAACAGTATTTCTTCAAGCTGTCCGACCCGCGCTGCTTCCAGTTCCTGCGCGACTGGCTCAACACGCCGGGCCGCCTGCAGCCGGAAATGGTCAACAAGGTCAGCGAGTGGCTGGGCGAAGCCGGCGAGAAGCTGGCCGACTGGGACATCTCGCGCGACGCGCCCTACTTCGGCATCCCCATCCCTGACGCGCCGGGCAAGTTCTTCTACGTGTGGCTGGACGCGCCCGTGGGCTACCTGGCCAGCCTGAAGAACTACTGCGAGAAGAAGGGCATGGACTTCAACGCCCTGCTCAACGACCCGGCCACGGAACAGATCCACTTCATCGGCAAGGACATCGTCTCGTTCCACCTGCTGTTCTGGCCCGCCATGCTCAAGTTCGCCGATCACCCCGTGATCGACAAGCTGAAGGTGAACGTGCACGGCCACCTGACCGTCAACAACGAGAAAATGTCCAAGTCGCGCGGCACCGGCATCTCGCCGCTGCGCTACCTGAACCTGGGCATGAATCCGGAATGGCTGCGCTACTACATCGCCTTCAAGCTCAATTCGAAGGTGGAAGACCTGGACTTCACGGGCGAGGACTTCGTGGCCCGCGTGAACTCGGACCTGATCGGCAAATTCGTCAACATCGCCTCGCGCTGCGCCGGCTTCATCACCAAGAAGTTCGACGGCAAGCTGGCGGCCTCGCTGTCGGACAACGCGCAAGCGTGGATCAAGCGCGCCCTGGTCACCGAGGCCGGCGCCGAGCGCCAGGCCAGCATCGCCGCCCACTTCGAGGCGCGCGAATTCGGCAAGGCCCTGCGCGAAATCATGGAAGTGGCCGACATCACCAACCAGTACGTGGACGATAACAAGCCATGGGTACTGGCCAAGGATGAAGCCAAGCTGGCCGAGCTGCATGACGTGTGCACCACCGCCCTGATCCTGTTCCGCCAGCTGACCATCATGCTGTCGCCGGTACTGCCGGGCGTGGCCGCCAACGTGCGCAAGTTCCTCAATGATCAACAACTGGTGTGGGCCGACACGGAAGTGTCGACCGGCGCCGTGTGGAACACCATGCTGGGCCGCACCATCGGCGCCTACGACCACCTGATGAAGCGCGTCGAGCCGAAGATGATCGACGACCTGTTCGACGCTCCGGCGCAACTGGCCGCTGGCGTCGCCGCAGGCGTAAGCGCCGCCAAGCCGGAGAAGGCCGCCAAGGCCAAGGCCGCGCCGGCCGTCGCCGTCACCGAAACCGGCATCGAAGTGATCGCGCCGGAAATCTCGGTCGACGATTTCTTCAAGGTTGACCTGCGCATCGCCAGGATCGTCAACTGCGAACACGTGGAAGGCTCGGACAAGCTGCTGCGCCTGACGCTGGACGCCGGCGAAGGCCGCATGCGTAACGTCTTCTCCGGCATCAAGTCCATGTACCAGCCGGAAGACCTGATCGGCAAGCTGACCGTGCTGGTCGCCAACCTGGCGCCGCGCAAGATGAAGTTCGGCGTGTCCGAAGGCATGGTGATGGCCGCCTCGGCGGTCGACGAGAAGGCCCATCCCGGCATCTACATCCTCAACCCATGGCCGGGCGCCACGCCGGGCATGCGCATCAGCTAACGGACGAGAGCCAGGCAGCCGCATGAACATCCTGGTGCGCGAGGCGACGGCCGACGATGCAAGACTGATCGCCGAGCTCACGCGCGCCGCGTGGGCCGGCAAGGTCAGCGTCACCTCCAGCGGCCACCGCGAAACCGCCGTCCTCGTCACGCAGCACCTGCGCGACGGCGGCGGTTTTGTTTTGCTGGTCGATGATGTGCCGGTCGGCTCCGTGCGCTGGCTGCCGCTGGACGCGGAGCCGGACGTGTGGGAAGTGGCGCGCATGGGCGTGCTGCCCGGCCACCGGGGCCAGCACCTGTCGCAACACTTGCTGGAAGCGGTGATCCACCACGCGCTGGCGGCCGGCGTGGATGAGGTGCGGCTGGCCGTGCGCAGCGACCAGCCCAAGCTGATCGACTTCTACACGGCCTTCGAATTCGAGCTGGCCGAAGAGCTGGAATATTCGCACGCCAACCCGCTGGAACCGGCGCCTGTCGTCATGCGCCGCCTGCTGCGCCGCTAGAAGAAATTGGGGACGTAACACGGTTTTTCCGCATGGGAAAACCGTGTTACGTCCCCGATTTTGCTTGGGGGGATTACTTGCCGGAGCTCAGGCACTTCTTCATGAAGGCCTTGCGCTCGTCGCCTTTCATCGCGCCCGCGTCGGCATTGCAAGTCTTCATCTTGCTCTGCTGGGTCACCGGACCGGCGGGCGCGGCGGGCTTGTTGCTCAGGCATTCCTTCATGAACGCCTTGCGCTCATCGCCTTTTTTGCCGGCAGCGTCGGCGTTGCAAGTGGCCATCTTGGTCTGCTGGGCCGTCTTGGGTGCGGACGCGGCTTCAGGCGCGGCAGCGAAGGCGGCGGTCGACACCAGGGCGGCGAAACATACGGCGATCATCTTTTTCATAAAAATTTCCTTTTTTCTTGAATTGAATTAACTTCACACTGCACCCGCCACACGGCGCACGGGGCGCCACGTGGTCATCCCAACCATCTGCCCGCCAGCATGCTCAAGCCTTGGGACAGCAAGCCGCCTTCCGGCAACTGGCCGCCCGGACTCAGCTGGTCGATCAGCTGCGGCAGCAACTGCGCCAGGCCATTGGCCGCATGCTCCGGTTCCACCCCGGCCTGCTGCGCCACCTGCGCCAGGTGGCCCGCGCCGAGCGCCTCGGCCAGCTGGCTGGCGGACACGGGCAGATTGGCTCCCGTCCCTATCCACGACGCCACGTGCTCGCCCAGGCCGCTGGCCTTGAGCTGCTCCAGCAGCGCGGGCACGCCGCCCGCGTTATCGATCATGGTCATCACGCCAGCGATCAGCGTGCCCTGCGGCGCCCCATCCTGGCCTGGTCCACCGGCCGCCGCCGCGACCTGTCCCACCAGCTGATCCAGCAATCCCATCATGTTCTCCTGAAAAAGCGTTGCGCGAAAAGTGAGCGATATGTCGCCATGTCAATCTTGCGGCATATGAACATGTTACTGTAAATGGCTGAGCTGGCAATACCGATTTTCTACCGTGCCGGCCCCGTGCGCCACGGGCAGGTGAATTGCGCTAGATTGGCCATATCGCGCATGCCGGCCGTTTGAGGAGAAAAACGATGTCCCTGACGTTGTACTATCACCCGCTGGCATCGTACTGCCACAAGGTGTTGATCGCGCTGTACGAGAATGGCACGCCGTTCGAGAAGCGTCTGATCGACCTGGGCAAGGAGGATGACCGCGCGGCGCTGGCGGCCGTCTGGCCGCCGGTACGCTTTCCCGTGCTGCGCGATCACGCGCGCGGGCGCGACGTTCCCGAGTCCACCATCATCATCGAATACCTGGACCACCACTATCGCGGCCACCGCCCCCTGATCCCCGCCGACTGGAACGACGCGCTCGACGTGCGGCTGTGGGAGCGCTTCTTCGACGGCTATGTGCAAGACCCCATGCAGCGCATCGTGGCTGACCGCCTGTACAACACCAAGGCCGACATGGCATCCCAGCGCGCCATGCTGACCACGGCCTATGGCATGCTCGAACAACAACTGGGCGAACGCAACTGGGTGGCGGGCTCAGGCTTCAGCATGGCCGACTGCGCGGCGGCCCCGGCCCTGTTCTATGCCAGCACGCTGGTGCCGATACCGGCCGGCCACCACCACTTGCACGCCTATTTCACGCGCCTCATGGACCGGCCATCCGCACGCCGCGTGCTGGAGGAAGCCAAGCCCTATTTCCAGTTCTATCCATTCGAGGAAGCGATACCGCAACGTTTTCGCTGACGTCCTAGCGGCGCGACGAGACGACGATACCGCCCACAATCAGCGCGAACGCGGCCACGTGATAGCCATGCGGCGCCTCGCCAAGAAATGCGGACGACATCAGCGCCGCGAACAAGGGCGTGAGATTGACAAAGAAGGCGCCAATGGCCGGTCCCGCCTCGCGCACGCCCTCGCCCCAGCAGCGGAACGCGATCACGGCCGGACACACGGCCACGTACAGCAAGGCCGCCGCCAGCGTCCAGCTCCATTGCACGGGCGCGCTGCCCAGCGCCCATTCGCCGGCCGCGAACGCGCCCGACCAGACGGCGCCAAACGCCACCTGCGCCAGCAGGAAGCTGGCCCAGTTGGCGCGCAAGTCGGCCGGCTCGAGCGCGCGCGTGAGCAGCCAGCTGTACAGCGACCAGGCGATGCTGGCCAGGATCATGAACAAATCGCCCGCCACCAGCCGCAGCGCCAGCAAGTGCTGCCACTGGCCGCGCGCCAGCACCAGCAGCACGCCGGCGATCGACAGCACGGCCCCCGCCATCTGTCGCCGCGTGACGCGGGCGCCAAACCACAGCCAGCCCGTCAGCATCATCCATACCGGCATGCCCGATGCCACCAGCGTCACGTTGATCGGGGTGGACGTTTGCAGCGCCAGGTATTGCAGCGCGTTGTACATGCCAATGCCCAGCAGGCCCAGCATGGCGAAGCGGCGCCAGTGTGGCCACAGGCTGCTGCCGCGGCGGAAGATGGGGCCGGCCAGCGGCAACAGGATGACGAAGGCGATCAGCCAGCGCAGGAAATTGAGCAGGATGGGCGGCACCATCTCATGCACCAGGCGCCCGACGATGGCGTTACCGGCCCACAGCAAGGGCGGAATGGTCAACAGCAAGGCGGTCCGGGGCGTGAGGCGATGGGTCATGCGGCGTTTCCAATAAGATCAAACATGCAAGCTTTAGCCCTTGAGCATACCCGATCCCGCCCGATTCCGCCGCGATGCGCCCGAAAATGACCTGTACCGGCGCCGCCACAATGGCCGCGCAGGCATCGTCCAGCCCAGCAATTAAAGGTAAAATAAAGTTCAACCTTTTATAACATTGCCAGTGTGACCGGCGCCTCGCCTTGCTCCGGACACAGCGCCACCGCCCGCCGGACTGAAAGGAACTGCCATGCGTCCCACCCTGTCCGCCCTGGCGGCTGCCTTCTCGCTCTGCCTGCCTGCATGGTGCATGGCGCAGCAAACCGGGGTCCGGGTCTACGGCATCCTGGATGTTTTTGCCGGCAATACCAACACCAGCGGCGGCGTGGCCGCCAGGGCCATCAACAATGGCGGCATGACCACGTCCTACTACGGCATCGGTGGCAGCGAGGAACTTGGACAGGGCGTCAAGACCGTGTTCGCGCTGGAAGGCGTGGTGCGGCTCGATACGGGCGAATCGGGCCGCTTCCCCAATGACCCGCTGTTTTCCCGCGCCGCCTACGTGGGCCTGAACGGCGACTTTGGCACCATCAAGCTGGGCCGGGTACCCAATCCCCTGTTCCAGGCCTCGGCCGCCGTCAATCCCTACGCCTACTCGACGCGCTTCTCGCCCCTGATGACGCAGCTGTGGAGCGCGCCTTACGGGGTCGCCGTCACGGGCGACACGGGCTGGAGCAACGCCCTGCACTACACCTCGCCCACCCTCGGTGGCGTCACGCTCGTGGGCCAGTACGCGCCGGGCGAAAACCCGGCCACGTCCAGCCACAACGCGGCCGCCGTGCTGCGCTACGAGGCCGGGCCGCTGCTGCTGGTGGCCGGCGGCCAGCGCGTCGAAGCCGGGCTGGGCATTACCACGGCCGCGCCACGCCAGGATACCTGGCTGCTGGGCGTGTCCTATGACCTGCGCGCCGTCAAGCTGTACGGCAGCTACGACCGCAACCGGACCGACCTCACGGGCCGCCGCACGCGCACGGCGCAACTGGGCCTGCAAGTGCCGTCCGGCTCGGGCCGCTACCTGCTGGCCTGGGCCCGCTCGCGCGAGGATGGCTTGAACCGCCCCGAATTCCGGCGCGACACGGCCACCGCCGGCTACGACTACAGCCTGTCCGTGCGCACCGACGTCTACGCCGTGTTCGTGTACGACAAGCTGAGCACGGCCAGCGATGGCAACACGACGGCGCTGGGCATACGCCACAAATTCTAGGCGCCGCAACCTAAACTTGCCCGGCAGCAGCGATAGAATTACCGCCCCCGGCGCCGGGCGCGGTAAAATACGCGCTGCTGACTCACCCAACTAGCCATTATGAAACTCACTAAACAACATCAGTTGTACGAATCCGACCATACCCTGTTCATCAAGGCCCTGAAAGCCAAGCACCCCGAGATCGAAAAAGGCCAGCAGGAAGGCCGCGCCCGCCTGTGGGACAAGGCCCCCCTGTCGCTGGACGAGCAGCAACGCCAGCTCGCCTCGGCCGTCAAGCAACAGGCTTACGTCTACCAGAACAAAGTCTAAGCACGCCAGGCGGGCAAGATGTTGCCAGAGGAAACGGCGAGCGCCGGCGCGCTGACGCCGGGCGGAGACGCTGCGCTCGCCGTGGCCGAACCGCTGGCCGAGGCGCTGGCCGCAGCCCAGGCGGCAGCCAGCGACGCGGCGACGGACACGGCCACCATGCTGGCCCAGGCGGCCGCGCCCGCCGATAGCGCCGGCGCATCGCGCACCGATGGCGCCCCGGCCGAGGGCGCCGCCTTGGCACGCCTGTACGGCGAACCGCTGCTGCGCCTGCCGACCGACCTCTACATCCCGCCCGATGCGCTGGAAATCTTCCTGGAAGCGTTCGAAGGTCCGCTCGACCTGCTGCTGTACCTGATCCGCAAGCAGAACTTCAACATCCTCGACATCCCGATGGCGCAGGTCACCCTGCAATACCTGAAGTATGTCGAGCAGATCCGCCTGTCCAACCTGGAGCTGGCGGCCGAATACCTGCTGATGGCGGCCATGCTGATCGAAATTAAATCGCGCATGCTGCTGCCGCAGAAAAAGGCCGAGCACGAGGACGAAGCCGGCGACCCGCGCGCCGAGCTGGTGCGCCGCCTGCTCGAATACGAACAGATCAAGCTGGCCGCCTACGACCTGAACACGATCCCCCAGGTGGGCCGCGACTTCGTGCGCACCCAGATCTTCATCGAGCAAAGCCTGGTGCCGACCTGGCCCGACGTGGCCGCCGTGGACCTGCAGCAAGTGTGGCTCGACGTCCTCAAGCGCGCCAAGCTGACCCAGCACCACAAGATCAGCCGCGAGGAACTGTCCGTGCGCGAGCACATGACGGCCATCCTGCGCAAGCTGCAAAGCGCGCGCTTCGTGGAATTTGCCGACCTGTTCGACATCGCCGGCGGCGCGCCCGTGGTGGTGGTCAACTTTGTCGCCCTGCTGGAACTGGCCAAGGAAACCCTGATCGAAATCACCCAGGCCGAACCGTTCGCACCGATCTACGTGCGCCTGGCCTACTCGCCCGCCTGACGGCCGCCCACTGAATTCTTTTTACGCCCATCGCACCCTAGCCATGAAAATCATCTCCTCCATCGAAGAATTGCGCGACCAACTGAGCGGCCAGCTGCGCACCGCGTTCGTGCCCACCATGGGCAATCTGCACGAAGGCCATTTGTCGCTGATGCGGCTGGCGCGCAAGCACGGCGACCCCGTGGTGGCCTCCATCTTCGTCAACCGGCTGCAGTTCGGCCCCAACGAAGACTTCGAAAAATACCCGCGCACCTTCCAGGCCGACGTGGAAAAGCTGGAAAAGGAAGGCGTGTACGTGCTGTTCGCGCCGACGGAAAAAGACCTGTACCCGGAACCGCAGGAATTCCGCATCCGCCCGCCGGACGACCTGGGCAACACGCTGGAAGGTGAATTCCGCCCTGGCTTCTTCGGTGGCGTGACGACGGTGGTGATGAAGCTGTTCTCCTGCGTGCAGCCGCGCGTGGCCGTGTTCGGCAAGAAGGATTACCAGCAGCTCATGATCGTGCGCAACATGGCGCGCCAGTTCGCGCTGCCGACGGAAATCATCGCGGCCGAGACCTACCGCGCCGACGACGGCCTGGCGCTGTCCTCGCGCAATATGTACCTGTCGGAAGCGGAGCGGGCCGAAGCGCCGGCCCTGTTCCAGAGCCTGAACTTCGTGGCCAACGAAATGCGCGCCGGCCACCTGGACATCTTCCAGCTCGAGCACAAGGCGATGGAAGACCTGGCCAAGCGCGGCTGGAAACCGGACTACATTTCGATCCGCAAGCGTATCGACCTGCAACCGCCGAGCGCCGGCGACCTGGCCCAAGGCACGCCGCTGGTGGTGCTGGCCGCGGCCAAGCTGGGCGGCACCCGCCTGATCGACAACCTGGAAATTTAACCCCAAGAAAAATCGGGGACGTAACACGGTTTTGCCTGCCGGTAAAATCCGGGACGTCCCCCGATGCCCGATCGCGCCCTGTGCCAGGGCTATGTCAACACCAGCATCGCGATCCCATGCTAGCCTCCAGCAATATAACTAGCGGAGCTCGCCATGCCTCGCCATGCACGTATCATCCTCGCCAACGTGCCGATCCATCTGGTTCAGCGCGGACATAATCGCCAGGCGTGCTTCTTTGCCGATGCCGATTATCAGACCTACCAACATTTGCTGCGCGATCACACTGCGGCATCGGACTGCGCCCTCCATGCCTATGCATTGATGGGCAACCATGTGCATCTGCTGCTGTCCTCGGCCACGCCCGCCGGGCCAGCCACCTTGATGAAGGCCGTGAATCAACGCTATGTCCGCTACATCAACAAGAAGTACCAACGCACCGGCACGCTGTGGCAAGGCCGCTTTCACTCTTCCCTGACGGAAGAACCAGCGTATTTCTTCGCCTGCCATCGCTATATCGAACTGAACCCTGTGCGGGCGGGCGTGGTGGCCCATCCCGCCCACTACCGCTGGTCCAGCTACCGCGCCAATGCCGAGGGGGCATCGAACCCGCTGCTGCAAGCCCATCCGTTGTACGATGCCTTGGGCGACAGCCCGGACCAACGCCAGCGGACCTACCGGGAATTGTTTGCGCACGAGCTGCAGGCTGACGTGCTGGCGCAGATACGGCAAGCCAGCAACGGCAATTACGCGCTGGGCACGGCGCGCTACACGACGCAGTTGCGGCAAGCCTTGGGGCCTATGGTGATGCCAGGCAAGAGCGGCCGGCCAGCCAACTCAACGCCGCGATGACGTGATTTTCATACCGGGCAGCAAAACCGTGTTACGTCCCCGATTTTTCCAGGCGGGAAAACCGTGTTACGTCCCCGATTTTGCTGCGGCTTAGCTGGCGAGGTTCTGGGCCCAGCACAGGGCCGACAGGTGGGCCTTGTTTACGTCCAGCGGCGTCAGGTTGAGCGACGCGGCCAGCGAGGCCACCAGCGCGGAATTGAGTTCGCACGCTTCGGCCAGCGCCAGGTAGGGGCCGTATTTGCCGCCGCGCGTGAGCAGCGCGGCCACCACGTCGTCCGACAACTGGATCGCTTCCAGCACTTCCTGCATCGGGATGCCCAGCAAGCGGTCCAGCAGCGAGAACATGCCGGCCACGAAGATGTTTTCCGCTTCGCTCTTGCCCAGCGCGGCCTGGCCCAGCAGTTCGGCCAGGCGCCCCCGCACCACGGCCGTTTCCAGCAGCACCGGCGAATAGCCGCTGGTGCTGGCCGTGGCCAGCAGCAGCGTGAGCCAGCGGTACAGCGGCGTGTAGCCCAGCAGGGCCAGCGCCTGGCGCAGCGACTGTACTTCGCGCCCGGCGCCAAAGCCGGCCGAGTTGATGAAACGCAGCAGCTTGTAGGACAGCGTGGCGTCGCGCTTGAGCACGGCTTCGATCTGCTGGATGTCCGCTTCCTGCTTGACCATCTGCATCAGCTGCATGATGATGGTCTGGGCCGGGTTCATGCCCTTGGTGTCCGCGCCGGGACGGGGCGTCAGGTGCAGCTTGCCGACGAAGGCGTCCAGCCCCAGCGCGGCGCAGGCGTCGAAATCGGCCCAGGTGGTCACGGGACGGCCCACCATGCGCACCGTCGATTGCTTGAGCAGCGCATAGCTGCGCGCTTGCGACGCCACGTCGGCGCCCGAGAACCGCACTTCCACGTAGGAGGCGATGGTGGGCAGCCGGTTGCCGATGCGCGCCAGGTCGGCCTCGCGCAGCAGGATGCCGACGCCGCCGGCACGCAGCGCCTGCACCGCTTGCAGCGTGGAGGGATTGGCCAGCTCGCTGGTCTTGATCGACAGCACCGTGTGCTCGGGCGGCATGTTGTACAAGGCGTCGGTCGACAACATGGCCGGCACGGCTTGCAGGAACAGGGTCTTGTCGCGCAGCAGCCAGGTGCCGTCGTCACCATTGACCTGGCTGGCCACGAAGCCGACCAGCTCCTCCAGGTCCTGCGCCGTGAACGGTTCCAGCGACGACTGTTGCCACGTCAGCTCATACCCGACCACGCGCTGCTTGGGGTCGAGCAAGGGTTCGCGGACTAGAAAATTGGTTTGATGCATGGTGATGTTCCAGGAAGGCCCAACGCAGGCCACTGGCCGCCGGCCGCGACCGGCAACCCGCCTTAAAAGCCGAGACTGTCGAGCAGGTCGTCGACCTGGCTCTGGTCGGCCACCACACCTTCGCCGGCCGGGTCGATCTGCGGTCCGTTCAGCAGGCTGTTTTCATGCTCCTTGCGCAGTTGGTCCGGGGCGAAGTCGATCAGCATCTGAACCAGCTGCTGCTCCAGGTTCTGCGCGATCGAGGTGACCTTCTTGATCACCTGGCCGGTCAGGTCCTGGAAATCCTGGGCCATCATGATGTCCATCAGGTGGGCCTTGGTGGAGCCCGTGGCGGCGCCGGTGGCGCCCAGCGTGGCGACCGTCTGTTCGGCCAACGCCCGCCACTGCGCTTCGCTGGCGCCGCTGGCCAGCAACTGCTGCCAGGAGGCGCCCAGCTGGCGGGCGCCCGCCGCGATCTCATCTTGCAGGGGGCTGGCCGCGTCGGTGGCGTTCAATACCTTTTGCGCCGCGTCTTCGCTCAGGCGCGCCACGTAGTCGAGGCGGTCGCGGGCATCGGGAATATCCGAGGCCGCCTTTTCGATCAGCTTGTCCAGGCCCAGCCCACGCAGGCTTTCATGCAGCGCACGGGTCATGTGACCGATGCGCGACAGGAACTCCTCGCCCGGCTCCGCCATGTGCTGCAAGACGGCGCCGCTGTGATGCTCACCCATGTTGTCAGGCCCCGAGTTTCTCGAAGATCTTGTTGAGCTTTTCGTCCAGCGTGGCGGCCGTGAACGGCTTGACCACATAACCATTGGCGCCGGCCTGGGCCGCCGCAATGATGTTTTCCTTCTTCGCTTCGGCAGTCACCATCAGCACCGGCAGCTTGGCCAGCGCGGGATCGGCACGGATGTTTTGCAGCATGGTCAGGCCGTCCATGTTCGGCATGTTCCAGTCCGACACCACGAAGTCGAACTGTTCGGCGCGCAACTTGGCCAGCGCCATCACGCCGTCCTCAGCCTCGTCGACGTTGGCATAACCCAGTTCTTTCAACAGATTCCGGACGATGCGGCGCATCGTCGAAAAATCGTCTACGACTAAAAATTTCATCTTTGGATCAGCCATGAATTACTCCGTTGATTCTCTTACGCGGTTGTTAATAGTGACTACAATTGCCAGCAAGTTGTAGGATAGCATTTTCGTTGCTTGAAGGCGAACAAAGTCGCAGTAAAACGTCATCCTTGGACGGATTACACGCGCAAGGCGCGCATGCCGTGGGTCGCCAGGTAACCGAGCACCATGCCGGGCAGTGCCTGCAGCGCGCCCACCTCGTGCGCGGCGCCGATGGCGATGGCTTCGCGCGGCATGCCGAACACCACGCAACTGGCTTCATCCTGCGCAAAATTATACGCGCCGGCCGTTTTCATCTCCAGCATGCCGGCCGCCCCGTCCTTGCCCATGCCCGTCAGGATCACGCCCACGGCGTTCTTGCCGGCGCACTGGGCGGCCGAGCGGAACAGCACGTCCACGGATGGACGGTGGCGGTTCACCGGCTCGCTCTGCTCGATCTTGGTCATGTAGTTGGCGCCGCTGCGGGTCAGCAGCAAATGCGAGTGGCCCGGCGCGATGTAGGCGTGGCCGGGCAGCACGCGTTCGTTGCCGGCGGCCTCCTGCACCGAGATCTTGCACAGCGAATCGAGGCGCTTGGCGAACGAGCGCGTGAAGCCTTCGGGCATGTGCTGGGTGATCAGGATGCCGGGACAGTCCGACGGCATCTGCATCAAGAATTCGCGGATCGCTTCCGTGCCGCCGGTGGAGGCACCGATGATGATCAGCTTTTCCGACGACATCAGCGGATTGCGCAACTGGGGCAGCTGCGCATGGCCGTCCGCCCCCGGCTGGGGCAAGGTGCGGGCCCGCACGCGCGCCTTGGAGGCGGCCCGGATCTTGTCCGTGATCAGCTCCGTGTATTCGCGCATGCCGGCCTGGATGGAAATCTTGGGCTTGGTGACGAAATCGACCGCGCCCAGTTCCAGCGCGCGCATGGTGATCTCGGAACCGCGCTCGGTCAGCGACGACACCATCACCACCGGCATGGGCCGCAGGCGCATCAGCTTTTCCAGGAAATCGAGGCCGTCCATTTTCGGCATTTCCACGTCCAGGGTGAGGACGTCGGGATTGGTCTGCTTGATCAACTCGCGGGCCACCAGGGGGTCGGGGGCCACGCCTACCACTTCCATGTCGGGCTGGCTGTTGATAATTTCCGTCATGACGCTGCGGATCAGCGCGGAGTCATCGACGATCAGGACTTTGATCTTCATACACATCTTTCCGGGCGTAGCGCCCTCTTCTTATCAGAACAGATCGATCTCGCCGGCCACCGGCGCCACCTTGAGGCGGCTGGCGTACTCGATCTCGCGCCGCGCCAGCGTATCGTTATGGGTCTGCATCAGCTTCTTGACCAGTACCTTGCCGGTGCGGGGGAAGAAATACACCTTGCGCGGGTGGATATCGTTGAGGTCTTCGGCCACCACGCGGATGCGCTCGACCTTGAGGTAATTGAGCACGAAGGCGGCGTTGCGCTCGCCCACGTTGATGGCCGTGAAACCCTTGAGCACGGCGCCGCCGCCGAACACTTTCGCTTCCAGGTTCTCGCGCCGGGCGCCCGCCTTGAGCAGGTCGTTGATCAGCACTTCCATCGCATAGGTGCCGTAACGGGCCGAGGCCGACACGGGGCTGCCGTCGCCGCCGCCGTCGGGCAGCATGAAGTGGTTCATGCCGCCCAGCCCCGTGGTGCGGTCGCGGATGCAGGCCGACACGCACGAGCCCAGCACCGTCACGATCAACATGTCCTTGTTGGTGTAGTAGTACTCACCGGGCAGGATCTTGGCGGCGTCGCAGTCGAACGTCCGGTCGTAATAGACGTTCGTGGCAAATTGTTCGAGGTCCATGTTCTAGTCTCACGTGCGGTGGGCCGCAACCTTGTGCACCGCGCCCTGGTGCTGGGTATCGAGCTCGTACACGGTCTTGCCGCGCAGTTTCAGCGAGTCCGACACGTAGAGGAAGTTCTCCGAATGGCCCGCGAACAGCAGGGCATGGGGCTTCATCAAGGGCACGAAGCGCGACAGGATCTTGCGCTGGGTGGCCTTGTCGAAGTAGATCATCACGTTGCGGCAGAAGATCACGTCGAACGGCCCCGTGATGGGCCAGCTGTCGGCCAGCAGGTTGAGCTGCTTGAAGGTGATCATCTGGCGCAGCTCGGGCCGCACCCGCACCAGGCCTTCGCGCTCGCCCTTGCCCTTGAGGAAAAAGCGGCGCTGGCGCTCGGGCGACATCTTCTCGATGCGGTCCATGCTGTAGACGCCATTGGCGCCCGTGGCCAGCACGTTGGTGTCGATGTCGGTGGCGATGATCTGGCACGGCGGCGTGAGCGTGTTGAACGCCTCGCACAGCGTCATGGCGATCGAATACGGTTCCTCGCCGGTGGAACTGGCCGAGCACCAGATGGTGATCGGCCCCTGCAGGTGCTTGACATGCTCGGCCAGCAGCGGGAAGTGATGGGCCTCGCGGAAGAACGACGTCAGGTTGGTGGTCAGCGCGTTGGTGAACGCTTCCCACTCCTCGCCCAGGCGGCCCGCTTCCAGGTCGTCCAGGTATTTGCCGAAACTGTCTATGCCGGTGGCGCGCAGACGCCGCGCCAGCCGGCTGTACACCATCTCCTGCTTGCTGTCGGCCAGCGAGATGCCGGCCCGTTTGTAGATCAGGCCACGGACCCGTTCAAAGTCCCTGGCGTTGAAATCAAACTCCTTGACGGTGTCTTTACCATTCGGCATTTGTTTTACCCTTCACTGAATCTTGCAACAATGCCTGACCTGCTCAAACCACTCAGAACTCTTCCCAGTCATCGCCAGGCGCCGAGGCGGCCAGCTTCTTGGGGGCGGCCGGACGGGCCGTGACGGCGGGCCGCACGGGCGCCGGACGCGGCGCGGGCGCGGCCACGGCCGGTGCCGGCGCACGCGCCGCCAGCACCGGACGGCGGGCCTGGTCCTCATGCGACAGCTTGAAGATGCTGACCGCTTCGGCCAGGTTGTGGGCCTGCTCCTGCATGCTTTCGGCGGCGGCGGCGGCCTGCTCCACCAGGGCCGCGTTCTGCTGCGTCATCTCGTCCATCTGGGTGATGGCCTGGTTCACTTCCTCGATGCCGTTGCTCTGCTCCTGGGTGGCGGCCGTGATTTCGCCCATGATGTCGGCCACCTGCTTGATCGAGGTGACGATCAGGTCCATGGTCTGGCCGGCCTCGTCCACCAGCTTGCTGCCGGCATCGACCTTGTTCACCGAGTCGCCGATCAGTTCCTTGATCTCCTTGGCGGCGCCGGCCGAGCGCTGGGCCAGGTTGCGCACTTCGGACGCCACCACGGCGAAGCCGCGGCCCTGCTCGCCCGCGCGGGCCGCTTCCACGGCCGCGTTCAGGGCCAGGATGTTGGTCTGGAAGGCGATGCCGTCGATCACGCCGATGATGTCGAAGATCTTGCGCGACGATTCCTTGATCGAGCCCATGGTGTCGACCACTTGCGACACCACCGAGCCGCCCTTCTCCGCCACCGACGAAGCCGATACGGCCAGCTGGTTGGCCTGGCGCGCGTTGTCCGCATTCTGCTTCACGGTGGAAGTCAGTTCCTCCATCGAGCTGGCCGTTTCCTCCAGCGAGCTCGCTTGCGCTTCCGTGCGCGAGGACAGGTCGGCGTTGCCCGAAGCGATTTCCTGCGAGGCCACGGTGATGGTCTCGGTGCCGGCACGCACGTCGCCGACGGTCTTGACCAGGCTCTCGTTCATGTCCTTCAGGGCCTGCAGCAACGCGCTGGTTTCGTCGTGGCCTTCCACCGTCACCTGCGAGGTCAGCTCGCCGGCCGCCACTTTCTGGGCCACGGCCACGGCGCCCGACAGCGGCACGGTGATGGAGCGGGTGATGATCAGCGCGCAGCCCACGCCCAGCGCCACGGCCACGGCGCCCAGGCCGAACAGCATGAACATGAGCTCGGTGTCGGCGGTGACGGAATTGTCCATCACTTCCTTGGCGGCGGCCTGCTGGATGTCGACCACCTTGTTCAGCAGCGCCAGCGTCTGCTGGTTCAGCGGGTCGATGCGGCTGGCGATCACCTTGGCCGCGCCCTCGCTGTTAAAGGCCAGCACCTGGCCGATGGCTTCCTTGAAGGCGGCGTCGGTGTCGGCGTCCAGCGTGGCGATATCGCCCAGGATCTTCTTTTCCGCGTCCGTCAGGCCCAGGCTCTTGAGCTGGCCGATGGCCGTCTCATACACCTTGCGCTGGTCCTTGACCTTCGCTTCCTCTTTCTGCATCAGGCTCACGTCCGACTGCAGGCCGATATTGCGCATCGCGATACCGGTCTCCAGCATGGCGCTTTTCATGATGGCCGCCTGCAGGCTCTTGGCGGTCGACAGCTGCAAGCCCTTGGTCAGCTTGGCCTTGTTGCTGTAGTTGAGGAAGTTGGCCGACAACACCATGGCCACCAGGATCAGCAGGATGACGCCGAAACCAGCCATCAACCGGGACCCAATCTTAACGTCGCGTAAATTCATTTCAGTTCTCCCCTTGTACCTGCTCATTATTGCGCACCCCGTACTGGCGGGACGCTGCGCCGTACTCCGGCTCTCTGCGGAGCGTCGACGGCGTTATACCTTTACCGCTCGCGCGGCCCCTGGACGTCGGCCTCAGGCGGCCAGCGTCTCGATCAATCCCATCTCCGGGCTGGCCATCAATTTGTCGATGTCCACCAGGATCAGCATGCGCTCGTCGATCGTGCCCAGACCGATCATGTACTCGGTGCTGAACGCGGTCCCCATTTCGGGCGCCGGTTTGACCTGCTCCGGCGTCAACGTGGTCACGTCCGACACCGAATCGACCACCATGCCGACGATCCGTCCGCCGATGTTCAGGATGATCACCACGGTAAATTGGTCGTAGACCGGGGTGCCCAGGTTGAACTTGATGCGCATGTCCACCACCGGAATGATGATGCCGCGCAGGTTAATCACACCCTTGATGAATTCCGGTGCGTTGGCGATCCGGGTCACGGCTTCGTAGCCGCGGATCTCCTGCACCTTCAGGATGTCGATGCCGTACTCCTCCTTGCCCAGCGTGAAAGCCAGGAATTCGTGGCCGGCGATCTCTTTTGCCCCTATGGTAAGCGCTTCCGCCATGATGCGTCCCTATTTATATGTCAAAGAATTCATGAAAAGATCGATTCGTCGGCCAGCTGGCGCGACGAGCGTATCAAGGCCGCCACATCGAGGATCAGCGACACGCCGCCATCGCCCAGGATGGTGGCGCCGGAGATGCCGGCCACCTTGCGGTAATTCGATTCCAGGTTCTTGACCACCACCTGCTGCTGCCCCACCAGGTCGTCGATGAACAGGCCGGCCTTGCGCCCTTCCGTCTCGATGATGACGACGATGCCCTCGGACGGGCAGGTGTAGCGCGGCGTGATGTCGAACATCTGGTACAGCGGCACCAGCGGCAGGTATTCGCCGCGCACCTTGACCACCTTGCCCTTGCCGCTGATTTCCTTGATGTCTTCCGGCGCCGGCTGCAGCGATTCGATCACGAAGCCCAGCGGCAGGATGTAGACTTCCTCGCCGACCCGGATCGACATGCCGTCCAGGATGGCCAGCGTGAGCGGCAGCGAGATGGAGATGGTGGTGCCGTAACCCTTGGCCGAGCGGATGTCGACCACCCCGCCCATGGCCGTGATGTTGCGCTTGACGACATCCATGCCCACGCCGCGGCCGGACACGTCCGTCACCTGTTCGGCGGTGGAGAAGCCGGGCGCGAAGATCAGCTGCCAGACGTCGGCGTCGGCCATGGTGTCGGACACGGGCAGGCCGTTCTGCATGGCCTTGGCCAGGATCTTCTCGCGGTTCAAGCCGCCGCCGTCGTCCGACACCTCGATGATGATGTTGCCGCCCTGGTGGCTGGCCGACAGGAACAGGCGGCCCGCGTCGGCCTTGCCGGCGGCGCGCCGCACGTCGGGCATCTCGATGCCGTGGTCGATGCTGTTGCGTACCAGGTGGGTGAGCGGATCGACGATGCGCTCGATCAGGCCCTTGTCCAGTTCCGTGGCCGCGCCATTGGTGATGAAATCGACTTTCTTGCCCAGCTTGGCGGCCAGGTCGCGCACCATGCGCGGGAAGCGCGAGAACACGAAGTCCATCGGCATCATGCGGATCGACATCACGGCTTCCTGCAAATCGCGGGTGTTGCGCGTGAGCTGGCTGACGCTGTTGAGCAGGCGCTCGTGCACCATCGGGTCCAGCGTATCGACGCGCTGCTCGATCATGGCCTGGGTGATCACCAGTTCGCCCACCAGGTTGATCAGCTGGTCGACTTTTTCGATCGAGACCCGGATCGAGGACGATTCCGCGCCCGGCGCCGGCGTGGCCTTCTCTTCCTTCTTGCCCGGCTTTTTCTCGTGTTCCTCGTGGTGCTGCTGCACCGCCACGGGCGCCGGTTCGGGCGGCAGGCCGGCGGCCGTGCGGATCTGTTCGATCGGCTGGAAGAAGCCATAGCCGCGCGCGTCGTCCGCGCCTTCGGCGGCGGCGGCGCGGATCTCGGCTAGCGGCTGGAAGAAGCCGTAGCCCTGGCCGGACTGGCCCTGGCCGGACGGCGCTGGCGCGGCGGCCGGCGCGGCCGGCGTCAAGTCCACCGGGTCGAAGAAGCCGTAGCCCAGCGCGTCCTCGGTCTTGGCCCGTTCCGCCTGTTCCAGGCTGGCCTGCTCGGGCGTCAGGGCCGGCAGCTCCGTCACCACCATCTGGTCCGGATTGAGCACGAACGAGCAGATGGCGATGATGTCGTCCAGGCTCTCGTGGGTGGTGACCACCATCGCGTTGCGGTCGTGGTCGAGCGGGGTGATGGAGACGTGCCCCATCAAGCCCAGTTCCGCGCCCAGCGCCGTCACTTCACGGTGCGCCATGGCCGGCAGTTCCAGCCGGTAGCGCCGTCCGCCGCTGTGGTCCACGGCCGCCACCTCGGGCGCGCTGTGGAACGACGGGGCGATATGGGCCAGCGCGGCCACCGGCGCGTCCTGCGACAGCGATTGCAGCATCATGCGCACGTCGGCCACGGCGTCCTGGTCCACCTCGGCGCCGTGGCGGTGGCCGTCGAGCTGCATCTTGAGGATGTCCTTGGCGGCCAGGAAGGCGTCCACGTGCTCGGAGGTGAGCGCCATCTCGCCCTTGCGCACGCGGTCGAGCAGGGTTTCCAGGATGTGCGTCACTTCCGTCATGTCGGTCACGCCGAACGTGGAGGCGCCGCCCTTGACGGAATGGGCGGTGCGGAAGATCGCGTTCAGATCCTCGGCATCGGGCGCGTCGATGTCAACGGCCAGCAGCAGCCGCTCCATTTCAGCCAGCAATTCCTCGGCCTCATCGAAGAAGACCTGGAAAAACTGGCTAATATCGATGGTCATGGTGAGACTCCGTGAAGTTCGCTTTGCATCAGTGCACTCGCTTCATCAGCCGATGACCTTTTTCACTACCTCGATCAGGCGCTGCGGGTCAAATGGCTTGACCAGCCAGCCATTGGCGCCCGCGGCACGCCCCTTGGACTTCATTTCGTCGGACGATTCCGTGGTCAGCATCAGGATCGGCACCTTCTGGTAGGAAGGCAGCTCACGCAGCAGCTTGATCAGCTGCAGGCCGTCCATGCGCGGCATGTTCTGGTCGGTCAGCACCAGGTCCACGGTTTGCAGCTTGGCTTTTTCCAGACCGTCCTGGCCATCGACCGCCTCCACCACCTGGTAGCCGGCAGCCTTGAGGCTGAAGGCCACCATCTGGCGCAGGGAACTGGAATCATCAACTGCAAGTATTGTTTTAGCCATCTTTGCTCTCACTCTTCAATTCCGGGGCCTAGGCCCCTCTTTTTTAAATCGATCACGCGCCGGACCGGGCTAGAACAGCTCGATGTCGCCGCTTTCCAGGTGTTTTTGACTGACAGCCTTGCGCAGCACGCTGCGCAATTCCAGACTCTGTATCGCCAGCGCCATGCTGACCTTGCCCAGCAATGCCACAATTTCCTCGTTGTCGCTCTCGGGCAGCATCTCGGCGCCATGCGCGCCCAGCGTGCCGAGGAACTCGCGCAAGCCCGTGACGCGCTTCAAGGTGCGGTCGATCAGCTGGCTCGTCATGTCCTGGAACTGCATGCTGGTGATGGCCGCGTTCACGTGCTTGCCCACCTGGGCGTGCAATTCCTCCAGCCTGGCCTTCTGCTCGGCCGTGGGCGTGCCGCCGGCCAGCAGCAGCTGGATGGTGTCCTGTTCGGCCTCCACCGCCTGGTGGATGGCCATGAAATTGAAGGTCAGCTTCTCGATCGCCTCCTCCAGCAGCAGGCCGGTCTGGATCAGGTCCGTCTCCACCTCCGTCAGGTGGCGCCGGCCGTGGTCGGACACACCCGACAGCAGGCGCTTCACATGGGAGCCTAGTATTTTTTTTCTCGTCATAACAGTCTCATTCTCCTGCTCATCCTTCCGCGCGCCGCGCCGGCCTCATTTGCCGGCTGCGGCGGCCGCCGCCCTGGTTGCGGGTTCGGCGGGTCCGACATCGATTTTGGCGCTGTCGCGCATCACATTCTCTTCCGTCTTCTTGTTCATCACGATGATGCTGATCCGGCGGTTGATGGGGTTGAACGGATCCTGCTTGTCCAGGTAGGCGGCCGAGGCCAGGCCCACCACGCGCAGGATCTTGTTCTCGTTCATGCCGCCGGCGACCAGCGCCCGGCGCGAGGCGTTGGCGCGGTCGGCCGACAATTCCCAGTTGCTGTAGCCGGCGTCGTTCATGTAGGGGGTGGCGTCCGTGTGGCCGGACAGGCCGATCTTGTTGGGCACGTCGTTGAGCACGAAGCCGATCTCGTACAGGATGTCGCGCGCGTACGGCTCCAGTTCGGCCTTGGCCAGCGCGAACATGGGCCGGTTCTTCTCATCGACGATCTGGATCCGCAAGCCTTCGCTGGTCAGGTCCAGCAGCAGCTGGTTCTTGTACTTGTTGAGCAGCGGATCGGAGGAGATCTTGGCTTCGATCTTCTCCTTGAGCGCCTGCAAGCGCACGGTTTCTTCGTGCTCGAGCGCCTGCTTGGCGGCCGACAGGTTATAGGTCTTCTTGATGGAGGGGTCGTCGGCGGCCTTGACCTGGCCTTCCTTGCGCGTCAAATCCTTGCCGCCGCCGGGGATGACGGACGAGCTGTCGCCGCTGCCGGCACCGCCCTGCATGGCCACCTTGAGCGGGGTCTTGAAGTATTCGGAGATGCCGTTCAGGTCGCCCTTGGTGGTCGAGCCGAGCAGCCACATCAGCAGGAAGAAGGCCATCATCGCCGTCACGAAATCGGCGTACGCGATCTTCCACGCGCCGCCGTGGTGACCACCGCCGCTTTTCTTGATGCGCTTGACGATAATTGGCCGCAAGCCCTCTTCAGCCATGTCCAGTCCTTGTGATGTGCGTCATACCCGAGATCATACCGTGCGGCCGGACTTACTTCGACTTCGATTTCTTGATATGGTCCTCTAACTCGGCGAAGGTCGGACGTTCCGTCGAGTACAGCACCTTGCGGCCGAATTCCACGGCCAGCGCGGGCGCGTAGCCATTCAGGCTGGCCAGCAGCGTGACCTTCACGCACTGGAACATCTTGGTCGATTCCTCCAGCTTCTGCTCCAGCAGGCTGGCCAGCGGGCCGACGAAACCGTAGGCCAGCAAAATACCGAGGAAGGTGCCGACCAGCGCGTGCGCGATCAGGATACCCAGCTCGGCCGGCGGGATGCCCACCGATTCCATCGTGTGCACCACGCCCATCACGGCCGCCACGATACCGAACGCCGGCATGCCATCGCCCAGCTTGGCCAGCGCGTGCGACGGCACCATGCCTTCGTGGTGGTGGGTCTCGATCTCGTTGTCCATCAGGTTCTCGATCTGGAACGCGTCCATATTGCCCGACACCATCAGGCGCAGGTAATCGGCCATGAACTCGATGATATGGTGGTCGTGCAGCACGCCAGGATACTTGCTGAACAGAGGGCTCTCATGCGGCGAATCAATATCGCCTTCGATCGACATCAAGCCTTCCTTGCGGACCTTGGACAGGATGTCGAACAGCAGCGACATCAGTTCCATGTACAGGTCCTTGGTGTAGCGCGAGCCCTGGAACAGGGTCGGCAGTGCGGCCAGCGTGGCCTTGATGGCCTTGCCGTTATTACCAACCAGGAAGGCGCCCAGCGCCCCGCCACCAATCATCACCAGTTCCAGCGGCTGCAGCAGCGCGGCCAGGTGGCCGCCATTGAGCGCAAAACCGCCGAACACGCCAGCGCAGACTACGATATATCCAATTATGACTAACAAGTGCGCTGACTCCCCTCTTTATGCTGCGCCGCGCCGGCCGGCTCCGTCACTGCAGTGAACGCAGACGCCGGATGCGCGAACAGGGACAGAATGTAAGCTCATCCGCCCTCTGAATTCAATAAATTTATGCGTGGAACTACAATAACGTGAGAATGGCGACCCGGCAAGTAAATAACGCCAAATGATGCTTAAAAGTACCATGCGTACAGAGCGGGGCCGCCCTCGACGGGGACGACGGTACGGTCGGGCGCGCGGGCGGCGATGGCGAACTCATAACTGAGCAACATGGCGCCGGGCCGCATTTCCGCTGACGCCTTGCGCCACAAGCCATCCATGGCGGCCGGCGACAGGTAGGCGAATACGAGATCAAATTGAGCGAAATCAAGTAATTCGTAATCGCCGCGCAGGAAGCGGGCGGCGCTGCCCGCCAGCCTGGCCCGCAAGGCGCTCACGGCCCACGGCAGCGGCGCCAGTTCGATGCCCACGCAATCGGCATCGGGACGGCGGCGCGCCAGATACAGCACCAGGCCACCGAGCCCGCTGCCGATGTCGATCATGCGCACCGGCCCGGCCGGCAGCAATTGCTCGACAGCCTGCCACACGGCCAGCCGCGACGGGTAGTACGGCACCTGGGTGCGGAAGGTGGACCAGTACAGCACCAGCAGAAACAGGAAGGCGCCCAGGAACAGCGACGGCGGCAGGTGCAGCGCGCTCGCGGCCAGCAAGGCAACGGGAAACAATAACTGAATCGGCCGCCACCACGGCGCCAGGCCCAGCTTGTAGGTCAGCAGGGCCGCCAGCGCGCCTTGCAGCAAAGCGGCCGCCAGCAGCGTGACGGGCAGGCGCACGGTGTCGAGCAGGTAAACGAGGAACAGCGTGGGCAGCACGGCACCGCACTGGATCAGCAAGGCTTGCACGGCGGGCGCACGCAGCAGACGGCGGCGCGGCGCGGCGCCGGCGCGGCCAGGACGGGGACGGGTGGGACGAGCGGAACGGCTCACGCCCTGCCCCGCCCCGGCTCAGGAGTTGGCGCGCGCGGTGTCACGCGGCCAGGGTGTCGGAATCGCGGGCTTTCTTGGTCTTGCCGGCGCGCGAAGGCATGTGGCACAGGCCGCAGACATAGCTGCCGTTCAAGTCCATGCTGTCAACGATGAACTTGCCCTGGCATTTGCCGCACGGGGCCAGTTCCAGCATCTTGCTGCCGAAGAAGCGCACCAGGGTCCAGGCACGGGTCAACGACAGTTGCGGCTCCTGGCCCGGCTCCGGCGGCATCTGTTCCAGATACAGCTTGTAGGCCTTCATGATGGCTTCGATGCCGGTGGCGCCCGCGTGATCGACCAGAAACTTGTAGATATTGATAAACAGCGAGGAGTGGATGTTCGGCTGCCAGGTGAGGAACCAGTCCGTCGAAAACGGCAGCATACCCTTGGGTGGCGACACCCCTTTCAATTCCTTGTACAGCTTGAGCAGGCGCTCGCGCGACAGCGACACTTCCGATTCAAGCAACTGCAGGCGGGCGCCCAGCTGGATCAGTTCGATCGCAAGCTGAATCTCCTGGGCTTCCGATACGACACTTTTGGTGGCCATGATGTGCTCTCCTCGCTGTTGCCGGTTATTGCCGGTATGAAAGATAGAATCTTAAACGATTTCTTCCACCGGTTGGCCGGCCATCAGGATGGCGGCGTGCGACTGGGCCAGGGCGCGGTCCTTGTTATGGCTGGTGAGCATGGACAGGATGGCGCTGTCGTCGAAGCGGAAGCGGGCCAGCATCATGTTGCCGCCAGCGAGTTTCAAGATCTGGGCGTTGCTCATGCCCTCGATCAGGTCGGCGATTTCAGCGGCGATACCCAGGCGGAAGATTGCCGTCACCTTGTCCGCACGAATCATCTGCTGGGCCAGCATCAGGTAGCTCAGGTTAGCGTCGCGAATTTCGGCCATCATATCGTTAGCAGTCATTTCCTTCTCCTCGATCCGTTATCTTCAGCGCGGAACACAATTGCGTTTCCAGTGAGATACATTCTGCGGGAGCAACAAAAATACCTGTAGAGGTAACCCTCTGTATTTTTCGTCGGGAAATAGCGGGTGCGACCTGTCGGTGTTTGTCTTACAAACACTCGCAGATCGGTCTCCTACGCCCTTGCGGCGCGGGTTTCAAGCGGTCGGGAAGCTTCAACAACATCCTGTCCTAAGCATCAAAATAGTGCGTTAGCGCGACTCTTTTTTGCCACATCTAACCCGGTTACGGCAGCCTTTTCAGGAACTTTAGGGTCTGGACGAAAAAAAATGAAAATTTTTTCGATTTTTTACATCCACCCCGCCGGGGCCGTTCGCCACACCTTTTCAGGCGCATCTTGAAACTGGTAACGGCAGCGTTTTCGGGAACTTTAGGGTTTTTTTGAATTTTTTTGAAAATTGTTGAAAAAAGTTGGGCGGGCGCCCGTAAAGCCAGTATCCATGCGGGTTTGCGGCCGATGAGGTGGTGGCAGATAGCGCCCGCGACGGCCTGTTTTTGGCTAAAACGCGTAAATAATTGCTACACTCGCGGCTCAGGCCTCAAATGTTGAGGCCTCAAGTATTTCCTCTACCCGAAGAAAGCTACTTAATGACAACTCGCATAGACTGTCAGGAACGCGACGCGCGTGATCCGCTCGCCGCCCTGCGCGACCAGTTCGACTTGCCGCAAGGCGTAATTTATCTGGATGGCAATTCTTTAGGCGCGCGCCCCAGGGCGGCCCTGGCCCGCGCCCAGCACGTGATCGCCCAGGAATGGGGGCACGACCTGATCCGCAGCTGGAACACGGCCGGCTGGTTCGACCTGCCGCGCCGCCTGGGCGACCGGCTGGCGCCGCTGATCGGCGCCGCCGCCGGCGAAGTCGTCATCACCGACACCACCTCAGTCAACCTGTTCAAGGCGCTGGCCGCCGCCCTGCGCATGCAGGCCGGCGATCCGCAACGGGCCGCGCGCCGGGTGCTCGTCACCGAGCGCAGCAACTTCCCCACCGATATCTATATGGCACAGGGCCTGTCATCGTGGCTGGAGCGCGGCTACACGGTGCGCCTGGTCGACTCGGTGGAGGAACTGCCCCAGGCCATCAGCGACGACACGGCCGTCGTCATGCTCACCCACGTGAACTACCGTACCGGCTACCAGCACGACATGGCCGCCACCAGCGCGCTGGCCCATGCGCGCGGCGCCCTGATCGTGTGGGACCTGGCCCACTCGGCCGGCGCCGTGCCCGTCGACCTGCACGCGGGCGGCGCCGACCTGGCCGTTGGCTGCACTTATAAATACCTGAACGGCGGCCCCGGCGCGCCCGCCTTCATCTGGGTGCCCACGCGGCACCAGGCCCGCTTCCAGCAGCCGCTGTCGGGCTGGTGGGGCCACGCGGCGCCGTTCGCGATGACGCCCCACTTCACGGCCACGGACGGCATCGGCCGCGCGCTGTGCGGCACCCAGCCCGTGGTATCGCTGGCCATGGTCGAATGCGGCCTGGACGTGTTCGCGCAAACCACCATGGACGCCATCCGCGCCAAGTCGCTGGCACTGACCGACCTGTTCATCGCGCTGGTGGAACAGCGCTGCGCCGCCCATCCGCTGGCCCTGGTCACGCCGCGCGCCCATGCGCTGCGCGGCAGCCAGGTCAGCTTCAGCCACCCGCATGGCTACGCCGTGATGGCGGCCCTGATCGCGCGCGGCGTGATCGGCGATTATCGCGAACCGGCCATCATGCGCTTCGGCTTCACGCCGCTGTACACCAGCTATGCCGACGTGTGGGATGCGGTCGAGATCCTGCGCGACATCCTGGACCGGCAAGCGTACGACGTGCACGCCAAGCGCGACGCCGTGACCTGACAACGCCTACGAAAGAACACCATGACTGAGCAGAACAAGCAAGGCGCGGCCGGCGGCTGCCCGCACGCGGCCGGCGCCGCCCACAACCCATCGGACGCCCAGTGGCATGGCGCCCAGATGGACTTCAGTAAATCGATGAGCTACGGCGACTACCTGGGCCTGAACCAGATCCTCAACGCCCAGCACCCGCTCTCGCCCAACCATAACGAGATGCTGTTCATCGTCCAGCACCAGACCAGCGAACTGTGGATGAAGCTGATGCTGCACGAGATGCACGCCGTGCGCGCCCACCTGCGCGCCGACGACCTGGCGCCCGCGTTCAAGATGCTGGCCCGCGTGGCCCGCATCATGGACCAGCTGGTGCACGCCTGGGACGTGCTGGCCACCATGACGCCGCCCGAATACACGGCCATCCGCCCCTACCTGGGCGCCTCGTCGGGCTTCCAGTCCTACCAGTACCGCGAGATCGAGTTCATCCTGGGGAACAAGAACGCCGCCCTGCTCAACGTGCACAGCACCACGCCGGAAGTGTTCGCGCTGCTCGACACGGCGCTGCGCACGCCATCCGTGTATGACGAATCCATCCAGCTGCTGGCCCGCAATGGGCTGGCCATCTCCCCCGAACGCCTGCACGCGGACTGCACCCAGCCCACCGTGGCCGACGCCTCCGTCAAGGCGGCCTGGCTGGAGGTGTACCGCGACCCCGAGCGCCACTGGGCCTTGTACGAGCTGGCTGAAAAGCTGGTCGACCTGGAGACAGCGTTCCGCTTCTGGCGCTTCCGCCATGTGACGACGGTCGAGCGCATCATCGGCTTCAAGACCGGCACCGGCGGCACGGCCGGGGTGAGCTACCTGCGCAAGATGCTGGACGTGGTGCTGTTCCCCGAACTGTTTGCACTCCGTACGGAACTGTAACGCGCACTGTCCCGGTATGGTTGCGCACAGTCGCGGCCAACTTCGGCTATCATTGCCTTTCATTCAAGATTGAAAGGACGCCCCATGGAGCCGCAGGTACTGACGCTGGCCGGATTGTGGAATTCGGGACCGCTGCACTGGCAAACCCAATGGGAAGCCAGACATCCCGGCTGGCTGCGCGTGCCGCACCGCGATTGGGACACGCCCGACTGCGCCGAATGGGTGGCGGAACTGGACAAGGCCATCGCCGCCTGCGGCCAGCCGCCCGTGCTGGCCGCGCACAGCCTGAGCTGCAGCCTGGTGACGCGCTGGGCCGCCTCCGGTTCGCGCGCGCGCGTGGCCGGCGCCTTCCTCGTCGGTCCCAGCGACGTCGATGCGCCCAGCTACCCCGACTGCACCACGGGCTTCCAGCCCATGCAGCTGGCCCCGCTGCCCTTCCCCAGCATCGTGGTGGCCAGCACCAACGATCCCTATGTGACCATCGAACGCGCGCGGCAGTTCGCGGCCGCATGGGGCAGTCGCCTGGTCACCATCGGCGACGCTGGCCACATCAACGGCGACGCCGGCTATGGTCCGTGGCCCGAAGGCGAACAACTGCTGCTGGACTTTTGCGCCCAGCTGCAGCGGTAAGCGCAAGCCGCTCCCGATAAAAACCTTATCCCAGCAGCAGGAACTCCTCCTTTTGAGGTCCGGTCTAACGGTGGCGGGCGACAGTCCGCCCGCCGTTTCAGAACCAGCAAAGGAGATAAGATGAACAAGCAAATCCGACATGGCGCGGCAGCGCTCGCGCTGCTGCTCTCAACCATGACAGCGGCCCACGCGGCCAGCTATGCCTTCCTGCTCGACGGCACCCACGAGGACCCGGCCAACGCCTCCAAGGGCGTGGGCGCGGCGGTGATCGATTTCAACGACCTGATGCACCAGTTGCAGGTGACGGTGGCGTATGGCGGGCTCGATGGCGTGACCACGGCCGCCCATATCCACTGCTGCACGGCCGCGCCGGGCGCCGGCAGCGCGATCGTGGCCACGGAACTGCCCACCCTCCCGGGCTTCCCGCTGGGCGGCCACAGCGGCGCCTACAGCCATCTGTTCGACACTTCGCAAGCGAGCAGCTGGAACCCGGCCTTCATTTCCGCCCACGGCGGCACCACGTCGGGCGCGGAACAAGCGCTGATGGCCGGACTGGCAGGCGGCGAAGCCTACCTCAACATCCATTCGGACCAATATCCCAACGGTGAGATCCGTGGTTACACCCCAGCCGCGCCCGTACCGGAACCAAGCGGATTCGCCATGCTGGCACTGGGTTTGCCCGTTCTGCTGCTGGGAAGGCGGCGCAAGAACGGCAACCGTGGCAGCTAAGCTCCACGGCATGCCCATGAAAAAAGCGTCATGCCCACTCCCGTGAACATGACGCCGGTACGGTTCCTGGCCTTGCGGCCAGGTACGATAATGTGTGCTTACTTGGCTGCGCCGTTGAGCAGCATTTCATTCAACCGCTTGACGAAGGTGGCCGGATCGCTGAGCGAACCGCCTTCGGCCAGCAAGGCCTGATCGAACAGGATGTGGGCCCAGTCGTTGAACTGGCTGCCCGCATCCTGGTATTTCAGGCGCGTCACCAGCGGGTGGTTGGGATTGATTTCCAGGATGGGCTTGGAATCAGGCGCGTTCTGGCCGGCCGCCTTCAGCATGCGCAGCAGGTTGCCGGACAGTTCGTGCTCGTCGGCCACCAGGCAGGCAGGCGAATCGGTCAGGCGGAACGTCACGCGCACGTCCTTGGCCTTGTCGCCCAGCGCTTCCTTCATCTTGGCCACCAGGTCCTTGTAGGACGACTCGGTTTCCTCGTGTTCCTTCTTCTCGGCCTCGTCCTCGAGCTTGCCCAGGTCCAGGCCACCCTTGGCCACCGACACCAGTTCCTTGCCGTCGAAGTCCTGCAGGAACGACAGCATCCATTCGTCCACGCGGTCCGTCAGCAGCAGCACTTCCACGCCCTTCTTGCGGAAGATTTCCAGGTGCGGGCTGTTCTTGGCCGCCGTGTAGTTATCGGCTGTGACGTAGTAGATCTTGTCCTGGCCTTCCTTCATGCGCGCCACGTACTGCTCGAACGAGACGTTCTGCTCGTCGCTGTCGTTGTGGGTGGAGGCAAAGCGCAGCAGCTTGGACAGGCGCTCCTTGTTGGTGGCGTCCTCGCCGATGCCCTCTTTCAGCACCTGGCCGAACTCCTTCCAGAAGGTGGCGTACTTGTCCTTCTTGTCCTGCTCCTCGGCGTTGGCCAGTTCTTCCAGCATGCCGATCACGCGCTTGGTCGAGCCGTCGCGGATCACCTTCACGTCGCGCGACTCTTGCAGGATCTCGCGCGACACGTTCAGCGGCAGGTCGGCCGAATCGATCACGCCTTTCACGAAGCGCAAATAGGTCGGCATCAGCTGCTCGGCGTCGTCCATGATGAACACGCGCTTGACGTACAGCTTGATGCCGCTGCGCTTGTTGCGGTCCCACAGGTCAAACGGGGCCTTGGCCGGGATGTACAGCAGCTGGGTGTATTCGCTGCGGCCTTCCACCCGGTTGTGGGTGTGGGTCAGCGGCGCCTGGAAGTCGTGCGAGACGTGCTTGTAGAATTCCGCGTACTGCTCGTCGGTGATGTCGGACTTGTTGCGGGCCCACAGCGCGCTGGCCTGGTTGATGGTTTCCAGCTCGTCCTTGAGCACGGTTTCCTTCTTCTCCTCGTCCCACTCTTCCTTGCGCATCATGATGGGCAGCGAGATGTGGTCCGAGTATTTGCGGATGATGGACTTGAGCTTCCAGCTCGACAGCAACTCATCCTCGCCTTCGCGCAGGTGCAGGATGATGTCGGTGCCGCGCGACGCCTTCTCGATAGTCTCCACGCTGTAGTCGCCCTCGCCGCCGGATTCCCAGCGCACGGCCTCGTTGGCGGCCGCGCCGGCGCGGCGGGTTTCGACCGTGATCTTGTCGGCCACGATGAAGCCGGAATAGAAGCCCACGCCGAACTGGCCGATCAGGGCCGCGTCCTGCTGCTGGTCGCCCGACAGCTTGCCGAAGAATTCCTTGGTGCCCGACTTGGCGATGGTGCCCAGGTGCGAGACGGCTTCCTCGCGGTTCATGCCGATGCCGTTGTCGGAAATGGTGATGGTGCGCGCTTGCTTGTCGAAGCTAACCTTGATTTTCAGTTCGTGATCGTTGCCGTACAACGCGTCGTTGTTGATCGCCTCGAAACGCAGCTTGTCGGCCGCGTCCGACGCGTTCGACACCAGCTCGCGCAGGAAGATTTCCTTGTTCGAGTACAGCGAGTGGATCATCAGTTGCAGCAGCTGCTTCACTTCAGCTTGAAAGCCCAGGGTTTGCTTTTCGTTGTCAGCCATTTTTACCTCTAGTTAGTCTCGGTTGATACAGGTTGTGTTGCACGGATTTGGCGAAGGTGGGGATTATAGGAGCGAATTCAAGCCCATAGGAAAAATTGCCTGCCAAAACGTAAAACTTGCATCTTAGCGTGTGACAATTGGCGTATATCCCCGTTGTTTTACTGCCTATATTGAACACAGCCGGGCTCGCTCCCGCCCCTGTGGCGCGCGGTGCAAGGCCAGCAGTCCTGAGCCACGATACATGCAAGATGCACCCTGGGTGCGTCAAAAAACGGGGGGACGTCATGATCGGCATGGCCACCAAACTGGCGGCGCTGCAGCTGCTAAGAGAACGTCTGCTCGCCGCGGCCGACCCGCAACTGGCGGCGCTGGGCAACCTGATCACCACCCACGCGCGCTACGCCAACTTTGGCGCGCTGGGCACCGCCATCGGCGACTTCGCGCCCGTGCGCCTGCCCGCCAGCGGCACGCTGGGCACGGCCGGCGCCAATCCCTATATCGCCTTGTGGAAGCTGGTGTTCAACGTGTTCGGCGGCGACGGCACGGCCACCAACCCCGGCCTCAAGCCGGTGCTCGACCGCATCCGCGACCTGCTCGACCGGCTCGACACGGTGGCCGCCGCCGAAGACCTGGACGCGCTGCAAGCGATGAGCGGCGAAGTGGACACGCTGAACCAGATCGCCACCGACCTCAGTGCCATCCTGGTCGCCATCAAGGGCGACGGCACGCCGTCCAACCTGGGCATCGTGCCGCAGGTGGCGGACCTGATCGGCACGCGCATGATGCCCGCCGCCGTGCGGCCGCGCGTCGGCGGTGGCGCCGGCTTCCCGCCGCGCTTCTGGACGCTGCGCGAATTCCTGTCGCAGCGCCGGACGGGCCGCTTCGCCCAGCGGCTGTGGGAATCGGCCCACGCCAGCGGGCGCGACGAGTTCAAAGCCTATGCGCTGGGCTGGTTGTCGAGCTGGTCGCTCAGCGCCGGCGGCGCCAGCGCCGTGGCCAGCATCGTCGGCGCACCGTACCGCAACCAGTGGTGGCGCTCGCGCTTCGTCGGCAATTACATCGACCTGTGGTCCTATGGCTACGCCAAGGTGGGGCCGCGGCCCAAGCCCTACACGGACTGGCCCAACCTGTGCGCGCAGAAGCTGCACGAGCAGGTCGCCGTGCCCGGCGCCACGTTCGACCCCGACCACATGATGCAGGACCTGCGGCTCGGGAACGCGCTCGGCACGGGCCTGCCGGCCGATTTCGTCAGCTACTGGCTGGACGCCTACGAACACGTGTACGGCGACCTGGGCATGGACCGCCCGCAAATGGACGCCGACCGCCTGCAAGATGCCTATGCGATGGCGTGGCTGGTGCTGTGGTTCCAGACCAGCCCACAAACGCTGGGCTGCAACGCCGTGGCCCCGGTGGCGCCCACCGACTGCGGCGGTGCGCCACCGTGGACCAATCCCGCCGTGCCGGGCGATGCGGGCGGCAGCACGGGCGGCCCGCCGCCGCCGGAGATCGACAAGAAGGTCAAGCCGGCCAACGTGGTGTGCGCCGTGCTGCTGGCCATCCTGGGCATCGTGGCGCTGTGCTTTGGCGGCTGGGTGGCCGGCGGCGCGGCCATCGCCGGCGCCATCGCGCTGGCCGCCAGCGCCGGCACCATCGACTGGGACAAGTTCCGCTGCAGCCTGGTGTGGTACCGGCTCTACATGTACAACGGCCTGCGCGCGCTGCATGACGTGATGAGCCTGGGCGGCCTGGTGCACCCGTACACGCCCGAACTGAGCACGGACGACACGGTGGTGCAGCTGTTGTCGGCCATCCCCACCCACATCCGCACCGGCGACAACACCGTGCTGACCCGCCCCTCGCGCGAAGGCTATCCCGTGCTGCCATGGAACGGCATGGGCTTTTCCTGGTTCGACGACGCCAGCGGCGCCATGGAACAACCGGGCACGCAGCCGGCGCTGGCGGCGGCCTACCCATCCGGCTTCCTCGACGATCCGGCCAATCCGCTGGGCAGCCGCTCGCCATTCGACGCCAGCCCGTGGCCGTTCGCGCCCGGCATGGGGAACGACCCGGCCGGCTTCATCAACACGGTGGACGCCATGCTGGCCTGGCTGGGCGCGCCCACGTCCGACTTGCCCGACCACGACCTGGACGGCGACCGTGGCCTGGGCTTCCAGAACTGGCATTTCGTGACGGATGACTGGACCAACCCGGTCAACATCGAACCTAGCACGTGAGGCCCATCATGCCCGAATTGAAACCGGCCACCCGCGACGGCCAGCCACGGCGCGAGCAGCGCGATGAACAGCAGTGGCTCGATGAATGGCGGCGCACCCAGGATGCGCTCGACAAGCAGGAACAGGCGCGCCGGCGCGCGTGGCTGGCCTGGCTCAAGGAACAGGGCGGGCGCGCCCAGTACACGGCGTGGATGGTCCTGCCCTGCAACCTGGGCGACTACGGCCTGCGGCCGCTGGCCTCCGGCACGCCGTACTGGGCCTCGCCGTTCATCTGGGTCGAGAGTCCAGACCCGTCCGGCCGGCCCCAGGCCGGCGCGGAAAACCACCTGGTGGCGCGCGTGTTCAACCTTGGCGCGGGCACGGCGGCACCGGCCAAGATCGATTTTTACTGGGCCGATCCTTCCGTGGGCCTGGGCGCGGCCGACGCCCATTTCATCGGCACGGAATGGGCCGAGATCGGGCCCATGACGTCGCGCGTGGTGCGCTGCGCCACGCCGTGGATACCGAGTTACCTCAATAATGGCCACGAATGCGCCTTCGTCAACTGCGACAATCACGTGCTCGACCCGCTGCTGCTGCCATTCCAGCCCTGGGCCGACCGCCACGTGGGCCAGCGCAACCTGGCCGTGCTGCCGGCCGTGGCGCAGCCGTTCCAGTTCTGGGCGCCCGGCGGCAATCGCGCCGAGCTGCACGTGACGGCTCTGCGCGGCGTGCTGCGCGAGCTGCCCAAGGAGCCCACCAACGCCGTGCGCCTGCTGGGCGAAGCGGCCGCCCACCTGCTGGCCGGGCTGCGGCCGCAAGCCATGACGGCGCGCCGCGCGCCGGGCGGGCCGCGCCAGCCACCCGTGGCGGGAGAACAGATTCCGGCCAAGACCGTGATCGCCGCCGTGCGCCAGACGGGCGCCACCCGCGCGCTGGCACGGCCCGACGACAAGCTGCGCCCGATGCCGCTGGACGGCCGCGCGCCGCTGGGAGAACACCTGTTCAAGGTGGATGGCCAGGCCGGCGTGGCCCAGCAGATTGAACTGCAACTGCAGGCCCAGACGCTGCCGCTCAACACCTTCGTCGTGCTCAATATCTGCCACACCACCGCCCAAGCGGTCACCGGCGGCTACCTGCTGGTCCTGGCCCACCCGGCCTGGTTCCGCGCCACCCCGCATCACACTATGGAGGATGAGTCCATGAAAATTCCCAGCCAAGATCCGCAAGACGCAGCCCTGCAGGCCCTGGTGATCGCGCAATTTCCCCAGGCCCGCCTGGCGCTGGAGATCGCGCGCGCCATGCAGAAGCACCTGCCCATTTCCAGCATCGAGGAAATTGAACGCGCCGTGCAGTACGTGCACGTGGACGGCATGTATCTGAGTCCCGCCATGGTGGAACGCTTCGGCTTCAAGTCGCTGCTGCCGATCCGCGACAGCGCCGACCTGGTCGCCAAGATCGCCGGCATGCTGCGCATCGCCGCGCAACAGGGCCAGGGCGGGCCATCGTCGCTGCTGGCCGGCGCCCTGCCCGGCAGCCGCGGCGCCTCCATCCCCGCCGTCCATTTCGCCGGACCATCGCTGTTCGGCTACACCGTCGCCAAAGGAGAATAGCCATGGTCTGGGCAGTGACACTCGTGGTGCACGACTGCGCCACCAACGCAGGCATACAGGGCGCGCTGATCAGCGACGGCTACGGCGGCGGCGGCTACACCGACAGCTATGGCCAGTTCATCGCGCTGATCGACGACTACTACAGCGGCTACATCGTGCAGATTTCCAAGGCCGGCTACTCGTCGCGCAACTTCACCTTCGACCGGTCACAGATAGGCACGCCGCAATCGACCTGTTTGAGCGTGTACGTGCCACCGCCGCCAAGTTCGGGCGGAGGAGGCGTCAGCTGCTTCATCGTGACGGCCGCCAGCGGTTCGGCCCAGTCGAAGGAAGTGACGGGCATGCGCGCGCTGCGCGACCAGGTGGCGGCCCGCGCGCCGCTGGCCGGACGCCTGATCGACGCCATCTACGACCAGTACTGGCGCTTCAGCCCTGCACTGGCAGACCAGATCGCGGAAAGCGAGGCGGCGCGCATGGGCGTGATGGCACTGGTGGTGCGGCCGTTGTTCGCGTGGTTCCAACTGGCCGGCCAACTGGCGCTGGCGCCGGATGACGCGGCGGCCGTGCGCCAGGCCGAGAAGGAATTGCGCTCTGCCTGTCCGCGCTACCTGAGCCCGGCCAAGGTGGCGTCCTACCTGGCGCTGCTGCTGCGCGGCGAGCCATTGCCGGCCGGCGCGCCCGGCCTGGTGGCGCAACTGGAGCCCCAATTGCGCGCGGCGCTGGCGCTGCCGCTGGTGCAGTGGGCGATCTTCGAACCGCTGCAACGCACCTGGCACGGCGCGGCCGAACGGCTGGACATGCGGGACCAGGTGGCAGCCTGGCTGGGCGCGGCGCCGCTGGACTGCGTGATGTCGCCCACGCCGCAGCAGCTTGAGGACGAGCTGGCGTCAGTAGCATCGCTGGTGCGGTTCGCCCCGCGCGCGCGCAGCCAGATCGGAGCAAGGCTGCAAACGGCCTGGCCGGGCACCGAGGGCGCGCTGGCACGGGCTGGCATGATCGATGCACTCCCCTGAGGCCCAAATCGTCTTGGGCACCCGGCTGGCCTGGAGTGTGGGCTTGGCCGGGTTTTGGGCGCTGGGCTATTTCGCGGCCGGCGTTTGGCTGCATCCAGCGCCCATTTTTAATCCATCGTCCGCACTGGACGCGGCCATCCCATTCGCCGGACTGGCACTGTGGCCCTATCTGTTCGGCATAGTCTGGATGGGCATGCCCGCTGTACTGCTACAGTCGCCCGCCCTGTTCCGGCACACCGCTTACAGCTATGCGCTGCTGATCGCCTTTTCCATCCTGTGTTTTGTACTGGTGCCGGCAGAGGCGCCGCAACTGCGCGTGCAAGCCGGCGGCGCCGGACTGGACCCGCTCACGGCCTTGGCCTTGCGCCATCTGCACGCGATCGACCCGCCGCGCAACCTGCTGCCCTCGCTGCATGTATCGCTGGCCGCGCTGGCCAGCGGCGCGCTGGTACGCGACGACGCCCGCTGGCGCGTGCCGGCCACCCTGGTACTGGCCACCATCGTGGCATCCGTTTGCCTGTCCAAACAACATACGGTGGCCGATGCGGCGGCTGGCCTGCTGGCGGCCTGGTGGTGCGATCACCTCGCGCGCCGCCTCAGTTCCCGGCCGCGGCCGCTGGCGCCGTGAGCGGCGCGATCATGCCCTGCTCCAGCAGGTAGCGCACCAGGTAGCTGGCCGTCTGCTCCAGCGAAGGGTCGGCGCGGCCATCGGCCAGGCTGTCGCGGGCCTGGCGATAGGCGTTGCTGCTGTAGCGCTTGAGCTGCATGGCGGCGATCTTGTCGGCCGAACGGTTGAAGAAATCCAGCAGCGGATAGACGGGATCGCTGGCCGAACAACGCAAGTTGAGCTGGTCGATGAAATGGGGAATGTCGTAGTAACGGAAGCGGTAGCCGAAATCGCGCTCGATCACGCGCGTGAGCGCCGTCATGCTGTAGTAGTGATCGGCCGTCACGTGCAGCGGCGTGGCCGGCGCGTGCGGCTGGCGCGCGATGGCCACGATATTGTGGGCGATAACGTCCGCCGCCACGATGCTGAGCTGATTGGGCGTGTCCACGGCGATTCCGTGCCGGATCATGAAGGCCAGCATGCGCAGCGCCACGTCGTTGTCGTCGCCCGCGCCCTGGGTCGAGACGGAAATCAGCGAGGGCCGGTAGATGCGCACGTCCATGCCGGCGGCGCGCGCGGCCAGCGCCTGCTGTTCGGCCACCCATTTGCTTTGCGCGTAGCCGAAATCCAGCGCTTCCATGGCCCCGTTGCAGTCCGATTCCAGCAGCACGCCCTTGGCGCTCCAGCCGAAAATGAACGTGCTCGACACC
Organism: Rugamonas fusca; assembly: GCF_014042365.1. Classification (GTDB taxonomy): domain Bacteria; phylum Pseudomonadota; class Gammaproteobacteria; order Burkholderiales; family Burkholderiaceae_D; genus Rugamonas; species Rugamonas fusca. The sequence continues at coordinate 41,066 of NZ_JACEZS010000025.1, forward strand.
AGGTGCAGGCAACGTGCGCCACTGTCGCGGGCCAGGCGCAAGGCCGTTCGTGCGCCTTCCACATTGGTGGCGCGCATGGCTTCATACGTCATCACGTAATTCACGCAGGCGCCGTTGTGGAACACCTCGCCCACGCTGTGCGCCAGCGCCTGCCATTGCGCCGCGCTCAGTCCCCAGGAAGGCAGCGCCAGGTCGCCGCACACGGCGCGCACCCGCGCGCGCAACTGTGCGTGCAGCGCGGGCGTGAACAGGCGCGCATGGCGCAGGGCCGCTTCCACCCGCGCCATGGCGGCGGCGGGGTCGGATGCCCGCACCAGGACCACCACCTCATCATCGACCTGGCGCAACAGTTCATCGAGCAGGAACGGGCCGAAGAACCCCGTCACCCCCGTCAACAGGATGGCGCGACCGGGCCGGCCAGTGGGCGGCGCAAGGCTTTCCGTTGCGGGCAGCGGGCGGCCGCGGTCCTCCAGCATACGGGCGGCGATGGCGTCGTCCAGCGACGCGCGCAGCTGCGCCAGGGCCGCCATGGCCGCATCGGCCCCGCCATCATGGCCATGGTCGAGCGGCGCCAGCGCGGACAACAGGCTGCGCTGCGACAGGCGTTGCAGCAACTGCGCATCAAGCGCCTCGGCCAGCGCGCCGGAACCGAAGCCGCGCAGCACGTCCTCCAGTTCCAGCTGGATTTCCGTCAGCGCCAGCGAATCGATGCCCAGGTCGGCCAGCGCGACGCTGTCGCTGGCGATGCCCTGGCGGGCGAACGCGCGCTGCACGGCGTCGCGCCAGTTCGTCTGCTCGCCATCCGGATCGCCTTCCTGCGGCAGGCATGGCGCATCGTTGCGCCAGCACGCCAGCGATTCAACCTTGTCCGCCTCGAACAGCGCGCGCGTTTCGGCCCGTGCGATCTTGCCCGACGTGGTCATGGCGACCGTGCCGGGCGCCACCACGTGCAGCTGGTCGGGCAGCAGGCCGCAGACGGCGCGGATGGCCAGCGCCAGCATGGCGGGATCGGGCAAGACATCCGTGTGCCGGGGCTCGGCCAGCACGGCTACGCTGCCGTCATCGCACTGGAATGCACAGATGCCCCGTGGCCGCACGGCGGCGCCGCTGGCCGCCAGCGCTTGCTCCAGGTCGTCCGGGAAGAAGTTGGCGCCGCCGATGATCAGCATGTCCTTGCTGCGGCCGCACACGTACAGTTGGCCCTGGTGCAGGAAACCCAGGTCGCCCGTGCGCAGGAGCCAGCTGTCGTCGGCGCCCTCGCCGTTCGGATCGCCCAGCAGCGCAACGGTAGCCGCCGCATTGTTCCAGTAGCCGGAGGTAACGCACGGGCCGCCAACGCGGATCTCGCCCACTTCCAGCTCCGCCAGCGGGCGGCCGCTGTCCGGCGCGCAGATCCGCAGCGCCACGCCGGCCACGGGTGTGCCGCAACTCGCGTATTCGACGGTGTGTCCGCCATCGGCGGCTTCGGCCAACGTCAACGCGGCCGTGGTCATTGTTGCGCCTGCGTGCCCATCGTGCCGCACGGCGACACTGCCGCAGCCACCCTGCGTGACGTTGAGCGTATTTTCCGCCAGTCCGTAGGCCACCGTGCAGGCGCCGCGCGCCAGGCCAAAGCGGGCGAAGCGGCGGTGGAAGCGCCGTATCGTGTCCGGCCGCGCCGGCTCGCCGGCGTTCATCAGCACCCGCAGGCAAGACAGGTCCACGCCATCCAGTTCGGCGTCCGACACTTTGCCTTCGCGCAGGCAGTATTCAAAGCCGAAGTTGGGCGATGAACTGTAGGTCGCGCCCACTTCGGCGATCATGCGCAGCCACAGCGCGGGACGGCGCAGGAAGTCAACCGGCGCGAAGCCGTAGTTGCTGCCGCCGGACACGATGGGAAACAGGTAGTAGCCGATCAGCCCCATGTCGTGGTGCTGCGGCAGCCATGACACCCCGGTGGGCACATGATCGAGCGTGGCGCGCGCATTGGCGATCACATTCTCGTGGCTGACCATGACCCCGCGCGGCAAGCCGGTGGAACCGGACGTATATTGCAGGAACAGCAGCCGCTCATGGCGGCGCGGCGGCAGACCGGCCTCGGTGTACTGGCCATCCCGGCCGGCCGCGTCGCCATCCAGCGCCAGCAGCGGCCAGGGCGGCGCCGTGCCGGATGCCGCGAACAACTGCGCCAGGCGCGCCACATGCACATCGTCCGTCAACAAGGCCGCCGCGCCGCAATTCTCGCCGATGGCGCGCAGGCGGCGCATGGCCGTGTCGCCGGCCGTGCGCGGCAAGGCCACCGGGACGCCGATCATGCCGGCGCGCGCGCAGGCAAGCAAGGCAGCCACTCCTTCCAGTCCGGCCGGATGGGCCAGCAGCACGCGCGCGCCCGGCTCGAGTCCGGGCGTGGCCATCAGCCGCGCGGCCAGGGCCAGCGTGTGGGCGTGAAAAGTGCGGTAGGTGTGGCGTGCGCTGGTCTGCCCCAGCCGGTCACGGAATTCGAACAGGACCTTGTCAGGCCGCAGGGCAGTCCAGTGTTCGAGCAGATCGAAGATGGAATCCATAGACGCAAGCTCCGGCGGTGCACGGCTGCACGCCAACACGTGCAGCGTGAAATGCAGTGTGAAATGCAGTGTGAAAGTAAGCGGTAATACGTGAGCTGTAATGCGTAACGACGGCTGCTGGTCTATTCTAGCGTGCCGCGCGCCCGCGCGGCAGCTCCCGTTCAAGAAAACGCCACACGCCCGCGTCCTGCATGGCCGCCACGTTGAGCCGCATGCGGGTGGAAGGCAATTGCTGCGGTGAGAACAGGCTGCCCGGCGCCAGCAGCAATCCTTCCGCCGAGGCCCGTTCCGTCAGCGCGTTGGTGTCGCAGCCGGCGTCGGCCCACACGAACATGCCGGCCGACGGCGCCACGTCGATCGTCATGCCCAGCCGCTCCAGCTGCCGTATGGTCTTGGCGCGCACGCCGTCGAGCCGCGCGCGCACCCGGTCGGCGTGCTTGCGGTAGGCGCCTTCGGACAGCACCTTGTACACCACCCGTTCGCCGATATCGCTGGTGGTCAGGGTGGTCAGCATCTTGCGGTCGGCCAGGCGCTCGGCCCATGCGGGCGACGTGACGATGTAACCCACCCGCAGGTTGGCCGCCATGGTCTTGGAAAAGCCGCCCAGGTAAATCACCCGCCGCAACTGGTCCAGCGCCGCCATGCGCGTGGCCGGCTGCACGGCGCTGCCCGGATGCAGGTCGCAATAGATGTCGTCCTCGACGATGACGAAATCGTATTCCTCGGCCAGTCGCAGCACCTGGAACGCCTTGGCCGCCGACAGCGAGGTGGAGCTGGGGTTGTGCAGCACCGAGTTGATGACGTACAGCTTGGGCCGGTGGATGGCGGCCAAGTGGGTAAGCTGCGCGATGTCCGGGCCATCGGCCAGGCGCGGCACGCCCACCACCTTCGCGCCCAGCGCGGCGAACGAGCCAAACATCAGGAACCAGGCCGGATCGTCGACAAAGACGGTGTCGCCAGGCCGCAGGAACTCGCGCGCCACCAGGTCCAGCGCCTGCGTCACGCCGGCCGTGGTGACGATCTGCTCCGGCGCCGCGCCAATTTCCAGTTCCGCCAGCTTGCGCTGCAACTGCTGGCGCAACAGCAGCGAACCATGCGGCACGCCGTAATTGAGCAACGTGCCCGGATGCTGGCGGCTGACAGCGCGCAGCGCATTGGCCACCATCGGACCGTCGAGCCATTCCGACGGCAGCACGCCCGTGCCGGGCATCTGCTGGTGCGGCACCTGGCGGAACATGTTACGCACCAGCCAGACCACGTCGATAGGCTTGCTGTCGAAGCGCTCCAGCGGCAGGCGCGCCACTTGCGCCGTCCCTGCCTCGGCGGCGCCGGGGCCAAGCGCGGGACGTTCGCGCACATAGAAGCCGGCGCCACGCCGCGATTCCAGGTAGCCGCGCGCCACCAGCTTGTCGTAGCTGGCCACCACCGTGAACGCCGACACCCCGTGCGCGGCGGCGAACTGGCGGATCGACGGCATGCGCGCGCCGCCGCGCAGCAGCCGGTCGTCGATGCGCGCGGCCACGGAACGGACGATCTGGTCAATCAGCGATTCGCCTGATTCGCGCGACAGCAGCGCCACGAGCGCCACCGGCCGCGCCTTGCCAGGTTGTGCGGTCGTTTGCGGGGACAGTGTATTGGTCATATTACCGTCACAGTATTTGAAATTATGTGGAAAAGTGTATTGGGACTGTACTGGTGTTGTCGCTTAGGATACACCCATCACCCACACAAATCCACCGACCGGGGAAAGCCGCCATGCACCTGCCCACCAGTTCCGACCTCGATGCCGCCAGCGCCACCGTCTACGCCGCCATGGCGCCCACGCCGCAATACAGCTGGCCCCTGCTGAACGAAGGGCTGGGCGTGGAAGCGTGGATCAAGCACGAAAATCATACCCCCACCGGCGCCTTCAAGGTACGCGGCGGACTGGTCTATGTGGAGGCACTTGCACGCCGTTTGCCCGGCGTCAAAGGCATCGTGCTGGCCACGCGCGGCAACCATGGCCTGTCGCTGGCCTACGCGGCCCGCCGCCATGGCCTGCAAGCGACCATCGTGGTCCCGCACGGGAACAGCACGGAAAAGAATGCCGGCATGCGCGCCCTGGGTGCACAGCTGATTGAACATGGGGACGACTTCCAGGCCAGCCGCGAGCACGCGCTGATGCTGGCCGAACGCGACGGCCTGCACATGGTTCCGTCCTACCATCCGGACTTGATGGCCGGCGTGGCCACGGCCTGGATGGAACTGTTGCGCGCCCAACCTGGACTGGAACTGCTGCTGGCGCCGATTGGCCAGGGCTCCAGCATCTGCGCGGCCATCGCGGCCCGCAACGCATTAGGGCTGAAGATGCCCATTATCGGCGTCGTGTCGCAGCATGCGCTGGCCTACCAGCTGTCGTTCCGGGCCCGGCGCAGCATCGAATCGCCCGTCACCACCGTACTGGCCGACGGCCTGGCCTGCCGCGTGCCCGACCCGCACTCGCTCGCCATCATCCTTGAATACGTGGACGATGTGGTGGCCGTCAGCGACGAGCAGGTGGCCGCCGCCATGCGCCTGTACCACCGCGCCACCCACAACACGGCCGAAGGGGCCGGCGCCGCGGCGCTGGCCGCCGCCCTGGCCTTGCAGCAGGACCCGGCCTGGCGCGGCCGCAGCATCGGCCTGCCCCTGACCGGCGGCAATGTGGATGCCGCCATGCTGGCCGGCGTGCTGCACGGTGCCTGAACGGCGCGCACCCACACCTGGCCACTGTAGCGGCACAGACCATCACAATTCAGGAACAGGAAGGAAGACACCATGCGAACACCCGCCGCCATTGGCCGCCCCCTGGCCACCACTACCGGCCTGAGCGACGATGCCGCCGGCATGCTGCTCGGCCTGATCGGTGTGGCCATGTTCAGCCTCACCTTGCCGTTCACCCGGATGGCCGTGGCCGACTTCAATCCCGCCTTCGTGGCGCTGGGCCGGGCCGTGGCCGCCGCTTGCTGCGCCGCCTTGTGGCTGGGCTGGAACCGCGCGCCATGGCCGCCACGCTCGGCCCTCCTGCCCCTGGCCTGCGTGGCCGGCGGCTGCATCGTCGGTTTCCCATGGCTGACCTCGATCGCCATGCGCAGCGTGCCGGCCACCCACGGCGCCGTCCTGGTCGGCCTGCTGCCGCTGGCCACGGCCGTATGGGCCGCGCTGCGCGGTGGCGAGCGGCCCTCGGCCGGCTTCTGGTGCATGGCGATGCTGGGCTCGGCGCTGGTGGCCGGCTTCGCCCTGCGTGACGGCGGCGGTACGCTGCGCCCGGCCGACCTGGCGCTGCTGGCGGCCGTGCTGCTGGCCGCGCTGGGCTACGCGGAAGGCGGCAAACTGGCCCAGCGCCTGGGCGGGCCGCAAACGATCTGCTGGGCCCTGCTGCTGGCCGCCCCCGTGCTGGCGCCGGCCGTGGCCTGGCTGGCCTGGCACGACGCGGCCCGCATCGCCGCCGCCGGCGCCCGCGCCTGGGCCGGATTTGCCTATGTGTCGCTGGTCTCGATGTTCCTCGCTTTCTTCTTCTGGTACCGCGGCATGGCGCTGGGCGGCGTGGCCAGGGTGGGCCAGGTGCAACTGGTGCAGCCGTTCCTGACCATGCTGGGCGCAGGCCTGTTTTTGGGCGAGACGCCGGAATGGCCAACCCTGGTATTCGCACTGGCAGTGATCATTGTGGTGGGCGCGGGCCGCAAAATGCAGGTGAAGCGGCGCTAAAACCGTAGAGAATTCTGATTTTGCCTGCTTTGTGGGCAGCGCCCCCGGCACGACGTACAATATCGGTCTGCCGCGCACGACGCGCTCACTTAACGCCCCCAACCGCACGCCCACGGCCAAGACAACACGATAAATAAACCCGTCGCTCGTTCGACTTCACCCATTGTTCAATATTGGAACCCTCATGTCCGTCTACGAAAAACTCAAAGCCCTCGACATCACCCTGACCGCGCCCGCCGCGCCGGTAGCCGCCTACGTCATGTACGTCCAGAGCGGCAACCTGGTATTCCTGTCCGGCCATATCGCGCGCAAGGCGGACGGCTCGCCGTGGGTGGGCCAACTGGGCAAGAACATCAGCACGGAAGAAGGCAAGGCCGCCGCGCGCAGCGTGGCCGTGGCCCTGATGGGCACCTTGCAGGAAGCCGTGGGCGGCGACCTGACGCGCGTGCGCCGCATCGTCAAGCTCACCAGCCTGGTCAACTCCACGCCCGACTTCACGGAACACCACCTGGTCACCAACGGCGCCTCCGAGCTGCTCGGTGAAGTGTTCGGCGACGCCGGCAAGCACGCCCGCGCCGCCTTCGGCGTGGCCCAGATTCCGCTCGGCTGCTGCGTCGAGATCGACCTGGTGGCGGAAGTCGCGTAATTCCCGGGCGGCGCCCTACCCTGCGCCGCCCTTCCGCAGGCCGCCACCAGCGCACCTGACTCCAGCCCGGGCCAGCCCGGCATCTACTCAGTGAGACACGTATGAAAATTGAAAACCCGAATCCGATGCAGTGGCGCTTCTCCGAGCGCGCACAGCAGATGCAAAGCTCCGCCATCCGCGAAATCCTGAAGATCACCCAGCGTCCCGAGATCATCTCGTTCGCCGGCGGCCTGCCCTCGCCCGCCACCTTCCCCGTGGCCGAGATGAAGGAGGCGTTCGACCAGGTGCTGACCGACTCGGGCAACGTGGCGCTGCAATACGGCCCCACCGATGGCTACCTGCCGCTGCGCCAGTGGATCGCCGATTCCCTGTCGACCAATGGCGCGAAAATCGTGCCGGAACAGGTACTGATGACGTCCGGCTCGCAGCAGGCGCTGGACCTGCTGGGCAAGGTGCTGATCGACGAAGGCAGCCGCGTGCTGGTGGAAACCCCGTCCTACCTGGGCGCGCTGCAGGCGTTCTCGGTGTACCGTCCTGAATTCGTGTCGGTGGAAACGGACGACCACGGCCTGGTGCCATCGTCGCTGGAGAAGGTGGCGCAAGGCGCGCGCCTGCTGTACGCGCTGCCCAACTTCCAGAACCCCACCGGCCGCACGCTGTCGGTGGAACGCCGCCAGCAGCTGGTGGAGACCTGCGCCCGCCTCGGCCTGCCGCTGATCGAGGACGATCCGTACGGCGCCCTGAGCTACAAGGGCGAACCGCTGGCGAAGATGGTGGCCATGAACCCGGACGGCGTGATCTACATGGGCTCCTTCTCCAAGGTGCTGACCCCGGGCATCCGCCTCGGCTACGTGGTGGCCCCGCTGCCGCTGGTGCGCCGCCTGGAGCTGGCCAAGCAGGCGGCCGACCTGCACACTTCGCAGCTGACCCAGATGGTGGTGCACCGCGTGATCAAGGACGGCTTCCTGGAGCGCCACATCCCGCAAATCCGCCAGCTGTACGGCAATCAGTGCCAGGTGATGCTGGACGCAATGGCCGAGCACTTCCCCGCCAGCGTCAAGTGGACCAAGCCCGAAGGCGGCATGTTCATCTGGGTCACCCTGCCCAAGCACGTCAACGCCATGACCCTGCTGGATGAAGCGATCGCCAACCACGTGGCCTTCGTGCCGGGTGCGCCGTTCTACGCGAACGAGCCGGAAACCAACACCTTCCGCCTGTCCTTCGTGACGGTGCCGCCGGAGCGCATCCGCGCCGGCATCGCCACCCTGGGCAAGCTGATCGCTGCCAAAATCTGAGGCCCCGATCGTTCACCCGCGCCGCCGCCGGCACCTCCGGCGACGGCGCGCGGCCACCGCCGCGGCACACCGCCGTGCGCCGCGACTTTATCACCAAAAGTAACAAACTTTCCAATCAGAAACGGCAAGCATGATAAAAAGTCATGCAATTTGCCGCATTGACGGCAGTTCCGCATAGATTCTGAGGTTTTCCTCGAATAACCCTGCACTTTTTTTCACAATTGCACATTGCAAAGGGGTATTATTTGGACGGATAGTCACCTTACCGTCAGGCCAGCCTTTGTACGCAAGCGCACACCATTCCGCTCTCCGCCCTGTCGCCCCGGCCTCGCCGCACGGTGTCGCCAGCGGCCGCCCCAGCCAGGATACGACCCAATGAATCCAGCTGGCCCGAGCTTTGCCGTGCGGCGCGACGCCGCCATTCTGATCGTGGACGATGCGCCGGACAACCTGGGCACGCTGCGCAAGATGATGGTGCAACAGGGTTACCAGACCTTTGTCGCCACCTCCGGCGAACGGGCGCTGCAGATCGCGCGCCGGGTGCATCCGGACCTGATCCTGCTGGATGTGGTCATGCCCGGCATGGACGGTTTCGAGACCTGCCGCCAGCTCAAGAGCCATGCGGCCACCCAGCGCATTCCCGTCATCTTCATGAGCGCGCGCACGGAGACCGAAGACGTGGTGGCCGGCTTCGACATCGGCGCCGTGGACTACATCGGCAAGCCGCTGCGCATGGCCGAAGTGTGCGCCCGCGTGCGCACCCAGCTGCAAATCCGCAGCAACAGCGAGAACCAGGAAGAGCAGGCCGAGCGCCTGCGCACCATCGTCAACAACATGGCCGAAGGTTTGCTGATCATCGAGTCGGACGGCCGCATCCAGTTCACCAACCCGGCCTGCGACAAGTACCTGGGCTACCAGGAGAACGAACTGGCCGGGCGCTCCATCACCGAGCTGCTCAACCCCATGGTGGCGCAGGAATACCTGGACTACTTCGAGCGCTACGCGGCAGCGCCGCAGACGGCCCACAACCACGGCACGCGCGAGGTGATCATCCGCCACCGCAACGGCAGCTCCGTGTGCATGGACCTCACGCTCACGCCCATGTACCTGCGCCAGCCGCTGTTCATCGGCCTGCTGCACGACATCACCCACCACAAGCAGTCCGAGGATGCGCTGCAGCGTGCGGCCATGGTCGATCCGCTGACCATGATCGCCAACCGCCGCCACTTCGACGCCTTCCTGGAAAAGGAATGGCAGCGCGCCCTGCGCAGCGGCATGCCGCTGTCGCTGGTGGTGCTGGACGTGGACCACTTCAAGCTGTACAACGACACGCTGGGCCATCCGGCCGGCGACGCCTGCCTGCAGCAGGTGGCGCAAGCCATCGCCTCGCACGCGCTGCGCCCGACCGACCTGGCGGCCCGCTACGGCGGCGAGGAATTCGTGCTGCTGTTCGCGGAAACGGACGCCGACTCGGCCTACCTGCTGGCCGAGTCGATCCGGGCCCACGTGGAGTCGCTGCAACTGCCCCACCCCCGCTCGCCCACGTCGCCGTGGATCACGGTCAGCATCGGCGTGTCGACCATCCAGCCCCACCAGCTCGACAGCACGGAATCGCTGTTCGTGGCGGCCGACCGCGTCATGTACGTGGCCAAGGAAAGTGGCCGCAACCAGGTGCAGGCCACCCTGCCCGGCAACGCGGCCATGGATGCCATCAAGGCGCTCACTTCGCGCTGAGCGCCCGCCCGCTCAAAGCTGCTCCGGATAACCCGTGATGTCGGCGATCTCGGCGTACATGGGCTGCAGCCGCTCGTACATCTTCAGGTAGACGCGCCGGTACAGCCGGTCGTACATCTTCTGGTTAGCGGCAATCGGCTGGAACACGCGGCCCGTGCGCGTCATGGCGCGGATGGCGGTATCAAAGTCCGCATGCAGCCCCAGGCCGGCCGCGATCGCGATGGCCGCGCCCAGGCCCGAGGTTTCATACACGTGCGCGCGCGCGGCGGGCAAGCCAAAGATATCGGCCGTCAGCTGCATCGCCGCATCGCTCTGCGAGCCACCGCCTGCCACGCGCAGCTCCGTCACGGCCACACCGCTGCGCTTCTCGATGCGCTCCTTGCCTTCGCGTAGCGCGTAAGCCAGCCCTTCGAGGATGGCGCGGTACATGTGGGCGCGCGTGTGCACGTCGCCAAAGCCGATCATGGCGCCCTTGGCTTCCGGCCCCGGCACCCGGATGCCGGGACTCCAGTACGGTTGCAGCATCAGGCCCATGGAACCGGGCGGCACCTGCTCGACCAGCTGGTCGAACATGGCTTCGGGCGCCGTGCCCCGCTCGCTGGCCGTGGCCTGCTCCAGGTGGCCAAACTGCTCCTTGAACCAGTTCACCATCCAGTAGCCGCGGAAGATCTGCACTTCCGTGCTGTAGGCGCCCGGAATGGCGGCCGGATACGGCGGGATGAACGGCGTGACCTCCACGTATTTTTTGGTGGTGGTGTTGATGGTGGCCGTGGTGCCGTAACTGAGGCAGCCGATGTGCGGCGCCAGGCCGCCGGCGCCGATCACCTCGCACGCCTTGTCGGCGGCGGCGGCCACCAGCGGCGTGCCGGCCGGGATGCCGGTGGCCTCGGCGGCGGCGGCCGTGATGGCGCCGATCACCGTGCCCGGCTCCACCAGTTCCGGCAGCATGTCCGGCTTGATGGCCAGCGCCTGCCATTTCCAGTCACGCTTGCCGGCCCACTTGTGGCCCTTGTAGTCGAACGGCAGGTAGGCCACCTGCGAACCGATGGAATCGACCATGCGCCCGCACAGGCGATAGTTGAGAAAGCCCGACAGCAGCAGGAACTTGTCGGTTTTGGCCCAGATGTCGGGCTGGTGGGCGGCGATCCAGTTGATCTCCGCTTCGCGCCGGAAGTATTCGATGGTACTGCTCACGCCAGCCACCTTGAAGGCCGTGCGCCACAAGGCGTTCAGCGGCGGCACCTGTTCCGTGCGGCGCTGGTCCAGCCAGGTGATGGCCGGGCGCAGCGGGTTGCCGTCGCGGTCCAGGTTGATGACGGTGCCACGCTGGGTGGTGACGGCAACGCCCTTGACGGCGGACTTGGGGATATCCGTTTCCGCCCACAGCCGCTGGCAGGCCACGCACACGGCCTTCCAGTAGCCGTCCGCGCTGTGCTCGGCCCAGCCGGGATTGTCCGAGAAATACGGCTGCAAATGCACCTGGGTCTTGGCCGCCAGGTTGCCGCGCAAATCGAACAGCAGCGCGCGCACGCTCTGGGTGCCGTTGTCGATGGAGAGAAGATATTGTTCGGCCATATCGTCTGATTGTTTTAGTTGTTCTCGTTGCTCATGGCGCGTTGCGCCGGCAGGCTGTAATGGGCAGCCCATAATGCCAGATAGGCGCGCTGTTCGTCATCCCAGCGCTGGTCGCTCCAGCCCAGTTCCGGCTGGCAGATGGCGCGCACGCGCGGCAGTATCTCCACGCCGCCGCCGCGCAACTGGATGCCGATGCGGCTGCGGCGCAGCAGCAGATCGTCCAGCTTCTGCACCGATTCGCAGCGGGCCGCCCAGCGCAGTTGGACCCACAGCGTTTCCGTTCCCGGTATGGTGGCCAGTTCGCCCGGCTGGGCCGCATCCACCAGCGCTTGCGCCTGGGCGCCGTAACGTCCTTGCAGGCGTGCGGCCTGCATGACGGACAGTCGGCGGTCGTAGCGCAGCGGCGCGGCCGGATCGAAGATGGGACGCGGTTCGAGCTTGTCGCGCCAGTCCGGCAGCAGCGTGGCGGCCTTGCGCAGCGCGTCGAGCGCGATCACGCGGAAGGTGGTCATCTTGCCGCCAGTGACGGTCAACAGGCCATCTTCCAGCCATAACGCATGGTCGCGCCCTTCCTTGGACGGATCGCTCTTGCCGCTGTCAATCACGGGACGCACGCCCGCGTAGCTGGCCAGGATGTCGCCCTCGTTCAATCCCAGTTGCGGGAACTGGTCGTGCAGCGCCGCCATCAGGTAATCGACTTCACCCCGCGTGATGGCGGCCTCGCGCGCCATGTCGCCCTTGTGGTCCACGTCCGTGGTGCCCACCAGCGTTACGCCCTCCCAGGGGAAGGCGAACACGGGGCGGCCATCGGCCGGATGCATCAGGCTCACGGCCTGCGCCAGCGGCAACCGCCAAGCCGGCAGCACCAGGTGGCTGCCGCGCAGTGGCCGCAGCCGGGGCGCCGCCCCGCCCTGGGCCCGCAAGCCGTCGGCCCAGGCGCCGGTGGCGCTGATGACGAGGCGCGCGCGCACTTCGTGCGACTGTCCCGTCACGCCATCGCGCACCTTCGCGCCGCACACCTTGCCGCCGTTGTCCGCTGAACGCAGCAGCGATTCCACCGCCATGTAGTTGAGCGCCACACCACCATGCTGCTGCGCCTCGCGCAGCACGCGCAGCACCAGGCGCGCGTCGTCGGTCTTGGCGTCCGTGTAGCACATGCCGCCCTGCAGGCCGGCGTTGGCGATGTTGGGCGCCAGCGCCAGGAAATCGTCATGGCCAAAATAGTGGCGCGCACGCTGGCCCGCCATCAGGTCGTAGATGGCCAGGCCGAGCAGGAACATGCGCCGGCCCGGCTTGCGCCCCTGGTAATCGCCGAACGCGAAGCTTTGCGGCTCCACCAGGCCGGCCGCGTCGCGCAGCAACTGCTGGCGCTCGTGCACGGATTCGCGCGTGAGGCCGAACTTGCCCTCCTTCAGGTAGCGCAGGCCGCCGTGCACCAGCTTGGACGAGCGGCTCGACGTGCCCCACGCGAAGTCGCGCTGCTCCACCAGCAGCGTCTTCAAGCCGCGCCGCGCCGCTTCCAGCAGGATGCCGGCGCCCGTGATGCCACCGCCGATCACGACCAGGTCCCAGTCGCGCGCCAGCAGTTGCGCGGCGCCGCCACGGCCACCGCTGTTCCAGTGGGCGCTCATGACGGCACGGCCTCGGACGGCAGCAGCTTGCCGGGGTTCATGATCTGCTGCGGGTCGAAGTGGCGGAACAGCGCCTGCATGGCGCTCAGGCCCAGCTCTCCTTTTTCCGCCGGCAGGTAAGGCGCGTGATCGCTGCCCACGCCGTGCTGGTGGCTGATGGTGCCGCCATTGGCCACGATGGCCTGGCTGGCGGCCTGCTTGAGCGTACGCCAGCGGGCCAGGTCCTGCTCGAAATTGCCAGCCAGCCGGTAGACGAAGGTGGTGTACACGCTGGCGCCCTGCGCGTACAGGTGCGACAGGTGAGTGTAGGTGTGCACCTTCTCGCCGTGCTGGCCCAGCGCCGCCGTGGCGGCCGCCTCCACGGCCTGCATCATGCCGGCCACGCGCGGCCAGTCGACGGCCGTTTCCACCGTGTCGATGGCGTAGCCGTGCTGCCAGGCCGCGTTGCGCAGGTAGACGTTGCGGAAGCGGTTCTGCTTCCACTTGTCGCCCATGTAGCGGCCGATGTGCACGCCGCCGCGCGCGCGCGTGAGGGCCAGCGCGTCCTTCAGGGCCGCCCTGGCGGCGGCCTTGCGACCGCTCACGCCTATCATCAGCATGCACTTGCCTTCGCCGCAGCCGCGCAGGCGCAGCCACGTTTCCAGCGCCCCGATCAGGGTCTGGTGGCCGGCCAGCGCCAGCATGGTCACCGTCTCGAGCGGATTGGACAGGCGCAGCATGGACAGCGACAGGCCGGCCTGCACCACGGCGCGCACGGCCTGTTCGGCCTGGTCCCAATTGGGGAAGAACACGGCATGGAACGATTCATATTCGGGCAGCGGCGTCACGCGCACGGTCGCTTCCGTCAGGATGCCGAGCCGCCCCTCGGATCCGAGCACTACTTCGCGCAAATCAGTGCCGGCGGCCGAGGCGGGGAACGTGGGAATATCGAGCGTGCCGGCCGGCGTTTCCACCTTGCCGCCCCTGAACATCTGCTCGATGCGGCCATAGCGCAACGATTGCTGGCCGGACGAACGGGTGACCACCCAGCCGCCCAGCGTCGAGTATTCGAACGACTGGGGGAAATGGCCCAGCGTGTAGCCGTGGGCGCGCAGTTGCGCCTCCAGGTCCGGGCCGAACACGCCGGCGCCGAAGGTGGCCAGCTGCGACTGGGTGTCGAGGCTAAGCAGGTTGCGCAGGCGGGTCAGGTTCACGGCCAGCACGGGACGCGGGCCGCCAGGCGCCGTCAGGTGGCCGGCCACGCTGGTGCCGCCGCCCTGTGGAATCAGCGCCACATGGTGTTCGGCCGCGTAGTCCAGCAATTCACGCACCTGTTCCGGGCTGTCCGGATAGGCCACGCCGTCGGGCGCAGTGTCGATGGCACCGTAGCGCAGGCGCAGCCAGTCCGGCAGGCTCTGGCCCAGCGCGTTGCGCAAGCGGACGGCCGGCGCCGTGTCGATCAGGCGATGCGGCGCCAGCCGCGACGGGCGCAACTGCCCGCATGCCGTCTCGAAGGCGGCGTCCGGGAATGGCGTGCCGCTCCCGATGCGCTGCGCCAGGAAGCCCAGCGCATCCTCGCCCAGCGCGAATTCTATGGTGTCGTCACCCCAACCGTTCCAGCGTCTCATCGTTTTCCTGTCCTCGTTGCGGCGCGCTTGCAGCAGTTGTTATACTGGCGCGCACCTGGCTAATCATGGCAGCAGAATAAGACAGAACCCACACAAGGTATTGCGTATTCATGACATCCGCATTGTTCGATCATGCCAAGCCCCACGCCTGACGCGCGCACCCCGCATGGCGCCCGCGTGGCCGGCTCCTACCTGCAGCCCTTGCTGGAGGCGGCCGCCGCGCGCGGCGTGCAGCCGGCCGCACTGGAACGGGCCGCCGGCCTGCCCGCCGGCGCCCTGAGCCCGTTGCCCGAGTCGCTGGCGGCCGACGATTACGTGCGCCTGCTCGACGTGGGCGCCGAACTGGCCGGCGATCCCCACTTCGGGCTGCACGTGGGCGAACGCTTCAAGCTGGGTACCTACAACGTGTATGGGCTGATCCTGCTCAGTTGCCGCGACTTCGGCCAGGCCTTCGAACAGACCATGCGCTACGAGCAGCTGGCGCATGACCTGGGCCGCTCGTCCCTGCGCGTGAACGACGGCATGGCCCATTACACCTGGCATTGCCATTACGGGCCGGGCCGGCGCCACCTGATCGACAGCGTGTTTGCCGGCATCCGCGTGTTCGGCAACTGGCTGGCCGGGATGCCGCTGCCACCCGCCGAACTGGCGCTCACCCACGATGGCGGCGATCCGGCCGATCACGCTGAATACCTGCGGCTGTTCGGCGCCCTGCCCCGCTTCAACGCGCCGGCCAACACGGCCAGCTTCGACGCCCAGTTGCTGGCCTGGCCCGTGCCCAACGCGGACACGGGCCTGTATCCCGTGCTGCAACAGCACGCCGAACAGCTGCTGCAATCGCGGGCGCGGGCCGGGGCCGATGCCAGGGCCGAAATCAGCCAGCAAGTCCACGAGGCCATCGTGCGCAACCTGGCCCAGGGCCAGGTGCGGCTGGCCTCCATCGCCGACGAGCTGAAACTGTCGCCGCGCACGCTGCAGCGCAAGCTCAGCGACGCCGGCGCCACCTTCCAGCAGGTGCTGGACCAGGCCCGCTTCGCGCTGGCGCGCGATTACCTGCGCCAGCCGGAACTGAGCCTGGTCGATATCGCGTTCTTGCTGGGCTACCAGGAGCAAAGCGCATTCAACCACGCCTTCAAGGAGTGGTCGGGCATGAACCCCGGCGCGTTCCGCGAGCGCGGCTAAGAAGTCATTTCACAAAGGCCCATGGCGTCATTGTGACCCCTTGCCGTGCAAGCGCACCGTCTTCGGCGCCACGCCTGGCCATGGTCATTTTGAAATCAGGTGGTGCTGCCGCGTACCCGGATGAAGGGGCCGATGCAACTGTTCATGTCGCGCTCAAAGCACATGAGGAACAGGTCACCGCTGGGGTGGAACAGGATGTAGCTGGTGGCCACGTGGCCCACTTCCGTCACCTCGCCCGAACAATCGGGCTTGCCGTTGTCTTTCACAATGGTGTCCACGTGCTTGTAGAAGCCCAGCGTGTCGGGCTGGTCGGCCACCTCGAACGCCGATTCGGCCACCTCCTCGTTGCTCGTGACCAGGCTGCTGCCGTCGTCGTGGATATGATAGGTTTCGCTGCACGAGCCGTCGGCTAGCGTGATCTGCCAGGTGCCGATCAACGGATGGTCATGGCGCAGCGGCGCTGCCTGCCCGCCCGCGGCCGCCAGCGCGCACAGGGCCACGGCCACGCAACCGGGTATGATTTTCTTGAGCATAAGGGCCTCCGCTGGCGTCGACTTCCTGGCAATACCTTAGCCTAGCACTTTTTCACGATCAGGTCCCCCGCGCCAGCAGCGTGCCAGTAACTGCACGGGCAAGGCGCTGGGCGAATTGGTGAAGGTGAAGGTTTCCTCGGCCGGCGCGGCGCCGGGCACGGGGGCGATCGTGAAATGGCGCGCCAGCATGGACATCACCATCTTGATCTCGGCCATGGCCAGGTAACGGCCCGGGCAGAAACGGGGGCCGCCGCCGAACGGGAACAGCTTGCGGCCCGGATCATCGCCGCGTTCGCCCGCCCCGTCCAGCCAGCGCTGGGGCAAAAATTCGTCCGGGCGCACCAGCTCGCTGTCACGTTGCGCGGCCAGCCGCGTCATGGTGAAGATGACCGTGCCGGCCGGCACCGCCAGGTCGCCCAGCATCACGTCGCACGTCGGTTCCACGGCCAGGAACGGCGCCACCGGCTTGAGCCGCATGGCTTCGCGGGTGGCCGCGTCCACGTAATGGAGCTGCTCCAGCAGGCGGTAGTCGCGCAGCACAGGTTCGGCGCCCAGCACACGGTCCGCCTCGGCCGCCAAAGCGCCAGCGGCCGCCGGGTCGCGCGCCAGGAAGTCGATCAGCCAGGCCGTCGTGTTGGACGTGGTGTCCTCGCCCGCGAACACCATGGTGATGGCGTTGCCCACCGCGCCCGCGTCGGTAAAGCCGGAACCCGGTTCGTCGCAGGCGATCACCAGCGCTTCGAGCATGTTGGACGGCTTCTGACGCAGCGCCGGCTGCTGCGCCAGGCGCTTACGGGTCTGGGCGATGAAGCCCATGACGGCCTGCTGGATGCGGGCGGCGGCCGCGTCAGCCTCGCGGTCGGGCGCGCGCTTGAGCAGCGGCACGCGCCAGTACGGCAGCGCCGTCGTCAGGCGCCGGGCCACGCGGTTGAACAGGAATTCGATATCGCGCTGCAGCGGATTGTCCTCCAGTTCCAGCGTGTTGATGTCCTGGCCCATGGCCAGTCCTATCGTCACGTCCAGCGTGTAGGCCTTCAGGTCGCGCAGCACGTCGACCGGACGGCCGGCGGCGATGGCCGCGCTCCAGCGCCGTTGCAAACGTTCCGTCATCATGCTCAGGGTGGGGAAGAAACCGTGGATCACTTCCGGCGTCAGGGCCCGCATCACCAGCTTGCGCTGGCGGCGCCACTCGTCGCCCTCGGCCGTGAACAGGCCGCGCGTGCCCACCTCCTCCAGCATCTGCGCCGTGCGCGCGGAACGGCGCATGACGTCGGGCCGGTCGCGCAGCAGGCCGGCGATCACGTCGCGGTCCGAGGTGACGAGGAACTGCTTGCGCATGATCCTGAAGCGGTACAGGGTGCCATACTGGCGGCCCCAGTCCTCCAGCACCTGGTGGAATGGCCGCCGGTTGATGGCTGCGATCACGCCTGTGAACGGGCGCCCTTTCGGCCCCGGCAGGTCGGCGATGCGCCGCCGCGGCGCCGGTGGCGGCGCCAGTACGGCCGCGCCTTGTGCGATTTCCATGCTAGCCTTGTCCATCATGTCTCCTCCGGCGCCGGCATGGTGCCCGCCGGCGCTAACTAGTCCCCGTGCGGCAGACGACGGCGTTGGCCGGGTCGCCGCTCCACTCGCACCAGCCGCCGTCATACACGCTGATATGCGGCCAGTCCATCAGCCAGGCGTAAAAGAAGGCCAGCGACGCGCGCCAGCCCGTGCCGCAGTAGAAAGCCATGCGCCGCTGCCGGTCTATGCCCGCTGCGCGCCACTGCCGGCAAATCTCGCTGGCCGGCTTCATGCTGCCATCGGGCCGGTGGAAGTCGCTCATGCTGTTCACATCGTCGTCGTTGCCGGCCCGGCCCCACAACGCGCCGGGAATATCGCCCCGCGCGGCGATGTAACTATACCCCGAAATCTTGCCAATAAATTCATTCCAGGTACGGATGCTGACCAGCGCGCCATCGGGCTGTTGCAACAAGGCGCGCGCCTGTGTTATGCCGATCAGGTAGTCGGGACGGGCCGGAAACGGCACGCCAAAGCGGGCCACGCCGGGGTAGCGCCGCGGCGCGCCCGCCACCGATGGATGGCCGCCCGCCTGCCACAAGGCGTAGCCGCCATCGAGCAGGCGCACGTCGCGCACGCCAGCGTACAGCATCAGGTGGGCGGCGCGGGCGGCGGCCAGGTTGTTACGGCCATAGAGCACCACCGTGCTGTCATCGCGGATGCCGCAGGCCAGCAGCAGGCGCAGCAAGGCCTGGTCGCACACCTTGTTCCACAGGGGCGCCTGTTCCAGCTGGTTGGTGTCGATATAGCCGGCGCCGGGGATGTGGGCCTGTTCAAACGGCGCGGCGCCGTCGCAACCTACCTCGAACAGGCGCCAGTCCGGCGGCGGCGCTTCGGCCACGGGCTCGCCGGCCAGCACGGCGGCCAGCCAGGCGGGCGTGACGAGCTGGCGCCAGCGGACCAGGTCCTGGCGGAAGGCTGGTGCTGCCAGATTGTGCTGCGGGTCGGACGTCATGAGAAAGAATGCGGCGGCCCCGCGCGTGCATGCGCGGCGGGAGCATGGGGAATGGCCGCTATTGTACGGCATGGCGCGGCGGCGGCCGCTTCGCGCGCCGGGGCGAGGCTCAGGCCAGCGCTTCCTTGGCCGCTTCCTCCGGGGTCAGACCATCGTAGAACTGGTCGGTGAACCATTCCACATGTTCCTCGATGTGTTCCTGCGCTTGCCGCAGCGTGGCGCCGCCGGCCACCAGGAAACCTTCCACTTCGATGCACCACTGGATCAGTGCCATCGTTTCCGGGTCCAGCTCTTCTTTTTTCTTCGCCATGGTGTTGCCTCTTGCCTGTCGCAGTGGATATCAGCCGCCAGTGTAGCAGTTTCGCCGCACCGGCCCGCCGAATAGAGCTTTTCCTCGAATCGCCGGCAAACATGGCAAAGCCATTTGCCAATATGCAACTTACACCGTACCATGGCGCCGCTTTCTGGTATTGCCAAAAAGAGTAATTAAAAAATACAACCATTCAAGTACGAGAACATGAAAAAACACTTTATCGCCGCCGCCCTGGGCCTGATCACCGTCACCGGCGCGCTGGCGCAAACCACCGCCAAACCGCTGCATTTCGTCGCCGGCGCCGGCGTCACCTTCGGCGGCGACAAGCTGGCCACCACCCATTACACGGACGGCTCGTCGAGCAATATCACGGCCGGTTCCGGCCTGGCGCTGCTGGTGGGCGCGGAATACCGCGTGGCCGAACAGTTCTCCGTGCAAGGCACGGTGGGCTACCACATCCGCTTCACGCCCGACGCCTCGAACGGCGACGCCGACTTCCGCCGCGTGCCCGTTGAACTGCTGGGCTACTACCACATCAACGACCAGTGGCGCGTGGGCGCCGGCGTGCGCTTTGTCAGCAACGCGCGCCTGCATGGCAGCGGCGCGGCCAGCGGCCTGAACGCCGATTTCGACAACACCACCGGCGCCGTGCTGGAAGGTGAATACTTCGTCAAGCCCAACGTGGGCCTGAAGCTGCGCGCAGTCCGCGAACAATACACGCCGACCCACTCCAATGTCAGCTTCAGCGGCAACCACATCGGCATGCTGGCCAACTTCTACTTCTAAGCCTACCCGCCCCGCTTAGCGGGCGGGGTACAGCACCACCTGCAGGTAGTTGTCCATATCGAAGTAGCGGCGCGCGGTCTGCTTCAGGTCGGCCGCGCGGATGGCGCCGGCCCGCTGCTCATACGTCAGCAGCGCGGCCGGATCGGTGCCGTTGATCTGCGCCAGCTGCAACTGCCCCAGCCAGTAGCCGTTCTCGCGCAAGCCCTTGTGGTAGTTGCGGGACCAGCCGGCCCGCACCTTGTCGAGGTCCTCCTGCGTGACGCCGTGCTCCTTGACCCTGGCGATTTCGGCGAAGGTGGCGGCGATCACCTTGTCCACGTTCTCCGGCCCGCACGGCAGGTTGATGCTGATGGTGTAGCCGCCGTAAGGCACCTTGGTTAGCGCGCCGGACATGCCGCCGCCGTAGATCAGCCCCTGCTGCTCGCGCAGCACTTCCAGCAGCTTGATATTGAGCGCCTCCAGCAATGCCTGCAGGCGCATCTGCTCATCGTCCGAGTAGTCCGCCGTGCCCGTGAACGTGATCGAGATGGTGCTCTTGGGCTCCGCTCCCATGTGCACTTCCTTCTTGACGACGCCCTTGATCGGCCGCACCCCCCAATCCTTGTACTGGACCGGCACATCGGGCGTGGGCAGCGCGCCCAGGTAGGTGGCCACCAGCGGTTTGATGCGCTCCACGTCGAAACTGCCAACCAGGAAGAACGTGAAGTCCTTGGCGCTGGACAGGCGGCTGCGGTAGATGTCGAACACCCGGTCCAGGTCGATGCGATCGAAATCCTCCGGGCGCGGCGCGCGCGCCACCCGCGCGTTGTTGGCGTACAGCGTGCCGACGATGGTGTCGCCAAACACGGCTTCCGGGCGCGACAGGCTGTTGCGGGCCAGCTCCTTCTGCTTGCCCACGAAGGATTCAAAAATGGCGCGGTCGCGGCGCGGCTCCGTCATCTGCAGGTAGATCAGCTGCAGCATGGTCTCCACGTCCGCCTTGCCGGACTGCCCGCTGAGCATCTCGCTCAGGTTGCTGACCGTGGCGCTGGTGGTGGCGGCTTTCCCGGCCAGCACCTTGCTCAGGTCCAGGGGCGAATAATCCTGCAAGCCCATCTGGCCCACGATGGCGCTGGCGTAGCGCGCGCTGGGCAGGTCCGCTTCACCAAACAGCGACTGCCCGCCAAAGCGCAGCGCCGACATCAGCACCTGGTCGTTATTGAAGTCGGTCGGCTTGAGCACCACCTTGACCCCGTTGCCCAGCGTGAGCCGGGTCAGTCCCAGCGCCGGGTCCACGCTCTGGCTGACGATGGTGCCACCCCTGGGCGGATGCGCCATCAAGGCACTGGCCAGCACTTTCTCGGCCTGGGCCTGCACCGGCTTGCGCTCGGCCGCCTCCACGGCCGCCAGCAGGTCGGCCTGGGCGGGTATCGGCGCCTCGGCCTGGTCGCTGCCGGTGTAGATCACCAGCTTGTTGCCGCCCGACGGAATCCGGGCCCGCGCGGCCGCGTTGACTTCGGCCAGCGTGATGCCGGGCACCAGCTGGCGCGCGTAGTCGTATTCATTGGCGATGCCCGGTATCGGCTCCTGCTCCAGGAAGTTGCGGATGTACTCGGCCGCGTAGCCGGCCGAATTGGATTTTTCGCGCTCGTTGTAGCCACGTTCGAAACTGCGCAGCAGGTTCTTCTTGGCCCGTTCCAGCTCCGCGTCCGTGAAGCCGAACTGGCGCGCCCGCTCATCCTCCTGCACCAGCGCGGCGATGGCCGGCGCCACGCCGCCCTTGCCCAGCACGGCCGCGGCACGGAACGAACGGTAGCCGCGCGCCACCTTGGTCATGCTGCTGCCGCCCTGGATGAAGGGCGGGTTGGCCTGCTGCGTCAATTCAGCCATGCGCTGGCCCAGCATGGCGCTGTACAGCCCCTCGATCAGGCCGGCGCGGTAGTCGCCCACGGTACGGTGGGCCGGTTCAGGCTCGATGCCGTAGCGGATGTAGAGGCCGTTGGTATTGGCTT
The DNA here is from genome assembly GCF_014042365.1 of Rugamonas fusca. GTDB lineage: Bacteria > Pseudomonadota > Gammaproteobacteria > Burkholderiales > Burkholderiaceae_D > Rugamonas > Rugamonas fusca. The sequence continues at coordinate 63,143 of NZ_JACEZS010000025.1, forward strand.
CCTTGTCCGTCACCACTACCCCCTCGGAAGCCTGGCGCTGCGGGATCACGGCATAGTCACGCGGGCGCTCATGGGCCGGGTTGGCCAGCGCGCCGAAATGGCGCTCCACCATGCGCTGCGCGGCGGCCGGGTCCACGTCGCCCACCACCACCACCGCCATCAGGTCCGGCCGGTACCAGTCATGGTAAAAGCGCCGGATCGCCTCGGGGCGAAAGCTCTTGATGATGTCCTCCTTGCCGATCGGCAGGCGCTGCGCGTAGCGCGAGCCGTTCATCAGCTTGGGCATCAAGACCTTGTTCATGCGGTCTTCCAGGCCTTTGCCCAGCCGCAGTTCCTCCAGCACGATACCGCGTTCGCTGTCGATATCGGCGTCGTTGAACGTCAGGCCATGGGCCCAGTCCTCCAGCACCTGGAAGCCCTGCTCCACCACGTCCGGTCGCTCGGTCGGTATGGGCAGGACGTACACCGTCTCGTCGAAGCTGGTGTAGGCGTTCAGGTCGGCGCCGAACTTCACGCCGATGCCCTGCAGGTAGGACACCAGCGCGTTGCGCTTGAAATGGGTGGAGCCATTGAAGGCCATGTGCTCGGTGAAGTGAGCCAGTCCCTGCTGGTCCTCGTCTTCCAGGATGGAGCCGGCCTTCACGACCAGCCGCAATTCCAGCTTCTGCTCGGGCCGCGCGTTCTTCTGGATGTAATAGGTCAGGCCGTTGGCCAGCTTGCCCACCTTGACTTGCGGCCCGATCGGCAGCACGTCGGACAGCGCCAGCGGCGCCCCGCCGGCATGGGCCAGCGCGGAACAGGCCAGCAATGCGGCGGCGATGGCGGCGCGCAAGGAAGTTGAAATCATCATGGATGCAATTCAGTTAACAAAGCACGTACAGTACACCGAATCACCACCACCGGGTTGACCGACCTCACAATTCAGCGCTGTGTACCGGCACACCGGCCGCGCCAGCCGGACGCCCCAGGCGTATGTACCGGTACACCAGCAGCCAGGCGCCCGCATAGGCCAGCGTGATCATGCCAAACGCCAGCGGCAGCCGCCAGCGCCACTCCGGCACCATGTGCAGCACGCTCCCCATCAGTGCCACGCCGACCAGCGCGCCGATCTGGCGATTGGCGTTCAGGGCGGCCGCCGCACCGTTGGCATGGCTGCGCCCCGCCACCAGCATCACGGTGGCTGTCATGCCGGGAATGGCGACGCCGATCGCCACATTCATCACCATGGCGCCAGCCATCAACAGCCAGTATGGCGTGGCGGGCGACAGATTCATCATCGCCAGTCCCGCCGCCGCGCCCACGGCCAGCCCGTACAGCATGGGCGGACGGGTACCGACGCGCGCGGCGATCCGGCCGGACGCCACATTGCCGATGGCGAAGCAGGCCATCATGGGGAGCAAGCGCACGCCTGTGCGCAGGGCGTCCGCGCCGCCGGCCTGCTGCAGGAACAAGCTGAGCAGGAACAGCTGTCCGAACACGGCCAGGTTGACCAGCAAGCCAACCCCGTTGGCCGCGCCAAATGCCGGGCTGCCGAACAACGCACGCGGCAACACAGGCTGCGCCCCATACCGCTCGCGCCGCACCAGTACAGTTGCCGCCAGCACCGCGCACAGTGCCGCCAACCCTACCGGCATGGACGTCAAGCCCAGTACCGGCCCCTCGATCAGCACGAAGCTCATGGCGGCCAGTGCCACCACGCCCAGCCCATGACTGAGCAACGACAGCGCGCGCGCAGCGCGGGCCGGGGGCGTGACCGGCACCAGCGCCTGCGTCAGCGCGATGCCCAGCAGGCCGATCGGCACATTGACCCAGAACACGCTGCGCCAGCCGAAGCCATGCACCAGCAATCCGCCCACCAGCGGGCCGATGGACGACGAGCAGCCAACGATGGCCGACCAGCTGCCCAGCATGCGGGCCCGTGTGCGCTCGTCATCGTAGGCGTGGGTCAGCAGGCTGAGGGAGCTGGGCATGAACAGCGCCGCGCCCGCCCCTTGCAGCAGCCGGGCCGCCACCAGCGCGGGGCCGCTGGGCGCCAGCGCGCACCACACCGAGCCCGCGATGAACACGGACAGGCCGCCCTGGTACACATGGCGCGGGCCATAGCGGTCGGCCAGCGCGCCCCCGGCCAGCAGCAGCGCGGCGAAAGTCAGCGTGTAGCCATCGACCACCCACACCAGGCCGCTGAGCGGCACGCCCAGGCTGGCGGCGATGTCGGACAGGGCCGTATTGACGGCGGTCACGTCGATCATGGCCATCACAAAACCAATGGCCAAGGTCAGCAACACCAGCAAGGCCGGCGCGGGCCGCCGCGCAGGTACGGCGCGGGCGGGAAGCGAAGATGCAGACATGGGATTTCCTTTACTTTTAGAAAACATTTCCTTCCATGGTAGGCCACTTGCCGCATGCAGTAAATACGCATAAGATCAGCACCTTGATGCAAAAATGCATCGCCTCAACGCAACGCTCAGCAAGCACGAAGGAAACGCACTCCATGGATTGGGACAACGCCCGCATCTTCCTCGCCCTCTACCGCGCCGGCACGCTGCGGGCGGCCGCCGGCCAGTTGCAGGTGGACCAGGCCACCGTGGGCCGCCGCCTGGCCGCGCTGGAGACGTCGCTCGGGGCGCGCCTGTTCCTGCGCACGCCATCCGGCTACCTGGCCACCCCGGCCGGCGAGCTGGCCGTGCGCGCGGCCGAGCTGATGGAACAGGCGGCCCACCAGTTCCAGCGCGAGCTGCTCGGGATCGACAACCGCCTGTCCGGCACGGTGCGCCTGTCCACCACCGACACCCTGGCCAGCCACTCCGTGATCGCCGCCATGCGGCAGCTGCACGCGGCCCATCCGGCGATCCGCATCGTGCTCTCCACCAGCACCGAGATCACCAGCCTGACCCGGCGCGAAGCCGACCTGGCCGTGCGCACATTGCGCCCCACCGACCCGGACCTGATCTCGCGCCACCTGGCCAAGCGCAGCATGGGCCTGTACGCGACGGCCGACTACCTGCGCGAGCGGGGCGAGCCGCAAGCCGGTACGGCGCTGGCCGGCCACGACATCGTGATCTACCAGCGCAGCGTGGCGCCGCGTCACCGGGAGCGCATCTGCGGCGAGCCCGTGGCCAACGCGCGCGTGGCGATGGAGGTCAACAGCGGCTTGATGCTGCTGGAGGCGGCGCGCGCGGGCCTGGGCATCACCGAACTGCCCTGCCACATGGCCGCCACCGATCCAAGCCTGGTGCGCCTGTGGCCGGAACGGGTCGACCATTACGACGTCTGGCTGGTGATGCACAGCGACCTCAATCGCAGCGCCCGCGTGCGCGCCGTGGCCGACGCCATCATCGCTGGCTTCGCCGCCGAATAGCGTGTTGGCGACGGGGACTCCCTGCCTAGGCGCGTACCGCCGGCCGGGCGCCACGCGCCCATCGAAAATGCTAGACTGACAAGATGAACCCATCCACCTCCACCCTCGCCGCCATGCGGCGCCTGGAAGCGGCCGCGCGCGCCTGGCTGGCCAGCTGGCGGCGCCTGCTGCTTTTCGCCGTGCGCATGTGGGCCATGGCGCTGTCGCCGTCCAGCTACGGGCGCGCCAACCGCCCGCTGCTGGCGCGCCAGCTGGTGCAGGCGGCCGCGCCCAATCTGCTGTGGTTCACGGTGTTGTCGGCGCTGGTGAGCCTGGTGTTGATCCGCATCGTGGTGGTCACCTCGCAAAGCTATGGCCTCACCCGCTACGCGCTGGCGCTGGTGGTGCGGGTGCTGGTGCTGGAATTGATCCCGTTGACGGCGGCCGGATTCGTCGCGCTGCGCGCCACCCTGCCGGCCGGCCTGGAGTTCTCCCAGCGCCGCCTGCAGGCCCGCGCCGGCGCGCCCGACGTGACCCAGTTGCGCACGGAGTTCTTCCCGCGCGTGGCGGCCGGGGTGTTCGCCGTCTGGCTGCTGGCCGCCATGAGCTGCGTGCTGACGCTGGCGCTGGCCTACCTGTCCATCTACGGCTTCACGCCCTGGGCCCTGCCCGGCTACACCCGCGTGGTGGGGCAGATCTTCACGCCAGCCGTGTCGCTGATCCTGGTGCTCAAGATCGTGTTCTTCAGCTTCGCGGTGGGCATGATCCCGATGGCCTCGCCGTTCTACGACGAAGGCTACCGGGGCAAGCTCACGCACGGCCTGTCCGACATGGTGCGCCTGTTCGCGGTGCTGCTGCTGGTCGAAATCGCCTCGCTGATGGGCAACTACTACTGAAAGATCGCGTCATGACCGACACTCCCGCCCCACCGTCCGAACCCGCGCCGGTACGCAACGCCGAACTGAAGGCGGGCCTGCTGCTGGCACTGATGGTGGCGCTGATCGCCGCCACCGCCCTGTACCTGATGTACGCCCGCGGCGCGTTCGAGGCCACCCAGCGCCTGCTGCTGCAAGCGGATGATTCGGAAGGCGTGGTGGTGGGCATGGACATGACCTACGCCGGCTTCCCCATCGGCCGGGTGCGCCGCATCGAACTGGCGCCGGACGGCAAGGCCCGCGTCGTGATCGACGTGCCGCAAAAGGACGCGCACTGGCTGCGCAGTTCCAGCATCTTCACGCTGGAACGGGCCCTGGTGGGCGGCGCCAGGCTGCGCGCCTACAGCGGCGTGCCCACCGATCCGCCGCTGGAGGATGGCGCCCGGCGTCCGCTGCTGGTGGGCGACGCGACGGCCGAAATCCCCCGCATCCTGTCGGCCGTGAAGGACGTGCTGCAGAACCTGAACCAGCTGACGGGCGAAGGCTCGGCGCTGGAGGCGAGCCTGCGCAACGTCAAGGGCATGACCGACAAGCTCAATGGCCCCGGCGGCGCCATGAGCCTGGTGGCCGGCGACGACAAGAAAGCCCAGTTGCTGCTGCAGCGCGCCAGCGAACTGCTGGTGACGGTGGACGCGGCCACGCGCAAGGCCGACAGCCTGATGGCCCATGCCGACAGCCGCCTGTTCGACAAGAACGGCATGGTGAACGACGCCCAGGCCAGCGTGCGCGAACTTAACGCCCTGCTGTCCGACGCCCGCGCCAGCCTGAAAAAAGCGGACGCCGTGCTGGCTGACGCCCAGGTCATCAGCGGCAACGCACGCATCGCCTCGGCCGACCTGGGCACGCTGCGCGCCGAAGTGGAAACCAGTTTGCGGCGGGTGGAACAGCTGGTCAACGAAATCAACCGCAAATGGCCGTTCAAACAGGATACGGAGATCAAGCTCCCATGAAAGCGCACACCACGGCATGCGCGGCGGCCCTGGCGTTGCTGGCCGCATGCGGCAACAACCCGCCCCAACCGGACTGGCAGATGAACGCCCACAACGCCATCGAACGCGCGGTGGCCGCCTACATGGAAGGCGACGCGCTGGTGGAAGTGGCCGAATTCAAGCGCGCCCGCGCGCAAGTGGCCAGCACCGGCAAGCCGGAACTGGTGATGCGGGCGGAACTGGTGCGCTGCGCGGCGCGCGTGGCGTCACTCGTATTTGATCCCTGCACGGGATTCGACCAGTTGCGCCAGGATGCCAGCCCGGCCGACCTGGCCTACGCGGCCTACCTGGGCGGCACGCTGCGCGCGCAGGATGCGGCCCTGCTACCGGAGCAGCACCGCGCCGTCGCCGTCGCGCAGACCGATGCGGCGGCTGCGGCGGCCGTCCAGGCCATCACCGATCCGCTGGCGCGGCTGGTGGCGTCGGGGGTGCTGCTGCGCACGGGGCGCGCCACGCCGGCCGTGCTGGCGGGCGCCGTCGATGCCGCGTCGGCCCAGGGCTGGCGCCGGCCGCTGCTGGCCTGGCTGGGCGTACAAGCCATGCGCGCGCAACAGGCGGGCGACACGCGCGAGCAGCAACGGCTGCAGCGCCGTATCGATCTGGTGCTGGAAAAACGCTGAAGCGCCCTGCCGCTTATTCGGCCGCTGCGCGCGCCGCCGCCTCGCGCAGCTTGTCCTTCTTGCTCTTGCGCTTGCCCTTGATGCCGCCGTTGACGGTGTCCGTCACGGACGCCACGGCGACCGGGGCAGCCGTCTCCTTCAGCTCAAAACCAGCCACCTGCTCGCGCGGCAGCAGGAAACCGTTGCGCTTTTCGATCAGGCGGAAATGCGCTTCCGTCTCCGCGCTCACGAAGCTGACGGCCACCCCGCTCTCGCCCGCCCGGCCGGTGCGGCCGATGCGGTGCGTGTAATCGACGGCAGAACGGGGCAAATCGTAATTGACCACGGCCGGCAGGCGGGCGATGTCGATGCCGCGCGCCGCCACGTCGGTGGCCACCAGCACCTGCAAGCGGCTGGCCTTGAAGTCGGCCAGCACCTCGGTGCGCGCGCCCTGGCTGAATTCACCGTGGAAGGCCGCCGCGCGGATGCCGTTGCGCTGCAGCTTGTCGGCCACGTGTTCGGCCGCGTACTTGGTGGCCACGAACACCAGCACGCGCGGCCACTTATGCGTCAGGATCAGGTGCTTGAGCAGCTGCGTGCGGCGCGGCGCATCGACCACGATGGCGCGCTGCGCGATATCGGGCTTGCTGACCGGCTCGGACAGCACCTCGATGCGTGCCGGCTGGTGCAGCATGCGGTCGGCCAGCGCCTGCACGTCCGGTGGGAAGGTGGCCGAGAAAAACAGGTTCTGGCGCTGCTTGGGCAGCAGTTCCAGGATACGCGCCAGCTCCTCGCTGAACCCCAGGTCCAGCAGGCGGTCGGCCTCGTCCAGCACCAGCATGGCCGTGCGCGAAATCTTCAGCGCGTTGTGGTCGATCAGGTCCAGCAGGCGGCCCGGCGTGGCCACCACGATGTCGGCCCCGCCGCGCAGCGCCATCATCTGCGGGTTGATCGACACGCCGCCGAACACGATCGACACCTTGACCGGGATCGTCAGGTGCTGCGCCAGCCGGCGGATAGCTTCGCCTACCTGGGCCGCCAGTTCGCGCGTGGGCACCAGTACCAGGCCATGCAGCTGGCGCGGGCCGCTGCGGTTGTCGAGCAGCGACTGCAGCAGCGGCAGCGCGAAGGCCGCCGTCTTGCCCGAGCCGGTCTGCGCCGCGCCCAGTACGTCCTGGCCGCCCAGGATGGCGGGAATGGCGGCGCGCTGGATCGCGGTTGGCTCCTGGTAGCCGATTTCGGCCACGGCGTTGATAAGCGAGGGAGCGAGGCCCAGCGAGGAAAATGACATGACAGCCTTCTTGCGTTGATTCTGCGGTAAATAATCCGCCAGTATAAAGCAGCGCGGCCGCGCCAGAGGACATCCTCGATTGCCCTGGACAGGCTTTTCATGGGAACATAGGGCGCCTGCGGTTGTATGACGCATAACTAAATTGACGAAATGAGTACGCGCTGATGATCAACTGGGACGCCCACGCCTGCCTGCCACAACACCCGCAAGCCGACTTCACGCCGGTGGACCAGCTGCATGCGGCCGGCGTCAACTACGTCTCGCTCAACGTGGGCGCGGACATGAACCCCGTGTCGCAGGTCATGTCCGTGATCGCCGGCTACCGCGCCACCATCGCCGCCCACCCCGAGCGCTACGTGCTCGTCGCGAGCGTGGACGACATCATCCAGGCCGCGGCCGACGGCCGCATGGCCCTCAGCTTCGACCTGGAAGGCGCCATGCCGCTGCTGGACCAGCCGGAGATGGTGGCCCTGTATGCCCAGCTGGGCGTGCGCCAGATCCACTTCGCCTACAACCGCAACAACAGCGTGGCCGACGGCTGCCACGACGTGGCGCGCGGCCTGACGGGACTGGGACACCGCATGGTGGCCGCCGTCAACGACGCCGGCATCCTGATGGACTGCTCGCACACGGGCCGCCGCTGCAGCCTGGAGATCATGGCCGCCTCGGCCAAGCCCGTCATCTTCAGCCACGCCAACCCGCTGGCGCTGGTGCAGCATGGCCGCAACGTGAGCGACGAACAGATCCAGGCCTGCGCCGGCACGGGCGGCGTGGTGTGCGTGTCCGGCCTGTCCTGGTTCCTCGGCAGCGAGCGGCCAGGCGCGGACGACGTGGCGCGCCACGTGGCCTACATCGCCGAGCTGGTGGGCGTAGCGCACGCCGGCATCGGCCTCGATATCTGCTTCCAGCAACCGGGCCTGGACGACACCCCGCCCGGCGTGTTCGATCCAGGCCACTGGTGGCCCGCGTCGGCCGGCTACGACGCCAGCCGCCCGCCCAGCTTCACGCCGCCATCCGTGTGGCGCGAACTGGCGCCGGCCCTGCGCCGCACCGGCATGAACAATGCCGAAATCGAGCAGGTCCTGGGCCGCAACATGATGCGGGTGGCGCAGCAGGTGTGGGGAACGCCCCAGCAGATGCTCAAGGCGGCATGAGCGCGGGGCGCCAGCGCGGCCGGGTCCAGGCGCTCCGTGTCCGAGCATCGTACTCCGGAGGTGAGGGATTGCAAACCTCACCACACCTTGCAGCCTGAGGGCGCGGTCACACTGGCGGCGCCGGCGTATGACCGGCGACGATGAGCTGCACGCCAACGGCCTCCAGCGCGGCGCCGATGGCGGCCGGCGGTGGCTGGTCCGTCACCAGCACGTCGATGGCGTCGAACGTGCACAGGCGGTGCATGAACGCCTTGCTGAACTTGGCGCTGTCCGCCACCACGATCACCTGGCTGGCTTGGCCCATCATGGCCTGCTTGAGCGAGGCTTCCTCGTCCGAGGGGCAGGTCAGACCCTGCGGGTCGATGGCGCAGGCGCCGAGGATCAGCTTATCGAACTGGAACTGCGCCAGGCCGAGCCGCGTTTGCGCCCCTTCCAGGCTGCGCTGCCAGGCGTTGAAGCGGCCGCCCAGCACGTGCAGTTCCACACCTTCCCTCTGGCCGAACGCCTCGGCCACGTCGATCGAATTGGTCACCACATTCAATGGCGTCGCGCTGGTGGCGCGGGCCACGGCCAGCACCGTGGTGGAGGTATCGAACAGGACGCGGTCGCCATCGCGCAGCAGCGCGGCGGCCGCGTGGCCGATCGCCTGCTTGGCGCTGGAGGCGGCCGTGCGCTGGGCGTACTGCTCCACCTGCCGGCTTTGCGGCGGCAGCACCGCGCCGCCGCGCACGCGCAGCGCGCGGCCAGCCGCGTCCAGCCGCACCACGTCGCGCCGGGCCGTGTCGCGCGTCACCCCGAACAACTTGCAGATGTCCTCGATGCCGATACGGTAGTGCTGGTCCAGGTAAGCGCGGATCGCGTCGAGGCGTTCAGCCTGGGGCAAGGTGCCGTGCTTGTTCATCGTTGCGATTCCAGGTAGGCGCGCAGCACGGATGTCACCAGTTCGTGGTCTTCCTGCTGCGGCAGGCCGGAGACCGTCACCGTGCCGATCACGCCGGTGCCGCGCAGGGACAGCGGAAACGCGCCGCCATGGGCGGCGAAGTCGGCGGGATTGACGCCGCTGTCGGCCTCGAAGGTCTTGCCCTTGCTGCGGTACTGCGTGCCCACGTGCCACGAACTGCGGCCATAGCGCTGCACCACGTTGTTCTTGCGGCGCACCCAGTGGCTGTTGTCCGGCGTGGTGCCGGCCATCGCGTGGTGGAACAGCTGGTGGCCATTGCGGGTGATATCGACCGTGATGGCCTTGCCCAGCGCATGGGCGCGCTCCACCAGCTTGAGGCCCAGCGCCAGCGCATCGCCGTTCGAGAAGGCGGTGAACTGCAATTCTTCCTCTTCGCGGACCAATGCCGCCAGCGTGCTGCCGTAGTCTGCCTGCATGTCGCCCTCCCTATTAAGCGAAATCGATGGTGCGGCGTTCACGATGGCTGCGGTAGGCGCACTCGATCACGCGCACCACGGCCACCGCGTCCTCGGCCGCCACGGGCGGCGGCGTGCCTTCGGCGATGGCCTGGTGGATGCCGGCGTAATAAGTCCGGTAATCGCCGGGGATGGAGGCGATTACGCGGCTGGCGCCATCGGCGCCGGTGATGGTGGCGTAATTGGCCGGCAGGTCGTGGCCCCAGCCGGCATCGCCTGGGCGGCCGCCCCCCTTCAGCGTATCTTCCTGGGTATCGACGCCGTACTTGATGAAGCTGCCCTGCGCGCCGTGGACTTCATAGCGCGGGCCGGGCGCGCGTACCAGCGCGCTTGCGTGCAGCATGGCCTTACGGTCGCCGTAGTCCAGCACCAGTTCGAACGCATCTTCCACTTGCGCGCCCTGGCGCTGGATGCAGACCTGCGCCGTGACGGCGCGCGGAAGGCCGAACAGTTGCAAGGCCTGGTCGATCAGGTGCGAGCCCAGGTCCCACAGCACGCCCGATCCCGGCTGCGCCTCTGACTTCCAGCTGCGCTTCACTTGCGGCGAATAGCGGTCGAAATGGGCGCGGTAGGTGTGGATGGGGCCCAGCTCGCCCGAAGCCACGGTGTGGCGCAGCGTGAGGAAGTCGCCGTCCCAGCGCCGGTTGTGGTACACGCTCAGCAGCAAGCCCTGCTCTTTGGCCAGCGCCACCAGCGCCTCCCCCTCGGCCGAGGACAGCACGAACGGCTTGTCCACCACCACATGCTTGCCCGCCTGCAGTGCGGCCTTGGCCAGCGCATAGTGGCTGGCGTTGGGCGTACAGACCACGACCAGGGCGATGGCGGGATCGTCCAGCATGGCTTGTGGCGTGTCGTCCCGCGTGACACCGGGATAGGCGCGGGTCAATGCGTCCGGATCGGCGCTGCGGCTGGCGACGCGGGCCAGCCGCAGGCTGGGCGTGGCGGCTATCATCGGCGCATGAAAAATGGCACCGCCGACGCCATAGCCAATCAAACCTACGTTATATCGCTGCATCCCTCACCCTCCATTACGCAAATCACTTATCGATTATAAGTTATTTGCGCAATCGGTGTCACAATCGGTGTCAGGTCTGTCATTCGGACAGTCGCTGCGTACCATTGATTTTTCTCATGGTGCGCTCTTGCCATTGTCAGAGCGGCCTTAACGAGACGTTGCTCACATAATACGACTCGGATCTTGCGAGGATTTCGATGGGCTCAATGAATGAGGGGGTGCTCCAGCACAGCCGATTTTCAAGGGCGGGATATAGATGACGCATGCACCGCGCGCTCTCGGCGCGCGAGGCTGGCGCGCAGCGCCAGCAGTTGGGCGATTCGGAGAGCCTTCGCCCCCTTCAGGGGGCTTCGTCTTCGAACCTGCCGCCTAGGCGCACCGTCTCCGTCCGCCACAATGCAAAAAGCCTCCCGCAGGGGAGGCTTTTTGCATTGTTCTGGCGGAGACGGTGTCCGCCATCCTTGCACAACAGTGACTATTAAACAACACCACCCAGTCTCAACTTCCCGTGCTACCAGAGAGAGAAGCCCTCACCCTCTGCCATTATTCGTCTCACCCAGTATCAATCACCCGCAATCTGTATTAGGATTTATGAGGGGTAGGAAGGCGGGTCGAAGGAATCGGACATCTTGGGAGGTTACGAATGCCACGTATCGCGGAAGAACTCGGGCCGCTTCAAGTTAAGCGCCTCACAACGCCAGGCTACCACGCCGTCGGGCATGTTGCAGGGCTGATGCTTCAGATTTCCAACTCTGGCACCCGATCATGGATACTGCGGGTTCAAGTCGGGGTTAAGCGACGGGAAATCGGATTGGGCGCCTACCCCGGCGTCACGCTGGCGATGGCACATGAAAAAGCGCAAGCCGTCCGCGACAAAATCGACGCGGGTATTGATCCTGTCGTGGAAAGGCTTGAGGCGAGGGAAAACATCCGGGAGCAACAGCAAGCGGCAAAAGCGCTCGCCTGGACGTTCCGCAGATGTGCTGAAGCCTACATTGACGCGAAAAAATCGGGCTGGCGCAACGAGAAGCATGGGAAGCAATGGATTAACACTTTGAAAACCTACGCTTTCCCGACCCTTGGTGAAATGCCGGTCGGGACCATCAAGCTGGAGCATGTGCTGGCTGTGGTGGAACCGCACTGGGTGACGATCAACGAAACCATCAACCGGGTGAGGAATCGTATAGAGCTGGTGCTGGACTGGGCCACGGTGCACCGATATCGAAATGGTGATAACCCGGCGCGTTGGAAGGGGAACTTGGACAAGTTACTTGCGGCGCGGTCGGTCGTCGCGCCCGTCGTTGGTCATCGTGCTGTACCGGCTGAAGACATGTTCGTTTTCATGCAGCGCCTGCGCCAGATACAGACCATGGGGGCGCGCTGCCTGGAATTCGTTATCTTGACGGCCTGCCGCTCTGGAGAGGCCCGCTTGGCGATTTGGGATGAAATTGATTTACAGCGGCGAGTGTGGACAATCCCGGCCAACAGAATGAAGGCAATGCGTGAGCAGCGCGTACCGCTTTCCCTGCAAGTTGTCGCGCTCTTGGAAAACCTGCCGCGAATGGTGGACGAGCCACTTATCTTCCCAGGGAGGAAATCTGGCACACCGCTGTCCGACATGACGCTGACCAAGATCATCAGGGATATGGGCGTAGATGCAGTACCGCATGGGTTCAGGGCGACATTTTCTAGTTGGGTGGCCTCGTCTACTGCCTACCCCATGGAAGTACGGGAAATGGCGCTGGCCCACGCCGTTGGCAATGACACCGTTACAGCCTATCAGCGTGACGATCTGTTCAAAAAACGCCGACTGCTAATGAAGGAATGGGCCAATTTCGTGGAAACCACCCCAGCGCCAGATGAACACGAAGACGCTCCAGAATTAGTGCCAAAAGATAAATAAACAGATGATCAGTTGGGAGTCGTACCTCGCACAATCCTAAACGAAGTTTCACTTTCAGGAATAGAAATGGTTGAAATGAGGAAATTGTTACAATTCAAAAAAATCTTATCCTTGGCGGAGGCCGCTCAAAATCTGTCAACATTCGTCAATCAGTCGATGACCGTTGGCGACATACTGAACTTCGGACTAGAAGGTAGTCTTCAACTCTCCGTCAACTTCCTCAGCCCAACCAAAGTTCGCGTCGGCGACCGCTTGCCGGACGACATAGGCGGCGACGAAGGTATAAAGCTTTGCAGCCCCGTCGTCCATCGACCACCACAGGGTGGCCATTACACCAGGGTGGCTCCCGTCGTCTTGCTCAGTTTGAAGATCATGGATGGGAAATGCTAAGTGACAGCTCGCACTTCCACACAGGTGCGTTGTACAACGCTTTACGCAACACCAACGCAACAGCGCCAACGCGGCGCAGCAACATAGTCCGGCCATGGCCGGGACATGGCATCGGTCGGCCGGCCCCAGCTCGACAGCAACATGCGCTACCTGGACGATATCACGCAGAACGTGCCGAGCGCAGTCGGCATCAACCACCAAGACAAATTCGTGCGCGGCCACGCCCTGCGCCGGGCCACGCTGGCGATCATCTACGAGCTGATGGACGTGGTGCGCAACCCTGGTTCGTGCGTGAGCTTTGACGTGCTACCCCAGCCATCCAATTGCTGGGTGGCCCCGACGTCCTTCTTGGCGGTAGCCTTGCTCACGTCCAGCAACTACGGAAAGCTGGTTGAATAGAGCCACATGTCAATAGCACTTTAAAACTGCCTTGGTGGTGACTGACCGACCGGCGTGTTGCGCCACATCTCTTCCGACTGAGCTTGACGCTTCAGCCAAGCACGCTACCCACGTTCATCTAGCTTGAACACGCTGACCACAGCCGCCAAGTTGGCCGCCTGCTCCTGCAACGATGCTGCCGCTGCTGCTGCCTGCTCCACTAATGCCGCGTTCTGCTGGGTGGTGCTGTCGATTTCCGTCACGGCAAGGTTGACCTGGGCGATGCCGTCGCGCTGCTCGTGGCTGGCCGCCACAATTTCGCCCATGATGCTGGTCACTTGCTCGACGGAAGCAACGATCTTGCTCATCGTGGCGCCCGCCTGGTCCACCAGCGAGCTGCCGGCATCGACCTTGTTGACGGAATCGCCAATCAGCTCCTTGATTTCCTTGGCCGCCGCTGCGCTGCGCTGGGCCAGGTTGCGCACTTCCGACGCCACCACGGCAAAACCGCGGCCCTGCTCGCCGGCCCGCGCCGCCTCCACGGCCGCGTTCAGGGCCAGGATGTTGGTCTGGAAGGCGATACCGTCAATCACGCCGATGATGTCGACGATCTTGCGCGAACTGTCCTTGATCGAGGCCATCGTGTCGACCACGCGCCCCACCACCTCGCCGCCCTGCGTGGCATAGCCGGAGGCCGACTGTACCAGTTCGTTGGCGTGACGGGCGCTGTCGGCGTTCTGGGACACGGTGGCCGTCAACTCCTCCATCGCCGACGCCGTCTGCTCCAGACTGGATGCCTGCCCTTCCGTGCGAGCTGACAGATCGAGGTTGCCGCTGGCGATTTCTTTTGATGCGTTGGCGATGGTTTCCGTACTGTTGCGCACCTCGCGGATGGTCCGGTTGAGCGAGGACACAAAGCGGTTGAAGGCGTCGGCCAGCAAGCCGATCTCGTCGCCCGATTCCACCGTCATGCGGCGCGACAGGTCGCCATTCCCGTCGGCGATCTGGCCCAACATCTGCGCGGCGCGGGCCACGGGCGCGGCCATGGCGCGGCTCACCAGGTAGATAACGAACAGACCAATACCGCCGCCGACCAGCCCGCCCACCAGGGCCGCCAGCAGCACGGAGCGGGTTACCTGGCCCAACACTTCCTGTTCGGGCACTTCCGCGATCACATACATATTCAGTTCCGACACGAACGACGAGGCCACAATACGCTTGCCTTCCGGCGCGCTGTAGTTAAGAGTGGTGAAGCGCTGGCCGCCCAGCACCTTGCCGGTCAGTTCTTCGCTAAAGCCCGGCAAATCCTTCATGTAGTGCTTGCTGTCGGCCAGCCGGGGATCGCGGTGCACGATCAGCATGCCGTCGGGTCGTACCAGATAGACAAAGCCGGACGCGCCGATCTTGTAGTTGCGGACGGTATCTGCCAGCTTGTCGACTGACAGCCCGAGGCTCGCCACGCCGATCTTGCCGTCGCCTGTATCGAAGCGGGTGTTGATAAACACGTTATAGTTGGTGGACCCTGGTTCCTTGTCCAGGTTCAGCGAATAGGTCTTGCCGCTAGACAGGAAGCTGTAGAACCATTGGTCGGACGGGGCGTTCTTGTCGACGGTGCGACTGAAACCCGTCTCGCGGTAATACTTGCCAGTTGCAGCGGATACCCAAGACACCGCAGCAGCCTTGCTGATCTTCTGCACACGTTGTGCGTAATTGATCCAGGCCGAAACGCCGCTTTCCGGCAATCCCGCTTTTTCCCAGTCCAACACATAGCTATTGTTGCTGATGGATATGGCGGAGGCCAGCGGTTCGGCGATTTGGCGCAGGATGTCATTACGAATCTCGCCCACCACGGCCGGCAGTTCCTGCCCCACAACGCGCTCGCGGATGGTGTTACCCGTCATGACCACGCTCAAAGTGGCCGACAGCACCAGGAACAACAGCAGGCAAAGTGCCATACTCGACATCAGCTTTTGCTGTATCGAAAGGCGGCGTAAGAATTCAGACATGTGCACTCCCCAGAATTGTTATAGAGCCGTTTGACTGCATGCACTCGTTTGAGCAAAGACTTGCAGGAAAATAGTCGGCCATCATGAACCCAAGGTAGTCGATTTCAGTACTTCAATGCAACAAGATATATTAATCAGGAAATGCAGTTTGTCCCCAGCAAACCATTCGTACGGGCGGCGCAGCCCAATCACTGTTTAAGCAAGCCTCGACTCCCGAAGTGTTGATTAGACTTCCATGGCCACGGGATCATAGACCACAACCAACACGGCATCATCGACCATGCTGGCGAGTGTGTGATACGCAACTGGAACCTGCAAGGACAGGACTTCCACGACACGTCAACTATCGCGCACGCCTTGCTGGGCCATCGTCACCATGCGCTGCGGCTAACCACGATCATCGGCCAACATCTCGCGGCTCAATTCTGCGCCGCGAGACTTCAGCCGAACGTTGCAGCGTGCCATACCTTCGCCCAGGAACCGACCGGTACCACCGAGACGACCGACGCCATGTAGGCGAACTCAGCCAATGCGCTGGAAATCTTGCCGGCAAGTGCACTGCTATCGTGACCATGACCGGCACCGCATTGGTAGCCGAAGTAGCAAGGGCCGGCAAGCGCCGCCTAAAGACAGCAGGGTCGATTGATGCCATCGCCGTCGTGGTGGCCTACAACCTGCGCCATGACAGCGCCGGCGTGACCGAGGCCCGCACCGCCGATGAGCTGGTGGTAAGCCGTCGCCGACCTTGCCAGGGGCCTCGACAACTGCACAGGTTCGCCCAAATACACGGCCACCTCGCCCCCCTCCGCCGGCGCCGGAAGCGGCCGGGTCATCAAGCCGCAACCTGACTCAATCCAGCCGCAGCGGCTCCTTGAGGTCATCTGCGCCAACGGCAACCGGGCCGCCGGCGCGGTCACGCCGACCAGGCTGCCACTGGACGCGAGCTAATACCAATTCACCACGGCCGACCGCAGTGCGCCCCTGCTCTCGCTTATATAGGCCAGGTGGAACCAACCGCGTACCAAGCCGGTACCAAGCCGGTTACCCATAAATACCCAGTCCCTACCGGATCGGTGACTAACCAAGAACCAGAAACCAATAACCAGGAACCAGGAACCATTTAACACCTCCTCTACCCCTGACGGGGTAGACGTCGCCAACGGCGTCGGCGCCCCGCATCTGGCCCGCAATGCCAAGCCCATTAGCGTCTCCATCAGAGGACGAGCAAGAGCATCTGAACCTGGCTGTCCAGGTCGGAACGCTCGGTACGCAGAGCGGGCAGCTCGCGTTTCCTGGCCAGCATCAGGTGCGAACTGTAGGATGCCTTGACCTTCGATTGCATCTCCTTGGCGATCAGCGCCTGCATGCGCTGCCACGGGTAATGCAGGCGCTGGGCGACGTAGGTCAACGTCATTCAGACCTGCCAAACGCTAATCCCCGACCTTCTACTAACAAGCGGACGCAACTTGCAATCGCTGTACCCAAGTACACCGCCCCTTCATTCCAATAGTCTGCGGTACTGTATACTTGAGGCGCTTGTCTATTGCCGCCCTTGAATGACGGTCCACATTACAACAAACAGCACGCAAGTATCCACGTACTTTGGGCAGGCGAAAATGAAATTACTGTACTCATTCATTCCTTGGGCTATTGCAATTTTTTCCGTCAATGCTATGGCCTCCTGCGAGCCGGTTCAATTTGGCTACCTTGATCAACATCGCCCCCCTTATTGGCTCGGGCGCGGCAGCGTCGTCCCGGACCCTCCGGGTGCCAGCGTAGAGTTGCTCAAAATGTTTGCAGCCAGTGCAGGCTGTCCCGCAATGTTTAAACGATTGCCGGTATTGCGCATCAAACCAGCGCTGGTGTCAGGGGATATAGACATTGCACCGATGGATGAAAATGGGGTCCACACGGCCGGGATCGTTTTCCCACGGGACAAGAATGAACGGCTCGATAGTAAACGCTCGGTTCCCCAAGTTCTCGTTACATTTGTCCGGGCAGCCGATCACATCCCCCGGTCGGCCGATCCTATGAATCTCTTCAAGGGCCGGCTCGTTGGCATTACACTTGGTTCAGCATACGCTGCCAGACTTGAGCAGGCCGGAATTAAGGTCGACAGTGGAGCTATCGACCTTGCCAGGAATTTCGATAAACTGATGTTGCGACGTGTAGATGGCTTTGCCATCACGCTTGTCAGCGTGGACGACCTAGACGCCTATGTATCTCAACATTATGGCCGGCAAGTAGTACGACTTTCCAAACCGATATACTCTGATCGTATCTGGCTGGCAGCAAATCAACGCTATTACAACTTACACCGTCCGGAAGTGGAAGCCATGTGGACTTGGCTGGGGACAAAGGGTAATAAAGAATTTGAAGTGCTTCTGGAAAAATATTCCCGCATACCCTAAGTCATCACAGCTACGGTCACGGATGCGGTGGCAACCACCAAGACAATCCTGACCAGCGTGAGAGTGAACACCACGGCGACCGGCTCCTTGAAGGCCATCGCCATTTCGCCAGTGAAGCCCATGACCAGCATCATAAAACCGTTCTTGGTCATCATGACGAGGCGGCAAAGCTTGCCCTGGTTGTCTACGTATTCGGTTGGCTCAAAATTGAGCCGACCGAACTCGGGGGGGCAATTCAGGTAGTCGAAGGCGCGCAGTACGTTCTTGTGGCGCTCGCCGAAGCTCTTGGCGACCGTCAGCGAGTCCGTCACCAGCTTGTCGCCGTCCAGTTGCACGAGGTGACGCGGCGCTGGTCGGCATAGGCCCGCTGCGCTTGCCAGTGGTCTGGTGGTAGTCCCGTACAAGCTCGTCAAAGAAATCCTGCCACGCGCCTGTACGACAGCCGCAGGGACACGGAACTCAGCGTTGCTGACGGCGAGCGGCTGACCACGGTGCAGATACGGACGCCCTTGCTGGGCACGGCCAACGCCATGCTGGCGTCCAACAAGAACAAGACCGTTATTGCGACCAAAACAAGGGCGCAGCCTCCGACCAATTTAGCCTCTCAGGGTTTCGGTCATCCTCACGAAGACGATTGCGCCAGATAGTAAGGTTAGGCCCGCCA
>NZ_JACEZS010000026.1 GCF_014042365.1 Rugamonas fusca
TTACTTCGACCGGTTGGGCGTACCACGCCTGTCTTAACCTCAACTACTCGAACCGCCCGGTGCGGACCCGCATGCCGGGTGGTGTGGCAGGGGACCGGTCAGCTATGCTGGCCGCCCCTATGCCGATGGGCCGGAGGCAAGATCTTTCGACATTGCAACAGCAGTGCCCTTGCCGGTTCGCCATGGTTTCATGTTCATTGTGCGGCGGCGACCGCACCCCAACCGGGCGGCTGCCAGCCTTGCATTTTGCATGTGATGAAATTTGCAACAAATTTCAATTGACGTGATATGCTGGCCTGATGAATTGCGCTGACGTTTGTAGGCCGCGGGGCGTTGAACCATTCCATCCACTTTTCTGGGGAACTCGAACGATGCAGCTGAAAATCATATCGTGGAATATACGCCATTTCAGAAAATCGAAGATCGAGGATTACATTCATACGCTGTGGGAGGTGTGCAGCTGGGCGCATGTCTGTTTCGTCTACGAGGACCATGCCGGCATCGGCGCGGTGTTTGCGGAGCACCTGAACAACTATGAAAAGAAGCATGGCAAGTCACCGAGCAACTGGTCTGGAAACGAAATTCGTACCCACGACGAATATGTTGCCGTGATCTGGCGCACGCCGCTGAAGGTGAGCCACAACTCGGGGCGGCAGGCGCAGTTTTCCAAGATTATTTCGGGCGAGCGCGAGCCGGCCGTGGTGGACGTGAATGCCGGCACCGGCCGTACGCTCACGATCGCCGCCTGGCATGCATTTGGCCCGGCCAAGGTCTCAGCCAAGGATTTGTTTCAGAGTATCCAGAAAACCGACTTTTGTGACGTGTTGATCGGCGATTTTAATTTTCAGACCTTCAATAAGGGCCTCGGTACCGGCGGCTTGGTGGTCGATCAATCGGAATTCGAACTGGGCCACTCGATGGATTTCGAGGTGGCTGACAGCAATGGTCTGGTGGCGGCCAGCTCCGTAGGCAAGCGCAGCAGCCGGATCCAGGATACCATCAAGATGCAGGAAATTCTGCCGTCCAACCATTCCGGTTCGACCACCTATACCGACATGGGGCAGGGCAAGCGCACCACCGGCCTGGATCGTTGTCTGGTGTCGCAACAGCACGTTGCCTCGGTGCAGCTCAACGTCGCCATGCCGAAGGAATTTGACGAAATGTCCACGCTGACCGATCACATGCCATTGATGCTGATTTTCGAGGTGAGTTGAGCATCGCCTGTTCCGACACCTCCAGTGCTGCCGATCGGCGCGCGCGTCGGCCTGGCTGTCATTGCGCCTGGTCTGTTTCGCAATTAATACTACTGTATATAAAAACAGTATAATATGGCTCCCTGTACTCACTCAAGGAGCCATCGTATGTCCGAGTTGGATGTGTATTTATCCCAGTATTTCTTCGATACTGAGCAGATGGCGAATGCCTCCCAGTTGCCTGTGGTGCAATTTCTTGCGCTGGTGCGCGAGGGGCTCGTGCCCGGGCCTGCGTATGTGGTGACGAACGGCGCCACGTTGAAATCCTATGTATTTGGCGAGCTGCCCACCGGCGGGGCGAAGGATGGCAGCTACTTTCATCCGGCGACCACGGTATGGGTGGAACGCGCCCTGCAAACCATCGCCAAAGTGGGACGGGAGCAAGCCGGTGTCGCGCTGCGGGCCAGGTTCGCCGAGCAGATGCAGTCCGCGCTGGCCGAGCTGAACGGCTCGACCTGGCGCTTGCCTGACTGCTTCGCCGACGATGGCAGCGTGATCGCCGAAGGCATCGCCAAGCGCATGCAAAGCATCTGGGCGCATTTCCTGCACGGCACGTTTGGCCTGTGCGTGGCCGATCCCGTGTCGGAAGCGGCGATCGCGCGCAAGGAGGTGCTGCAGGAAAAGCTCACCGTGCTGAGTGCGAATGGCACCCGGTTCGTTTATTCGGCCGATGAGGCGTTGGTCATGCTGGACCTGATCGATGCGTTTGCCGAGAGCGCCATGCCATTCTCGCCCGTCGAATATCCCGTCAGTAGCCGTAAGCGCCTGGTGGACGATCTTGCGGCGCGCATCAGGGTCGGGTTGGCCGCCTGAGGATATGAAGTAAGTTTCGGTGGATCGTGAGGTTTTGTGACTTTTTGCCGCTTAGCAAACTGTTATCGTTTCCATCCCAACCGTCGCATGGCCCCTGGCTATCAGTCCCAGCCCTGCTGTGGCCGCCGTTGCGCGTCAACGTCAATCAGCATTGGCCGAGGGCCAGTTTATGCAACAAAACCGGTCTGATCGGAAAACGGGGCCATAGAGCGGCTTGAAGAATTGACGCCAGCGCCTGTGAACGCTTAACCCACCATCAATTTGACCATAAACCACAAGTATTGCCGCCCATCCAACGGCACACTCAACTTCCTCGCAGTGCAGTTAAGAAAATATGTCGTGCGGAATCGTTGAACTGGGGATGGAAACAAATGAGTGAAGCCTTAACTTTGTACGCTTGGGAAGTCTCATATTTCGGTGGAAAATTGCGCAGTTACTTGCGCCATAAGGGTATCCCCTACACGGAGGTGCGGCCGACAATTTTCGATTATTACTTCAAGCTCAAACGACGGACGGGAGTCGCCGCCATCCCCGTGGTCGTGCTTCCGGAAGGCGCCTGGCTGCAAGATACGAGCGAGATAATCGACTTTCTCGAGCATCGATATCCGCAGCGAGCGGTCATTCCCGCAACGCCAGTTCAGCGATTTTCTGCTTATCTGCTGGAAATGTGGGGGGACGAATTCTGGATACCGACCGGCCTGCATACGCGCTGGTGCCATATGGAGGAGAACTATGCCTTTCTGGAACAGGATATGGCCGAGAACCTGCTCCCTGGCTGGCCACGCTGGCTGCAAGACAAGGCCAGTGCAAAGGTGGCGCAGCATATGGCCGATTTTTTAACCTCGACTGGCGTCGTGCCGGAACAATTTGAGCTGTTGCATCGCTGGACAGTGCAGCAACTCGACTGGCTGGACGCCCATTTCGCCACATCCCCTTATTTGCTCGGTGACCGTCCATCGCTCGGCGATTTCGGCCTGATGGGGCCATTGTATGGCCACTTGAGTCGTGACCCTTGGCCGGCACAGCATTTGATCAAGCCCCGCCCACATCTAAAGGCTTGGATCGAACGCATGAACGAGCGTGGGCGCGACATGGGGGAATACCAGCCGGGCGACACAATACCAGACACGCTGTTACCTCTGCTCAGCCGATTACTGACCGACATGCTGTCCTATCTTGAAGGTAACCTCGAGCAACTGCGGCAATTTATGCTTGTTCATCCCGGTGCTGATTCCTGGCCACGATTCATCGGCAGCACCGAATTCAGCATGCTGGACGGACGGTATAGCCGCCCCGCGATGCCTTATGTCTTATGGATGTATCAGCGCATGATGGCGGTCTTTCGTGCCAGCGCGGATGACGAACGCGACGCTGTGCGCCAGTGGCTCCGCGAGCAGGCGGTTGAACGTTTGCTGGATTTGGACGTGCCTAAGCTTAAACGCAAGGGCTTATGCGCTGTACTTGATCGCTGATCCGCTCGGGCAGGTTCAGGCAATTAGCTGCATAGCCATGCGGCCAGGTAAATGGCAACTTGCGCGTAGGGGCGCAAGCTGCCGGTGGAAGACCGAGTTGACATTCATTGCCAGAGCATGGCGCGGCTTGGCGCTGGCGATTGGATCTCTAGGCGCTTGCGCAACTGGCAGGCGCGCTCGGTAGACCGGATCTTCAACGACGCGCATACGGATTGACGGTCTTGCTGTTCGCGTCCGGCATACCGCGCTGTGGGACTAGCGATCGATGAATTCCGCCACCTCGTCCGCCGTGGGCGGATTGCAGCCTTCGCGCATGGCGTTCAGGCTGGCGCTGGCGATGGCGCGCCGCAGGGCCGGGCGCAGCGTTTCCTCGCCGGCGTCGGCCAGCGCGGCGGCCGACAGGCTGTCCTGCGCGGTCAGCGCGGCCACCAGGCCGGCCAGGAAGCAGTCGCCGCAGCCGACCGTGTCGCGCACGGCGATCCCGGCTGGCGCGGGCAGGGCGATGGTGGCGTCGCGCGACAGCAGGATGGCGCCGTCGGCGCCCAGCGTCAGCGCGATCAGCTCCACCTGGGGCAAGTCCAGCAGCGTACGGGCCGCCTCCAGCGGCGGCTGCGCCGTCAGGCCCAGGTGGGCCAGGTCTTCCTCGCTGACCTTGATCAGGTGCGCGTGGCGCAGCGCGCGCCGCACGCCGGCCGCGTAGGCGGGCAGGTCGTCGCAGGCCAGCGGGCGCATATTGGCGTCGATCGAGATCAGCGCCCCGGCTTGGGCGGCGGCGGCCACGATCTCCAGCGTCGCATCGAGGTCGTCCGGCACCAGCGCCAGGCCGCCCGTGTGGAACAGCCGCGTGCCGGCGGGCAGCGCGGCGCGCGCCTGCGCGGGCGTGATGTCGCGGTCGGCCACGCCCTGGCGGTGGAAGGCGTAGCTGGGCGACTTGTGCTCGTCCAGCGTGACGATGGCCAGCGAGGTGGGACAGGCGCTGCGTTGCGGGCTGCCCAGCCGTACGCTGGCCTGTTCGAGCATCCGTGCGAAGCCGTGGCCGAAGCTGTCCACCGACAGCGGGTTCAGGTACGTCACGTCCAGCCCCTGGCGTGCGGTGGCCAGCGTGAAATTGCATACGGCGCCGCCGAGCGCGGCGCCAAAGCGGCCGTCCGGCATTTCTATCATGTCCACCAGCGCTTCGCCGTAGGTCACTATCATGGTTTTCTCCTGCTTGTTTCGTGTTGTGTCATGTTGTGAGTGATGACGGCCGCCGTTCAGCGCGCGGCCGTGTGCAGCAATTTCAGGAACAGTTCGCGGTCCGGCGCGAAGTTGGCGTGCAGCGGCAGCAGCGCGGCGCCGATGGCGCGCGCGTCCGCGCCGATGGCGCCGGCGCGCAGCGCAGGCCGGCGCACGCCTTCCCAGCTGTAGCGTTCCAGCGCCTGTTTCGTTTGTTCCAGCAGCCGCGCCAGCAGGTCGGGGTGGCTGGAGCCGTCGAGCACCACTTCGTCCAGGTCCAGCAGACAGGTGCCATTGCTGACGGCCAGCGCGATGGCGCGGGCGGCGTCGTCCAGCCATGCTTCCGTGTGGGTCAGCCATGGCTGCTGCAAGGCGCGCGCGTCGTAGGCGGCCGTTTCGTCCAGGCCGGCCGCTGCGTACAGTTGTTCAAGGCTGAACAGGGAAGCGGTGCTCAGCATCTGTTCGGGCGGCGCGCCGGCGCCGGACGCCAGGTGCAGCGGCATGGAGCCAAGCGCGCCGGCGTTGCCCGACAGGCCCGCGTGCACGCTGCTGTCGAGCACCAGGCCACCGCCGATGAAGGTGCCGACGAAAATGTACAAGTAGCTGCCGATGCTGCGGCCCCGTCCCGCCACCAGTTCAGCCACGCAGGCGGCCATGGTGTCCTTGGCGAAGACGACGGGTACGTGGCTGACGGCCTGGATCTCGGCGCGGATGTCGAGCCGCTCCCACTGGCCGGCTTGCGCCGGTGCGCTGCCCAGCAAGGCTTGCCAGCCGCCCAGGCCCAGCGGCGCGGCCACGCCGATGCCCGCCAGCCGCGCCGCCCGCAGCGGCCCCAGTTGCTTGAGCAGGTCGCGCTGCATGGCGGCGATCTGGCCGAACAGCAGTTGCGGATCGGGATAACGGTAGCTGAGCGCGCGCCGTTCGCGCACTTCACCGTGAAAGTCGATCAGCAGCAAATCCAGGCTGCGGCGGCCGATCTTGATGCCGATGAACCAGGCGCCGTCGGCATTGAGCATGATGGGCACGGAAGGCTGTCCCACCTTGCCGCGCTGCGGCGCGCCCTTTTGCACCAGCCCCTGTTCCAGCAGCCGGTTGATGATCAGCGAGACGGTTTGCGTGC
The DNA here is from genome assembly GCF_014042365.1 of Rugamonas fusca. Taxonomy (GTDB): domain Bacteria; phylum Pseudomonadota; class Gammaproteobacteria; order Burkholderiales; family Burkholderiaceae_D; genus Rugamonas; species Rugamonas fusca. The sequence continues at coordinate 5,874 of NZ_JACEZS010000026.1, forward strand.
TCAGGTGCGTGAGCCGCGCCAGGTCGGCCTTGGCCAGGCTGCCGTGCAGGCGGATCGCTTGCAGCACCACGCGCTCGTTGAACTGTCCCATGCCGCTCTGGTTGGAGCCGCGCGGACGCAGCCAGATGCTGGCGTCGGACGGCGCGGCGGCGTGGGACAAATTCATCATGCTGCTTGCGCTCCCGTCAGCACGCCTTTGCGGAACAGGAAGTTGGCGTACGGTTGCAGCTCGCCCGTCTGCACGATGGCATACGCCTGTTTCACGCGCTCGTAGAACGCGAACCGCTCCACCGCCTCGCACTGTTCCGGCTGTGCCTCGCCGGCCCGCTGGCACAGGCCCAGCATGGCTTGCTGCAGCGGCGTGCGGTAGCCTTGCGGCTGGTCGCAGACGGCCATGAAGTCCACCGGCCGCTCGGCCAGGTCGAGCGGGAACACGGACAGCACGGCGCTGGCGGCGCGCGCCAGGTCCACGCCGGGCAGGCGGATCAGCGGCTTGCCGCGCCCCAGCGAGGCGGCCGTGAAGTTGGCGTCCACCAGCACCACGGCGTCGCCGTGGCCCATCTCGGCCAGCACCTTCAACAGCTCGGGGCTGAGCAGCGGATCGAGTCCTTTAAGCATGGGCCTGCTCCGGCAAATCCTTCGGGTCCTTGGCGCCCGTCATCACGGCCACCGTGTCGGACATGCTGATGTGCTTGGGATCGACCACGGCCACGCGCTTGCCCAGCCGCTGGATGTGGATGCGGTCGGCGATCTCGAACACGTGCGGCATGTTGTGGCTGATGAGGATCACGGGCAGGCCGCGGTCGCGTACGCGCCGTATCAGTTCCAGCACCATGTTGCCTTCCTTGACGCCCAGCGCGGCCGTCGGTTCATCGAGGATCACCACGTGCTTGGCGAAGGCCGTGCTGCGCGCCACGGCCACGCCCTGGCGCTGGCCGCCCGACAGCGTGCCCACCGCCTGCTTCATGGAGCGGATGCCGATCTTCAGGTCCTGCATGTGGCCCACGGCTTCGGCCAGCATGCGCTTCTTGTCGATCAGGCGCAGCCAGCGGCCCAGCAGGCCGGGGCGCAGGATCTCGCGGCCCAGGAACAGGTTCTCGGCGATGGTCATGGCCGGCGCCACGGCCAGGTCCTGGTACACGGTTTCGATGCCGTGGCGGCGCGCGTCGATCGGGGACTTGAAGCGCACCGGCTCGCCGTCCAGCGTCAACTGGCCTTCGTCCGGGATCACGGCGCCCGACAGGGCCTTGATCAGCGAGGACTTGCCGGCGCCGTTGTCGCCGATCACGGCCAGGATTTCACCGGCGCGCAGGTCGAAGTCGGTGCCGTCGAGCGCAGTCACGCCGCCGTAGCGCTTGACCAGGCCGCGTGCCTGGAAGATGGTCGCGGGTATCGTAGCGGTCATGATCATCAGCCTTTCTTGTGCGTCAGTTGGTCGGTGGCGACAGCGAGGATCACCAGCACGCCGGTCACGAGGATTTGGTACACGGAGGGCACGCCCATCAGGGTCAGGCCGTTGCGGAACACGCCGACGATCAGCACACCGATGAAGGTGCCGACGACGGAGCCACGCCCGCCGAACAGGCTGGTGCCGCCCAACACCACGGCCGTGATGCTGTCGAGGTTGTCGGTCTGGCCGCCTTGCGGATCGCCCACGCCCATGCGGGCCACGGACAGCATGGCGGCGATGCCGTAGAACAGGCCGGCCATCATGTACACGCCCAGCAGCACGCGCGAGGTGGCGATGCCGGTCAGGCGCGCCGCTTCCGGGTTGTTACCGACGGCGTACAGGTGGCGGCCGGGCGCCGTCTCGCGCAGGAACAGCCAGGTCAGCACGTACAGGGCCAGCATCAGCACGGTGCCGTAGGTGAGGGTGGTCTGGCCCAGGTGGAAGGTGTTGCAGAAGAAGGTCATCGCGTCCGGCAGGCCGGTCACCGTCTGCGCTTGCGAATAAATCTGGGTCACGGCGAAGGCGATGTTCATGGTGCCCAGCGTGACGATGAACGGCGGCAGCTTGATCGAGGTGACCAGCGCGCCATTGAGGTAGCCGATCAGCACGCACACGCCCATGCCGCAGGCCACGGCCAGGTAGGGATGCATGCCGTAATCGACGGCGAACTTGGTGGCCACCACCGAGCCCAGCGCCATGGCCATGCCGCACGACAGGTCAATGCCGGCCGTGAGGATGATCAGGGTCTGGCCGATGGCGATCACGCCCACCACCATCACCTGTTGCAGGATCAGCGAGAAATTCTGGCCGCTCAGGAAGCGGTCCGATTGGGTGGCGAAGAACAGGCAGGCGGCCAGCAGGGCCAGCAGCGGCCCCAGTACGGTAACTGGCGGCAGCACATCTTTCAGGCGCAGTGACATGGTTTTTCCCGGGAGGGCAGGGGACGGGCGGACGGCGGCGGCGGCCACGGAACCCTGGTTCAGATTGCTTTGCATGATATTCCTTTCGGTAGGGTAGGGGCGGCCGTGGCCGCCCGCGATCCTGGACGGCTGACCTTACTTGCCCCAGCAGGCGCTCAGGCCGTAGCCGGTGTCCTGGCTGGTCACGCCGGCCTGCTTGTGGTCGGTGATCAGGGTCACGCCCGTGTCCACGTAGCCGCTCACCTTCTTGCCCGTCTTGGCGTAGGTCATGCCGGCGTCCACGGCCAGGCCCGCCATCTTCAGCGGATATTGCTGCGAGGTGGCCGCGATCACGCCGGCCTTCACGTCGCGCACACCGGAGCAGCCGCCATCGACCGATACGATCAACACGCCTTTTTCCTTGCCGGCCGCCTTCAGGGCCTTGTAGGCGCCAGCCGCCGCGGGTTCATTGATGGTGTAGACCACGTTGATGTCGGGATTCTTCTGCAGGCAGTTTTCCATCGCCGTCTGGCCCTTGCCCTGGTCGCCGTAGCTGTCGGCCATGCAGACCACGTCCGCGCTCTTGGCCAGGCCGGCCGTCTTGGCGTCCACGCCCGGCACGCCGAAGCCGGCCAGGAAGCCATTGTGGCGGGCGATGCCGACCGGGTGGCCGGGGAACAGGTCCAGGGTGGCGATCCTGGCGGGCTTGCCCGCCATCGCGGCCTTGGCGTATTCGCCGATCAGCAGGCCGGCCTTGAAGTTATCCGTGGCGAACAAGGCGTCGGTGGCGTTGGCCGGTTCGGCCGGGCTGTCGAGCGCGATCACCATCACGCCGGCGTCGCGCGCCTTCTTGATGGCTGGCACGATGGCCTTGGAATCGTTGGGGGTGATCAGGATGGCCTTGGCGCCGGCCGACACCATGTTCTCGATGGCCGTGACTTGGCCCGCGTTGTCGCCGTCGGCCTTGCCGGCCGCCGTCAGCAGCTTGGCGCCCTGCAGCTTGGCCGCATGTTGCGCGCCTTCCTTCATCTTGACGAAGAAGGGGTTGGTTTCCGTTTTGGTAATCAGCCCGATGACGGGCTCGGCTGCGGCGGCGTAGCCGGCGACGGATGCGATCAAACCCACTGCGATGCAATGCTTGGCGTACATGCTGTCTCCTAAGTGTCTTTTATTGGATAGCCGACCGGGGTGGTCGATGTTGCGCGTCTGTTTGTGATGGCGCTGACTGAAATATAGGCCGCTTCGATTAATAAATCAATCTATTTTATTTAATCGTGCGGAAGTGATGTTCGATTGAGGTAACATGGCAACAAAATCAACTGGAGACGGTGTCAAGATGAGCGATGTCGAACAAGCGCTGGCGCACTTGCTGGCCAGCCTGGTGCCGGGTCAACGGTACATGCTTGGCCTGGCGGGCGCACCCGGCGCGGGCAAGTCCACCGTGGCCCAGCGCCTGCTGGCAGCCTTGCCCGGCCGCGCCGCGGTGGTGCCCATGGATGGCTACCACCTGGCCAACACGGAACTGGCGCGGCTGGGACGGGCCGGTCGCAAGGGGGCGCCCGATACGTTCGACAGCGCCGGCTACGTGGCCTTGCTGGCGCGGCTGCGCCAGCGCGTGCCGGGCGAGGTGGTGTACGCGCCCGAGTACCGGCGCGAGATCGAGGAGGGCGTGGCCGGCGCCATCGCCGTGCCGCCGGAGATCGAACTGGTCATCACGGAAGGCAATTACCTGCTGCTGGATCAAGGCCATTGGACCGGCGTGCGTGCGCAACTGGACGCGGTCTGGTACATCGATATCGACCATGACCTGCGGCGCGAGCGGCTGGCCGCGCGCCACATGCGCTTTGGCCGCACGGCCGACCAGGCGCACCACTGGGTGTGGCGGACGGACGAACCGAATGCCGTGCTGGTGGAAGCGAGCAAGGTACGGGCGGACCTGGTGCTGCGCTGATTAGTGGCGGGGTCAGTGCCAACAATCGTACATGAGCGCGGGTAGGATTGTTGGCACTGCGCTCCGGAGTGAGGGCGCGGTAAGCGCAGCTAGCCAGCGGCATCGGAGCTTGATACCACAAGTTGCCAACCCGGGCGCGATGGTGCAGACTGCCTGCTTTGTCAACACAGGCGCACGCGCGCCCAGGAGCCGTCCCCATGCAGCAAACTCCCCCCACCGCCGCCGCCGACGCTGAGGAAGCCGTCGCCGACAATCTGCGGCCGCGGGGCTCGAACCAGACCGGCATGCGCCAGTTCAACGAGCGCGTCGTGCTGCAGGCGATCCGCCTGCACGGCAGCCTGCCCAAGGCCGACCTGGCCCGCCTGACCACGCTCAGCACCCAGACCGTGGCATTGATCATCGCCCGCCTGACCGACGACGACCTCGTGATGAAGCTCGAACCGCTGCGCGGCAAGATCGGCCAGCCCTCGGTGCCGATCGCCCTCAAGCCGGACGGCGCGTTCTCGATCGGCGTCAAGATCGGCCGCCGCAGCCTGGACGTGCTGCTGCTCGATTTCGTCGGCAATGTGCGCAACCGCTATTCGCTGGGCTACCGCTTTCCCGAACCGGACCAGGTGTTTCGCACCATCGCCGAGCAGGTGCGGCAGATGCAGGCCTCGCTGGCGCCGGCGCTGCGCAGCCGCATCCAGGGCATCGGCGTGGCCGCGCCGCTGTCGCTGGGCAGCTGGCGCGAATTGATCGGCATGGCGCCCGAGGAGGGCGGGCGCTGGAACCGGCTCGACATCGCGCGCCAGATCGAGGCCGACACCGGCCTGCCGGTGCGCTTCGCCAAGGACACGGCGGCCGCCTGCGTGGCCGAACTGGTGGCCGGGCGCGGGCGCAGCGTCAAGAGCTTCCTGTATTTGTACATCGACACCTTCATCGGCGGCGGCCTGGTGATCGACAGCCACCTGCACGCTGGCCTGCACGGCAACGCGGGCGCCATCGGCTCGCTGCCGGTGGGGATGGCGGGCACGGACGCGGGTTCGCCGCCGGCCCAGTTGCTGTCCACCGCGTCATTACTGGGATTGGAGAACCTGTTCCAGCAAGCGGGCCTCGATCCGCTGGCCGCCTATGACGAGCGGGCCACGCAAGGCCAGTGGGATGAACTCAGCTCGCAGTGGGTGGCGCAGGCCGCCAACGCGATCGCGATGGCCGTCACCAACGCCAGCTGCCTGCTGGACCTGGAAGGGGTGATCGTGGATGGCTCGTGCAGCCGCGCGCTGCTGGAGCGTTTGATGGCCGGCGTGTCGGCCGCGCTGGCGCGCTACAACTGGGAAGGCGTGCAGCGGCCGCAGATCCAGATGGGCACCATCGGCCCGGATGCGCGCGCGCTCGGTGGCGCGCTGTTGCCGCTGTACGCCAATTTCGCGCCGGACCGCGACCTGTTCCTCAAGCTTGAAGCCTGACGGCAGGCCGCGGCCGGCGCCATCTTCAAACGCTTACCACCACGCCTCGACTTGCAGGCCGGCCGACAGGCCGCTGGTGTTGGAACCGTACACAGGACCGCTGTTGTTGGCCGCGTTGACCAGCGGCGTGGCGGCGCCATTCCATTTGCCGTAGGTGACGAAGGCGCGCAGCTCCGGACGCGACCAGTAGCTCTCACCCATGGCGATGGCCGGCGCGAAGGTCAGCTTGGTCAGGCGCGCGGTCTGGCCGGTGCTGTCCTGCTTGAGCGTGGTCACGCCCAGTTCCCCCTGCAGCTTCAGGTTCGGCAGGATCGCGTACACCGGGCGCACGCCCATCGTGGTCCAGGTGTTGCGCAGGGCGATATCGTCGGCCTTGTCCTTCTGGTACAGGGCCGCGAACTCCATGCTGAACTGGCGGGTGGGCTGGATCACCAGATCGTCCAGCACGCGCACGCGCGTCACGTCCGCGCCGAGCGTAGTGCTGCCCGATGGACCCATGCGCGAGCAGCAGATGCCGATGCCGGTACCGGGGCCGCTGCCGTACTGCAGGCCCACCAGGTTGGCGCCGCCCAGCATTTCCTGTTTGTGGAACGCGCCGACCGCCCAGCCGCCGTGGCTCTGGTCGCCCTGGCCTTGCGCGGCGCGGTCGCGGCCCTGGGCCGAGATCAGCGTCAGCGCGATGTCGAGCGTGCCGCCCGGATTGGTGGGCAAGCCTTCATACAGCAGGTTCTGGCGCACGGCGGCCGGGGTGTTGACGATGGCGCCGCCGGCCCCGGTGGCGTTGGTGTCGTTGTCCTTGAAGACGGCGTAGCTGATGCGGCCCGCGCCCAGCGGGATCTTGTCCAGGCCACCGCCCGTGCCGTTCATGTTGATGTACTGCATATCGAGCATGTGGATGTCGGGACGGTAGTAGTAACGCTTGCCCATCCATGCCGTGCCGCCGCCCAGGAAGGGCAGGCCCTTGGCTTCCACGTAGCCTTTCAGCAGTTGCAGCTTGGCGTCGCGGAAGTCCGAGCCGGGCGAGTAGGCGTTGACCCACAGCGTGCTGACGAAGCTGACGCCGTTGTCGGCCTTGGCGATTTCCTTGGTGTAGCCGAACTCCGTGTATGAATCGCACTCGTTGCCCAGGCGGTAGGACGAGGTCGGGCCGCCCAGCGCGTAGCAGCTTTGCGGGCCGTGGGTGGAGCTGCTGCCGGCGCTGGCGCGCAGGTAGCCATGGAAGCCTTCCGTGTCGTTGTAGGAATCGGCGCTAGCGTAGCCGCAGGCAATAGCCAGCGCCAGGGGGAGGGCTTTCCGGGTCAGACGGTTCATCTTGTGTCTCCTGATCGTTGTGATTGTTGATACAGCGAGAGCGATTGTGCGTCCGCTTACTAATTAAATCAATTTGTTTTATTTAATTGGATGCGAAATTGCAACACCTAAAACCGGAAGCGGAAAGCAAGACGGGGCCGGGTCCCGAAAGACCCGGCCCCGTCTACTGGGCAAAGGCAGAGGGTGTTACAGGCTGCCCGACACGTTCACGCCGATCGTGCGCGGCACCAGGCGGTAAGCCTCCTGGAAGAACTGCACGTTGGGACGCTGGATCACCTTGTTATTGTTGGCCAGGTTCTTGGCGAACAGCGACACTTGCCACTTCTCGAAGTTGACGCCGACGCTGGCGTCCACGGTCGCATAGGCGGGGCGCTGGTAATCGCTGTCGCCGATGTGGGCGGTGCCGTAGCTGGAGCCGGTCCAGTGGGCCGTCAGGCGCGCGAAGCCGTCCGTGGTGCCGGTGATGGTGTAGCGGTATTCGCCGCCCAGCGTGGCGTTGAACTTGGGCGCGCCCGGCACCTTCTGGCCGGCCAGCGAACCGAGGGCTTCGTTGGCGTCCACCAGGTAGGCGTTGGTGTAGCCGGCCGCCAGGTCCAGCGTCAGGTCCGGCGTCGGCTTGGCTTTCACTTCCAGTTCCACGCCCGTGCTGCGGGCCTTGCCGGCGTTGGTTTCGTAGTCGAAGGTGCAGCTCAGCGCGCGGTCGACCTGGATGTTCTTCCAGTCGATGTAGTAGGCCGCCGCGTTGATGGCCAGGCGGTTATTCAGGAAGCGCGACTTGTTGCCCACTTCATAGCTCCACAGCGAATCGGAACCGAAGCTGGCTGGCGCTTTCGCCAGGCCCAGGCTGTTCAGCTCGGCGCCGCAGATCGAGAGCGGAATGTCGCGGTTCTGGCCGCCGAGGCGGAAGCCCTTGGCCGCGTTGAAGTACAGCATATCGGTCGGGTCCACGTTCCACGACACGGCGAACTTCGGCGTGACCGCATGGGTGCTTTCATCGTGCGCCTGCTGGATCGTCATGCCCGGCATGGCGGCGAAGTAGTTGGATGCTTCACGCGCCAGCGAGTCGGTGGCGTACAGGTCGCGCAGGCCGGCCGTCACTTGCAGGGCGGGCGAGAAGTGGTAGCTCGCCTCGCCGAACGCCGCCTTCTGCGTGGTGCGGTAGTGGCGCGCCGTGAAGTAGGCACTGTCGTTGCTGAAGGCGCCGGGGAAGGTGCCCGACATGACGGCCGGGTCTTCCGCGTTCAGGCCGTACCTGGCGAACAGCGCGTTCATGCCCGGCACCGGCTCGTTGTCGTTGACGGTGGTGTGCAGGTTGGAGAAGTAGGCGCCGGCCAGCCAGGTGACGGGCGTGGGCGCCTTGGCGTCGTAACCCTTGGAGGCGAGGCGGAACTCCTGCGAGAACTGGCGCACCTGGTTGTTCAGGTAGACGTAGGCGGGCGTGACGGCCAGCGTGGACGCCAGGCTGGCGGGCGCGCCCGGCTGCAGCAGCGTGGCCAGGTAGGCGCTGTTGGCCTGGGTGCCGTCCTGGGTGCGGTTGAAGTCGCGCTGGTAGAAGCTGGTGACGGACACGAGGTCGGCCCGGCCCAGGTCGTAGTTGATGGTCAGGCTGGGCGTGAACAGCTTGTCCTTGCCCGGCTCCAGCACCGGCTTGCTGACCTGGTACGGCTGCAGCGCGGCGCCCGTCGTTTGCGAGTACGGATATTCGGTCGGCAGGTCGCCCGTCTTCACTTCCTGGTAGAACAGGGCCGGCGTGACGGTCAGGTCGCGGTTGACGGCCCATTTGAGCGCCATGCGCAGCACGGCGTCGTCTTCCGAATTGGTGCGGCGGCGCACGGTGGCCAGCGTGTCGGGATCGACCTGGGTGATGTAGCCGCTCACGTGGGTGCTCTGCACGCCCACGCGCAGCGCCATTTCGTTGGCCACCAGCGGCACGTTGAGCACCGCGTTCACGCTGTGGTTGATGCCACCGTGCGAGGTGGACGACAGTTCCGCCATGGCGCTGTTGTCCATCTTCTTCAGGTCCGGCTGGTTCAGCAGCACCTTGAGCGTGCCGCCCATGGAGCTGGCGCCGTACAGCGTGCCCTGCGGACCGCGCAGCACTTCGATGCGGTCCACGTCGAAGAACTTGGGCTCCGGGCTGCCCAGGCTGTACAGGTTACGGGTGGTCATGGACACGTCATCCATGTAGATGCCCACCGTGCCCGAACCGGCCGAGGAGGCGATGCCGCGCATTTCAATGTTCGACAGGCCGGGGCCATTGCCCTGCGTGCCGCCCGAGAACGAGATGTTGGGCACGTTGCGGGTGATGTCTTCCAGCCCCGCGATGTGTTGGGCCGCCAAATCTTCGCCGCGCACCACGGACATGCTGATGGGCACCTTGCTGGCGTCTTCCTTGCGCTTTTGCGCCGTGACCTGGATGGTCTGGATCTGTTCGCTGCGGGCGGCCTTGGCTGGCGCGGCCGCATTTTCAGCGTTGGCGGCGGGCGCTTCCTGCTGCGCCAGGGCGGAGGCGCCCAGGGTGGCGCCGGTGGTGAAGAGGGTGGCGATCGCCAGTTGCAATCGGGTGCGTTGGATTTTCATGTGAGGACAGGGCCGGCGGGCAGTCGCGGCCGCAATATTGGCAAGGGCCATTATTGTCCTACATTGTTGCGTTGCAGAATTGATTGTATATACAACAATTTTCAACAATCGGGGACGCACCCCGGTTTTCCCGTACAGCAAAATCAGGGACGTAACACGATTTAGCACTCAGGAAACAGGCGGCGGATGGCGCCTTTCCGAGAGGGAAAACCGTGTTACGTCCCCGATTTTTTCGGCCAGCAAGTTTCTTGGAGGCTAAATGGTGTGACGTCCCCGGTTTTCAGGGGTTACCACTTGAGCTCGCCTTTGGCCACCTTGGCCGAAATGTCCAGCGCACCGGCCAGACCGGCGGACGGGTAGGCACCTTTCATGGCTGTGATCAGGCCGGCGGCATCGGCCGCCCTGGTCGCTTCAGCTTCGAAGCGCTGCAGGTAAGTGCGGGTGTAGGCGATGCTGTCCGGCGTGTAGCTGGCGCCGACCTTGAAGTGGCCCGGCACCACGGTCGCCGGCTTCAATGCGTCGATGGCGTCCAGCGTGGCCAGCCACTGCTGGCGCGATGCCACGGTCTGTGTGTCGGCCGTCCACACGTGCAGGTCGTTGAACAGCTCCACGCCGCCCACCACCGCTTTAATCGACGGAATCCACACGTAGCTGCGCTCGGGCGACTTGCCCTGCAAGCCTTCGATCTTCAGCGTCTGGCCTTCGAGCGTGATGGTGTCGCCTTGCAGCGGCTGCGGCATCACGATGCCTTGCGGCGCGTTGTCCTTCAGGATGGGGCCCCAGTAGGCGACCTTGGCGGCGGCCTTCTGCTGCATGGCGGCGATGGTTTGCGGCGTGGCCACGATGCGGGCGTCCGGGAAGGCGGCGTGGATCACGTCCAGGCCGAAGTAAAAATCGGGGTCGCCGTGGCTCACGTACACGGTGGTCAGGCGCTTGCCGCTGGCGCGGATGCGCTCGGCCAGCTTGAGCGCTTCGCCGCGCGAGAACTGGGCGTCGATCAGCACCGCGTCGCGCTGGCCCGCCACCAGCACCGAGGCGACCGGGAAGATGGCCGTTTCGCCGGGGTTGTAGACCTCCAGCGTCAGCGGAGCCGTGGCGGCGGAGGCTGCGGGAACAACGCCCAGGGCAGTGGTGGCGGCGAGGGCGGCGGACAGGATGGTGTGCTTGAACATGACGGTCTTTCCGTTGAAGTGAGAATGACGTCATCTTAAATTGCTTGATTCGATGGAAAAACCAGATATCCTGCAACGATTAATTGCATAAACCGGACGAATTATGGATCGCATCACGGCCGCCACGGTGTTTGTCAGCATCGTCGAGCGCGGCAGCATGATCGCGGCGGCGGAATCGCTGGACATGTCGCGCGCCATGGTCACGCGCTACCTGGCCGAGATGGAGCAGTGGGCCGGCGCCCGCCTGCTGCACCGGAGCACGCGCCGCCTGAGCCTCACGGACGCAGGCGAAGTGACGCTGGCGCGCTGCCGCCGCATGCTGGCACTGGCCGCCGCCATCGACGCCGCTCCGCCCGAGGAACCGGATACCCCGCATGGCCTGCTGCGCATCAGCTGTTCGCAGTCGCTGGCGCAGGCGGCGCTGGCGTCGGCCGTGCCGGCCTATCTGCGCCGCTATCCGCGCATGAAGGTCGATCTGCAAATGAATAACCGCGCCGTCAACCTGGTCGAGGAGCGCATCGACCTGGCGCTGCGCATCACCAACGCGCTCGACCCCAACCTGATCGCGCGCCGCCTGGCCAGTTGCGATTCCGTCGTCTGCGCGTCGCCCGCGTACCTGGCGGCGCACGGCACGCCGCGCCGGGCCGAGGAACTGGCCGAACATAACTGCCTCACCTATAGCTACTTCGGCAAGAGCCTGTGGCAATTCACGCGCGCGGGCGAGGCGCTGTCGGTGCCGGTGGACGGCAACCTGTCGGCCAACGACGAATTCGTGCTGCTGTCGGCCGCCGTGCAGGGGGCGGGCATCGCGCTGCAGCCGACGTACAGCGCGGCGCCGCTGATCGCGGCCGGCCAGCTGGTGGCGCTGCTGCCGGACTGCGCGCCGCAACGGATGGGCATCTATGGGATCTACAGTTCGCGCCAGTACCTGCCGCCGGCGCTGCGCGCCATGCTGGACTTCCTGCTGGACTGGTTCGGCAGTCATCCAGGCTGGCGGTAAAGCGTTAATCTTATGGCCATGTTTCAGTCACAGTGAGCATTGATGCGGCCTGCGGGCGAAAAAAAGCCGGGATTTTCGTGCGCATTTTCCGCGCACAAATGGTTGTTGAGATACAATGCCGCGTGCTATCCTGATTGACCGATTTTAGTTCTACCGAAAGAAACAAGAGTCCTTCCCCACAACTTGATGTGCAATCCGCTAACCGGTCAGGCCGTGTCGCGGAAGGTTAGATTAACCCGCTAATCTCGCGAAGCGCGAAGAAAGGTGAGCAATATGATGCAACAATATACGTCCAACTCCTACCTGTTCGGTGGGAACGCGCCGTACGTCGAAGAGCTGTACGAAGCGTACCTGAACAACCCCGGTTCCGTGCCAGACAACTGGCGCGCCTACTTCGACGCCATGCAGCACGTGCCGGCCGTCGACGGTTCCAACAAGCCTGACGTGGCCCATGCCTCCGTGATCGCCTCGTTCGCCGAGCGCGCCAAGGCCGGCCCGATCCGCACCGTGACCGCCTCGGGCGACCCCGAAATGGGCCGCAAGCGCGTCGCCGCCACCCAGCTGATCGCCGCTTACCGCTACCTGGGCTCGCGCTGGGCCAACCTGGACCCGCTGCAGCGCCAGGAACGTCCGATGATCCCCGAGCTGGACCCGAGCTTCTACGGCTTCACCGATGCGGACATGGACACCGTGTTCAACATCAGCAACACCTACTTCGGTCCTGAAACCGCGACCCTGCGCGACCTGACCAACTTCCTGCGCGACACCTACACCCGCTCCATCGGCGCGGAATACATGTACATCTCCGACCCGGCCGAAAAGCGCTGGCTGCAGGAGCGCCTGGAATCGATCCGCTCCACCCCCAATTTCACGGCCGAGAAAAAGCAGCACATCCTGGAACGCCTGACGGCGGCCGAAGGCCTGGAACGCTACCTGCACACCAAATACGTCGGCCAGAAGCGCTTCTCGCTCGAAGGCGGCGAAACCTTCATCGCCTCGATCGATGAAATCATCCAGCGCGCCGGCGAAAAAGGCGTGCAAGAGATCGTGATCGGCATGGCCCACCGTGGCCGCCTGAACGTGCTGGTCAACACCCTGGGCAAGAGCCCGAAAGAGCTGTTCGAAGAATTCGAAGGCAAGCATGGCGACGACCTGCCAGCCGGCGACGTGAAATACCACCAGGGCTTCTCGTCCGACATCTCCACCGTCGGCGGCCCGGTCCACCTGTCGCTGGCGTTCAACCCGTCGCACCTGGAAATCGTCAACCCTGTGGTTGAAGGTTCCGTCAAGGCCCGCATGGACCGCCGCGGCGACGCGCATGGCGCGCAAGTGCTGCCTATCCTGGTGCACGGCGATGCCGCCTTCGCCGGCCAGGGCGTGGTCATGGAAACCCTGAACCTGGCCCAGACCCGCGGCTACGGCACGGGCGGCACGGTGCACATCGTCATCAACAACCAGATCGGCTTCACCACCTCCGATCCGCGCGACTCCCGCTCCACCATCTACTGCTCGGACGTGGTCAAGATGATCGAAGCGCCCGTGCTGCACGTGAACGCGGACGATCCTGAAGCCGTGGTGCTGGCCTCGCAGATCGCGATGGACTACCGCCAGCAGTTCCAGAAGGATATCGTGGTCGATATCATCTGCTACCGCAAACTGGGCCACAACGAGCAGGACACGCCAGCACTGACCCAGCCGCTGATGTACAAGAAGATCGCCCAGCACCCAGGCACCCGCAAGCTGTACGCGGACAAGCTGGCCGCGCAAGGCGTGATCGCTGCCGACGGCGGCGACAAGATGGTGGCCGCCTATCGCGAAGCGATGGACGCCGGCAAGCACACCATCGATCCGGTGATCTCGAACTTCAAGAACAAGTTCGCCGTCGACTGGCTGCCGTTCCTGAACCGCAAGTGGACCGACTCGGCCGACACGGCCGTGCCGATGACGGAACTGAAGCGCCTGGCCGGCCGTATCACCACCGTGCCGGAAGGCTTCAAGGTGCACTCGCTGGTGGAAAAAGTGCTGGCTGACCGCGCCGCCATGGGCCGTGGTGAACTGAACCTGGACTGGGGCATGGGCGAACACCTGGCCTACGCCACGCTGGTATCGTCCGGCTACGCCGTGCGCCTGACCGGCCAGGACGCCGGCCGCGGCACCTTCGTGCACCGCCACGCCGTACTGCACGACCAGAACCGCGAGCGTTGGGACGCCGGCACCTACGTGCCGCTGCAGAACATCGCCGAAGGCCAGGCACCATTCACCGTGATCGACTCCGTGCTGTCGGAAGAAGCGGTGCTGGGCTTCGAATACGGCTACTCGACCGCTGAACCGAACACGCTGACGATCTGGGAAGCCCAGTTCGGCGACTTCGTCAACGGCGCGCAAGTGGTGATCGACCAGTTCATCAGCTCCGGCGAAGTGAAGTGGGGCCGCGCTTCGGGCCTGGTCATGATGCTGCCGCACGGTTACGAAGGCCAGGGGCCGGAGCACTCGTCGGCTCGCCCAGAACGCTTCCTGCAGCTGTGCGCTGACAACAACATGCAAGTGGTGCAGCCGACCACCGCGTCGCAGATCTTCCACGTGCTGCGCCGCCAGATGGTGCGCCAGTTCCGCAAGCCGCTGGTGATCCTGACGCCGAAATCGCTGCTGCGCAACAAGGACGCCGGCACCCCGCTGACCGAACTGTCCAAGGGCGCGTTCCAGACCGTGATCGGCGAGGTGGACGACAAGATCGACGCCAAGAAGGTCAAGCGCGTCATCGCTTGCTCGGGCAAGGTGTACTACGACCTGGTCAACGCCCGCAAGACGCGCGGCCAGACCGATACGGCCATCATCCGTATCGAGCAGCTGTATCCGTTCCCGCACAAGTCGTTCACGGCTGAACTGAAGAAGTTCCCGAACCTGGCCGAAGTGGTGTGGGCGCAGGACGAGCCGCAGAATCAGGGCCCATGGTTCCAGATTCAGCACAACATCTTCGAGAGCATGGAAGCGGGCCGGCGCCTGGCCTACGCCGGTCGTCCGGCCTCGGCTTCGCCGGCTGTCGGCTACTACGACAAGCACTACGCCCAGCAAAAAGACCTGCTGGAGACGGCGTTCTCGAAGCTCAAGGGCTTCATCCTGACCAAATAATCGCACACATTACTGACGGTGCGCCGCGCGGTCCGCAAGGGTGGCCAGCGCGGCGCCGCAACAACAAAATATACGGAGTTTCACATGGCACAAATCGAAGTCAAGGTTCCTCAACTGTCCGAGTCGGTCGCCGAAGCGACCATGCTGACCTGGCATAAGAAAGTCGGCGAGGCAGTGGCCCGCGACGAAAACCTGATCGATATCGAAACCGACAAAGTGGTGCTGGAACTGCCAGCTCCAGGCGCTGGCGTACTGGTACAGATCATCAAGGGCGACGGCAGCACCGTCGTCGCCGGCGAAGTGATCGCCATCATCGACACGGAAGGTTCGGCATCTGCTGCCGCCCCTGCTGCTGCCGCTGCACCTGCCGCCGCACCAGCCGCCGCCGCACCAGCCGCCGCCAACAAGGGCGACGTGGCCATGCCTGCCGCCGCCAAGATCCTGTCGGAAGCCAACCTGTCGGCCTCGCAAGTGACCGGCACCGGCAAAGACGGCCGCGTGACCAAGGGCGACGCCCTGGCCGCCGCTGCCAAGCCTGCCGCCGCTCCAGCCGTCGCACCGCTGGCCCCAGCCGCCGCCAAACCGGCCCTGCAACAAGTGGCCGTGGCCGCGCCTAACCTGGGCGACCGTCCGGAAGAGCGCGTGCCGATGAGCCGCCTGCGCGCCCGTATCGCCGAGCGCCTGGTGCAGTCGCAATCGACCAACGCCATCCTGACCACCTTCAACGAGGTGAACATGGCGCCCGTGATGGACCTGCGTAACAAGTACAAGGACAAGTTCGAGAAAGAGCACGGCGTCAAGCTGGGCTTCATGTCCTTCTTCGTCAAGGCCGCCGTGGCAGCCCTGAAGAAGTACCCGATCCTGAACGCTTCCGTGGACGGCAACGACATCGTCTACCACGGCTACTTCGACATCGGTATCGCCGTCGGTTCGCCACGCGGCCTGGTGGTGCCTATCCTGCGCAACGCGGACCAGATGTCGATCGCCGACATCGAGAAGAAGATCGGCGAATTCGGCGCCAAGGCCAAGGAAGGCAAGCTGACGCTGGACGACCTGACCGGCGGCACGTTCTCGATCTCGAACGGCGGCACCTTCGGCTCCATGCTGTCGACCCCGATCATCAACCCGCCACAATCGGCCATCCTGGGCGTGCACGCCACCAAGGATCGCGCCGTGGTTGAAAACGGCCAGATCGTGATCCGTCCAATGAACTACCTGGCGATGTCCTACGACCACCGTATCATCGACGGCCGCGAAGCCGTGCTGGGCCTGGTGGCCATGAAGGAAGCGCTGGAAGATCCAGCCCGCCTGCTGCTGGAACTGTAATTCACCGGCTGTACAGTCCATCCCCCGCGGCGCTGCTGCGGGGGACTTCGAAGGATAAGCCATGAACGTATCCGAAGAAATCAAACGCCTGCACGAGCTGCACCAGGCCGGCGCCTTGTCCGACGAGGAATTCGCCCAGGCCAAGGCCAGGCTGCTGAGCGGCAGTGCGCCGCCCGGGAGTGGTACCGACGTCGACCTGCCGGGCGAGCTCAATCGCCTGCGCCGTTCGCGCAGCGACCGCTGGCTCGGTGGCGTGTGCGGCGGCCTGGCCAAGGCGTCGGGCATGGAGTCGTGGGTGTGGCGCCTGATCTTTGCGCTGTTTACGATTTCGTTCGGATTCGGACTGGTGGTCTACCTACTGTTATGGATCTTCGTCCCGGACGAAGAGCTGATTGGGAATTGAGAAAATATGAGCACTAAACAATTTGACGTCGTCGTGATCGGCGCCGGTCCTGGCGGTTACATCGCCGCTATCCGCGCAGCGCAGCTGGGCTTCTCCGTGGCATGCGTGGACGCATGGGAAAACGCCAAGGGCGGCCCCGCTCCCGGCGGCACCTGCACCAACGTGGGCTGCATCCCGTCGAAGGCGCTGCTGCAATCGTCCGAGCACTACGAGCACGCTGGCCATGCCTTCAAGGAGCACGGCATCGACGTCGCCGGACTGTCGCTGAACCTGGGCCAGATGATCAAGCGCAAGGACACCGTCGTCAAGCAGAACAACGACGGCATCCTGTTCCTGTTCAAGAAGAACAAGGTCAGCTTCTTCCACGGCCGCGCCTCGTTCGGCGGCGCCGCCACGGCCGACGGCTATCCTATCGTCGTCTCGGCACCGGCCAACGAAACCATCAACGCCAAGCAGGTCATCATCGCCACCGGCTCCAACGCCCGCGAACTGCCAGGCGCACCGTTCGATGAAAAACTGATCCTGTCGAACACCGGCGCGCTGAACATCGACGCCGTACCGGCCAAGCTGGGCGTGATCGGCGCCGGCGTGATCGGCCTGGAAATGGGTTCCGTATGGCGCCGCCTGGGTTCCGAAGTGACCGTGCTGGAAGGCCTGCCCGTGTTCCTGGGCGCCGTCGACGAGCAGATCGCCAAGGAAGCGGGCAAGCTGTTCGCCAAGCAGGGTCTGTCCATCAACCTGGGCTGCAAGATCGGCAAGATCAGCACCGGCAAGAACAACGTCACCGTGGAATACGAAAACGCCAAGGGCGAAGCCCAGAGCGCCGTGTTCGACAAGCTGATCGTCTCGATCGGCCGTACCCCCAACACCAACGGCCTGGGCGCCGACAAGGTCGGCCTGCAACTGGACGAACGCGGCTTCGTGGCCGTGGACGGCGACTGCAAGACCAACCTGCCGGGCGTGTGGGCAGTGGGCGACGTGGTGCGCGGCCCGATGCTGGCGCACAAGGCGGAAGAAGAAGGCGTTGCCGTGGCCGAGCGTATCGCCGGCCAGCATGGCCACACCAACTTCAATACCATCCCCTGGGTGATCTACACCTCGCCGGAAATCGCGTGGGTGGGCAAGACCGAGCAGCAGCTGAAAGCCGAAGGCGTAGCCTACAAGGCCGGCACCTTCCCGTTCCTGGCCAACGGCCGCGCGCGCGCGCTGGGCGACACGTCGGGCATGGTCAAGTTCCTGGCTGACGCGACCACCGACGAAATCCTGGGCGTGCACATCATCGGCCCAATGGCCTCCGAACTGATTTCGGAAGCCGTGGTGGCGATGGAGTTCAAGGCATCGGCTGAAGACATCGCACGTATCTGCCATGCGCACCCATCGCTGTCGGAAGCGACCAAGGAAGCGGCGCTGGCCGTCGACAAGCGTACCCTGAACTTCTAAAGCAGTACGCGGCGGGCCCACGTTCGTCCTACGCGGTATCGGTAGGGCGGGCGCAGGCCCGCCGTTTTTTTTGCGCAGCCGTTGCACAACGAAGTGAATTCCATGAACGTCCAAGAGTTTTACCAGCACGCGCTGGAGCAGCGCGATTTCAAGGCCGACCCGGAGCAGCGCCGTGCCGTCGACCGCCTGCAACGTTGCTACGACGAGTGGGTGGCCTACAAGGGCCAGCGCTCGAACAGCCTGAAACGCCTGATCAACCGGCCCGACGTGCCGCGCGGCGTGTACATGTGGGGCGGGGTGGGGCGCGGCAAGTCCTTCCTGATGGACAGCTTCTACTCGGTGGTGCCGGTGGTGCGCAAGACCCGTTTGCACTTCCACGAATTCATGCGCGGCGTGCACCGCCAGCTCGACGAGCTGAAAGGCGTGGCCGACCCGCTCAACGAGGTGGCGCGCCGCGTCGCCAAGAAATACCGTTTGATCTGCTTCGACGAGTTCCACATCTCGGACGTGGCGGACGCCATGATCATGTACAACCTGTTGTCGGCCCTGTTCGACAACGGCGTGACCTTCATCATGACCTCCAATTACGACCCGCAGCTGCTGTACCCGGACGGCCTGCACCGCGACCGCATCCTGCCCACCATCCGCCTGCTGTACGACAAGCTGGACGTGATGAACATCGACGCCGGCATCGACTACCGCGGCCGCGCGCTGGAGCAGGTGCAGTCCTACTACACGCCGCTGGGCGCGGCCACCGACGAGGCGCTGCGCGAGGCGTATGCCAGCGTGGCCGAATCGGCCGACGAAGACCCCGTGGTGCGCATCGAGAACCGCGAAATCCGCGCGCTGCGCCGGGCCGGCACCACCATCTGGTTCGATTTTGCCACCCTGTGCGGCGGCCCCCGCTCGCAGAACGATTACCTGGAAATCGCCAGCCGCTTCCATACCGTGATATTGTCCGGGATTCCCATGATGTCGGCGGCCATGTCTTCCGAGGCGCGCCGCTTCACCTGGCTGATCGATGTGTTCTACGATCAGAAGGTCAAGCTGCTGATGTCGGCCGAGGTGGAGCCGGAAGAGCTGTACACGACCGGCACGCTGGCCAACGAGTTTCACCGCACCGTCTCGCGCATCGTCGAGATGCAGTCGCGCGACTACATGGACAAGGAACAGCGCGGCGCGGCTGACGCGCTGGCGTAACGTGCAACCGGAATCGAACATGACACCATCCACCCACCTGAAGCTGGCGCTGTTGATGCCTGTGCTGGGCCTGGCCCTGCTGGCGCCGGCCCGGGCCCAGACCATAGGCCAGGCGCCGCAAGGCGCGCCGCGCGTGCCGGTCACCCATTCGGTCGAGCAGGCCGACGCCACGCTGGCGCAGGTGGCGCGCGACCGCGCCGCTGTGCATGCGCGCTACGCGCAGGACGAGCAAGTCTGCTACGGCAAGTTCTTCGTCAACCGCTGCCTGGACCAGGCGCGCGAAAAGCGGCGCGCGGCGCTGGCCGAATTGCGCGCGGTGGAAGTGGAGGCCAGCCACTTCAAGCGCCAGGACTCGGTTGACAAGCGCGACGCCGAGCTGGCAGAGCGTGCCCGCAAGGACGCCGAGGAGCAGGCCGCGCGGGCCGCCCAGCCGCGCCCGGCCAAGACCCCGGCGGCGGCCGACGACAAACCAGTGGCCGCGCCCAAGGCCGGCCCCACGCTGGCCGAGCGTCAGGCCGAGCACGATGCGCGCGAGCAGCGCCGGCAGGCTGAGGAAGCGGCTGGCGCCGCCCGGCGCGCCGCCAACGTGGCCGCCTATGAGCGCAAGCAGCAGGAGTCGGCCGAGCGCAAGGCGGCCATCGCGAAGAAGAAGCAGGAAGCGGGCGCCAAGCGCGCCGCGCGCGAGGAAGCCGAGCGCAAGAAGGCCGAGGCGGCAGCGGCGGCCGCCGCGTCCGCCCTCAAGCAGTAAAAACCACCGCCGGTTTTAGACGGCCCGCTTCAGGCGCTGCACGGTGTAGCTGGGTTTTTCCTTGGGCGGCGCGACCAGCTTGATGATGGCCATCGAGCAGTTGTCGCCCTTGCCGGCGGCCCGTTCGATGGCCTTGTTGATCAGCATTTCGGATGCCTGGCGCGGCGTGTTGCGCGCCAGCGCGGCGGCCAGTTCCAGGTCGGTGAAGTATTGCCACAGGCCGTCCGAACACAGCAGGAAGGCGTCGCCGGCCTGCAAGTGTTCATGCCGGCCCACGGTGACGAACGGCGGCTTGAGGCTGTTGCCCAGCACGTTGCTGAGCAGCTTGGAGTTGCGGTGTTTCTTGGCCGCTTCCAGCGGCAGCTCGTCGTTGGTGACCAGGTAGTCCACATAGGCTGCGTCGTTGCTGCGCGCGGCGCAACTCTGGCCGGCGAAGCGGTACAGGCGCGAATCGCCCACATGGGCCCACACGGCCTGGCGCTGCGGCGTGAGCGCCAGCAGCACCAGCGTGCATTGCGGCTCGCTGCTGGCGGCGATGGGATTCATCTTGATGACTTCGTGCGCCTCCTGCGCGATGCTGCGCAGCAGCTCTTCCAGCCGTTCCAGGTTGGGCGTGTCGCCGACGCGGTATTCATCGAACAGGTGCTTGCTGGTCAGCAGCACCTGCTCGGACGCGATGGCGCCGCCGCTCACGCCGTCGGCCAGCACGGCCAGCACGTAGCCGGGCGCCTGGGCGGCCGTGTACAGGGCCACCCGGTCATTTTGCTGGGGCCGGTTACCGATATGTTGGGCCGTGCCGGCTTCGATTTTATACGCGCTCATATCTCACACTGTATCCCGGCTGGGTTAGCCGTGGCGTTCGCCACATCAATTCTGTTGGCGGCTGGGCTCGCGTAGATTAAACTATGCACCGTTACACGGTTTTGTGGCAAGCATGGTTGTTGGCTAAGCGAAACTATTTGGATTGTATGCGTATCTGTCCGGAACGCACGGAACAATTTGTAACAGAAAACCTCACCATGACTGATGCACAAGAAATACAGCGCCGCCTGATAGAACTTGACGTGGAGCACCGTGACCTGGACGCGGTGATTGAAATGCTGACGCGCGATGGCCACCATGACCAGTTGCAACTGCGTCGCCTGAAGAAGCGCAAGCTGCAGTTGAAAGACTATATCACATTGCTGAAAATGCAATTAGTTCCGGACGTGCCGGCCTGACGCCAGGCGTCCGCACGCCACCACGAAGCTTATTTTGACCGAACCCCAGTTACCACCGGCCGCCGAGCCAGCCGCGTCCGGCGCGCCCGCCGCCCCCGCGCTTTCCGCCGCGCTTTCCTCCACCGCCGCCGTCCCCCACGTGCCTGGCCGCCATGACGCCGAGATCGAACGGCTGTTCGGCGCCGGCGGCCCGCTGGGGCCGGCCGTGGGCAGCTACCGTCCGCGCCGCTCGCAGACGGAAATGGCCAAGGCCGTGGCGCAAGCGATCGCCGAGCAGCAAACCCTGATCGCCGAAGCGGGCACGGGCACCGGCAAGACCTTCGCCTACCTGGTGCCGGCCTTGCTGTGGGGCGGCAAGACCATCGTCTCCACCGGCACCAAGAACTTGCAAGACCAGCTGTTCCTGCGCGATATCCCCACCGTGCGCGCCGCACTGCAAGCGCCCGTGTCGGTGGCGCTGCTCAAGGGCCGCTCCAATTACGTGTGCCACTACCACCTGGAACGCACGTTGCAGAACGGACGCATGACCTCGCGCGACGACGTGGGCCATCTGCGCGAAATCTCGCGTTTCCTCAAGATGACCAGTTCCGGCGACAAGGCCGAGCTGGCGCGCGTGCCCGAGAACGCCCTGATCTGGAACCTGGTCACGTCCACGCGCGAGAACTGCATGGGCGCCGAGTGCCAGTACTACCAGGACTGCTTCGTGATGAAGGCGCGCAAGGAAGCCCAGCAGGCCGACGTGGTGGTGGTCAACCACCACCTGTTCTTTGCCGACGTGGCGCTCAAGGACACGGGCGTGGCCGAGCTGCTGCCATCGGCCAACACCATCATTTTCGACGAGGCGCACCAGCTGCCCGACACGGCCACGCTGTTCTTCGGCGACACCTTCTCCACTTCGCAAGTGCTGGAACTGTGCCGCGACGTGCTGGCCGAGGGCCTGGCCCACGCGCGCGACGGCGCCGACTGGGGCAAGGTGGTAACCGTGGTGGAAAAGGCCGCGCGCGACTTGCGCCTGACCTTCCCGCAGGACATCGTGCGCCTGTCGCTGCCGCAAATCGCACCCTCGAGCGACTTTTTCCCGGCCCTGCAAACCCTCAAGGACGAGCTCGAAGGCCTGAATGCCGTGCTGGAAACCCAGGCCATCCGCGCCGAGACGCTGGAACAATGCCGCGTGCGCGGCATCGAATTGGCCCAGCAACTGGCCGCGTGGAAGTACGATCCCAAGGCCAAGGTGGAGAAGGGCGAGGAAGCCGTGTTCTGGGTCGAGGCCTACACCATGTCGCTGCAGCTGCACAAGACGCCGCTGTCGATCGCGCCCATCTTCAACGGCCAGCGCGAAGGCGTGCCGCGCAGCTGGATTTTTACTTCGGCCACGCTGGCCGTGAAGAACGACTTCAGCCACTTCGCCAACCAGATGGGGCTGACGGGCGAGCTGTCGATGTCCTGGCCCAGCCCGTTCAACTACGAGCAGCAAGGCATCCTGTATGTGCCACAAGGCTTGCCGGACCCGAATTCCATCGGCTACATCGACGCCGTGCTCGACAAGGCCTTGCCCGTGATCGAGGCGGCCGGCGGCAAGACCTTCCTGCTGTGCACCACGCTGCGCGCCGTCAAGCGCGCCGCCGAGCGCCTGCGCGACGAGTTCGCCAGGCGCAACCTGCCGTTCCCCCTGTTCGTGCAGGGCGACAAGGGCCGCACGGAATTGCTGGACCAGTTCCGCAAGGCCGGCAACGGCGTGCTGATCGGCAGCCAGAGTTTCTGGGAAGGCGTGGACGTGCGCGGTGACGCGCTGTCGCTGGTGATCATCGATAAGCTGCCGTTCGCGCCGCCCGACGATCCCGTGCTGGCGGCCCGTATCGAAGTGATGGAAAAGCAGGGCATGAACGGCTTCATGCACCACACCCTGCCCGAAGCGATCATCAACCTCAAGCAGGGCGCCGGCCGCTTGATCCGCGATGAAGGCGACCGCGGCGTGCTGATGCTGTGTGATCCGCGCGTGATCTCCAAGCCGTATGGCCGCCGCATCTGGCAAAGCCTGCCCTCGTTCAAGCGCACGCGCGAGCAGGACGACGTGGTGGCCTTCTTCCGCGACAAGTCAGAAAATTAAGGCTGGGAAAAATCAGGGACGGACCCCGATTTTTCCTTTTGGAAAAATCGGGGTCCGTCCCTGATTTTTCCCGCCCTTAATTTTTGGGTGCTTACGCTTGCGGCAGGATCACCACCTTGCCCGTCACCAGTCGCGCGGCCATGTCGTTCAGGGCCGAGGCCGTGTCGGCAAGCGGGTAGCGGGCCGAGATGTGGGGCGCGATCTTGCCTTCCTTGAGCCAGCCCAGCAATTGCCCCATGGCCGCCAGGTTGGCCTTCGGTTCGCGCTTGACGAATTCGCCCCAGAACACGCCCACCAGCGACGCGCCTTTCAGCAGCGCCAGGTTCAGCGGCAGGCGCGGAATCTCGCCATTGGCAAAGCCCACCACCAGGTAGCGCCCGCGCCAGGCGATGCTGCGGAACGCCGGTTCGGCGTACACGCCACCGACCGGGTCGTAGATCACGTCGGGTCCCTTGCCCTCCGTGGCGGCCTTGACGGCGTCGCGCCAGTCGTCGTCGCTGTAGTTGACCAGCACGTCGGCGCCATGCGCCTTGCACACTTCCAGCTTGGCCTCGGTGGACGCGGCCGCGATCACGCGCGCGCCCAGCGCCTTGCCGATCTCGATGGCGGCCAGTCCCACGCCGCCAGCCGCGCCCAGCACCAGCATGGTTTCGCCCGCCTTCAGGCCGGCCCGGTCCACCACCGCATGATGCGAGGTGCCGTAGGTGAGGGTGATGGCGGCCGCCGTGTCAAAGTCCATGCCGGCCGGCATCGGCATCAGCGCCTGCACCGGCACGGCCAGTTGCTGGGCGAAGCCGCCCTGGCCCGTGAACGCGATCACGCGGTCGCCCACCCGGTAGCCTTGCACGTCCTCGGCCACGGCGCGCACCACGCCGGCCACTTCACTGCCGGGCGTGAACGGCAGTGCCGGCTTGACCTGGTATTTACCCTGGATGATGAGCACGTCGGGAAAGTTGACGCCGGCCGCCATCACGTCCAGCACCACCTGGCCGGGGCCCGGTTGCAAGTCAGGTAATTCCTCCAGGGCGAGCGTGTCGGGCAGTCCCCATGCCTTGCAGACGATGGCTTTCATTATTGTGCGTTCCTCGTTAGTGGGTGGAAATTAAAAATAGTACGACCGTTAGATTTTTTATTATGCCTGAAATGCGCCGCTGTCGTGCACGTCAGTGCGTGTTTGCGCGCGCGCAAAGTGCGGGGCGGGGGCGGCGTTAGAGTAGGTTAGCGTGAGGCTGCTTGGGAGAAGAAACGGAGGGGATGTGATGACGATCCGCTACGGCTGTTTCTTTAGCTACGCGCATGGCCAACATGCGTACATGGCCAAGTTCAAGAATGACCTGGTCGAGGCGCTCAAGTGCTATCTGGAACCGCATTTCGACACGGAAAAGGAACTGTTCGTCGATAGCGAGCAACTGGGCGGTGGCGACGACATCGACCAGCGCATCGCGCGCGCCATGTGCGAGAGCGTGTGCATGATCGTGATCTACACGCCCAAGTACGAGGCGCACGCCTACACCCGGCGCGAATTCGCCGCCATGCAGTTGATCGAGGCCGAGCGCCGCCTGTGGTATCCGCTGCCCAGCCACCTGACCATTCCCGTGATCATGACGCGCCACCCCTTGAACCTGCCGCCGCAGATCACGGAGCCGGGCATGTATGTCGATTTTTCCCGCTACACCCTGGCCAGCACCGACCTCAAGACCAACCCGGACTTCCTGCCCGACATAGAAAGAATCGTCCAGCGGATCGCCGCCCATTACCACTACCTGAAACGCTGCATGCCGCCCGAGCATGATTGCGGCCGCTTCGTGCTGCCCGATATTCCGCCGGAATGGCGCGCCATTCCGCCACCCCACTTTCCACGCTAAAGGTTCGTCATGGAACTCTCCTCCCTGTCCCTGCCGCCATTGACGGCGCCCGGCGAAGTCGTGACCTTCTATTCCTACAAGGGAGGCACGGGGCGCACGCTGGCCTTGTCCAACCTGGCCGTGCTGCTGGCCGGGCAACGCCATGCCGGCACTCCCGTGCTGATGGTGGACTGGGACCTGGAGGCACCCAGCCTGCACCATTATTTCCCCTGCCTGGAGCCGGGGCCCGGTGTGCTGGAGTTGTTCGAGGCCTGCCGCGACCAGTTGCAGCGGCGCGCCATGCCGGGTAGGGACGAGGTGACCTTGGCCCATGATGTGCTGCAAGCGGTCGGCTGGGAACAATACGTATGCCGGGTCGACCAGTCCCGTCCCCTGTACCTGATGCGGGCCGGGAACTTCGACGACACCTACGCGGAGCGCCTGGCCGCCTTGCGCTGGGACGCGCTGTTCGAGCGCTGTCCGCCCCTGTTCCGCTGCTTTGCCGACATGCTGACCCGCCATTTCCGCCACGTGCTGGTGGATGCGCGCACGGGCCGCGCCGACAGCGCCGGCATCTGCACCACGCTGCTGCCGCGCAAGCTGGTGGTGGTGTTCACGCCGGACCGGCAAAACCTGGACGGCGTGCAGACGGTGCTGGCGCGGGCCGCCGCCTACCGCCGCAGCCACGAGGACGAGCAGCGGCCATTGTTGATCTATCCGCTGCCGGCCCGCGTGGAGATGGCCGACAGCGCCCAGCGCGCCCAATGGCGGCGCGGCGACGCGCAACTGGGCATCGCCGGCTACCAGCCCGTGTTCGAGCGCTTGCTGGGCGATTGCTACGGCTTGTCCGAGCTGAGCCTGGAAAGCTATTTCGACGAAGTACAGTTGCAGCAGGGCCGCGGTTTCGCATACGGCGAACAACTGGCCGTGCGGCTGGAGCAAGGCGGCGACCGTTTTTCGCTGACGCGCACCTTCACCACCTTGCTGGACTGGCTAGACGGCGACTATTTCCCGTGGCAATCGAAAAGCGAGATCGCGCTGCTGGCCGCCATCAGCACCGCCCGCCGCGACATGGAGCAGGGCGGGCGAGGCCAGGCCTTGCCGCTGGCTGGCCAGTTGCGCCGCCTTGGCGAACTGTACCGGGTGGAAGGACGGCTGGCCCAGGCCCTGTCCTGTTTCGAGGAAAGCCTGGCCTTGCGCCAGCGCAGCCTGGGCGAAGACCATGCCGATACCTTGGCCAGCAAGGCCAGCCTGGCCGTGCTGCTGCGCCAGCAGGGCCAGCTCGACGATGCCCGCTTCCTGCAGGAATGCATCGTGGACGCCAGCGCCGCCGCGCACGGTCGCGATCATCCGGCCACGCTGGCGGCCCAGTCCCAGCTGGCCGCCACGCTGGCCTTGCAAGGGCAGGGCGCCGACGCGCTGGCCTTGCAGGACGGCGTGCTGGGCAGCTACCAGCGCCTGCTGGGCCCGCATCATGCGCTGACGCTGGACAGCCAGGCGGCGCGCGCCGACATGCTGGGCCAGCGCGGCGACTACGGCCTCGCGCGCGACGTGCAGGAGCAGGTGCTGGCCGCCCGCATGCGCTTGCTGGGCGCAGAACATGGCGACACCTTGCGCGCCAAGGCGGCCCTGGCCGCCACCCTGGTCCAGCTCGATGAACTGGACACGGCCCGCTGCCTGGCCCAATGCGTGTTGCGGGCCCGCCTGCGCCAGCAAGGGCCGGACCATGCGGAGACGCGCCTGGCGCGGGCACGGCTGGCCGACATCCAGCGGCGGCTGGGCGAGCCGGAGCTGCCGGATCTGTACCGGGAGGCTGGCACGCCGGAGGAGGGCGGCGCCGACCCGGTGCTGGCGCTCGGCGGCCTCGACGCGACGCTGCTGGGCGCGCGCGAACCGGCGGCCGACCCTTACCGGCACGACATCCTGCTCACGCTCGATAGCTTGCTGGCCGAACCGCGCGGCACGCCGCGCTAGCGCCGGCGCCGGTGGCGGATCAAGTGGTGGATCGGACGGCGCCGGTGGCCGGCCAGGGCCGCGAAATTTATCTGCGCCCGGCAGCCCGGCCATGCGCAGTACGGCCATTGCTTCAGGTAAAATCGTCGTATGAGAATCCTGATCAGTAATGACGACGGCTACCTGGCGCCCGGCATCAACGCCCTGGCCGAGGCGCTGGCACCCATCGCCGATATTGTGGTGGTGGCGCCCGACAGCAACCGTTCCGGCGCCTCCAACTCGCTGTCGCTGGACCGGCCGCTGTCCGTCCAGCGCGCGGCCAACGGTTTCTATTTTGTCAATGGCACGCCGACCGATTGCGTGCACGTGGCGCTGACGGGCATGCTCGATTACCGGCCCGACCTGGTGGTGTCGGGCATCAACAATGGCCCCAACATGGGCGACGACACGCTGTACTCCGGCACGGTGGCGGCCGCCACCGAAGGCTATCTGTTCGGCATCCCGTCGATCGCGTTTTCCCAGGGCTCCTACGGCTGGGAACACGTGGAGGACGCGGCCCGCCATGCGCGCGACATCATCGTGCGCTACGGCGCCACCCTGCCCAGTCCCTACCTGCTCAACGTCAACATCCCGAACCAGCCCTACGAGGCCCTGACCAAGGTGGTGGCCACGCGGCTGGGACGGCGCCACCAGGCCGAGCCGGTGATCAAGGCGCACGATCCGCGTGGCAAGGAAATTTTCTGGATCGGCCCGCCCGGCGCCACCCGCGACGCCGGCCCGGGCACGGATTTCCATGCCTGCGCCCAAGGCTGGACGTCGATGACGCCGCTGCAGATCGACCTCACCCACAAGAGCCAGCTCGATCTGCTGGCATCGGGCCTGGCATGAACGACAAGCCCCGCACTTTCCCCTTGCCGCTGTCCTCGGTGGTCGATGCGGGCGGCAAGAAGCCGGTCGTGCGGGGACCCGTGGCCACGCCGCAAACGGCGACCCAGAATGCGGCGCAAAGCGCGGCCCAGCACGCCAGCCGGGGCGGCGCGCCCGCCCAGTCGCTATACCAGGCTGGCCGCGCCGTCGCCTCGCCATCGAAGTCGCACCGCGAGGCGCTGGAGCGGGCCGTGCAGGCTGCCGCGCCCGCGCCGCGCCAGAATCCGCTGGTGTCCGACGCCGTGCGGCGCGCCATGGTGGAACGGGTGGCCAGGCAGGGGGTGCAGGATGGCGTGGTGCTGGCCGCGCTCGATACCGTGCCGCGCCACCTGTTCATGGAAGAGGGCCTGGCGGCCCAGGCCTACATCGACGCCTCGCTGCCGATCGGCCACCACCAGACCATTTCCCAGCCCTACATCGTGGCGCGCATGATCGAGGTGATGCGCAACGGTGGCGAACTCAAGCGCGTGCTCGAAATCGGCACCGGTTGCGGCTACCAGGCGGCCGTGCTGGCCTGCGTGGCGCGCGAGGTGTGGTCGATCGAGCGCATCAAGCCGCTGCACGAGCTGGCCAAGGCCAATTTGCGGCCGCTGCGCGTGCCGAACCTGCGTTTGCACTATGGAGATGGTATGCTAGGCTTGCCGCAAGCTGCCCCGTTTGACGGTATCATTCTGGCCGCGGCGGGCCTGGAAGTGCCGCGCGCATTGCTGGAACAGCTGGCCATCGGCGGCCGGCTGGTGGCGCCCGTGGGCGCCCGCGCCCAGCACCTGGAGCTGATCACACGCACGGCCAAGGCCGAGTGGGTCAGCACCACGCTGGAAGATTGCCATTTCGTGCCGCTGCGCCCAGGCACTGTATAAGCAAGTAAGACCGGCGCCGCGCCACCCACCGGATACCGTCGTACCGCGAGGTCCGAATACACAGATTAAGATGAGAATGACGAATAAAAGTTCCCTGCTAGTTGCGACCCTGACGCTCGCCCTGCTGAGCGCCTGCACCACCACCCCCAACCAGGCGCCGGTGGTGGAACGCACGCCCAGTGCGCCCCAGCCCAAGCCTGTCACCCCCAGCGAGGAAGCGCAAAAGGAGCGCGATGAACGGGGCCTGTACACCGTCAAGAAGGGCGACACCCTGATCCGCATCGCGCTCGAGCACGGCCAGAGCTACCGCGACCTTGCCGCCTGGAACAACCTGGCCAATCCGGACGATATCAAGGTCGACCAGGTGTTGCGCGTGCAGCCGCCCGACAGCGCCGCCGTGCAGACGGCCGCCGTGGCGATGCCGCCAGCGGAGACCAAGGCGCCGCCAGCGGCCCCCGTGCCCCGCAAGACCGGGCCCAAGGGCGAGAAGCGGCCCTACACGGACGCCACCCTGGCCGAACTGCAGAAGGCTGACGGCGTGGCGCCCGAGCGCGCCGAGCGCACCGAAGTGGCGCTGGTCAAGCCAGCCTCGCTGCCGCCGCCGGCCGCGCCGGCCTTGCCGCCGCTGGGCGCCGACGAGGAAAAACTGAGCTGGATGTGGCCGGCCGACGGCAAGGTCGTGGCCAGTTTCGACGAGGGCAAGAACAAGGGCGTGGACATCGCCGGACGTGCCGGACAGCAAGTCGTGGCGGCCGGTGCGGGAAAAGTCATGTACGCCGGTAGCGGCATCCGTGGTTATGGTAATCTCGTCATTGTGAAGCACAGTAACAGCTTGTTGTCGGCCTATGCCCACAACCGCAGCATCCTGGTCAAGGAGGGCCAGACTGTGAGCAAGGGACAAGCCATCGCGGAGATGGGCGATTCGGACGCCGACTCCGTCAAGCTGCACTTTGAAATCCGCCAGCAGGGCAAGCCGGTCGATCCGTCGAAATTCCTGCCTAACCGTTAGCGTACCGTTATGACACACACGCCGCACGACCCGCTGGATGACGACCCGGCGCCGGATGAATTTCCGGACGAGCCGGGCGACGAGCTCGTCATCGACGCCGTCGACCATGCCGAGGGTCCCGGCGATGGCGAGGCGGCCGTGGAAGTGGGCGCGGTGCTGGAAAGTGTCGACGAACTCAAGAAGGTGCTGGCGGCCGAACTGTCGACCGACACCACCCAGCACTACCTGAACCAGATCGGCACCCGGCCGCTGCTGACGGCGCCGCAGGAAGTGCATTACGCCACGCTGGCCAAGCAGGGCGACTTCAGCGCCCGCCAGACCATGATCGAGCACAACCTGCGCCTCGTGGTGTCGATCGCCAAGCACTACATCAACCGCGGCGTGGTGTTGCTCGACATGATCGAGGAAGGCAACATCGGCCTGATGCGGGCCATCGACAAGTTCGAACCGGAGCGCGGCTTCCGCTTCTCCACCTACGCCACCTGGTGGATACGCCAGAGTATCGAGCGCGCCATCATGAACCAGGCCCGTACGGTGCGCCTGCCGGTGCACATGGTGCGCGAGCTGAACCAGATCCTGCGCGGCAAATACCACCTGGAAGCGCGCCACCACAACGGCAAGGACGCCACCGCCGAGGACATCGCGGAACTGGTGGGCCGGCCGGTGGAGGAGGTGCAGGACATCCTGGCCCTGTCCGAGCACGCCACCTCGCTCGATGCGCCGCTCGACAACGACCCCCAGTCCTCGCTGATGGACATGCTGCCTGGCGACAGCGAGGACAGTCCCGACGCCCGCGCCGAGCATCACGAAATGACGGTGCTGGTGCGCGACTGGCTCACCAAGCTGCCCGACAAGCAGCGCATCGTCATCATGCGCCGCTTCGGCCTGGACAATGACGATCCGGCCACGCTGGAAACCCTGGCCGAGGAAATGGGCGTCACGCGCGAGCGCGTGCGCCAGATCCAGCAGGAAGCGCTGGTCAAGCTGAAGCGGGCCATGGCCGCCCGCGGCGTGGTACGCGACTCCTTGCTGTAACCCTCCCGGCGCACCGTCCGGGCGCCGCTTTCTGCTATCATACGGCCCGCCCTGGCGTCCCGCCGGCCGGCCTGTCCCTCCCTCATTAATTGAACGTTATGCAAGAAAACATCATCGACATCAAGGCGCTCGACATGGATGCGCGCGGCATCGGCCACATCGACAATGAAGACGGCTCGCCGGGCAAGGTGGTGTTTGTCGAAGGCGCGCTGCCGGGCGAGCGCGTCAGTTTTGAGACGTTCAAGAAAAAGAAGAACTGGGAAGCGGCCCGCATGACGGCGCTGCACCGCGAATCGTCGCTGCGCGTCAAGCCCAAGTGCGTGCATTTCGACTACTGCGGCGGCTGCTCGATGCAGCACCTGGAGCCGTCGGCCCAGGTCGCCATCAAGCAGCGCGTGCTGGAAGATAACCTGTGGCACATCGGCAAGGTCAAGGCCGAGACGGTGATGCGTCCCATGTACGGCCCCACGTGGGGCTACCGCTACCGCGCCCGGCTGTCGGTGCGCCACGTGGTCAAGAAGGGCACGGTGCTGGTCGGCTTCCACGAAAAGAAATCGATCTACGTGGCCGACATCAGCAGCTGCCAGATCCTGCCGCCGCACGTGTCGGACATGCTGCTGCCGCTGCGCGCACTGATCGGTTCGCTGTCGCTGTACAACCAGATCCCGCAAGTGGAAGTGGCCGTGGGCGAGGACGTGACGGCGCTGGTGCTGCGCATCATGGGCCCGCTGACGGCCGACGATGAAACCAAGCTGAAAGCGTTCGCCGACCAGTACCAGATCCAGTTCTGGCTGCAGACCAAGGGCCCGGACACGGCCGCCCCGTACTATCCGCTGGGGCCCCAGCTGCATTACCTGCTGCCCGAATTCGGCGTGCGCATGCCGTTCAAGCCGGTCGACTTCACCCAGGTCAACCACCACATCAACCGCGTGCTGGTGCACAAGGCGCTGGGCCTGCTGGAGGTGCAGCCGGAAGACCGCGTGGCCGACCTGTTCTGCGGCCTGGGCAATTTCACGCTGCCGCTGGCCACCCAGGGCCGCGCAGTGGTCGGCATCGAAGGCAGCACCAGCCTGACCGAACGCGCACTCGACAACGCCAAGGCCAATGGCCTGTCGGCCAAGACCTCGTTCTCGACCCGCAACCTGTTCGAAGTGACGGTGGAAGACCTGATCGCGCTGGGCAAGTTCGACCGCATGCTGATCGATCCGCCGCGTGACGGCGCCATGGCCGTCAGCCTGGCGCTGGCCGGGCTGCGTGAAAAGCAGCCCGAGCTGCTGCCCAAGCGCATCGTCTACGTCTCGTGCAGCCCGTCCACGCTGGCGCGCGACGCCAACGTGCTGGTCAACGTGGCCGGCTATAAACTGAGCAAGGCCGGCGTGGTCAACATGTTCCCGCACACCTCGCACGTGGAATCGATGGCGGTGTTCGACCTGGCCTGAACCACTGCATTTGAATGACTAACGCGCCCCACGAGATGGGGCGCGTCGCATTTTTTGATGGCTTTTTTATAATTTTATTGACAGCCGCAGGCGGCTTTGTAACACTGGCGCCATCCCCCAATTCCTGAAGCATGCGCCAGGCCGCCAGTGCTTGTGCACCTATAGCCCGGTGGTGCGACAACCACTGGAGCCGGCATGCCTGTCCTGCGTTCTTTCCTCGCTTCGATCCTGTTGTGCTGCGCGGCGTTGTCACTGCCCCTGTCCGCGCGGGCCGCGCCGGGCGTGCTGTCGTTCTCGCCCAGCGGCGCGGCCAAGGCCGTGCGCCAGGTGCAGGTGCGCTTCAATACGCAGATGGTGGCGTTCGGCGACCTGGCGCTGGCCGACCCGTTCACCATCGATTGTCCCGAAGCGGGCAGCGGCCGCTGGATCGACGGCGCCAACTGGAGCTACGATTTCGTGCGCGACCTGCCCGGCGGCGTGGCGTGCCGCTTCACGCTCAAGCCCGGCCTGAAGAACCTGGCCGGCCAGCCATTGGCCGACACCGCGCCATTCAGTTTCAACACGGGCGGCCCCGCCATCGTGCAGGCCATGCCGCGCGAAGGCAGCATGGCGGTCGACGAGCAGCAGGTGTTCGTGCTGGGCCTGGACGCGCTGCCGCGCGAGGACACGGTGGCCGAACATGCATGGTGCCGCGCGGACGGCATCAACGAACGCATCCCCGTGCGCGTGCTGGCCGGCGCCGAGCGCGATCAGATCCTGGCCCAGCGCAAGGACTTCACGCAACGCTACCTGTCGCTGTACTTCCGCGCGCGCGGCGTGGTGTGGCGCGCCACCACGGGCGTGCGCAGCAAGCGGCTGGAGCAGATGCCCATCGTGGTCCTGCAATGCAAGCGCCGCTTGCCGGCCGATGCGGGCGTGGCGCTGGTGTGGGGCGCCGGCATCGCGGCCGCCAGCGGCATCGCCAACACGCAGGACCAGACTTTGAGTTACAGGACGCGGCCCGACTTCACGGCCCGCTTCAGTTGCGAGCGCCTGCAGCCCAAGGGCGGTTGCATCCCGTTCCTGCCGGTGCGGCTGGCCTTCTCCGCGCCCGTGCGCATGGCCGATGCGCTGGCCGTGCGCCTCACCGGGCCGGGCGGGAAAAGCTATCGCGCCGCCGTCGAGCAGAGCGAGAAGAAGGCGGATTTCGTGGCCGGCGTCACCATCGCCGGGCCGTTCCCGGAGCAAAGCAAGTTGATGCTGTCGTTGCCGCCCGCATTGAAGGACGATGCCGGCCGCCCGCTGTTAAACCAGGCCCGCTTCCCGCTGGCCGTGCGCATGGACGCGCAGCCGCCGCTGGTCAAGTTCCCGGCCCGCTTCGGCATCATCGAGGCGCGCGGCGACCGCATGCTGCCCGTCACGGTGCGTAACGTGGAGCCGGCGCTGGCGGGGAATATGGCGCGCGTCGATGGCGCCGACGTCAAGGGCGCCATGCTGCGCGTGGCCGACCAGCAGGACCAGCAGGTGATGGACTGGCTCAAGCGCATGGCCGAGGGCGTGGACAACTGGGAGCCTGGCGAACTGTATGGCACGGCGCTGGCGCGGCCTGTGCTGGCGGGCGACAAGGACGCCACGGTCAGCCGCTTCACGCTGCCCAAGCCGGGCGGCAAGCGCGCGTTCGAAGTGGTGGGCATCCCGCTGCGCAAGCCGGGCTTTTACGTGGTCGAACTGGCCAGCCCCAAGCTGGGCGCGGTACTGAACGTCAAGCCGTCGACGGCCTATGTCAGCACGGCAGCGCTGGTGACCAATCTGGTGGCGCACTTCAAGCATGGCGCCAGCTCCTCGCTGGTGTGGGTGACGTCGCTCGACAAGGGCCAGCCCGTGGCCGGCGCCCAGGTGGCCGTGCGCGATTGCGCCGGCAAGCTGCTGTGGCAAGGCAAGGCCAACGCGCAGGGTGTGGCCAGCATCACGCAGGAATTGCCGCCGCTGTCCTGCCACAACAACGACGGCTATTTCGTCAGCGCCCGCAGCGGCGGCGACATGACCTTCACGCTGTCGAACTGGAACCGCGGCATCGAGACGTGGCGCTTCAACGTGCCCACCGACGAATTCAAGGCCGACAACATCATCGCCGCCACCGTGTTCGACCGCACCTTGTTGCGGGCCGGCGAGACAGTGCACATGAAGCATTTCCTGCGCCGCCACGTGGAACAGGGCTTGCGCTACGTGCGGGCCAGCGACGATCCGCGCTCCGGCAACCGGGACTGGCGTGCGCGCCGCCTGGGTGCGCAGGACCGGGCCGCGCTGCCGGAGAAGATGTTCGTCATCCACGAGGGCAGCGAGCAAAAATATGAGCTGCCGCTGCGCTGGCGCGACAACGGCACGGCCGCCAATGACTGGGTGATTCCGGCCGACGCCAAACAGGGGTGGTACGAGATCATGCTGGGCGGGCAGAGCGCGGGACGCTTCCGCGTCGAGCAGTTCCGGGTGCCGACCATGAAAGCCATCCTGCAGGGGCCGAAGACGCCGGCCGTGCAGCCGTCCAGCGTGGACCTTGATATGCAGCTCAGCTACCTGTCCGGCGGCGGCGCCGGCGGCGCGGCCGTCAAGCTGCGCACCATGGTCGAACCCAAGAGCGTGCACTTCGACGATTATGACGATTTCACCTTCAGCGCCGGCGACGTGCGGGTGGGCAAGGAAGATGACGCGCCCGTGTTCGACGAGGACGAAGGCGGCTTCGACGACAGTGGCGACCAGCCGGGGCCCAGCGCCGCGCGCACGCGCGAGTTGACCTTGGACCGCGCCGGCGGCGCGCGCGTGGCGCTTGATGGACTGACGCCATCGGCCGTGCCGCGCCAGCTGGTGGCCGAGATGTCCTATCAGGACGCCAACGGCGAGACGCTGACGGCGTCGACCGGCATCGCGCTGTGGCCATCGGCCTACGTGATCGGCATCCAGCCGGACGGCTGGGTGATGAGCCGCGCCGCGCTCAAGTTCCAGGTGGTCGTGCTGGACTTGCAGGGCAAACCCGTGGCCGGCGCGCCGGTCAACGTGGACTACTTCCAGCGCGAGAACTACTCGCACCGGCGGCGCCTGATCGGCGGCTTCTACGCCTACGAGAACAGCAGCGAAGTGAAGGCGCTGGGCGCCGCCTGCGAGGGCAAGACGGACAGCAAGGGCCTGCTCATTTGCGAAGTGAAGGCGCCTGCGGCGGGCAACCTGATCCTGCGTGCCCGCACGCGCGACGACGGCGGCCACGAAGCCGTGACCAATCGCGAAACCTGGGTGGCGGACGGCGACGACTGGTGGTTCAAGGCCACCGACAACGACCGCATCGACCTGCTGCCCGAGAAGAAGCGCTACGAGCCGGGCGACACGGCCAGCTTCCAGCTGCGCATGCCGTTCCGCAGCGCCACCGCGCTGGTGACGGTGGAGCGCGAAGGCGTGATCGACACCTACGTGCGCCAGTTGTCGGGCAGCGCGCCGGTGTTCACCATCCCCGTCAAGCCGCAGTACGCGCCCAATGTCTACGTGTCGGCGCTGGTGGTGCGCGGGCGCGTGGCAGGCGTGCAGCCGACGGCGCTGGTGGACCTGGGCAAGCCAGCCTACAAGCTGGGCATCGCGCCGCTGCGGGTGGGGTGGTCGGCCAATGAACTGAAAGTGCAAGTGCATGCCGACAAGCCGGTGTACAAGATCCGCGAGCGGGCCACGGTGGCCGTCAAGGTCACGCGGCCCGATGGCACGCCCGCGCCGGCCGGCGCCGAGGTGGCGCTGGCGGCCGTCGATGTCGGCCTGCTGGAGCTGATGCCGAACGCCAGCTGGGATTTGCTGGAAGCGATGATGGGCCAGCGCAGCCTGCAAGTGCAGACGGCGACGGCGCAGATGCAGGTAGTGGGCAAGCGCCACTTCGGCCGCAAGGCCGTGCCGGCCGGCGGTGGCGGCGGCAAGGGCGCGGGCCGGGAGCTGTTTGACACGCTGCTGTTCTGGAAGGCGCGCGTGACGCTGGATGCAAACGGCGAGGCCACGGTGCAGGTGCCGCTCAACGATTCGCTGACGGCGTTCCGCATCGTCGCCGTCGCCAGCGCCAACGCCGACCTGTTCGGCACCGGGCGCACGGAAGTGCGCAGCACGCAGGATCTGATCCTGTTGTCCGGCCTGCCGGCGATGGTGCGCGAGGGTGACAAGTTCCACGCCGGTTTCACGTTGCGCAATACGACCGATGGCGAGGTGCAGGTGGACCTGGGCGCCAGCGTGGGCGGCAAGGCGCTGGCGCCGCAGAAGCTGGCGCTGGCGGCCGGGCAGGCGCGCGAGATCGGCTGGGATTATCAGGCCCCGGTCGGCGTGGAGGAATTGCAGTGGGACGTGAGCGCGGCCATCCACGGCAGCGCTGGCGCCGTCGCCGGCTCGGCCGACCGCCTGCGCGTGCGGCAGAAGGTGGTACCGGCGGTCCCGGTGCGCACGGTGCAGGCCACGTTGCTGCAGCTGGAAAAGAGCAGCAACATGACGGTGCGGCTGCCAGTCGGCGCCATTCCCGGCCGCGGCGGGGTGCAGGCCACGTTCAGCGCGCGGCTGGGCAACGAGCTGCCCGGCGTGCGCGAATACATGCGCAGCTATCCGTACACTTGCCTGGAACAGCAGGCCTCGCGCGCCATCGCCTTGCAGGACAAGGCGCGCTGGCAAACGCTGGTGGGCACGCTGCCAGCGCACATGGATGCCGATGGCCTGCTCAAGTATTTCCCCATGATGCTGGAGGGCAGCGACAGCCTGACGGCCTACGTGCTGTCGGCGGCCGATGAAGCGGGCTACGAGATTCCGCCTGAGCTCAAGGGGCGCATGGAGGAAGGCTTGCTGGGCTTCGTGCAGGGCAAGGTGATCCGCGGTTCAGCGCTGCGCACGGCCGACCTGGCGGTGCGCAAGCTGGCCGCGCTGGAAGCGCTGTCGCGCAGCCGTCCGGTGGCCGCGCGCGAGCTGGAATCGTTCACGCTGGCGCCCGATTTGTGGCCCACCTCCGCGGTGATCGACTGGTACCTGATCCTGCAACGCAGCGCCGGCCTGCCGCATCACGCGGAGCGGATGGCGCACGTGCAGCAGGTGCTGCGCACGCGCCTGAACCTGCAGGGCACGACGATGGGCTTTTCCACCGAGCGCAGCGACGACTGGTGGTGGCTGATGGCCTCACCCGACGCCAACGCCAACCGCCTGCTGCTGGCGGTGCGGGACGATCCCGCCTGGCAGGCGGACATGGGACGGCTCGCGCGCGGGGCGCTGGGCCGGCAAGTGCAGGGCCGCTGGCGCACCACGGTGGCCAACACCTGGGGCGTGCTGGCGTTCGATAAATTCACCCGCAAGTTCGAAGCGACGCCGGTGACGGGTATCAGCAGCGCCTCACTGGGCGAGTCGAGCAAGAGCATCGCGTTCGACAAGAACGTGGCCGGCGGTAGCGCCATGCTGTCCTGGCCGCGCGGCGACGGCGAGCTGCAACTGGAACACGCGGGCAAGGGCAAGCCCTGGGTGACGGTGCAAAGCCTGGCCGCCATCCCGCTGAAGAAGCCGCAATCGAGCGGCTATACCATTAGCCGTACCGTGACGGCCATCGAGCGCAAGGCGCCCGGCGTGTGGTCGCGCGGCGACGTGTACCGCGTGCACCTGGACCTGGAGGCGCAGGCCGACATGACGTGGGTGGTGGTGGATGATCCGATTCCGGCTGGCGCCAGCGTGCTGGGCACGGGGCTGGGCCGCGATTCGAAAATACTCAGTGGTGGCGAACAGCGCGCAGGCTGGACCTGGCCCGCGTTCGAAGAGCGCACTTTCGAGGCGTTCCGCGCCTATTACGCCTTCGTGCCGAAAGGGAAGTGGAGCGTCGAGTACACGGTGCGCTTGAATAACGCTGGCCAGTTCTTGCTGCCGCCCACGCGGGTGGAAGCGATGTACAGCCCGGAGATGTTCGGCCAGTCGCCCAACGCGGCGGTGGGGGTGCAGTGATGGGCAGGGCAGGGACCGCGGCCATGTCGCTGGCGGCGGTGTTGGTGATCACGGTCGGCCCCGCGCCGGCGGTGGCCGCGGATGGCGCAGCGACCATGCCCACGCCGGAGCAGGTGCGGGCAACCTATTTGCCATCGGACGCGCAACTGCTGGACCGCCACGGCCAGCCCGTGCAATCGCTACGGGTCAATCTGCGGGTGCGGCGCCTGCCGTGGGTGGCGCTCGACGACATCTCACCGAGCCTGCCGGACGCCGTGCTGCAGGCCGAGGACCAGCGTTTCTACCAGCACGACGGCATGGACCTGAAAGCGATCGGCAAGGCGGCCTGGGACAACCTGTGGCGCAAGCGCGCACGCGGCGCCTCCACCATCACCATGCAGTTGGCCGCGCAGCTCGATCCGGCCATGCGCGCCGGCGCGGCCGGCCGCAGCTGGGGCCAGAAGTGGGACCAGCTGCTGGCCGCACGCCAGCTCGAAGCCCGATGGAGCAAGCCGCAAATCCTGGAAGCGTACCTGAACCTCGTGTCGTTCCGGGGCGAGCTGCAAGGCGTGGGCGCGGCTGCGCGCGGCCTGTTCGGCAAGGCGCCGTCCGGCCTCAATCGGACGGAGTCCGTGATCCTGGCCAGCCTGCTGCGCGCGCCCGAGGCGCCGGCGCGGCAAGTGGCCAGCCGCGCATGCGCGCTGGCGCGCGAACTGCGCATGGCCGACGACTGCGCCGCCATCGAACAAAGCACGGTGCTGGCGCTGAGCCGCCCGGTGCTGGCGTCACCGCTGCCGCCGGCGCCGCAGGTGGCGCGCCAGCTGCTGAAGGACGGCGCCGGGCCTGTGCGCAGCACGCTGGACGGCGACCTGCAGCGCTACGCCCAGGCCGCCCTGCGCCAGCAACTGATGGCGCTGCGCACGCGT
The DNA here is from genome assembly GCF_014042365.1 of Rugamonas fusca. Classification (GTDB taxonomy): domain Bacteria; phylum Pseudomonadota; class Gammaproteobacteria; order Burkholderiales; family Burkholderiaceae_D; genus Rugamonas; species Rugamonas fusca. The sequence goes on from NZ_JACEZS010000026.1 coordinate 45,191, forward strand.
AATGTGAACGATGGCGCCGTCGTCGTGCTCGATAACGCCAGCGGCGACATCCTGGCCTATGTCGGCAACGCGGGCGGCAGCGACGTCGATGGCGTGACGGCGCTGCGCCAGCCTGGTTCCACGCTCAAGCCTTTCCTGTACGAGCTGGCGCTGGAGCGGCGCCTGCTCACAGCCGCCTCGCTGCTGGAGGACAGCCAGATCGACATTTCCACCCCATCCGGTCTGTATATCCCACAGAACTACGACAAGGAATTCAAAGGCTACGTGAGCGCCCGCACCAGCCTGGCCAGTTCCCTGAACGTGCCGGCCGTGCGCACGCTGCTGATGACGGGGCTGGACCGTTTCTACGAACGCCTGCACGTGCTGGGGCTGGACAGCCTGACCGAAGGCGCCGAATACTACGGCTACGCGCTGGCCCTCGGTTCGGCCGAAGTGAGCCTGCTGGAATTGACCAATGCCTACCGCACGCTGGCCAGCGGCGGCCTGCAAGGGACGGTCGGGCTGCTGCCCCGGCCTGCGCAGGCGCGCCGCCGCGTGCTCGACGCCGGCGCCAGCTTCATCGTCGGGGACATGCTGGCCGACCGCGCCGCGCGCAGCGTCACCTTCGGCTTGAAGAATGAACTGGCCACCACCGTCTGGAGCGCCGTCAAGACTGGCACCAGCAAGGACATGCGCGACAACTGGTGCCTCGGTTACACGGAGCGCTACACGGTGGGCGTCTGGGTCGGCAATTTCGACGGGCAGTCGATGTGGGACGTGTCCGGCGTGAGCGGGGCCGCGCCCGTGTGGCGCGACGTGATCGACTACCTGCATCAGCATGAGCCCAGCCGCGCCCCGCAGGCGCCGGCCGGCGTGCTGCGGCGCCAGGTCGCGTTCGAGCCGGCGCTGGAAGCCCCGCGCGCCGAATGGTTCCTGGCCGGCACCGAGACGCCCGTGGTGGCCTTGGTCGACGATGGGCGCCGCGCGCCGCGCATCCTGTATCCGGGCCAGTCCAGCATCATCGCCATCGACCCCGATATCCCCGAGGCCAGCCAGCGCGTCACCTTCCAGGCGCAGGCCGGGCAGGGTTTGCAATGGCGGCTGGATGGCGCCGTGCTGGGCCAGGCCGGCGCCGACTACGTGTGGCGTCCCGTGGCCGGCCCCCACCAGCTGGCGCTGGTCGATGCCGGCGCCCGTGTGATCGCCGAAACCCGCTTTCACGTCCGCTAATATCTGCTCAGAAAAACCGTGTTACGTCCCCGATTTTGCGCCATGGAAAAATCGGGGACGTAACACGGTTTTTCTAGGGCGAAAAAAAAGCCGGCGTGGGGCCGGCTTGGGGAGGAGTGCTGTTTCGCTCAGTCGCGGCTGCCGCCGAAGATGCCCAGCAGCTGCAGCAGGTTGACGAAGATGTTGTACACGTCCAGGTAAATGGCCAGCGTGGCGCGGATGTAGTTGGTCTCGCCGCCGTTTACGATTTGCTGCACGTCATACAGGATGTAGGCCGAGAAGATGGCGATCGCGATCACGGAAATGGTGATGGCCAGCGCCGGCAGGCCCAGGAAAATATTGGCCAGCGAGGCGATGATCATCACGATCACGCCGGCGAACAGCCACTTGCCCAGGCCCGAGAAGTCGCGCTTGGACACGGTGGCCACGCTGGCCATCACGGCGAACACGCTGGCCGTGCCGCCGAATGCGGTCATGATCAGGAAACCACCATTGCTGTAGCCGAGCGTGCGCGACAGGATGGGGGTGAGCATCAGCCCCATGAAGAAGGTGAAACCAAGCAGCAAGGCCACGCCCAGGCCGCTGTCCTTGTTGCGCTCGATGCCCCAGATGAAGCCGAACGCGATCGCCAGGAACAGCAGCGCGCCCAGGCCGCCGCCCAGCATCGGCACGTGGAAGGCCACGCCGATGAAGGCGCCCAGCACGGTCGGCACCATCGACAGCGCCAACAGCCAATAGGTGTTGCGCAGTACATTATGGCGGACCGCCTGGCTGCTGCCGGCATAGTCATAGATGTTTTGCATTTGATTCATAGTGCCTCCAATTCATTGGTGTTCATGGCGTGTACAGTGAGCGCCGTGATAAAAGCATAGCATGCCAGGGAAAAAACGCGCAGAATCGCCCTTGGCGCTGGCTTAATTCTAGCTTAAATCCGGCTGAAACCGGCCCGCGCCGCCGACTTGCCTTGCAATATCCGTTAGGTGGGGTGTTCTATGGTAAAATCAAAGGTTGATTGAGTTATCAATACTTGTTTTAAACCTTTCTTTTTATTGGAGTTTTTAAATGGCAATCGAACGCACCCTGTCGATCATCAAACCAGACGCAGTCGCCAAAAACGTTATCGGCCAAATCTACAGCCGTTTCGAAGGCGCTGGCCTGAAGATCGTCGCAGCCCGCATGACCCTGCTGTCGCGCGCTGATGCCGAAGGCTTCTACGCCGCCCACAAAGAGCGCGGCTTCTTCAAGGATCTGGTGGACTTCATGGTTTCCGGTCCTGTCATGATCCAGGTGCTGGAAGGCGAGAACGCCGTGCTGGCCCACCGCGACCTGATGGGCGCCACCGATCCGAAGAAAGCTGAAAAAGGCACCATCCGTGCTGACTTCGCTGAGTCGATCGATGCCAACGCCGTGCACGGTTCGGACGGCGTGGAAGCTGCTGCCACCGAAATCGCTTACTTCTTCCCAGCACTGAACGTCTACTCGCGTTAATTGACGCCTGGCGCGCGCCGCGTGCGGCGCCGCCGCTGATGTACCCCGTTCCCGCCCCGGCGGGGACGGATTGATTGGAATTGCATTGAACAAGATTATGGATACGACCCTCACCAACTTGCTGGACCTGGATCCCGCGCAGCTCATCGCCTATTGCGCCGAGTTGGGAGAGAAGCCGTTCCGCGCCAAACAACTGCAGCGCTGGATCCACCAGTTCGGCGCCGCCGATTTCGACTCGATGACGGACCTGGCCAAGTCGCTGCGCGACAAGCTCAAGACGCGTGCCGAAGTGCGCGCGCCGGCCGTCATCAGCGACCACACCTCGTCCGACGGCACCCGCAAGTGGCTGGTGGACGTGGGCAACGGCAACGCCGTGGAAACCGTGTACATCCCGGAAGACAACCGCGGCACGCTGTGCATCTCGACCCAGGCCGGCTGCGCCGTCAACTGCCGTTTCTGCTCCACGGGCAAGCAGGGCTTCAACCGCAACCTGACCGTGGGCGAGATCATCGGCCAGCTGTGGATGGCCGAATTCGAACTGCGCCGCACCAAGGGCATCGAGCCCGGCCCCAAGGGTGAACGCCAGATCACCAACGTGGTGATGATGGGCATGGGCGAGCCGCTGCTGAACTTCGAACCCACCGTCACGGCCCTCAAGCTGATGCTGGACGATAACGCCTACGGCCTGTCGCGCCGCCGGGTCACCTTGTCGACCTCCGGCGTGGTGCCGATGATGGACAAGCTGTCGCAGGAAGTGCCGGTGGCGCTGGCCGTGTCGCTGCACGCGTCGAACGACGCGTTGCGCGATGGGTTGGTGCCGCTCAATAAAAAATACCCGTTGAAGGAGCTGCTGGCCGCCTGCAAGCGCTACCTGGAATTTGCGCCGCGCGACTTCATCACCTTTGAATACTGCATGCTCGACGGCTTCAACGACTCCGACGAGCACGCGCGCGAGCTGGTGGCCCTGGTGCAGGACCGCCAGCACGGCGTGAACTGCAAGTTCAACCTGATTCCGTTCAACCCCTTCCCGGAATCGGGCTTGTTCCGCTCGAAGAACCCGCGCATCAAGGCCTTCGCCCAGATCCTGATGGACGCCGGCATCGTCACCACCATCCGCAAGACGCGCGGCGACGATATCGACGCCGCCTGCGGCCAGCTGGCCGGTGAAGTCCAGGACCGCACCCGGGTCCAGGAGCGCATGGAAAAGATGGCCGAATACCAGCAGAAGTTCGGCGCCAACTTCGGCAAGATCGTGGAGATCCGTTCCTGATGACACCCCTGGTCCGACGCCGCCGTCCGTTGCTGTCCGCCCTGGCGCTGGCAGCGCTGCTGGCCGGCTGTGCCGCCGGTCCGGGCAATAGTGGCAAGGAGGAGCTGCAGACGGCGTCGGACCTGACCTCGGCCCAGCGCCGCGCCAGCATCCGCATGCAGCTGGCCGTGGGCTACTACGAGCAGGGCCAGTACGCCGTGGCGCTCGATGAAGTGAAGCTGGCGCTGGTGGCCGATCCCCAGTACGTGGATGCCTACGGCATGCGTGCCCTGATCTACATGGCCATGGGCGAGACGGCCCTGGCCGAGGATAACTTCGTGCACGCGCTCAAGCTGGCGCCGCGCAATCCCGATCTGGCCAACAATTACGGCTCGTTCCTGTGCGAGCACGGCCGTGTGCCCGAGGCGCTCAAGCATTTCGAGCAAGCCTTGAACAACCCGGCCTACAAGTCGCCGGACAAGGCGCTGAACAACGCCGGTTCCTGCGCGCTGAAGATCAAGGATTACGCGGCGGCGGAAAAATACCTGCTGCGTGCCTTGCAACTGACGCCCGACCTGGCCGCGACCAACGCCAACCTGGCGCAGGTCTACTACGCGCGGGGCGATTATCCCCGTGCCGGTTTTTTCATTACCCGGCTGGGCAAGTTAGCAAAGATGGAGAGCATGACGGCCGATGTGCTGTGGCTCGCGATTAAAGTGCAGCATAAGCTCGGCGACAAGGACGCGGAAGCTGGCTGGGCGACGCAATTGCGGCGTCACCACCCCGGTTCGGTCGAGTATGCAGCGTATCAACGTGGGGCGTTTGATGAATGAAACAGGGGTACCAATGAATTCAGAGTGGGCTGAACCGCCAAAAGACCAGGGCAGCAACCTGGCCACGCCCGGAGTACAACTGGCCGCCGCCCGCGAAGCGGCCGGCTGGACGATAGAACAGATCGCCGATCAGCTGAAACTGGCGCCGCGCCAGGTGATCGCGCTGGAGAAGGGCGACTATGCGTCGCTGCCCAACATGGCCGTGGTGCGCGGTTTCGTGCGCGCCTACGCCAAAGTGCTGAAGATAGACGCCACGCCGCTGGTGGCCATGATCGAAGTGGTCTCGCCCACCAGCCACGAGGCGTCGCCGCCGCGCCGCGAGCGCTCGCCCACGTTTTCCGAATCGCGCTTCCCGTCGCTGACGGAGCGTTCGTCCAAGCCGGCCGGCTGGATGATAGTCGCTGGCGTGGCCGTGGTGATCGCCGCCGCCGGCGCCTATGCCTATCACGCCGGGCTGATCGCGCCGGGCATGCTGGGGCAGGGCAAGGATGGCGCCACCGTCGCCGCACCGGCCGTGGCCGGGAAGGCCGCCAACGTCACCGCACCGATCGAGACCACGCTGGTCAAGCCGGGCCAGGAGACGGCGCCCATGCAGTCGCCGTCCGTGCCGTTGATTTCCGTGCCGCCGCAAGGTGGCGCGCCGGCCGCCGGTTCGCCCGGCGCTGGCGCTGCCCCGGCTGCGGCTCCTGTCGCTGGTGCTGCGAACGCCGCAGCGCCCGTCACGCCGCCCGCGGCGGCGCCGGCCCCTGTTGCCACCACCGCACCTGCGGCACCGGCGCCTGCACCGGTCGCAGCCCCTGCGCCGGCGGCCGCCAGCGGTAACGCGCTGGTATTGAAAGTGACCCAGGATTCGTGGATTGAGATCCGCCGTCCAGGCAAGTCGCCGCTCATTTCGCGCCTGGTCAAGGCCGGCGCCACGGAGACGTTCGACATCACCGATCCCGCCCTGCTCATCGTTGGCAAGCCGGCCGGCGTGGAAGCGACGCTGGGCGGCGCGCCGCTGCCGCTGCCGTCCGTGGCCGGTGGCACGATCTCGCGCGTGAACATCAAGTAATCCCGTTTTACAGCACACAAACAGAACACCCATGTCTACAACGACTACGCAAACAGCCATTCCTTCCGGTCCGTGCGCGCGCCGCGCCAGCCGCCGCGTGCTGGTGGCCAACGGCGCCCGCCAGGTGTGGGTCGGCGGCGACGCGCCCGTGGTGGTGCAGTCGATGACCAACACCGATACGGCCGACGTGATCGCCACGGCGATCCAGATCAAGGAGCTGGCCCGCGCCGGTTCCGAACTGGTGCGCCTGACGGTGGACAAGCCGGAGGCGGCGGCCGCCGTGCCCTACATCCGCGAGCAGCTCGACAAGATGGAGATCGACGTGCCGCTGGTGGGCGACTTCCACTACAACGGCCACACGCTGTTGAACGAGTATCCCGAGTGCGCCAAGGCGCTGGCCAAGTACCGCATCAATCCGGGCAACGTGGGCAAGGGCGCCAAGCGCGACAGCCAGTTCGCCCAGATGATCGAAGTGGCGGCCCGCTACGACAAGCCGGTGCGCATCGGCGTCAACTGGGGCAGCCTGGATCAGGCGCTGCTGGCGCGCATCATGGACGAGAACGCTGGCCGTGCCGAGCCGTGGAGCGCGCAGGCCGTGATGTACGAGGCGCTGATCACCTCCGCCATCGAGAACGCCGTGCGTGCGGAAGAACTGGGCCTGGGCCGCGACAAGATCATCCTGTCGTGCAAGGTGTCGGGCGTGCAGGACCTGATCGCCGTGTACCGCGAACTGGCGCGCCGCTGCGACTACCCGCTGCACCTGGGGCTGACCGAGGCCGGCATGGGCAGCAAGGGTATCGTCGCTTCCACGGCCGCGCTGTCGGTGCTGCTGCAAGAGGGCATCGGCGACACCATCCGCATTTCGCTCACGCCGGAACCGGGTGGCGACCGCACCAGGGAAGTGGTGGTGGGCCAGGAGATCCTGCAGACCATGGGCCTGCGCAAGTTCACGCCGATGGTGATTGCCTGCCCCGGCTGCGGCCGTACCACCTCGACCACCTTCCAGGAACTGGCCGACAACATCCAGACCTATCTGCGCGAGCAGATGCCGGAGTGGAAAAAGATCTATCCGGGCGTGGAAGCGATGAACGTGGCCGTGATGGGCTGCATCGTCAACGGCCCCGGCGAGTCGAAGCACGCCAACATCGGCATCAGCCTGCCCGGTACGGGCGAGTCGCCGGCCGCCCCCGTGTTCGTGGACGGCCAGAAGGTGGCCACCCTGCGCGGTGAGCGCATCGTCGAAGAATTCCAGACCATCGTATTGAATTACGTGCAGACCAACTACGGCAAGACCGTGGCTGCCTAAGCTAAAGATTAAAAGAAGAGCGCAATGTCCGAAAACAAAAAAGCTGAGAAAATCGTCGCAGTCAAAGGCATGAACGACATCCTGCCGGGTGATGCGCACCTGTGGGAACTGTTCCAGAACACCGCCCAATCGGTGGTGCAGAGCTATGGCTTCCAGCAGATCCGCACCCCCATCGTGGAAAACACGGGCCTGTTCGCGCGCGCCATCGGCGCCGTGACGGACATCGTGGAAAAGGAGATGTATTCGTTCACCGATTCCATGAACGGCGACCAGCTCACGCTGCGTCCGGAAGGCACGGCTGGCGTGGTGCGCGCCGTGATCGAGCATAACCTGGTGTATGAAGGCCCCAAGCGCCTGTGGTACACGGGCCCCATGTTCCGCCACGAGCGTCCCCAGCGCGGCCGCTATCGCCAGTTCTACCAGTTCGGCTGCGAAGCCGTCGGCTTCAATGGCCCGGACATCGACGCGGAACTGATCATGCTGTGCCGCCGCCTGTGGGATGACCTGGGCCTGCAGAACATCCGCCTGGAACTGAACTCGATCGGCGACGCCGAGGAGCGCGCCCGTCATCGCGTGGACCTGATCGCCTACCTGGAATCGCACGAAGCCCTGCTGGACGCGGAAGCCAAGCGCCGCCTGCACAGCAACCCGCTGCGCATCCTGGACACCAAGAATCCGGCCATGCAGGAGATGGTCAACAACGCGCCCAAGCTGCTGGACTACCTGGGCGAGGAATCGCTGGCCCACTTCAATGGCGTGCGCAAGATCCTCGACCACAACAACATCCCGTACACCATCAACACCCGCCTGGTGCGCGGCCTCGATTACTACAACCGCACCGTGTTCGAGTGGGTGACGGACCAACTGGGTTCGCAAGGCACCGTGTGCGCGGGCGGCCGCTACGATCCGCTGATCGCCAGCTTCGGCGGCAAGCCCACGCCGGCCGTCGGCTTCGCGATGGGCATCGAACGCCTGCTGGAACTGATGAAGGAAGAGGGCGAGCCTGAGCAGCCCAACCAGTGCGACGTGTACCTGGTGCACCAGGGTGAAGCGGCCCAGCTGCAGGCATTCGTGCTGGGCGAGCGTATCCGCGATGCTGGCCTGGACGTGATCATGCACGCCTCCACGGCCGCCGGCGCCGGCAGTTTCAAGTCGCAGATGAAGAAGGCCGACGGCAGCGGCGCTGCCTTCGCCGTCATCATCGGCGAAGACGAAGTGGCCAACCACACGGCCAGCGTCAAGGCCATGCGCGCGGCCGAAGGCGAGCAGCAGCAGGCTAACGTGCCGTTCGATGAGGTAGTGGACTTCCTGGTCGACCAGATCACCAGCGACGGCGGCCACTATCACGTGCACGACGAGAACTGCAAGCACTAAGCAGTACCGATAGACCTTCGATTAACCCTTACAACCCCAACTGACCTGAACTCATGGCATACGATCTCGAAGAACAAGAACAACTTGCTTCCCTCAAAGCGTGGTGGAATCAGTATGGCAACCTCACTTCGTGGGTGCTGATCGCAGGCCTGGCCGCCTACTCGGGCTGGACCGGCTGGAACTACTACCAGCGCAGCCAGGCCGCCCAGGCATCGGCCCTGTACGACGAGCTGCAGCACGCCGTCGACGCCAAGGACGCGGCCAAGGTGCTGCGTGCGGCCGGCGACATGGAAAGCCGCTATGGCAGCACCACCTACGCGCCCATGGGCGCGCTGCTGGCCGCCAAGAGCGCGTTCGATGCCAATGACCTGAAATCGGCCAAGGCCCAGCTGCAATGGGCATCCGAGCATGGCGACGAGGAATACAAGTCGGTGGCCAAGGTCCGCCTGGCCGGCGTGCTGCTGGACGAGAAAGCCTATGACGAAGCGCTCAAGGTACTGGCCACCGTCACCGCGCCGCAGTTCGCCGGCGCCGTGGCCGACCGCAAGGGCGATGTGCTGGCCGCGCAGAACAAGCTGGCCGAAGCCCGCGCCGCCTACCAGGCCGCGCTGGACGCGACGGACAAGAAGAACCCCGGCCGCCAGCTGATCGAACTGAAGTTCGAAGCCATCGGCGGCGCCGTGCCCGCGGCCAAGGACGCGGCATAAGCATCTTCGCGAGGACGCGCGCGACAGGCGCGCCGTCCCTCATGCCTTACCTGTACCAACAAGGTTAATTTATGCGCACCACCCAAAAAATAATCGCAGTGAGCCTGCTGGCGCTGATGTCCGGCTGCTCGCTGTTCTCGTCGAAGGAAACCAAGAACCAGCCAGCGCCGCTGGTTGAGTTCAAGGCCACCATGTCGCCGCACGCGGCATGGAAGTATTCACTCGGTTCGTCCGGCCAGGCCGTGTTCACGCCCGCCCTGGTGGGCAACAACCTGTACGCGGCCGATGCCGGCGGCACCCTGGCGAAGCTGGACGCGGCCACGGGCAAGGAGCTGTGGCGCGTCAAGACGGGCGCGGACCTGACGGCCGGCGTGGGCAGCAACGGCGACGTGACCGTGGTCGGCGCGGCCAAGGGTGTTATCCTTGCGTTCGACGCCAACGGCAAGCCGCTGTGGAAGGCGCAGGCGTCGAGCGAAGTGCTGTCCTCGCCCGTGGTGGGCACGGACGTGGTGGTGGTGCGCAGCGTCGACAACCAGATCACGGCCTATGAGGCGGCCACCGGCGCCAGGCGCTGGTCCGTGGCCCGCACCACGCCCGCGCTCACGCTGCGCAACGCGCCCGGCATGACCATCGCAGGTCCGAACGTGTACGTGGCCCAGCCGGGTGGCAAGCTGCTGGCGCTGGCCCTGGTGGGCGGGCTGCCACGCTTTGAAGTGGTGGTGGGCGAGCCGCGCGGCGCGACGGAACTGGAGCGCGTGACCGACATCGCCGGCGCGCCCGTGGTGTATGACAAGGACGTGTGCGCCGTGTCTTACCAGGGCCGCGTGGCCTGCTTTGACCTGGCCACCGGCGTACCACGCTGGAACAAGCCCGCGTCCGCCGACGTGGGTGTGGCTGTCGACCAGCGCTTCGTGTTCGTCGCCGACGACCAGGGCGGGCTGGCCGCGTACAGCCGCGAAACGGGCACCAACGCCTGGAAAACGGACAAGCTGGCGTTCCGCCGCCTGTCCACGCCTGTGTCGTATGGCCGCGCTGTCGCGGTTGGCGACTATCAGGGTTACATCCACTTCCTGTCGCGGGAAGATGGCGCTTTAATAGGTCGCGTCGCTACCGACGGCAGCCCGATACAATCGGTGCCTGTGGTGGCGGGCGCGAATTTGATTTTTCAAACCCAATCAGGGACAGTGACCGCCATCGCGGTCGAGTAATACAATGAAGCCGGTAATCGCACTAGTGGGTCGACCCAACGTTGGGAAATCGACCTTATTCAATCGTCTGACCCGCTCGCGCGATGCGCTGGTGGCGGACTTGCCTGGGTTGACGCGCGATCGTCACTATGGCGAGGGCCGTGTCGGCGAACGTCCCTTCCTCGTGATCGACACGGGCGGTTTCGAACCCGTCGCCAAGGAAGGCATCATGCACCAGATGGCACTGCAGACCAAGCAGGCCGTGGCCGAGGCCGACGTGGTCGTGTTCCTGGTCGACGGCCGCCAGGGCCTGACGCCGCACGACAAGACCATCACGGACTTCCTGCGCAAGAGCGGCCGTCCCGTGCTGCTGGTGGTGAATAAATCCGAAGGCATGCGTTACACGGCCGTGGTGTCGGACTTCTATGAGCTGGGCCTGGGCGATCCCTACGCCATCTCGTCCGCGCACGGCGACGGCGTGGCCGACCTGGTGGAGGAGGCGCTCAACCTGGCCTTCGCCCAGCGTCCGGAGGAACCGGAGGAACTGGAGCCGTCCGACCGCGGCATCAAGATCGCCATCGTGGGCCGCCCCAACGTGGGCAAGTCCACCCTGATCAACACCCTGGTGGGTGAGCAGCGCGTGATCGCGTTCGACATGCCGGGCACCACCCGCGATTCGATCGAGATTCCGTTCGAGCGCGACGGCAAGCTGTACACGCTGATCGACACGGCCGGTATCCGCCGCCGCGGCAAGGTGTTCGAAGCGATCGAGAAATTCTCGGTGGTGAAGACGCTGCAATCGATCTCGGAAGCGAACGTGGTGGTGCTGCTGCTGGACGCCCAGCAGGACATCTCCGAGCAGGACGCCCACATCGCCGGCTTCGTGCTCGAATCGGGCCGCGCGCTGGTGGTGGCCGTCAACAAGTGGGATGGCCTGCAGTCGGACCGCCGCGACGAGATCAAGATCGACCTGGACCGCAAGCTGGACTTCCTGTCCTTCGCCAAGACCCATTTCATTTCGGCCCTGAAGGCGACCGGCATCGGCCCGCTGATGAAGTCGATCGACGCGGCCTACGCGGCCGCCATGTGCGACCTGTCCACGCCCAAGCTCACGCGCGCCCTGATCGAGGCCGTGGAGAAGCAGGAGCCACGCCGCAAGGGGTCGATCCGCCCCAAGCTGCGCTATGCGCACCAGGGCGGCATGAATCCGCCCGTGATCGTGATTCACGGCAATGCGCTGGACGCGGTGGGCGAGCCCTACAAGCGTTACCTGGAAAAGCATTTCCGCGACACCTTCTCGCTGGTGGGCACGCCGCTGCGCATTGAATTGCGCACGGGCAAGAATCCATTTGCCAAAACACAGAAATAAGGCGGAAACGCGCTGGCGCGGCCTGCAGAAAGTGCGAAAACAGGTTACAGTAGCTTCATGGCATGATTTCCCTGTGGGAGAATGAAGCTTGCACCTGTTTTTGCACCGAGTCGCACTTGAAAACCAGCGTGCCGCCTCCAATTCACACACAACAACATAAAACGGAGCTGTTATGAGCAACAAAGGGCAACTGTTACAAGACCCATTCCTCAACGCCTTGCGCAAAGAACACGTACCGGTGTCGATCTATCTGGTCAACGGCATCAAGCTGCAAGGCCATATCGAATCGTTCGACCAATACGTCGTGCTGCTGCGTAACACTGTCACCCAGATGGTGTACAAGCACGCCATTTCGACCGTGGTGCCGGCCCGCGCCGTCAATCTGAACATTGAAGCCGACGCGGAATAAGCGCTTGCCACATCGTTATCCGCTCACTTGCCTGACCGCCGTATGCGCGCCGCTTTAGTCGGTATCGACTTCGGTCAGGGCGACTTCGCCGCCAGCATCGAGGAACTGCAACTGCTGGCCCGGTCGGCGGGGGCGGACCCCGTCACGACCATCACGGCCAGGCGTTCCAGTCCGGACGCGGCCTATTTCGTCGGCAGCGGCAAGGCCGACGAGATCGGCCAGGCCGTGCTCGATGACCAGATCGAGATCGTCATCTTCAACCACGCCCTGTCGCCGGCCCAGCAGCGCAACCTGGAAAAGCGCCTCAACGTCCGGGTGCTGGACCGCACCAGCTTGATCCTCGACATCTTCGCCCAGCGCGCCAAGAGCCACGAGGGCAAGCTGCAGGTGGAGCTGGCCCAGTTGCAGCACCTGGCCACGCGCCTGATCCGCGGCTGGACCCACCTGGAACGGCAAAAGGGCGGTATCGGCCTGCGCGGTCCCGGTGAAACCCAGCTCGAGACGGACCGCCGCCTGATCGGCGAACGCGTGAAAGCGCTGCGGGCCCGGCTCGACAAGCTGCGCAAGCAGCACGATACCCAGCGCCGCGCGCGCGGGCGTACCCAGACTTTCTCCGTCTCGCTGGTGGGTTATACCAACGCCGGCAAGTCGACCCTGTTCAACGCCGTCACCAAGGCCGGCGTGTACGTGGCCAACCAGTTGTTCGCCACGCTCGACACCACTTCGCGCCGCGTCTACCTGGGCGAGGACGTGGGGCAGGTCGTCATCTCCGACACGGTCGGATTCGTGCGCGAACTGCCGCACCAGCTGGTGGCTGCCTTCCGCGCCACGCTGGAGGAAACCATCCACGCCGACCTGCTGCTGCACGTGGTCGACGCTTCATCGCCGGTGCGCATGGAGCAGATCGAGCAGGTCAACATGGTGCTCAAGGAAATCGGCGCCGATCATATTCCGCAAATCCTTGTCTGGAACAAGATTGACGCGGCGGGGCTGGAGCCGTCCGTCGAGCGTGATGAATATGATAAAATTTCCCGCGTTTTCATCAGCGCCCGCACCGGCGCCGGCCTCGATCTGCTGCGCGCGGCGATCGTCGAATGGGCCAAGGCCGCGCCTGGCGCGCGCCCGCCGCGCCCCCGTTATGAGGGCGAGGATGGCGACTATGCCGATGAGAGCGACCACGAACAGGATCTGCAGGACGACGAGACCCCGGCCCCCGACGACGGCGCGCCAGGCACAATACCAACCACCACTCATGTCGGATCACATTAAGTATGCGTGTCTCCACTCTCATGCAACGACTGGGCCTGAAACTCTCGCTCAACGATCCCCGCTGGGGCGCTGACAAGAAGGACGGCAACCGCCACGCCCAGGAGGGCAACAAGCCCGGCGACGGCCCGCCTGACCTGGACCAGTTGTGGCGCGATTTCAATCAGCGCCTGAACGCTTTCTTCGGCCAGAAGAAAGGCCCCGACAGCGGCGGTACGCCGTCCGGCCCCCGTCCCGACATGAAGGGCGCCGGCATCACCGCTGGCGCCGTGGGCGCCGTCGTAGCCCTGATCTGGCTCGCTTCCGGCTCGTTCATCGTGCAGGAAGGCCAGACCGGCGTCGTGCTCACGTTCGGCAAATTCAGCCACACCACGCCGGCTGGCTTCAACTGGCGCTGGCCCTACCCGTTCCAGAGCGACGAGACGGTCAAGGTCTCGCAGGTGCGCACGGTGGAAGTGGGCTACCGCGGCAACGTCAAGAACAAGCAGACGCGCGAATCGCTGATGCTGACGGACGACGAGAACATCATCGACATCCAGTTCGCCGTGCAGTACACGCTGAAAGACCCGGTGGCCTGGCAGTTCAACAACGCCGATCCGGAGGACGCCGTGCGCCAGGTGGCCGAGACGGCCATCCGCGAAGTGGTCGGCAAGAGCAAGATGGATTTCGTGCTGTATGAAGGCCGCGAGAAGGTCGCGTTCGAGACCCAGCAACTGATGCAGCACATCCTGGACCGTTACGCCACCGGCGCCCAGATCACCAACGTCACCATGCAAGGCGTGCAACCGCCCGAGCAGGTGCAAAGCGCGTTCGACGACGCCGTCAAGGCCGGCCAGGACCGCGAGCGCCAGAAGAACGAAGGCCAGGCTTACGCCAACGACGTGATTCCGAAGGCGCGCGGCGCCGCGTTCCGCCTGGTGCAGGAAGCGGAAGCGTACCGTGCCACCGTCAGCGAGAACGCGGCCGGTAACGCGGCCCGCTTCAAGCAGGTGCTGGCCGAATACCAGAAGGCGCCGGCCGTCACGCGCGACCGCATGTACCTGGAAACGATGCAGCAGATCTTCGCCAGCGCCAGCAAGGTGATGGTGGACGCCAAGTCCGGCAGCAACCTGCTGTACCTGCCGCTCGACAAGCTGATCGCCCAGGCGGCGGCCACGGACGCGGCGGCGGCGGCAGCCAAGGCGGCCGCCACGCAGGCGCCCGCGCCCGCACCTGCGGCCACGGCGCCGTCCGATATGATGCCGACGGTCGAAATGAGCCGTCAGCGCGACAGCCGTTCGCGCGATTCGTCACGTGAACGGGAGAGCCGCTGATATGAACCGTATTGTTACCATCGTTGTGGGCGGTTTCATCGCCCTGATGCTGCTGTCGTCCACCATGTTCGTGGTCGATCAGCGCCGTTATGCCATCGTGTTCGCGCTGGGCGAAGTGAAGGAAGTGATCCGCACGCCGGGCCTGCACTTCAAGCTGCCGCCGCCGTTCCAGAACGTGCTGTACCTCGATAACCGCATCATGACCATCGAGTCGCCCGACGCCGAGCGCTTCATCACGGCCGAGAAGATGAACATCCTGGTCGACACCTTCGTCAAATGGCGCATCGGCCGTGGCGAGGACCAGCCCAAGAAGTATTTCGTCAGCTTCGGCGGCGACGAAGCCCGCGCGCGCGACCGCATGTCGCAGATCGTCAAGGCGGCGCTGAACGACGAGATCACCAAGCACACCGTGCGCGAAGTGATCTCCGGCCAGCGCGGCCAGGTGATGGAGTCGATCCGCAGCAAGGTGGTGACGGAGGCGTCGCAGATCGGCGTCGAGATCATCGACGTGCGCCTGAAGCGGGTGGACTACGTGGAGCAGATCAACAACTCCGTGTACGACCGCATGAAGGCCGAGCGCGTGCGCGTGGCCAACGAGCTGCGTTCCACCGGCTCGGCCGATTCGGAGAAGATCCGCGCCGACGCCGACAAGCAGCGCACCGTGATCCTGGCCGAAGCGTATCGCCAGGCCGAGACCATACGCGGCGAGGGCGATGCCAAGGCGTCGCAGATCTACGCCGAGGCGTTCGGCAAGAACCCCGAGTTCTACAAGTTCTACCGCAGCCTGGAAGCGTATCGCGCCACGTTCAAGAATCGCGGCGACGTGATGGTGATCGATTCCAATTCCGACTTCTTCAAGTATTTCAAGGGTTCGGGCGCTGCGGCTGCCCCGGCCGGCAAGAAGTAAGACTGGCGGCGAAGCCGGCCGGCGCGGTGCGCAACCGCCCGGCCGGCTTCGTTTTTGGCCGTCCGTGGCACGATTTTCTACCTTTCAAGGCATATTTTCGCGTAAAATATCAGGTTCGGCCCTGCGCCTGATGGCTGCGCGATGGCGCCACGTTGTTCAAATTTCTTAACTTCCGACTCCAGTTTCCCATGCCGAATTGGCTTTTGCCCGAGAATATCGCCGACGTCCTGCCGTCGGAAGCACGCAAGATCGAAGAACTGCGTCGCCTGATGCTGGATAATTTCCGCCTGTACGGATACGAACTGGTGATGCCGCCGCTGCTCGAATATGTCGAGTCGCTGCTGACCGGCGCCGGCCAGGATACCGACCAGCGCACCTTCAAGCTGGTCGATCCGGCCTCGGGCCGCATGCTGGGCCTGCGCGCCGACATGACGACCCAGGTGGCCCGTATCGACGCCCACCTGCTCAACCGCGCCTCCGTCACCCGTCTGTGCTACGCCGGCAGCGTGCTCCATACCCGTCCCTCGGGCCTGCACGCCACCCGTGAGCCGCTGCAGATCGGCGCCGAAATCTATGGCCACGCCGGCCTGGAAGCGGACGCCGAGATCCAGGAACTGGCGCTGGCCTCGCTGGCCCTGGCCGGTTTCACCGACGTGCGGCTGGACCTGTCCCACGTGGGCGTGCTGCGTGCGCTGATCGCCGGCGACCCGGCCGCCGTGCGCGACGAGGCGGCCCTGTACCTGCTGCTGCGGGCCAAGGACATGCCGGGCCTGCGCGAACTGACGGCCAACTACTCGCCCATGGTGCGCGATGCGCTGCTGGCGCTGCCCAACCTGTACGGCGACGTCGAAGTGCTGAAAAAAGCGCGCGACGTGCTGCCCGACCTGCCTGGCATCGCCAAGGCGCTGGCGGAACTGGCCGCGCTGGCCGGTTCGGCCATCGGCCGCGCCGAAGTGGCGATCGACCTGGCCGACCTGCGCGGTTACCAGTACGAGAGCGGCGCCATGTTCGCGCTGTACGTGCCGGGCCTGCCCAACGCCGTGGCCCGTGGCGGCCGTTACGATCACGTGGGTGAAGCATTCGGCCGTGCCCGTCCCGCCACCGGCTTCTCGCTGGACCTGCGCGAGCTGGCCCGGTTGCTGCCGACGGCCGAACGCAAACATTCGATCCGCGCGCCGTGGGGTAACGCGCCGGAGCTGAAAGAGAAAATCGCCGAGCTGCGCAAGGCCGGCGAAGTGGTGATCCAGTCCATGCCGGGTCACAGCAATGAACAGGACGAGTTCGAGTGCGACCGCGCGCTGGTGCTCGACGATGATGGTAGTAACTGGATTCTTAAAAACTTAGGTTAGTGTGATGTCAAAGAAAAATATGGCAAAGAACGTCGTTGTCATCGGCACCCAATGGGGCGATGAAGGTAAGGGCAAGATCGTCGACTGGTTGACCGATCATGCGCAAGGTGTGGTGCGCTTCCAGGGCGGCCACAACGCCGGCCATACGCTGGTCATCGGCGGCGTGAAGACGGCGCTGCAGCTGATCCCGTCGGGCATCATGCGCCCAGGCGTGGCCTGCTACATCGGTAACGGTGTGGTGGTGTCGGTGCCGGACGTGCTGCGCGAAATCGACAAGCTCGAAGCGGTCGGCGTGGAAGTGGCGTCGCGCCTGAAGGTGTCGGACGCCGCTCCCGTGATCCTGCCTTACCACGCAGCGCTGGATGCGGCCCGTGAAGCGGCCCGCGGCGCCGCCAAGATCGGCACCACCGGCAAGGGCATCGGCCCGGCCTATGAAGACAAGGTGGCGCGCCGTGCGATCCGTATCGCCGACCTGCTGAATGAAAAGCGCTTCTCGGAAAAACTGGCCGAGAACCTGGACTACCACAACTTCGTGCTGGAAAACTATCTGAAGGCGCCGCGCGTCGACTACCAGAAGACCCTGGACGACGCGCTGGCCTACGTGCCGCGCCTGCGCCCGATGGTGACCGACGTATCGAGCGCGCTGTACGCTGCGCACAAGGCCGGCGCCAACCTGCTGTTCGAAGGCGCGCAAGGTTCGCTGCTGGATGTGGACCATGGCACCTATCCGTTCGTCACCTCGTCGAACTGCGTGGCCGGCAATGCCGCTGCTGGTTCCGGCGTGGGCCCGGGCATGCTGCACTACATCATGGGCATCACCAAGGCCTACACCACCCGCGTCGGTTCCGGCCCGTTCCCTTCGGAACTGCCGACGGATGCCGGCGTGGGCCACCACCTGGCGCAAGTGGGCCACGAGTTCGGCACCGTGACGGGCCGCGCCCGCCGCTGCGGCTGGTTCGACGCGGCCCTGCTGCGCCGCTCCGTGCAGATCAACGGCGTGACGGGCATGTGCCTGACCAAGCTGGACGTGCTGGACGGCCTGGAATCGCTCAAGCTGTGCACCGGCTACCTGGTGGACGGCAAGGCCGTGGACATCTTCCCGTCCGGCGCGGAAGAAGCGGCACGCTGCGTGCCCGTCTACGAAGAAATGCCGGGCTGGAAGGAGAGCACCGTGGGCGCCAAGTCGCTGGCCGCGCTGCCGGCCGCCGCCCGCAACTACATCAAACGTATCGAAGAGTTGGTCGGCGTGCCGGTTGACATGGTGTCGACCGGCCCCGATCGCGAAGAAACGATCGTGCTGCGTCACCCGTTCGAGTAATGCAAGCAATACACTGAGGAGTTATCATCTTGTCCACCCCACAATCGAACGACAAGCATCTCTGGGTGTCCTGGGATGAGTACCACCGCCTGATCGAGCGCCTGGCGCTCAAGGTGCATGAATCTGGCTGGAAATTCGACCAGGTGCTGTGCCTGGCGCGCGGCGGCGTGCGCCCCGGCGACATGTTCTCGCGCATCTTCGACGTGCCGCTGGCGATCCTGTCGACCAGCTCCTACCGCGCCGAGAAGGGCACCGTGCAGGGCGACCTGGACATCGCCAAGTACATGACGATGACCAAGGGCCCGCTGTCGGGCCGGATCCTGCTGATCGACGACCTGGCCGATTCGGGCGTGACCCTGATGAAGGTGATCGAGCACCTGAAGAACAACTTCGAAGGCGTGACCGAAGTGCGCACGGCCGTGATCTGGACCAAGGGCAGCTCGGCCTTCAAGCCGGACTACCAGATGCAGGAACTGCCGCACAACCCGTGGATCCACCAGCCGTTCGAGGATTACGACGGCCTGCGTCCGCACCAGCTGGCGGCGTGGATCAAGAAGGGCGAGGTGTCCGCGTAAGGCGGCGCCGGGTTTTCGTCCGATGAGGAGCGGCCTGCGGGCCGCTTTTTTTATGTCCGCGACCACCTCGGCCTGCAACAGTTGCAAATTGATAGTATTAAAATATTGCCATAAACATCACTTGCTGGCATACAATGATTCCGGCAACTGTTGGGTTGTCCGTGCCACCTGAAGCGATGGAACCCTCATGCGCAAGCCTCGCCCTATTGTCGCCGCATCCGACCGCAAGGCGCCCGCCATCGTGCTGGCCGCCGGGCTGGCACTGCATGTGGCAGGCGCCGGCGCGACCCTGCCGCCCGGCGATCTGAGCGAACTGTCGCTGGAGGAGTTGGCCAATGTGGACGTGAGCGCCGCATCGTTGCTGTCGGCCGGCCTGCTCGACACGGCTGCCTCGGTGAGCGCCGTCACGCCGCAGCAATGGCAGCGGCGCGGCGCGCGCCGCCTGCTCGACGCGCTGGAAACGCAGCCGGGCGTGCAGGTGCTGCCGCACACCAGCGGCAACCAGGTGCTGGCCATCCGTGGCTACGCGCGCAGCACCTCCTACACGGGCGTGGCCACCAGCTGGGATGGCGTGCCGCTCAACGACCTGTTCCGCTCCGGTCCCCAATTCAACCTGCCTGCCATCAACCTCGGTGCGCTGAGCCAGATGCAACTGATCGAAGGCCCCGGTTCGGCCCTGTATGGCAGCGACGCCTTCCACGGCCTGGTGGCATTGCGCGGCTACGAGGCTGACCATGACCAGCGCGAGCTCAGCGCGGCCGGCGCCAGCAACGGCTATTACGAAGCGGCCCTGCGGCAAAGCACGGCCGTGGGCGCGGATGCGCGCCTGAACGTGGCGCTGGCCGCCAACGGCCAGCCGGACCAGGATCGCGTCGCCTACGCCGTCCACCCGATCACGGGCCGGCCGCTGCAAAGCGCGCGCGAGAACAACTTCGACGCCCAGACGGCCTCGTTCAAGCTGGCCGGGGAAGGGCAGGGTGGCCTGTCCTGGTTCGGCGGCCTGTACCTGCATCACTACGACGCGGACGCGTACCAGGGCTCGGGCACGCGCCTGACCGGCGGCAATGACGTGGGCTGGCTGGCCACCCGCTTCGCGATGACACAGGCCGGCGTGCGGCGCGAACTGGCGCGTGGCGGCTCCGTCGAGCTGAAGGGCTACTACTGGTGGGTGGACAATGACCTGGCCAGCAACCTGGGCACGGGCGCCGTACCCATCCACCGCGACTTGTGGACGCGCCAGTTCCGTACGGGCCTGCAGGCGACATGGCGTGACGGCATTCCCGCCTGGAACACGGCCTGGGCCCTGTCGGCCGGCCAGGAGCGGCTGGGCGTGCGCAGCGCGAAGGCCGAGGCGGTGACGCTGGCCGGGCAAGCGCTGCCCACCACCACCAACCCGGCCGAAGGCGCCAGCCGTGGCGTGCGCAACCTGACGCTGGAGTTGAACAGCCACTGGGGCGAGCGGTGGGCGCTGGTCTATGGCGGCCGGCTGGACGATTACTCCGATTTTGGCGGCCATGCGTCGCCGCGGCTGGGACTGATCTACCACCCGCAGCCTGACGCCGCGCTCAAGTTCCTGTACGGCCAGGCGTTCCGCGCCCCCTCGGCGGTGGAGATGGGCGGCGCGGCCGGCAGTGTGCTGGGCAATCCCGCGCTCCAGCCGGAACTGATCGACAGCTATGAACTGGTGGCCCAGCGCCAGACGGCGCACTACCTGGCCCAGGTGACGTTGTTTCGCACCTTGTGGCATGACGGCATTTCCGCCGTGTTGGTGCCGCCGGCCACGTTGACCCAGTACCGCAATGTAGGCCGCAACGATGCCTACGGCGCCACGGCCAGCCTGCAGGCCCAGTGGCAGGGGTGGGGCTTGGATGCGAGCGCTTCCTATGTTCGCAGCCGCAACGCCGTGACGGGCATGGACTACAACATCTTCCCCGCCACCATTGTCAATATCGGCATCAGCCATGCGCTGTCCGACCCGGCCTGCTTGCTGACGCTGAACCAGCGCTGGCAATCGCGGGTGGATGATATCCCCGTCGGCGATGGTTTGCCGCCCCATGCATTGCCGCGCTACCTGCGCACCGACGTGGGCGTGGAACGCCACTATTCACCGCGCCTGACAGCCTACCTTCAGCTGCGCAACCTGTTCAATCGCGACAACCGCTTGCCCTCCGCACCGTCCTCCGTGGGCGGCATACCGGACGAGCATTTCAGCCTGAACCTGCGCCTCGATTACCGCTATTGAGCGGCGGCCGCGATTGCGCAGAAAGTTGTCTCGTGGCAGCATAGAGCCGCCAACCGGCGCCTGTATGAAAGCCATCGATGACCCAGAATTTTTTCCAGACCTTTATCCTGTTGCTGCTCGTGACCGACCCGTTCGGTAATGTGCCCCTGTTCGCCGCCGCCCTCAACCCGGTAACGCCGGCGCGCCGGCCCCGCATCGTCGTGCGCGAATGCGCGATCGCCTTCGCCGTGCTGCTGATCTTCATGTTCTTCGGCCGCCACTTCCTGTCGGCGTTGCAGTTGTCGGAAGTGTCGCTGCGCATCGGCGGCAGCGTGATCCTGCTGTTGATCGCCATCCGCATGATTTTCCCCCATCCCGATGGCGTAATGGGCAGGACCGAGGGCGGTGAACCGTTCATCGTGCCGCTGGCCATTCCCGCGCTGGCCGGCCCGTCGGCGCTGGCCACGGTGCTGCTGTTCTCGCGCGAGAGCACGGGTGAAGTGCTGGTGCACGTGGCCGCGCTGGGCGCCGTGGGCGCGGTGTGGCTGGCCGTATTCCTGAGCGCGGAAAAGTTACAGAAAGCCCTGGGCGCGCAAGTGATGACGGCTTTCGAGCGCCTGATGGGCCTGATCCTGACGGCCATGTCGATTGAAATGCTGCTGGGCGGCGTACGCGAATTCGTCAAGACCCTGTAAACTATCCGGGTAGAAAAAATTGCGGGGCAGCAAAATCAGGGACGGACCCCGATTTTCCCTTTTGGAAAAATCGGGGTCCGTCCCTGATTTTGCTGTCCCGCAATTTTTTGTAAGATTTCTCAGCCGGCCGCGGCGTCCAGGTGGTCTTCGCCGGGGGCGCCGAACAGCTGCTGCTTGAGCACGTGTAACTGGTCGCGCACCTGGGCCGCTTTCTCGAACTCCAGGTTCTTGGCGTGCTCGAGCATCTGCTTTTCCAGCCGCTTGATTTCCTTGCTGATCTGCTTCTCGCTCATGGCCTCGTACTTGGCCGTTTCCTGCGCCACCTGCATTTCCTCGCGCGCCGCGTCCGGGCTGTAGACGCCGTCGATCATGTCGCGGATCGACTTGCTCACGCCGCGCGGCACGATGCCATGCGCTTCGTTGAAGGCGAGCTGCTTGGCGCGGCGGCGCTCGGTCTCGCCGATGGCCCGGCTCATGGAGTCGGTGATGCGGTCGGCGTACAGGATGGCCACGCCGTGCAGGTTGCGGGCGGCCCGGCCTATGGTCTGGATCAGCGAGCGCTCCGATCGCAGGAAGCCTTCCTTGTCCGCGTCCAGGATGGCCACCAGTGACACTTCCGGCAAATCCAGGCCTTCGCGCAGCAGGTTGATGCCGACCAGCACGTCGAAGGTGCCGATGCGCAGGTCGCGCAGCAGTTCCACGCGTTCCACCGTTTCGATGTCGCTGTGCAGGTAGCGCACCTTGATGCCGTGGTCGCCCAGGTATTCCGTCAACTGCTCGGACATGCGCTTGGTCAGCGTGGTCACCAGCACCCGCTCGTTGCGCGCCACGCGCAGCGTGATCTCCGACATCAGGTCGTCCACCTGGCTCAGCGCCGGGCGCACGATCACTTGCGGATCGACCAGGCCGGTGGGGCGTACCACCTGTTCCACCACCTGGTCCGCGTGCGTGTTCTCGAATTCGGCCGGAGTGGCGGAGACGAACACGGTCTGCCGCATCTTCTGCTGGAATTCCTCGAACTTGAGCGGGCGGTTGTCGAGCGCGGATGGCAGCCGGAAACCGTAATCGACCAGGTTGGTCTTGCGCGAGCGGTCGCCGTTGTACATGGCGCTCAGCTGGCCGACCAGCACGTGCGATTCGTCGAGGAACATCAGCGCATCCTGCGGCAGGTAGTCGACCAGCGTGGGCGGCGGTTCGCCGGGCAGGGCGCCGCTCAGGTGGCGCGAGTAGTTTTCGATGCCCTTGGTGAAGCCGATCTCGGTCATCATTTCCAGGTCGAAACGGGTGCGCTGTTCCAGCCGCTGTTCCTCGACCAGCTTGTTTTCCTTGCGGAAGAAATCGAGCCGTTCGCGCAGTTCGTCCTTGATGGTTTCGATGGCGCGCAGCACGGTGGCGCGCGGCGTCACGTAGTGCGAGCCAGGGTAGACCGTGAAGCGGGGGATCTTTTGCTTGACGCGGCCCGTGAGCGGGTCGAACAGCTGGATCGACTCCAGTTCGTCGTCGAACAGTTCCAGCCGCACGGCCAGTTCGGCGTGCTCGGCGGGGAAGATGTCGATGGTGTCGCCGCGCACGCGGAAGGTGCCGCGGCCGAAATCGACCTCGTTGCGCGTGTACTGCATCTGGATCAGGCGCGCGATGATGTCGCGCTGGGCCACGCGGTCGCGCGCGCGCAGCGTGAGGATCATCTGGTGGTATTCGTTGGGGTTACCGATACCGTAGATGGCCGACACGGTGGCCACGATCACCACGTCGCGCCGCTCCATCAGCGACTTGGTGCACGACAGCCGCATCTGCTCGATGTGCTCGTTGATCGACGAATCCTTTTCGATGAACAGGTCGCGCTGGGGCACGTAGGCTTCCGGCTGATAGTAATCGTAGTAGCTGACGAAGTATTCGACCGCGTTCTCGGGAAAGAATTCGCGGAACTCCGAATACAGCTGGGCCGCCAGCGTCTTGTTGGGCGCGAACACGATGGCGGGCCGGCCCAGGCGGGCGATCACGTTGGCCATGGTGTAGGTCTTGCCCGAGCCCGTCACACCGAGCAGGGTCTGGAAGAACAGGCCGTCGTTGATGCCTTCGCACAGCTGGTTGATGGCCGTGGGCTGGTCGCCGGCGGGCGGGAAGGGCTGGTGCAGCTTGAACGGCGAGTCGGGAAAAGTGACGATTGTTGCTGCGGAAGAGGTTTTTACGTCTGCTGTTTCAGCCATCTTTTCAGACCTTTGATAGAATAATGGCCTGCCAGCGGCCTGAAGCACTTTATTAAATTCGGAGCCGCCGGCTGAACCTGCCGTGAACCGCTTCCAAACGATACCAATCTTATCATGACCAATCCTTCTGCCAGCCTCTTCAGCGCCATCGACATGGCCCCTCGCGACCCTATCCTGGGCATCACCGAAGCGTTCAACGCGGACCAGAATCCCGCGAAGATCAACCTCGGCGTCGGCGTCTATTATGACGACAATGGCAAAGTGCCGCTGCTGTCGTGCGTGCAGAAGGCGGAAGCCATGCTGATCGAGCAGCCTGCACCGCGCACCTACCTGCCGATCGAAGGTCTGGCCACCTACGACCAGGCCGTGCAGCAACTGGTATTTGGCGCCGACAGCGCCGTGATTCAAGAGAAGCGCGCCGTCACCGTGCAAGCCATCGGCGGCACGGGCGCGCTGAAAATCGGCGCCGACTTCCTGCAGCGCTTCGCGCCAGGCGCCCAGGTCTATATCAGCGACCCAAGCTGGGAAAACCACCGCGCCCTGTTCGAAAGCGCCGGCTTCGTCGTCAACAACTACAGCTACTACGATGCCGCTACCCACGGCGTGAACTTCGCCGGTATGCTGGCCGACATCAAGGCCATGCCGCGCGGTTCCATCGTGCTGCTGCACGCCTGCTGCCACAACCCGACCGGCGCCGACCTGTCGTCGGCCCAGTGGGATGAAGTGATCGCGGCCGTGACGGCCGGCGGCCTGGTGCCGTTCCTGGACATGGCTTACCAGGGCTTCGGCTCCGGTATCGCCGAAGACGGCGCCGTGGTGCGCCGCTTCGCTGCCGCCGGCGGCCCGCTGCTGATTTCGAACTCGTTCTCCAAGTCGTTCTCGCTGTACGGCGAGCGCGTGGGCGCCCTGAGCGTGGTCGCTGCCAGCGCGGAAGAGGCGGCCCGCCTGCTGTCGCAACTGAAGCGCGTGGTGCGCACCAACTACTCCAACCCGCCTGTGCACGGCGGCAAGGTGGTGGCCACCGTGCTGACCACGCCGGCCCTGCGCCAGCTGTGGGAAGAGGAGCTGGCCGGCATGCGCGTGCGCATCAAGGAAATGCGCGAAGCTTTCGTCACCAAGCTGAAAGAAAAGGCCCCAGGCCACGACTTCGGTTTCGTGCGCGACCAGGTGGGCATGTTCTCGTACTCGGGCCTGACCAAGGAGCAAGTGGCCAAGCTGCGCGAACAGTCGATCTACGCGGTGGACACGGGCCGTATTTGCGTGGCAGCCCTCAATTCGCGCAATATCGATACCGTCATTGACGCGATCGCTAAAGTGCTTTAATATCCTGATTCTCCGGATTGATCGGCAGATTGGTCCGGAAGGCAGCATGAAGTACGGTAAGAAGTTGCACTGTCATAAAGCTTGATGGCGTGAACGAAACAGTATAAAATGTTGCCTCTATTCCCTGATAGCTCAGTCGGTAGAGCGACGGACTGTTAATCCGCAGGTCCCTGGTTCGAGTCCAGGTCGGGGAGCCAGAATTCAGCAAACAGAAAGCCCAGCCTTCATCGGTTGGGCTTTTTGCTTTGCGCGCGCGTAGAGTGTCCGGTGCGCTTGGCGCCGCACCCGCTGGCGGCGGGTTCGGCTGGTGCGCTTGGCTACTTGGCGTCCAAGGTAATGGTGACGCCGCTGTCGGTCTGGGTGGCTTGCACCCGAACCAGCTTGGGAACGCCGGCAGTCGAGATAGCATAGGTAATGGTGTTGCTGCTCTGCGGAGTGGTGGTCAGGCCGTAGTCCGTCGTGATCATCTGGAAATTGAGGGTGTTGGCGTCGCTGCCCGCTGCCGCCACGTAGGACAATTTTTCCGTGTTGACCAGGGTGCGCTTGGTGCTGTCGGCGTAGCAATTCATCGTGACGATGTCGCCGCTCTGGCCAACGTTGGCTGTGGCCGGGTAGGCCGGCGTGCCGCTGGCCACGCAGTAGCTGTCGGACGAACGCGCGCCGATGGGCGCGTATTGCGCATTGATAATCAACGCACTGTTCACAAAGAGTGGCTGTGACATGCCGTTGATTGATATTGAGGCATTGAGGTCTTCCGTCGCCTGCTGGGCGGCGGCGCCTTCAAAGGTCGTATTGGAGGCGATACCCAGCGCATAGCTCAGCGTGCCCGTGAGCGGATAGCTGGTCGAGCCACTGGTGGCGGTGCCGGTGATGGCCAGATTGGCTTGCATGCCGTGCGTGAAAGCATAGGCCAAGGCCTGCTGGATGGGGAAGCTGGTGGTGATGGGCGTGGCGCTGGTCGCCGCGCCGGACGAGCCCCCGCCGCCGCATGCGGACAAGGTGGTCGCAAGCAGCGCGGTCAGGGCGACTGGCAAGATCTTTTTCGTGAATTTCATCTTTAGCATTTTCCTTTGGAGATGGGGCCGGCGTAGGAACAGCGAGGCATTACTCTAATGCAAGAGCGAGCGACGCAAGGTTATCAGCTTCTTAATGCATGGAATCTATTCAATTGTTGCCGGAATAGGGGATGTCGCGCCCAGCAATGCGGGTTGCCGCGCAGTGGCTTTCGTCGTCGGTTCGGCATTGTCAAACTGTCGTGTTCGCCGGTGACAGCCGCAACACCTGCTATGGTGCAGCCCTGGACAATATCTCGGTCATGGCCGCCGTGCCCGAACCAGGCACATACGCCATGCTGTTCGCGGGCATGGTGCTGTTGGGTGTTGTCGCTCGCCGCAAGCGCAAGTAATTCAGCGCGCCGCGAGCGGCGAAGGCTGTCTGCGGAAAAGATCACCCAGCCTCTGGTCAATTCGGATTGGCCCATATATAATCCGGGCCTCCATTCCCTGATAGCTCAGTCGGTAGAGCGACGGACTGTTAATCCGCAGGTCCCTGGTTCGAGTCCAGGTCGGGGAGCCAGAATGTTCCTGTAAAAGCCCAGTCCCACTGATCGGGTTTTTGCTTTTCAGCGGTGGCCGACACTGCCTGAATTTTAGTTTGACAAGACGGTCGATCAACGTTAAAGTTGCGACCCTCAATTCCCTGATAGCTCAGTCGGTAGAGCGACGGACTGTTAATCCGCAGGTCCCTGGTTCGAGTCCAGGTCGGGGAGCCAGAATTTAGAAAGGCCTTGCATGCACGTGCAAGGCCTTTTTTCTTGGTGCGCCCAGCATGGGCGCACTCCTGTGGGTGCAAGTCCCGCCGCGAGCTGACCACAGTGAGCGAAGTGAAGCGCAACTGCGGAAGGGTAACTGACTGTGGGAAGGAAGCGTGGAGCATAAATC
>NZ_JACEZS010000027.1 GCF_014042365.1 Rugamonas fusca
TACCGCTATACTTGCTCATACCAGCCTCCCTGTACGTAAGTTCAACTCGACATTGAATGCTTACTGTACCCCCGGCGTATGCCGGAGGGAGGTTGGCTAGATGATTATCAGGTCCGGCATCGCGCCACATTGGTGGCGCGATGCCGGACCTGACCCCGCTTTCCCCGCGCTTACCTGTGACCCAGCTTACCTGCCCCCGCTTACCAGACGCGGTATTCCTGCCCCGTCTCGGCGCCATCGACGCTGCGCGCGTAAGCCAGCGCCACGCGGCTGGCCTTGACCGGCTCGAAGCCGACAAAGAACGGGCCATACACGGGCATCGATTCTTCCAGCACGCTGGGGCTGACCAGGTTGATGCGCAAGCCGCGCCGCAGGTCGATGGCGGCGCCGCGCACGAAGCCGGCCAGCGCGCAGTTGACGGCGGCCGCGCTGCTGGCGTGGCGGATCAGCGGCCGGTCGCCGACGATGCCGCTGGTGAGGGTGATGGAGCCGCCATCGTTCAGGCAATGCTGGGCCACCATGGCTACGTTGACCTGCCCCATCAACTTGCTGTCCACGCCCACGCGGAATTCCTCGGGCGTGATGTCGGCGAATGGCACCAGCCGCAACGCGCCGGCGGCCACCACCACCTCCTCGACCTTGCCGACCTGCTCGAACAAGCGGCGCACCTGGGCAATATCCGATATGTCAGCCTGGTACTGGCCGCTGCTGGCGCCCACGGTGATGATGTCATGGCGCTGGCCCAGTTGTTCCACCACGGCCTTGCCAATGGTGCCGGCGGCACCGATAACGACGACTTTCATGGTCTTGCTCCTGTCTGAGTGAGTGAGAAGCGACAGTGTGACCACGAACCAATAATACAGAAATAGCCCCGCACTTAGATCATCCGAAACAAAAAGTTAGGAATGCGGATGGCGCAAGGGGATGGCAAGCAGCCGGCAAACGCATCGGGCCAGCGGCACATTTGCCGCTGGCCTCTTCCGCGTTTTCTTGGGGAGGGAGGGGAACCCGGATCGCGGCGCAGCAGCCAGGCCGCCGCGCCTTCGCTTACTGCGCCTTGGCGGCGGCGCCGGTGGACACGGCCGCCAATGCCGGCGACGGCTGCCAGCCGGCGCCCAGTGCGCGCGCCACGTTCACGGTGGCGAGCAGGCGCTGGGTGTTGATCTGCACGGCGGCGCGGTCGGCCGCCAGCGCGCTGCGCTGGGCGTCCGTCACGTCCAGGTAGGTCGACACGCCACGCTCGTAGCGGGCGCGCGCCACCAGGTAGGCGCGCGCGGCCGCCACTTGCGAGGCCGCTTGCGCCTGGCCCTGCAACTGGCGCTGCTCGGCGTCCGACAGCGCATCCTCCACTTCGCGCAGGGCCGTCAGCAGCTTGCTCTCGTGGTTGGCCACGGCTTCCTCGTAACGGGCCTTGGCCACGGCCAGGTTGGCCTTGTTGCGGCCACCGTCAAAAATTGGCAGCGACAGCGCCAGCGGGCCGACGCTGAACTGGCGCGCGGCGCCCTTGGACAGTTCGCGCAGGCTTTCGGAGGCGAAGCCGAAATTGCTGGTCAGCGACAGCGAAGGATAGAACGCCCCTTCGGCCACGCCGATCTGGGCGTTGGCCGCGCGCAGGCTGGCCACGCTGCCGGCCAGGTCGGGACGCTGGGCCAGCAGGCTGGCCGGCAGGCCGACGGGAATGGCGGGCGGCTGCGGCAGCGCGCCGGCGTTGTCGGCCGCCGGCAAGCGCATGGCCGATGGCGAGGCGCCCACCAGCGTGGCCAGGCTGTGTTCAAGCAGGTTGCGCTGGCGTTGTACTTCATGCAGGTCGGCCTGGGCATTGGCGCGCTCGATGCGGGCGCGCGACACATCCAGTTCATTCGACAGGCCGGCGTCGAAGCGGGCCGTGACCAGTTCCTCCGTTTCGCGGCGCGTGTCGAGCGCGCCCTTCAGGATCGCCATTTCCGCGTCCATGCCGCGCAACTGCCAGTAGGTGGTGGCCACTTGCGACGACAGCAGCAACAGCACGCCGTCGCGGTCCGCTTCGGCCGCCAGCGCTTGCGCGTCGGACGCTTCCACCAGGCGGCGCACGCGGCCCAGCAGGTCCACTTCATACGACATCGAGGCGCCCACCGTGTACTGGTTGCCCTTGATGGCGCGGCCGCCCAGCGCCAGCGCCTGCGACGTTTCGGCCGAAGTACGGGAGTTGGCGGCCGAGGTGCTCAGGTTCACGGACGGCGACTGGCTGGCGCGCGTCACGTCCGATTGCGCCTGCACTTGCAGCAGGCGCTGGCCGGCCGCCTTCACGCTGGGGTTGTCGCGCAGGGCCGTCTGCTCCAGGCGGTCCAGGGTGGCGTCGCCGAACACGGTCCACCACTGGGCCGGCAGATGCGCCTCGCTGGCGGCGCCGGGCGCCTGGTGGCGGAAGCTGGCGTCGGCCACGTTTTTTGGCGCGGCGAAGTCGCTGCCCACGGTGGCGCAGCCGGTCACGGCCAGCGCCACGGATGCGGCCAGGGTCAGGCGTTTGAATGCTGTGTACATGGCATTACCTCGAAATCAGTATAAATAGTATTGTTCTTTAATTGGAGCTTAATGCGCGCCACCACCGCCGCCGCTGGACGGGGCCTTGACCTTGTCGGAGAACCACAGCACGAAGATGCAGCCGATCAGCACCGCGCCCACGAGGAAGAAGCCGTCGTTGTAGGCCATCACATAAGCCTCGCGGCGCACGATGGAGTCGACCGCCTTGAGCGCCATGTCCGAGGCCGTGCTGGCGTCGATGCCCTTGGCGATGAAGGACTGGGTCAGCAGGTCCAGGCGCAGCTGGGTGGCGCTGGAGAAGCTGTTCACGGCTTCGCCCAGGCGCTGCGAGTGGAAGTGCTCGCGGGCGCTCAGGGCCGTGGCCAGCAGCGCGATGCCGATCGAGCCGCCCAGGTTGCGGGTCATGTTGATCAGGCTCGAGGCGGACGGCGTGTCCTTGGGCGCGATGCCGTTCATGGCGAAGTTCGACAGCGTCAGCATCACGAATGGCTGGCCGGCGGCGCGCACGATCTGCGAAATCAAGAGCTGATCATAGCCGGTGCTGGCATCCATGTAGGCGTTCATCAGGCAGGAGCCGCCGAACAGCAGCAGGCCGAACGTGCACAGGATGCGGTTGTCGACCTTGATCGACAGCTTGGCCACGAACGGCATGATGAACAGTTGCGGCAGGCCGGCCCACATGATCACTTCACCGATCTGCATCGGCGAGTAGCCGGCGATCTGGCCCAGGTACAGCGGCAGCAGGAACGAGGAACCATACAGGCCCATGCCCATGCAGGCCGACAGCGCGGTGGCGGCCACGAAGTTGCGCTGGCCGTACAGGCCCAGGTTGACGAAGGGCTGGGCGCGCATGGTGCTGGTGACCACCCAGCCCAGCAGGCCGACGATGGCCAGCGCGGCGAAGGTGACGATGAAGGCCGAGTCGAACCAGTCCTTGGAGTTACCCTCCTCGAGGAACACGGTCAGGCTGCCCAGGCCCAGGGCCATGAAGGCGATGCCCAGCCAGTCGGCGTTGAACAGCTGGTCCAGCTTGACCTTCTCGCGGTCCAGGCCATACGAGATGCCGCCGATCAGCAACAGGCCGGGCACCCAGTTGATGTAGAAGATGGAAGGCCAGCCATACAGCTCGCTCAGGTAGCCGCCCAGCGTCGGGCCCATGGACGGCGCCAGCGTGGCCGTCAGGCCGAAGATGGCCATGCCGGTGGCGCGCTTGGACGCGGGCAGCTTGGCCATCACCAGCGTCATGGCCATCGGGATCAGGGCGCCGCCCGTGAAGCCTTGCAGCATGCGGAAGCCGATCATGCTGGGCAGGTTCCAGGCCGAGCCGCACAGCGTGGAGAACACCAGGAACAGGGCCGTGGTGCCCATCATGTAGGCGCGCATGCCGAACACGCGCGCCATCAGCGCCGTCATCGGGATGATGATGATTTCCGCCACCAGGTAGGCGGTGGAGATCCACGAACCTTCCTCCTGGGTGGCCGACAGCGTGCCCAGGATGTCCTTGAGCGAGGAATTGGTGATCTGGATGTCGAGCACGGCCATGAAGGCCCCCAGCATGCCGGCCGCCACGGCCATCCAGGTGCGTGCCGAGACGTGTTCGCCCACCATGGGCGGGCCCAGCGGCTTGGCGCCGGGCGGCAGGGTTTGCGTGCTGCTCGTCATGGCCGGCGCTCCTTATTTCTGCGCCACGTTGGCGGCGGCAGGCTCGCCCCGGTTCACTTCCACTTCAGCCAGCGCCGACATGCCGGGCACCAGGCGGCCGCCCAGGGCCTTCACGTCCTCCGGCTTGAACACGATCTTGACCGGCACGCGCTGCACGATCTTGGTGAAGTTGCCGGTGGCGTTATCGGCTGGCAGCAGCGCGAACTGGGCGCCCGAGGCTGGCGAGAAGCTCTCCACCTGGCCCACCAGGGTCTTGCCGGGAATGGCGTCGATCGTCACTTTCACGGGCTGGCCGGTGCGCAGGTCGGCCAGCTGGGTTTCCTTGAAGTTGGCCGTCACCCACACGTTGTCCTGCACGATGGCCGTCAGCTGCTGGCCGGGCTGGACGCGCTGGCCCACTTCCACGGCGCGCTTGCCGATGCGGCCCGTGACGGGCGCCACGATCTGGTTGTAGGCCAGTTGCTGCTGGGCGTCCTTGAGCTGCACGCGCAGCACCTTGATCTGGGCCTTGAGCACGTCGCGCGCGGCCGTGGCGGCGCCGATGTTGGCCTTGGCGGCGGCGGCGCTGTCGCGGCGCGCGGCCAGGTCGGCCACGGCGCTGGCGCGGCCGGCGTTGGCGGCGTCCAGTTCAGCCTTGGAGACGGCCTTCATCTGGCTGTTATACAGCTGGCCGAAGCGCTCGGCGTCCTGCCTGGCGCGCACCAGCTGGGCTTCCGACTGGGCCACCTGGGCGGCGGCGGCGCTGGCCTGGGCCTGCACTTGGGCGATCTGGGCGTCGGACTGGCCCACCTGCTGTTCGGTGGTGGCGATCTGGGCCTCGATCTGCTCGACCTTGGTGCGCTGGTCGAACGGGTCCAGTTCGGCGATCACGTCGCCTTCGTGCACCAGCTGGTTATCTTCAATCATCACGCGCGTGACGACGCCGGCAATGCGCGACGACACCGGATGCACATGGCCCGTCACATAGGCATTTTCCGTCTCGACGAAATAATGGCTGCGGTACCACATGCGGCCGCCGCCGGCCAGCGCGGCCAGGGCCACCAGGCCAGCCACGACCAGCACGCGGCGGTTGGGCTGGGGAGCGGCCGGGGCGGGGCCGGAGACGCCCGAGTTTGCGCCGGGTACGGCGTTGAGCACTTTTTGTTCTGCTTCGGTGTGCAGGTTGGACATGGGACGCTCCAGAAATGAAATTGGGTAGGAGCATTATTGGTCAAGTTTTGGGCAAAGTCAAGAAATGAAACGATTGCATTTCATTTTAATTTGGACTACATTATCGGCATCGACTACCATTGCGTCCCATGAAGATTTCCGCCCCCACCGCCCTGGAACCGGACAGCGTCCAGCTCGATCGCGCCGCCAACGACGCCAGCGACCATCAGTGCCTCGGCAAGACGGCCGGCCGCCCGCGCGCGGCCGACAAGCAGGCCCGGCTGGAGAGCTTGCTGCACACGGCGGCCTGTCTGTTCCTGGAAAAAGGCTACAGCAAGGTCAGCCTGGAAATGATCGCCCGCGAAGCCCACGTGGCCGTGCGCACCATTTATGTGAAGTTCGGCGGCAAGGCCGGCTTGCTGAACGCCGTCATCGCCGAAGGCCGGGCCCGCTTCTTCGCCGGCATGAGCAGCATGGACACGGACACCCGCCCCATGGAGGAAGTGCTGGCCGATTTCGGGCTGCGCTTCCTGGGCCTGGTGTCGGCGCCCGCCTTCGTCAAGCTGCACCGCATGGTGATCGCCGAAGCGCACACCACGCCGGAACTGGCCACCACCTTCAACCAGGCCGGTCCGCAACAGACGCGCGAACAACTGTCGCGCTTTTTCGCCCGGCCCGAGATCAAGGCCCAGCTGCGCACCGAAGTGCCGCACGAAGCGCTGGCCGTGCACCTGATTAACTGCCTGCTGGGCGACCAGTTGAGCCGCGTGCTGTTCGCCGCCGACGCGCCGCCCACGCCCGAAGAAAACCAGCGCCGCGTGGCCCGGGGGCTGGACCTGTTCCTCAACGGCGTACGGCGCCCCGCGCGCGACTGACGCTGCAAAACATTATATTTTGCGCCATACTATCTCTTTACCAACAGGAGACAGCATGAGCAAGTCGAATCGTCTTGAGTGGAGCAGGCAGGTGGCGCAATTGAACGAGCGCATCAAGGGATTCCAGGCCAACCCTGACCAGGAACAGCTGGAGGCGGCCATCGCCGAGCTGCGCGCCTATGCCGAGGCGGCCCGCAACGGCGGCATCGAAATCCCCGCCCGATTCATCGCCAACTGAGCACACCGCCCCACCGCCCCGTGCCGCCCCGGCACGGGCGCCACCGCGCCTTGCGGACAAAAAGCAACACCAAGTCCCGCCCTGCCCCCGCGCGCTCCAGCAAGCCGTTCAACCAGTCGAACGACTTCCATGGTCATGTTGATGATCGTCAAATATGAGCGTATAAAAGTAACATTCACCGCGGCCAGCCGGCCGCCCCGCCGCCTGTAGAGAGCCATTCAACGGAGAGCACCACCATGCATTTCTTGCAGCGCATGCGCTTGTGGCAACGGTTCGCCCTGCTGGGCATCATCGGCATCCTGCTGGTGGCGCCGCCGCTCTACCTGTACCTGGAAGGCGCCAACAAGGACATCGCTTTCTCCAGTACCGAGCAAGATGGCCTGGCGCCCGGCAGCGCCGCGCTCACGCTGCTGCAAAAGACCCAGCAGCACCGGGGCCTGTCGGCCGCCTACCTGGGCAACGGCCAACTGGCCAGCGAGCGCGCCGCCAAGGAAGCGGAAGTCAATGTGGCGCTGGCCGCCGTCGTCCAGTCGCTCAAGGGCAGCGGCCGCGACATCGACGCCTCGCTGGACGCCATCCGCCAGGCCTGGGACAGCCTGGCCAAAGGCGTGGCCGCACGCACCATCACGCCGGCCGACAGCCTGCAGCGCCATGCGGCCCAGTCCGACCGGGTGCTGATGCTGATCGAACAGGTGGCCGACCACTACGGCCTGTCGCTCGATCCGGACGCCGATACCTACTACCTGATGCGGGCCGTGTACTTCGACCTGCCGCAGGAGACGGAATACCTGGGCCGCACCCGCGCCAAGGCCACCGCCCACCTGGCGTCGCGCCAGATCGATGCGGAGGGCCGCTCCACGCTGTACAGCCTGATGGCGCAAAGCGAGCTCTACTCCAACCTGGCCGGGCGCACGCTGGGCAAGGCCTACGCCGCCAACGGCGCGCTGCGCCAGGCGCTGGACCAGGACGCGACGGCCGCCAGCACCATGGCCGCCAACGCCCTCGGCGTCAGCCGCACCAAGGTGGCCGCCGCCGACACGCTGACGCTGCCAGCGGCCGACTACCTGGACCTGATGACGCGCACCATCGACCAGCAATTCAAGACCGCGTTCCATGCCAAGGACCAGCTCGACCAGCTGGTGGCGGCCCGCGTGGCCAGGCTGCGCAGCACCCGCAACCTGCTGGCCGGCGTGGTGGCGTCCATCGCCCTGCTGGCCGCGTTCGCCGGCTGGGCCATCAGTGTCAGCCTGATCCGCCAACTGGGCGGCGAGCCGGCCTACGTGGCCGACATGCTGGCCAAGGTGGCCAGCGGCGACCTGCGCGCCAGCATCCAGGTCCGGCACAACGACCGCAACAGCATCGTCTACTGCCTGAAAGCGATGGTCGAGCGGCTGTCGGCCGTGGTGGCCGAAGTGCGCGGCGGAGCCGAGGCGCTGGCCAACGCTTCCAACCAGGTCAGCAGCACGGCCCAGGCCCTGTCGCAATCGACCAGCGAGCAGGCGGCCGGCGTCGAGCAGACCAGCGCCTCGGTGGAACAGATGACGGCCTCGATCGCCCAGAATACGGAAAACGCCAAGGTCACGGACGACATCGCGTCGCGCGCGGCCACCGAGGCCGGCGAAGGGGGCGAAGCCGTGCGCTCGACCATGCAGGCCATGCAGCAGATCGCCAAGAAGATCGCCATCATCGACGACATCGCCTACCAGACCAATCTGCTGGCGCTGAACGCGGCCATCGAGGCGGCCCGCGCGGGCAGCCACGGCAAGGGCTTCGCCGTGGTGGCGGCCGAGGTCCGCAAGCTGGCCGAACGCAGCCAGGTGGCGGCCCAGGAAATCGAATCCGTGGCCAGCGGCAGCGTGGCGCTGGCGGAACGGGCCGGCGGCCTGCTGAACCAGATCGTGCCCAACATCAGCAAGACATCGCAGCTGGTGCAACAGATCACGCAGGCATCGGCCGAGCAAACGACGGGGGTACGCCAGATCAACGTGGCCATCAACCAGTTGAGCCAGAGCACCCAGCAGAACTCGGCCAGCTCCGAGGAGCTGGCCTCCACGGCCGAGGAAATGAGCAGCCAGGCCGAGGAACTGCACCAGACCATGTCATTTTTCAAGGTGGGGCCCGCGGCGCTGCGGGCGGCCTGACACGCGAGGCAAAAAGGCGACATGGCGCGCGCAATCGCGCCCCCTGCGGGCGCGGGCGAGTGGTCGAGCCACAAGAAAACTTGTGTTGAATTCGGTCAAGTTTGATAGTATAAAAGTGATAGTCACCTCATCCAGCTAGCCGCACCGGACACTCCGGACGGCCATCTGACCGGAAGGAGAGGCCCATGGATTTCTTCCTGCGACATCGTCATCGCTGGCGACGACACGCCGCACCGCCGCCGTTCCCCCAGGCGAATTGATCACGGCCTGACACGGCTTTCCCTTTTTGGTACCGGCCACCGCGCCAGCGCGCGGTGCGGGATCGGTCGTCCCCGCAGGAGAGCATCATGCGCAGCAGATTGTCCATCAAGCAGATTTTCACCGGATTTTTCGTCATCACCCTCACCCTCTCGGGCCTCAGCCTGTGGGCCTTGTCCCAGATCGCATCGCGCCAGGCCGAATCGACCCGCGCCAGCGAAGCGCGCTACCAATCCTACCTGCTGGCCGACGAACTGCGCCAAAGCTCGGACGATCTGACCCGGCTGGCACGCACCTACGTGGTCACGGGCGATCCACGCTACGAGCAACAGTACATGGACATCCTGGCCATCCGCAACGGCGCCAAGCCGCGGCCCCAGCACTACGAGCGCATCTACTGGGACTTCATCGCGGCCGGCATGGACAAGCCCACGCCCGATGGCGAGACCGTGGCGCTGGCCGACCTGATGAAAAAGGCCGGCTTCACCGACGCCGAGTTCGCCAAGCTCAAGCAGGCGCAGGCGAATTCGGACGGCCTGGTCAAGACCGAAGTGATCGCCATGAACGCCGTCAAGGGCTTGTTCGACGATGGCACCGGCAAATTCACCAGGAAGGGCGAGCCGGATCTGGAGATGGCGCGCCGCATCATGCACGACGCCGAGTACCACAAGAACAAGGCCAGGATCATGCAGCCGGTGAATGAATTCCTCACCATCCTCGACCAGCGCACCGGCGAGGCGGTGGACGCGGCGGCGGCCGGCGCCCGCCATGCCTACCTGCTGGCCATCAGCCTGCTGGTGCTGTCGGTGGCCGCCTCGCTGGTCGGGCTGTACTTCGTGTACCGCCATATCCGCAACAGCATCCGCAGCGCCGTGGGCTGCGCGGAAATGATCGCCG
This sequence comes from Rugamonas fusca, assembly GCF_014042365.1. Classification (GTDB taxonomy): domain Bacteria; phylum Pseudomonadota; class Gammaproteobacteria; order Burkholderiales; family Burkholderiaceae_D; genus Rugamonas; species Rugamonas fusca. Next base: position 9,741 of record NZ_JACEZS010000027.1, read on the forward strand.
CCGGCGACCTGACGGGCCACATCGACGCGCAGGGCAGCGACGAGGTGGGCCTGCTGATGCGGGCCATGGACACCATCAACAACAACCTGGCGCGCATGATAGGTGACATCCGCAGCAGCACCGACGAGATGACGACCGCCACCCATGAAATCGCGCTGGGCAATGCGGACCTGTCGGCCCGCACCGAGGCGCAAGCCAGTTCGCTGGAGGAGACGGCCAGTTCGATGGAGGCCCTGACGGGGACGGTCACCCAGAACGCCGGCCACGCGCGCGAAGCCAACGAACTGGCCGCCAGCGCCTCCACGGTGGCGGCCCAGGGTGGCGAAGTGGTGGCCCAGGTGGTGCAGACCATGGGCGCCATCAAGGACAGCTCGGGCAAGATCGTCGACATCATCGGCGTGATCGACGGCATCGCGTTCCAGACCAATATCCTGGCCCTGAACGCGGCCGTGGAGGCGGCGCGTGCCGGCGAACAGGGACGCGGCTTCGCCGTGGTGGCGTCGGAAGTGCGCAGCCTGGCCCAGCGCAGCGCGGCGGCGGCCAAGGAGATCAAGGCCCTGATCAACGATTCCGTGGAGCGGGTGGACACGGGCAGCAAGCTGGTGAACGACGCCGGCCAGACCATGGACCAGATCGTGCAATCGGTGCGCCAGGTGGCCGACATCCTGGTCGAGATCACGGCCGCCAGCCAGGAGCAAAGCACCGGCATCACGGAAGTGAACGCGGCCATCACGCAGATGGACAGCATCACCCAGCAGAACGCGGCGCTGGTGGAACAGGCGGCGGCGGCGGCCGAGAGCCTGCAGGAACAGGCGCAGGCGCTGGCCCATGCCGTGAGCATCTTCCATGTGCCCGGCGGTGCCCATGCGGCGCCCACGCGGCCCGCGCTGGCGCCGGCCAAAGCACCCGCGCCTGCCGCCGCGCCAGTCGCGGCGCCTCGCCCGCGTCCCGTGCTCAAGCCGGTGCCACGCGCGCCCGCGCCGCAACTGGCGGCCAAGCCGGCCAAGGCGGCCAGCAAGGCGCACAGCGCGCCCGCCGACGAGTGGGAGGAATTCTAGTGGCGGCCGGTCGCGCTTATTTGTAGATGCCGGAGCCGACGATCAGATCGCCGCTACGCTCAACATAACCGGCTTTCAGGTCGACCTGTTTGGTGATGGGATTGGGCCACTTGTATTCGACCCAGCCCTTGCCTGCCGGTCCGCTGGCCGTTTCGATGAAGCTCTTGACGATGTACTTGCCCTCGCCGTCGCGCAGCTCGAGCAGGTTGCGCCCGACCATCTTGGGATTGACGCCGTGCGCCACGGCCACGCCCTTCATGTCGTACACGTAGACATACAGGTCGCGATCGTGGAAGGTGGTGTTGGCGGGGTTGGCGAATTCGGCGAACGCCTTGTCCTTGCCGTGATCCTTGATGTAGGCGATGGCCTTCTGGGTCATGGCGACGGCTTCGGCCGCCGTGCCTTTCTCGGCGGCGCCGGCTGGCGCCAGCGCGCATAAGGACGCGCCGAGAATGGCGCAGCTGAGCAGGGTTTTCATATGATGTCTCCGTGGTTGGTCTGATTATTCTGCAGGGGAGCCCGCGAGCTACCAGCATGCAGTATCGGAGAAAATCGCCAGCTTGTCGTCCGTAGAAATACGGAGTGACGGCTGGGCCACGGCGCCGGATCGACGAAAAAAAGCCGGGAACCAGTCCCGGCTTTCGTGTTGCCCGCTGTCCGCCTTAGCGCTTGCGCGGCGGCGGCAGATCGGTGCAGCTGCCTTCGTACACTTCGGCGGCCATGCCGATCGACTCGCCCAGCGTCGGGTGCGGGTGGATGGTCTTGCCGATGTCGGTGCCGTCGCAACCCATCTCGATGGCCAGCGCGATCTCGCCGATCATGTCGCCGGCGTGCGTGCCGACCATGGTGCCGCCGATGATGCGGTGCGTCTCGGCGTCGAACAGCAGCTTGGTGAAGCCTTCGGCGCGGCCATTGGCCACGGCGCGGCCGCTCGCGGCCCACGGGAAGTGGCCCTTCTCGACCTTGATGCCCTTGGCCTTGGCTTCGTCTTCCGTGATGCCGGCCCACGCCACTTCCGGATCGGTGTAGGCCACCGACGGAATCACCTTGACGTCGAAGTGCGACTTCTGGCCCACGGCCGCTTCGGCCGCCACGTGCGCCTCATGCACCGCCTTGTGCGCCAGCATGGGCTGGCCCACCAGGTCGCCGATGGCGAAGATGTTGGGCACGTTGGTGCGCATCTGGCTGTCGACCGGGATGAAGCCGCGGTCCGTCACCACCACGCCGGCCTTGTCGGCGGCGATTTTCTTGCCGTTCGGGCTGCGGCCCACGGCCACCAGCACCAGGTCGTACAGCTGCGGCGCAGGCGCCGTGGCACCGGCTTCGGCGGCCTCGAAGGTGACCTTGATCCCTTCCGGCAGCGCTTCCACCGCGACCGTCTTGGTCTTGGTCATGATGTTGTCGAAGCGCGCTTCGTTGTACTTCTGCCAGACCTTGACGGCGTCGCGGTCGGCGCCCTGCATCAGGCCGTCCATCATTTCGACGACGTCGATGCGGGCACCGAAGGTCGAATAGACGGTCGCCATTTCCAGGCCGATGATGCCGCCGCCGATGACCAGCATGCGTTTCGGGATCTGGCGCAGTTCCAGCGCGCCGGTCGAATCGACGATGCGCGGATCTTCCGGCACGAACGGCAGCTTCACCACCGACGAACCGGCGGCGATGATGGCCTGCTTGAACTGCACCACCTTCTTGCTGCCATCCTTGGCCGTCACTTCGATATGGTTCGCGCTCAGGAACTGGCCCACGCCCACCACCACCTGCGTCTTGCGGGCCTTGGCCATGCCGGCCAGGCCGCCGGTCATGTTCTTGATCACACCTTCCTTGTACTTGCGCACCTGGTCGATGTCGATGGTCGGCTTGGCGAAGGTGACGCCGGTCTTGGCCATGTGCGCCGTCTCGTCGATCACGGACGCCACGTGCAGCAGCGCCTTGGACGGGATGCAACCGACGTTCAGGCACACGCCGCCCAGCGTTTCGTAACGCTCGACGATAACGGTGTTCAGGCCCAGGTCGGCCGCGCGGAAGGCGGCCGAGTAGCCGCCAGGGCCGCCGCCCAGCACCATCATGTCGCAGTCGATATCAACAGCGCCGGTGTAGCTGCCGCCGATCGGCGCCACGGCCGGGGTGGCGCTCGGTGCGGGTGCGGGGGCTGCGGCGGCAGGTGCCGGCGCGGCGGCGGCTGCAGGTGCTGCTGCCGCGCCATTCGCTTCCACGATCAGCAGCAGGCTGCCTTCGTTGACCTTGTCGCCCGCCTTGACCTTGAGTTCCTTGACCACGCCGGCGTGGGTCGAAGGGATCTCCATGCTGGCCTTGTCCGACTCCACCGTCGCCAGCGACTGGTCGACCTTGATGGTATCGCCCACCTTGACCATCACCTCGATCACTTCCACATCCTTGAAGTCGCCGATGTTCGGTACTTTCACTTCCACAGTGCTCATAGATCGCTCCCCTTACAGCAGAATTTTGCGCATGTCGGCCAGCACTTCGCCCAGGTACACGGCGAAGCGCGCGCCCATGGCGCCGTCGATCACGCGGTGATCGTAGGACAGCGAGGTGCCCATCATCAGGCGCGGCTGGAAGGCCTTGCCATCCCACACCGGCTTGATCGAAGCCTTGGACAGGCCCAGGATCGCCACTTCCGGCGCGTTCACGATAGGCGTGAAGTGCGTGCCGCCGATGCCGCCCAGCGAGGAGATGGTGAAGCTGGCGCCCTGCATGTCGGTCGGTTTGAGCTTGCCTTCGCGCGCCTGCGCGGACAGTTCGGCCATTTCCTTGGCGATCTGCGCCACGCCCTTCTTGTCGGCGTCCTTGATCACGGGGACCACCAGGCCGTTTGGCGTGTCGGCCGCGAAGCCGATGTTGTAGTACTGCTTGAGGATCAGGTTCTCGCCCTTCTCGTCGAGCGAGGCGTTAAAGGCCGGGAACTTCTTGAGCGCGGCCACGGATGCCTTGATCACGAAGGCCAGCATGGTCAGCTTGGCGGCGTCCTTGTTCTTGGCGTTGGCGGCGTTCGATTCGACGCGGAATGCTTCCAGGTCGGTCACGTCGGCTTCGTCGAACTGCGTCACGTGCGGGATCATCACCCAGTTGCGGTGCAGGTTCGGGCCGCTGATCTTCTTGATGCGCGACAGCGGCAGCAGCTCGGTGGCGCCGAACTTGCTGAAGTCCAGCGACGGCCATGGCAGCAGGTCCAGGCCCACGCCGGTGCCGCCGGCGGCAGGCTTGGCGGCGCCGGCTGGCGCGGCCACGGTGCCCGCCATCACGCCCTTGACATAGCTTTGCACGTCGAGCTGGGTGATGCGGCCTTTCGGGCCGGTGCCAGGCACCAGGCCCAGGTCCACGCCCAGTTCACGGGCGAACTTGCGGATCGACGGCGATGCGTGCGACAGCTTGCCCGTCACCACAGAACCGGCCGAGGCGGCAGGCGCAGCGGCGGCGGCAGGAGCGGCGACCGCAGGTGCGGCAGGCGCGCTGGCCGCTGCGGGTGCGGCGGCGGCTGGTGCAGCTGCAGCAACGGCGGCCGGTGCGGCGCCGCCGGTTGCATCGACCACCAGCACCAGCGAACCTTCAGCGACCTTGTCGCCCACCTTGACCTTGATTTCCTTGACCACGCCGGCGTGGCTGGACGGGATCTCCATGCTGGCCTTGTCCGATTCCACGGTGATCAGCGACTGGTCCACCTTGACCGTATCGCCAACCTTGACCATCACTTCGATCACTTCCACTTCCTTGAAGTCGCCGATGTCCGGCACCTTCACTTCGACCGGGCCGGCCGCAGCGGCTGGCGCGGCGGCGGGTGCCGGGGCTGCGGCTGGTGCAGCGGCAGCTGGCGCGGGCGCGGCGGCCGGCGCGGCGGCCGGCGCAGGAGCAGCACCGGCGCCGTCAGCTTCCACCAGCAACAGCAGCGAGCCTTCGGCCACCTTGTCGCCCACCTTGACCTTGATCTCCTTGATCACGCCGGCCTGGCTGGAGGGGATCTCCATGCTGGCCTTGTCCGATTCCACGGTCACCAGCGACTGATCGACCTTGATCGTATCGCCCACCTTGACCATCAATTCAATGACTTCGACTTCCTTGAAATCGCCGATATCCGGGACTTTGACTTCCACAATGCTCATAGCGTTTGCTCCGTATTCTGTTTATTGGGTCACCGGATTTGGCTTGTTGGCGTCGATGCCATACTTGGCGATCGCCTGCTCCACCACGGACACGTCGATCTTGCCTTCTTCGCTCAGCGACTTCAGCGCGGCGACCGTGATGTAGTAACGGTTCACCTCGAAGAACTCACGCAGCTTGGCGCGGCTGTCGGAGCGGCCGAAACCGTCCGTGCCCAGCACGCGGTAGGTGCGGTTCTTCGGCACGTAGGCGCGGATCTGTTCCGCGAAGGCGCGCATGTAGTCGGTGGTGGCGATGATCGGGCCATCGGTGCCTTGCAGGCATTCGGTGGCGTACGGCACGCGTTGCGTCTTGCCCGGGTTGACCAGGTTCCAGCGCTCGCAGTCCTGGCCATCGCGGGCCACCAGCGTGAGCGACGGAGCGGACCACACGTCGGCGGCGATGTTCCAGTCGTTCTTCAGCAGTTCGGCGGCGAACATCGATTCGCGCAGGATGGTGCCCGAGCCGATCAGCTGCACGCGCTGCTTGGCCGACTTGTCGCCTTCCTGCAGCAGGTACATGCCCTTCAGGATGCCCGCTTCCTGGCCAGCCTTCAGGCCTGGGTGCGGGTAGTTCTCGTTCATGATGGTGATGTAGTAGAACACGTCTTCCTGTTCCGCCACCATGCGGCGCAGGCCATCCTGGATGATGACCGCCACTTCATGCGAGAAGGTCGGATCGTACGGTACGCAGTTGGGGATGGTGGCCGCGATGATGTGGCTGTGGCCATCCTCGTGCTGCAAGCCTTCGCCATTCAGCGTGGTGCGGCCGGCGGTACCGGCCATCAGGAAGCCGCGGGCGCGCATGTCGCCTGCCGCCCAGGCCAGGTCGCCGATACGCTGCATGCCGAACATCGAGTAGAAGGTGTAGAACGGCACCATCACGCGGTTGTTGGTGGAGTACGACGTGGCCGCCGCGATCCACGAACTCATGCCGCCCGCCTCGTTGATGCCCTCTTGCAGGATCTGGCCGGCCTTGTCCTCGCGGTAGTACATCACCTGGTCCTTGTCGACCGGCTCGTACAACTGGCCTTGCTGGTTGAAGATACCGATCTGGCGGAACAGGCCTTCCATGCCGAAGGTACGCGACTCGTCGACCAGGATAGGCACCACGCGCTGGCCCAGATTAGGGTCTTTCAGCAGCGAGGTGATGATACGCACGTAGGCTTGCGTGGTCGAGATTTCACGGCCTTCCGGGGTCGCGTCCAGCACGTTCTGGAACGTCGACAGCGCCGGCACCGGCAAGGACTCCTCGGCCTTCTCGCGGCGCTGCGGCAGGTAGCCGCCCAGCGCGGCGCGGCGCTCGTGCAGGTATTTCATTTCCGGCGAATCCTCGGCCGGCTTGAAGAACGGGATCTCGGCCAGCTTGTCGTCCGGGATAGGCAGCGCGAAGCGGTCGCGCATTTCGCGGATGGCCGCGTCGTCCAGCTTCTTGGTCTGGTGCGCCGTGTTGCGCGCCTCGCCCGACTTGCCCATGCCGAAGCCCTTGACGGTCTTCACCAGGATCACGGTCGGCTGGCCCTTGTGTTCCTGCGCGACCTTGAAGGCGGCGTAGATCTTGTGCGGATCGTGGCCGCCGCGGGTCAGGCGCCAGATGTCGTCGTCGGTCATGTTGGCGACCATTTCCAGCAGCTTCGGATGCTTGCCGAAGAAGTGCTTGCGCACGTAAGCGCCATCCTTGGCCTTGTAGTTCTGGTATTCGCCGTCCACGGTTTCCATCATCACGCGCTGCAGGATGCCGTCCTTGTCGCGCGCCAGCAGCTCGTCCCAGCCCGGGCCCCAGATGACCTTGACGACGTTCCAGCCGGCGCCGCGGAAGTCCGCTTCCAGTTCCTGGATGATCTTGCCGTTGCCGCGCACCGGGCCGTCCAGGCGCTGCAGGTTGCAGTTGACGACGATGACCAGGTTGTCCAGCTGTTCGCGGGCGGCCATGCCGATGGCGCCCATCGATTCCGGTTCATCCATCTCGCCGTCGCCGCAGAAGGCCCACACTTTGCGCTCGGCCGTGTCGGCGATGGAGCGGGCATGCAGGTACTTCAGGAAGCGCGCCTGGTAGATCGCCATCAGCGGGCCCAGGCCCATGGACACGGTGGGGAACTGCCAGAACTTGGGCATCAGTTTCGGGTGCGGGTACGACGACAGGCCCTTGCCATCGACTTCGCGGCGGAAGTTCAGCAGTTGCTCTTCGGTCAGGCGGCCTTCCAGGAAGGCGCGCGCGTAGATGCCGGGCGAGGAGTGACCCTGGATGTACAGCAGGTCGCCGCCGTGGGTGTCGCTGGGGGCTTTCCAGAAGTGGTTGAAGCCGATGCCCAGCATGTTGGCCAGCGAAGCGAAGCTCGACAGGTGGCCGCCCAGGTCGCCGTCAGCGCGGTTGGCCTTGACCACCATCGCCATCGCGTTCCAGCGCATGTACGAGCGCAGGCGCTCTTCCAGTTCCAGGTTGCCGGGGCAATGGGCTTCCTGGTGTTGCGGGATGGTGTTCACGTAGGCCGTGTTGGCGGAGAACGGGATGTGGGCGCCGCGGCGGCGCGCCAGGTCCACCAGGCGCTCCATCAGGTAGTGCGCGCGATCCGGACCCTCTTGCTCGAGCACCGCTTCCAGTGCGTCCAGCCATTCTTTCGTTTCCTGCGAATCAGGGTCGATGGCGGTGAGCGCCGTTACCTGGTCAAGTTGAGCTGACATGTATGAAGTCTCCTGTGTGAATGCCTGGATCCAGGGATCGCCGGCGGACGGTACTGCGCTGATTATTTACCAATACGACAATTTAGTGGGTAGATTCTAACAGCACTTCCACGCTTTTTCAAATAGCGATATGAGTTTTTATAATGTGAAATTCAATGTCGTTTTTTGCCACGCTGGGTGCTGCATTGCAGCACGACCGTGCGCCGGAAAGGTCGCGGAAAATGGGAAAGAAAGCGCGCCACTAAAGGCGGCGTGCGAAAGCTGGGGGATTTTCTCAAAAAGACTTGACAGTCAGGATTAAGGTGCTATAGCAGCGAGCGCATGCATGGCCGCTTATCGCATGCTGCGCGCGCATTGAACCCTTCCTTGCGTTGCCGCTATATGAATCGCAGCGAGAAGAAGCTAAGCTCAAACGGGAATGGGATTGCATCGGCTCATTGATGGCCAGACATATTCAAACGCACGACCTTGAAAGGATCAACCATGGCAACCATACAGATTTTCGACCCCGCGCTGTGCTGCAGCAGCGGCGTGTGCGGCGTGGACGTCGACCAGGCGCTGGTGGGCTTCGCCGCCGACGCGGACTGGGCCAAGGCGAACGGCGCGCAGCTTGAGCGCTTCAACCTGGCGCAGCAACCGCTGGCATTCGCGCAGAACCCGACCGTCAAGGCGTTCCTGGAGCGCTCCGGCGCCGACGCGCTGCCCTTGATCCTGGTCGATGGTGAAGTGGCGCTGGCTGGCCGCTACCCCAGCCGGGCCGAACTGGGCCGCTGGGCCGGCATCGCCGCCGCTGGCGCGCCGCCGGCGCAAGGCGGCCGCTGCTCCGGCGGCCGCTGCTGCTGAACGGAGGGGCCCCCATGCACTTTCTCGATCAAGCTCCCCGCCATCTGTTTTTCACCGGCAAAGGCGGCGTCGGCAAGACCTCCATCGCCTGCGCCACGGTCGTGCAACTGGCCGCCGCCGGCAAGCGCGTGCTGCTGGTGAGTACGGACCCCGCGTCGAACGTGGGGCAGGTATTCGGGCAAACCATCGGCAACCAGATCAAGGCGATCCCCGCCGTACCCAGGCTGTGGGCCATCGAGATCGACCCGCAGGCGGCCGCCCAGGCCTATCGCGACCGCATCGTCGGCCCGGTGCGCGGTGTGTTGCCCGAGAGTGTAGTCAAAGGCATCGAGGAACAGCTATCGGGCGCCTGCACCACGGAAATCGCCGCCTTCGATGAATTCACGGCGTTGCTGACCGACTCGGCCCTGACGGCCGATTATGAGCACATCATTTTCGACACCGCCCCCACTGGCCACACCATCCGCCTGCTCCAGCTGCCCGGTGCATGGAGCGGCTTTCTGGAGGAAGGCAAAGGCGACGCATCGTGCCTCGGTCCGTTGGCCGGGCTGGACAAGCAGCGTGCCCAGTACAAGGCCGCCGTTGACGCGCTGGCCGATCCGCAACGTACCCGCCTGGTGCTGGTCGCGCGCGCGCAACATGCCACCTTGCGGGAAGTGGCGCGCACCCATGAGGAGCTGGCCGCTATCGGGCTGACACAACAATACCTCGTCATCAATGGCGTGCTGCCATCGAACGAGGCGGAACACGATGGGCTGGCGGCCGCCATCTGCCAGCGCGAACAGGCGGCGCTGGCCGCCATGCCGGACGTGCTCAAGTCCTTGCCGCGTGATCAGATCGCCCTGAAACCATACGACCTGGTCGGGCTGGAAGCCTTGCGCCACTTGCTGGCCCATGGCGCCGGTCCACGCGCCGCGGGCCCCGTCGAATTGCCCGACCGGCTGGACGCGCCCAGCCTGGCGGCGCTGGTCGACGACATCGCCGTGGACGGGCACGGCCTGGTCATGCTCATGGGTAAAGGCGGCGTCGGCAAGACCACGCTGGCGGCCGCCGTGGCCGTGGAACTGGCCCACCGCGGCCTGGCCGTGCACCTGACGACCTCCGACCCCGCCGCTCACCTGGTGGAAACACTGGAAGGGACGCTGCCCAACCTGACGGTCAGCCGCATCGACCCGCACGCGGAAACGGCACGCTACCGCCAGCACGTGCTCGATACCCGGGGCGCGCAACTGGACGCCGAAGGGCGGGCGCTGCTGGAAGAAGATTTGCGCTCGCCATGCACGGAAGAAATCGCCGTGTTCCAGGCGTTTTCCCGCGTCATCCGGGAGGCGGGCAGGCAGTTCGTCGTGATGGACACGGCCCCCACGGGGCACACGCTGTTGCTGCTGGACGCGACCGGCGCCTATCACCGCGAAGTGGCCCGCCAGATGGGCGGCACGGGCCTGCACTACACCACCCCGATGATGCAACTGCAGGATGCGCACCAGACCAAGGTATTGCTTGTCACCCTGGCGGAAACCACCCCGGTGCTGGAAGCGGCCAACCTGCAATCGGATCTGCGCCGCGCGGGCATCGAGCCGTGGGCATGGGTCATCAACAGCAGCGTGGCGGCCACGCGCCCCACCTCGACGCTGCTGCGCCAACGCGCCCACAACGAACTGCGGGAAATCGAGGCGGTGGCCAAGCGGCACGCCAAACGGTATGCGGTGGTGCCACTGTTGCAACAGGAGCCGGTCGGGGTGGCGCGGCTGCGCGCGCTGGCGGGCGCTGCGCACGAGGCAGGCTGAGAAAGGTTGCCTGGCATCACCATCAGGACGGGCGCAAACTCGCCCCAGCCCGCTTTCTCGCATTACTATACAGGACGATCTTTCACCCGCTCACACTGATGTTTTCTCATGAGAACTCCAAGCCGTCAAACAGCGCTGGTGTGTCGTCTGGTGTTGGGCCTGCTATGCAACAGTGCGGCGGCGGAGAGCATGAGTTGGTGGCTGACCGACTTGCCGCCCTACGCCAGCCCGGAGCATGGCGAACCTGGCAACGGCGCGGTGGATCTGGTGCTACGCGGTGTCATCGCGGCCTGGCCAGAGAAGATGGACCATCGATTCTGGGTCGCCAACACCAGCCGCATCTGGACTGCCATTGATGCCGGCACCGAGGCCTGCCAGACGAGCGCCTTGCATACGCCGCAACGCCTCAGGCAGGCCTACCTTAGTGACGTTTTCATGCTGCCGCCGATCCAGCTGATCGTCCGCAAGGACCGCCTCGATAAGTTGCCGATGAACGCGAACGGGGAAGTGCAGTTCGCCGCCCTGCGGCCTGCGAGACTCGTCGCCCACCCCCGCTCGGCTTTATAATCGTGTTTTTCCCTCCCATTGCCAAAATCATGCCTGCACAACTGATCGACGGAATCGCCCTCTCCCAAAAACTGCGTGGTGAAATCGCCGCGCGCGCCGCCGCGCTGACCGCCAAGGGCAAGCAGCCCGGCCTGGCCGTGATCCTGGTCGGCGAAGACCCGGCCAGCCAGGTCTACGTGCGCAACAAGGTCAAGGCTTGCGGCGACGTGGGCTTCCACTCGGTGCTGGAAAAATACGAGGCCGACCTGTCCGAGGCCGCCCTGCTGGCCCGCATCGCCAAGCTCAACGCCGACCCGGCCATCCACGGCATCCTGGTGCAAATGCCGCTGCCCAAGCACATCAACCCGCACAAGGTGATCGAAGCCATCTCCACCACCAAGGACGTGGATGGCTACTCGGTGCTCAGCGCCGGCGAACTGATGACGGGCCTGGCAGGCTTCCGCCCCTGCACCCCGTACGGCTGCATGAAGCTGATCGAATCGACCGGCGTCGACCTGCGCGGCAAGCACGCCGTCGTGATCGGCCGCAGCAACACGGTCGGCAAGCCGATGGGCCTGCTGCTCTTGCAGGCCAACGCCACCGTCACCATCTGCCACAGCGCGACGGCGGACCTGGGCGTGCACACGCGCCAGGCCGACGTGGTGGTGGCCGCCGTGGGCCGCCGCAACACGCTGACGGCTGACATGGTCAAGCCGGGCGCCATCGTGATCGACGTCGGCATGAACCGCGACGACGCGGGCAAGCTGTGCGGCGACGTCGATTTCGCCGGCGTCAAGGAAGTGGCCTCGCACATCACGCCCGTGCCCGGCGGCGTGGGACCGATGACCATCACCATGCTGCTGATGAACACGGTGGAAGCGGCCGAGCGCATGTAATGAAATTTTCCCGCCAGTGCAGGCGCTGGCGGGAATCCATACCCAGCCTGCCTCTTGCGAGGCGCGCTGGGCATGGAGCCCCGACAGACGCGGGGACAACGCCGAACGCACACCCAGGAACCGACATGACTACCGACGCCCTCAATCCCCTGCTGGACTTCAGCGGCCTGCCCCGCTTCGACGCGATCAAGCCCGAGCACGTCACGCCCGCCATCGCCACCCTGCTCGAACGCAGCCGTGCCGTGGTGGCCCAACTGGAGGCGGACACGGGCGCCGTGAGCTGGGACAGCTTCGTGGCGCCGCTGGAGAACGCCACCGAACTGCTGGGCCGCGCGTGGGGCATCGTCAGCCACCTGAACAACGTGGTCGATACGCCCGAGCTGCGCGCCACCTACAACGAGAACCAGCCCAAGGTGACGGAATTCTGGACCGCGCTGGCCCAGAACGAAGCCTTGTTCGGCAAATACAAGGCGCTGCGCGCCAGCGCCGAATTCGCCGCGCTGGCGCCGGCCCGCCAGCGCATCATCGACAACGCCGTGCGCGACTTCCGCATGGGCGGCGCCGAACTGCCCGCCGACAAGAAGGAACGCTTCGCCGCCATCCAGGAAGAACACGCGGCCGTCTCCACCCGCTTCTCCGAAAACGTGCTCGACGCCACCAACGACTACAAGCTGCTGGTGGCCGACGAAGCCGAGCTGTCCGGCGTACCCGACGACGTCAAGCGGGCCGCCCGCGCCGCCGCCGAAAAGGACGGCAAGGCCGGCTACCAGTTCTCGCTGCACTTCCCGTCCTACTTCCCGATCCTGCAATTCGCGGACCAACGCGCACTGCGCGAAACCGTGTACCGCGCCAACGCCACCAAGGCCTCGGCCGAAGGCACCATGTTCAGCGAGCGCGAGAAGTGGGACAACACGGCCAACATCGTCACCCTGCTCAAGCTGCGCGACGAGGAAGCCAAGCTGCTGGGCTACCGCAACTTCGCGGAAGTGTCGCTGGTGCCGAAGATGGCGCAAAGCCCGGAACAGGTGATCGCCTTCCTGGAAGACCTGGCCAGGCGCGCCCGTCCATTCGCGGAACAGGACCTGGCCGAATTGCGCCAGTTCGCCAGGGATGAACTGGGCCTGGCCGAGCTGGCCGCCTGGGACTTGCCGTACGCATCGGAAAAACTGCAGGAGCGCCGCTATGCGTTCTCGGCCCAGGAAGTGAAGCAGTACTTCCCCGAACATAAAGTGATCGACGGCCTGTTCCGCCTGGTGCAGAACCTGTTCACCGTCACCATCCTGCCGGACACGGCCACCACCTGGCACAAGGACGTGCGCTTCTTCCGCATCGAGCGCCATGGCAAGCTGGTGGGCCAGTTCTACCTCGACCTGTACGCGCGCGCCGGCAAGAGCGGCGGCGCGTGGATGGACGACGCGCGCGGCCGCCGCATCGACAGCGGCGGCGCCGTGCAGACGCCGGTGGCCTACCTGACCTGCAACTTCACGGAGCCGGCCGTGGTGGACGGCAAGGTGCAGCCATCGCTGTTCACGCACGATGAAGTGATCACGCTGTTCCACGAGTTCGGCCACGGCCTGCACCACATGCTGACGCTGGTGGACGAGATCGGCGTGTCCGGCATCTCCGGCGTGGAGTGGGACGCGGTGGAACTGCCGTCGCAGTTCATGGAGAACTTCTGCTGGGAATGGGAAGTGCTCGAGCACATGACGGCCCACGTGCAAACGGGCGAACCGCTGCCGCGCGCGCTGTACGACAAGATGCTGGCTGCCAAGAACTTCCAGTCCGGCCTGCAGACGCTGCGCCAGGTGGAATTCTCGCTGCTCGACATGCACCTGCACTTCGATTATGACCCGAACGGCACGCAAACCGTGCAGCAGCTGATCGACGACGTGCGCCGCCAGTTCGCCGTCATCATCCCGCCCGCGTTCAACCGCTTCCAGAATGCGTTCGGCCACATTTTCGCCGGTGGCTACGCGGCCGGCTACTACAGCTACAAGTGGGCCGAAGTGCTGTCGGCCGACGCCTACGCCGCCTTCGAGGAAGCCAAGGCGCTGGGCGGCGCCGACCTGACCTCCGAGACGGGCAAGCGCTTCCAGCAAGAGATCCTGGCCGTGGGCGGCTCGCGTCCGGCGCTGGAATCGTTCACGGCCTTCCGTGGCCGCGAGCCCAGCATCGACGCGCTGCTGCGCCACAGCGGCATGGCGGCCTGACTACCCAACACTGAACGGGAGCGCATCATGACACGTACACCGGCCACGCCGCTGGCCTCCCGACTGGCCCTGCCGCTGGCCGGCGCAGTGGCCGTGTCACTGCTGCTGTGCGCCGGCCCGGCCGCCGCGCAAATGTACAAATGGGTGGACGGCAACGGCGTCACCCACTACAGCGACGCGCCACCGCCGCCCGATGCGCCGGCCCGCACCAAGGTGGAAATCAAGTCCTTCGCCGCCGGCCCGCAGGCGGAACTGCCGCCGCAACTGGCCGAGGCGGCGCGCTACCGGCCTGTCACCCTGTACAGCACCAGCCCGTGCGACATCTGCGACCAGGCCCGCGCCATGTTGCAGGCGCGCGGCATTCCCTACAAGGAAAAGACCGTCAACACGCCGGAAGACCGGGCTGCGTTGAACCAGGCGGGCGGCAACGGCCAGTTGCCCCTGCTGCTGGTGGGCCGCACCCGGCAAATCGGGTTTGAACAAAACAGCTGGGATGTATTGCTCAGCGACGCGGGCTACCCCACCCAGAATATGCTGCCGCCCGATTTCCGGCAGGCGGCGCCCACACCCGCCGCGCCCCCGCCCCAGCCCAGCGCCGAGGAACAGGCGGCCGCAGCAGCCAAGGCGGCCGCCGACGAGGCGGCAAGGCTGAAGAAATTGCCGCCGCTCAATGCAACACCCGATTTTCAGTTTTAGCATGGGACCTTTACAATCCGGTTCCAGCTTCCCTACCATCGACTTATGACCCGCATCGACTTCCACACCAACGTGCCCGACAAGCTCGCCTACGCCTGCCGGCTGGCCCGCAAGGCTTACGCGGCCGGCAACCGCATCGTGCTGATGCTGGACGATGAGGCGCAGCTGGCCGAACTTGATGGCATGATGTGGACATTTTCCGCCACCGACTTCCTGCCGCACGTGCCCGCTGGCGATGCGCTGGCAGCCGCCACCCCCATCATCCTGGCCGACAGCGACGGCGCCGAGCTGCCGCACCGCGAGCTGCTGGTGAACCTGTCGCGCCGCATGCCGGCCGGGGTGGACAGCTTCCAGCGCGTAATCGAAGTGGTGTCCGCCGATGAGGCCGACGCGGCCGCCGGCCGCCAGCGCTACGTAGCCTACAAGCAGCAAAACCATCCCCTCACCCACTTCGTCGCCAACAAGTCATGACTCCAGCCCAACCATTTGACGCCAGCATTCCCGTCCTGACCGAAGTGTTGCGCGACGATCCGGCGCCGGCCGCCAACAACGCGGCCATGCCGCCTGCCGAGCTGGGCGCCCAGCTCGAAGCGCAGGCGCTGGCCGGCTGGAGCGAACAGGAGTGGGACGTACTGGAAAGGCGCCTGGCCACCCGCATCGTGCAGCAACTGCAAAGCCGGGTCGATTTCGTGCTCGAGCAACGCATCAAGGACAGCATGGCCGAGGTGCTGAGCCACGCCCTGCGCGACCTGACCAGCGAAATCCGCGGCGGCCTGCAGGACACGATAGAAAAAATCGTGGCCCGCGCCGTGAGCCAGGAATTGACCCACCTGCAGGCCCGCAAATAACGGCGAACAGCGCACCGTAACAAATCATCCTTTGCTAACGGGATAATTTGTTGTACCTTTTGCCCTTGTACAAATTTCCGACCGGCCTCACTGCGGCGCCGTGACCTATTCATTGGAGAATGTTTATGCTGTTGAAGACTAAGTTCATTCCTCTCGCCATCGCCCTCGCATTCGCAGGCAGCGCCGGCGCGCAAGAAGTGGTCAAGATCGGCCATGTGGGCCCCGTGTCGGGCGCCTCCGCCCACCTGGGCAAGGACAACGAGAACGCGGCCAAGATGGCGATCGACGACCTGAACGCCAAGGGCGCGAAGATCAACGGCAAAGCCGTCAAATGGGTGCTGGTTCCCGAAGATGACGGCGCCGATCCGAAACAGGGCACGGCCGTGGCGCAGAAGCTGGTCGATGCCAAGGTCAACGGCGTGATCGGCCACCTGAACTCGGGCACCACCGTGCCCGCCTCCAAGATCTACTTCGACGCCGGCATCCCGCAGATTTCGCCGGCCGCCACCACGCCGCAGTACACCAGGCAGAACTTCAACACGGCCTTCCGCGTGGTCGCCAACGACAACAAGCTCGGCGGCACGTTGGGCGCCTACGCGGTGCAGAAACTGAATGCCAAGAAGATCGCCATCATCGATGACCGCACGGCCTACGGCCAGGGCGTGGCCGAGGAATTCGTCAAGGGCGCCAAGAAGGCGCTGCCTGGCGTGCAAATCGTCGGCAAGGAATTCACCAACGCCAACGCCACCGACTTCAACGCCATCCTGACCAGCATCAAGGCCAAGAACCCGGACCTGGTGTTCTTCGGCGGCATGGATTCCGTGGGCGGCCCCATGCTGCGCCAGATGAAGGCGCTGGGCATCAAGGCCAAGTTCATGGCCGGCGACGGCGTCTGCACGGAAGCGCTGCCGCGCCTGGCTGGCGACGGCATCGGCGAAGGCCAGGTCACCTGCGCCGAAGCGGGCGGCGTGACGGCCGACCAGCAGAAAGGCATGGACGACTTCCGCGCGCGCTACAAGCAGAAGTTCAACATGGACGTGCAACTGTACGCACCGTATGTGTACGACGCCGTGATGACCATGGCCACCGCGATGCAGGACGCCAAGTCGGCCGAGCCGGCCAAGTACCTGCCTTACCTGGCCAAGGTCAAGTACCAGGGCGTGACGGGCCTGATCACGTTTGATCCGAAAGGCGACATCAAGGATGGCGCGCTGACCCTGTTCACCTACAAGGGCGGCAAGAAGACCAAGATGGAAGTGGTCAAGTAAGCACCCACTACGGCCGGGCCATCCGCCCGGCCACGCCTGGGGCAGAGACGAAAAAAAACGCGCCGTCACCGGCGCGTTCGTTTTTGGATCCGGGCAGATTATTTCTGCGCCAGCACCCACTTCACCAGGGTGTGGGCTTCCGCCTCGCTCACCTGTGGATTAGCTGGCATCGGGATCGCGCCCCAGGTGCCCGAACCGCCCTTCAAGACTTTCTGCACCAGCTTGCCTTCAGCATCCTTCTGGCCAGCGTATTTCGCGGCGACATCCTTGTAAGCCGGGCCCACCAGCTTGGTGCTCACTGCGTGGCAAGCCAGGCAGTTTTTCGACTTGGCCAAATCCAGACCTGCATCCGCCATCGCAGCTTGCGAAGCGAAAGCCGACACAACCATACCAACCATCATCAAAGTGCGTTTCATCGTCATCTCCATAGTAAAACCAGCGGCAATTCTACCGTGTTTTGCGCCAGCGCACGGCAGCGAACGAGAATACAACGCAGTCCGTTCAACAACCGTTGACGCGCGAACGAAAATTGCCCCCAGTTAAGGCCATTTCTTTGTAAGATGATGTAATACAAGGAGTTGCCATGCCACTGATATTGCTCATCGTCGCCCTGGTCGGACTGCGTTATTTCGAAGTCTGGCGTTTCGCCCAACTGTCCTGGTGGTGGATCGTGGGGTTGATGGTATTCGCCTTCATCTGGTTCGAATTCCTGGAACCGATGCTGGGCCTGGACAAGCGCAAGGCCCACAACGTGGACGAACAGCGCCGCAAGGACCGCGTCAAGCAAAGCTTCGACAAGAAGAAGAAATAGCCTGCGCGGTCAGTGGGCGCGCCGGCCTCAGGCGGTACTGCCCATGATCGCCTTGCTTTCCAGGAATTCCTCGATACCGGCCACGCCCCATTCCCGTCCCACGCCCGATTGTTTGTAGCCGCCGAACGGCGCCGCGGGATCGAGGTTGGCGCCATTCAGGTGCACCATGCCCGTGCGCAGGCGCTTGGCGACCTCACGCGCGCGCTCGACGGTGCCGCCCCAGACATAGCCGGACAAGCCATAGACGGTATCGTTGGCGATCGCGATTGCCTCCTCCTCGCTATCGTAAGGGATCATGGTCAGCACCGGTCCGAAAATCTCCTCGCGGGCGATACGCATGTTGTTATTGGCGCGGCTGAAAATGGTGGGCTGCGCGAAGTAGCCGCGCTCCAGCCCCGCCGGCCGGCCACAGCCGCCAGCGACCAGCGTCGCGCCGTCGCTCAGGCCCTGGTCTATCATGGCCTGCACGCGCTGGTACTGGCGGCGGTTGGCGATGGGGCCGGTGGTGGTGGCCGGGTCCTGCGGGTCGCCCACCACCAGTTGGCGCACGGCGGCGGCCGCGATCCGTTCAGCCTGTTCCAGCTTGGCGGCCGGCACCAGCATGCGCGACGGCGCATTGCAGCTCTGGCCCGTGTTGAGCATCATGCCCAGCACGCCGGCCGTGACGGCCTGCTCCAGCGGCGCATCGTCCAGGATGATATTGGCCGACTTGCCGCCCAGCTCCAGCGACACCACCTTGACCGTATCGGCCGCGTTCTTCGCCACCGACGCGCCGGCGCGGGTGGAACCGGTGAGCGACACCATGTCCACCAGCGGATGGGACGACATCACGGGTCCGATCTCCGCGCCATCGCCGTGGACCATATTGAACACGCCGGCCGGCACGCCGGCCTCGTGCATGATCTCGGCGAACACCTGGGCCGAGAACGGCGCCAGTTCGCTCGGCTTCAACACCATGGTACAGCCAGCCAGCAAGGCCGGTGCGACCTTGCACACGACCTGGTTCATGGGCCAGTTCCACGGCGTGATGAGGGCGCACACGCCGACCGGCTCCTTGACCAGCAAGGTGCTGCCCTGCTGGCGCTCGAACGGGAACTGGTCGGCCGCCGCCAGCGTGGTCTGCAAATGCCACAGGCCGATCGGCGCCTGCATGGTCAGCGCCAGCTGCTGCATGGGTGCGCCCATTTCCTCGCTGATGGCGGCCGCCATGTCGCCCAGGCGCCGTTGATAGATGGCGGTGATATTGGCCAACAACTGCTTGCGTTCGGCCAGCGTGGTGCGCGAGAAGGTGGCGAAGGCGCGGTGCGCGGCCTGCACGGCGCGCTCCACGTCGGCCGCGCCGCCCAGGCGGATGCTGCCGGCCACTGCCTCGGTCGCCGGATTGATCACGTCGCACGGCTGGCCGCCGTCGACCGGATCGACCCATGCACCATCGATGTAGAACTGCTGGTAGTTACGCATTGCATGTCTCCTTGGCTGCCCGCTCGTGCGGACAAGTATTGTCGAAATAAGCACTGCCCCACTATCGGGACGCTGCCATGATAGGCGGTCGCCCGTGGGATTTCTTGTGGTTTTTCGCCAAGAAGCAAAATCGGGGACGTAACACGGTTTTCCCGCCTGGGAAAACCGTGTTACGTCCCCGATTTTGCTTGGGGTTACGACTCCGGCTGATGCTTAGCGCTTGAGCTGGCTCAGGTCGCGCACGGCGCCGCGGTCGGCGGACGTGGTCAGCGCGGCGTACGCTTGCAGCGCCTGCGACACGTAGCGGTCGCGGTTCACGGGCTGCCAGGCCTGGTCACCCTTGGCTTCCATGGCGGCGCGGCGCGCGGCCAGGTCGGCGTCGCTGATGCGCAGGCTGATCTTGCGGTTCGGGATGTCGATGTCGATCATGTCGCCCTCCTCCACCAGGCCAATGGCGCCGCCTTCGGCCGCTTCCGGCGAGGCGTGGCCGATCACCAGACCCGACGAGCCACCCGAGAAGCGGCCGTCCGTCAGCAGCGCGCAGGCCTTGCCCAGGCCCTTGGACTTGATGTACGAAGTCGGGTACAGCATTTCCTGCATGCCGGGGCCGCCCTTCGGCCCTTCGTAGCGGATGATGACGACGTCGCCTTCGTGCACGGTGTCGCCCAGGATGCCTTCCACGGCCGCGTCCTGGCTTTCGAACACGCGCGCCTTGCCGCTGAATGTCAGAATGCTTTCGTCCACGCCGGCTGTCTTCACGATGCAGCCGTTTTCGGCCAGGTTACCGTACAACACGGCCAGGCCGCCGTCCTGCGAGTAGGCGTGGGCCTTGTCGCGGATGCAGCCGGTGGCGCGGTCCGTGTCCAGCGATGCATAACGCTCCGATTGCGAGAACGCCACCTGGGTCGGCACGCCGCCGGGCGCGGCGCGGAACAGCTGCTGCACGGCCGGGTCGTCGCTGACCTTGATGTCGTTGCGGGCGATGGACTCGCCCATGGTCGGCGCGTGGATGGTGGGCAGCGAGGTGTCGAGCAGGCCGGCGCGGGCCAGCTCACCCAGAATCGCGACGATGCCGCCGGCGCGGTGCACATCCTCGATGTGGAACTTGTCCGTCATCGGCGCCACCTTGCACAGGCAGGGTACCTTGCGCGAGATGCGGTCGATGTCGGCCATGTCAAACGCCACGCCCGCTTCGTGCGCGGCGGCCAGCAGGTGCAGCACGGTGTTGGTCGAGCCGCCCATGGAGACGTCCAGCGCCATCGCGTTTTCAAACGCGGCCTTGGTGGCGATGGAGCGCGGCAGCACGCTGGCGTCATCCTGCTCGTAGTAGCGCTTGGCCAGATCAACGATCAGGCGGCCGGCACGCAGGAACAATTCCTTGCGGTCGCCGTGGGTGGCGACGATGGTGCCGTTGCCGGGCAGGGACAGGCCCAGCGCCTCGGTCAGGCAGTTCATCGAGTTGGCCGTGAACATGCCGGAGCACGAGCCGCAGGTGGGGCAGGCGGACCGTTCGATCTCGGCCACGTCGGCGTCGCTGACGCTGTTGTCGCCGGCCTTGATCATGGCGTCCACCAGGTCCAGCTTGATGACTTTCTGCGCGCCGTCCACCACCTTCAGCACCTTGCCCGCTTCCATCGGGCCGCCGGACACGAACACCACGGGGATGTTCAGGCGCATGGCGGCCATCAGCATGCCGGGGGTGATCTTGTCGCAGTTGGAGATGCACACCATGGCGTCGGCGCAGTGGGCGTTGACCATGTATTCGACCGAGTCGGCGATCAGGTCGCGCGAGGGCAGCGAGTACAGCATGCCGCCGTGGCCCATGGCGATGCCGTCGTCCACGGCGATGGTGTTGAATTCCTTGGCCACGCCGCCGGCCGCTTCGATCTCGCGCGCCACCAGCTGGCCCAGGTCCTTCAGGTGCACGTGGCCGGGCACGAACTGGGTGAAGGAGTTGACGACGGCCACGATGGGCTTGTCGAAGTCGCCATCCTTCATGCCCGTGGCGCGCCACAGGGCGCGTGCGCCTGCCATGTTGCGTCCGTGGGTGGTGGTGCGTGAGCGGTATTGCGGCATGATCGATGTCTCCAGAGTGAAAGCTAAGGGCTATCTAAGCCCAGCGTAATACCATCAGGGTGCCTTGCGCCGGTGGGCCTGTCAAATATATGATTTGCCTGTCTGTGAGTCGTAAAACATATCGAACCATTCGAAATACTTAGAAACGCATATCAATGAACCTGGAATTGCGGCAACTGCGCTATTTCGTCACCGTGGCCGAGGAACTGCACTTCGGCAAGGCGGCGCTGCGCCTGCACATGACCCAGCCGCCGCTGTCGCAAACCATCCAGGCGCTGGAGGAATTGCTGGGTGCGCCGCTGTTCGAGCGCAACCGGCGCGGCGTGACCCTGACGGCGGCCGGCGCCGCCCTGCTGCCCGAGGCGCGCCGCATGCTGGGCCAGGCCCAGGAATTACCGCAACTGGTGCAGCGCGCCGCCGCCGGCGAGGTGGGACGGCTGTCGCTGGCCTTCGTCTCGTCGGCCGACTACAGCGTGCTGCCGCCGTTCCTGCGCGCCTACCGGGCCGCCTATCCGCAAGTGCAGATCAACCTGCAGGAAGCGACCTCCGACCTGCAACTGGACGACCTGCTGCACGCGCGCATCGACGCCGGCCTCTTGATCCCGCCCCTGCCCGACAAGAGCCGCGCCGAACTCGATTACCTGCCCGTGCTGAACGAGCCGCTGATCCTGGCCGCGCCGGCCGGGCTGGATGCGCTCAAGGCAGCGGGCCCGGTGGCGCTGGCCGACCTGCCGCCGCTACCGCTCATCATCTTCCCGCGCGCCATCGCGCCGGCGCTGTACGACGCCGTGCTGGCCGTGTTCGGCGCGGCCGGCATCACGCCCGAGATCGGCCAGCAGGCGATCCAGATGCAAACCATCGTCAGCCTCGTGTCGGCCGGCATGGGCCTGGCACTGGTGCCGCAATCGGTGTCTAACCTGATGCGCCCCGGGGTAGAATACCGCTCGCTGCGCGACCCCACGCCGCTGGTCGAAACGGGACTGGCCTGGCGCCGCGACCACGTGACGCCCGTGCTGCAAGGCTTTTTGGATTTACTACGAAAGAACACACCATGCTGATACACCCTATGCCCGATCCGGTCGCCGTTCACCTGGGGCCGATCGCCGTCCACTGGTACGGCCTGATGTACGTGCTGGCCTTCGCCATGTTCATCGGCCTGGGCCGGGTGCGCATCAAGCAGCCGCACATCGCGGCGCTGGGCTGGAAGAACGAGGACCTGGACGACATGCTGTTCTATGGCATGCTGGGCGTGGTGCTGGGCGGCCGCCTCGGTGAAGTGCTGTTCTACCGGCCCGCCTTCTTCTTCGCCAACCCGATCGAGATCGTCGAGGTGTGGCACGGCGGCATGTCGTTCCACGGCGGCTTCCTCGGCGTGATGGTGGCCATGTGGCTGTGGTCGCGCAAGGCCGGCCGCAACCTGCTGGACGTGTACGACTTCATCGCGCCGATGGTGCCGCTTGGGTATGCGGCCGGACGCCTGGGCAACTTCATCAACGCCGAACTGCCGGGCCGCGTGGTCAGCGACCCGTCGCTGCCATGGGCCATGCTGTGGCCGGACACCAGCTACCCGCTGACGCCCAACCCCGTGTTCCTGCAAGGCTTGCGCCATCCGTCGCCGCTGTACCAGATGCTGATCGACGGCATCCTCGTGTTCGTCATCCTGTGGCTGTACGCGCGCAAGCCGCGGCCACGGCTGGCCGTGGGCGCCATGTACACGCTGCTGTATGGCTGCGCGCGCTTTTTCACCGAATACTTCCGCACGCCGGACTGGGAAGTGAACTGGGGCGGTGTGCCCATCACGTCGGGCCAGATGCTGTCGCTGCCGATGATCATCGGCGCCATCATCCTGCTGGTGTGGTCCTACAAGCGCAACGTGGTGATGGGCGTGACGCCCGCCACCAAGGCCGCCTGACGGATCAGCGCAGTCCCTTCCACAGCATGTAAGCGGCCAGGCAATACAGCACCACCGCGAACATCTTCTTGAGCGACTGCACCGGCAAACGGTGCGCCGTGCGCGCACCGACCGGCGCCAGCAGCACGCTGGACGTCACGATCACGGCCAGCGCTGGCAGGTAGATGAAGCCCAGCGAATACTGGGGCAGTCCCGCCACATTCCAGCCGAAATAAATGTTCGACAGCGTGCCCGCCAGCGCGATGGGGAAACCCAGCGCGGCGCTGGTGGCCACGGCGTTGTGGATCTTCACATTACACCAGCTCATGAACGGCACGGAGATGAAGCCGCCGCCCGCGCCCAGCAGGCCGGCCAGCACGCCGATCACGCCACCGGCCGCGAACATGCCCGCGCTGCCGGGCAGCTCGCGGCCGGCCGCCGGCTTGCGGTTCAACAGCATCTGCGTGGCCGAGAACGAAATGAAGATGGCAAACACCAGCGCCAGCGTGGGCGCCGGCAGCTGCTTGCCTATCCACGGCCCCACCCACGAACCAACCAGGATACCCGGCGCCAGCAAGGCCACGATGGGCCAGCGCACGGCCCCGTGCAGGTGATGCGCGCGCACCGACGATAACGATGTAAACAGTATGGTGCCTAACGAGGTGGCGATCGCCATGTGCACGATCACCTCGGGCGGAAAGCCCTTGGCGCTGAAGACCATGGTGATGAACGGCACCAGGATCATGCCACCGCCTATGCCCAGCAGGCCGGCGCAAAAGCCGCCAAAGGCGCCCATGGCCAGCAAGGCCGCGATCAGGGTCCAGTCCATCAGGCGTCCTTGTCCAGCAGCTTGACGATGGTGTTCCACTGGCCCTTGGTGACGGGCGTGATGGACAGCCGGCTGCCCTTTTGCAGCAGCACCATGTCCTCCAGCGCGGGGATGGCGCGCAATTCGGCCAGCGGCAGCAAGCGCGTCTTCTTCGTCGCGCGCACGTCGATGGAAATCCAGCGCGGCTGTTCCGGCGTGGCCTTGGGGTCGTGGTATTTGCTGTGCGGGTCAAACTGGGTGGCGTCCGGATACGGCGTGCCCACCACTTCGGCCAGGCCGGCGATGCCCGGCTGTGGGCAGCTCGAATGGTAGAACAGCACGCCGTCGCCGGGGCGCATGGCGTCGCGCATGAAGTTGCGCGCCTGGTAGTTGCGCACGCCGAACCACGCCACCGTGTGCGCGGGCGCGGCCAGCACGTCGTCGATACTGACTTCGTCCGGTTCGGATTTCATCAACCAGTATTGCATCGGGCACCGCCTCTCAAAACGTACGGACGTAAAAAAGCGGCTGCGCATTCAACATGCTTGCAACCGCTTTTTTGGAATGAAGCCCCGCCTGTGCCGTTATGCCGGCATCCCGAACCTGATGGTTCAAGGTGGTCACAGTTAGTTCAATTTCGGGTTCGTCGGACTAGCGACGCTCACGCCCACCAAACAAATTCCCGCAACCGATGCACATAAATGGTTCAAGGAATATATGGCAATCGCGAACACTGCAGGGGTGACACGGAGTTTACTCTCTTTAGCCCGTTTTTGGGAAGGCGTTTCGCAAACTAAAACAGCGCCTCCTGTGGCGTCAAGGCGCTATCGAGGACCTGATTCATGGCCGCGATCTTCTGCTGCACTTCCAGTATAGACAAGTCCGACAACGGTCCCTGCGGCGCTTTCACGGACAGGAATTCGGCCGCCACGCCCAGCGCCGCCATCACGGCGATGCGGTCGTTGCCCTTGACTTTGCCCGCGTCGCGGATGGCGCACATCTTCTTGTCAAGGAAAGCGGCCGCCTCGCGCAACGCGCGTTCCTCGTCCGCCTTGCACATCAGGCGGTAGGACTGGCCCATGATGGTGACGTCCAGCTGCTTCATTGGGTCTGCTCCTGGTCAGGCAGGGCGCCATCGGCGCGGGCATCGACGTTGGCATGCGCTTCCGCGTCCCCCTCACCGTCGAGCGCGGGGATCTGTTCGAGCAGGGCCGAGACGCGGCTGTGCGCTTCGCTCAGGCGTTTCTGGTAACCGATGTTCTCCACCACCAGCGCCGCATTAGCTTGACGCAACTGGGCGTTCTCGCGGCGCAGGGCCAGGGTCATCGCGGCCAACTGGTCGATCTTGTCGGAAAGTTCTTGGAATTCTGAAATCATCCCGTCACTATAGGATGGCTTGCGAACGCGCGTCAACCGCTACGCGGCAGAGAACGCGCATATTTTTGAGGCAAGGCAGGAATGGGGCCGGAACGGGCAATTGGACGTCCATATCCGCTGCCGCCCAAGCCGCATCAGCTCGCGATGGCGGCCTGCGCGCGCTTGCGCCACGCGCCGGGGCCGACGCCATAGTGGCGCTTGAAGGCGCGGTTGAAGGCGGCCTCGGACTGGTAGCCAACCATTTCGGCGATACTGCCGGTCACCTGTTGGCCCTGGTCCAGCAGCCGCGCCGCCTGCGCCATACGCAGCCGGGCCAGCACCTCGGCCGGGGTGGCGCCGGCCGTCTGCTTGAACAGGCGCGCGAACGTGGCGCGCGACACGTAGCACAGCGCCGCCAGTTGTGCCAGATCCCACGCCCGCTCAGGCTGCGCCAGCATGCCGTGCAGGGCCGCCTGCAGGCGGCGCCCGGCCAGCAACGCGAACAGGCCGGGCACCGTCGGCGCCTGGTCCATCCAGGCCCGGATCAGCAACGCAAACAGGGCCGACGCCAGCTGGCTGATGACCGCGCCAGAACCGGCGCGCGGCATTTCCGCCTCCGACTGCAGCATCGCCATCAGGCTGCGCAGGCTGGCCGCGTCCGGCCGGCCGGCCGTGCGCACGACCAGCAGCGGCGGCAAGGCCGCCAGCAGGCCGGGGCCGCCGCCCGCTTCCGCGTCGAAGTGGAATTCGCCGCACAGGATGTCGGCGGCGGGACCGTCGCCGCCGTTGCGCACCTCGCGCAGCGAATGCTCGCCAGGCAACACGTGCAGCGGCGACGCGGCACCGGCCTCCCCCAGCGACAAGCGGTGCGCGCCACCGTGCGGAAATACCACAATGTCGCCGGCCTGCAACGGCACGCCGTGCCCGGCGGCGCAATCGAGTGTCGCGCTGCCGCGCACGATCAGATGATAAGGCGCGACACCCGGTCCGGCGGCCGGGTGGTCCAGCACCCACGGCGCGCCGAAATGGCAGCGCACGTCCAGGGCGGTACGCAGGGGATAGACGGCGAGCAGGCGGCTGAGAGTATCCATGGCACGGATGATGGCTAACATGGTTGAGACGAATGAGCAAATTTTAGCGCATTTCGAGCATTAAAAGACTCAACAGCCCGGCCTACACTGCGCTCCATGGCATCGACATCGCATGCCAACCCTGTTCACCATTGAAAGGAATCACCATGGACCGTCTGTTCACCCAACCCGCCGCCAACGCCACCGGCGCTGCCGCCCAACTGTTTAACGCCATCAAAGGCGCGATCGGCAAGGTACCCAACGCCTATCTGGCGCTGGGCAACAATAGCCCGGTGGCGCTGGAGGCGGCCCTGCATCTCGATGGCGCGCTGCGCAAAAGCGCCCTCAGCGCCCAGGAAGTCGAAGTGATCAAACTGGCCGTCAGCCAGCAAGCGGGCTGCGACTATTGCGTGGCCGCGCACACGCTGATGGGCGGCAAGGCCGGCCTGAGCCCGGCAACCATGCGCGCAGTGCGCAGCGGCGATGCCAGCGGCGAAGTGCGCCTCGATGCGCTGGCGACCTTTGTCCATACGCTGGTCAGCACCAGCGGCACGGTGCCGGCTGCGGCGGTGGCGGCCGTCAAAGCGGCCGGTGTGACGGACGCGCAGATCGCCGACACCACGCTGGCGATCGCCGCCATCACGCTGACCAACCTGTTCAACCGCGTCAACGACACCACGGTCGACTTCCCTGCCGTCGCCTGACGCGCTGCGATGTGAACACCACCCGGCTGCCGCCCTCGCGCTGGCCGCCGGGTAGCGGCCGGCACCCACCCAGGCCAACAGTTTGACAAGTATGTCTTGAAATAGCCCCCCACCGTCCCTATAATTGGCACTCGTTAGCGAGGAGTGCTAACAACGATTTCCGCTGTTACAACGACTGAAACAGCCTTTGTGATTCTTTTAGCAACAACCCATTGATAGGAGTTTTGTATGAACCTTCGCCCCTTGAACGATCGCGTCATCGTCAAACGCCTGGACCAGGAAACCAAAACGGCATCCGGCCTGATCATCCCTGATGCGGCTGCTGAAAAACCTGACCAAGGTGAAGTGCTGGCCGTCGGCAATGGCAAGATTCTCGATGACGGCAAAGTGCGTCCGCTGGACGTCAAAGTCGGCGACCGCGTCCTGTTCGGCAAATACGCCGGCCAGACCGTCAAGATCGACGGCCAGGAACTGATGGTCATGCGCGAAGAAGACATCATGGCGATCGTCACCAAGTAATTGGTCACGTCCCTCACAAATTCCACGAAATTCAGGAGAAAACAACATGGCAGCTAAAGAAGTAATCTTCGGCGACGCAGCGCGCGCCAAAATGGTCGAAGGCGTCAACGTCCTGGCCAACGCAGTGAAAGTCACCCTGGGCCCGAAAGGCCGCAACGTCGTGCTGGAGCGCTCGTTCGGCGCCCCTACCGTCACCAAGGACGGCGTGTCCGTGGCCAAGGAAATCGAGCTGAAGGACAAGCTGCAGAACATGGGCGCGCAGATGGTCAAGGAAGTTGCTTCCAAGACGTCCGACAACGCCGGTGACGGCACCACCACCGCCACCGTGCTGGCCCAGGCCCTGGTACGCGAAGGCATGAAATACGTGGCCGCCGGCATGAACCCGATGGACCTGAAGCGCGGGATCGACAAGGCCGTGGCCGCCACCGTCGAGCAGATCGCCGCCATCGCCCGTCCATGCACCACCTCCAAGGAAATCGCCCAGGTCGGTTCGATCTCGGCCAACTCCGATTCCTCGATCGGCGAGCGCATCGCTGAAGCGATGGAAAAAGTGGGCAAGGAAGGCGTCATCACCGTGGAAGACGGCAAGTCGCTGAACGACGAACTGGACATCGTGGAAGGTATGCAGTTCGACCGCGGCTACCTGTCGCCGTACTTCATCAACAACCAGGAAAAGCAAGTGGCCATCCTGGAGAACCCGTTCGTACTGCTGTGCGACAAGAAGATCTCCAACATCCGCGACCTGCTGCCGGTACTGGAGCAAGTGGCCAAGGCTGGCCGTCCGCTGCTGATCATCGCTGAAGACATCGAAGGCGAAGCGCTGGCGACCCTGGTGGTCAACAACATCCGCGGCATCCTGAAGACCTGCGCCGTGAAAGCCCCAGGCTTCGGCGACCGTCGCAAGGCCATGCTGGAAGACATCGCCATCCTGACCGGCGGCCAGGTGGTGGCGGAAGAAGTCGGCCTGACGCTGGAAAAAATCTCGCTGGCCGAACTGGGCCAGGCCAAGCGCATCGAAGTGGGCAAGGAAAACACCATCGTCATCGACGGCGCTGGCGAAGCATCGAGCATCGAAGGCCGCGTCAAGCAGATCCGCGTGCAGATCGAAGAAGCGACCTCGGACTACGACCGTGAGAAGCTGCAAGAGCGCGTGGCCAAGCTGGCCGGCGGTGTTGCCGTGATCAAGGTTGGCGCTGCCACCGAAGTCGAAATGAAAGAGAAGAAAGCCCGCGTGGAAGACGCCCTGCACGCTACCCGCGCTGCCGTGGAAGAAGGCATCGTGCCAGGCGGCGGCGTAGCCCTGCTGCGTGCCCGTGCTGCCCTGAACGTCAAAGGCGACAACCCTGACCAGGAAGCCGGCATCAAGATCGTGCTGCGCGCCATGGAAGAGCCTCTGCGCATGATCGTGCAGAACGCCGGCGAAGAAGCTTCGGTGGTCGTGGCCGCCGTGCTGGCTGGCAAAGGCAACTACGGCTACAACGCTGCCAACGGCACCTACGGCGACATGGTCGAAATGGGCGTGCTGGACCCAGCCAAGGTGACCCGCTCGGCACTGCAGAACGCCGCGTCGATCGCCGGCCTGATGCTGACCACCGACTGCATGGTTGCTGAAATCGTCGAAGACAAGCCAGCCGGCGGCATGGGTGGCATGGGCGGTATGGGCGGCATGGGCGGCATGGACGGCATGATGTAATCGCCGGCTCCCGGTTCGCCGGGAGCACCGCAGCCCGCTGCGCACAAGGCCAGCTTCTTCGGAAGCTGGCCTTTTCTTTTGCGCGGCCACAAGGGCGGCGCGCCGCCGCGCGCATATAGTGACGCCAGCGGTGGCCGGACGCCGCGCGGAGGGAACATGGAACACGTCAACGTGGCGCGGCCCACTGTGGCCTGCCCACAGATGCAACGGGCATTCGAGGAACAGGCGCGCAAGCTGGGCCTGCATCCGCGCGACCCGTGGGTGGGCGGCTACGTCGATTACGAATGGGACCATTTGCGGCTGGTGCTCGACCATTTGCCGCTGCGGCTGGAAGGCTTGCCGGTGCTGGAATTCGGCTGCAACGTGGGCGCGTCAGCCATCCTGTTCGCCTGCCTGGGCGCGCGCGTGAGCGCCACCGACATCGACGCCGGCTGGGTCACGCTGGCGCGCCTGAACGCGGCGCGCCACGGCGTGGGCGGCATCGATTTCATCCACGCGCCCGATTCCTGTCGCCTGCCGTTCGCGGACGGCCAGTTCCAGCTGATCGCCTGCAACAGCGTGCTCGAATATGTGGCCGCCAGCGAGCAGCGCGCCGTGCAGCGCGAGCTGGACCGCGTGCTGGCGCCCGGCGGCGCCATCTTGCTCACGGGCACCAGCAACCGTCTGTGGCCGCGCGAAGCGCACACGGGCCGCTGGCTGATCAACTACCTGCCGCGCGCGTGCGACCGGCTGTGGGGCAAGCCGCTGCAGCGCGGCGTGTGGCCATGGACGGCGCGCCACGGTTTCGGCTCCCACTACCGCAACCTGGACACGGCCAGTGCCGCCAACTATTTCGCCCGCTCGCGCCGCGCCATGGGCACGCCGCCGCACCTGCTGGCGCCGCTGCTGTGGGCGGCGGGGGCGCTGGGCGTGGGCCCGGGACTGCTGGCCCAGCACATTTCCTGCCTGCTGCAAAAACAGGCGACGGACTGACTATGCCACATTGCCCACGGACGGGCTTTGCTTTAGTATGGCCGCTTTCCACCGCTACGCGACCGTTTCCCCTCATGGCAATGCAGGCCCCGATTTCCCGCCGTACCGCCGTCGTCGCCGCCCTCGCAGGCGCATTGACGGCGGGCGTGGGCGCTTATTACCAGCTGTCGGCAGCGGCGAACACACCGCCGGCGTCGCAGCCGGGGACGCCGGCCGCCGCTTCCGCGCCGGCCACGGCCGAAGCGAACGCGGCGGCCACGGCGGCAACTCCCGCCGCATCCGCACCCGCGCGCGCCAGCCGGACCAAGGAACAAGCGGCCGCCGCATTGATGGCGCTGCCGGAATTGCAAGCCTGGTCGGCCCTGCTGGAAAAGCAATCAGGTGGCAGGACGCACGGCGCCCTGATCGAATATGACCCCACGCCGCGCACCGTGCGCGGCAAGACCTACTGGCAATTCAGCTTCGTGGAAAACAGCGCGGAAGCGGCGCTGCGCTGGGAGAGTTTCCTGCTCTCGACCAGCGACGATGAAATCCTGGTGGAAGACCTGGCCACCGACGAGCTGCTCAGCCTGGAACGGTGGCGCAAGGAAAAGCAGCCCGCCAAGCGCAGCGGCATCGACGGCTGACGCGCAGCGGCGCCCGCCTCAGCTGCGGCGCCAGCGTTCCCGCCACCATGCGGCCGCGCACGCGGCATCTCAAGCGGCGGAGCGCGCCCCCGCCGGGCTGGCGCCACGCACCTGCCCCACCCACGTCACCGTCAGCACCGTAATGCCGGCCGCGAGCCAGCCGTTGATGCCATAGCCGGCGATATGGCCGGCGCTGTCGGTCTGCAAGGTCAGCCCGCCCAGCAAGGCGCCCAGGCCGCTGCCCAGTTGCTGCAAGGCTGAATTGACGCTGAGGAAAGCGCCGCGGTTGGCCGGCTCCGGCACGGTCGTCATCAAGGCTTGCAGCGGGATATTGCGGCCCGATACGGACAGCATGAAGAACGGGAAGAACGCCATCACGGCCAGCAGCGGCATCTGGGGCAGGTGGGTCATGAACAGGAAGCACAGCGCGGAGAACAGCGCCACGTAACGGTACACCTGCGGCTTGCCGGCCCGGTCCGACCACACCCCGATCAGGCGCGCCGTGAACAGCGTGACGCAGCCGCCGGCCAGGTACACATAGGTGATCTGGGCCGGCTCGATACCGAGGTTCCCGACCAGCACGGGCGAGATGAACGGAATGATCAGCATGCCCGCCATCATGTTCAGCACCGACAGCAGGAAGGCGCGCAGATGGCGCGGCACGCGGAACAGGCCGACCAGGTTGGGCAGCACCTCGGACAGCGGCGCCTTCTGGCTCAGGTGGCCACGCAAGGTCGGCAGCACGCTCCAGCCGCCCAGCCACACGAGCAGCGACAACAGCACCAGCAAGTAGAACGGCGAGGCCCAGCCGAAATGGGCCGCCAGCATGATGCCGGTGGGGACGCCGGCCACGGCCGCCATGCTGAACGAGGTCATCACGATGCCCATGGCCGCGCCACGGCGCTGGGCCGGAATCAGGTCACCGATGATGGCCTGGCCGATGGCCCCCAGCACGCCGCCCGTGAGGCCGGCGAAGGCGCGCGACCACACCAGCGTGGCGAAGTCCGGCGCCAGCGCGCACGCCAGGTTGGACAGGGTGAACAACAGGAACACCGTCAACAGCAGGCGTTTGCGGTCGAAGCGGTCGATATAGGTGGCCGCCAGCAGGCCGGACAGGCCGGCGCACCAGGCATAGGCCGACACGGCGCCCGACACGGCGGCCGGTGAAATGGAAAAGGCCCGCATCAGCTGGGGCGCCAATGGCATCATCACCATATAGTCCATGATGACGGTGAATTGCGTGAGGGCCAGCAGCCACAGCACGTTGCGCTCGCGCGCGGGAGTCAGGGTTGTTTGCACTGGTTATTGTCCTTGGAAAGTGAAAGGGACGCCGGCGTCAGTCCAGCGCCTCGATATCGGTGATGGCGCGGCGCAGGATGGCGCGCACCTGCTCCAGCCGCGCCAGGTCCGGCTGGCCATCGCGCGCGCGCGCATGCACCACGTTCCGCAACGCATGCATGAGGTTGCGAATGTCGCCGCGCGCGTCGCACGGCTCGCCCATGCGGGCCAGAATGGCATCGACGAACTGGCGGTTCTCGGCCAGGAAGGCCTCGCCTGCGGGCGTGATGGTATGCAGCTTCTTGTTGCCATCGGCCGTGGCCGACACATGGCCCATGTCGAGCAGCATGGACAGCAGCGGATAGATGGCGCCGGGGCTGGGCGTGTAGCCGCCGCCGGAGCGCTGTTCGAGCTCCTTGATGATCTCGTAGCCATGGCGCGGCTTTTCGGCGATCAGTTGCAGCACCACGTAGCGCATGGCGCCGGCGTCGAACATCTTCGGCCCGCGCCCATGGCCGCGCCCGCCGCCGTGGTGGCCGTGCATGAGCGAATGGAAACGATGGGCACCGTGCAGGAATCGGAACATGGCAAACTCATTAAGATATATCGAATTAAGATATATCGTAAACGTATTCCACCAGAGTTCAAGCACAAATTTGTAACCGCCAAAAAAAGAATCCGGACGGCAAAATCGGGGACGTACCCCAATATTGCGCTAGCGCCATATTGGGGTACGTCCCCGATTTTGCCGTCCGGATTCTTTTTTTGGCCGGGAGGGTGCTTTAGCTGTCGAGGTGGGAGATCAGCAGGCGCCGCGTTTCCGATTCGATGCCCTCGCCTTTGCGCTCGAGCACCAGCTCGGCGTTCTGGGCGTCCAGCGAAATGCCCACCGACAGGATGTCGATCAGCAGCAGTTGCAGGATGCGCGAGATCATCGACAGGAACGTCGTGCTGTCCTCGCTGTGGTCGACCGCCAGGCACACCGTGGCCTTCTTGGCCAGCGGCGAATTGCTGGCCGTGATGGCGATGACGTCGGCGCCGGCCGCGCGGGCCGTGTCCACGGCGTCCAGCAGGTCGGGCAGCTTGCCGGAGTTGGAGATGGCGATCACCACGTCACCGGGCTTGAGCAAGCCGGCCGCCAGGCCGAACAGGTGCGAGTCGCCATACGACGAGGTGGGGATGCGGAAGCGGAAGAACTTGTGCTGGCCGTCCAGCGCCACCACGCGCGAATTGCCCATGGCGTAGAACTCGACCCGCTTGGCCTTGCTGATCAGGGCGATGGCGCGGTCCAGCGAGCGCACGTCGAGCTGGTCGCGGAATTTCAAAATGGCCGACACGGTGTTGTCGATCACCTTGGCGCTCAGGTCGTGCGTGCTGTCGCTGATGCGCACCTGGCTGTGGCGCACGGGAATGGCGCCCGTCAGGCTGCTGGCGAACTTGAGCTTGAAGTCGGCCAGGCCCAGGAAGCCGAGCGAGCGGCAGAAGCGGATCACGGTCGGCTGGCTCACTTCGGCCAGCCGCGCGATATCGGCAATCGGTTCGTTCAGCACCAGGCGCGGCTGCTCCAGCACCAGGCTGGCCACGCGCTGCTCGGCCGGCGTCAGTTCGTGCTGCAAGTGCTGCACGCGTTCCATCAGCGTATTGGCGCCGCTGCGCCCGCGCAAGTGCTCGGACAAAATCGTCGCCACGCCATAGAACGCGGGGTTGGGCGTGGTGATCACATAGGTCGGGATTTCCGACAGGTAGCTGGTGAAGCGGCCCTTGGCTTCGAAGCGGGCCCGGAACGGCGAGCTCTTGAACCATTCGCCCAGGCGCGGCACGATGCCGCCGCCGATGAAGATGCCGCCGAACGCGCCCAGCGTGACGGCCAGGTTGGCGCTGGCGCCGCCGAGCATGGCGCAGAAGCATTCGAGCACTTCCAGGCACAGCGGGTCCTTGTCCGTCAGCGCGCCGGACATGATTTCCTGGTTGGTCAGGTCGCGCACCTGGCGCCCGTTGCGCTTGGCGATGGCGCGGTAGATGATCTCCATGCCGGGGCCGGAGATCAGGCGCTCGGTCGACACGTGCGACCAGGTCTGCCATGCGTATTGCAGGATCGCGTATTCGCGCTCGTCGGCCGGGGCGAAGTTGGTGTGGCCGCCTTCACTGCCCAGCGTGACGAAGCCGTCCACGGTGGGGATCACGCCCGACACGCCGAGGCCCGTGCCCGGCCCCAGCACGCCAATCACGGAGTTGCTGATCGGCGCGCCGCCGCCCACCTGCATCAGGTCGGCCGGCTTGAGGCCGGGCAGCGACATGGCCAGCGCCGTGAAGTCGTTTACCACCAGCAGCGTGTGCAGGCCCAGGGCGCGGCGCACTTCGTCGGTGGAGAATTCCCAGTCGCGGTTGGTCATGCGGACCTGGTCGCCGCTGACGGGGTTGGCCACGGCCAGCGCCGCATGGTTCAAGGTGATGTCGCCGTGCGCCGACAAATAGGAACGCAGCATGGCCACGATGTCGGGGAAGTCGTCGCACTTGAGCACGCTAACGGCGCGGAACTCGCCCGGCGCCGTCTGCAGCGCGAAACGGGCGTGGGTGGCGCCGATGTCGGCCAGCAGCCGGGGGCCGTCGGCAAACGCCGTGCGATTGATTTTCGGGTCAACTTCAGCTTGTTTCATCGTCGATAAAGTCAAAACGTTGGGCAGCGGGTTTTGTTTGGAAGATAACGCGCCGGAAGGCGGCAAGCATACCCGAAATACGGCCCTTAAAGAAGTTGTTTCAAAATGACCATGGCTAGGCGTGGCGACGAAGACAGTGCGCTTGCACGGCGAGGCACCACAACAACGCC
This sequence comes from Rugamonas fusca, assembly GCF_014042365.1. Lineage (GTDB taxonomy): Bacteria > Pseudomonadota > Gammaproteobacteria > Burkholderiales > Burkholderiaceae_D > Rugamonas > Rugamonas fusca. Next base: position 44,824 of record NZ_JACEZS010000027.1, read on the forward strand.
ATGGGCGTTTTGAAACGACTTCTAAGAAGAAAACCCCGCACAAACTGATTGTGCGGGGTTTCTCGTTACTTACTGGCCGGCGGGAATCAATCCGAACCAGGCGCCGTAGGCTGGCAGGCTGACCTGCTCGCCCCGCACTTCGCCGGGCAGGCCGTGGCCACGCATCGCCTCGGCCCCTGCCACTTGTGGCAGCGTGAGGCTGACTGGCTCGCCACCGAGGTTGAAGATGGCAACGATGCCGCGCTCACCCTCGACATCGCGCCGCAGCGCCAGCACCGGCTCGGGCGCGTCGAAGAAAGTGATGCCGCCGCGGGTCAGTTGCGGCAGCGCGCGGCGCCAGGCGATGAACTTGCGGGTGAACGCCAGCGACGAGTCCGGATCGTTTTCCTGCACGGAGGCGGCACGCGCCAATTGAGGCGCCACCACGGGCAGCCAGGGCTTGCCGCTGGTGAAGCCGCCGTGCGCAGCGGCGTCGTCGGTCCAGGCGATCGGCGTGCGGCAGCCGTCACGACCCTTGAATTCGGGCCAGAACGTGATGCCGTACGGGTCTTGCAGCAATTCATAGGGCACGTCCGCTTCCGGGAAGGCCAGCTCGTCGCCCTGGTACAGGCAAGGCGTGCCCTTGAGCGAGAGCTGCATGGCCAGGATCATCTTGGCGAAGGCGACGGGCGCGTCCGGGCCGCCCCAACGGGTGGCCACGCGCTGCACGTCGTGGTTGCCCACCGACCAGGAGGCCCAGCCGCCCTTGACGCGCGCTTCAAACTGTTCGACCTGCTTGCGGATATATTCCGCCGAGCAGGTTGGCACCAGCAGATTGAAACTGTAGGCCATGTGCAGCTTGTCGCCGTCGGCCGTGTACTCGGCCATCACGGCCAGCGAATCGTCGGCGCCCACTTCGCCGATGGCGACGGCGTTGTATTCGTTGAGCAGGCTGCGCAGCTTTTGCAGGAAGGCCAGGTTTTCCGGGCGGCTCTTGTCGTACACGTGGGCTTGCATGCCGTAGGGATTGACGTCGGACACGGTGGCCGTGTCGCGGTTGACGGCCGGCGGATTGCTGCGCAGCTGCGTGTCATGGAAGTGGAAGTTGCAGGCGTCCAGGCGGATGCCGTCCACGCCGCGCTCGAGCCAGAAGCGCAGGCTGTCCAGGTGGGCTTGCTGCACTTCGGGGTTGTGGAAGTTCAGGTCGGGCTGGCTGACGAGGAAGTTGTGCATGTAGTACTGGCGGCGGCGGCTGTCCCACTGCCAGGCCGAACCGCCGAACACGGACATCCAGTTGTTGGGCGGATTGCCGTCGGGCAGCGGATCGGCCCACACGTACCAGTCCGCCTTGGGATTGTCGCGGCTGGAGCGGCTTTCCTTGAACCAGGGGTGATCCTCGGCCGAGTGCGACATGACCTGGTCAATCATGATGCGCAAGCCCAGGCTGTGGGCCTTGTCGATGAGCGCGTCGAAATCGGCCAGCGTGCCGAACAGCGGATCGACGTCGCAGTAATCGGACACGTCGTAGCCGAAGTCCTTCATGGGCGACTTGAAATACGGTGAAATCCAGACGATGTCCACGCCCAGCGATGCGATATAGTCCAGCTTGGCCGTAATACCAGGCAAGTCCCCCACGCCATCGCCATTGGTGTCGAGGAAGCTGCGCGGATACACCTGATAGATGATGGCTTCGCGCCACCATAGGCGTTGCTGATCGGAAGGCTGGGAGAGTTGTTTGGTCATGGCATGGCCCGCTGTTGAATTTGTAGACAATATACATCAGCAATATGCATTTTTCAATGGGGAGATGGTTTGCGCAACACCAAGCAAAAACCAATTAAATCAATAACTTACAAAGTTAAATGAAAACAGGGGCAATAATGAGCAGTAGTCAAACTACACAAAAGATAGCGCCAAGCGAGGAATTGGATGCCGGCAACGGGCCGATGCCGCGGCAAATTCCCTACATCATCGCCAACGAGGGCTGCGAGCGCTTCAGCTTCTACGGCATGCGCAACATCCTCACGCCCTTCCTGATCAGCACGCTGCTGCTGTTCCTGCCCCAGCCCGACCGGGCCGGCGAGGCCAAGCACGTCTTCCACACCTTCGTGATCGGCGTGTATTTCTTCCCGCTGCTCGGTGGCTGGGTGGCCGACCGCCTGTTTGGCAAGTACAACACGATTCTCTGGCTCAGCATGGTCTACGTGGCCGGCCATGCCTGCCTCGCCATTTTCGAAAACAACCTGCAAGGCTTCTACCTTGGCCTGTTCCTGATCGCGCTCGGCTCGGGCGGCATCAAGCCGCTGGTGGCCTCGTTCGTGGGCGACCAGTTCGACCAGAGCAACAAGAACCGCGCCAAAGTGGTGTTCGACGCGTTCTACTGGATCATCAATTTCGGCTCCTTCTTCGCCTCGCTGCTGATGCCCATCTTCCTGCGCGACTATGGTGCGGCCGTGGCGTTCGGCATACCGGGCCTGCTGATGGCCATCGCCACGCTGGTGTTCTGGATGGGGAACAAGCAGTATGTGCACATTCCGCCGGCGCCGGCCAATCCCGATTCCGTGCTGCGGGTGGCGCGCACGGCGCTGCTGGCACGCCAGCCCGGACAGGGCCGGCCCGGCCTGGCCGTGGCGGCCGTCGGCGCGGCCGGCGCGCTGGCCTCGCTGGCCATGACGCCGCAGTGGGGCTTCGTGATCGCGGCCTGCCTGGCGCTGGTGCTGGTGCTCGCGTTCGGCGGCCTGGGCACGGCCATGCAGCTGGAACGGGCCCGTGGCGCCCATCCGGACGAGACGATCGAAGGCGTGCGGGCCGTGCTGCGCATCCTGATCGTGTTCTCGCTGGTGACGCCGTTCTGGTCCCTGTTCGACCAGAAAGCATCGACCTGGATCGTGCAGGCCAACGACATGACCAAGCCGGACTGGTTCCTGCCCGCGCAGATGCAGGCGCTTAACCCCTTGCTGGTGATGCTGCTGATCCCGTTCAACAACTTCGCCCTGTTCCCGCTGCTGCGCCGGCTGGGCTGGGAGCCGACCACGCTGCGCCGCATGACGGGCGGCATCGCCTTCACCTCGCTGGCGTGGGTGGTGATCGGCGCCATCCAGTTGCAGATGGATGGCGGCACGCCCACCTCCATCGCGTGGCAGATCCTGCCCTACACCTTGCTCACGTTCGGCGAAGTGTTGGTATCGACGTCGGGACTGGAATTCGCGTACAGCCAGGCGCCAGCCTCGATGAAGGGCACCATCATGAGCTTGTGGTGCCTGGCCGTCACCATCGGCAGCCTGTGGGTGTTGATCGTCAACGCGGGCGTGAAGAACGACGCCATCACGGCCATGATCGCGTCCACGGGCCTCAGCTCGATCGCGTTCCAGATGTTCTTCTTCGCCGGCTTCGCGCTGGTTGCGGCCATCCTGTTTGGCTGGTACGCGCGCAGCTATCGCATGACGGACCATTACCGCCAGGGCTGAGGCGCTTTGGGCGGAAATCCGCCATCGGCGTGATGCCGTATGCGGATTTCCGCCCTGGATGCTGACGGCGCGCAAACGCCGCGCCGTCACGATCCGATATAAATCAACACCTTAGCGCTCCCCTTAGCGTCTCCTTGTGGCTGGCACAGAACCTGCAATTGCTCTGGAAGTCATTTCAAAATGGCCATGGCCAGGCGTGGCGCCGAAGACAGTGCGCTTGCACGGCAAGGCGCCACAACTACGCCATGGGCATTTTGAAATGACTTCTTAGGCACACAACCACAATGGAGACCAGCATGTCCAAGTACCGCCTGTTCGCACTCGCCGCCGCCGTCCTCTGCACCGCCGCCCAGGCGCAAGACGTGGTCCGGCTCGGCAATCTCAAATTCGCCCACTACGGCGCCGTTTCCTACATCAAGGAGATCGCGCCCAAGTGCGGCATCAAAGTGGAAGAACACGTGTTCGCCAAGGGCCCGGATGTGATGCAAGCCATCCTGGCCGGTGAACTGGACGTGGGCGCCACCGCCTCCGAGGCCGCCATTTCCGGCCGCGCCAACGGCGCGCCCATCTACGTCGTCGCCGGTTTCGCCAAAGGTGGCGCGCGCCTGGTCGCGCGCCCCGACGTCGGCATCAAGTCGATCAAGGACTTGAAGGGCAAGAAGGTGGGTGTGACGCGCGGCGGCATCCATGAAGTGCTGCTGGTGGCCGAACTGGCCCAGCACGGCCTGACGGCCTCCGACCAGCCGGGCAAGGACGTGCAGCTGGTGTACCTGGCCTTCGCCGACTTGAACCAGGCGCTGCTGGGCAAGAACCTGGACGCCATCATGCAAAGCGAGCCGCAATCGTCGCAGGCCATCAACAAGGGCTATGGCGTGGAAGTGATGAAGCCCTACGACACGCCCATCGGCGCGCCCGTGCGCACCATGGTCATGAGCGAGAAGTTCTACAAGGAGCACCGCGCCGTGGCGGCCAAGTTCATGAACTGCTTCGTGCAGTCGACCAAGCTGTTCATCGACAACCAGGCCGTGGCCGAGAAATACGTGCGCGAAGTGATCTTCAAGAACCAGATCACCAAGAACGACTTCGATGACGCCATCAGCAATTCGCCCTACAGCTACGACATCACGCCCGAGCACATCCAGCTCACCACGGACGTGATGGCGAAAACCGGCACCGGCAAGATGCGCACTCCGCCCGTGGCCAGGGACTGGGTCAAGACCGACCTGCTGGAAGCGGCCAAGAAAAGCCTCAACATCCAGTAAGCGGGGGACACCATGAAACTACAACACTGGCGTGAACTCGCCGCCGGCATCGTGGTGCCGGTACTCGTCGTCGCCCTGTGGCAGGCTAGCGCCATGCTGGGCTGGGTCAATCCGCAAGTGCTGCCATCGCCGGCGGCCGTGGTGCACAAGTGGTTCGAATACCTGCTGCCGCTGCAGCCCTACGATGCCGCGGCCGGCTCCTGGCTGGCGTGGGCGTTTTCCGGTGAACTGGTGGGCGACACCTTGAGCAGCATGTACCGCGTGGTGGTGGGCTTCGTGGTGGGCGCGGGACTGGCGCTGCCGCTGGGCCTCGTGATGGGATCGAGCAAGCGCATGTACGCATGGTTCAATCCACTGATGCAGGTGCTGCGCCCGATTCCACCAATCGCCTACATTCCGCTGGCGATCCTGTGGTTCGGGCTCGGCAACGCGCCGGCCGTGTTCCTGATCGCGCTGGGCGCCTTCTTCCCGGTGCTGATGAACACCATCGCCGGCGTGCGCCAGGTGGACGGCATCTACATCCGCGCCGCCCGCAACCTGGGCGTGGGCCAGCACACCATGTTCTTGCGGGTGATGCTGCCGGCCGCCGTGCCCTACATCCTGTCGGGCGTGCGGATCGGCATCGGCACCGCCTTCATCGTCGTCATCGTGTCCGAGATGATCGCCGTGAACAACGGGCTGGGCTTCCGCATCCTGGAGGCGCGCGAGTACTTCTGGTCGGACAAGATCATCGCCGGCATGATCAGCATCGGCTTGCTGGGGCTGGCCATCGACGTGGCCATGAACAAATTGAACAACCATCTGCTGCGCTGGCACCGCGGCCTGGAGAACTGACATGAGCGCATCCCACATCGCCGTCCGCGGCGTCAACAAGGTATTCCAGGCCGATGGCCGCGAAGTCGTCGCCCTGAAGAACATCGAGCTCGATATCCCGCAGGGCCAGTTCGTGTGCCTGCTGGGGCCATCAGGCTGCGGCAAGTCCACGCTGCTCAATGCCGTGGCGGGCTTCTCGCTGCCCTCGTCGGGCACCATCCACGCGGACGGCAAGCTGGTCACGGGCCCCGGCCCCGAGCGCGGCATGGTGTTCCAGGAATACGCGCTGTTCCCGTGGATGACGGTGGCCAAGAACATCGCCTTCGGCCTGGAGATCAAGGGCATGGGCCAGCGCGAGATCGACGCCAAGGTGGCCGAACTGCTCAAGATGCTGTCGCTGCAGGACTTCGCCCAGCGCTATCCGAAAGACCTGTCGGGCGGCATGCGCCAGCGCGTGGCCATCGCCCGCGTGCTGGCGCTCGACTCGCCCATCATGCTGATGGACGAGCCGTTCGGCGCATTGGATGCGCTCACGCGGCGCAACCTGCAGGACGAACTGCTGCGCATCTGGTCGGAGCTGAAGAAGACCATCATCTTCGTCACCCACAGCATCGAGGAAGCGATCTACCTGGCCGACCGCATCATCGTGATGACCTACCGCCCCGGCACGGTCAAGCGCGACATGCTGGTGGAGCTGCCCCGTTTGCGCGACCCGGCCGCCGCCGAGTTCAACGCCCTCAAGCGGGAGCTGGGCCAGTTGGTGATGGAAGAACAGCAGCGTCACCACAACGACGAAATCCGCCTGGCCGCCGTGGATTGACGTAGCAGCCAGGGCGCATCCGCGCCGCCAGCCAGGGTCCGTTCGCGCCGCCAGCAAGGGTCCGTCCGCGCCGCCAGCGAGGGGACGGACCCTTCATCGGTTATCGTGGCCGCAGTTCGCGCCACGGAATGTGGGTCCGTCCCCGGTTCCAGCGCCGCTGGCCCACCCGCAGCCCCCCCGCCATGCTGTACAGTACCGACAATGAAGCGCGCGCCCTCGTCCCTGCTGCTGTTCCCGGCCCTGATCGTGGCCGCCTGCATCGTCGCGGGCGCCTATGTGCTCGGCACCCGCCACGCCCGCGCCGAACTGCAGGACCAGGCCCAGCGCCAGCTACAACTGATCGCGCCCGACCTGCAATCGGTGCTGCAAAAATTCGAAACCCTGCCCTTCGTGCTCGGCTTCCAGCCCGACCTGATCCAGGCCCTGGCCCACCCGGACGACCCGCAAGCCATCGCCCGCCTGAACAGCACCCTGCACACCATCCAGCAGCAAGCCAAGGTGGGCGCCATCTACGTGATGGACCGCGACGGCCTCACGCTGGGCGCCAGCAACTGGGACCAGCCGCTGGGCTTCGTCGGCAAGAACTTCTCCTACCGCCCCTACTTCCACGCCGCCCTGCACGGCCAGGCGGGCCGCTTCTACGGCATCGGCACCAGCACCAGCGAGGCCGGCTACTTCATCGCCCAACCCGTGTACCGCGACGGCAGCGCGCGCGGCGCCGTGGCCGGCGTGGTGGCCGTCAAGATCAGCCTGGCCGAATTCGAGCGCACCTGGCGCAGCAGCGCCGATCCCATCGTGCTGGCTGACCGCAGCGGCGTGATCTTCCTCAGCAACCGGCCCGACTGGATCTACCGCAGCCTGCGCCCCCTCGATGCGGCCACCGTGCGGGAACTGGCACGCACCCAGCAATACCTGGGCAAGCCGATCGCGCCGCTGCCCGCCAGCGTGCTCGCCCCCATCGCGCCCGTCACGCAGCCGGTCGGTGAACTGGGCTGGCAACTGATGCTGTTCCCCGGCCAGGACCGCGTGCCCCGCGCCGGCCTGCAATGGGCGCTGGCGGCCGCGCTGTTGCTGGCCTGCGCGGGCGCGTCCACGTGGGCCATCCACCAGCGCCGCCGCCGGCTGGAGGAAGCGCAGGCCTCGCGCGCCGCGCTGCAACGGGCCGCGCTGCAACTGGAGGACCGCATCGCCGAGCGCACCGACCAGCTGCGCCAGACCAACGCCAGCCTGGAAGCGCGCTACGCCAAGCTGCAGGAAACGGAGCAGCTGCTGCGTTCGACCCAGAATGAGCTGATCCAGGCCGGCAAGCTGGCCATGCTGGGCCAGATGGCGGCCGGCGTGACGCATGAACTGAACCAGCCGCTGGCCGCCATCCGCGCCTTCGCCGACAACGCCCGTACCTTCCTCGAACGGGGCATGACGGCGCAAGCGACCAGCAATTTGGGCCACATCGCCGACGCCAGCGCCCGCATGGGCGCCATCATCAGCCAGCTCAAGGGCTTTGCGCGCAAGGATGAAAGCGTGGCCACGGTGGAACTTGCCGCGTGCGTGCGGGCCGCGTGCTTCCTGCTGCAAGGCGAATTCCGCCGGCTCGGCGTGGCGCTGGAGGTGACGGCCGATGAAGGTTGCTGCAAGGTGACGGGCGACGCCGTGCGCATCGAGCAAGTGCTGATCAACCTGCTGCGCAACGCGCTCGACGCCGTGGAGGCGGGCGCGCCCGATGCGCCGCGCCGCGTGCGCGTGGCGCTCGCGCGCGAGGGTGCGCACGAGGCCATGCACCAGCGTGAGAGCGAACCTGCGCATGCGCTGGTAAGCATCAGCGACAGCGGCCCGGGCATCCCGGAGCAGGTGGCGGCCCACCTGTTCGAACCGTTTTTCACCACCAAACCATCTGGCAAGGGATTGGGGCTGGGACTGGCGATTTCGTCGTCCATCGTGCAGGCCATGAACGGCCAGCTCACGGCCCGCAACCTGCCGGAGGGCGGCGCGCGCTTCGAACTGCGCCTGCCACTGTTGATCGAAGGAGAAGTGTGACGTGAGCGCGATGCAAGCGATCCTGGTTGAAGATGAAGATGCGCTGCGCCTGGCCACCAGCCAGACCCTGGAACTGGGCGGCTTTACCGTGCAGGCCTGCGCCAGCGCCGAGCAAGCGCTGCCGCTGCTGCGGGCCGACTACGGCGGCGTGGTGGTGACGGACGTGCGCCTGCCCGGCCGCAGCGGGCTGGAACTGCTGGAACAGGTGGTGGCGCTGGATGCGGAACTGCCCGTCATCGTCGTCACCGGCCACGGCGACGTCAGCATGGCGGTGGCAGCCATGCGTAGCGGCGCCTACGACTTCATCGAAAAGCCGTTCGCCGCCGAACGCCTGCAGGAGACGGTACGCCGCGCCCAGGAACGGCGCGCGCTGGTGCTGGAGAACCGCGCGCTGCGCGCCCAGCGCGCCCTGCATCCGGACCTGCCCGACCTGGTGGGCCGCTCGGACGCCATCGAGCGCGTGAAGGTCATGATCCGCAACGTGGCACCAGCCGCCGTCGATGTGCTGATCCACGGCCAGACCGGCACCGGCAAGGAAGTGGTGGCGCGGCTGCTGCACGCGGCCAGTGGCCGCAAGGGCCAGTTCGTAGCCATCAATTGCGGCGCCCTGCCCGAATCCGTGTTCGAGAGCGAAATCTTTGGCCACGAAGCGGGCGCCTTCACGGGCGCGCAGAAGCGCCGCATCGGCAAGCTCGAATACGCCAACGGCGGCACCGTGTTCCTCGACGAGATCGAGAGCATGCCGATGGCCTTGCAAGTCAAGCTGCTGCGCGTGCTGCAGGAACGCCGGCTGGAACGGCTGGGCGGCAACGACAGCATTGCGCTCGATTGCCGCGTGGTGGCTGCCACCAAGACCGACCTGCTGCAACTGGCGGCCCAGGGCCTGTTCCGCGAGGACCTGTACTACCGCATCGGCGTGGTCAGCCTGGAGCTGCCGCGCTTGCGCGACCGGCCCGACGATATTCCGCTGCTGCTGGCCCACTTCGTTCAAGATGCAGCGGCCCGCTTCCAGCGCCCCGTTCCCGCATGGAGCGCGCAGCAGATGGCGCAGTGGCAGGCCGCCGAGTGGCCCGGCAACGTACGCGAGTTGCGCAACTTCGCCGAGCGGCTGGTACTGGGCGTGGCGCAGATGCCGGCCGCCACAGCGGCCACCGGCGCGGCTGCCGGCATGGCGCCGGCCGATGCAGCCAACGCGCCCCATGCTGAACCGTCCGGCCCCTCCCTGCCCCAGCAGGTCGACCAGTTCGAGCGCGAGCTGATCGTGCGCGCACTGGAGGCCGTGGACGGCAACGTGGCGCTGGCGGCCGACCACCTTGCCGTCCCGCGCAAGACCCTGTACGACAAGCTCAAGAAGTACCAGATCGGCACGGGCAGGAAATAGCTGCGGCCACGGCGCATCGATTGCAGCAGTCTTCAGTCATGTAAATTCGTATCAAAACTACAGAATATGGATTACCATATCTGGCAAATTCAGGGGTAAGCAGGCATTTTTTGTAACTGCACTACCTAATCACGATACGGAGATAAGCTGATGGCTGCACACCAGTACGGCGCGTGGAAACGCATGGCATACCTTTCTGCGGGGGGGGCGCTCGCCCTCACCTGCCAGGCCGCGGCGGCTGCCGACACGGCCGCCCTGGCCAGTTGCGACGGTCCGTCCTCCATCGTGCAGCAAGCGGCCGCCGCCACCGACGCCCGCGCCTACTGGTTCAACCGGCAACTGCTGCGCTGGCCGGGCGCCGACACCGGCGCCACCTTCAAGCTTTACTATTCCAGCGCCGGCACGCTGAACGCTACCGCGGGCGCCAAGGTGACTGGCGCGGATGGCGCCATCACGCTGGAACGCCATGAGGACGCCCTGCCCGCCGGCCTGGCGCAACGCTTCAAGTTCGTTGCTGCCGGCGCCACGCTGGCATTGCCGGCGGCCGACACGGCACGCGCCGGCGCGCTGCTGCGCCAGCAGCTGCTGCTGGTACAGGAAGGACCGGACGGCATCGTGCGCGACGCCACCAGCGTGCAGATCGCCGGCGCGCTCGATGACCTGTACGCCAAGGCCGGCGACGTGGCCGACCTGGGCGTGAGCGTGGCAGCGGGCCGCAGCACCTTCAAATTGTGGGGGCCCACGGCGCGCCAGGTGGCCGTGTGCGTGTACCCGAACGGCAGCGGCGCGGCCAGCGCCATCGTGCCCATGGCGTTCGACGCGGCCACCGGCGTCTGGTCGGCCAGCCGGCCGGCCGACCTGTCGGGCCAGTACTACCAGTACGCGGTGGACCTGTTCGCACCGTCCGCCGGCATGGTGCGCAACCTCGTCACCGATCCCTACTCCATCAGCCTGACGACGGATTCCAAACGCAGCTACATCGCCAGCCTCGATGCGGCCAATCTCAAACCGGCCGGCTGGGAGCATGACCACGCGCCGCGCAACGTGGTGGCGCAACCCGACATGGCCGTCTACGAGCTGCACGTGCGCGACTTCTCCATCAACGACAAGACGGTCAGCGCCGCCCATCGCGGCAAGTATGCGGCCTTCACGGAGACGAACTCCAACGGCATGAAACACCTGGCCGCGCTGGGCCGCGCCGGCATGACGGACGTGCACCTGCTGCCCGTGTTCGACTTCGGCTCCGTGCCGGAACAAGGCTGCGTGATGCCCCGTCCATCGGGCGCACCCGACGGCGATGCGCAGCAGGCACAGATCAAGACCACCCAGGCCTCCGACTGCTACAACTGGGGCTATGACCCCTACCACTACGGCGCGCCGGAAGGCAGCTATGCCAGCGACGCGGCCGACGGCGCGCGCCGCGTGATCGAGTTCCGCCAGATGGTGATGGCGCTGCACAAGGCCGGCCTGCGGGTGGGCATGGACGTGGTCTACAACCACACCTACAACAGCACACCAGGCGCGCCTTCGCTGCTCGACCGGGTGGTTCCCGGCTATTACCACCGGCTCGATGCCAAGGGCGCGATCGAGCGCTCCACCTGCGGCGCCACCTGCGAGAACACGGCCACCGAAAACCTGATGATGGCCAAACTGATGGCCGATTCGGCCACCCAGTGGGCCGTGCAATACAAGATCGATTCGTTCCGCTTCGACCTGATGGCGCACCAGCCGCGCGCAGCGATGGAGCAGTTGCAGCGCCGCGCCGACGCGGCCACCGGCCGCCACGTCAACCTGATCGGCGAAGGCTGGAACTTCGGTGAAGTGGCCAATGGCGCGCGCTTCGTGCAAGCCTCCCAACTGTCACTGAACGGCAGCGGCATCGGCACCTTCAGCGACCGCGGGCGCGACGCCGTGCGCGGTGGCGGCGCCGGCGACACGGGCCAGCAGTTGTTCAGCAAGCAGGGCTACATCAACGGCCTGGTCTACGATCCGAACGCACAAGCGGGCCAGCACACGGCCAGCGAATTGCTGCATGCGGCCGATATGGTCAGGGCCGGCCTGGCCGGCTCCATCCGCACTTACCCGCTGCCGATGGCCGACGACAGCACGCGCGAACTGCAGGCCATCGACTATGCCGGCCAGCCTGCCGGCTATGCCAGCGAGCCGGGCGAGGTGGTCAACTACGTGGAGAACCACGACAACCAGACCATGTACGACAACAACGTATTCAAGCTGCCGCTGGCCACCAGCACGGCCGACCGGGCGCGCGTGCAGATGCTGGGCGCGGCCATCAACGCCTTCGGCCAGGGCGTGGCCTACTTCCACGCGGGTTATGACATCCTGCGTTCCAAGTCGCTGGACCGCAACAGCTACGAATCGGGCGACTGGTTCAACCGGCTGGACTGGAGCTACCGCGACAACAACTACGGCGTGGGCCTGCCGCCGGCCGACGACAACGGCAAGGACTACGCCCTGCTCAAGCCCCTGCTGCGCGACGCCGCGCTGAAGCCGGCGCCGGCCGACATCGCCTACGCGCGCGACGCCTTCCGCGACCTGCTGGCCATCCGCGCCAGCAGCACCTTGTTCCGGCTGCGCACGGCCGACGACATCAAGCGCCGCCTGCACTTCTACAATACGGGCTCGCAGCAGCAGCCGACCGTGATCGTGGGCCACCTGGATGGCGAAGGCTATCCGGGCGCGCGCTTCAAGTCGCTCACCTATCTGATCAACGTGGACAAGGTGGCGCACACGCTGGCCGTGCCACAGGAACGGGGCCGCGCCTACGTGCTGCACCCGGTGCACCTGCGCGCGGTCGCGGCCGACCAGCGCCCCGCGCGCGCGGCGCGCTTCGACCGCGCGACGGGCACATTTGCAGTTCCGCCACGCTGCACCGTCGTTTTCGTCGAGAATAGCTAAGTTTATTAAAGTTTCATGTTATCTTTTTGGCTTTGCAATTTAACCAGAAAGAGAACATGAAGCGTCCACACCTGCCGCCCCTGCTGTTGTCGATGGCCCTGGCCTCGGCCCTGTTGACCGCCTGCGGTGGCGGCGACGCCGGCCCGCCCAGGAACGTGGCCCCCGTCGCCAACGCCGGCACGGGGCAGACGGTGGATGCGGGCACGCTCGTCAAGCTCAATGGCAGCTACACGGACGCCAACCAGGACCTGGTGAGCTACACGTGGACGCTGACCAAGCCGGCCGGCAGCATGGCCTCGCTGATCAATCCCAAGGTGGCCACGCCCGACTTCATCGCCGACGTCGCCGGCACCTATACGGCCACGCTGACCGTCAACGACGGGGAACTCAATAGCGCGCCGGCCAGCGTGTCGTTCACGGCGCAGGTGCCGGTGGCCGCCTTCGTCGCGCTGTGGGATGGCCAGACGTGCGCCACCTCGCGCCGCATCTACGTGGCCGACGGCCACCTCGTGTACACCCAACAGTCCTCGACCACCTGCTCCGACACCAACAGCGTGAGCCTGTACGAGAGCACGCCGGCCCGCCTGTTGTGCGCGCGGGGCGGCCTGGTCTCCCTGCCGTGCAGCGAATCGACCAGCGACGCGCTAATGACGAGCATCCAGGCCGACATCCTGCACTTCCTGCGCAACGAGCCAACCGTCGATCACACCATCAAGCAGGTCTACACCTACGGCCCGTAAGCGCAGGCCCCCGCAGGAAATTGAAGAAATTGGGGACGTAGCAAAATTAAACAAATTTGCTACGTCCCCAATTAGTTGAAGGCAGACGCCTCTTGCGCCTTTACTGGCCGATCAGCACCACGGCGTTGTGGGCCGGGAAGGTAACCTTACCCTTGGCCACCACGGCGCTGGTGCCCGAGTAGTAATCACGCACCCGCGCGCCGTCGGCGAACACACCATGCACGTCGATGGCGGAAGGTTTGTCGGTTGGCTGCTCGAGCGCCACCACCACCTTGTCGCGCAGGGTGCCGCGCTCGAAGGTGCGCTTGAACACGTAGGGGTGAGCCTGCAGTTGCTGGTGCACGCCCGCACCCACGGCCACGTGGGCCTTGCGGAACAAGGCCAGCTTGGCCCAGTGGCGGCGCACGGCGGCCACGCTGTAGCCATCGCGCCTGGCGTCGCTGGCCAGGTCGTCCCAGTTCATGAACGAGCGCAGCTTGGCGTCGCCCTGCGCTTCGGCCGGATCGAGCCGGCGCGCCGTCTCGTCGCCGTAGTAGATCTGGGCCGCGCCGGGCGCCAGCAACAGCTTGTTGGCGCTTTCGAACGGCTTGATGCGGGCCGGGTCGAACGGCTGGTCGAAGTCGTGCGAGGCCAGGTAGTTGAGCACCGTGTGGCCTTGCAGCTCGCCATGCAGTTTGGCCGCGTAGCTGCTGAACAGCGTCTCGTAATCCTGCTTCGCGTCCCACACCAGGCCGAAGTTGATGATGCCGTCGAAGCCGCCGTCCTTGTAGTAATTGACCTGGTGGCCCCCGCCCAGGTCGAACTGCTGGCCGTTGGCGATGTTGTAGCCAAACAGTTCGGCCACCATGAAGAACTTGTCGTCACCGAGCTTGCGGGCCGGGTTGGCGCGCTTCCATTCCTCGTAGGCGAGCGACGCTTCCTTGCCCAGTTCCTTCCATGCGCCCGCTTCCACGTGCTTGACCGTGTCGGCCCGGAAGCCATCGAAACCGTATTTGCGCACCCAGTCCGCATGCCACTTGATCAGGTAGTAGCGCGGCGCGCGCGGGTAGCCGGTGCGGGCGAAGAAGGCGTCCAGCTGCGCCACCTCGCGTTCGTAGCGGCCCTCGGCCTTCCACTTGGCCACCAGCGCCGGCGGCAGATCGACGTTGTCGTTGCTCTCGGTGCGCACGTCGGGCAGATTGGGCACCAGCGTGCAGGAGATGGTGGTGGCCGGGTCCTTGTAGGTGCACACGGGGCCGGTGCGCACCCACTCAGGCGGCCACACGGGGTCCTGCTCCGTCACCGGGCCGGTCTGGTTCATCACCACGTCCAGCAGCACGCGGATGCCGTGCGCGTGGGCCGCGTCCACCAGCGCACGCATGTCCTGCTCCGTGCCCAGGTTGGCGTCCACGCTGGTCCAGTCGCGCGCCCAGTAGCCGTGGAAGCCATAGGACTTGCCCGTGCCTTCATCGGTGCCGCCGTGGATCTGCTCCACGGGCGGCGTGATCCAGATCGCCGTCACGCCCAGGCTGTCGAAATAGCCTTCGTTGATCTTGGCCGTCACGCCGGCCAGGTCGCCGCCCATGTAGCCGCGCAGCGGCGCCGCGTCGGCCTGGCGGCCGTAGGCCAGGTCGTTGGCGCGGTTGCCGTTGTTGAAGCGGTCCGTCAGCAGGAAGTAGACGGTGGCGTTCTCCCACAGGAACGGCCTGGCGGCCGCGCGCGCGGGCGCGGCCAGCGCAGGCGTGCCCGATGCGGCTGGCACTGCCATGGCCGGCGTTGCAGCCGGCGTGCTCAGCGCCAGCGCCAGGGTCATTGCGAGAGGAGTCTTCTTCATGCTGTCTTTTCCTGTGTGGTTGATGGTGGTTGAGTCAGGTGATCACGCTGGGCGCGCCGCGGCCCGTGTAGGCGCTGATGCCGGCCACGTGTTCGGCCACGGCGATCAGGCCGGCCAGCGCCTGCTGCGTGGGCAGATGATGTTGCGCCGGATCGGCCTCGTAGCGCTCCAGGTAGACGCGCAAGGTGGCGCCCTCGGTGCCGGTGCCGGACAGGCGGAACACGACGCGCGAGCCGTCCGTCATCACGATGCGCACGCCCTGCTGGCGCGCCACCGTGCCATCGACGGGATCGGTGTAGCAAAAATCGTCCGCCAGCTCCACCGTGTACTCGCCCAGGCGCTGGCCGGCCAGCCCGCCCAGGCGCGCGCGCAAGGCGTCCATCAGTTCTGCGGCGGCGGCGCTGTCGATGGCTTCGTAATCGTGGCGCGAATAGTAGTTGCGGCCGAAGCGGGCCCAGTGTTCCTGCACCAGCGCCGCCACGCTCTTGCCGCTGGCGGCCAGCAGGTTCAGCCAGAACAGCACGGCCCACAGGCCATCCTTCTCGCGCATGTGGTCCGAGCCGGTGCCGTAGCTCTCCTCGCCGCACAAGGTGACCTTGCCGGCGTCGAGCAAGTTGCCGAAGTATTTCCAGCCCGTCGGCGTCTCGAAGCACGGCACGCCCAGCGCGGCGGCCACGCGGTCGGCCGCGCGCGAGGTGGGCATGGAACGGGCCACGCCACGGATGCCGGCCCGGTAGCCCGGCGCCACGGTGGCGTTGGCGGCCAGCACGGCCAGGCTGTCCGACGGCGTCACGTCGAAGCGGCGGCCGACGATCATGTTGCGGTCGCCGTCGCCATCGGAGGCGGCGCCGAAGTCGGGCGCGTCCTCGCCGGCCATCAGCGCGATCAGGCTGGCCGCGTTGACGGGGTTGGGGTCGGGATGGTGGCCGCCGAAATCCTCCAGCGGCACGGCGTTGATGACGGTGCCGGCCGGCGCGCCCAGCATGCCTTCCAGGATCGCCTTGGCATACGGGCCGGTGACGGCGCTCATGGCGTCGAAACGCATCGTGAAGCCGCGTGCGAACAGGGCGCGGATGGCGCCAAAGTCGAACAGCCCTTCCATCAGTTGCGCGTAGTCGGCCACGGGGTCGATCACGTCCACCGTCATCTGTTCGATGCGGGTGCTGCCCAGCGCATCGAGGTCCACGTCGGGCGCGTCGCTGGCCTGGTAGCGGTGCAGCGCCACGCTGTGCTGCCACACGGCCTCGGTCAGCGCTTCCGGCGCCGGGCCGCCGTTGGCGATGTTGTACTTGATGCCGAAGTCGCCATCCGGCCCGCCTGGATTGTGGCTGGCCGACAGGATGATGCCGCCGGATGCGCCATGTTTGCGGATCACGCAACTGGCGGCCGGCGTGGACAGGATACCGCCCCGCCCCACCAGCACGCGCGCATAGCCATGGGCGGCGGCCAGCCGCAGGATGGCCTGCACGGCGGCGCGGTTGTGGTAGCGGCCATCGCCGCCCAGCACCAGCGTACTGCCGGCGCAGTCGCCCAGCGTGTCGAACAGGCTTTGCACAAAATTGTCGAGATAGGCGGGCTGCTGGAACACTGTCACTTTTTTCCGCAAGCCCGAGGTGCCCGGCCGCTGGCCGGGATAGGGAGTAGTCGCTACCGTCTGTATCGTCATGTTCGCTCCGCGTTGGTTGGGGACAGCGGGCGGCCAGGGCCACCGGCGCACAGCCGTGTTTTTACCTCGTTGATGAAGAACACGGCGCGCGCATGCGCTGCCACGCGGAAGATATTAACTCAGGCGGCGGCCTTGATTCCCGCATCCTTGGCGGCCGCCGCCGCGCTGTCCTTGACGAACAGGGTGAGCACGCCGGCCAGCACCATGCTGGCGCCGCCCAACATCAGCGTCATGACGGGGTGGCCGTTGAAGAAGTGCTTGGTGATGAAACCGAGCAACAGGCCGCTGCAAATTTGCGGAATCACGATGAAGAAGTTGAACACGCCCATGTAGTAGCCCATGCGGCTTGCGGGCAGCGCGCCGGCCAGGATGGCGTAAGGCATGGTCAGGATGCTGGCCCACGCGATGCCCACGCCGATCATGGGCACGAACAGCAGGTTCAGGTTGTGGATGGTGAAGATGCTGATCAGGCTCGCGCCGCCGATGGCCAGGCAAGTCATGTGCACGATCTTGCGGCTGGTCAGGCGCGCGAACCAGGGCAGGATGAAGGCGGCCAGCGCCGACACGCCGCCATAGACGGCGAACATGACACCGACATGGTTGCCCGCTTCCTGGAACGCGGCCGATTGCGCGTCCGTCGTGCCGAACACGTTCTCCGCGATGGCCGAGGTAGTGTAGATCCACATGGCGAACAGCGCGATCCAGGTGAAGAACTGCACGAAGGCCAGTTGCACCATGGTCTTGGGCATCTTGGCGAAGCCGCTCAGGATTTCAGCCATGGCATGGGCCAGGCCCTTGCCGCGGGCGCGCTCGGCGCGGAACGCTTCCAGGTTCTCGGGCGGCGCTTCCTTGGCGGTGAACACGGTCCACATCACCGACACCAGGTAGACGGCGCCACCGATGTAGAACGAATAGCGCACCGTGTCGGGAATGGCGCCGTTGACGGGCACGTTGCTCACGCCCAGCACGTCCGAGAAGATGGTGGGCAGCAGCGAAGCGATCACGCCGCCCCAACCGATGAAGAAAGTCTGCATGGCGAAACCGGCCGTCTGCTGGGCGGGGCCCAGCTTGTCGCCGACGAAGGCGCGGAACGGTTCCATCGACACGTTGATGGAGCCGTCCAGCAGCCACAACAGGGCGGCTGCGGCCCACAGCGCGCCGCAGTTGGGCAGCAGGAACAACGCCAGCGAAGCCAGCACCGCACCGGCGAAGAAGAACGGACGGCGGCGGCCCCAGAACGGGTGCCAGGTGTTGTCGCTCAGGTAGCCAATGACGGGCTGCACCAGCAAACCGGTGACGGGCGCGGCCAGCCACAGGAAGGCCAGGTTCTCGGGATCGGCACCCAGCGTGGAAAAGATGCGGCTGATATTGGCGTTCTGCAGCGCGAAACCGAACTGAATGCCGAGAAAACCAAAGCTCATGTTCCAGAGCTGCCAGAACGTCAGCCTGGGCTTGTTGGAAGAAGGTTGCATGCCTGCGTGTCCCCGTTATGTTGTCCGGGCGAAGCGCCGGAGCTAACCATCAAAATACGAATTTGTAGCAAAGTAACATGCACGACTACAGGTGTCAATGTAAACAACTTCATAGTAAAATAAAGGAGTTAGCCACGTACAGGACCGTGGTTTTGTAGTCAAATGTAGTCAAATAACATAAATCAAAACCAGACTTGGAACCAGTGAGACGCCACCACATGACACGAAAACATTCCGCGGGCCTGGTCCTGCTGCTCGCCGCCAGCCCCGCCGTCCTGGCCCAGAACCTGGAGCGCCGCTTCGACAGCGCCACGCTGCACGGCAACGCGCTGGAAGTACGCACCAGCGATGGCCAATACCTGATCAAGCCCTACTCCACCCGGATCGTGGAGACCACCTTCGTGCCGGCCGGTCAAAGCGTGGAGCCCGACTCGCACGCCGTGGTGCTGGCGCCGGCCCCCAGCACGCTCACGGCCACGCTCAGGAACAAGGGTAACACCGTCGAATACGCGACCGGCGGCCTGACCGTCACCATCACCCGCGCCCCATTCCAGATCGCCTATGCCTACAAGGGCCGGCCGCTGGTGGCGGAAAAGCGCGGTTACGGCAAGACCGGCTACGGCGAACGCATCGAATTCGCGCTGGACGGCACGGAAGCCCTATACGGCGCCGGCGCCCGCTCGATGGGCATGAACCGGCGCGGTCACCGCTACACCCTGTTCAACAAGGCCGATTACGGCTACAGCGACCATTCGGAGCTGATGAACTTCACCATGCCATTGGCGCTGTCGTCCAAGCGCTACCTGCTGCACTTCGATAACCCGCAGACGGGCTACCTCGATTTCGACAGCCAGGGCGACAACAGCCTGACCTACGAGACGGCCGGCGGGCGCAAGACCTACCAGGTGGTGGCCGGCGACAGCTGGGAAGACATCATCGCCAGCTACACCAGCCTGACGGGCCGCCAGCCCATGCCGCCGCGCTGGGCATTCGGCAATTTCGCCATGCGTTTCGGCTACCACACGGAAGCGGAAGCGCGCGCCACGGTGGACAAGTTCATCGCCGACGACATCCCGGTGGACGCCATCGTGTTCGACCTGTACTGGTTCGGCAAGA
Organism: Rugamonas fusca; assembly: GCF_014042365.1. Lineage (GTDB taxonomy): Bacteria > Pseudomonadota > Gammaproteobacteria > Burkholderiales > Burkholderiaceae_D > Rugamonas > Rugamonas fusca. The sequence continues at coordinate 64,303 of NZ_JACEZS010000027.1, forward strand.
CCATCAAGGGCACCATGGGCAACCTGGCCTTCGACCCGGACAACTTCCCCCACCCTCGGCAGATGATCGCCGACTTCAAGGCCAAGGGCGTGAAGACGGTGCTGATCACGGAGCCGTTCATCGTCGATACGTCCTCGCACTGGCAGGAGGCCGTGCAAAAGCACATCCTGGGCACGGACGCCAACGGCGCGCCACTGGCCTACGACTTCTATTTCGGCCACACGGGCTTGATCGACATCTTCGGCCAGCCGGGCCGCGACTGGTTCTGGAACGTCTACAAGGGCTTGCACGACATGGGCGTGGCCGGGGTGTGGGGCGACCTGGGCGAACCGGAAGTGCATCCGGGCTCCATGCGCCACGCCACCGGCACGGCGCAGCAGGTGCACAACATCTACGGCCACCAGTGGGCCAGGCTGGTGGCCGACGGCTACCGCCAGGACTACCCCAACGAGCGTCCCTTCATCCTGATGCGGGCCGGCTACTCCGGTTCGCAACGCTTCGGCATGATCCCCTGGTCGGGCGACGTGGACCGCAGCTGGGGCGGTTTGAAGTCGCAGCCGGAGATCGCGCTGCAGATGGGCATGCAGGGCATGGCCTATATGCACTCGGACCTGGGCGGCTTCGCCAATGCCAACCTCGATGACGAGCTGTACACGCGCTGGCTGCAGTACGGCGTATTCCAGCCCGTGTTCCGCCCGCACGCGCAGGAGGAAGTGCCGTCCGAGCCGGTCTACCGCGACGCGCCCACCAAGGCGCTGGCGCGCGACGCGATCCGGCTGCGCTACCGCATGCTGCCGTATAACTACACGCTGGCCTTCGACAACCACCAGCAAGGCTTGCCGCTGATGCGCCCCATGCTGTACGAGGAACCGGACAACGTACAGGCGCGCGCCATCGCCTCCACTTACCTGTGGGGCAAGGACTTGCTCGTCACGCCCGTCACCAGCAAGGGCGCCACCGAGCAGCAGGTGTGGTTCCCCGCGCACAGCGCGTGGTTCGATTTCTACACGGGCCAGCGCCAGGACGGCGGCGCCAGCCGCGCCGTGAAGCTGGCGCCGGACCACATCCCCGTCTACGTGCGGGCCGGCGCCTTCATCCCGCTGGCGCCCGTGGTGCAGACCACGCGCGACTACTCGACCAAGGCCATCGAGCTGCACTACTACCACGACCACACGGCCCGCAGCGGCCAGGGCAAGCTGTATGACGACGATGGCGAAACGGCGCAAGCCTACGAGCTGGGCAAGTACGAACTGCTGCACTTCGCCAGCAAGCTGCAGGGCCGCGCGCTGACGCTGTCGCTGACGTCGGAAACGGGCGCGCACTACCAGCGCCCACAGCGCAGCATCGCGCTGCAGGTGCACAACGTGGGCGCGAAGCCGGCGGCCGTGCAACTGGACGGCCAGCCCGTGGACTTCGCCTGGGACGGCGCGGCGCGCCTGCTGACGGTACAGCTGCCGGCCAGCGACCAGGCGGCCCGCACGGTGGCCATCACGCTGGCGGCGGCCGACGCCCGCTGACAATTCCGCAACACTTGGCAAAACCGCCACAGGCGATGGCCTGACGTGTATATTATTGGCCTTCGAACCGCCCGGTTCGAAGGCCAATTTACATTTCAGGGAGACACGCGTGTCATCTACCTTCATCAAGGCGCTGCTGGCGATAAGCGCCATCACAGCCGCCAGCGGCAGCGCCTACGCGGCGCCGGCCGCCAAGCCTACCGTGGCCGAAGCCGAACGCTTCCTGGCCGACGCGGAAGCCCGCCTCAATAAACTGAGCATCGAACAGGCGCGCGGCGCCTGGGTCGGCGAGAACTTCATCACCGACGACACGGAAGCGATCAGCGCCTTCTTCTCCGAGCGCTACCTGACGGCGTCGGGCGAACTGGCGCTGGCGGCGCGCCGCTACAACGGCCTGCCGCTCAAGCCGGACTCGGCGCGCAAGCTCAAGCTGCTGCAACTGACGCTGATGCTGTCCGATCCCAAGGAGCGCGAAGCCTACACGGCCGCCCAGACGGCCATGACGGGCGCCTACGGCAAGGCCAAGTACTGCCCGAAGAACGCGGATGGCAGCACCGGAACCTGCATGGCGCTGGGCGACATGGAAAAAGTGCTGGCCGACAGCCGCGACCCGGCGCGCCTGAAGGAAATCTGGCTCGGCTGGCACGCGCAGTCGCCGGCCTACAAGCAGCGCTACAGCCAGTATGTGGCGCTGTCGAACAAGGGCGCACGCGAAATGGGCTTCGCCGACACGGGCGCGCTGTGGCGTTCGCAGTACGACATGCCGCCCGAGCAGTTCTCGGCCGAGATGGAACGCCTGTGGCAGCAGGTCAAGCCGCTGTATGAATCGCTGCACACCTACACCCGCTACAAGCTGCGCCAGGCCTACGGTCCGGACGTGGTGCCGGCCACGGGCCCGATCCCGGCCCACCTGTTCGGCAATATGTGGAGCCAGACGTGGGACAACATCTACCCGCTGCTCAAGCCGGCCGGCGAAACGGCCAGCTTTGACCTGAGCAAGGTGCTGGCCGAACGCAAGACCAGCGCCAAGGAGATGACGGCCGACGCGGAACGCTTCTACACCTCGCTGGGCATGCAAAAGCTGCCGGCCAGCTTCTGGGAACGCTCGCTGCTGACCAAGCCGCGCGACCGTGACGTGGTGTGCCACGCCTCCGCCTGGCCGATGGACGACAAGGACGATGTGCGCATCAAGATGTGCATCACGCCCACGGCCGAGGACTTCAGCACCATCCACCATGAACTGGGCCACGTCTACTACTACCTGGCCTACAACAAGCAGCCCTATTTGTTCCGCGCCGGCGCCAACGACGGCTTCCACGAAGCCATCGGCGACACGGTCGCGCTGTCCGTCACACCCGACTACCTGAAGACCATCGGCCTGATGCCCAAGGAAGCGGCGGCCGACGCCGACATCGGCCAGCTGCTGCAACGGGCGCTGACCAAGGTGGCCTTCCTGCCGTTCGGCTACTCGGTCGACAAGTGGCGCTGGGACGTCTATTCCGGCAAGACCAAGCCGGCGGACTACGACAAGCACTGGTGGGAACTGCGCGAGCAGTACATGGGCATGTCGCGCCCGGCCGCCATCAGCGAGCAGGGCTTCGACGCCGGCGCCAAGTACCACGTGGCGGCCGACGTGCCGTATGCGCGCTACTTCCTGGCCGACATGCTGCAGTTCCAGTTCCACCGCGCGCTGTGCCGCGAGGCCGGCTACACGGGCCCGCTGCACCGCTGCTCGGTGTATGGCAATCCCAAGGCCGGCGCCAGGCTGCAGCAGATGCTGGCAATGGGCGCCAGCAAGCCGTGGCCGGAAGCACTGAAAGCGATCTCGGGTGAGGACAGGATCGACGGCAACGCGCTGCTCGAATACTTCGCCCCGCTCAAGACCTGGCTCGACGCGCAGAACGCGCAGTTCGCTGCGGCCGAACTGGCCGGTCCATCAGCCAAGGCCGCAGCCAGGTAAGCGGCCCGCCGGACCGATCGGGGCGCGCGGCGGCCGCGCCGCCGCTTTGCCTTATCGGCCCGGCTTGCCCCCGGCCGGCGCCGTGAAGAACAGCAGCCGGCCATCCTCGGTGGCCAGGATTAACTGGCCACGATGCCACAGCGGCGAGGCGGCGAACGCGCCGAGCCGCTTCACGTGCTCCAGCGCCGCGTACAGCTCATGCGGCGCGCTGCCGTACAGGCGCTTGGTATCGAACTTCCCGCTCGCCTTGTCGATGATGCCATAGGCGTCGCGCCGGCTCTCCTCGGTCTGGTAGCGCCAGCGCAGGCGCCCCGTGGCCGCGTCAAGCGCGAAGGCCTCGCCCTTCATGCTGGCGGCCACCAGCGCATCACCGACCCGCAACGGCGAGGCATAGGTCCACACGCCCGTATCGAAACGATAGCGCTCCTTGCCGCTGGTCTTGTCCAGCGCCACCAGCAGGCCCGTGTCCGACGTGCCGAAATAGACTTGTTGGTCATCCACGGCGGCGGTACTGACCACCCACGAACCCTGGGCATCGTAGCGCCACCTGACCTTGCCGCTGTCGGCGGCGACGGCGTACACATGGCCGTCGCGCGAGCCGGCGTAGACGGTGTCGCCATCCACGCTGGGCGACGCCTGTATGCCCAGCGCGATGCTGACCTTCTGTTCGGTCTCCGTCTGCAGGCGCCAGCGCAATTCACCGCTGGCCGCATCCAGCGCGTACAGGGCGCCATCCCAGCTGCCCACGACGATATTGGCCCCGGCCAGCGCCGGCGAGGAATGGACCACGCCGCCCGTCTTGTAGACCCAGCGCGGCTTGCCCGTGCGCGCGTCGAGCGCGTACACGCACTGGTCGCTGCTGCCGAAATAGACCACGCCGCCGTGCACCAGTGGCGAGGACAGGTAGAAATCCCAGGGGTCCGGCGCCGGTTCGCCGTCCAGCGGCAAGCCATACATGCCGTGGGCCGCGAACAGGGCCTCGCCACCCGTGCGGAACTGCCACAGGGGTGCGCCGCTGGCCGCGTCCAGCGCGTGGAAACGGCCGTCGCGGCTGAGGAAATAGAGCACGCCATCGGCCACGGCCGGCGTGGAAGCGATGCCGCCCCGGCTGTGGAACAGCCATCGCAGCTGGCGCGTATCGAGGTCGATGGCGTACAGGTTGCCATTCTCGGCGCCGGCGTACAGTTGATTCCCCACAGCCACGGGCGAAGCGCTGATGGCCGCGTCCAGCCGGAACTGCCAGGCCAGCGCCAGCTGTTCGACGGCGGTCCGCCCCGCATCCTGAACCACGCCCGCGTGGGCGGGGCCGCCCATCAGCATGGGCCAGTCCGTTGCGGCGTGCGCCGCGCCGCAGGCCATGAGCAGCGCGACCGCTGCCGTTCGCAATACGATCATCGATGGTTCTCCAAATAGACCTTCAGGTTGGACAAACGGCTTGCGGCCGCCGGCGCGGCGATCGGCATAGGGGCGGCCAGCATAGCTGACCGGTCCCCTGCCACACCACCCGGCATGCGGGTCCGCACCGGGCGGTTCGAGTAGTTGAGGTTAAGACAGGCGTGGTACGCCCAACCGGTCGAAGTAA
>NZ_JACEZS010000028.1 GCF_014042365.1 Rugamonas fusca
TACTTCGACCGGTTGGGCGTACCACGCCTGTCTTAACCTCAACTACTCGAACCGCCCGGTGCGGACCCGCATGCCGGGTGGTGTGGCAGGGGACCGGTCAGCTATGCTGGCCGCCCCTATGCCGATTCCCGAGGTTTTACAATGACGGATGCCGTACCGGTGCTGTGCTGTGCCGGCGCGACGGCAGAACAACCCGAAGGACAACATTCGTGACGAGAATACAACAGGGCAGCGCACTTTTTTCCGCCATCCTCGACGTGCCATTTGGCAAGTTCGGCATCCGTACGGCCGGCGCGCTGGTGACGGAACTGTTCTACCTGGCGCCCCATTTCGACGAGAAGGCGCCGCAGGACAAGGTGGCCGAACTGGCGGCCGAACAGGTGCTGCGCTACTGCCAGGACCCCGACTTCGTGTTCGACCTGCCGCTGGCGCGCGTGGGCAGCGCGTTCCAGCACAAGGTGTGGGACACCATCGCCGCCATCCCGCGCGGCAGCGTGCGCACCTACGGCGAAGTGGCGCGCCACATCGGCTCGGCGCCGCGCGCCGTGGGCCAGGCGTGCGGCGCCAACTGGTTCCCGCTCGTGATCCCCTGCCACCGGGTGACGGCCGCCAACGGCCTGGGTGGCTTTTCCAACAGCGATGACCAGCACAGCTACCACCTGGACATCAAGCGCTGGCTGCTGGCGCACGAGGGAGCGAGCGAGTACGCATGGCGCCAGACAACGTTGCTCTGATCGACAGCTTCTGCGACAGCCTGTGGCTGGAGGATGGCCTGTCGAAGAACACGCTGGAAGCCTACCGGCGCGACCTGCGCCTGTTCGCGCGCTGGTTGCAGGTGCAGCGTCCGGCGCTGGCCGACCTGCACGCCGTGGGCGGCCATGACATCAGCGCCTATTTTGCGGCCCGCCATGACGAGACCAAGCCCAGTTCCTCGAACCGGCGCCTGTCCGTGCTCAAGCGTTTCTACCAGCATGCGCTGCGCAACAAGCAGATCACGGCCGATCCCTGCGCCCAACTGCCGTCGGCCAAACAGCCCACCCGTTTCGTCCACACGCTGAGCGAAGCGCAGGTGGAAGCGCTGCTGGCCGCGCCCGACGTGTCCACCCCGCTGGGCCTGCGCGAACGCACCATGCTGGAGCTGATGTACGCGAGCGGCTTGCGGGTGTCGGAACTGGTGGCGCTCAAGCTGCTGGAACTGAGCCTGAACGACGGCGTGCTGCGCATCACGGGCAAGGGCGCCAAGACGCGGCTGGTGCCGTTCGGCGCCCAGGCCCGGCAGTGGATAGAGCGCTATCTGCGCGAGGCGCGCGGCGTGATCCTCGATGGCCAGGTGGATGACGCGCTGTTCGTGACGGCCCGCGGCGGCCCCATGACGCGCCAGATGTTCTGGGTGCTGATCAAGAAGCACGCGCAGCGGGCCGGCATCACGGCGCCGCTGTCGCCGCACACGCTGCGCCACGCGTTCGCCACCCATCTGCTCAACCACGGCGCCGACTTGCGCGTGGTGCAGCTGCTGCTGGGCCATTCCGACATTTCCACCACCCAGATCTACACCCACGTGGCGCGCGAGCGACTCAAGCATTTACATGCGCAACATCATCCGCGCGGATGAAAAACTTGTGCGGCCCCTATCTGCGTCATAATGTGCCTGAGTTACTACATTATCGTGAAACCAGAGGATGCAAATGGCAAAGACAAATTTCCAATATGAAAAGCGGCAACGCGAATTAGAGAAGAAAAAGAAAGCCGAGGAAAAAGCCAGGCGCAAGGCCGAGCTGAAGGCCAATCCCGGCGCCAGGGATGAGGCGGCCGAAGCGGACGCCGATGACGGCGACGCCCCCGACGCCGACCACGCACCGACCGAATAAGAACGGGGGCGCCGCCCCCGCGCCCCTCCCCACGTAGCGCGTCGCGCACCCCAGCGGCTTCAGGCCACTTCCGCCGCCTGCTGCTCCGCCGGCACGGCAGCCACGCCGTGCTCCGGCTTGCCCTTGAAATAGCGGGCCGCCCGCTTGCCCAGGTTATCCAGATAAGTGTACGCCACCGGCACCACCACCAGCGTCAGCAGGGTGGAGGTGAGCACGCCACCAATCACGGCACGGCCCATGGGCGCTTGCAATTCGCCGCCGTCGCCCATGCCGATCGCCATCGGCAGCATGCCGAACACCATGGCCAGCGTCGTCATCAGGATGGGGCGCAGCCGTACCTGGCCGGCCTCCATGATGGCGTCGAACTGGCTCAGGCCCGCGCGCTGGCCGTGGTTGGTGAAGTCCACCAGCAAGATGGCGTTCTTGGTCACCAGGCCCATCAGCATGATGAAGCCGATCACGGAGAAGATGTTGAGCGTGGTGCCCGTCACCAGCAGCGCCACCAGCACCCCGATCAAGGACAGCGGCAGCGACACCATGATGGCCACCGGCTGCAGGAAGCTGCCGAACTGCGAGGCCAGCACCAGGTAGATGAAGATCACGGCGATGCCCAGCGCCATGGCCGCGCCGGACATGGTTTCTGCCATATCCTGTGCCGAGCCGGCCACGTCGAAGCGCACCCCGGCCGGCAATTCGATCTGCTGCATGGCGCGCTTGATGTCGGCGTCCACGTCGCCGCCGGGCCGGCCTTCCACGGCCGCGTAGATGGCCACCCGCCGCTGCAGCGCCTGGCGCTTGAGCACCTGCGGGCTGGACGAGGGCACGAACTCCACCACCTGGCGCAGCGGGATCATGATCGGCTTGCCGTCCGGCCCCGGCTTGCTTGACGCCAGCGACAGGTCGGCCAGGTCGGCGATCTTCTGCCGGCCGGACTTGGGCAGTTGCACGTTCACGTCATAGTTCTGGCCATCGTCGGCCAGCCAGTGGCTGACCGTGTCGCCGGCCACGAACGGGCGCAGCGCGGCGCCGATCTGCTGCACCGACAGTCCCAGGTCGCTGGCCAGCTCGTTGTTGATCTTGATGGTGGTGGACGGGTTGGCCCCTTCCTGGCTGTATTCGAGGTCGGCCACGCCCTTGATGCGCTTCATCTTGTCCATCAGGCGCTGGGCCACGGCGTCCAGCTTGCCCTCGTCGGTGCCGAGAATGGCGATGAAGATGGGCTTCTGGCCCACCGACAGCGTGATGCCGGCGATGGTGGACAGGCGCGCCCGCACCAGCTTTTCCAGCTCCTTCTGCGAGCGCCGCTTGTGCGTCTTCAGGTCGCTCAGCTTCATGACCACGTCGGCCGTGTTGCGCCCGTCCTGGGTGCCCACGCGCGACAGCACGTCCACGATCTCGGGGAAGCTTTTCAGCGCCGCCTCGGCCTGCGCCACCTTGCTGTCCGTGTATTCCAGGCTGGAGCCGACCGGGGTCTTGAAGCGCATGAAGATGCGGCCGTCGTCCGTATCCGGGAACATTTCGCCGCCTATCATGGGCACCAGCGCCAGGCTGGCCACGAACAGGGCCAGGGCCACGGCCAGCGTGGTCTTGCGCCAGCGCAGCGCCACGGCCAGCACCTGGCCGTAGACGCCATGCAGGCGGTGCACGCCGCCTTCCAGCCAGGCCATCAAGCGGCCCAGCCACGGCGCGTACTTGAAGCGGTCCTGCACCGGATCGCGCCACACGGACGACAGCATGGGGTCGAGCGTGAAGCTGACGAACAGCGACACCAGCACGGCCACCGCCACCGTCACCCCGAACTGCAGGAAGAAGCGGCCGATGATGCCCTGCATGAAGGCCACCGGCACGAACACGGCCACGATGGCGAAGGTGGTGGCCATCACGGCCAGCCCGATCTCGTTGGTGCCGTCGCCGGCGGCGCGGCGGTGGTCCTTGCCCATGCCCAGGTGGCGCACGATGTTCTCGCGCACCACGATGGCGTCGTCGATCAGCAGGCCGATGCACAAGGACAGCGCCATCAGCGTCAGGAAGTTGAGCGTGAAGCCGAACGCCTTCATGGCGATGAAGCTGGCCATCACGGAAATCGGCAGCGTGAGGCCGGTGATGATGGTGCTGCGCCACGAGTGCAGGAACAGGAACACGATCACCATGGTCAGCACGGCGCCTTCGATGATGGTTTCCTTGACGTTGGTGAGCTGGCTTTGCACGTGCACGGAATCGTCGTTGAGCACTTTGAGCTCGATATCGGACGGCAGCGTCTTTTTCAGTTCGGCCGCCACCTGCTGGATGCCGGTGCCCACGGCCACCACGTTGGCGTCCTGCACCTTGGTGATCTCGATCGAGATGGCGCGCCGGCCGTTCAGGCGCGAGATCGACAGTTCCTCCTGCTCGCCGTCGACCACGTTGGCCACCTGGTCGAGGAACACGGGGCCGTTGGCGCGGCGCGCCACGATGATCTTGCTGAACTCGCGCGCCTGTTTCAGCTTGCCCTCGACCCGCACCAGCTGCTCGCTGGCGCCGTAGCTGATGCTGCCGGCCGGCAGGTTGGTGTTGGTGGCCTGGATGGCGGCGATCACCTCATCCACGCCCACGGCCTGGGCCGTCATGTCGGCCGGGCGCAGGCTGACGAGGACCTGGCGCGCGCGCGTGCCCGTCAGGCGCACCTGGCCCACGCCGGGCACGGCCTGGAAGCGCTTGGTGATCACCTGCTCGGCCAGCGAGGACAGTTCGCGCAGCGAGTGGGCGCTGGCCGTCAGGCTCAGTTGCACGATGGGCTGCTCGTTCTCGCCTTCCACGCGGGCGATGAACGGGTCCTTGGCCTCCTTGGGGAAGCGCGGCCGCACCAGCGCCACCTTGTCGCGGATATCCTGCATGGCCTTGTCCATGTTGGTGGACAGGTTGAAATCGATGTACACGCCGGCCCGGCCTTCCCACGAATTGGAACGCAGGGTCTTGATGCCGCTGACGGTATTGATGATGTCTTCCAGCGGCCGCGTGATGTCGTTCTCCACCGCCTCGGGCGAGGCGCCCGGATACTGCACTTCCACGATGGCCACGGGGATCTGCACGTTGGGCATGGCTTCCAGGCCCAGTCCCTGGTACGAGAACAGGCCCAGCACGACCAGCGCCACCATCACCATGGTGGCGAACACGGGGTTCTGGATGCTGACTTTGGTGATCCACATGGCTCAGTCCTTCTGCGCCAGTTGCGCCGGTTGCGCGGCCGCCGCGCGCCGCGGCGGCTTGACGGGGCTGCCGGCCTTGAGGCCGTCGATTTTCGAGACGATCACGCTGGCGCCAGCCGCCAGGCCATCCGTCACCTCGGCGTAGCCCTCATCCTCGTTGCGCATGCCCAGTACCACGGGCTGCACGGCCACCTTGTCCTGGACGATGGTGTACACCACTTGCCGGCCCTGTTCCGTGCGCACGGCAGCCAGCGGCACCAGTGGCGCCACGGCCGAGCGGGCCGTGACCAGGCTACCCTTGGCGAACATGCCGCCGCGCAGCGCGCCGTCGCCGTTGGGCACGGCCACGTATACCAGCATGTAGCGCGAGCCGGCCTCCGTGGTGGGGTTGATGCGGGCCACCTTGCCCGTGAATTCGCGCTGCTGGAAGCCATCGACCTGGAAGCGCACTTCCTGGCCCACCTGGATGCGCGGGATCTCCGACGCCGGCACCTGCGCCTCCAGCGTCAGCTCGGCCAGGTTGACGATGGTGAAGACGGGCATGTCGGGCGCCAGCTTCTCACCGGCCTGCACGTGGCGCTTGCTGACGATGCCGCTGATGGGCGCGCGGATCACGCCATCGTTGACGGCGATGCGCGCCACCTCGACGGCGGCGGCGGCCGCCTTGACGTTGGCGCGCGCCAGTTCCACGCTGTTCTGGGTGGCGTCATACGCGGTCTGGGCGATGAATTTCTGCTTGAGCAGGGCCTGGCTGCTGGCCTCGTTCTTGGTGGCCAGCGACAGCCTGGCCTGGGCCTCGTCCAGCGCCGCCTGCTGCTGGGCCAGGCGGGCCCGCAAGTCGGCCAGGTCGATGCGCGCCAGCACCTGGCCGGCCGTGACGGCCATGCCTTCCTGCACCGTGGTCAGCTCCACCTGGCCCGACACCTTGGACTTGACGGTGGCCTGGTTGAGCGGCGCCAACGAGCCGGACAACGGCAGGCGCAGCGCCAGCGAGCGGGCCGCGATGGCCGCCACGTCGGTGGCGGCCAGTTCCAGCGGGGCGGGTGCGTCGGTCTTAGGCTTGCCCTGCTGCTCGCTGGCGTGGGCGGCCGTGGGCTGGGGCCGCAGCAGGGCCCAGCCGCCGCCGGCCAGACCCAGCACGGCCACGGCGATCACGGGAAGGCGCCAGCGGTGGCGCCGCACGACGGACTGGGGAGGCAGGGTCTCGATTTTCATGTTGTCGTCTTCTTGTGGCATGGGGGCGGGGCGCCTGGGGGATGGTTCGTGGCGTGGCCGCATAGTTGGAAGGGGGACAGTCCTGTCCCCCTTGCCTTCGTCTGCAGTTGAACGCATGTTGCCACTTTAAGAAGAGGGACCGGCGGCCGCCACCGGAATGCGACAAAGCGCAGGAAAACGGGCGTGAGCTGCAAAAAGCGGGACGCCAGCGCCACCACCGGCGCCGTCCAAGCGGGCGACATTGTTGGTTTATGGCAACCGAAGTTGTAGTAGCGGACGGTGGGCGTGACTTTCTTGAGCGAAGTCAAACGCGCGCAGCCGTGCCAAGGAAAGAATGGCTGGAACGCTGATGCGGACAATTATTTCGTGAGGTTAACGTGAGTATTCCAGCATCGAGCGCCGACGGCGTCTGCTACGAAGGATCGGGCCACCAGGCGCTCGACGTCATCGCCCGCATCGTGGCCGCGATCGAAGCGATGCCCATGGTGGCCGTGCGCAGCGTGGACCGGGCCGGCATGGTGCGGTTCTGGAACCACACCTGCGCGCGGTTGTACGGCGTGGCCACGGCCGACGCGCTGGGGCGGCCGCTGGAGTCGCTGCTGCGTCCGGCCGCGATGGCCGACGACTACGCGGCGGCCATCGCCCGCGTGTGGCGCACGGGCCAGCCCGGCGCGGCACGCGACTGGTGCATGCGGCTGGCCGACGGGCGTACCGTGTGGATCTATTCCACCATGTTCCCCGTGGGCCCGGGCGGGGCGCCGGACCAGGTGTTCTGCCTGGACGTGGACATCACGGCCCGCAAGGCCGAGGAGAGTGCGCAACTGTCGGCCAGCGCCAATTTCCGCCACCTGATCGACCGTTCCAGCGACGCCATCGTGCTGGTGCGGCGCGGCCGCATCGCCGACGCCAACCCGGCCGCGCTGGCGCTGTTCGGCCATACCCACAAGGAGGCGCTGCTGCGGCGCACGCTGGCCCAGCTGTCGCCGCCGACCCAGGCCGACGGCGCGCCGTCGGCCGCCGCCGCCCGGCTGCGCGCGCGCCAGGCCCACGCGCAAGGCAACCTGCGCTTCGAGTGGCGCTACCTGAACGGCGCCGGCCAGCCATTCTGGGCCGAGGTCCTGATGACTTCCGTCACGCTGGACCGCAAGCACGCCTACTACACGGTGATCCGCGACATTTCGGCCCGCAAGGAGGCCGAGCAGTCGCTGTGCCTGGCGGCCCAGGTGTTCGAGAACAGCCGCGACGCCATCGTGCTCACCGATGGCCAGCATGTGATCGCGGCCGTCAACCGGGCCTACGACGAGGTGACCGGCTACCACGGCGCGCAGATGCTGGGCCAGCCGCTGGGCGCGCACCGCTGCGGCATCGAGGACGAGGCCCAGTACCACCGCATCCTGGCCGCCGTGGACGAAGGCGACCACTGGCAGGGCGAAGTGTGGGCCGTGCGCGCCAACGGCCAGCGCTACCTGGCCTGGCTGGCGCTGACGGCCATCCGTGACGCGCGCCGGCAGGTGTGCAACTACATGGGCATGCTGTCGGACATCACGGAACGCAAGCGGGCCGAGGCCCAGGCGCGCCACCTGGCCGAGCACGATTTCCTGACCGGCCTGCCGAACCGCGCGCTGCTGCTGGACCGCCTGAATCTGGCCCTGACGGCGGCCCGCCGCCACCACAGCAAGCTGGCCATCCTGTTCCTGGACCTGGACCGCTTCAAGCACATCAACGACGCGCTGGGCCACCACGTGGGCGATTCGCTGCTGCGCGAAGTGGCCGCCCGGCTGGTGCGCTGCGTGCGCGCCGTGGACACGGTGAGCCGCCAGGGCGGCGACGAATTCCTGATCGTGCTGACCGACATCGGCGCCGTGGACCAGGCGGCCCACGTGGCGGCCACCGTGCTGCAAGCGATCACCCAGCAGTATGTGCTGGACCAGCACCGGCTCGTCGTGACCACCTCGATCGGCATCAGCGTCTACCCCGACGACGGCACCGACATCGACACCCTGGTGCGCCACGCCGACCTGGCCATGTACCATGCCAAGGAACATGGCCGCAACCGCTACCAGTTCTTCAACGCCGACATGAACCTGCGGATCACGGAACGGGTGCGCTTCGAGAACGACCTGCGGCGCGCCGTGGCCGAACGCCAGTTCGAGCTGGCGTTCCAGCCGGAGCTGGACCTGGCCACCGGCCAGGTGCTGGGGATGGAGGCGCTGGTGCGCTGGCGCCATCCGGAACTGGGGCTGCTGGCGCCGGCCCGCTTCATTGACGTGGCCGAGGATTGCGGCCTGATGGTGGCCATCGGCACCTGGGTGTTGCAGGAGGCGTGCCGTCGCGCGCGCGGCTGGCAGGACGAGGGCCGGCCGCTGGTGGTGGCCGTCAACCTGTCGCCCAGCCAGTTCATGCAGCGCGAACTGGCCGCCACGGTGCGCGCGACATTGCAGGCGTCGGCCCTGCCGCCGTCGCTGCTGGCGCTGGAGATCACGGAAATGGTGCTGATGAAGGATGGCAACGGCGCGCTGGCCACGCTGCAGGACTTGCGGGCCATGGGGGTGAGCCTGGTGATCGACGATTTCGGCACCGGCTATTCGCGCCTGGGCCACTTGAAGGACTGCCCGGTCGACAAGCTCAAGATCGACCGTTCCTTCGTCAACGATTTCGAGCATGAGCCGGCCGAGGCGGCCGTGGTCAGCGCCATCATCGCGCTGGCCCACAGCCTGAAGATGAAAGTGCTGGCCGAGGGCGTGGAGACGGAGATGCAGCTGCGCTACCTGCGCGAGCAGGGCTGCGACCAGTACCAGGGCACTTATGTGCGCGCCGATGCGGGGCCGGCGTCGGCCGCGGCGGATGGCGCGGCGTCCGGCGCCGCGCGCTGAGCGCCGGCATTGCCAGCGTGGCCGGCGCGGCGCCCCGCGTGGGCCGTCAGCGCGGCGCGCTGGGCGGGGCGTCCGTATCGGTATCGTACAGGCGCAGCCGCACCAGCACCTGGCCGTGGTCGGACGCTTCCGGGCGCTGCAGCAGCAAATGGTCGTTCAGGTAGCTCACGTCCAGCACGGCGCCGATGGCGTGGGGCGAGGCCGGGTTGAACTGCTCCGACACCAGCACATGGTCGATCGTCATGTAGTGGCCTTCGTGGACGTTGGTGTAGCCCAGGTGGCGCGCCTGGTCCTGGCGCAGCTGGATCTGGTTGCAGTCGAACAGGCGGCCCCGCAGTTCCTCGCCGGGCAGGCACGGGGCGCCGGCGCCCAGCACGATGCCGGTGGTGACGGCGTCGAGCGTATCGTTGAAGTCGCCCAGCACCACGCACGGTTGGCGCGCCCCCAGCGCCAGTTCGCCGGCCAGCGCGCGCAGCGCCACGGCCTCGGTGCCGCGCCGGATCAATGAACGCAGGTTGGCCTGAGCGTACTGCACGGGATCGGGGCCGCCGTTGCCGCCGTTGCCGCCGTTGCCATTGGCGTCGCCGCCATTGCGGTAGTCGGGCCGCTTCGATTTCAGGTGCACCACCAGCACATCGAGCGTGCCGCCGCCGGGCAGCAGTACCTGCGCGTGCACGGGCGCGCGCGCGTAGCGGTCGGGGTCGCGGCAGGCGCAGGGCATGGCCACGCCGGCGGGGAAGGCGGGGTGGCTGGTGGCCGGCGCGGCCAGCGGCAGGCGCGAGACCAGCGCCACTTGCGGCGTGAGGCGCTCGGCCAGCGGATCGGGCGCCACTCCGGCCACGGTGGCGCCATCGTAGCGCCGGCAGCGCGCCAGCACGGCGCGCAATGTGTCGAGGCTGAACACTTCCTGCAGCCCGACCACGTCCGCGTCCAGCTGGTCGAGCTGGCGCGCCGTCCATTCGATTTTCGCTTCGTATTGCGCCTGCGTCAGTGGCGCCAGGTTGTCGTACAATTTCGCGCCCGGCGGGGCCAGGTTGCAAACATTGAAAGTGGCAAGGCGAATTTCTTGCGGCATAATGCGACACTCCTTAGCGAACGTTTAGCGTATCACGGCATGGCAAAGAAAGAACACATTTCCGAAACCCCGGCCACCCAGCTGCTGCGCAAGCAGAAGGTGGCGTTCAGCGAGCATCCCTACGACTACGAGGAGCATGGCGGCACCACCGTGTCGGCGCGCGAACTGGGCGTGGACGAGCACCACGTGGTCAAGACGCTGGTGATGCAGGACGAGGCGGCCAAGCCGCTGATCGTACTGATGCACGGCGACTGCAAGGTCTCGACCAAGAACCTGGCGCGCGCCATCGGCTGCAAGTCGGTCGAGCCGTGCAAGCCGGAAGTGGCGCAGCGCCACAGCGGCTACCAGGTGGGCGGCACGTCGCCATTCGGCACCCGCAAGGCCATGCCGGTCTACGTGGAGCAATCCATCCTCGCGCTGGAAACGATTTATATCAATGGCGGCCGGCGCGGCTACCTGGTGGGCATCGCGCCGCAGGTGCTGGTGGACGTGCTGAAGGCGCGCCCGGTGCAATGCGCGCTGGCTGACTGAGCGCCCGGACGGCGTTGGCAAAACCGCACAATTTTCCCGATGGCGGGCGGGCTTGGTGTATATTCAGCCTCCCCCGGCCCGGAGCGCCGGGAATTATTCGCAAAGGGACACAATGAATACAGTATGGATGACCGTGGCCGCCTACCTGGTGGGCTCGATCTCGTTCGCCGTCGTGATGAGCGCGCTGTTCGGCATCGCCGACCCGCGCACCTACGGCTCCAAGAATCCCGGCGCCACCAATGTGTTGCGAAGTGGCAACAAGAAGGCCGCCATCATGACCCTGATCGGCGACGGCGCCAAGGGCTGGCTGGCCGTGTGGCTGGCGATCCGCTACGCCGACCAGCTGCAGGTGGGCGACATGACGATCGCGCTGGTGGCGATCGCCGTGTTCCTGGGCCACCTGTGGCCCGTGTTCTTCCGCTTCGTGGGCGGCAAGGGCGTGGCCACGGCGCTGGGCGTGCTGCTGGGCCTGAACCCCTGGCTGGGCCTGGCCACGCTGGCCACCTGGCTGGTGGTGGCGTTCGCGTTCCGCTATTCCTCGCTGGCGGCCCTGATCGCGGCCCTGTTCGCGCCGTTCTACTATGGCTTGCTGTTCGGCGTGGAGCCGCAACTGTTCGCCGTCGTCATCATGAGCGTGCTGCTGGCCTACCGCCACAGCCAGAACATCTCGAACCTGCTGGCCGGCAAGGAAAGCCGCATCGGCAGCAAGAGCGCCGGCGCCGCCAAGGCCAAGCACAAGTAAGCAGCACCACCGTCGGCGCCAGCGGGGCCACCCCGCCCGGCCCGCTTGAATTCCGGCGCGCCGCCGCCATCTGGGGCGCGGGCGCCGGCACACGCGCGGCGCGTCACCATTGCAAAGGCTAGCCATGACCATCCCTCTCACGATTGATTTCGTCTCCGACGTTTCCTGCCCCTGGTGCGCCATCGGGCTCAAGGCGCTGGACGCGGCCATCGCCCGCATCGGCGACGAGGCCGACATCACGCTGCACTTCCAGCCGTTCGAACTGAATCCCAACATGGGCCCGGAAGGCCAGGACATCACGGAACACCTGATGCAGAAATACGGCGCCAGCGCCGAGCAGCAAGCCCAGACCCGGGCCGCCATCCGGGCCCGCGGCGCCGAGGTGGGCTTCGATTTCGCGCTCGACCAGCGCAGCCGCATCTACAACACCTTCGACGCCCACCGCCTGCTGCACTGGGCCGAGCTGGAAGGGCGCCAGAAGCAACTCAAGCTGGCCTTGCTGGAAGCGTATTTCAGCCGCGGCCTCAATCCCAGCGCGCACGATGTGCTGGTGCGCCTGGCCGGCGAAGCGGGCCTGGACCCGGCCACGGCGTCGGAAATTCTCGAAAGCAATCAATACGCGGACGAGGTGCGCGAGCGCGAGCAATTTTTCGCCCGCCACGGCATCAATTCCGTGCCGGCCATTATCATCAACCAGCGCCATCTGATCTCCGGCGGCCAGCCGGTGGACGTATTTGAGCGCGCACTGCGGCAGATCATGACGGAGTCTTAAAATTCGCTGTCAACCACGGGTTACAAGCGCGCTCGAGGCCGTCATTTTGGGATAAACTGACACGGTAGCAAAATGGCACGGGAGGGCCGCTCCGGCGTTCCCGTCGTTGGTGTCGATCGCGTTGTTTTGGGGGTCCTATGCTGGCCGCAGAAAAAATCCACGTCTTGCCGGTGGCGAGACCACAAACCGACCAGTTCCGCCTGGCCGCCTTGCACCGTTACAACATCCTTGACACCCCCGCCAGTGAGGATTTCAACTTCCTCACCGAGCTCGCTGCCAAGCTGTGCAACGTACCGTATTCCTTCATTTCGCTGGTCGACCAGGACCGCGTCTGGATCAAGGCCCACACGGGCATGGAACTGTCGGTGTTGCCGCGCACGGATTGCTATTGTTCGCTGGCTATCCTGGGCGACAGCGCCACCGAGATTCGCGACCTGCAGGCCGATTACCGCACGGCCCACATGCCGCTCACCGTCAACGCGCCATTCATGCGCATGTACAGCAGTGTGGCGCTGACGTCGGCGGACGGCTTCGCCATCGGCACGCTGTGCGTGATGGACACGGTGCCGGGCCAGTTGACCGGGGAACAGCGCCAGGTGCTGGCGCGGCTGGCGCGCCAGGCCATGGCCCTGATCGAACTGCGGACCAAGGAAAAGGCGCTGACCGACTCGATGCGCGAGCTGGAACAGCTCACCATCACGGACGAGTTGACGGGCCTGCACAACCGCCGCTCGCTGCTGCAGCGCCTCAAGTTCGAATCGGCGCGCGCCAAGCGCTTCCGCGCCCCGCTGTCGGCGCTGATGATAGACCTCGACCACTTCCGCAAGATCAACGACAACTACGGCCCCGCCGTGGGCGACCAGATGCTGGCCAGCGTGGGCCGCATGCTGCGCGAGAGCGTGCGCGTGATCGACATCGCGGCCCGCTACGGCGGCGAGGAAATCTGCATCGTGCTGCCCAACACGCCGTTTGACGGCGCCTGCAAGCTGGCCGAGAACCTGCGCATCAAGATCGAGGCGCAGCAGCACCTGGTCGCCAGCCGCATTTTGCCCATCACGGCCAGCGTGGGCGTGGGCGCGTTCGACCACATGGAGATCGCCGACGGCGACAGCCTGTTGCGCCAGGCCGGCGCGGCCCTGCTGCGGGCCAAGCAGTCGGGCCGCAACCAGATCGCCTACTGACCCGCGCTGAGGCACCGGCCCGCGCGGCAGCGGTCGCCGGCGCCCCCATCCGGCATCCGGTAAGATGCCGTGCATGGACAACATCACACACACCGTCGTCGGCCTGGGCGTGGGCGAACTGCTGCAGCGCAGCCTGCCGCCGGAGCCTGATGGGCTGCGGACCCGCACGCGGCGCCGCTTGCTGCTGAGCGCATGCGCGCTGGCCAGCAATGTGCCCGACCTCGACATCCTGCTCGCCGGGCGCCTGCCCGATCCGCTGGGCTATCTGCTCAACCACCGCGGCCACACGCACACGCTGCTGTACGCGCTGCCGCAAGCGCTGGCGCTGGCCATCCTGCTGTGGCTGTGCTGGCCCGCCGCACGCGCCTTGCTGCGGGCCAGCCGGCCGGCCCGTTGGGGACTGGCGGCCAGCATAGTCGCCGGCCTGGGCCTGCACCTGTTGCTCGACTACACCAATTCCTACGGCCTGCACCCGTTCTATCCCTTCGATGGACGCTGGTTTTACGGCGACATGGTATTCATCGTCGAGCCGCTGTACTGGATCGCGTTCGGCGCGCCGCTGGCCATGATGCTGGCCACGCGGCGCGCGCGCGTGGCGGCGCTGGCCGCGCCGGTGTGCGCGCTGCTGTACTTCACGGCCCGGGGCTACCTGGGCGGCGCCTCGTGCGCGGCCCTGCTGGGCGCCGGCTTGCTGCTGGGGGCCGCGCAGCAGCGGGCCGGCGCGCGCGGACGTGCCGCGCTGCTGCTGGCGTTCGGCCTGTGCGGCACTTACGTGGCGGGGCAGGGCATCGCGTCCCACGTGGGCGGCGAGCGCCTGCGCGCCACGCTGCGGCGCCTGGACCCGGCCGCGCGCGTGGTGGACGTGGCCATGACGGCCTATCCCTCCCAGCCCTTGTGCTGGAACTTCGTGTCGGTCGAAAGCGATGAGGCGGCCGGCAGCTACCGCATGCGGCGCGGCGTGACCAGCCTGGCGCCCGATTGGCTGGCGCCGTTGGCCTGCCCGCGCCGGCTGGTCGATGGTGGTGCGATGGTCAGCCTGGATGCGGCCAGCGTCGAGATGGCGCAAGTGACGGACAGCCTGCAGGCATTGCGCCGCCTCCAGCGCGACGACTGCCATGTCAATGCGTGGCTGCGTTTTGCACGGGCGCCGGCGCTGTCCCTGGCCACGGGCGAGGCGTCAGATTACCGCTTCGCCATCACGCCGCGCGGCAATTTCACCACGCTGCATTTCGGCGCACTGCGCGGCCGTGCCTGTCCGCGCGACGTGCCGGGCTGGGACGACCCGCGCGCCGATTTGCTGGCCGCGCCGGCGCAGGCTGCGCTGGCGGCCGGCCAGTCCGGCGCGCCACCAGCGGCGACGGCGCACTAGGGCGCGCCGTGCCGGGGAGGGCGCATCAAATGACCTTGAGTTCTTCCAGCGGCCAGCGTGGCCGCACGTTGAAGCTGTAGTCGCGCTGGGCCGCCTGCGGATTGATCTGCAGGCGCATGGCGCCGGCGAAGGCGATCATGGCGCCGTTATCGGTGCAGAATTCCAGCTCGGGGTAGTAGACCTTGAAGCGCTTCTTCGCGGCGGCCGCGTTGAGCGAGGCGCGCAGCTGGGCGTTGGCGCCCACGCCGCCGGCGATCACCAGCCGCTTCAGGCCCGTGTGCTTGAGCGCCTTCACGCATTTGGCCGTGAGCACGTCGACGATGGCGTCCACGAAGCCGCGCGCGATGTTGGCCTTGTCCTGCTCGCAGATGTTGGCGATCACCTGTTCCTGGTGGTTCTTCACCACCGTCAGCACGGCCGTCTTCAGGCCCGAGAAGCTGAAATTGAAGTCCTTGGTGTGCAGCATCGGGCGCGGCAGCGTGTAGGCCAGCGGGTCGCCGAATTCGGCCAGGCGCGAAATGGCCGGGCCGCCCGGATAACCGAGGCCCAAGAGCTTGGCCGACTTGTCGAACGCCTCGCCGGCCGCGTCGTCCAGCGTTTCGCCCAGCAGCGTGTACTGGCCCACGCCGTCCACCCGCATCAGCTGGGTGTGGCCGCCCGATACCAGCAGCGCCACGAACGGAAATTCGGGCGGCTGCGACGCCAGCAGCGGCGACAGCAGATGGCCTTCCAGGTGGTGCACGCCCAGCACCGGCTTGTCCAGCGCCAGGCCCAGGCTGCAGGCGATGGAGGAACCGACCAGCAGCGCGCCGGCCAGGCCGGGGCCCTGGGTGTAGGCGATGGCGTCGATGTCGGCCATGGCGATGCCGGCACCGTCCAGCGTCTTTTTCAGCAGCGGGATGGCGCGCCGGATATGGTCGCGCGAGGCCAGCTCCGGCACCACGCCGCCGTATTCCTCGTGCATGGCCACCTGGGAATGGAGGGCGTGCGACAGCAGGCCGCGTTGCGTGTCATACAGCGCAAGGCCGGTTTCGTCACAGGAGGATTCGACGCCGAGAACGATCATGAAAAGTGCGGAGGTGAACAGGTAATCCGCCATTGTAAAGGAAAGCGCGCCGGCTGGCCCCTAGCCGGCCAGGCGCCGTTCCAGCCGGGCGTGCACGTCCGGCCAGTCGAGGTCGGTGACGGCGTACAGCACGCTGTCGCGCACATGGCCGGTCCAGGTGACGCGGTCGCGCCGCAGCACGCCCTCGCGCTGCGCCCCCAGCTTGGCGATGGCGGCCTGGCTGCGCACATTGCGCGCGTCCGTCAGCAGCTCCACGCGGCGTGCGCCACGCGCGAACGCATAGTCCAGCATCAGCAGTTTCGAGGCCGGATTGGCGTGGCCGGAACGCGCGCCTGGATGGAGGAAGGTGGCGCCGATTTCCACGCACTGGCGTTCGGGCTTGATGTTGAGGAAGCTGCTGGTGCCCACCAGCTCCCCGCTGGCCAGGTCGCGGATCGCATAGGCCAGCCATTGGCCGGCCGCCATCCGCGTGGTCAGCATCTCCCACCAGCTGTGGAAGTGCGCGCCCTGGCCGCTCATGGCGAACAAGTCCCACGCCGGCGCGTCGCAATCGAGCACCTGGCGCAGCGCGTCCTTGTGCTGCGGGGTGTAGGGTTCGAGCCGGACGTGTGGGCCGCTCAGTACGGCTTGCTCCAGGTGGAAGGGCAGATTAGTCATGGCGATGGATGAATTCTTGTTTTAAATGCAAATATAGCCCGGCCCAACCTTCCAGGCAAGTCACATCGCCGGCAAGCCTAAGCCGGTCCCGAATAGTTTCCCTGGACAGCTGATAACGCTGGGTGAAGTGAGAATGCCATGACTTTATTTCAACGATTCGTTGCTCGACCTCAAAGCTCTTAAACGGCCTCATGCGACTATCGATCGGGTGCGCATAACGCGCAGCGCTTGTCAGGCCAAGCAGCGTTGTATGCGGACAGCAAGAACTGAGGCTTACGAAGGCATTCCCAGCGCAAGGAGACGGTATGGACGAGGCACTATTACCGGCAGCGACACGTCGCGTACCGTTGTCTTTTAGCGAGCATGGAGAGCCTCGCTTCATGACGGTGTGCAGCCCCAAAAGCTTTCGTGTGCGGGCGCACGCGGTCGTCCCGCCGCGCCATGTGATCCCGGTGATCTTTGTGCCAGGCATCATGGGCACCAATTTGCGGATGAAGAGCACTGCCGACTCCAGGAACTCCGCAGCATGGAGCCCGCCGAACGGCACGATAGCGGCTTTGGGGGAAGTCAGAAAGAGAAAGGGACAGACACCCAAGAACCGGCAATTGCAAATGACAGCCGACCGCACCGAGGTTGATGATCGGGGAAAAGTCGAATTACCGGCTGGTGTTTTGACGTTAACTCAGGACGAGGCCCTGCGCAGGGGCTGGGGGGCACTGCATTTCGACAGTTACGGTCACGTCTTGGCTGAATTGGAGCGCTGTCTCAATGACCAATATGAGGAGCCGGGCAAAAAAGGCACAAGAAAGCTGGCGGTGTGGGAGGTTGCCCAGACCTTGAAGAAACCTCCTCAGATCCAGCAATGTGCAGGCGAGCCAGACGATCCATGTTGGAATGCCGACCCAGTTGACGTGAGGAGGATATGGAATGCGGTCAAGGGCAACGTCGCCCCGTTAACGGACGACGAATTCACGCGGCTAGACGATTTTTTCTATCCAGTATGGGCCTACGGCTACAACTGGTTAGACAGCAATGAAACGGCCGCCAACGGCCTGGTCAAACGAATAGACGAGGTGCTTGCTTGGTATGACAAGACCAAATACTTCGCGACGCAGGGGAAGGTCATTCTTGTCACCCATTCGATGGGCGGGATCGTTGCGCGCAGGGCTGCGCAGAAGAGCAGCAACAAGATACTCGGTGTCGTACATGGCGTGCAGCCCGTCAGCGGTGCCCCGGTGGTCTACAGGCGTTTCCGCGCCGGCACCGAAGTGGGGAGTTTCTTCAATGTTATAGGCGCCGCGACCGCCACGATTATCGGCTGGGACGCCGCCGACATCACCTGCGTGATGGCGAACTCACCCGGCGCGTTGGAACTGCTGCCGACTAAGAACTATCCACCAGGCTGGCTGACGGTTACGCAGATGGGACAAGGGGATGTTCCCAAAGAACTGACTCGACCATTGCCGATATCCGATCCATATGAGGAGATCTATGCCAAACGTGTCCAAGATGTTTGGTGGGGCATGGTCGATGAAACGCTAATTGATCCGGCCGGGCTCTTGAAAAAAAGAGCCGCTATTCTGGAACCGTTCGAGTCATATTTGAAAATATTAAAGAAAGCGAAGGATTTTCACGACACATTGGGACTTTCTTGCCATCCGAATACTTATGCAACCTATGGTGCGGATCGCTTTGAGGCGACATTCGGCGGTGTGCATTGGCGCACTGATAGCTATCTGAAGAGTGAAACGAGTAAAAATCTTATGAGTTTGCCTGCTAAGTCCTGGACGATGAAGGGCGAAACTCGTCTTGTCTCCGGTGTTGGTGCTGTTTTATTTAGTCTTGAAAATAAACCGAGCCCCAAGAAGGATGATGATGTTGATTCAGGAGATGGTACGGTTCCAAATCCTTCAGGTGCCAGCATTGCGCGCGCTGACGGCGCGCAATGCGTTTTTAGGATGAAAGGCTTCGATCATCAAGGAAGCTATTCCAATAGGGACGTACTTGATAATGCTATGTATTGTATTGGAAAGATTGTTCAGAAAGCCATTCCAGCCAGAGAAATTCCCTTAAAAGCCCTATGAGGATCGCCAACATTTTAGCACTCGCTATGCGGCTGATTAGAGTTGGTTATGCGATCCTTATCGTCTGCTGTCCACTTAACGCCAGCCCTAAGGAAGTTTCCATGATGAACTCGACGACGCTATGTTTCGGACGATTTTTAATTGATTTGCCGGAGGGGGTGCATATCAGGCAGATTGGACAGCAATCGAGTTTTATGTATGGCGACATATATTCGGAAAAACTTGAGCGTGGCGTGAGTGAGTTTGAAATGAGGATGCTGGAGAGGGAAGCTGAGGCGCGTAGAGGGAATAATAAAGACAAATTCAAATTTGTTGAAGTTAAGAAAACGCCATCCAATAACACCAGGATATTTATATTTAATGATGATGTGTTTGGTAGGAAACTATTTCAAGTCGAGATGTATCATTTCGATGGTGGGATATTGTATTCGTTATCGCAGGGTCCGTATAACAATAAAACAATTAATGAAGTTGTTAAGGGAATTGAGAATGACATTGTTGCGCATTTGAGGCCTCGAAAGATTGACGAAATTCCTTCTGCACCTGGCTTTTGTTTTAAAGACGGGTTTGTAGAAAATGATGATTACAAAGAGCATTTTGAGGAAGCTCGTATGCAGATCAATCTCAAGGAATGGCCGGATGTATGGGTTGCGGTTTATAGCCAGACAGTGCCAAAGGCTGGGGATGAATCGCTGTTGCAGCGAATTGATAAATACCCAGAGTCACCGCTGGAAAAAGCCTACATAAAAACATTCCGTCGAGGCAAGCGCGACGTGAACGGGTTTAAAGGTGAGGAATTGCTTGATTTGCTGCCAACGGAAAACGGGGTGAAGCAGCACTACTTTCATTGGGAGGCTCTCGGCCAAATTGATAACGTCTTTGCACCATTGCTCGACCTTGAATTCGAGACTGCGGTGTTGCCATTAAAGGGGCCGAGACCTCGTCCCTCGCTCACGGATGAGCAAGCGATCAAGCTCTACGACACTATTGTCAGTTCCATCCGTCTACGCCCGACCACTGCCCCCGCCAAGACCAGCGCAAACGAGCCGCCTAAAAAAAACCTGGGTGAGCAGGCAATCACCGGCCGCATTTGCCCGCAAACGGGCTGGTGGCAGACCAGCGACGCAGGCGTAGTCGCTGAGTGGCGGCGCCGGCATTTCATGGAGGGTGAACTGCTGCCCAGCGCATTGCGCCGCGAAGAGCCGACCTTATGGCAAATAATCAAAGGTGAACGGCCGGTCCGGCCCGGTGCAGTGGTGTGGCAACTAGTGGAGTATGGACACGCCCCGAATGAGGACACACAAGTACGTGTGCGACAAGAAACTGATCCCGCCAAGGGCGCAGAACCGCCTACGCGCAATTAGAGACCGTTTCAGAAAATCGTAGCATCGTTTGCAATATGCTTCGCAACGCGGCCTCTTCGCCGTGCTGGCATATTGTCTTCGCGGCACCAATTTCGAAACAGTCTCTTCCAGCAGATTACGGTGCGCCTGATTACGGGCGATTGCGCAGCTGGGCCGCCGCGTCGCGCAGCATCTTGGCCGTCGTATCCCAGTCGATGCAGGCGTCCGTCACGGAGCAGCCGTATTTCAGCTCGCTCAGGTCGGCCGGGATCTTCTGGTTGCCGGCCACGATGTTCGATTCGATCATCACGCCCACCAGCGACTTGTTGCCCTGGACGATCTGGTGGATCACGTCGGCCATCACCAGCGGTTGCAGTTCCGGCTTCTTGTAGCTGTTGGCGTGCGAGCAGTCCACCACCAGCGTGGCCGGCAGCTTGGCCTTGTCCAGCGCCTGTTCGGCGATGGCGATCGAGACGGAATCGTAGTTGGGGCGGCCGTCGCCGCCGCGCAGCACCACGTGGCCGTAGCCGTTGCCGCGCGTGCGCACGATGGACACGTTGCCCTGGCTGTTAATGCCCAGGAAGGAGTGCGGATGGGCCGACGACAGGATGGCGTTGATGGCGATGCCGATGTCGCCGTCCGTGCCGTTCTTGAAGCCCACCGGGGTGGACAGGCCGGACGACATCTCGCGGTGCGTCTGCGATTCCGTGGTGCGCGCGCCGATGGCGGTCCACGCGATCAAATCGCCCAGGTACTGGGGCGAGATCGGGTCCAGCGCCTCGGTGGCCGTGGGCAGGCCCAGTTCGCACACGTCGAGCAGGAACTGGCGGGCCTTCTCCATGCCCACGTCCACGCGGAACGAATCGTCCATGTCCGGATCGTTGATGTAACCCTTCCAGCCGGTGGTGGTGCGCGGCTTTTCGAAATACACGCGCATCACCAGCAGCATGGTGTCGGCCACTTCCTCCTGCAGCGCCTTCAGGCGGCGTGCGTAATCGAGGCCGGCCACCGGGTCATGGATGGAGCAGGGGCCGACCACCACGAACAGGCGCTTGTCCTTGCGGTCGATGATGTTGCGCAGCGCCTCGCGGCCCTTCATCACCGTGTCCGAGGCCAGGTCAGTCAGCGGCAGCTTGGCGTGCAGGGCTTCCGGCGACGGCATGGGGCCGAACGAGGTGACGTTGATGTTTTCGATATCTGGGGAGATCATGGTGGTTCTCTGCTGTAGGGTTTTTCCGGGGGAGCCATAGTGTAGCTGAAATGGCGCGAACGGGCCGGGCGCCGCTGCGCCGCGTCAATTCCGTGTAAGCTAGCGGCCATGACGACACCAGACACACCCTTTCCAGCCGCCCGCTTCATCAAGGAGATAGGCCGCGGCAAAAACGGCGCCCGCAGCATGACGCGCGCTGACGCCCACGACTTGTACCAGGCCATGCTGGACGGCCGCGTTTCCGACCTCGAACTGGGCGCCATCCTGCTGGCCATGCGCATCAAGGGCGAATCGGTGGAGGAGATCGCCGGTTTCCTCGATGCGGCCGAAGCGTCGTTCGCGCCGCTGACGGCGCCGCCGGGACAGTATGCGCCCGTGCTCATCCCCAGCTACAACGGCGCCCGCAAGATGGCCAATTTGACGGCGCTGCTGGCCATGCTGCTGGCGCGCGAAGGCGTGCCGGTGCTGGTGCACGGCGTGGCACGCGATCCGGGCCGGGTCACCACGGCCGAGGTGTTCGAGGCGCTGGGCGTGACGGCCGCGCTGGACCATGCCGAGGCCGAGGAAGCGCTGGCCCAGGGCCGCGCCGCCTTCATCACCATCGATGCGCTGGCGCCCCGGCTGGCGCGCATGCTGGCGCTGCGCGGCGTGCTGGGGGTGCGCAACTCCACCCACACGCTGGTCAAGATCATGCAGCCGTTCGCCGGGCCGGCGCTGCGGCTGGTGTCCTACACCCACCCCGAATACCTGGAAATGCTGGGCGAATACTTCACCACGGCCGCCCCGCACGAACGGGGCGACGCCTTCCTGATGCGCGGCACGGAAGGAGAGACGGTGGCCAACGCCAACAAGGCCCAGCAGATCGACTGGTTCCACGGCGGCCTGCGCACCATGCTGGTACCCAAGCAGACGCTGGTGCAGGAACTGCCCGCGCTGCCCGAGGAGAAGGACGCCGCCACCACGGCCGCCTGGATCGCGTCCGCGCTGCGCGGCGAGGTGCCGGTGCCGCCATCCATCGCCGAGCAGGTGGCGCAGATCGTGCTGGTGTCGCGCACGCTGCGTTCGCGCCAGCACGCGAGCGAACCGCTGGCCTGACCAGCGGCCCGGCCGCCCGCACACAGTACAATCACGCCTTTGCAACAGTGCGGGACCGGAAAGAACATGGCAAAACAGTTTGATGTGGCAGTAATCGGCGCGGGCGCGGCCGGCATGATGTGCGCGGCCGTGGCGGCCCAGCGGGGCCGGCGCGTGGTGCTGCTCGACCATGCTTCCCGGCTGGCGGAAAAGATCCGCATCTCCGGCGGCGGGCGCTGCAACTTCACCAACCTGCACGCGGGCCCGCAGCACTTCCTGTCCGACAATCCCCACTTCTGCAAGAGCGCACTGTCGCGCTACACGCCCCAGGATTTCCTGGCGCTGGTCAAGAAGCACCGCATCGGCTACCACGAGAAGCACAAGGGCCAACTGTTCTGCGACGACTCGGCCGAGCAGATCATCCAGATGCTCAAGGATGAATGCGCGGCCGGCGACGTCGAATGGCGCATGCCATGCAAGGTGGCCGGCCTCGAACGCGACGTGACGGGCCGCTTCCTGCTGCACACCGATTGCGGCGACATCGACGCGGCCAGCGTGGTGGTGGCCACGGGCGGCCTGTCCATCCCCAAGATCGGCGCCACCGACTTCGGTTACCGCATCGCGCGCCAGTTCGACCTGAAGCTGGTCGAGCCGCGCCCCGCGCTGGTGCCACTCACGTTCGACGAGGCCGCGTGGAAACCGTTCGTGCCGCTGGCCGGCATCGCGCTGGAGGTGGACGTGGAGACGGGCAGCTTCAAGGGCCGCAACCCCACGGGCGGGCGCTTCCGCGAGGACTTGCTGTTCACCCACCGTGGCCTGTCCGGCCCGGCCATCCTGCAGATATCGAGCTACTGGCAGCCGGGCACGCCCATCGTCATTAACCTGCTGCCGGAAATGGACCTGGCCCAGGCCCTGATCGAGGGCAAGGGCACGATCAAGAAACAACTGGGCAACGTGCTGTCCCAATGGCTGCCGGCCCGGCTGGCCGAAGGACTGTTGCTGGCCCACGGTTTCGCGCTGGACGCGCGCCTGGCCGATATGCCGGACGCCCAGTTGCGCCGCCTGGGGCAAGCCATCAACCAATGGACGCTGGTGCCCAACGGTTCCGAAGGCTACCGCAAGGCCGAGGTGACGCGTGGCGGCGTGGACACGCGTGAACTGTCGCAGCAGACCATGATGGCCACCAAGGTGCCCGGCCTGTACTTCGTGGGCGAGACGGTGGACGTGACGGGATGGCTGGGCGGCTACAACTTCCAGTGGGCCTGGGCCTCCGGTGTGGCGGCCGGGCAGGCTGTCTGATATACTGGCCGACCTTGATGTAGCGGCTGAGGCCTTGAGGTGCGGGAAAGATTGCTCTCCGGTCCGTGTTGTATGTGTACTGAAAGCCGCATGGTTGGCCGTTTCGGCGGCCAGGCATCTTCCATTTTTGGATAAAAGCTGCTATAGTCTCTTTCTTCCTATAACCTCAACGGTTTGAATTTTTACATGACCACTATTCGCCTTAAAGAAAACGAGCCGTTCGAAGTCGCAATGCGTCGCTTCAAACGCACCATCGAAAAAACCGGTCTGCTGACCGAACTGCGCGCACGCGAGTTCTACGAAAAGCCAACGGCTGAGCGCAAGCGCAAGCTGGCAGCTGCCGTGAAGCGCCACTACAAGCGCATCCGCAGCCAGCAACTGCCTAAGAAACTGTTCTAAGACTGTTCTGGCAGCACGGGCCCCGGTAGTGCGGCAATTGTCGCCACGGGCCATGTTGTGCAGCGTTTGGATGCCGTCAGTCCAGATGAGTCGCTTACCCGCTCCGGTTCGCCGCAGCGGGTTTTCTCATTTATAAACTGTTTATTTTGATAGAAAGACTGCCATGAGCTTGAAAGTACAAATCAGCGAAGACATGAAGGCCGCCATGCGTGCCAAGGAAACCGGCAAGCTCAACACGATCCGCCTGCTGATGGCCGAGATCAAGCGCAAGGAAGTGGACGAGCGCATCGAGCTGGACGACGCCCAGACCATTGCCATCGTGGAAAAGATGATCAAGCAGCGCAAGGATTCCATCACCCAGTTCGAAGCCGGCGGCCGCGCCGACCTGGCTGACATTGAAAAAGCGGAACTGGCCGTGCTGTCGGCCTACATGCCAGCCGGCCTGTCGGACGAGGAGATCGCGGCCGAAGTGGCCGCCGCCGTGGCCGCCTCGGGCGCCGCCGGTCCGCAGGACATGGGCAAGGTGATGGCCATCGTCAAGCCCAAGCTGGCTGGCCGTGCCGACATGACCGTCGTTTCCGCCCTCGTTAAGAAGGCGCTGAGCCCGGCATAATCACCTGTAAGTTCGCCGCCGCACCTTGAGCCACCGCAAGGCCGGGCCAGGTGCGGCGGGTTAGTCTGATCCCAAACAAGGCCGCGCCAGCACGTGATACCGCAATCTTTCATTTCCGATTTGCTGAACCGGGTCGACATCGTCGACATCGTGGGACGCTATGTGCAGCTGAAAAAAGGCGGCGCCAACTTCATGGGCCTGTGCCCGTTCCACAGCGAAAAGTCGCCGAGCTTCACGGTCAGCCCCACCAAGCAGTTCTATCACTGCTTCGGCTGCGGTGCGCACGGCACCTCGATCGGTTTCCTGATCGAATACTCGGGCATGGGCTTCGTGGACGCCGTCAAGGAACTGGCGCAGAACGTGGGCATGGTCGTGCCCGAGCAGGACGACAAGATTCCACCGGCCCAGCGGGCCCAGATGCAAGCCCACAGCATGGCGCTGACGGAAGCGATGACGCGCGCCTGCGATTTTTACCGGGCCCAGCTGCGCAGTGCGCCCAACGCCATCGCCTACCTGAAAAATCGCGGCCTGACGGGTGAGATCGCGGCCCGCTTCGGCCTCGGCTACGCGCCGGCCGGCTGGGATAACCTGCGCGCCGTGTTCCCCGACTATGACGCCGTGGTGCTGGCCGAATCGGGCCTCGTGATCGACAAGGTGGACGAGGATGGCGGCAACCGCAAGCGCTATGACCGCTTCCGCGAGCGCGTCATGTTCCCCATCAAGAACACCAAGGGCCAGGTGATCGCCTTCGGCGGCCGCGTGCTCGACCATGGCGAACCGAAATACTTGAATTCCCCCGAAACGCCATTATTTTCGAAGGGATTCGAATTGTATGGCTTGTTCGAGGCACGCCAGGCTATCCGCGACGCCGGCTATGTGCTGGTGACGGAAGGTTACATGGACGTGGTGGCGCTGGCCCAGATGGGCTTCCCGCAAGCCGTGGCCACGCTGGGCACGGCTTGCACCACCCACCACGTGCAGAAACTGTTGCGGCAAACGGACAATGTGATCTTCAGTTTCGACGGCGACAAGGCCGGCCGGCGCGCCGCCCGCCGCGCGCTGGAAGCGTGCCTGCCGCACGTGTCGGACAACAAGACCATCAAGTTCCTGTTCCTGCCCACCGAGCACGACCCGGACAGCTACGTGCGCGCGCATGGCGCCGAAGCGTTCGAGCAGGAAATCCATGAGGCGATGCCGCTGTCGCAGTTCCTGATCAAGGAAGTGGTCGGCGAGCATGATTTGAACGGGCCGGAAGGCCGGGCCCGCGCCCAGTTCGACGCCAAGCCGCTGCTGCAGGCGATGGCGCCGTCGGCCTTGCGCCTGCAGATCGTGCGCGCGCTGGCACAGTTGACGCAGAGCACGCCGTCCGAGATCGAGGCGCTGTTCGAGCTGGCCAAGCCGGTGGCCGTGGCGCGCCAGGCGCCGCCGCGCAGCGGCCGGCCCGTGCCGGTGGGACTGGAATTGCAGATTGTGCGGCTGCTGGTGGCGCACCCGCCGCTGGCGCTCGACATCGATGCCGACGCGCTGGCCGCGTTTCACTATTTCGGCGCGGAACCGGCCGAGCGCCTGGCCCAGCTCGTGGCCCAGGCGCAGGCCATGGGGCCGAACGGTGGTTTTGCTGCTTTTGCGCAACACCTGAAGTCGCAGGGAGATGAGTATGACGCCATCATCGCCGAGATCGTCAAGGAGCCCGAGTCCGATTTCGACGCGGTGCGCCTGTTCCTGCGTGGCGCCATCCGCCAGGTCAAGAACGATGCGCTGAAGCAGGAGTTGCATGATTTGCTGGCGGCCGGCCTGTCGTCCGACGAGCTGGGCGTGCGCTACCGCGAGATTACCTCGAAGCAAGATCAGTTGTTGCGCGAGGCAGAGGCGGAACTGTCGCACCGCTAGGCTGGCGTGGCTGGCGGCCATGATCTGGCAGCGGGTGGGGAGGGCGCCTGCCCTCTGGAAATTGCAGATGTGCGTGCTATAATAAAACGCTAAGTGTTGTCTATTTTGGCATCGTTTTTCAGTTCAGAGTGTGTTTGTTTTTTAGTAAGTTAGGCTCTTGATCGGCGCGGAAAGGCAGCGTCGGCGGCCAGGGCCGGCTTTGGTTGAACCGGCGCATGAACGTGCGGCCGATGGCGGAATTCCTTCCGCCCGTGAACCAGTCTCGGCTCCTGCCCCCACACGCATGTCAAATGCAGTAGAATTTCTGCCGAAAACGGCTGTCTTGGCCGTCGGTAGGGAATCTGTTGTGGACGCGGATCGTGCCCAACAAGGTGTAAGTAAGTCGTAGTATTGTCGGACTTGTGTGGTCGGCAAGTTCGAAGACAGAGGTCCCACAAGGGCCGCAAGAAACTTTATCCTAAATAAGCAAGTCGTTGTGTAATCGAAAGCGCCTGTGCCAACCAAGAAACCTGAATCCAAAGCGGCTGCAAAGCCCAGCAAAGTGACCGCCAAGTCTGCGAAAGCGACGGACAAGCCGGAAACGCGCGTCGCCAGCAACCCGCCGGCGGTGAGCCAGACGACGGATGCGGCCACCCTGGCCGCCATCGACACGTCCGGCTACGTCTTGCCCACGGTGAAAGTGCCGGGCCGGCGCGGTCGCAAGCCCAAGGAATTCCAGCCCGAGAACGATGAAGTGGCGGCCCTGAACGCCGTCGAGCGGGCCGAGCTGAAAGCGGTGGACAAGGCCAAGGCCAAGGACCGCAAGGCCAAGGAAAAGGCCTTGCTCAAGGATGCGTTCTCGTCGGACACGGAAGCGACCGAGGAAGAACTGGAACGCCGGCGCCAGAAACTCAAGACCCTGATCAAGTTCGGCAAGGAACGCGGTTTCCTCACCTACGCCGAGATCAACGACCATCTGCCCGAGAACATCGTCGATCCGGAAGCGATCGAAGGCATCATCGGCACCTTCAACGACATGGGCATCGCCGTCTACGAGCACGCGCCCGATGCCGAAACGCTGCTGCTGTCGGACAACGTGGCCACCGTCACCAGCGACGACGAAGCGGAAGCGGCGGCCGAGGCCGCCCTGTCCACGGTGGATTCCGACTTTGGCCGCACCACCGACCCGGTGCGCATGTACATGCGCGAAATGGGCTCCGTGGAACTGCTGACCCGCGAAGGCGAGATTGAAATCGCCAAGCGCATCGAGGATGGCCTGAAGGACATGATCCAGGCCATTTCCGCCTGCCCCGTGACGATCGCCGAGATCATCGCCGCCTCCGAGCGCATCCGCGCCGACGAAATCAAGATCGACGAGATCGTCGACGGCCTGGTCGACGAGAACGAGGAAGCGGCCGCTGCCGCGCCGGCCCCGGCCGCCGCCAGCGAGGACGACGAGGACGAGGAAGAGGAAGAAGAGGAAGAAGAGGAAGAAGAGGAAGAGCCCAGCACATCGGGCGCCGCAGGCTTCTCGGCCGAACAGCTGGAAGCGATGAAGACGACGGCGCTGGAGAAATTCGACGTCATCTCGCTGCAGTTCGACAAGATGCGCAAGGCGTTCGAAAAGGATGGCTACAATTCCAAGGCCTACGTGAAGGCGCAGGAAGCCATCTCGCTGGAACTGCTGGGCATCCGCTTCACGGCCAAGGTGGTGGAAAAGCTGTGCGACACGCTGCGCGGCCAGGTGGACGAAGTGCGCCACATCGAAAAGCAGATCCTGGACGTGGCCGTCAACAAATGCGGCATGCCGCGCGCCCACTTCATCAAGGTCTTCCCCGGCAATGAAACGAACCTGGACTGGGTCGATGGCGAAGTGGCCGCCGGCCACGCTTACAGCGCCATCCTGGGCCGCAACATTCCGACCATCAAGGAACTGCAGCAGCGCCTGATCGACCTGCAGGCGCGCGTCGTGCTGCCGCTGCCGGACTTGCGCAACATCAACCGCCAGATGGCGGCCGGTGAAATGAAGGCGCGCAAGGCCAAGCGCGAAATGACGGAAGCGAACTTGCGTCTGGTGATCTCGATCGCCAAGAAATACACCAACCGCGGCCTGCAATTCCTCGACCTGATCCAGGAAGGCAATATCGGCCTGATGAAGGCGGTGGACAAGTTCGAATACCGTCGCGGCTACAAGTTCTCGACCTACGCCACGTGGTGGATCCGCCAGGCCATCACCCGTTCGATCGCCGACCAGGCGCGCACCATCCGTATCCCGGTGCACATGATCGAAACCATCAACAAGATGAACCGCATCTCGCGCCAGATCCTGCAGGAAACGGGCGCCGAGCCGGACCCAGCCACGCTGGCCATCAAGATGGAGATGCCCGAGGACAAGATCCGCAAGATCATGAAGATCGCCAAGGAGCCGATCTCGATGGAAACGCCGATCGGCGACGACGACGATTCCCACCTGGGCGACTTCATCGAGGACAACAACACGCTGGCGCCGTCCGACGCGGCGCTGCACGCCTCGATGCGTGGCGTCGTGAAGGACGTGCTCGACTCGCTGACGCCACGCGAAGCGAAAGTGCTGCGCATGCGTTTCGGCATCGAAATGTCGACCGACCACACGCTGGAAGAGGTGGGCAAGCAGTTCGACGTCACGCGTGAGCGCATCCGCCAGATTGAAGCCAAGGCGCTGCGCAAGCTGCGCCATCCATCGCGTTCGGACAAGCTCAAGAGCTTCCTCGAAGGTAACTAAGACTTGACTAGCATCCCGGATGCCGCTTATCCTCTCGGGTTCGTTTTGATAACGAACGCGTCAGCGGGTAGCGGCACCGGACCCCAGCGCAACAGCAGCACCCTGGGCCTCTAGCTCATGCCTGGTTAGAGCAGCGGACTCATAATCCATTAAACCGGATTTTGAATTCCAAGGAAGCCCAATAGGCATAAGGGTTTCAGCAGTTTTGTAGTGTTATAATCTGCTTACACACCGCTTACACACTTTCCAAAAAATGGAAAGCGGAATAGGGGTGCGGAAAGTAGTCGTAAGCAGCAGCAAGTTTACGGGCCTCTAGCTCATGCTTGGTTAGAGCAGCGGACTCATCAGTAAGGTGACTTTCGTTAGAAATAGCGATTGAAAAATCGGGTTAACTCAGGGAAACCTAAGCTTCTTCGGAAGTATGGCAATCCTGAACCAAGCCAAAGCTACAGCTTTGGAAGGCGCAGAGACTACTGGAGAGGTTTAGTCCTCTTAATTACCAGCTTGAACGCCCGACGCCTTAGCAAACTCGATTAGAGTGTTGAAGGCGATGATATAGTCCAGCGAGTAGCGAAAGCTACATAAAGCTGAATCCGTTGGTGCCGTGTTCGACTCACGGGAGGCCCACCAGAATGTATGTAAAAAAGGACTGTGAAAGCAGTCCTTTTTTACCATCTGCTGCTTACACACTTACATTATTGATCTATTTTCGACTGCGAAACGGTTATGCCCGAGAAACTCGACACCACGCACGTATTGATGGAGAACGAACTCATCGTCTACCGACGTGAGCGCAGCAACATCTGGCAATGTCGCTTCAAGGTTGATGGCCTTTGGCAGCGCGCATCAACTAAGGAGCGTGACTTCAAGAAAGCTAAGGCCAAGGCACGCGAGTTGATGATCGAGGCGGAAATTCGGAAGCGATCCAATTTGCCGGTCATTACACGCCGCTTCCGCGATGTCGCCAAGCTTGCCATTCAGCGTATGGAGCAAGAGCAGGCCAGCGGCAAGGGCAAGGTCTCCTACAGCGATTACATCCGCGTTATCCAAGACTATCTCATCCCATTCTTGGGTAATCGAAACATCACCAGCATTGATTACGCTGCGCTGGACGAGCTGGATGCCTGGCGTATTACGGAGATGGGTAAGGCACCCGCAAACAGCACACTGCTCACGCATAACGCGGCATTGAACCGGGTTTTCGATGAGGCGGTGATGCGGACGTTCCTGACCGACGCTAATCGTCCAAAGCTTGAAGCAAAAGGTCGGGTCGGAGATCGACGCCCAGCATTCGACCTGAATGAAATTCGTGCTGTCATCAATAATTTCGACGGCTGGATTGAACGGGCAAAGACGGCCAAGAGCAAAGAAGCTCGCGAAGTGATGCGTGACTATGTGGATATTTTGCTCGACACTGGCGCAAGGCCGGGTAAGGAATTGCTCGATCTGAAGTGGAACCAAATTACCTTCGACCCTAGAGATGCCATTCGATCATTAGAACCAGATCGCGGCCTTGTCGATGGGGTTGCCGCTGGTCTTATTGAATACAACCCATGCTGCGAGATGGTCGTGACAGGCAAGACTGGCACGCGACTAATTTTAGGCATGGAAAAAACGATCATGGCACTAGATCGAATCATTCAGCGAAATTATGGTCTTCGGAATCCTATGGTTGACCCATTCAAAGGCATCGCCATTCCAAGCAACAATGACTATGTGCTGCGCTTGAAAGACCAAACAGATGTCAGCGAGAGCTTTCAGAAAATGTTTGCGAGCTTCTTGGAAGACCACAACTTGCTGATTGATCCGAAGACAAATCAGAAGCGGGTTTTCTACAGCTTGCGACATACCTATGCGACGCTGGCACTGACACACGATAGAGTGCCGATTCATACACTGGCTACACAGATGGGAACCAGCGTGACAATGATCGAAAAACACTACAGCCATTTGAAGGTGAAGCACGCGATTGAACAATTGCGCGGCGAAGAAACGACGCGACTGCTTGGCGCTGGCAGCATCGCCGATGAAAATTACCAATCGAAGAAAGCAACGAAATCGGTAGACAAGACGCCGGCGAAGAAAACGGCATCATCGGCGAAGAAGCTCGGGTAATATTTTGGTTATACGGGATACTCAAAAATGAAGGGCTCGCCTTTGATGGCACATTACCGCAAATCAGTAAGTAAGCAGGCCTACGCGATCCATAGAATGTCAGCAGCCCTTGATCGTATGCTTGGCAATGGTGCTAACGACAGCAAGCGTCGTGCTGCGCGCTGGGCTGCGGCTTGGGGTGTAGCCAGTGGCGGTAGAGTTCCAGAGGGATTCCGATTAAGGAAGCGGCGCTAACACCGACAAAAAAGCCCGCACGCTGCGGGCTTTGTCTTCAAGGCAGGCATGTTCACAACTTAGCTGGCTTCTTGATTGCTTTCAGCAGCTCATCAACTTCACCGGCCTTGACAGCTTCGATGACCGTCTCGATGGTCGGCACCAGCTTGGCTACTTTGCCAATTTCAATGACCGTCTTTCCTGGCGACAGTTCCATCGGCACATTGCCGTAGCGGACTTCCAGCAGCAGGTTGTCGGCGTTCCCCGTAAACCACGCCTTGACACGCTTTTGAACGGTCTCGGTGGTGGTTTCGCCAGTCGCTTTGTTTACCACCTTCTTTTGCTTGTCCGGGCCGACGAAGGGCTTACCTTCAATGAAACAGAGTGCGAGCGCCTTTTGTTCTTCTAAGCGTTCTAACAGCCGATTGCGGCGCTCGATAATCGGATCGCTGCTTTTGGCCTCTGGTTTCTGAATCAATTTCAGTGCTGCCAAGATGGATTTGCTCATTTCCTGTACCCCTAAGTGTTGTCTAAGTAACCATATTTTATGGTCGAGCAATACAAAGAGCTACCGGAATCTATCTGAATCAAATTGGCTTTTCGCCGTACATGCGTGCTTCATGTTTTCTGTAATGGCCTCTCGCGTTGCTGTCAACCTCGCTGCCGTATCGCGCACGAATTTGCTATCGTGCGCGATTACAGTTTTGCTTTGAAAGATGCTACTAAATTGAATAAATAAATGAACGGCGAGCATCCCGCTCGGAATCCACGAGCCTCTCTCGGGAAAAATGAAAGTGATAAATAGTGAGTGCGTTCCGCACCATCCCTAAGCTAAAAACATCCAAAAAAAAGCCCTGTGCCATAAAAAGTTCAGGGCTTTTGTTTTTGATAAATAGTTTAGCTGACGATTAAGTCGGCAAAGCCGGGGACGGCTTTCAAACTAAGGGATTGAAAAATGATTACTGTAAATGCTGCTGGCTGTGGAAAAGGTAAAAGTACCAACAACAAGAAATTCATCGCTTCTCATAACGACTCCAATTTTCTCATTATAGTTCCCTCATTGGCGTTGGCGAACGAGTATGCTGATACAGGGCTAGTAATTCATAGCGAAAACACCAATAATGTGAAATCTCATATCTATCAAGCTATCGAAGCTAATAGTAGTGTCATCGTCATCACACAAAAGGCATTCTTGGACTTTGAGAGGAAAACTTTTCTTTGCTCCAATCGCACTATATTACAAGATGAACACCTTGAGCCATTCTATATTTGTAAGTGGAGGATGGATAATCACGAGCAATGGCACGATATGTTTGAAATAGGATCAGTTGAAAAAAGTGGATGGTATGGCGTGAATTTGAACATGGCGAGAATTGATCAATATATAGCTAGCAAAGACATGCTGGATAATAAACAATTCATGCTGGATTTGATCGCAACGCCACAGAATATCTATACAAATAAACCTACGATTGAATCTGATTCCATGTTGTTCCGTGTTATCAGTCCGCATATTTACGAAGGCGCAAATAATATACATATCGCTTGTGCCAACTTCAAGGCGACTCGCCAATATCATTTGTGGACAACGGTATTTAATGAGGAATTTAACGTGAAAATTCCATTTGTTCCATATGTTGCGCCTAATTTGACGATACACTTTGCGAGTCAGAAGCGAAATAGCAAGACTTTCAATCGTTCAAACTCAATTATAAAGGATAACGTCATTTCCTATATAAAATCAAAATGCGACAGCCCCGTCTATGTTGATAATAATGCCTACGAAACAGAGTCCGACTGGCAGCGCGTCAATCATAACTGTCACGGCATCAATCAGTTCCGTGACGAAGCGCATATAGCCATATTAAGTGCTATCAACTATGATAATTTAGCCACAGCGTTTTTGATTGATGTAGCGGGAATGACTTCTGAGCAAATTCGTTATTCCCTAATAGGAGAAATTGCTCATCAAGTGGTCATGCGTGGAACACTCCGCAATGACAATCAGAACGAATGCCATGTTTACTTAATGGAGATGGATTTGGCAGCATATTTAACAAGAGATATCTTTTCTCAAAGTAAATATGAATTCATTGATGACACAGATCGACCTGAGCGACCTCCCGCACTTACTCCGGCCGAACGGAAAAAGGCCACACTAATAAGAAAGAATTTCCCTGATTACCGAGAGATGCCTACTGATAATTTAATGAAGGAGAGCATCTGGTCATTTACAAATACCAATGGTAAATATTCCAAGATCTATTTGGAACTCATGGCTGAAAGACAGGAATATGAAAAACGAATGGCATCGACTTGAGATAAAAAAGTAACGAATAAGCAAACAGCTATATAGTTAAATCGTTACTTTTTTACTTCAATAGTATTATGTGGGCGGGTCTGTTCAAGAAACATGATAAAAATATATGAACTGAACCGCTCAAATATGCCTGAGTCAAAAATGCCCTACAGCGCGTTTTCGGAAGTTTCCGCTACCCATACCAGCCCGGATGCGTAACGACAGCGCGTAGAGCCCTTACGCGCGCTGCTCGGTGCCCAGTAGCAATGAGCGTTTGAGCTAGCGAAACGGAACGTCGTTTCGACACGATGTTCCCTTCGCTGTTCTTCAACCAATAATCAAGCTATCTTGGGTCAAAACAGGTACTACGGGGGACGGCGGCGCAGATTGTGGCTGTGATGCCGTCGTAGCTGGCCATTTCGCTACAGTGTCGTTAAGCATGTGGGTAATATTTCGAGCATCGCCGTTACAACGCTCAATGACGGATAACAACGCATCATCTGGAATGCCCGAAACGCCGTTGTCGGCTAAAAACTTCGTCGCCATTGGAAGCCACATTTCGGCAGGCGCAGGCTCAAAGGCCAGCACGTGGCATCGGCTTAGTATTGCGGCATTGATCCGTTCAATGTGATTTGTCGCCATCACAAAAACCGACTGCTTGTGCTCCATAATTACCTTCAAGTCAGCTTGAATCGCACTAGGCAACTGATCCAACTCATCAAGAACAAAATAGTGATAATTAACTCCGAACGGCACGAGTTCTGCGCCTCTCATGCTGTCGCGGAGCTGTTGCGATGTAGTCGCATGACGGCACGTCACAATTTTCATGTAGGACTCGATTGCCTCCGGATTTAAGCGATGCTCCAGGAACAACGGAAGATGCTTCAGTAAAGCAGATTTTCCGGTGCCGACAGGACCGTAAAGAAGAATGCCGGTCTTGCCGCCGTTTGGAAAGGGAATCGTGCCATCCAAGATCAAACGCAACGTATCTGATGTACCCTTATCGCCTATCACGAAGTCATTCAGGCACGTCGGCTGGAACACCATAGGGTTAGTAATTTTCATTGAGAATCTCTCCGAGACTGTTCAGCTGGCGGCGCATGACCTGCCGCCAGCATTTGTTCCACAAGGGTCAGGCCACGTTGGCAGCAGCAATCAACTCATCCGATAACGCGTCAATTTTGATTGGAGGCGTTTTTGTGGCAGGCTGCTCAATGTAGCTGCGATTCTCGCCGTAGTAAGCAGCTTGCGCGGCTCTAATTGAGGTGTCACTTGTCAGAACGGCTTTAATAGCGAAGATGCCTTCGGGATTTTTCTTTGCGATCATCACGCAGTATTCGCCGAGAGAGTTTATGTCTTTGAAGTCTTTCAGTTCACTACGTTTGACAACCCCCATTTCAGTCACCTGCCTCAGCATAGCTTCGGCACGGTGGGCTTTTTCGCTTGCGGTAAGTTCTTTCTTGTTGAGCAAACGAATCGCTTCAACGCCACCAGCATTTCGGATAAATTGAGGAAGATCGGGATACTGAATGCCATTCTGATCGGCAGCCGTTAGTACCTTCGCATAGGAGCTACGGCGTTGTGGAGAGGCCTTGTCGCCGAATACGATGCGAATAATCTTCTGCTGTGTCGAGTTGGTTTTAGTAAATTCAATCTGACGGCTGCGGGCGATCCGGTTAAGCGCATCAGCAAGTGCGCGGGACAAGCTGCCTGAGCGGCGCAAGTCGTACCAAAGTTGAAGGCAGCGCGAAAGAATTTGG
The DNA here is from genome assembly GCF_014042365.1 of Rugamonas fusca. Lineage (GTDB taxonomy): Bacteria > Pseudomonadota > Gammaproteobacteria > Burkholderiales > Burkholderiaceae_D > Rugamonas > Rugamonas fusca. The sequence goes on from NZ_JACEZS010000028.1 coordinate 35,574, forward strand.
TAGAGCTGTTCGTTAGCCGATGCGTACGCGCCAGCCTCCCATTGCTCTGCCTTTGCGCTCAATTCTTCAATCGTGAAAATCATGGTATCCACATAACGTGGAACATCGAACTTGATGCCCAGATCATCGGCAGTGCTTGCGGAGTTGTTCACTTCTGCTGGATCGGCAGCAGCGCGAGGCAGGGTAGCAGCAGGCTGAGAGATTGCGGTTGTTGCGTTATTCATTTCGAAGCCCCTTTGAAGTTGGTCTTTGCCGGTATGGCAGGGCCAATTCTGGAGCAGCGAAAATCGTGTCGGAAGGGAGGTCTTGACCTGATGTGTTCGTCTCCCACTAAACCGTAGCAGAGCCGGAATTACGTGGAAATGTCTTTAGAAACAGTCTTTACAGGGGAACTTGCCATGTATGGTGTTGCGAACATGCGCCTCGAATATATTGAGGTAGTCTCTAACCTGCTTTACTCGATCATCTATTCCAAGTTCCATCAAATTCACATCGTCAGATTCGGCAGCTTGCTTTTGTGCTTCGGTTAGCGTCCAATTGAAACTAAAACCGCCTAAGTCGTGATTCTCCGCTTCACATATCGTAAGGGCTGTATCGTAATGCCCCCATTTTTTTCTTCCGTAACGTTGCTTGTCATTTTTACCGTTCTCCGTAACCAGACCAACAAAGAACGCCTTTTTGACCCCCACAAGCGCCGCTTTATTAAGCTTGCCGTGTGGATTATGTAGGGGATAACGAGCGAGCTGTGCTCCTTCGACTTTGCTTTCATCGTAATGCTGGTCAATCAAGTCTTTCAACATTTTAAGAACATCAGATTTATGCTGAGTAAGTGAAACATCAATCAAAAGATGGCCCGGTAGTATATTATGACTCAGGGGATTTGATATTGCCTCAGCTTTCGGATCACGCAGCCAGAACAAATGAATATGCGTTTCTAGCCACTTTGCCCAGCCTTCTTCACCATTAATTGGCGTTCCATCTATGAAGAAATAAATGTCACCCCAATCATTGTAAATCAGCGCAATTTTATCAAACTGGGCCTCAAGCTTTGTACACGTCGCAGTATCTCCATTGCGCCGAGCAGCACAATATTGGTGGTAATCCGCGTTCATTTGGAGGTGACGGAACCAGTAGTAAAGGAACTGCGTGTAAGTTCCTTCATCCACATTCCTTCTTGAGGATTTGTCAGTCATGGTTCCGTCTTCACACGATCATGTTGAAACGATATTGTAGCCGTAAGCAAGCTTATGTTTTTATCTCCAACCGCGGCAATGCCCGGACAATCTTCATTGTCTCAAGGCTTACCGTAATAACCCGTTGGAATAGCTCAAGCGGGTAGCGAGCATTACCCATAGTCTCCGTTGCCCATAAGTTCGCGTCGTTAACAATGCCGCTATCTTTGTCAGTCTTTACACTCTGTCGATCAACAATCCAGTCAAGCGCTGGCTTGCCGTTCAAAATATAGTCATATGCTTCGACCGGTATTCCCTTTAAGGTAATTTTTTCGTTGTAATACAATGTCGTCAGATCTTTCTGTTTACCGATTTTTTCAAATCGCATCTTTTCCACCACATAATCGACATCGTTTTTTGGAAACTCACCTTCAAGCACTTGAAGTGGATACTTCGCAGCTGTTTCGTAATTCAGATGTAAATTAGATAAACTTCGTCCTGCGTTCGTGAATATCCAGAATTCTCCCACTGTTTTTACACGTGGAATTCGAGGAAGTTCCTTTGTTAAGCTATCGGCATAACGTTCACGGTAATCTGGTGAATGTAATAATCCGTAGATGTAATAGAAAACATCATCCTTGGAAATTTTTTGATCGTTATAGTAGTCTTTGAAATGTAGTAAGCCAAGCTCACTTATTCCATCTGTTCGAGTCCAGCGTTTATTATCATCATTATGCTCAGGCGTGTTATCGTTGTTTGAAAACATCTCAGCTTGATGTGTGTTGCTTTCACTCACATCGTCTGCGGAACTCAAAGGCGAATAGATATATCGAGGGAATAATTGACCTTTTTCGAGATTATCAAAATTCGGGATTAGGTTCGTCATTAACGAGGAAAACCCGCTTCTTGATCCAATTCCACTTACGCAAATTACTAGATTATCAGCTTTCGCATCTGGGAAAAGTTTTGGCGTTGAATAAAGACTATGATTGAAATTTTTGTCAGCGTAAAGCCACTGTTTTATGAATGGTCGATGAAGTCCGATCATCAATTTTGATTTATCGAAATCCCTCTTAATTCCTTTTGAAACACCGCTCTTTATGTTGACTCCCCAACTAATTTTTGTCGGATCACTATTGATAAAACTATCAATGTCCAGGCTAAGTCCGCTTAAGCGGGCATTTTTATACCTATCTACTTCTTCATTATAGAAAGCAATCATGCTGCTCATGTTTGCTACTAAGTTTTCCTTTGAGAAGTTATAAATCCATGCGTCGCGACTACTTAAGACCCCTTGAGATTGGAAAACAAAAATTGTATTTGCGCTCGAATCCTTCTTGTTTCCCAATTGGATGAAATCTTCGAAACTGCTATCTCGGTGATTAACCCAATCGTTGTGCTTGTCTGGAGTTACGGCTAACCATGCGTTGGAATTCTTTATGCCATCAATACTTCCAAGAAGCTTTATCTTATCAAGCTTTCCCTGAGTGCCGATATCGTCACCAATGTCATGGACATAGATATTTCCGTGTTGAGTTGAGTTAGGGTTTTTTACAAATATCGTGATGGCGATTCCCGTCATACTCGCGCTGCCAAAAATATTTTGACCTTCTCGGGCCTTCCCGCCACTCAGCATGTTTTTCCGAATATCTCCGCGTAAATTGAAGATGTATAGGCTACTGAATTCATCCTGAAGGGATTTTCGCATTCCATCCATTGCGGGCTTTTCGAGGAAGCTACTTCCGGACACGAACCCAATAACACCGCTGTCTCCTAAGCGGTCGCTTGCCCATCTGATTGCTCTAATGTACGAATCGTAGGTTGACCTTTTCCCGCCTTGGCTTAAAGAGTTTTTTACGTATGTTTGTGCGATTCGATTATCTAAGTGTGTATATTCTATGTTTTGATTGTTGTCATTCTCACTTCTTTGCCCTGCTGAATACGGCGGATTTCCAATAATGACCCGAATATCAAGTTTCTTCTGTTTCTTACGGCGTGCGCTATTTTCTACCAAAATCTGGTCAACCAAGTCTTCCTTTTCATAAAGTTGGAAGGTATCAGTTAGACATATGCCTTCAAATGGCTGGTATTCACCGCCGACGATGTCGTGATATACAGATTCGATGTTTATGGCGGCAATATAATATGCCAGAAGTACGATTTCGTTTGCGTGTATCTGATTCGCATACTTATTAGGTAAATCTTCTTTGCTAATCAAGCCACTCTGTAGCAATCGTGTAATAAACGTACCAGTTCCCGTAAATGGGTCAATGATATGAACATTGTTACTCGCAAGCGTTTGGTTGAATTCATTTTTAAGAATGTCGTTAACGCTTTGGATGATGAAATCTACAACTTCAACTGGCGTATAGACAATGCCCAATCGTTCTGTCATCTTTGGAAAGGCATTGCGGAAAAATTTATCGTAAAGTTCGACGACGATTTTTTGCTTTCCTGTCGCACTGTCGATACCTTCGGCGCGTAATTTCACGCTGTCATAGAAACGTTGTAAAGTATCAGCTTCTTTGTTTAGATGATGTTCTTGTAAAACATCGAGTACGCCGGACATTGCGAGTGACATTGGATTATGTTTGGCGAAGCTGTAGTCCTTAAATAGGGCATCAAAAACTGGTTTGGTAATCAAATGCTGCGCCAACATCTCAATTACTTCTGTATCGCTGATGCTACCATTAAGGTCATCACGCAACTCATTGGCGAAGTCGTTGAACGCAGTGCGTTCTTTTGTGTTTTCTGGGTTCTCAATGATGGTAGTAATACGGGTAATATGAGTTTGGGCGATTTTTGAAATATCATTTGCCCAATCCTCCCAATGATGGCGATTACCACATTTTTGAACTACTTTGGCATAGATAGCGCGTTCAATTTCACCGATCTCAAACTGTAATGGAACTTGTTCATGGGGCTTATATTCCTCACGATCTTGCCCAATATTGAATTTTCCTTTGCCAGCATCATTCTTGCTCTTTCCGTTTCCCTTGGCTGCTTTCTTGTTGATCTTGTCCGTAATGGCGACAACTTCCATTTTTGCCGTGTCTTTACCGATCAGGTCAAGCTTGTTCACCATAGCGTCAAATCGGTCGTCATGTGAGCGTAAGGCCTGTAATACTTGCCAAACGACTTTGTACGTCTTGTTGTCATTGAGTGCCTCGTGCGCTTCCAAGCCTGCGGGAATGACGACAGGCAATATGACGTAGCCGCGCTTCTTTCCCGGAGCATTGCGCATTACACGCCCGACCGACTGTACGACGTCAACCTGTGAGTTGCGTGGTGTCAGGAACAGCACTGCGTCCAGTGCCGGAACATCGACGCCTTCGGAAAGGCAGCGCACGTTGCTGAGAATACGGCAGGTATTCTCAGGTGTTTCCGCCTTGAGCCAATTCAGTTTTTCTTCCTTCTGACTGGCGTTCATGCTGCCATCGACGTGCGCAGCTTCGCAAGTGAGGCGTGCTATCGTTTCAAACTCCTCCTGCTCTTGGTATGACTCGACTACGGCCTGAAACATTCCCGCGATATTCTTGGAACTGACCTTATGAGTCTTGGCTGCTTTAGCATTTTTTTGTACCTCAATGACCTGGCAAAATGCCACGGCGCGACGCATCGGGTCTGGATCACCGATCAGATCATTTTGGGTGTCTTGTTTTGAAAGAGCTTTCCAACAGCCGATAATTTTTGCTGCGTCGTCTACCTTGAGCTGATTGTTTTCGTCAGCGAGTAGCCCCTGAAGACGGCGGCTAACGTGTGCTTCGTCAACGGCAAGCACGATGACCTTGTAATCAACGAGCAGCCCACGCTTGACAGCTTCTGAGAATGTGATGACGTACAGTTCCTTGCCATACCATTCCTCATTGTTCATTCCGTAAAGTTTGGTATTGTCCCTTTCCGCAACCGCTTCAGCCGCATCACTATAGATTCGTGGCGTCGCAGTCATGTACAGCCGTTTAGCGGAACGGATAAAGTCGGCATCGTGAACTTTGACGAAGTTGCTTTCGTCATCGTCGCCATCAAAGGTGGCGCCAGTTGTACGGTGCGCTTCGTCACAAATAATCAGGTCGAAATCAGCAAGGTTATATTGCTTTTGAGCCTTGCTGATAACTTCAATCGAATGATAGGTGGAGAAGACGACGCTCATGTGTTCGTCGTCGTGGCGCTTCGCCATTTCCAGTGCCAGCCGTGCTGGCTCAGTCGTGGCCGGATAGCGCAGCTCATGAGCGAAGGTTTGTACAACGTCTTCGTCTTTCGCACGCTTCTTACCGACATCGCTATCAGAGCAGACAGCAAAGCTATGAAGCGGCGTCGTGCTTTCCTGCGTCCATTCAGTCAGCGTTTGCGACAGCAGCGATAGGCTCGGAACCAAGAACAGCACGCGCTTGCCTGCTCCAGCCAATTTTTCAGCAATCTTCAAGCTGGTAAAAGTTTTGCCAGTGCCGCAAGCCATAATGAGCTTGCCGCGGTCTGCCGTCTTCAAACCATGTTCAGCGGCGTTCAAGGCAGTCTGCTGGTGTTCACGCAGAGTCTTTTTGGGCTTGATTACTGGCGCTTGGTGCGGGCGATACATCGCCCAATCAATCTGACTATTTTCAAGAGCGCTCAAGTCAATTTTGTTGACTGGCGGCTGTTGATTTTGTAGTGCGTCGTTGGCGTGCTCACTCCAATTGTTGGTCGTGGTCACGATTATGCGGCGTGTAAACGGCTTCTTGCCCGAGGCGGTGAAGAAGCTGTCGATATCAGCCTTCTGAACCTTGTAATCGTCTGCGTAAAACTTACATTGAATCGCGTGTGTCTCTCCCGTCCCTTGGGTTCGTGCTACAAGATCAATGCCGGTGTCGCGGCCATCCAAACCGTGTTCTTTTGCCCAATCCACATACGTCCAGACCTTGTCGTACAGGTCGCGGTAGGTAGCTTCGTTGCGGAGATAGGTAGCGATCAGGTCTTCAAAGTAGGTACCTTTTTCGCGTTCACTGAGGGATGCTTGTCGATAGGTGTCCAGCAAGTCGTGTAATGCGGCCATGTTCGGGGGCTTTCTGTTGGAAAACAATGACCAACATTATGGCCCACAACGGGCATTATCGGGACCGAAAAACGGCCAATATCAAGCTACCAGCCGCTAGTTTTGACTTGACCTGTTGCTATGACTCAAAGCTACGCTGCTTACTATTTGAGCACTGGCGGCCAGCTTTTTCGATGCCCTACAGCCGATGAGCGCGGTTCGGTAGCATCATCTAGTCGTCAGATCAGTTCAACCGCCGCCTTTTTCATGTCCGTCGTGACGTTGACGTATCGCATGGTGGTCTGGGCCTGGCGATGGCCGGCGAGTTCCATCAGCACCTTCAGCGGCACCGCCTTAGCCGACAGCGACGACAAAAATCCGCGCCGTCCCGAATGGCTGCTTGCGCCGTCGATGCCCGCAGCTTTGTAGAGCATGTGGAAATGGTAGCAGGCAGTGTTGGCCGTAAAATGATCCCGCTTCTGCGTCGAGAACAATGCCTTACCCATGTCGGTGTCGGCAATTTCTGTAAGCCGTTGCGGCTCAAATCGCAGTCTTAAGTAGTTCAGCAGTTCCTTGCGCAGTTTGTCCGCAAGAATGACTGTGCGAGCGTGCTTGCCTTTGGTTTGCGCAGCCGTCAAACGGATTTCCGATTTTATCGTGCCGTCGAGTGCCAGCACATCACCGATCTTCGTTGCGGCGACTTCACCTATTCGCATTCCGCCCCAATGCGTCATCAGCATCATTGCCCGATCCCGCGTCGCATACTTGCGGGTGGCAATGTAAAGCAGCAGCAGCTTCAGTTCCTTGTCGCTCAGTGTCCGTGCTTGAGACATTTTTCTCCCCTAACCAATGAATATCGTTAGGGATAGTGTGTTTTCTTTTGTCTAAAATTCCTACCGGCGTTGAACTGAGAAAGAGCGCAGCATTTTTCTTCCATAAATCAAACGGTTAGCGACGGCCTCTCCAGGAACCAAAGATTCAAAGCAGTTTCATTGGTTTTGAAATCCATGCGACTTGCGCACAATCCCTACAGCACAATAAAAACGCCGTCCAGCTACTCAGCTGTTCCAGTGATGGAAAAAATGCGCTACGCTTGGGTTACGCTGCGAGCATGGGGAAAAGGTGCTCGTCGTGATGAGTGGTGCCGAATGTGAGCGTTACAAGTTTTGAACACATGGAGGTGCGCGAGCCAGCCAAAGTGCGCAAATGAATTTAATCGAGGAAATTATGAGCAGTTCGCCGTTACTTGAAATGCTTGCTGGCGCGGCGCAGGCCTTGGTGAAGCAGCAAAGTCCAATTGCGGCGTCGGTCTTGGCAGCGTTAACTTCTACATCTAATGCGGATGCGTGGAAAAATGCGGGTGACGCCCTGTTAGAAGCGGCGATTAACGCCGATCACATAGATGACGCCAATACCTGTTACACGGAGGCGCAAAAATGCTTCGCTCGCTACGTTTATCTTCGTCGTCAACGTACAGGTAAGAAGCTGGCGTAAATGGTTCAGGCTATTCATCTATGGGGCCAACAGGACAGCCATCAGGGCGACTCTGATTCCAGGCGGCCACCAAGTTGGCTCGTGATCTTTTATACCACCATTCAACCAGCTGCCTTTCCCTGCCGCCGATCGTCCCTTCAAGATGCGAGCAGTCTGCTACAGCGAACGAGGCGTTGACGCCGCCGCCTGTGACATGGAAGTGCGGCGGCGCATGTTCGCGTGACCGAACTTCAATTTTCAAGCCGTTGATCCGTGCCACTAACTGCTTGATGCTGTAAAGAGAGCCATCGTCCCATACAGCATAGCCGCCGGACAGAAGGCGCTCAAGCACAGCGGTACTTTCTTCAAGTGTACGAGCTGTACTTGATTGATGATCTAGCGCTTCGTATTCGTCCATAATCGCCGTTGCTTGTTCGTTGGCCGTGCTTGGCCCGCTGGGGAGTGTGAGCAGGAAACTATACCCGAATGCTTGTGACGGAAGTGCGGGAATGTGGTTTCCCACTCATCAGGTGTGTAGCGAAAATCGCGGGCAGCCAGCCTCTGCGCTGAAATACGCGCAGCAGAAAAATTCAGGGGAAGTAGTAGACCAAACCAACTAGGTTGGTCAATGTTTCATCCTAGCCCGTTTCTTGTAGAACTCGTCAAACTCGGCCGCATAGCGTGATTTGGTGGCGGGCGTGAGCCAGCGATCGAACTGGTCGCGATAATGTGTGTCCTGTGCGAGTTGGCTAACGATATAGTCTATTCGGTCAATCATTTTTTTTCCCCACGGAGTGCGAGGACAGGCAAAACTGCCGATTAGCGGTGTATTGGCGATATCAATAGGCAGCGTGACCAGTGTTTTCAATGCCGACGTGTCCATCATCTGGTAGGCAAGGATAAAGTCGTAATCCAGCGTGTAGTCGACCCGGCCTGCGGCAATCATCTTGAAGATATTCGTGCCGAGCACAGTGGCACCAGTAAATTTGAGATTAGCGCCGTGCGCGTTGCTGGCAAGCGCGGCATCTAGCTCGGTGCCGTAAGCACGTCCGGCCACCAAGGCACCATTGATATTACGTTTCATGATAAGCGCGTTGAACTGAACTTCTCCGTTGGAATTCATGGGCACTTCAGTCAAGCGATCTTTTCTAACAATCAACTGGATTGGCGGCAGCATGAACACGTCACTGAGATAAGCTTGCCTATCGCGTTGCGGCGTGCGCAAGGCACTCGTATAACAAGCTTCGGTGCCGATATCAATGGAGGTCCAGATACGCGCCGTGTTGGCAATCCTGAACTGATGCGTGGTTTTCTCTGGCCAATTAGCGACCACGCCGCGCAATACTTGGTCCACGGCACCCGTGCCAGGCCTTCCATCAATGGGATGGGAGTAGGGAGGAAAATCGGTCAGCCACCAATCCATGTCCTGGGCCTGCGCGTTGTAGGCGAGGCTCAAGACCAGGCAACAAGCCGCAGCTTTGTGATGCCTTGATTTTGCCATAGAGAAAGCACTTAATTAAGGGTTAGCAAAGAATGGTCGCGTATCGACATATTGCGGGCAGAAATGAAAAAAGCCCAGATATTATCTTCTTCGTCGTCGGCACGATTCAGCAGAAGCGCAGCGACACGCAGAACAAGAACCTGTCACAGCCCATCCCCGGATTCGGGCCAAACACGACGCTGAGGACGATGAGGGAAAAAACGGGGCAGGTGAGCGAAAAAGATGTGCGCCAAGCCGCCAAGAAGATGGGCAAGTAGTGCTGCCAAGGGCCGCCGCAGTGGCGCACAAGCCGCTGTGTGGCCGCCGCAAAACGCCAGTCCGTGTAAGTTGCTTTTCCAAGCGGCAGCTTACACACTTCGTCACACACCGAAATAATTTCAATTTAAAGCATTGATTTTAAATGCTTATTTTTGAGTAAATGCTCTCATAATCCGTTGGTGCCCGGTTCGACTCCGGGGAGGCCTACCAATAGAAACAAGCACTTAGCCCGGTCCTTAGGATCGGGCTTTGTTGTTTTTGCGAGCAATGTAAATGCCGGTGGGGAGCTTGTCCAACTGGGAAGAATGCTCTGTAGCCTAAGCTCTTGCAAAATGCTGTGGCCGGCGCTGTCGTCGGTGGTGTTTTGGCATCTGCCCCTCCCACTTGTCGGAACCGTAACTGGTGTTACTGTTGGTGCAGCAGTTGTCCAGTTGCCGGAACTGACCCCGTACCGGACCCCGTACCGCGCACGTACCGCGCAGTTGCCGAATAAGGTTATTACTAACAAAAAGCCCGTTTTGAGGCCAGCCCATTGGGGGTATATTGTTAATTGCCGCAGTATTCGCATTGCCGCCCCCTCGGTTGCCGCTGCTCAATCTCGTAAAGCGCCGCCATTAGTCCTCATGTATAGAAGCCACTCAAGCCTGTGAGATTTCTCGTATTTTTCAGATATACAAGATGTTATCCTCGATGTTCACTGGCGGAGTTCGGCTAGTAGCTGCCCTTGTGCATATAAGAAAATGCAACGTAAAGAAACTAATTCGCCGGCTACAGCAAACTTCGTGCTGTGCATATGGGAAGAGAGAAGTCCCTTTCAATCATTTGGACGCTTATCGTGAGGCTGTACAAATACCTACCTAGAAAATACCTTGAAGCTTTTCTTCGTCGAGGAAGCCTAAAAGTCGGTACACTCTATGAATATCGAAATACGGAACGGTACGGCGATGTAATCGGCGACAAAGACGAGGGCCTACATAAAACGGAGTTGAGCCTCGCAGGTGGTGGGGAAATCGATCTTGGGCATAACTCGCCGGAGGCCGAGTTCATTAGGAAGCATATTTGGCCAGACCGACAAACCTCAAACGTCAAGGTTGTGCTCAGTAAGGCCACTCGATTAATCTCCCTCACACATTCTCCCGACCTCTACATTTACTGCATGTCGTCACGTTACGACCCAACAGTCATGAGACAGTTTGGCTGTGACGCATGCCTGGAAATACTAAATCCGTCGGCTTTCTTCGGGGCGATTACTCACCGCATTCGGCACAAGGCTACGTTCGAGGGATTCGTCGCTGTGAGATATATGAGTAAGTTGACTCATTACACTAAGCCGCACCAAGATCATCCTGCGACTATGAAAGATCCAGAATTCGCCTATCAGAACGAATGGCGGGCTATATGGACTCCAACCAAGAGGACGCCCCGGGAACCACTCTTCATTGATGTGCAGGGAGCAATCCGACACTGTAGGCTATATACACCTTAACTGTTGCTTAGAGGCATCTCAAACTAAGCATTGAATGACTGCTTTGTGTAGTCCTGGGTGTCCGCAATGGGGCCGGAAGGGGGCCTTCGCTCCTATATATGGCAGGCCGCAAGCCTCGGCCGCGCCAGCTGCGTGCGACTTAAGAGAACAAGTGGCGGCTTTGATGAGATTATTCAGATTGACAATTTGTTGTTGTAACTATTTTTATTGTAAGATGAGCATGCGATGAGAACTTGTCCGGCGTCGCTTGTAGGGCATGTGTTTCATAACCCGTTGGTGCCCGGTTCGACTCCGGGGAGGCCTACCAATTCGCTTTATGCTTTGAAATCAAGCCTTTATGAAAAATCGTAAGGGCTTTTTTTCATGGCCTCTGCAGAAAATGCAGTTCAAAAACTGGCCTTTGCCGGAATTTTTGTTTACTGGAATGCCGTACTGTCGAGAAATTAATGTTCCTCGATAAGGTAAGAAACCTATGGCATCCCCGTTTGTCAATTCCCAGCCGTTGCTTGTCTGGCTATTGTGGCGACATTAGACGACGGCGAATCAACGCCTCAAGGTTGCGGCTCGTGTGGGCGACCAGATGAACGTAAAACGCGTCTTGCCCGCGCTCAATGATGATGCGATTCTGCCCTGCCAGCAGCTGACGATAAGTCGTCAGATTCAGGTCTTCCAGCTCAGGAATAAACGTACCTTTGGTGTCCCGTTCCTGGAGGGTTTTGACTTCATCAAGAATCGCACGCACGATTTTCTGCGCATATGCAGGAGATTCGCTTTGTTTCAGGTACGACTGAATCTCTTGTAAATCGTTCAGTGCGTATCGAGTCCAAATGATTTTCATTTGATTGCGGAACGTCCATCGTCGTCTTCGGCATTCAGAAGGGCGACAACGTCCTCATGATCAATGATTTTTCCTTCCTCGACCTGCTTTCTGCCAAGAGCGAGGATACGAAGCATCGCAATTTGGTCTTGCGTTTTTTGATAGCTGACGGGGTCTTGGACAATTGCCTGAACTCGGCCATTCACAGTAATCGCCACGGGGTCGCGCGTCTCCAGCACTTGCTTGACCACGTCGCTGGTGTTCGTCTTTAAATAGCTAATTGGTTGAATGTTGGAAAAATTCATCTGTGTCTCCGAGAGACCCCGCCGTTCAGGGCGGGGAGGAAAGGGGCCGGTTTTCCGAAGAGCAGTCAGGCTAGCCGTCGCTCCTCAGGTTGACGGCCCCATCGTAGCACGGGGTGACTAAATTAGGTGCCAAATTCAGTATTCCCGTCTTGCCGATTGCGATGGAATCAATATGCCACGCTGAACCGCCGGCGCGTATGGGCCGGATGCTCCAGCTCATCCATCATCGCTACCGCATAATCGGCCACGGAAATCTTGCTGGCCCCATTTTCGTCGGTCAGCAGCTGGTCGCCACCCAGGCGGAACTGGCCCGTGCGCGGGCCGGGCGCGATCACGGCGGCTGGGCTCAGCAGGGTCCAGTCCAGTGTGCTTTCCTGGCGCAATTTCTCCAGCGTGTCGCGTGCGCCCAGCGCCGATTCCTTCCACTGGGCAGGAAAGTCTGGACTGTCCACCACCTGTACGCCGGGCGCCACCCCCAGGCTGCCGGCGCCGCCCACCATCAACAGGCGCGCCACGCCCGCCTGTTTGGTGGCGGCAAGGATGGCGTCCACGCCACGGTTGTAGTAGTCGCGCACGCCTTGCTGGGCGTGGCCGCTGAAGGCGCTGATCACGGCGTCGTGGCCGGCCAGCTGGGAGGACAGGCGGGCCGCGTCCAGCACATCGGTGGCCTGCGCCGTCAGGCCGGCGGCTGGTTCCAGTCGCTCCGGACGGCCGACCAGGGCCGTGACCTGGTGGCCGCGCGCGAGCGCCTCGGCCAGCAAGCCAGAACCAATAAAACCGCTTGCGCCGATCAGTGCAATCTTCATCAAAATCTCCTGCATGGTTGAAAGTGGATTCAGTATGCAGCCTTTACGATGAGGCGATAAGACGGCAAAATCCACAATCACTATGAAGCAATTCTTAACAATCGACCGGCTGAAACGGATGGCCGTGTTCGCCCGCGTGGTGGAAGCCGGTTCCATGAGCGCGGCTGCGCGCGAACTGGCGATGACCACTTCGGCCGTCAGCCAGCAGATCCGCCAGCTGGAGGCCGAGATCGGCCTGGCCCTGTTGCACCGTTCCACCCGGCGCCTGAGCACCACGGAAGCGGGGCAGGCTTACTACGAGGATTGCGCCGCCATGCTGCTGGCGGCCCATACGGCCGAGCAGCGCCTGTCCGACCTGCGCGACGAGCCCCGTGGCGAATTGCGGATCGCTTTTCCGGTCGGATTCAGTGGTCATCTGGCGGCGGCGCTGGCGCCGCTGCTGCGTGCCCAGCCCCGGCTGGCGCTGCGGTTGTTTGCCGAGGACCGCCGCATCGACCTGATCGCCGAGCGCATCGACCTGGCTATCCGCATCGGCACCCTGACCGATTCCAACCTGGTGGCGCGCCGGCTGGCCGAGTGGCGCCACGTGCTGGTGGCGTCCAGCGGCTACGCGCAGGCGCACGGCCTGCCGCAGGCGCCCGAGGAGCTGGCGCGTTATCCGGTGATGAACCTGAACGTGATGAACCAGACGGAATTCATTGAACTGTCGCGCGCGGGCGAAACGCGGCGGGTGCGGGTCCAGGGCGCGGTGGCGGGTAACAGCTTTATCGCGTTGCGGGAGATGATGCTGCAGGGCGTGGGCATCATGCGCATGCCCGGACCGGACGCCATGCCATTGCTGGAAACCGGACAGGTGGTGCTGGTGTTGCCCGAATGGACGATGGCGCCCATGGGCGTGTACGCGCTGACCGTGCAGCGCGACGCCCAGCCGGCCAAGGTGCGGTTGGCGATCGCCGCCATCCGTGACTACCTGGCAAGTTGAGCGGGCAATGGCATCACATAGTCGGGCGAGGCGCGCATCCCACACCGGCGGCGCCAGGTGTCACTTTTTTGGGCGAACTTTCCGGCAGCGGATTGTGTCCATCACAGAAAGGTAGTAAATTGCCGTGTGGCAATTAATCTGGTGGGATGGCCAAGTGCCATTCGCCTCCAAACTCCTTTCAGCAGAGGCAACAGTGAGCAATATCGTCGACAGCGCCAAGACCTTGGGCGACAGGATCTGGTTTTCCCGCGAGGCCTGGGTGCGCGCGGAATCACGGCTGCTGTCCAACCAGGGACATGCGCAGCGGCTGCTGGTGGTCTATTCCGTCTACAGCCTGTGCTTCGCCATCGCCTTGTTGAAATACAAGGTCGTGTCGGACGACTTCCAGAATATCTTTTCCGTCGTGCTCGCCGTCATGCTGATGGCGCTGTCGCTGCAGCTCAACACCCGCAACTTTCGCGACCGTGCGCAGCAATTCAAGAGCGGTTACCTGAAGTTGATGGATATAGAGAGCAGGATCATGCAGGTGACGTTGCAGCGCACGCCGCAAGCCATGCTCGACGACTACAACGAGTTGTTCGCCAGCTACAAGCAGTTGCTCAACGACGTGGAAAATCACACCACCGGCGACGCCTTGCTGGCCCGCTACCGGGCCGGCGGAACGGATCGGGCCGGCGCCGGACTGACGATGCTCGAACGCGCGCACGTGCTCATGTTGCAAGCGTGGCGCGCCCTATGGCTGGTGCTGTTTTACCTGGGCCCCGTGCTGGCGCTGGCCGTGTGTTACGTCGGTATCCGCAACAACCTGTTTTGACGACGCGGCGGCAGCTCAGCGCGACAGTGGCGCGCTGGCGTCGAAAGTGTTGGTCGAGCCACCCTCGGCCGTGACGATGTAGAGCTGACCGCTGCTCAGGAACAAGCCGCCCGGATTGGCGCCCAGCACGTTGATGATCTGGATATCCGTGCCGCCGCCGTTGTAGGCGATATGCCACACCGTCTTGCCGTTCACCACGGAGGAACTGACGCCGCCGCCGCTGAAGCTGACGGTGGCGTCCGAGGCCGTGGCCGTGCCACGGTCCACGGCGCCCGTCAGGCTCTGGCCCGATTGCAGGTGGACCGTGGCGTTGTTTTCCGTCGCCACATATTGCAGCGTGGCGATGGGTTTGGAAAACACGCCGGTGGCCACCAGGGCGCCGCTGCAATCTTCATTGTCGAAATAATCGATCCGGTCCGACAGCGTGGCCGTCGTGGCGCTGGCCGTCAGCGTGGCCACGGTGATGGTTTCCCGGTGATGGAATTGGCATACATCTTTCCATTCGCCCACATATTTGGCGAAAGGCACCGTCGTCGGCGGATTGACGACGCTGCCGGCCGAACTGCCGCCACCACCACAGGCGGATAAAACAGACGCTACCGCCACGCAGGCGAGGACTTGTTTCATATTGAATTCCTGATCGATCGCAGATATAGGAAAGTCAATTATAGCCAATGCCATTCCTCATTCATCACCCCATTCTGGAGGATATCTACTAACGGCCTTGATTCTCGTCGCCGTTTGCATGGCGCAGCGATGCCGGCCGTTGGCCGAAGCACTTCAGCCAGATTATATGGATGCTGAAACCGGCCGCGCGGCCTGCCGCACAGGTGACCAGCGCATGCCGGATTCTGGCGTTTACGCGCCAAAATCTGGCATGATTTGCAACGCTGCTCCCTGCTGGCGCGGTGCTCAGAAGCGGAAACCGGCCAGCCAGTGTGCGAAGCGGGCACGGCTGGTTGCCACGGCGTCCGGCCCCCGGTTCATATTATCGAGTCTGATCACTTCCACGTCGCCCACGCCCAGCGTGCCGAATATATGGTGCAAATACGGCGTGATGAAATCGGGCTGCCAACTCGCTGGCGGTTCCAATGCGCCGCCGCTGGAAACAATAATCCGCACCGGCCGGTTTTTTAACAGGCCGATTTTCCCGTCCGGGGTGGAATGGAAAGTCCGGTTCGGCCGCACCACATAATCGACCCAGGTTTTCAACGTGGCCGGCAGGCTGAAGTTATGCATGGGGGTGGAAATTAACACCATATCCGCCGTCTCCAGTTCGCCGATTAATTCTTCGGACAGCGCCAATATGCTGTGCTCCTGGTCGCCGCGCGCCGCGGCCGGCATCAGGCTGGCGGCGTTCCAGGCCGCGTCGAGGTGGGGCAGGGGGGCCATGCCCAGGCAACGTTCGAAAATTTGCAACGAGGGTTCCCGGCGCAGCAGATGGGCCACGGTTTCCTGTCCCGCCTGGTAACTGGACGAGGCGGCGCCGCGCGGGCTGGCGTTCACATGCAAAAGCTTGCGCATGGCGCTTCAGGCCGTCAGGGGCAGGTTGAACCGCATGGCACTGGACAACATGCCCTGCCGGAAATAGAAGCGCTGGCCGAGCGCGTTGCCGAGCCCTGTGTCGAGCACCAGTTTGGCGCAGCCCAGTTCCATGCCTTCCTGCTTGAGCCGTGCCAGCAAGGCGGCACCATGGCCGCCGCTGCGCTGGCGTGCGTCGGTCACCAGGTCGTCCACGTACAGGAAACGGCCGTGCACCAGGTTGTGCTGGACCCGGTAGCCGGCCAGGGCCACGGGCGCCTCGCCATCGTAGCGGGCCAGCAGCCGGTAGCCTTCCTCGCGCTGGCAGCGCCAGCGGGCCACCCATTCGTCGGCGCTGGTCAGCTGGGGACGCAGTTGTTGCATCAAGCCGTGGCAGGCGCGCACGCCGGCCTCATCGGCGATGGCGACGAAGCGCAGGCCGGCCCCGTTCATGCCGCCACCTGCCCGGGCAGCGCCTGGGCCGGCACGGGCGCCGTGAAGCGCAGCGCGCCGGCGATCCGGTTCCAGGCATTGATGTTGGCCACGGCCGCGCTCAGGAAGGCGATCTCGGGCGTGCTGAAATGGTCCTGCAATGGCGCGAACACGGCGTCGTCCACGTGCTGGCCGGCCATCAAGGTCAGCGCTTCCGTCCAGGCCAGCGCGGCCCGTTCGCGTGCCGTGTAGACATGGGCGTCGCGCCAGGTGGCCAACAGGTCCAGCTTGGCCGGCGCCACTGGCTGGGGCAGCGCGCGCGCCAGGTTCAGGTGAAATTGCAGGCAGAACGCGCAGCCGTTCAGTTGCGAGGCGCGCACCTTGATCAGTTCCGTCAGCGATTTTTCCAGGCCCGATTCGTCCACCGCCGCGCCCAGCGCGCGCAGGGCGGCGCCGGCGGCCGGGGCCAGCTGGTTGAACGTGGCATAGTCAAGGCGGGGAACCGGGGTGGGCAAGGCAGTCGTCATGTGAGGCTCCAGTGGGGCGCCGCGGCGGCGCGTGTTAATATCAGAGTTCGAACACAAAAATTATATTCGAATTCTTACATTATGGGTAAAACAATCAACGCCCCCATCATCCCGGCGGTGGGCCAAGGCAAGCGCGGCGTCGATGGCCACCTCGGCTATCTGCTGCGGCAAGCCCATGCGGCGCACCGCATCCGCATGGAAAAGGCCCTGGGGGAACTGGACGTGACGCTGCCCCAGTTTTCCGTGCTGACCATGCTGGCGGCCTATCCGGGCGCGTCGGGCGCCGACCTGGCGCGGCTGTCGCTGCTCACGCCCCAGACCATGAGCGTGATCGTGCACAACCTGGAGCGGGCCGGCGCCGTCAGCCGCCATCCACACCCCATCCACGGCCGCATCCAGGTGATCGAGCTGACGGAGGCGGGCCGGCAATTGCTGGACGCCTGCCGCGCCCGCGTGCAGCCGGTCGAAGCGGCCATGGACAGCGGACTGGACGAGGCGGGCCAGCAACTGGTGCGGGCCTGGCTGGTGCGCCTGGCCGAGGGCGATGGCGTGTTGTAGGGGGGGGCTCAGGAGGCCAGCGCGGCGCCGGCCTGATCCTCGTCGGCGCCCGGCGCCGCCTGCGGTGTCACGGCCGGGAAGGTGAAGTGCAGCCGCACGCCCTGGCCGGGCGCGCTGTCGAGCCGCAGCTGGCCCTTGAAGATGGCTTGCACCAGGTTGTTGACGATCGATAGCCCGAGCCCGGAGCCGCCCTTGCCCAGCCTGGTCGTGTAGAACGGTTCGAACACGCGGTGCTGGACTTCGGCCGGGATGCCGTGGCCATCGTCGCGGTAGTGCAGTTCCACCATGCCGTCGGCGCCGCTGGCTTCGATCACGATCTGGCCGCCCGGCTTGCCGTCGAAACCGTGGGTGATGGAATTCATCACGATGTTGTTGATGATCTGTTCCAGGTGGCCCGGATAACTGTCCATCATGATGCCGTCCGGGATGCGCAGCTCGACGGCGGCCTTGGCCCGGCGCAGCCGCGCGCCCAGCGCCGTCAGGCTGTCCTGCACCGTGGTGCGCAAGTCGAAGTGGCGGCGGCGCTGGCTGGTCTGGTCCACGGACACCCGCTTGAAGCTTTCGATCAGATCATTGGAGCGGTGGCCGTTGCGGGCGATGATGTCGCTCGCGTTCAGACATTCATGCAAGCCTTGCAGCAGGCCAGAACGGGTCAGGCTGTTGTGTTCAGCCGCGCACGTGAGTTCGGCCAGCTTGTCGGCCAGCGAGGTGGCGGCCAGCACCATGTTGCCGATCGGCGTGTTCAGTTCATGCGACACGCCCGCCACCAGCACCCCCAGCGAGGCCAGTTTTTCCGATTCCACGATCTGGTCCATGGCCAGGCGCAGCTCGCGCGTGCGGGCCTCGACCCGGCTCTCCAGTTGCTCGTTCAGTTCGCGCAGCGCTTCCTCGATGCGCTTGCGTTCCGTCAGGTCGATATGGGTGCAGATCATGCGCAGCGGCTGGCCGGCGCCGTCGCGGCTGACGATGGTGCCGTTGTCGAGCACCCATTTCCAGGAACCGTCGCGCCCGCGCAGCCGGTATTCCTGCTTGTAGCGCCCGCTGGCGCCGCTGAAGTGCTCGCGCATGGCTGCACGCAGCCGCGGCAGGTCGTCCGGGTGCACCAGGCTGTCGCGCCAGGTGGCCGTGGGCACCACCTCGTGTTCGGCGTAGCCGTGGATGGTGCGCCAGCACGGCGAGAACAGCACCTGGCCGTTGGGGATGTCCCAGTCCCACACGCCGTAGCCGGCCCCTTCGAGTGCGAAGTTCCACCGTTCCTCGGCGGCCCGCAGCGCCTGGGCGGCGGCCCGGTGCTGGCGCCGCCGTTCCGCTTCCTTGAGTTCGCGCGCGACGGCCGGTCCCAGCCGGGCCAGGTCGCCCTTCATCACGTAGTCGTGGGCGCCGGCCCGCATCAGGGCCACGGCCGTCTCCTCGCCGATGGTGTTGGAGACGACGATGAAAGGCAGGTCCAGCCCCGCCGCATGCAAATGGGCCAGCGCAATGCTGGCGTTCAGGTCCGGCAGGTTGTGGTCCGACAGTACGATGTCCCAGTGCGGCGCGGCCAGCGCGGCATGCAGCTCGGCCGCCGTTTCCACCCGGTCCAGCGTGACGTCGTAGCCAGCCTTGCGCAGGCAGCGCTCGATCAGGTCGGCATCGCTGTCGCAGTCTTCCACCAGCAGGACGGCAAGCGGGGTCATGGGAGCTCTCACGGCGCTTCGTTCAGTACCAGCCAGTATAAACCCAGCTGGCGCACGGTTTCGGAAAATTGCGCGAAGTCCACCGGCTTGCGGATGTAGCTGTTCACGCCCAGGTCGTAGCCGGCCGCGATGTCCTGTTCCTCGCGCGACGACGTCAGGATCACCACCGGCACGCGCCGGGTGCGGGCGTCGGCGCGGATCTGGCGCAGCACGTCCAGCCCGTCCACCTTGGGCAGCTTGAGGTCGAGCAGGATCAGCACCGGCAGCGCGGCCACATCGCGTCCCGCGTACGGGCCGGCGCCGAACAGGTAGTCCAGTCCCTCCTGGCCATCCTGCGCCACCACCAGCGTGTTGGTGATGTTGTTGCGCTTGAGGGCGCGCTCGGTCAGCGCCACGTCGCTGGGATTGTCCTCGATCAGCAAGATGACTTTGCCGCTCATGGTGCATCCTCCAGGGTGAAGTAAAAGGTGGCGCCGGCGTCGGGCGCCGCGTGGGCCCACACGTGGCCGCCGTGGCGCTGGACGATGCGCTGCACGGTGGCCAGCCCGATGCCGCTGCCGGCGAACTCGCTGGCCTTGTGCAGGCGCTGGAACACGCCGAACAGCTTGTGGGCGTGGCGCATGTCGAAGCCGGCGCCGTTGTCGCGCACGAACCAGGCGTGGGCGGGCTGGCCGGTGGCCGGGTCGGTGGCCAGCGCGCGCCCGAAGGCGATCTGTGCCGGGTCGCGCATGGCGCTGAACTTGCAGGCGTTCTCGAGCAGGTTGTGCAGCACCGCTTCCAGCAGCGCGCGGTCGCCCCAGGCGTGCAGGCCGGGCGCGATGTCCAGTTCGATGCGGCGGTCGGGATAGCCCTCGCGCACGCGCGCGGCCGCGCTGGCGGCCAGCGCCGACAGGTCCAGCGGGCGCCGGTTGAGCGCGGCCCGGCCCAGGCGCGACAGTTCCAGCATGCCGTCGATCAGCTGGCCCATGCGGCCGGCCTCGCCCTGCACGCGCGCCAGGTAGAGCCGGGCCGTGTCGTCGAGCCGCTCGCCGTAATCTTCCTCCAGGGCCTGGGCCCAGCCGGCGATGCCGCGCAACGGGCTGCGCAAGTCGTGCGAGACGGAATACGAGAACGCTTCCAGCTCCGCATTGGCTTGCCGCAGCTGGGCCGTGCGCTCGCGCACCTGGGCTTCCATGGTGTCGTTGGCCTCGCGCAGTTCGGCCCGCGCGTGTTCGGTCTGTTCCAGCAGCTTGCTCATGGCTTCCTCGGCCGCGCGCCGTTCGCTGAAATCCGTGTGGGTGCCGATGATGCGGGTGGCGTGGCCCTGGGCGTCCTGCTCCACCACCATGCCGCGCGCCACGATCCACTTCCAGCTGCCATCCTTGCAGCGCATGCGCTGCTCGATCGCATAGGTCTTGGAGCTGCCGTTGAAGTTGGCCTCCAGCAGCCGCATGGCCGTGCGCAGGTCGTCCGGGTGGGCCAGGCGCTGGTAGGTGTCGAGGTGGTTGGGCAGCTCGTCCTCGCGGTAGCCCAGCATCTCCTTCCAGCGCTTGGAATAGATCACTTCGCCCGTCAGCACGTGGTAATCCCACACGCCGTGGCCGGCCCCTTCGAGCGCGTGCTGCCAGCGAAATTCGCTGTCGCGCACTTGCTGGAACGAGGCGGCCAGCCGCAGGCGCATGGCATTCAGGGCCGCCACCACCTGGGCCAGTTCATCATGCGTGTTGTGCGCGCTGGGAGGCCGTTCCAGCGCCAGCGGCTGCTCCAGGTGGCCGGCGAACAGCCGGTCCGAATAGGCCGCGATCTTTTTCAGGTGGCGTCCCACCAGCCACTGGAACAGCACCAGGATGAACAGCGACACGAGGAAGGTCTTGATGGTCTGGGCGATCAGGATGGTTACCACCTTGTCGCGCAGGCGCTGCCAGGCGCCCTCCAGGCTGGCCACGGCGCGCACCTTGCCGATGTAGACGGGACGTTCACGGTGCTGGTAGTAGAGCGGGAATTCGCGCGCCAGCACGTCGCCTTCGCCATTGCCGCGCACCTTGCCGGCCCGCGCCACCGTCTGGCCCTGCTCGTTGGTGACGTCCACGTACTGCAGGTCCGGCAGGCGCATGATGCCTTGCAGTTGCAGCTGCAGGTCGCGGGTGCTGGTGATCCACAGGCTGGAGGCCAGGCTGTCGGCGTAGCTGGCGTGGATCTGTTCGAGCTGGCCGGCGATGTCGTGCACGTCGCGCCGGTATTCGAGCGCCAGTTGCAGCACGGTCGACACCAGCGTGACGACCGAACTGAACAGCAGGATCAGCACGGCCAGCCGCCGCCCCAGGCGGGCGCCTGCCAGATTGTGCAGCCAGGGCCGGGTCATGTCCATGGCGGGCCTCAGTGGCGTGTGCCGCGCAGGGCTTGCTCGAAGATGCGCTGGTAGCTGCCATCGCGCTTCATCCGGCGCAGCTGCTCGGCCAGCCGGGGCGCCAGCGCCGCGTGCTTCTTGTTCAGGTAGAGGAACCAGTCGCCTTCCACATAGGCCGGTTCCAGCACCTTCACGTCCTGCAAGCCCATGCTTTGCACGAAATGCAGGCCCTCCAGTTTTTCGATCACGGCCACGTCGATGCGGTCCATGGCCAGCATGGCAAACAGCTGGCGCCCCGTCTCCAGCTTTTGCAGCGAGCGGGTGCCGGTGATGCTGCGTTCGAGGATTTTCCAGCCCGTCAGGATGCCCACGTCATAAGGGGCCAGGCTGGCCGCGCCATCGACCGTGAAATCGGCGTGGCGGCTGAACACCACCATCTGGTAGCGCATCACCGGCTCGGGCACGCGCACCAGGTTGGTGTAGCTTTGCTCGATGCCCAGCACGCGCGAGACGTCGCCATCGTCGATGCCGCTGTTGGCGTTGAGCAGGCCCCGTTCGGCCGAGGTTGCTTGTATTACCACCGCCAGGTCCAGGCGGCGGAACAGTTCCGCGTACAACAGGTCGAGCGCGCCGTCGTGTTGGGGCGACGTGATGGGGGCGAAGAACGAGGTGTTGAGCACCAGCTTGGGCGCGGCCGCGCCGGGCAGGGCGAACAGCAGTGCGGCCAGCAGCGTCAACAGGGATTTCATGGTCACCCTCGCGTGAGGCGCACGCCGTCCACGGCGGCAGGCCTTGCCAGACAGTATGCCCAGATTCGCCCGCTTTGGCTATGCGGGGCCGCGTCGTGGCCGCCCCGGTGTTGCCTAATTTGCCCGCGCGCCCGATTTTGTGCCTGAGGGCAACACTTCGATGGGCGGCGCCCGTTATTCAGACTACAATAATGGGAGTGAGCGCCGGCTGTCGTGGACAGCAGCGGCCCCCAGCTCCGGCGCCCCGTGGCGGCCGGCCCCCAGTGGTGGAGATGATGAGTCCGGACCCCAGTCAGTACGCCTATATCTCGGTGATGGCCGATGCCATCCTGAGCGCCATCCTGATCTTCCTGTGGCTGATGCAGCGCAAGGAGCGCCATGCCCTGTACTGGGCCATGGGCCAGCTGTCCATCATGGCTGCGTTCGCGCTGTGGTTCTCGGGCGTGGCGGCGCTCGAACCGCTGCGCCGGCCGCTGGGCGCGCTGCTGATCACGGGCGGCGCGGCCGGCTACTGGGCCGGCACCCAGTTCTTCCTGGGCGGACTGCGGCGCGGCGAGGGCGCCTGGCCGCTGCTGGGCTTCCTGCTGCTGGCCGGTGCCTTGCAGTTGTGGTGGGCAGCCAACCCGGCCGTGGTGTTCCCCAGTGGCGGCTTATTGCTGTGCCTGGTCATGGTATGGACCGGCGTACGCCTGGGACGGGGCCGCCATCTGCACCGCTACCGCCTGTTGGGCATCACCATGGCCGTGCGCGGCATGTTCAACCTGGCCGGCAGCATCGAGATGACGCCGCACACCTACCTGTACTGGTTCGCGGCCAGCTCCGTGCTCAAGTCGCTGTCCATGCTGGGCCTGATCTACGCCGTGCAGCACGAGATCAAGCAGCGCTACGCCAGCACCATCGACAGCCTGAGCAACGGCTTCCTGATCCGCGACAAGCGCGGCTACGTGCACGTGGCCAACGAGCGCTGCGCCAGCCTGCTCGGTTACGGCAGCGCGGCCGACCTGATCGGGCGCAACGTGACGGACTTGCTGCCGGGCCTGACGCGCCAGATGGCCGACGATTATTTCGCCGCCTTCGAGGCGGCCGGCACCCGCTATCCGCTGACACAGGAGGCGGAGCTGACGCTGCACAGTGGCGCCAAACTGCCGGTCGAGATGATGGCCTCGCCCTACATCGAGCGGGGCCGCCTGTACTGCCTGGTGCAACTGCTCGATATTTCGGAGCGCAAGAAGAAGGACACGCTGCTGTACCAGGCGGCCCGCGTCGACCCCGTCACCGGCCTGGGCAACCGCTACGCCCTGGCCGAGCGGCTGCGTGCCGACCTCGCCCAGGCCCACGCCGGCGCACGCGCCTGCGCGCTGCTGTTCATCGACCTCGACAAGTTCAAGCGCATCAACGACTCGTTCGGCCACGGCGCCGGCGACGAATTGCTGCGCAAGGTGGCCCAGCGGCTGCAGGCGCTGCTGGGCCCGCGCGACATGCTGGCCCGCTTCGGCGGCGACGAATTCATCGCCGCGCTGCCGGACCTGGCGCCGGCCGACTGCGAGGCCCGGGCCCGGGCTTGCGCGCAAGCCATCCTGGCCGCCATGGTCCCGGCGTTCGACGTGTCGCACCACACGGTGGCCGTCACGGCCAGCATCGGCCTGGCCTGCTATCCGCGCCACGGCAGCGATGGCGAGACCCTGCTGCGCCACGCCGACATCGCCATGTACGAGGCCAAGAAGGCCGGCCGGGGCGAGCTGCGCTTTTTCAGCGACGCCATGAACGCGGCCGCGCGCGACGCGCTGGTGATCGACGGCGCGCTGCGCCACGCCATCGCGGCCAATGAATTCCGGCTCGACTACCAGGTGATCGCGGAAGCGGGCAGCGGCCGCGTGGGCAAGGTGGAAGCCTTGCTGCGCTGGCGCAGCGCCACGCTGGGCACGGTGGCGCCCGACCGTTTCATTCCCGTGGCCGAGGACAGCGGCCTGATCGTCGAACTGGGCAGCTGGGTGCTGGCCGAAGCGTGCCGCCAGGCGGCCCTGTGGCGCGGCGGCCCGCTCGACGGGGTGCGCATCAGCATCAACGTGTCGGCCTGGCAGCTGGCCGACCCCGGCTTCGTGCCCCTGGTGGAAGCCACGCTGGCGCGCCACGGCCTGCCCGGGGCGCTGCTGGAACTGGAATTGACCGAGCGCGTGCTGATCGACGACGGCCCCAATGTGCGCAGCGTGCTGGAACGGCTGCGGGCGCTGGGCGTGAGCGTGTCGCTGGACGATTTCGGCACCGGCTATTCCTCGCTCAGCTACCTGACCCAGTTCCAGCTCAACACGCTCAAGATCGACCGCGCCTTCGTCATGGACATCGAGCACAGCGCCCGCAGCAACAGCCTGGTGCACGCCATCATCGCCATGGGCCACAGCCTGGGCCTGCAACTGGTGGCCGAGGGCGTGGAGACGGATGGCCAGGCCCGCATCCTGGCCCGCATGGGTTGTCATTACTTGCAAGGTTTCCACATCGCCCGTCCCGCCGCGCCCGAGCAGTTGTTGCTTTTCGCGGCGTCCCGTTCGGATGCGGCCAGTGGTGCGCCTGTTTGACGGACACGCCACGTAAAATCTCCAGCATAGTGACGGTCGGACGATTATCATAGGAAAGAGATACATCCGATCTGCAAGTCATCCCTGGCCTGAGCGTATCCTGGAGGTGGACATGAACGTGTTTTCATTGGTGGACCGGTTGCGCTTGCCGCACAAATTCCTGATCCTGAGCGTGATCGCCGTCGTGCTGGCCGCCATTCCCAGCTATTTCTACCTGCGCGAAGCGGCCAAGAGCCTGGATGCCTACGTGGCCGAGCAGGACGGGCTGCCGCGCGTGGCCGACGTGCTCAAGACCATCCAGCTGACCCAGCAGCACCGCGGCTTGTCGGCCCTGTACCTGGGCCAGGTGGCGGGCGTGGAGGGCAAGCGCCAGGCCAAGCAGGACGAGGCCGACCGCCAGTACGCCAGGGTCGACGCCTTCGTCAAGACCATCGACGACAAGGGCGTGACGGCGGCCTGGGAGGAGGCCCGCGCCGACTGGGAGCGCCTGCGCGCCGGCGTGGCCGGGCGCACGCTGACGGTGCCGCAAAGTTTCGCCGCCCACACGGCGCTGGTGCCCAAGCTGCTCAAGGTGAATGACCTGGTGGGCGATTATTACGGCCTGAGCCTGGACCCGGACAAGGACAGTTACCAGCTGATTCAGTCCACCTACTACCAGCTGCCCTACCTGACGGAGGAACTGGGCAAGACGCGCGCGCTGGGCGCCGGCTTGCTGGCCCGGCATGAGGCCACGGCCGAGGAGCGGGCCCGGCTGGCCGGCTACATCGGCCGCGTCAACGACCGCCAGGCCCAGGCCCAGACGGCCTACGCCAAGGCGGCCGCCGCCAATCCGGCCATCGAGGCGGCGCTGGGGGCGGCCATGCGCGAGGCCGTGAGCGCCGGCGACGCCTTCACCAAGGTGGCCGAGGACGAGGTGGTGCAGGCCGAGACCTTGCACTATTCGCCCGAGCAGTACGTGGACCTGGCCACCCGCACCATCGACCTGCAGTTCAAGGTCAATGAACAGGCGGCGGCCGCGATCGCGGCCATGATCAAGGACAAGATCGCCGACTTCCATGTCACGCGCTGGATCATGATGGGCAGCATGCTCGGTTTGCTGGCGCTGGCCGGCGCCGTGGCCTGGCTGATTTCGCGCTCCGTCACGGTGCCGCTGCAAAACGCGGTGACGGTGGCGCAAAGCGTGGCGCGCGGCGACCTGGTGTCCGAATTTGACGTCGGCGCGCCCAACGAAGTGGGGCAGATGCTGCGCGCCCTCAAGCACATGAACGACAGCCTGCGCACCATCGTGCGCGACGTGCGCGCCAGCATCGACAACATCGGCGCGGCCACGCGCGACATCGCCAGCGGCAACGCCGACGTGTCGGCCCGGCTGGAGGCGCAGGCTTCCAGCCTGGAGGAGACGGCCTCGTCGATGGAACAGCTGACCAGCACCGTGCGCCAGAACACCGACCACGCGCGCCAGGCCAACGCGCTGGTGGTGAACGCCTCCACCGTGGCCACCCGCGGCGGCGAAGTGGTGTCGCAAGTGGTGCAGACCATGGGCGAGATCAACGCCAGCTCGCACCGCATCGTCGA
Source organism: Rugamonas fusca (assembly GCF_014042365.1). Classification (GTDB taxonomy): domain Bacteria; phylum Pseudomonadota; class Gammaproteobacteria; order Burkholderiales; family Burkholderiaceae_D; genus Rugamonas; species Rugamonas fusca. The sequence goes on from NZ_JACEZS010000028.1 coordinate 62,133, forward strand.
CATCATCGCCACCATCGACGGCATCGCCTTCCAGACCAACATCCTGGCCTTGAACGCGGCCGTGGAAGCGGCCCGCGCCGGCGAGCAGGGCCGCGGCTTCGCCGTGGTCGCATCCGAAGTGCGCAACCTGGCCCAGCGCTCGGGCGCGGCGGCCAGGGAGATCAAGGAGCTGATCGGCCAGAGCGTGGAGAAAGTGGACGCCGGCAACCGGCTGGCCGACCGCGCCGGGCAGGCCATGGGCGAGATCGTGGGCAGCGTCGAGCGCATCACGGCCATCATGGGCGAGATCGCCACCGCCTCGGCCGAGCAGGGCAGCGGCATCGAGCAAGTGAATCAAGCCGTCACCCAGATGGACGACATGACGCAGCAGAACGCGGCGCTGGTGGAGCAGACGGCGGCCGCCTCGGCCAGCCTGCAGGAACAGGCGGAAAGCCTGATCGCCTCGATGAGCGTGTTCCGGCTCGACGATGGCGGCCCGTCCGCTTCCGCCGGCGCGGCCGCGCCCGCGCGTGCCACCGCCACCACGGCGCGCGCCGTGGTGGCGGTGGCGGGCCGCCAGGCGCTGTCGCGGTCCTGACGGTGGACGCTATTTGGGCGGCGCCGGCATGCCCTGGAAAAGCGGGGGCAAGAAGCGGCAAAGAAGCGGGGGCAAGAAGCGGGGTCAGGTCCGGCATCGTGCCATCAATGTGGCACGTTGCCGGACCTGACCCCGCTGCTCCGCGGCTCCGACCCCGCGGCTCTTACTTGACCGGCGCGGGCAGGTCCTGCGCCGCTTCCTCCGCCGTCAGGATCCACACATTCTTGATGTCACCGTTGGCGTCTTCCGTGTAGTACACCAGCATGCCGCTGCCGCGCAGGCTGGCCGGCATTTCGATCGTGTTGTCCTGGTTGAAGATGCGGGCCGCCGGCGACAGCTTGCGCGGCTTGCCGTCGATGGTCAGGTCCGGGTAATAACCGGGCGTCATCCGGCCACGCTTGATGTCGGCCGGGAACGGCCGGGCGCCGGCCAGCAGCGGCAGCGCCATCACGGCCGCCAGCAGCGCGGCCACACTACGTTTGATCCACATATGCATTCCACTGTGACGTCGGGGAGCGCCTAGCTTACCCCAGATCGGCCTGCCCGGCACGGGCCGGCGCGGCGCATGTGGTTTTGGAGGCTTTCCTCTAACTGCGCCGCCAGGCCGCCGCCGCCGGTCGCGCCGCCCTGTATGCATGGGCGTCATGCGAGTTTGTCCAAACGGCAAAATTATTCATTGGTCATCAAACTGTCACATGGCCGTCACGCAGCCGTCATATCGCCTTCCTACAATCCTGCAAGTTTTGTATTTCGGCAAGTTTGCCGGGACGCGGATTTCAGCAACTTCTCCCATTAACGTACGAAAGTCCTATCATGCAACAGCATCTCCGTTTAAAACCGATCTGCCTGCTGGTCCTGCAATCGCTGGCCTGCTACGCTTACGCCGCCCCGGACGCGGCCGAGGTGGCTGGCGTGGCCGCGGTGGCCGCCAGTGCCGGCCAGGCCGAAGCGGCCGTCGCCGGCGCCGCCGGCGCCCCGGTGCAGGTGGTGGAAGTCCTGGGCCAGGGCCAGTCGCGCCAGGTGCAGAACCTGAACCACGTGGAACTGGCCAAGGCCGTGCCGGGCACCAGCCCGCTGAAGGCGCTGGAGAAGCTGCCTGGCGTGAACTTCCAGTCGTCCGACCCGTTCGGCGCCTACGAATGGTCGACCCGCTTCAGCGTGCGCGGCTTCAACCAGAGCCAGCTGGGCTTCACGCTCGATGACATCCCGCTCGGCGACATGAGCTACGGTAACAACAACGGCTTGCACATCAGCCGCGCCATCTCGGCCGAGAACATTGGCCGCGTGGCCATCTCGCAAGGCGCGGGCGCGCTGGGCACGGCCTCCACCAGCAACCTGGGCGGCACGGTGCAGTTCATCACGCTGGCCCCCACCGACGAGCGCGGCGTGACCGTCAACCAGACCGTGGGCGCCGACCGCACCTCGCGCACCTTCGTGCGCTTCGACAGCGGCCTGATCAACGACACCACCAAGCTGTTCATCAGCGGCACCCGCCAGCGCGCCGACAAGTGGAAGGGCGCCGGTGCCCAGGACCAGGACCAGGTCAACACCCGCGTGGAACACCAGTTCGGCGAGAATACGCTGACGGCCTTCTACAACACCTCGAACCGCAAGGAAACGGACTACCAGGACTTGTCGCTGGAAATGGCGCAGCGCCTGGGCTACAACTGGGATAACTACGCGCCCGACTGGCAGCGCGCCGTGAACGCGGCCAAGAACATCTTCAGCGGCCCCGACAACAACATGGACGACGCCTACTTCCTGGGCCGCGGCCTGCGCAAGGACTCGCTGGGCGGCCTGTCGGCGGACCTGAAGATCGCGCCTTCGGCCTGGTTCAAGACCAGCTACTACCACCACAGCAATGAAGGCCAGGGTCACTGGTACACGCCTTACCAGGCTTCCTCGCCCACCGTGCCGATTTCGATCCGCACCACCGAATACTCGATCGGCCGCGACGGCCTGGTCAACGACCTCAACGTGGAGTGGGGCGCGCACACGATCGCCGCCGGCATCTGGGGCGAGCGCAGCCTGCACCGCCTGACCCGCAACTTCTACGCCATCAACGGCCCGGAAGATACCAACCACTTCCTGAGCAACCCGTTCAAGACCGCGTTCAAGCAGGACTTTACCACCACCACCACCCAGTTCTACCTGCAGGACACCTACCGCGCGCTCGATGGCAAGCTGAAGATCAATGCCGGCTTCAAGAGCCCGAAAGTGACGATAGACACGACCAGCCTGGTGGGCAGCCGCGCCGCCGGCGAACTGGTGGCGTCCAAGTCCTTCCTGCCGCAACTGGGCCTGAACTACGCCCTGAGCCGCGACGACGAACTGTTCGCGTCCGCCTCGCAGAACATGCGCGCCTTCCAGCCGGGCGTGAACGGCCCGTTCTCGCAGACCCAGGACGCGTTCAACCAGGGTACGCCGAACCTGAAGCCGGAAACCTCGGTCAACGTCGACCTGGGCTACCGCTTCAAGCGCCGCGACCTGCAAGGCTCGCTGGCCGTGTACCACGCCGACTTCGACGACCGCCAGTTGAACGTGGCCACCTGCGTCGGCATCGCCGGCTGCCCGAGCACTTTCGTCAACGTGGGCAAGGTGGAGACCAAGGGCCTGGAAGCGGTGGCCGAGTGGAAGTTCCTGCCCAGCTTTGCCTGGTTCAACACCTTCACCTACAACGACTCCAAGTACAAGTCCAACTACCTGGATAACGGCAAGCTGGTGGCCGTCAGCGGCAAGCAGGTGGTCGACACCCCGCGCACCATGTTCGACACGGAAGTGGGCTACGACAACCGGGTGTGGTTCGCGCGCCTGGGCGCCAAGTACACGGGCAAGCGCTACTACACCTACCTCAACGATGGCGCCGTGCCTTCGTTCTGGGTGGCTAACCTGTCGGCCGGCTACAAGCTCAAATCGGTGGGCATGCTGAAGGAACTGTCGCTGCAGTTCAACGTGACCAACCTGTTCGACAAGCAGTACTTCAGCTCGATCGGCACCAACGGCTTCACGGCCTCCGACCCGACGGGCACCTTCGCCACGCTGCAGTCGGCCGCGCCGCGCAAGGCCTTCCTGACCCTGAGCGGCAAGCTGTAACGTTAGCTTGACCACTGGCGGCGCGGCGGGGACGTCACGGCAGCGATGCCGCGGCGCCCCGCCGCGCTGTTTTTGTTTTGATTTGCGAGAGAGAGTCCGATGCCATCGTCCCGTCCTGCCATGCCCACCCTGGCCCTCCTGGCCGCGCTGAGCGCCAGCGCGCCCGCCGGCCAGGCCGCCACCGCCACCACGCCGATCGAACACGTGATCGTGCTGGTGGGCGAGAACCGCACCTTCGACAACCTGTACGGCGTCTACGAACCCACGCGCGGCCAGAGCGTGGCCAACCTGCTGTCGAAAAAAATCGTCAACCGCGACGGCACGCCCGGCCCCCGTTTCCGCGACGCGGCGCAAAAGCTGGGCCTGTCCACGGGCGCCTACACGCCCACCCCCGAGTTCAACGGCGTGTACGGCCAGTTGCCGCAACCGTGGGCGGCCGGCGCCTTCGGCCAGCGCCAGGACGTGCCCGACGCGCGCTTCCCGGCCAAGCTGCCCAACGGCCCGTTCCAGATCACGCACCACGTCAGCTACGGCGCCCACACGGGCGACCCCACCCACCGCTTCTTCCAGATGTGGCAGCAGGTCGACGGCGGCAAGCATGACCTGTTCGTGTGGGTAGCCGACCAGACCGGGCCTGGCCCCAGCAATCCGTTCCCGCTGGCGCCGGGCAAGACCTACCAGGGCGCCATCAGCATGGGTTTCTACAACATGGCCACTGGCGACGCGCCGCTGTTCAAGCGCCTGGCCGACCAGTACGCCATCGCCGACAACTACCATCAGCCCGTGATGGGCGGCACCACGGCCAACTACTTCGCGCTGGCTACGGCCGACGTGGGCGTCTACACGGACGCGCACACGGGCCAGCCGGCCACGCCGCCCGTCAAGCAGATGGAAAACCCCAACGCCCAGCCGGGCACCAACAACTGGTACGTGGAAGACGGCTACCGTGGCGGCACCTACGTCAACTGCGCCGACGCGGCGCAGCCCGGCGTGGCCGGCATCCGCGAGCTGCTGGGCAAGCTGCCCTACCGCGCCTTCAATGACGGCAACTGCGCCCCCGGCGCCTGGTACATGGTCAACAACATGGAACCGGCCTACGCGCCGCTGGGCCAGCCGCTGGCGCTCGGTGACGACAAGTTCATCCTGCCGCCGCAGACCATGCCCCACATCGGCGACGCCATGACGGCCGGCGGCGTGGCGTGGAAGTGGTACAGCGGCGGGCGCAACGACGGCGCCAAGGTGGACAAGGAATACTGCGGCATGTGCGACACGCCCACCTTCTTCCGCTCCACCATGACGGGGCCGGACAAGGACAAGCTGGTGGACCTGATGCAGTTCTACGTGGACGTGAAGGACGAGGCCACCTTCCCGCAAGTGGCCGTGATCGCCCCGTATGACAGCATCTCCGGTCACCCCGGCTATGCCATGCAACCGAGTTTTGACCAGCTGGTGGCCGACGTGCTGGAGCGCGTGCGCGCCAATCCAGCGTTATGGAAGAAGACGGCCATCCTGGTCACGTTCGACGAAGGTGGTGGCTATTACGATTCCGGTTATGTGCAGCTGATCGACTTTTTCGGCGATGGCACGCGGGTGCCGCTGATCGCCATTTCGCCCTACGCGCGCAAGGGCGCTGTTGACCACACCTACTACGACCACGCCTCCATCGCCAAGTTCATCGAGCGCAACTGGGGCTTGCCGCCGCTGTCATCGCGCAGCCGCGACAACCTGCCCAACCCTGTGCACGTGGCGGCCGATCCCTACGTGCCGGCCAACCGGCCCGCCATCGGTGACCTGATGAACCTGTTCGACTTCCGCAGCGCCGGCGCGGTGACGGTCAAGCGCAAGCGTGACGGCGCGGCGACGGCAGGCAGCGGCCAGCCTTAAAAGTCAGCGCAAGAGGCGGGGTCAAGAGGCGGGGTCAGGTCCGAGAGGCGGGGTCACCCATTAGCCAACCAGCGTCAAGTCGATAATACTGTCCCGGCGCCTCGATTTTATCGAGGCGCAATTTCTTGCCTGCCTTAGCCGCAAACGCTTGTCGCGCCCGTTTTCTCAGTACT
>NZ_JACEZS010000029.1 GCF_014042365.1 Rugamonas fusca
CGGCCGAGCACACCAGGATCGCGCCGTCCATCTGGGCCGCACCGGTAATCATGTTCTTGATGTAGTCGGCGTGGCCTGGGCAGTCAACGTGCGCGTAGTGACGGGTAGCCGTTTCGTACTCGACGTGGGCGGTGTTGATGGTGATGCCGCGTGCTTTTTCTTCAGGCGCAGCGTCGATCTGGTCGTAGGCTTTCGCTTCGCCGCCGAATTTCTTCGACAGTACGGTTGCGATCGCAGCGGTCAGGGTGGTCTTGCCGTGGTCAACGTGGCCAATGGTGCCGACGTTCACGTGCGGCTTGGTCCGTTCGAATTTCTCTTTTGCCATTTTATTCTTCCTTAAAACAATGTGTTAAAGGGGCCGGAGGATCTCCCCGGCCACCGATCTTTAAAATTACTTGGCTTTCGCGGTGACGATCGCGTCGATCACATGCTTAGGCGCTTCGGAGTAGTGCTTGAATTCCATCGTGTAGGTCGCGCGGCCTTGCGTTGCGGAACGCAGGGTGGTCGAGTAACCAAACATTTCCGACAGCGGTACTTCGGCTTTGATGATCTTGCCGCCGCCGCCCGGGATTTCGTCCATGCCCTGCACCATACCGCGGCGGGACGACAGGTCGCCCATCACGGTACCGGCGTAGTCTTCCGGCGTTTCCACTTCCACGGCCATCATAGGCTCCAGGATGACGGGGTTGGCGCGCTTGCAGCCTTCCTTGAACGCCATCGAACCGGCCATACGGAACGCGTTTTCGTTCGAGTCCACGTCGTGGTACGAACCGAAGGTCAGGGTGACTTTCACGTCAACCACTGGGTAGCCGGCCAGCACACCGTTCTGCAGGGTTTCGCGCACGCCTTTTTCCACCGCAGGGATGTATTCGCGAGGAACCACACCGCCCTTGATGGCGTCGACGAATTCGAAGCCCTTGCCTTGTTCCTGCGGTTCCACCGTCAGCACGGCGTGGCCGTACTGGCCGCGACCACCGGACTGCTTGACGAACTTGCCTTCCACGTCCGACACCGACTTGCGGATCGTTTCGCGGTACGCCACTTGTGGCTTGCCGACGGTCGCTTCCACGCCGAATTCGCGCTTCATACGGTCGACGATAATTTCCAGGTGCAGCTCGCCCATACCACCGATGATGGTCTGGCCCGACTCTTCATCGGTCTTGACGCGGAACGAAGGATCTTCCTGTGCCAGGCGGTTCAGGGCCAGGCCCATCTTTTCCTGGTCAGCCTTGGTCTTAGGCTCGACGGCCTGCTGGATCACAGGCTCAGGGAACACCATCTTTTCCAGGGTGATGATGGACGCTGGATCGCACAGGGTTTCACCGGTGGTCACGTCTTTCAGGCCCACGGCGGCGGCGATGTCGCCGGCGCGCACTTCCTTGATCTCTTCACGCTGGTTGGCGTGCATCTGCAGAATACGGCCCAGGCGTTCCTTGCGGCCCTTGACCGAGTTGTAGACGGTGTCGCCGGCGTTGATCACGCCCGAGTACACGCGGAAGAAGGCCAGCTGGCCGACGAACGGGTCGGTCATGATCTTGAAGGCCAGTGCCGAGAACTTCTCGTCGTCAGCCGCTTTACGGGTGGCTGGCTCTTCGTGCTCGTCGGTGCCCGACACGGCAGCGATGTCCACTGGCGATGGCAGGAACTCGATCACGGCGTCCAGCATGGCTTGCACGCCCTTGTTCTTGAACGCGGTACCGCACATCATCGGCACGATTTCGGAAGCGATGGTACGCTCGCGCAGTGCTTTCTTGATGTCGGCTTCGGACAGGTCGCCCTCTTCCAGGTACTTGTTCATCAGCTCTTCGCTCGCTTCAGCGGCGGCTTCGACCATCTTCTCGCGCCATTCGGCGGCCGAATCGGCCAGCTCGGCTGGGATGTCGACGTAGTCGAACTTCATGCCCTGGGAAGCGTCGTCCCAGATGATGGCTTTCATCTTGACCAGGTCGATCACGCCCTTGAAGTTTTCTTCGGCGCCGATCGGAATCTGGATCAGGACCGGGTTGGCCTTCAGGCGCGCGCGCATCTGGTCGTAGACCTTGAAGAAGTTGGCGCCGGTACGGTCCATCTTGTTGACGAAGGCCAGACGTGGCACTTTGTACTTGTTAGCCTGACGCCACACGGTTTCCGACTGTGGCTGCACGCCGCCCACGGCGCAGTAAACCATGCAAGCGCCGTCCAGCACGCGCATCGAACGCTCCACCTCGATGGTGAAGTCGACGTGGCCCGGGGTGTCGATGATGTTGATGTGGTGTTCTGGGAAGTTGTTGGCCATGCCTTTCCAGAAGCAGGTGGTCGCCGCGGAGGTAATGGTGATACCGCGCTCTTGTTCCTGCTCCATCCAGTCCATGGTGGCGGCGCCGTCGTGCACTTCACCAATCTTGTGGTTCACGCCGGTGTAGAACAGCACGCGCTCAGTGGTGGTGGTCTTACCTGCGTCGATGTGAGCGGAAATACCGATGTTGCGGTAGCGCTCAATGGGGGTCTTGCGGGCCATAATTAATCCTAAATCTTTGAATGGACAAAACCGAGCACCATTTTTTAGCTAAAAAAAATGAGCCCGGCCTCGAACAACAGATAACAGCCGGACCGCACAGGGTCCGGCCGGTTTTATTAGAAGCGGAAGTGCGAGAACGCCTTGTTCGCTTCTGCCATGCGGTGCACTTCATCGCGCTTCTTCATCGCACCGCCGCGGCCTTCAGCCGCTTCCATCAGCTCGCCGCCCAGGCGCTGTGGCATGGACTTCTCGCTGCGCTTGTTGGCAGCTTCACGCAGCCAGCGCATCGACAGGGCCATACGGCGCACCGGACGCACTTCGACTGGCACCTGGTAGTTGGCGCCGCCGACGCGGCGGGATTTCACCTCAACCAGCGGCTTGGCGTTGTTGATGGCGGTGGCGAACACTTCCAGCGGGTCCTTGCCCGACTTGGCGGCGATGTGCTCGAAAGCACCGTAGATGATGTTTTCTGCGACCGATTTTTTACCGGACAGCATCAGCACGTTAACGAACTTGGCGACATCCGTGTTGCCGAATTTAGGATCTGGCAAGATTTCGCGCTTGGGTACTTCACGACGACGTGGCATATCAATTCCTTTCAATCTTCAGTTGAGGTGCGCAGATATGGGTTCGCACTCTCACGGAAGGCCATCATAGCCATCCACTTACTCGACCCGTTGCGGTCGATTACATTCACTTAGCTCTTACTGCCACTGAGCGAAACTTGGGGGTTTACTTCTTACCGGCCTTGGCACGCTTGGTACCGTACTTCGAGCGGGCTTGCTTACGGTCTTTCACGCCTTGGGTATCCAACGCGCCGCGGACCATGTGGTAACGCACACCTGGCAAGTCTTTGACACGACCGCCGCGCAGCAGCACAACGCTGTGCTCTTGCAGGTTGTGGCCTTCACCGCCGATGTACGAAATGACTTCGAAACCGTTGGTCAGACGCACTTTGGCGACCTTACGCAAAGCCGAGTTAGGCTTCTTAGGAGTGGTGGTGTACACACGGGTGCAAACGCCACGTTTTTGCGGGCTGTTTTCCAGCGCCGGCGACTTGCTCTTCACGGTCGAAGCGACGCGTGGGTTGCGAATCAGTTGATTGATGGTTGGCATCGTTCTAAATCCAACAAAGTTACAACGTTGATAACCCGGGCAGTTGCCCGGGGGCGAAAACTGAGTCCCATTCACACGGACAGCGGAGGCGCGAAAAGCCACTCACAACAGGAGCGGCTACCAGAGCGTATACGATGTGCAGAATAAAATGAGAACTCGCGAGTATAGACGTGGTCTTGGGGCCAGTCAATCTATTTCGCGGCAGGGGCGGTTGGCGTGCGCCACGCGCAGCGCGCGCGCCGGGCCAGCAAAAACTACCTGTATGATCAGGAAACACTTGATAATAGCAGACATTTTTTCCGCTCTTCCCTTTATGTCATCCCTGTTGCGTCCCGCCAACCTGTTCCTGCTCGTCACCTATCTGCTGCTGTCGGCCGTGCCCTATGTGCCCTGGCTGCTGGGCAAACCCGTGGAGCAGGCGTGGCAGATCGCGGCCGTCGAGGCGCTGGGCTGGCTCGCGGCGTGGACCGTGTTCAAGCGCCCGGCCTGGTTCCACTGGCTGCTGCTGCCCGCGTTCGTGGCGCTGCCAGCCGAGCTCTACCTGTTCGTGTTCTATGGCCAGGGCATCTCCACCCACCACCTGGGCATCATCGCCGAGACCAGCCCGCGCGAGGCGATGGAATTTCTGGGCCAGAAAGTGTGGCTGCTGGGCGGCGCCATGGCCGCCGTGCTGGCCTGGTGGCTGGCGGCCCAGGTGGTGGCCGTGCGCTGCCGCGCGCTGGACTTCGCCGGCCGCGGCCGCCACGGCGCGCTGGCGGCCCTGCTGGTGTTGGGCGGCGTGGGTGGCTGGGGCTATGAATTCGGGATCCAGGCCAAGCCGTCCGCATCGGCCAGGACAGCGCCCAAGGCGTCGCTCCGGCCGGCGCCGGCGGCCAGCGCGTCGGCCGCGCCAGGCTCGGGCAGCGTGGCCGCCTCCGGCTTTGGCGACGGCGCCAGCGACGACGAGGAGGAGGACGCCGACGAGGACAGCGGCCCGTCGCTGCCGGCCGTGCCGGCGGCCGGCCACCTGGGCTGGAAGCTGGCCGCCCTGCCCTACTGGGCCCGCTCGCCGGTCGATGGCGACGCCTTCACGGCCAGCTGGCCATTCGGCCTGGCGGCCCGCTTCGCCGACTTCTGGAAGGAGCGCCGCTACCTGAGCGAACTGGGCGAGCGCAGCCGCAGCTTCCGCTTCCAGGCGCACCAGGCCACGCCGGGCCAGGAACGGGAGATCGTGGTGCTGGTGATCGGCGAATCGTCGCGCTACGACCGCTGGAGCCTGAACGGCTACCCGCGCGACACCAACCCGCTGCTCAAGCAGGAAACCAACCTGGTGACGCTGCCGGACGTGATCACGGCCGTGTCGGCCACGCGGCTGTCGGTGCCGGTGATCATTTCGCGCAAGCCCGCCACGCAAAGCCTCAAGGATGGCTTCTCGGAGAAATCATTCCTGACGGCCTACAAGGAAGCCGGTTTCAAGACGTGGTGGCTGTCGAACCAGGTCTCGTTCGGGCAGTTCGACACGCCCGTGTCCGTGTTCGCCAGGGAGGCCGACGTGATCCAGTTCCTCAACCTGGGCGGCTTTACCAACCGTTCCAACTTCGACGCCGTGCTGCTGGAACCGCTGCAGCGGGCCATCGACGACCCGGCGCCGAAAAAGCTGATCGTGCTGCACTCGCTGGGCAACCACTGGAACTACAGCCAGCGCTATCCGAAGACGTTCGACAAGTGGCAGCCGTCGCTGTTCGGGGTCGACAAGCCCGTCTACACGGACACCAAGATCAAGCCGCAGCTCAACAACAGCTATGACAATTCCATCCTGTACACGGACTGGTTCCTGTCGCAGGCGATCGACACGCTCAAGCAGACGCACCAGCTGGGCGCGCTGGTGTACGTGGCCGACCATGGCCAGACCCTGTACGATGGCAGCTGCAACCTGGCCTTCCACGGCCACAACACGCAGTTCGAATTCCACATCCCGGCCTTCGTCTGGTATTCCGACCAGTACCGCGAGCGCTATCCGGACAAAGTGCGGCAACTGCTGCGCCACCGCAAGGCCAGGCTGGCCACGGAAAACATGTTCCACACGCTGCTGGACCTGGGCGACATCGCCTACCCGGGCGAGCGGCTCGACTGGAGCTTCGTCAACGCCCACTTCAAGCAACACAAGCGCTACGTGGACAGCTACGGCTGGACCAACTACGACAACGCCATCATCAAGGGCGATTGCCGCGAAGTGATCGACAAGGACAAGCCGCTCAGGCAGGAGAAGTGAGCCGTTGCGCGCCCGGCGGACGGTGCGAGGACCACACCGCCGCCGATTTCAAAACAGCAATCTGTTGTTTTTTGCACCGCCGCGCGATCTTCAACGGGTTTCATAGCCCCCCCTCATGAGCTCACGCCCCGCGTTTAGTCGCAGGCTATGGCTCAAGGATTCCGATTAAAAAATAGCGAATTGACATCATTTTGTGTCCCTTGTAACTTGGTTCTCAGCACTCGGATCTCACCGGGTGTTTTTTGCCATAGGGGATTAAAATGAAACTAAGATCACTACTCTTGGCGGCGATGTTAGCCGCATCGACTGGCACAGCACTGGCCGAAGACCTCACCCAAAACGTGGCCTTGTCCACCGTTTCGGCCGGCAGCTACACCGCCCACTACGGCGCCACGCACAACGTGGCAGGGCTGTTCACCGACACGTTCACCTTCAATCCGGCGGTCGGCCCCAGCATGGCGAACGCCGTCATCCAATCGATCTCATTGTTTGGCAACAACGATCTGAATTTGACCTCGGCGTCATTGAATGGCCATGCACTGACCTTGATCCCGAGCGGCGGCTACGAATTCGGCCTGCTGTCGCCGGTCGCAGTGTCCGGCACGTTGACGCTGACCGTCATGGGTAACGTCCTCACCCCCTCGGCCAGCTATTCGGGCGACATCAACGTGGCCGCCGTCCCTGAACCAGAAACCTACGGCATGCTGCTGGCCGGCCTGGGCATCGTCGGCTTCCTGGCACGTCGCCGCAACGCCAGCTGATGTTTGACGTACTGCCCCACACGATGGGGCGACACCGTACCGCCGACCATATCGGCCAGCCCCGGTCAGCCAGAAGCGCACCGGGGCTATGAGAGGCGCACCCGCGTCTCTTTTTTTGCCCGCTCACTTCTTTGAAACCCCGCCACTCCGGCTGGTAAACTAGCGGGATGAAACCTGCCGCCTCCCCCACCATCGCCGCCACCGGCCTGCGCTTCGACCAGCCCGGCCACCCACCCGCCACCATCACGGAATTCCAGGGCGTGCGCAGCCTGCACCTGGGCACCTCCTGGGTACAGGGCGCCATGCGCCTGGCGCGCCCGGACGCGATCGAACTCGAATACGTGCAAATGATGATGATGTGGCTGCTGTTCGTGCCGCGTCCGCGCCACGTGGTGCAACTGGGCCTGGGCAGCGCCGCGCTGACCAAGTTCTGCTACCGCCGCCTGCCCGACACGCGCGTGACGGCCGTCGAACTCAATCCCAACGTGATCGCCATCTGCCGCTCGCTGTTCGGCCTGCCCGACGACGACGCCCGGCTGCAAGTGCGCGAGATGGACGCGCTCGACTTCGTGCTCGACCCGGCCAACCATGGCACGGTGGACGCGCTGCAGGTCGACCTGTACGACGAGGAGGCGCGCGGCCCCGTGCTCGACACGCCCGAGTTCTACCAAGCCTGCTACGACTGCCTGGGCGAGGATGGCGTGATGACCACCAATGTGTTCGGCGAGTTCAGCAATTACGACAAGAACCTGCTGGCCATGGAACAGGTGTTCGACGCCGTCGTGTGGCTGCCCGAGGTGCACGACGCCAATATCGTCGTGATCGCGTTCAAGCGTGCGCCCGTGCTGGACTTCAGCGTGCTGTACGAGCGGGCCGGCGCCATCAAGAAGGAATGGAATTTGCCGGCCAAGTCGTGGGTCAACGGCCTCAAGGCATGGATGCGCGACCACCAGTGAGCCTGGCCAGGGCGGCCGGCCGGCGGTGCGAAAAACGACAGAAACTTGCCGCGCCGAAATGAAAAAGGCGTTGCCGATCGACAAGCGTACGCGAAATTCCCTTATAAAGCACGCACTATTGCACGGGCTGCTCATTATGCAACATCTTGGTGCATGCAAGTTTGTCTAGACCAATTGTGCACTGTAGTATTTTCTCGGTGGTGAATACCCTTCGCCAGCATGCAGGAAAGCCGTCACCCCTCGGCTGTTTGTTCAGATAAAAACCACACGAGAGAATGACCTATGAAGAGAGCCCCCGGCAGTACCCGCATCCGTCCCGCCCACTCCACCCAAGTACCCCATTTCCAACGCACCCTGCTCGCCAGCGCCCTGCTGCTGGCCGCCGGCGCCAGCTACGCGCAGACGGCCGCGCCGGATGCGCCCGCCGAACAAACGGTGGTGGTGCTCGGTTCCCGTTCCGCCGCCAAGACGGCGCTCGACACGTCGGCCCCGGTCGGCCTGATCAGCCTGAAGGACATGCAGACGGCCGGCCCGCTGGAGCTGGGCAAGCTGCTGCAGACGCTGGACCCTTCGTTCAACTTCTCCACCACCTTCGTCAGCGACGGCACCGACAGCATCCGCCCGGCCACGCTGCGTTCGCTCGGCCCTGACCAGGTGCTGGTGCTCGTGAACGGCAAGCGCCGCCACCAGCAGGCGCTGGTGAACGTGCAGCAAACCGTGGGCCGCGGCTCGGCCGGTACCGACATCAACGCCATTCCGCTGGCGGCCATCCACCACATCGAAGTGCTGCGCGACGGCGCGGCCGCCCAGTACGGTTCGGACGCCATCGCCGGCGTGATCAACATCGTGCTCAAGAGCCAGGTCAAGGAAACCACCGTCAGCGGCACCGTGGGCACCACCTCCGAAGGCGACGGCGACCTGTACTCGGGCAGCGCCAACACCGGCTTCGCGCTGGGCCAGGACGGCGGCTTCATCAACCTGACGGCCGAAGCGCGCAAGCGCGGCGAAACCAACCGCGCCGGCCCCGACACGCTGCGCGTGAACCCGCCCCGCGTGACCCAGCACATCGGCGACGGCGAGGCCAAGGATGGCTACCTGTGGTGGAACGCGGCCCTGCCGGTGGACAAGAATGGCGAATTCTATGCGTTCGGCGGCCTGTCCAAGCGCAAGGGCAATTCCTACGGCTTCTTCCGCTCGGCCGGCGACGACCGCACCGTGCCGGAAGTGTACCCGAACGGCTTCCTGCCCAACATCCAGACCACCATCAAGGACAATTCGTTCGCCTTCGGCTACCGCCGCGACCTGGCCAACGACTGGAAGGCTGACCTGTCGATCAACCACGGCGAAAGCGAACTGGACTTCCACGAAGCCCACTCCATCAACACCAGCTACTGGTACGAGCCGAAACCGGGCGGCGGCATCTACGCCGAATCGCCGCGCGAAGCGGACACGGGTAACCTGAAATTCACCCAGACCACCATCAACGCCGACCTCAAGGGTCCGCTGGCGGTGGGCGCCGGCAGCGTGTTCCTGGCCACGGGCTTCGAATACCGCGCCGACAACTACCAGATCGAAGCGGGCGACCCCGTGTCCTACCAGTACGGCCGCACCAACAACCCGGCCATCGCCATCCTGAACCAGAATGGCGGCACGGCCGCCGCCGGCATCCAGGGCTTCCCCGGCTACACGCCAGGCACGGCCGTCGATTCGGGCCGCCACAACATCGCCCTGTATGTGGACGCCGAGCACAAGCCGGTCGACAACCTGACGCTGGCCGGCGCCGTGCGCTGGGAAAAATACTCGGACTTCGGCAGCACCACCACCGGCAAGCTGAGCGCGCGCTGGGATCCGAGCAAGCAAGTGGGCCTGCGCGCCAGTGTCTCGACCGGCTTCCGCGCCCCCAGCGTGCAGCAAGAGTTCTACAGCTCCGTGTCGACCAACCTGAACAATGGCGTGCTGACGGAAACCCTGACGGCCCGCCAGGGCAGCCCGGTGACCCAGGCGTTCGGCATCGCCCCGCTGAAAGAGGAAACCTCGACCAGTGGCAGCGTCGGCATGGTGCTGCGCCCGGCCAAGAACATGTCGCTGACGGTGGACGCCTACCAGATCAAGATCAAGGACCGCATCGTGTTCTCGAGCGAGATCGGGCCTGAGGCCAACGGCGGTCCGATCGCCAACATCCTCAAGCCGCTGGGCGTGGGCCAGGCCCAGTTCTTCACCAACGCCGTCGACACCCGCACCCGCGGCCTGGACATCGTGGCCGACCACACGACGCACTTCTCGAACGCCAAGCTGGTGCTGTCTGGCCAGTTGGGCTTCAACAAGACGGAAGTGACGGGCCGCCATTCGTCGTCGGCCGTGCTGACGGGCGAACAGCTGTTCGACCAGTCGCAAGTGACGCTGCTCGAGCATGGCCAGCCACGCCAGCACCACGTGATCGGTGCCGACGTGACCACCGGCCCATGGGACGTGAACGTGCGCGCCAACTACTTTGGCGAAGTGAAGGCCGAGAACTTCAGCCCGCTGCAAACGTGGGGCGCCAAGTGGCTGGTGGACACCTCGGTGCGCTACGCGTTCACCCAGCGCACCTTCCTGAGCGTGGGCGTGAACAATATGTTCAACACTCTGCCTGACGAATGGACCAACGGCGGCGTGTTCCCGAAACTGGGCTTCACCCGTTGCTGGGAAACCTGCCCGATCGGCGTGAACGGCCGCTCGATGTACGTGCGCGTCGATTCGGCGTTCTAAGCCTGCATACGGCACCGCCGGACAGCCCGGCGGTGTGAGGCAAGCGATGGGGTCAGACTTTCGGGTCTGGCCCTTTTTTCATGTTGCGGCCGCCATGCGCATACGCGGCCAGATGCAGCAGCGCCGCCAATTGCCTGACCAGCTCATCCATCCGCTCGGCCGGCACTTGCGCATAGCCCAGCATCAAGCCCTGCCAGCCTGACTGCCCCTGCACCGCGTGTTCGCTGAGCGGCCGCGCGACGATGCCGTGCGCGCGCGCCTGGGCGCTGAGGGCCGTATCCGACAAGGTGGGATCGGTGACGCGCAGCGCCAGGTGCATGCCGGCCGAACCGCCATGCACCGTGGCCACCGAACCCATGTGCTGTTCCAGCGCCGCCACCAGCGCGTCGCGCCGCTGCCGGTACAGGCGGCGCATGCGCCGCAGGTGCAGCGCGAACTGGCCACTGCGCAAAAATTCCGCCAGCGCCAGCTGGTCGGCCACGCGCCCGCGCGCGCTGGCCTGGCCGCGCACGCTGGCCAGGGCTGCCGCCAGTCCCGGCGGCACGACGACGAAGCCGATCCGCAGCGACGGGAACATGGTCTTGCTGAACGTGCCCAGGTACAGCACGGGCGCGTCCGGCTCCAGCCCCTGCATGGCCGACAGCGGCGCGCCGTCGTGGCGGAACTCGCTGTCATAGTCGTCCTCGATGATCAGGGCGCCGGCCGCGCGCGCTGCCGCCAGCAGCGCCAGCCGGCGGCGCAGGCTCAACACGGAGCCGGTCGGGTACTGGTGCGACGGCGTCGTGTACACCAGCCGCGGCGGCCGGTCGCGCCAGTCGGCCACCTGCGGCGCCATGCCTTCCTCGTCCACGGGGATGCCCTGCACGTCGAGCCCGGCCGCGCGGAACGCGGCCAGCGCGCCCGCGTAGCCGGGATGCTCGTGCCATACCGTGTCGCCCTCGTCGGCGAAGGCGCGCGCGCACAGGTCCAGGCTGCTCTGGGTGCCATCCGTGATGAACACCTGATTGGCCTCGCACACGACGCCGCGCGCGGCCCGCAGATGGTCGGCGATGGCGCTCCGCAAGGCCGGTTCACCGGCCGGATCGGCGTAGTTGAGCTGCGCCACCGTCAGGCCGCGCCAGGCCCGTTCCAGCATACGGCGCCACAAGCTGAGCGGAAACTGGTCCAGCGCCGGCACACCGGGCACGAAGGCGCCCGATTCGTCGCTGGCCGGCGCCACGGGCAGCTGGCGCATGCGGCGCGCCAGGCCCGCGCGCGCGGCCGGCACGGCAGCAACAGGCGGGCGTTCCGGCGCCACGGCCGCCACCACGGTGCCGCGCCGGTCCGTGTGCAGATAGCCTTCGCTGGCCAGTTGCTCGTAGGCGTACAGCACGGTGTTGCGGGCCACGCCCAGTTCCTCGGCCAGCGCGCGCGTGGCCACCAGCCGGGTGCCGGCGGCCAAGGTGCCATCGCGGATGGCGGCCCGCAGGCATTCGTGCAGCAGGCGCTGGCGCGGCCAGCCATGCTGGCGGTGCCGTTCCGTATAGCGGGCGATCAGGCGGGCGTAATCCATCGGTGGCTCCATGAAATTGCGTGACGCTGGACCTGTTGTCAGGGCCAGCACGCCATTATATTGAGTACTCAACAATTTTTCCGGATATGCCCCGATGAAAGACTCCGCCGCCCCTGTCCCGCCCAGCGACCGCACCCGCGTGCGCCGCATCGCGGAAAACGCCCGCTACGATGAAGCCACGCTGCATGCGATCGTCGACGATGCCTACCTGTGCCACATCGCCTTCAGCGACGACCATGGCGCGCACTGCATTCCCACGGCCTGCTGGCGCAGCGGCGGCCACCTGTACATCCACGGCTCGAACGGCAGCCGCTTGCTCAAGCAGCTGGTGCGGCAGACGTGCTGCGTCACCATCAGCCACCTCGATGGCCTGGTGCTGGCCCGCTCGGCCTTCAACCATTCGATGAACTACCGCTCGGCCATGGTGTATGGCCGCTTCGAGGCGGTGGACGATGAGGCGGGCAAGCACGCGGCGCTGGAGGCGTTGATGGACAAGCTGGCGCCGGGCCGCCAGGCCGAGATCCGTCCCGGCAACGACAAGGAATACGCGGCCACCACGGTGCTGCGCATCAGCCTGGCCGAAGCGGCGTGCAAGGTGCGCGCGGGCGGCCCCAACGACGATGCGCAAGACCTGGCCTGGCCGGCCTGGGCCGGCGTGCTGCCGTTCACCCACGCGCGCGTGGCGCCGGTGGCCGATCCCACTTGCGCCGTGGCGGCGCCGGCCTATGTGCGGGACTGGCCGACCCGGCAGGAGGAGCTGGCGCCGATCTACTAGAAGTGGGTGAAATGCGCCTCGTCCGGTCCGCTGGCCACGGCCAGCGCGGCGCCGGGCTTGGCGGTGGTCGCGGGCCGGCGCGCGGCGCCCGGCTTGAGCGTCACGGGACGGCGCGGCCCGCCACGGCGCATGGGGTCGGCCGAGGCGTACTGCTTGAACACGGCCATCAGCTGGTCGAGCTGCTCGGCCTGGGCGCTCATTTCCTCGGCCGTGGCGGCCAGTTCCTCGGAGCTGGCCGCGTTGACCTGGGTGGTCTGGCTCAACTGGCCCACGGCGCTGTTAATCTGGCGCACGCCCGACGATTGCTCCTCGGACGCGGCCGCGATCTCCTGCACCAGGTCGGATGTCTTGCGGATGTTGGGCGCCATCTGGTCGAACATCTGGCCGGCCTGCTCAGCCAGCTCCACGCTGTCGGCCGCCACCTTGCCGATCTCCTGGGCCGCCACCTGGCTGCGCTCGGCCAGCTTGCGCACCTCGGCCGCCACCACGGCGAAGCCCTTGCCATGCTCGTGCGCACGGGCCGCCTCGATGGCCGCGTTCAACGCCAGCAAATTGGTCTGGTAAGCGATGTCGTCGATGATGCCGATCTTGTCGGCGATCTGCTTCATGGCCGTGGCCGTCGCCTTGACGGCGTCGCCGCCGCGCGTGACGTCGTGCGCGGCCTGGGTCGCCATGCCGTCCGTGATCTTGGCGTTCTCCGCGTTCTGCGCGATCGAGGCCGTCATCTGCTCGATCGAGGCGCTGGTTTCCTCGACCCCGGCGGCCTGTTCGCTGGCCGCCTGCGACAGCGACTGGGCCGTCGCGTTCACTTCCTGCGCCGCCGCGCCCAGCGTGCCCACCACCCCCTGCACGTCGCGCACGATGGCCGACAGGCTGCGTGAGATCCACACGGCCAGCGTGCAGCCCAGCACGGCGATGACGACGTCGAACGACATGATCCACACCTTGGCCTGGTTGGCCACCGAGCTCATGTGGGCCGAAGCGGCCTTGGTATCGGCCTCGTTCAGCTGCGCCAGTTTCTCGGTGGCGGTGGAGATGGCCGTGGCGGCGCCCTTGACGGCCTTGTCCAGCTCGGCGACGCTGGCGCCCTTCTCACGCAGGGCCTCGAGCTGGGTCATGGCATCGTTGTAGGCACGGGTGGCGGCCTGCAAGGCGTCGAGCTGCAGCAACTCGTCGCGGCCCGGCTCGCCGGCCGCGCGGTACGCCGCCACATGCTTGTCGATGGCGGCCAGGTCGTTGCGGAATTCGGTCGCGGCGTTCCCGCCGCGCAGGATGTAATTCTTGAAGTCCTGCATCGCGTCGCCGTTCCATTTGGTGATGCCCAGCACCGCGTCCTTGCGCACCAGCGTGACATTTTCGACATTGCCCCACGTGCCTTGCAGGGCCGACAGGTTGGTGAACGCGACCAGGCCCAGCGCGATCACCAGCACCACGATCGCGCCCATGCCGAAGTGCAGCCGGGTTTCCATTTTCATGTTCTTGAGCATGCTTTACTCCTGCTCGCCGGGCGGCCAGCGCACGGCGCGGTAAAGTTGGTTGGGCCGGCCCGGCGGCGCGGCCGCGGGGCTGATGGACGTGGCCCGCGATGGCGCGCGGTGGAGCGACGCGCCGGGGCTTGCGGCCTATTGTGACGGATTAAATCGCCCCAATACTCACAGATTCTTGCCTTGCAGGACGCAAGGCAGCGCTGTTCAGGACCGCATCAGGCCAGCGCCGGCGCCAGCCCGGCCATGGCGCCGATGTCGCTGGCCGACACCACGTGCTGCACGTTGAGCAGCAGCACGAAGCGGCCCTGCACCTTGCCGATGCCTTGCAACAGGTCGGCCCGCACCTGGGCGCCGAAGGCGGGCGCCGGCTCGATGTCGTCCGCCGCGATGTCGAGCACGGCGTTGACGGCATCGACCAGGATGCCGATCACGAACGGCCCGTCGTCGGCGTCCACTTCCACCACGATGATGCAAGTGCGCTTGCCCACTGGCGACGGGGTGCGTTCGAGCCGGCGCGCCAGGTCCATGACGGGCACGGCCGTGCCGCGCAGGTTGATCACGCCGCTGATGCAGGCCGGCATTTGCGGCACGCTCGTCACCCCCTCGTACTCGATGATTTCCTTGATGGCCAGGATGCCGATGGCGAACATGTCGCCGCCCAGCATGAAGGTGAGAAACTGGGCCGGGCCGGCATCGGCCGGCGCGTTGGAAGTGACCGACAGTGCGCTCATGGCAAGCTCCCCTCTTCAGAATTTGACGAAGTGCGATTCATCGGGATCGCTCATCTCGCTCATCTGGCGCGCGCCACTGAAACCGCGCCCCAGCTTGATGGACGGCTTACCCGTCTTGCGCGCGGCGCCCGGCTGGTAGCGGTTGCCACCCTGGAGCTTGAAGAACGACATGGTCTGCTGCAACTGCTCGGCCTGGCCGCTCATCTCCTCGGCCGTGGCGGCCAGTTCCTCGGAACTGGAGGCGTTCTGCTGGGTGGTCTGCGACAGCTGGGTGACGGCCGAGTTGATCTGGCCCACGCCCGACGATTGCTCCTCCGAGGCGGCCGTGATCTCCTGCACCAGGTTGGAGGTGCGGCGGATGTTGGGCACCATCTCGTCGAGCAGCTTGCCGGCCTTTTCGGCCAGTTCCACGCTGCTGCTGGCCACCTGCTCGATCTCCTGGGCCGCCACCTGGCTGCGCTCGGCCAGCTTGCGCACTTCGGCCGCCACCACGGCGAAACCCTTGCCGTGCTCGCCCGCGCGGGCCGCCTCGATGGCCGCGTTCAGGGCCAGCAGATTGGTCTGGTAGGCGATGTCGTCGATGATGCTGATCTTGCGCGCGATCTGCTGCATGGCCGCCACCGTGGAGCGCACCGCCTCGCCGCCTTCGGCCGCCTCCTGGGCCGCCTTGCTGGCGATACCGTCGGTAACCTTGGCGTTCTCCGTGTTCTGCGAAATGGAGGCCGTCATTTGCTCCACCGAGGCCGAGGTCTGCTCGGTGCCGGCAGCCTGCTCGCTGGCCGCTTGCGACAGCGACTGGGCCGTGGCCGACACTTCCTCGGAGGCGCTGGCCAGCGCCTCGGCGCCATTGTTCACTTCCTGCACCACGTGCGACAGCTTCTCGATCATGCCCTTCATGGCCGCCAGCAGGCTGGTGGTGTCGCCGGCCTTCAGCTCCACTTCGGCCGTCAGGTCGCCATCGGCCACGCGGCGCACGATCTCGGCCGCGTAGCCGGGGTCGCCGCCCAGCTGGCGCAGGATGCCGCGCAGGATCAGCAAGCCCAGGCCCAGCAGCAGCACCAGCGCGACGGCCGAGGCCATGTACATCTGGCTGGTGGCGCGGGCCGAGGCGGCGTCCGCTTCCTTGACGGCGTCGTCGCCGTATTGCACGTTCAGCTCCACCAGCTTGGTCAAGCTGGCCTCGGCCGCCGAGAAGCGGTCCTTGTTGTCGAGCACGGCGCGGTGCAGGTCGTCAAACAGGGCCTTCTTCCTGGCCGCCCCGTCGGCGCTGCCGATCTGGGCGGCGATCTGGTCCACCTTGGCGTCGCCTTCCTTCCACGCGCCCCACTCCTTGACGAACTGGTTCCACACCCGTTCCTCTTCCTGCGTCTGCGGCAGCGGTTCGTAGATCTTCCAGCCCTTGTCGACGCGCGCCCAGATGTTGGCCTTGCGCTTGAGGATTTCGCCCACCTCGGCCCACTGCTCGGGATAAGGCGCCAGCGCCTCGATGCCACGGTCGGACGAGCGCAGCGCCGTCTGCCCCTCGTTCACCATCTGCAAGCCCTGCACGGACGGCATGCGGTTGCGCCCCACCTCGGCCAGCATCTCGCTCTGCTTCTTCAAGCCCATGAAGGCCACCATCATCACGGCCACCAGCGCCAGCACGGCCACGGCCAGCAAAGCGCCGATCTTGGCCTTCACCGTCATATTTGCAAACATGCTCACCTCCCCAGTTCTGGACTTACGTCCTGTTATCGTATTTTTTGCTGGCCAGCCACCGCGTTCAACCCGTGTTTCCATGGCCTTCCGCCAGCGCCCGCAAGCGCCGCCGCTCGGTGCGCATCCACGTCACCAGCGCGTCGGCCGGCATGGGGCGGGCCAGCAGGTAGCCTTGCGCCAGGTCGCACCCGAGCGCGCGCAGCAACTGCCAGTCGGCCTCCGTCTCCACGCCCTCGGCCACGGTGGCCACGCCCAGCCGCTGGCCCAGCTCCAGCGCGCTTTTCAGCACCACGTGACGGTTCGGCCACTGGGCCGCGCCGTTGACGAAGGCGCGGTCTATCTTCAATTCCGTAAACGGGCAGCGGGCGAACTGCTGCATGGACGAATAGCCGATGCCAAAGTCGTCCATCGCCAGCCCGAAACCCATCAGGCGCAAGCGCCCCAGGTTGGTCAGCGCCTGCGACAGCTGGCGCATCACGCTCGTTTCCGTCACTTCCCACACCAGCGAGGCGGGCGCCACGCCGGCCGCCTGCACGGCCGATGCCAGCAAGTCGACGAAGGCGCGGTCGGCCAGGTTGTCAGCCGACAGGTTGACCGACACCGACAGCGGCGGCAAGCCGGCCCGCTGCCACTCGGTCAGCTGGGCCAGCACCTGGCGCACCAGCGCCAGCGTGAATTGGGCCATCAGCGGCGTGCCTTCCAGCGCCGGGATGAAATGCTGGGGCGACAGCAGGCCGCGCGCCGGATGCTGCCAGCGCGCCAGCGCCTCCAGCCCTTTCAGGTGGCCGCTCTGCATGGTGACCTTGGGCTGGTAGTGCAGCAGGAACTGGCCCCCGGCCAGCGCCTGCTCCAGCTCGCCGGCGGCCGGCAGCGCGTGCTCGGGCAGCGCGGCCTGGGCCGCCTCGCCGCGTCCGGCCCGGGCCAGCAACGCTTCCAGCGCGTCGCGCTGGACCGGCTTGAGCAGCGTGCCCAGCAGGCCGATGGCCGCATCCTCCGAGCCCATGTTCTCGATGATTTCCAGCAGCCGCGGGTCGCGCGCGCTGACCACGATCAGGTGCCGGGCCAGGCGCCGTTCGCGCAACTGGCAGGTCAGTTCGATGCCATCCATGCCCGGCATCTCGAGGTCGGTCAGCACCAGGAACAAGGGCACCCCCTGTTCCCCCTCCAGCAGGCGCAAGGCCTCGTTGCCATCGGCCGCCTCCAGGATGGCGCCGCAGCCGAGGTCGCGCAGCAGACTCACCAGGTAGCTGCGCTGGACGGCGCTGTCGTCCACCACCATCACGCGCTGGCCATGCCACGGCGCGCCCGGCTGGATGGCCGCTGGCGCGCTGAGTTCGTTGGTGGTGGCGGTCATGGCGGCACCGTCAGTTACCGAATCCAGCCAGCTGGGCCAGGATGTCGCGGTAGATCAGGTTCAGCGGCACGGATTTCTCCACCCCGCCCCGTTTCACGGCTTCCTTGGGCATGCCGTACACGACGCAGCTGGCCTCGTCCTGGGCCACGGTGCGGGCGCCAGCCTTGAGCATTTCCAGCAGGCCGGCCGCGCCATCGTCGCCCATGCCCGTCATGATCACGCCCAGCGCGTTGGCGCCGGCGCAGCGGGCCACTGAACGAAACAGCACATCCACCGAGGGCCGGTGGCGGTTCACCAGCGGGCCGTCCACCACTTCCACGTAATACTGGGCGCCCGTGCGGCGCAGCAGCATGTGCTTGCCGCCGGGCGCGATCAGGGCCTGGCCCTGCAGCACGCGGTCGTTGTTGGCCGCCTCCTTGACGCGGATCTGGCACACGCTGTCGAGCCGGGCGGCGAAGGCAGCCGTGAATTTCTCCGGCATGTGCTGCACGATCACCATGCCCGGCGTCACACGGGGCAAGGCCGTCAAGACTTCCTCCAGGGCCTGGGTGCCGCCGGTGGAGGTGCCGATGGCCACCACCCGCTCCGTGGTCTGCACCATGGCGCGCGTGTGCTCGGCCGGCGGCAGGATCACGTCGGCGTTGTGCTTGACGGTGGGATGGGCTGGCGCGGCCGCGCGCCCGGCCAGGCGGCGCACGTTGGCGCCGGCCGCGGCCCGCACGGCCGACACCAGTTCCTCGGCGCTGTCGTGCAGGAATTGCTTGAGGTCCAGGCGCGGCTTGGTGATGATGGCCACGGCGCCGGCGCCCAGCGCCTCGACCGAGGTCTGGGCCCCCTTCTCCGTCAGCGTGGAGCAGATCACCACGGGCGTGGGGCGCTCGGCCATGATCTTGCGCAGGAAAGTGATGCCGTCCATGCGCGGCATTTCCACGTCCAGCACGATCACGTCCGGCCACTGGCTCTTCATGCGCTCCATGGCCAGGATGGGATTGGCCACGGCATGGGTAACGGTGATGCCGGGCGCCGCGTTGAGCAGCGCGCTCAGCACCTGGCGCACCACGGCCGAATCATCCACGATCATCACTTCGATGGCCTTCATGCCTGCTCCTTGTTGCGCGGGTTCACAGCGAACTCCGGCGGCACCTGGCGGCTCAGCACTTCGCCGGTGCGGATGGTGAATATCAATTGCCGGTGGCCTTCGCCAAACAGGCTCTCGGAGACGATGCGGATGCCGTGCTCGTGCATCAGGGTGCGCGCGCAATCGCCATTCTGCATGCCGATGTCCTTGACGCGCGCGTGGCGCGGGAACATGGCGCCGCCGCCGAAGATCTTGCCCTCGCACTGGGCCAGCGGCACCCCGCGCCGGGCCAGCTCGGCCAGCAGGTAATCCATGGCGTCCACGCCATAGGTACCGGCCGCCGCACCGGGCCGGTCGCGCTGGCGGCCCGTGCCCGGCAGCAGGAAGTGCGACATGGCCCCCACCCGCAGCCGCGGATGCCACAGCGTGATGGAGACGCAGGAGCCGACCAGCGTGCGCACCCGGTACTGCTCATCGCCGACGAAGCAGTCGCCGGGCATGAGGAAGATATCGATGCACTTCTGATCGGGCATGGTCAGCTCTTGCGGTAGATCGACGGCGCCACGGCCTGCACCGTGTCGCAGATATCGTTCAGGGTTTCCGAATGGCCGATCAACAGGTGGCCGCCCGGCTTGAGCTGGTTGAGCAGGCGCGCCACCACCTGGCGCTTGGTCTCCAGGTTGAAATAGATCATCACGTTGCGCAGGAAGATCACGTCGAAGCTGCCCAGCTTGGGCAGCGGTTCGTTCAGGTTCAGGTGCTGGAACTGGACCCGTGCCCGCAAGGCGCGCTCGATCAGCAGCGTGCCCGCCTCGCGCTGCTGGCCCTTGAGGCAGAAACGCTTGAGATAGGCTTGCGGCAGCTGGCTGGCCCGCTCCATCGGATAGTGGCCGCAGCGGGCCCGCTCCAGCACCCGGGTGCTGATGTCCGTGCCCAGCACTTCCCAGGCGCCGTCGCCCAGCACGTCGGCCAGCACCATGGCGATGCTGTACGGCTCCTCGCCGCTGGAACAGGCCGCGCTCCACACGCGCAGCGCGCGGCCCCTGGCGCGGGCCTCCTGCGCCAGCTCGGCCAGCAGCTTGAAGTGCTTGGGCTCGCGGAAGAAATAGGTCTCGTTGGTGGTCAACAGGTCGACGGCCACCTGCAGTTCGGCGGGCTGGGTCCGGCTTTCGAGCAGGCGCAGGTAATCGCTGTAGCTGGCCAGCTGGTAGTGCGCCAGGCGCTTGGCCAGGCGGCCGCTGACGAGCGCCTGCTTGCCGTTGGCCATGAAGATGCCGGCCGCCTCGTAGATGAAGCGCTGGAACTGGCTGAATTCGCGATCGGTGATCGTGATGAGCGACATGGGCGGGCCCCGGGACTGGCGTTTCAGTTGCGGCTGGCCAGGTTCTGGCGCGCCAGTTCCACGATCTCGCCGGAGGACAGCACGCGCTCGATGGCCAGCAGGCTGACGAACTTGCCGTTGACCTTGCCGATGCCGGCGATGAAATCGGGCCGGATCCGGGTGCCGAACGCGGGCGCCGCTTCGATGTCGGCCGCCGCGATGTCGACCACGGCGTTGACGGCGTCCACCAGCATGCCCAGCACCTGCTGGCCCTCGCCCTCGGCCTCCTGCACTTCGACGATGACGATGCAGCTGCGCTTGGTGATCGGGCTGGCCGGGCGGCCGAAGCGGGCCGCCAGGTCCATCACGGGCACCACGGCGCCGCGCAGGTTGATCACGCCGCGCACGCACTCGGGCATCATGGGCACGCCGGCCAGGCTGCCGTATTCGATGATTTCCTTGATGCCCAGGATGCCGACGGCGAACTGCTCCTCGCCCAGCATGAAGGTCAGGTACTGGCTGGGCAGCGGGGCCGCGCCCTGCTGCAGCGCCACCACGGCGCGGCCACCGGCGGCGGCCGGGTTGCGATCGACGACTTGGTTCATGGTTTGCTCTCCGATGGTGGGCGGCGGCTGGCGTCAGGCGGCCAGCTGCGCCAGGCCCTTGCCGGTGACGGTGGCCATCAGCGCGGCCACGTCCAGGATCAGGGCCACGTCGCCGCTGCCCAGGATGGTGGAACCGCTGATGCACTTGACTTCGCTGAACATGGGGCTGAGCGGCTTGATCACGGTCTGGAACTCGCCCAGCAGCGTGTCGACCACCAGGCCGGCGCGCTGGTTGCCGTACTTGAGCACGACGATGCTCTCGCGCCGGGTGGCCGTGCCGGGCAGGCGGAACAGGTCGCGCAGCCGGATGAAGGGCAGCACCTGGCCCCGCAGGTTGCAATAGTCCTGGCCCGGCTCGGCCGCGTATTCGATGCATTCCTCGATCATGTCGAGCGGGATCACGAACACGGAACCGCTCAGCTGCACCAGGAAGCCGTCGATGATGGCCAGCGTCAGCGGCAAGCGCACGGTGACGGTGGTGCCGGCGCCGGCCACGCTGCCCACGTCCACGCTGCCGCGCAGGGCCGAGATGTTGCGCTTGACCACGTCCATGCCCACCCCGCGGCCCGACAGGTTGGTGATCTTGTCGGCCGTCGAGAAGCCGGCCTCGAAGATCAGGTTGTAGATTTCCGCGTCGCTGAGCTTGCGCTCGGGATCGACCAGGCCCCGCTCGATGGCCTTGGCCAGGATTTTTTCCTTGCGCAAGCCGCCGCCGTCGTCGCTGACCTCGATCACGATGTTGCCCGACTCGTGGAAGGCGTTCAGCTTGATCATGCCCTTGGCCGGCTTGCCGGCCGCCAGCCGCACCTCGGCCGGCTCGATGCCGTGGTCCATGGCGTTGCGCACCAGGTGCATCAGCGGGTCGCCGATCTTCTCGACCACGGTCTTGTCCAGTTCGGCGTCCTCGCCATCGACGATCAGGCCGATGTCCTTGCCCAGCTCGCGCGCCACGTCGTGCACCACGCGCTGGAAGCGGTTGAAGGTGGCGCCGATCTTGACCATGCGCAGCTCGAGCGCCGCGTCGCGCACTTCCTCCACCAGGTTCGACAGCACGCCCGTGCATTCGAGCAGTTCCGCGTTGTGGATCTGCTGGCCGATCATGTTGGCGCGCGCGCCGGCGATGATCAATTCGCCCACCAGGTCGATCAGGCGGTCCAGCTTGTCCGAATCGATGCGGATCGAGCGGCTCTCCTGGGCCTTCTGTTCCGACACCTGCTTTTGCTTGGCCAGCGCCGCTTCCACCACCACGGGCGGCACATTGCCCCCTTCCACCAGGATGGAGCCCAGCTGCTGCGGCTCGCTGCTGGCCTGCTGGTTCAGGGCGCTGTCGAGTTCGCGGGCCGTCACGCTGCCGCAGCGCACCAGGATTTCACCGAGGCGCGCGTCGCGCTCGGGCAGGGCGCGGATCAGGTCCACGTATTCGGACACCTTGCTGTGCGGCGGCAGGATGCGGATCTCGCAATCGTCCTGCACGAACTCGAACACGCCTTCGATGGCAGCCTTGTCGGCCGTGGTGTCGAAGGCGATCTCGAAGCCCAGGTAGCACAGCTCGGCGTCCATCTGGTCCGGGTTGGCCGGCAGCGCGTCGGGCACGGTGGCGATGCCGACGATGGTGCCCAGCCTGGCCAGGTAGCGCAGGAAGGCGATCGGGTCCATGCCATTGCGCAGCACCTCGCGCCCGAAGCGCAGCGAGATGTGCCAGTGGTCGCGCGCGTCCGTGGCCGCGCCGATGCGCTCGACGGCCGGCTCCACCGTCGCCAGCGGGGCCGCCTGCGCCTCGGCCGGTGGCGGCGTGCCGTCGCCATGGGAGGCGGCATCCATGTGGCGCTTGAGCTGGGCCACCAGCGCCTCGCCCTCGGGCGCGCTGTCCGGGTCCGCCTCGAGCTGGCCGGCCGCCAGCGCCTCCGTCATGCCCGACAGGAAGTCGCAGCACGACAGCAGCAGCACGATCATCTCGTCGGTCAGCACCACGCGGCCGTCACGCACTTCGTCGAGCAAGCTTTCCACCACGTGGGTGAAGGCGACGATGTGGTCCAGGCTGAACAGGCCGGCCGAGCCCTTGATGGTGTGGGCGGCGCGGAAGATGGCGTTGATGGCCTCGCCCTGGTCGCCCGCCAGGTCGACGTTGAGCAGCGCGTTCTCCATCTCTTCGAGCAGTTCGCGGCTTTCCGCGATAAACGTTTGCAACGCTTGGTCCAGGTTCATGGCGTGGCCCCCAGGGTTGGATACATGGTTAGATGCGCCAGGTTCAGGCGGTGGCGTGGATCAGCAGGGCGTCGCCGAAATAGCCGCCCAGGTCCAGCATTTCGAACACGTCCACCACGGCCGGGCTGTGGCCCACCAGCCGCAGTTCGCGGCCGTCGGCGGCGGCCACCTGCTTGGCCAGCATCAGCACTTGCAGGCCGGCCGTGTCCAGTTCCGTCACGCCGGACAAGTCCACTTCCAGCAAGGCGGCCTGGCGCAGCGCGTCGAGCAACTGGGTTTTCAGGTCGGCGGCGCGGTAGATCGTCAGCTCGCCCGCGATGGCGAAGCGCACGGGCAAGGCGGTGGCGGAGGATGCGGACATGGTGACTCTCCCGGTGGGCGGTGGGCGGCGCGGGGCGGCGGCCATAGGCCGGCCGCCGCGCGCCAGGAAACGATCAGGGCAGGACCAGCTTGGCCACGGCGCCCAGCAACACTTCCGGCTTGAACGGCTTGGTGACCCAGGCCTTGGCGCCGGCCGCCTGGCCTTCGCGCTTCTTCTCTTCCTGCGACTCGGTGGTGAGCATGATGACGGGCGTGAAGCGGTAATTGGCCAGCGCCTTGAATTGCTTGACGAAGGTGATGCCGTCCATATTGGGCATGTTGACGTCGCACACGACCAGGTGAATCTTCTGGCCCGTGCACTTGGCCAGCGCGTCCACGCCATCGCGTCCTTCGATGACGTCATAGCCGGCGCCCTTGAGCGCGATGCCGACCACTTGCCGCAACGAGGCGGAGTCGTCCACTACCATGATGGTCTTTGCCATAGTGATCCCTTAGAAGAACGTGATTTCGTCGGCCGCCGCCGGCTGTTGCTGGCGGGTGGTCATTGCGCCGCCATGGACGGCGTGCTCGTCCGCCATGGCATAGGTCTTTTGCAATTCGGCCAGCAGCGGCGCCGCCTGCAGCGGCTGCAGCGCCTGGTCCTGCTCGTAGTGGGCGCGGTTGTCGCGCAGGATGGCGGGCAGGCGTTCCATGTTCTCGCGCACGTGGGTCATGACCTGGCTGACGCGGTCCTGGAACTGCAGTTGCACCAGCGCCTCGCCGACCTCGCTCTGGATGGCCACCGATTCCTGCTTGAGCAGTTCGGACGATTGCAGCAGCGCGTCGGTGACGTGGCGGAAGTCGCGCAGCACTGATTCGATCATGCCTTCGGCCGACAGCATGGAGGCGTCCTCGGCCGCGCTGGATTGTTCGGCCGCCGCGCTGGCCGACAGGATGGCGGCGCTGATCTGGCCGACGCGGTCGGCGATGTTGCGGCCCGTCTCGGCCGAGCGGTTCGACAGGTTGCGCACTTCCTGCGCCACCACGGCGAAGCCGCGCCCGGCCGGGCCGGCGCGGGCCGCCTCGATGGCCGCGTTCAGCGCCAGCAGGTTGGTCTGGGCCGCGATGCTGGCCACGCCTTCGGCCATGTCGCGCAATTCGCGCGTGAAGCGTTCCAGCTGCTGGATCTGTTCGAGCATGGTCTGCTTGGAGGCCATGGCCGACTTCATGGACGCCACCACGGAACCGAGCTGGTTCTCGCTGCTGGCGAACACGTCGATCAGGGCCGGGCCGCCGCCGCCCTGCTGGTCCAGGCTGGACACGTGCAGTGCGTTGTCGAGCTTGTCGACGATGTTGGAGAAGCGCCCGGCCAGGTCGGCCACGGCTTCCTCCATCTGGCTGCGCGACGATTCGATGTGGCGGCACCAGATCGGCAGCACGGCGTCGCCGAACTGTTCGCGCCCGTCGAGGTAGCGCGCTATCATGCGCTGGCGCGCCGCCTCGGCCGCGCCCAGCTGGCGCGCGGCCAGCGCGCCGGCCGCCAGCAGCAGCACGGCGAACAGGACGGCAACCAGGCCGGCGCCGCCGGCGATCAAGGTCGCCGCCGCGCCGGCCAGCGCCAACCCCAGCGGAAGAACTGTCGTGCTGCGCAAACCGGACAATCGATTCATTGGACCCCACCGGAAAATAGTCAGTCGGTACCGCCGCGACGCGACGCGTCGTCGTCGTCAAACTGTATCGCAAAATGCGGGTCCGTTGCTCACATGTTTTAAATAAAATACTGCCCGCCGCCCCTCTGGTGCCGCCGGTCAATTCTAGCGGGGCGCACCGCCAGCGCTGTTCAAATTGATTCATGCGCGAAACAATTAGATGCGCAAAAAACAGTGCGCCATCCGCCCACGTTGTGAAACTGCAACTTCACGGCCGCGGCCGCCACGGTGGACTTTTCAGTTCACGCAAGGTAAATTGCCAACGTTGCTTAGCAGCTAATTCAATCGCGGCCCGCGGGCCGCACCTCTGTAAAGGAATCACATGAAAGCATATGGCGCGGAATTCTTTGGAACCTTCTGGCTGGTGCTGGGCGGCTGCGGCAGCGCCGTGCTGGCGGCGGCCTTCCCCGGCGTGGGCATCGGCCTGCTGGGCGTGGCGCTGGCGTTCGGCCTGACGGTGCTGACCATGGCCTACGCCATCGGCCACATCTCCGGCTGCCACCTCAATCCGGCCGTCTCGATCGGCCTGTGGGCCGGCGGCCGCTTCCCCGCCGCCAAGCTGCTGCCCTACATCGTGGCGCAGGTGCTGGGCGCGATCGCGGCCGGCGGCGTGCTGTACCTGATCGCCAGCGGCAAGAGCGGCTTTGAACTGGCCGCCGGGTTCGCCTCGAACGGCTACGGCGCCCATTCGCCGGGCGGCTACTCGCTGACGGCCGCGCTGGTGACGGAAGTGGTGATGACGATGATGTTCCTCTTGATCATCCTGGGCGCCACCGACGCGCGCGCGCCGGCCGGCTTCGCGCCGCTGCCGATCGGCCTGGGCCTGACCCTGATCCACCTGATCAGCATCCCGGTCACCAACACCTCCGTCAATCCGGCCCGCAGCACGGGCGTGGCGCTGTACGTGGGTGACTGGGCCACCAGCCAGCTGTGGCTGTTCTGGGTGGCGCCGATCGCCGGCGCCCTGCTGGGCGCGGCCGTGTACCGCGTCATCGGCAGCAAGGACTGAGCGGCACTGGCAGGGCGGTCCCGCCGCCGGCGGCCGCCCTGCCATGCACGACGCGCTTACGCGGCCAGCCGGCGCGCGTGCGCTACGGATGGAGATGGGCCGGCCGCGCGGGCCTGGCCGTCCACGCCGTCGAGCTTGAACACACTGACGGCCTGGGCCAGCCGGACGGCCTGCTCCTGCATGGCCTCGGCCGCCGCCGCGGCCTGCTCCACCAGCGAGGCGTTCTGCTGCGTGACCGTGTCCATCTGGGCGATGGCGTCGTTGATCTGCTCGATGCCCTCGGTCTGGGCGCCGCTGGCCGCACTGATCTCGGCCATGATGGCCGTGACCCGGCCGATGGCCGCCACCACCTCCTCCATCGTGCTGCCGGCCTGGTCCACCAGGCGCGTGCCGGCCGCCACCTTGCCGACGGAATCGTCGATCAGCTGCTTGATCTCCTTGGCCGCCGCGGCCGAGCGCTGGGCCAGCCCCCGCACCTCGGACGCCACCACCGCGAAGCCACGGCCCTGCTCGCCCGCGCGGGCCGCTTCCACGGCCGCGTTCAAGGCCAGGATGTTGGTCTGGAACGCGATGCCATCGATGACGCCGATGATGTCGACGATCTTGCGCGAGGAGGCGTCGATCGAGGCCATGGTCTGCACCACGTCCGACACCACGGCGCCGCCGCGCTGGGCCACGTCCGAGGCCGAGGCGGCCAGCGTGTTGGCCTGGCGCGCGTGCTCGGCGTTCTGCTTGACGGTGGCCGTCAGCTGCTCCATCGAGGACGCCGTCTGCTCCAGCGAACTGGCTTGCTGCTCGGTGCGGGTGGACAGGTCCAGGTTGCCGCTGGCGATCTCGCCGGAGGCGGTGGCGATGGTTTCCGTGCCCTGGCGCACTTCGCGCACGATGCGCTCGAGGTTGCCCGACATGCGGTGCAAGGCCTGCAGCAAACGGCCCGGCTCGTCGCGCGCGAACTGGCGCGTGACGCCGGCGGCCGACAGCTGGCCCTCGGCCACGCGCTGGGCCACCCCCACCGCCTCCTTGATGGGGCCGGTGATGCCGCGCGTGAGCCACCACGCGAACACGACGCCAAAGCTGACCACGAGCAGCGCCAGCAACAGCAACTGGTTGCGGCTGCGCTCGGCCACCTGGTCGATGGCGCGCGCCGCGCCGTCGATCGCCTGGCGCTGGTGCTCCAGCATCTGTTGCAGCTTGGCTTCATAGTCGCGCGAGGCGGGCAGGTATTGCTGTTCCAGGATGGTGTGCGCGCCTTGCGCGTCGCCGCCCGCCTTGGCCTTGGAGACGGCGTCGCGCGCGGCCATGTAGCGGGCCCGCACTTGCTTCATCTGGGTGATCAGGGCCTGGTCATCGGCGCCGGCCAGCGCCTCGATCTGCTTGACCAGCGCCTGGGCGCTGCGGGTGGAGCTGGCGATGTCGTCGGCGAAGAAGGCCACCAGGGCCGGGTCGTCGCTGCGCGCGATGGCCGACGTGCGGCGGATGCCGGCGAACACCAGCCGGTACCAGTCGGCGATCATGCGCTCCTTGGCCAGCGGCACCTCCATCATGGTGCGGGTGGCGGCGGCCACGCCCTGCAGCCGGTAGATGCCCAACCCCGTGTTGACGATCAGGATGGCCAGCACCACCGCGAACCCCAGCGCCAGCCGCTGCCCTATGCCCAGATTAGCCATCTTCATGCACCATTCTCCCCGTTGTTGGTATGCGATCTGGCGCAGCGGCGCCAGCCGCCCGCTGTGCGCAGGGCAAACCATGCGCGCGGGCCGTGCCATGGTAGCTTGAATCGAGGGCAATAGAACAGCGTGGATGGGGCGCCTGCGAGCGGGCCCAGCAGTATAGGAACAATCGCGCGTAAGCGGGTTCACTTACTTTAAGTTTGAAATAAAATTACAAAAACAATTCCAAATTGCAACACATTGCACCAATGGGCAATTGTTTTCGCGATTTCATTCAATTATATTGCTTATCAGCTTGTTACTGGATGTAGCAAAAAGACAATTAATTGACCACCCGCGCCGCCGGGTTCAGCACGCACAATCATGAGACACGGATTCCTGGAACAACGAGAGAAATACAAAGCGCTGGTGATGCGCCACTACGGCGTTACCGAACAGATGTATGACGCCATCAACCACCTGATCGCGCCGCTGGTCGTTCCCATCAGCGCGCGCAAGGGCGAGGTGCTGCAGCGCAGCGGCGAGGTGGCGCAATCGTTCCACTGGATCTACAGCGGGGTGGCGCGGGCCGGCTTCGTGACGGAAGGCGGCACGGAGGTGACGCTGCGCTTCTGGTGCGAAGGCGAAACGGTGGCGTCGCACGAGGACTTGCTGCGCGCGCGCGATGGCTTGCCGGCGCGCCAGTTCGTGGTGGCCGAAACGGCGCTGCACGGCTTTCGCATGGACTGGGCCGACGTGGGCCGCATGTGCGAACTGCACGAGGTGGTGCGCGCCTATTACCTGAAGGTGTCCGAGGCCAGCATCCTGCGCCAGGGACGCAGCATCTACAACAACAGCGCCACCTCGGCCCAGGCCAGGCTGGAAGCGTTCCGCGACGAGTATCCGGGGCTGGAGGCGCGCGTGTCGCAAAAAGTGATCGCCTCCTTCCTGGGCATCACACCGCAATACATGTCGCAGTTGCTGCGGCAGGATGCGCTGCAGAAGGCGGCATAAAAAAAACGGCGCTCCACTGAGCGCCGTTTTTCTGTAGCCTGACTACTTGGGGGCCGTGCTTACTGCTTCAGGCCCGTGATCTTGTTGTTGCCATCGACAAACACAATCTTGGGCTCATAGGTGGCGATCTGCTCTTCCGTCATCGGCGCGTAGGTGCAGATGATGAGCAGGTCGCCCAGCTGGGCCCGCCGCGCGGCCGCGCCGTTGAGCGAGATCTCGCCGCTGCCGCGCAGGCCGGGGATGGCGTAGGTGGCGAAGCGCTCGCCATTGTTCACGTTGTACAGCTCGATCTTTTCATTGGGCCGGATATCGGCCGCATCCAGCAGATCCTGGTCGATACCACAGGAACCTTCGTAGTGGAGGTCCGCTTGCGTGACCGTGACCCGGTGCAGCTTGGCACGCAGCATAACTCGTTGCATAGACATCACTTCATCCTTCGTTAAATGGGGGTTCAAGGCTTGCCTCAAAGCAATCCCGGAGGCCGGTGGGCCCGCCGGCCGGACCCGAGGACCGTTCCGCCTTGATGCGCGGTCGCAATCGTACCACTACTGGAGCGCCGCGTCCCATTTCCGCCCATCCGGGGGCGACAGCGGCCAGCGCTTATGGCATATTGCAAGTTGGAAAATCGCTGCGCCGCGTACCGCGCGGCAGGCAGCGGCAAGGAGCGCTGGAGAAATGAGACTGACCCGCATGTTCGCCGTGTCCATGGCCATCCTGGCGCTGCTGGTGGGCGCCATGCTGGGCCGGATATTGTGGGGAGAATGGAACAGCTACCGGGCCGCCCGCGGCGGCCTGCACGCCCTGCAACTGGTGCAGCAGGGCATGGTGGCGGCCGAGAAACTGTCGTTCGAGCGGGGTCCCATGAACGCCGTGCTGGGCGACGCCGTGCCGCCCGATCCGGCCAAGCGGGCGCGGCTGGCCGTGGCGCGCGCCGCCAGCGACCAGGCGCTGGACAGCCTGGCGGCCGCGCTGGCGGCCAGCCAGGACCAGAGCGCGACGGTGACCTCGATCCGGGCCCAGCTGATCGCGGCGCGGCGCGAGGTCGATGCCGTCTCCGCCTTGCCGCCGGCCCAGCGCACGCCGCAGCGGCTGACGGCGGCCGTGGAAGGCATGTTCGCCCTGATCCCGGTGGTGCTCGACGATGTGACCGGCTACGCGGGCGCGGCCGAGCAAGCCTACCCCAACCTGGCCAAGATCCTCATGAAGGCGCGCTTCGCCGTCGAGCTGCGCGAATACGCGGGCCGGCTCGGCTCGCGCCTGACGGTGGCGCTGGCCTCGGGCCAGCCGCTGGCCGAGACCGAGCACACGCAAATCCAGTTCCTGCGCGGCCAGATCGAACAGCTGCGCCACCTGATCGTCATGTCCACCAGCGCCATCGACCGCGACCCGCGGGTGCTGGCGGCGCTGCGCACGATGGACGAGCGCTATTTCACCAGCGGCCTGGCGCTGGTGACGGGCGTGGAACGCGACAGCCGGGCGCACCAGCCCTACGGCATGGACACGGCCCAGTTCGCGCAGCGCTACGTGCCGTTCATGTCGCCCATCCTGGCCGTGCGCGACGTGCTGCTGGAAGCGGCCCTGGACCAGGCCCGGCAGGACTACGATACGGCCCAGCGCGAACTGCTGCTGGCCTGCCTGACGGGCGGCGCCATCGTGCTGGCCATGATGCTGTTGATGGTCATCCTGCAAAAGCGCGTGATGGTGCCGCTGGCGCGGACCACGCGCGCCCTCGTCAAGCTGGGCAACGGCGACTTTTCCATCCGCGTGCATGAGACACGGCGCCACGACGAGATCGGCGACCTGCTGCGCGCCGTGGGCCAGTTGCGCGCGGCCGGACTGGAAAAGCAGCAGCTGGAACAGGAACGCCAGCGCCTGATCGAGGAACTGCGGCTGCGCGCCGACACCGATTACCTGACGGGCATCCTGAACCGGCGCGCCTTCACGGCGGCCGGCAACCAGCGGCTGCGGCGCGCGCGCGAACACCGGCTGGCGCTGGCCGTGATCCTGTTCGACGTGGACCGCTTCAAGGCCGTCAACGACAGCCATGGCCACGACGCCGGCGACCAGGTGCTGATCCGCATCGCCGCGCTGGCGCGCGAGCAATTGCGCGACGGCGAAATCCTGGCCCGCTACGGCGGCGAGGAATTCGTCATCATGCCCGGCAACTGCGACCTGGAAGGCGCGCGCGTGGTGGCCGAACGGATGCGGCGCGCCATCGAGGCGGCGCCGCTCACGCTGGCCAACGGCCACGTGCTGCACGTGACGGCCAGCTTCGGCGTGGCCGCCTCGGAAGGCCCGCACCTGGCGCTCGACAGCCTGTTCCACGCGGCCGACCTGGCGCTGTACCGCGCCAAGCACCAGGGCCGCAACCGGGTCGAATGCGAGGCGGCGTGAGCGGCCTTGGCCGGCCTTAGCAGTCATTTCGACCTGACCATGGCGAGGCGTGGCGCCGAAGACAGTGCGCCTGCACGGCAAGGCGCCACAACGACGCCATGGGCTGGTTGAAATGACTGCTTAGCCGCCGGCCTTGGCCTGGCCCTGTTTCGCAGGTTTGACGGGCTTGAAATCCAGGTCCGCGAAGTCGAAACTGAAATCCGTCTCGCTCGACACGGGCGCCATCTTCATGCGCGCGATGCTGCCATCGGGGTTCAGCGCGAACGTGACGTAGGCGTCCGCGTTGAAGTTGCGGGCCTGCCAGCGCACGATGAAGGTGTCGTGCTGGAAGTGCTCGAGCGTGCCCGTGAGATCGGGCGAGCGGCTGAAACTGAGCACATGCTTGCCGTCCTGCGCGCGGATGGTCACCTCGCCATACCAGGCATCGCGGTACTGGCCATCGTAGGCGGCCAGCGGCAGCGAGGGCGCCGAACGGGCCGCACGCGCCGCCACGGCCTGGCCCTGGCGCGCCAGTTCCTCGCGGTGGCTGCGCGCCTCGTCGTCCGCATACAGCCGTATCCAGTCGCTGGCCGGCACCTGCAGGTAGTGGTCGAGGATGCGCCACTGCAGGGCCGAGATGGCGGGGCTGTTCTCGGCGTTGGTGAGGATGGCGATGCCGAGTTTCTCGTCCGGCACCATCAGCACGCGCGAATAGAAGCCTTGCAGCGCGCCGCCGTGCAGCGCCAGCTTGCGGCCATGGTAGTCGCGCAGGTTGAAACCGAGGCCGTAGCCGGCGAAATTGGGACGGGTGGCGGCCAGCGCGGGCGGCGGTTCGCTGATCTTCATCGGCGTGGTTTCGGTCCACAGTTCGCGCGCGCGCTCGGCGCTGAACAGCTGGCGCCCGTCGGGCAGCTTGCCGCCGGCCAGCAGCAGATTCATCCAGCGCGCCATGTCCGTGGCGCTGGTGTCGATGCCGACGGCGCCCACCGCGTTCTCGGCCAGCATCGGCTCGACCACGGTCTGGCGCTCGCCGACCTTGCTGTGCGGCGCGGCGTAGTTGCCGCTGGCGCGCATGCGGGCCACGCTGGTGACGGTGCCGTCCATGCCCAGCGGCGCCAGGATGCGCTCGCGCACGGCCTCGCCCCACGGCTTGCCGGCCTTGTCCGCCACGATCTTGCCGGCCGCGATGTAGAGCAGGTTGTCGTAGGCGTAGCTGTCGCGGAAGGTGGTGGCGGGCTTGATGTAGCGCAGCCGGTGGATGATGTCGTCGGCGCTGAAGGTGCTGGTGGGCCACCACAGCAAATCACCCGCGCCCAGCCCCAGGCCACTGCGGTGGGTGAGCAGGTCGCGCACCGTCATGGCGCCGCTGGCGTAGTCGTCATACATGCGAAAGCCGGGCAGGTGGTCGGTGACGCGGTCCTCCCAGTTCAGCTTGCCCTCGTCCACCAGCATGGCCAGCGCGGCGGCCGTGAAGGCCTTGGAATTGGAGGCCACTTCGAACAGGGTCTTGCCATCGACCGGCGTCGGCTCGCCCAGGCGGCGCACGCCGTAGCCCCGCGCGGCCAGCACCTGGCCATCCTTGACGATGGCGATGGCCATGCCGGGCACGCCAAAGGTCTTCAATGCCTGGTTGACGTCGGCGTCGAGGTCGAACGCGGGGACGGGTGCGGCCGCGCTGTTGGCGACCACCGGGACGGCCGCGATCGATGGCAGGGCAATGCCGGCGAAGGCCAGCAGCAAGGCTGCGGCCAGACGAGTCTTCAAATGCATGTCTGTATTGTGATAAACGATTTATACGATATAGCCCATTCATGGCACGGCGGTCGCGCCGCGCCATGGGGCGCCTCACTGGTCGGCGAACTTCTTGTCGACGGCCGCTTGCGTGACGGGGTGGTAGCGTTCGCGCGCCCTGGCGTACAGCGCCTGCGCCCAGGCCCGGTCGTCCGGACGTTGCAGCAAGGCGGCGTACAGGGGCACGACGAACTTCTGCCGTCCCACACTCATCAGGAATGCCTGCAGCGGCTGGCGCACGTCATAGCCGGCCTTGATGGCGCTGAGGAAGAAGCGGTAGGCGATTTCATTGTTGCCGCTCTTGCCCAGGCCGAACGCCTGGTCCAGCTCGCGCATCTGGCCGGCGCTGGCCTTGCCGTCGATGTCGTTCAGGAAGTGCATCCATTCGAGCGCGATCCAGTGCCTGGCGTCCAGCTTGTCGGTGGCCAGTTCGCCGCGCAGCCAGCTGCTGCGCTGGGCGTCCACGGCCGCCAGCCGGGGCGAGGCCACCCGCACGGCGCTGGCCGGGATGCCCTGGCCATACAGCCAGTCATCGAGCTCGGCGTCCGTCATCAGGCCGGGATGGCTGTCGAGCAGGTTGCGGTGCAAATAGGCGACGAATTGTTCCGTGGTGGCCGACTCGAAGGCGTGCTGGTCGAACCAGCCACGCAGGAAGGGGTCGAACACGGCGCGGCCGGCGCGCTGCTCGAGCGTGCGCAGCAGCCAGGCGCCCTTGGGATAGGCCAGTTCCTCGTCCGTGTAGGTGGCTTCGGGGTCGGTGTCCGGCCCGCGCGTGAGCAAGGCTTGTTTGGCCGGCGCGATCGAGGGCAAGGACGCCAGCGCTTCCTCCTGCTCCACCTGCAGGTTGATGTCGGCCACTTGCGCGCCGTACAGGCTTTCGACGATGCGGGTGGTGACGTAGTTGGTGAAGCCTTCGTTGAGCCACCAGTGCTTCCAGGTGGCGTTGGTGACCAGGTTGCCCGACCACGAGTGGGCCAGTTCGTGGGCGATCAGGTCGACCAGGCTGCGGTCGCCCGCGATCATGGTCGGGGTGAGGAAGGTCAGGCGCGGATTTTCCATGCCGCCGATGGGGAACGATGGCGGCAGCACCAGCATGTCGTAGCGCCCCCAGCGATAGGGGCCGTACAGCGATTCGGCGGCGGCGATCATCTTTTCCGTGTCGGCCAGCTCCCAGGCGGCGGCGTCGATGCGGGCCGGTTCCGCGTACACGGCCGAACGGGGGCCGACGCTGCGCACTTCCAGTTCGCCGATGGCGATGGCCAGCAGATAGGCCGGCACGGGCTGGGGCATGCGGAAGTTCCAGCCGCCCACGCCGGTGGCCTTGGGATCGTTCTCGGCGCTCATCACCACGCGCAGGCCGGACGGCGCGTCGATGTGGGCGCTGTAGGTGAAGCGCACGGCCGGCGTGTCCTGCACCGGCGCCCACGAGCGGGCGTTGATGGTTTCGGACTGGCTGAACATGAAGGGCCGCTTGCCGGACATGGTTTGCTGCGGCGTCATCCACTGCAGGGCCGCCGCGCCGGGCGCCGTGCGGTAGTAGATGCGCACCTTGCGCGGCTGGCCGGCCAGCGCGATGCGCAGTGCGCGGCCCTTCTCGGCCTGGCCCGGCTCGGGCGGGTCGAGCAGGTAGGACGCGGGCGCCCAGCGGCCATCGGGGCGCTGGATGCGCACCTGGGCGATGCGCAGGTCGCGCGTGTCGAGCGCCAGGCTGCGGGCGCTGGGCGCCAGCCAGTCCAGCGTCAGTTCGGCATAGCCGGACAGGGTCTTGTGGCTGAAATCGGCCTTCAGGTCCAGGTGCAGGTCGGTGGTGCGGACCTGGTCGTATTGGGCGTAGCTGAGCGGGTCGGCCCAGGCGCAGCAACAACAGCAGCAGCACAGCAGTGCGGATAACACGGCGCGCGGGATGGTGGCGATAGGCATGGTGGTCGGTTCGGTGGATGGCAAAGTGGGGCGCCAGCGGCGGCGCAGTGCAGACGCGGCGCGGACGCGGTGCAGAATACCACAGGCGTTTCTGGACCGGCCCGGCCGTTGTGGGTTATCATGCGGGCAGTTGTGGGGAGTAGTCGTCCTTCGCCCGCGCGAAGGAAGCTGTATCAACATCATCGGCCCGCAGGCCGTGGTACAGCTGGTGGATCACTTGACGAGACCATGAACCAGGGGCGGCCGCATGGGCCGGAGTCGCCCATGGCTCATCGGTTAACCATCCGGCCCACGTACCAACACCACATCATGGAAGCTTTCCTCGTCTCCAGCGGCATCGTCGCGCTCGCCGAAATCGGCGATAAAACCCAGTTACTCGCTTTTATCCTGGCCGCCAAGTTCCGCAAGCCGCTGCCCATCGTGCTGGCCATCTTCGTGGCCACGGTGGCCAACCACGCGTTCGCGGCCGCCGTCGGCAGCTGGCTCACGGCCCTGATGGGGCCGGATGTGCTGCGCTGGGTGCTGGGCCTGGGCTTCATCGCCATGGCCGCCTGGACCCTGGTGCCGGACCAGATCGACGAGGACGACGCCAAGCTGGCCCATTACGGCGTGTTCCTCACCACGCTGGTGGCCTTCTTCGCCGCCGAGATGGGCGACAAGACCCAGGTCGCCACCGTGGCGCTGGCGGCCCGCTACCACAGCCTCGTGTCCGTGGTGGCCGGCACCACCTTCGGCATGATGCTGGCCAATGTGCCGGCCGTGTACCTCGGTGGCCGGATCGCCGGCAAGGTGCCGCTCAAGCTGGTGCATGGCGTGGCCGCCGCCGTGTTCGCCGTACTGGGCGTGCTCACGCTGCTGGGCGCGGGCGCCGGCGTGGGGCTGTGAACCCGCGCCGGCACGCCCGCCCAGCACGCTGATCGGCCCCGCCACGCTCAACCCTTGGCGGCCGGCGCCACGCGCAGTTCCACGGCATGGCTGCGGCCATCGTCGATCAGGGCCACGGTGTAGCCGGCGAGGGCCTGCCCATCGACGGTCAGGCCCGGCGCACGCTCCGGCCCCAGCCCGTCCACGGCCGGCGTCACCCGTATCGTGTAGGGCGTGGCGCCGAAACGGTAAGTGACCGTGTAGCCATCCCAGCCGGCCGGCAGCAAGGGCGCCAGCGCCAGCGCGGGGCCACTGCGCGTGAGCCCCAGCAGCGATTCGAGCAGCAGCCGGTACATCCAGCCGGCCGATCCCGTGTACCAGGTCCAGCCGCCGCGCCCCACATGCGGCGGCACGGCGTACACGTCGGCCGCCACCACGTACGGTTCCACCTTGTAGCGCTGGCAGGCGGCCGGCGTGGCGCCGTGGCGCACCGGGTTGATCATGCGCGCCAGCTCCCAGGCGCGCGCGCCATCGCCCAGGCGCGCGAACGCCATCGCGGTCCAGATGGCCGCGTGCGTGTACTGGCCGCCGTTCTCGCGCACGCCGGGCACGTAGCCACGGATGTAGCCGGGGTTGGGACCGGCCTGGTCGAACGGCGGATCGAGCAGCTGGACCAGGCCCGCCTCGCGCCGCACCAGGCGCTGGTCGACCTGCTCCATGGCGCCGCGGGCCCGCACCGGGTCGGCCACGCCGGACAGCACGGCCCAGCTTTGCGACAGCGAATCGATCTGGCATTCCACGCCGCTCGCCGAGCCCAACGGGGTGCCATCGTCGAAATACGCGCGCCGGTACCATGCCCCATCCCACGCCTGCTGCTCGACGCTGGCGGCCAGCTGGCGCGTCTCGTGGCGGCAGGCGGCGGCGAACTCGGTGTCGCCGCGGCGCTCGGCCAGTTCGGCGAAGCGCTGCTGCACCTCGCACAGGAAGAACGCCAGCCACACGGACTCGCCGCGGCCCTGCTCGCCCACCTTGTCCATGCCATCGTTCCAGTCGCACGAGCCGATCAGCGGCAAGCCGTGCACGCCGTAGCGCTGGCCGTGGCGGATGGCGCGCACGCAGTGCTCGTACAAGGTGGCGCCGTAGGGCGCGACCACGGGCAGGTCGTAGTACGCATCCTCCTCCGGCTTGACGGCCCGCCCTTCCAGGAACGGCGCCTGCTCGTCGAGCACGCCCACGTCGCCCGTGACGGCCACGTAGTGGGCCGCGGCCAGCGGCAGCCACAGGTAGTCGTCCGAGCAATGGGTGCGCACGCCGCGCCCGGTGGGCGGATGCCACCAGTGCTGCACATCGCCTTCGATGAACTGGCGACCCGCGCACAGCAGCAGTTGTTCGCGCAGCAGCTGGGGCGCCGTGTGGACGGCCGCCATCGCGTCCTGCAGCTGGTCGCGGTAGCCGAACGCGCCGCCGGACTGGTAGTAGCCGCTGCGCGCCCACAGCCGGCAGGCGATGGTCTGGTACATCAGCCAGCCGTTGACCAGCACGTCGAGCGCCGGCTCGGGCGTGGCCACCTGCACCGCGCCCAGCGTGCGCTGCCAGTGCGCGCGCACGGCCGCCAGCGCCTCGCGCGCGGCCTCCACGCCGCGGTGCTGTTGCACCAGCACGCTCACGTCGGCGGTGCGGCGCCCGCCCACGCCCAGCACGAACACGATCTCGCGCCGCTGGCCCGGCAGCAGCTCGAACGGCACCTGGATCGCGCCGCAGGGATCGAGCGCCGGCCCGACCCGGCCCGACAAACGGGCCCGGCGCAGCGCGGCCGGCGCCGCCAGGCTGCCGTTGCGGCCGACAAATTCCGTGCGGTCGCCCGTCACGCTGCGCCCGGTGCCGCCGTCGGCGTTGAAGAACGCCACCCGGCCCGGGAATTCCGTGTTGTAGGCGTTGCGCGCGAACAGCGCGCCGCTGGCGCCATCGAGTTCGGTCACCACGTGCATGGCTGTCTTGGGGCGCAGGTCGCCCAGCACCCATTCCACGTAGCCAGTGGCCGACAGGCGGCGCGCCACGGCGCCGTCGTTGCGCA
The DNA here is from genome assembly GCF_014042365.1 of Rugamonas fusca. Classification (GTDB taxonomy): domain Bacteria; phylum Pseudomonadota; class Gammaproteobacteria; order Burkholderiales; family Burkholderiaceae_D; genus Rugamonas; species Rugamonas fusca. Next base: position 37,839 of record NZ_JACEZS010000029.1, read on the forward strand.
CCTCCAGCACCGTGTAGCGGATCGCCGCGTCGAGCGCGACGAAGGTGGTGAGCGTGGTGGCGATGCTGCCCTCCACGTGCTCGAACACGCTGTAGCCGAAACCGTGGCGGGTCAGGTAGGGGCCGGTGCCGGGCGCGGGCAAGGCCATGGGCGACCAGAACTGGCCGCTCTGTTCGTCGCGCACGTACCAGGCCTCGCCGCTGGCGTCCGTGACGGGATCGTTGTGCCACGGCGTAAGCCGGTATTCGTGGGCGTTCTCGTGCCAGGTGTAGGCCTGCCCGCTTTCCGAGATCACGCTGCCGAACTGGGGATTGGCCAGCACGTTGCACCACGGCGCCGGCGTGCTCTGGCCGGGCGCGCTGACGATCACGTACTCGCGCCCGTCCTCGGTGAAGCCGCCACTGCCATTAAACAGCAGCAGCGGCGGCGTGGCCGGCGCGGTGGCGGCGACGGTGTCGGCGCCACCGCGCTGGTCGGCCACCAGCGCCGGCACCCGCAGCGGCGGCGGCACGGCGCGCTTGACCTGCTCGGCCAGCGTGCCGCGGCTGTCACTGATGATCACGCGCGCCACCGATTGCAGCAGCACCCGGTCCTCGGGCGCGATCTGGTCGGCCAGCCGCACGAAGATGCCGCCCGGACGGTCGATGGCCTGGGCGTCGCTGCCCGAGGCGATCAAGCCCATGATCTGGTCGTGCAGCGCCTGGCGGTAGCCGCCCTGGTCCTCGTACCAGATCACCAGGTCCACCTCCAGCCCTTTCAGGCGCCAGTAGGCGTGCGCCTGCACCAGCTGGCGCGCCAGCTCGATGTTGGCCGGGTCGCGGATCTGCAGCAGCACGATGGGCAAATCGCCCGAGATGGCGTAGGCCCACAGCCCGGACTGGCCGCGCCCGTTGCGCAGCAGGATGGCCGGCTCGGCCCGCAGCGCGCCGTGCGGATAGAGCACGCTGCCGGCCAGGCGCGCGTACAGCTGGGCGTCGGCCTCGCTGGCGTTGAGCTGGCGCAGCACCACCTGGCTGTGGGTCCAGGCCAGCTCGAACACCCGCTCGGCCAGGTGGCGGTCCTGGTATTTGTCCACCAGGTGCAGGGCCGCCTCGCGGGTGTCGGCCATGCCCGTGACGAGGTCGATGGTGGCGCTCTGGTCGGGCGCCAGCGTGATGCGGTGGCGGATCGCCACCACCGGATCGAGCACCGAGCCATGGCCGCCGGCCAGCGGCCCGGCCACCCGCAGCGCCTGCGGCGCCTGGGTGCCGCGGCCACGGCCGAGGAAGGCGGCGCGGTCGGTCTCGTAGGACACCTCGAGCACGGTGGCGTCATGCACGGTCATCAGGTGCAGCAGCGACGGCGGGTGCTCGTCCTTGCCGCGCGGCCGGCGCGTGCACAGGATGGCATGGCGCGGGCCCAGGATTTCCGTCTGCACGAACAGCTTGGTGAACGCGGGATGGGCCGCCTCGGCCGCCGCCGGCGCCATCACCACTTCCGCGTAGCTGGTCAGCTCGATGGTGCGTTCGCGGTCGCTCTGGTTGGTCAGCCGGTGGCGCCGCAATTCGATGTCGTCCTCGGGCGAGACGACGATTTCCGTGTACAGCTCCAGCCCGTGGTCGCTGCGGCGGAACTCGGCCCGCCCTTCCGAGAAGATCACCTCGTACTTGCGCGGCTCGGCCAGCGTGGGCTGCCAGGCGCCCGACCAGGTCAGGCCGCTGTCAACGTCGTGCAGGTAGAGGAAGCTGCCCCAGTGGTCGCGCGTGCCATCCTCGCGCCAGCCGGTCACGGCCAGGTCCTTCCAGCGGCTGTAGCCGCCGCCGGCGTTGCTGACCATGACGTGGTAGCGCCCGTTCGACAGCAGCTGCACTTCGGGCAGCGGCGTGGCCTGGTTCAGCATCCGCATCGGCATGGCCTGCTCGGCGCCGGCGGCCGGCGCGGCCAGCTGCTGCTCGATGGCCGAGTGGAACGCCCCCACCTGGGCGCTGCGTTCCTGCAGCACCAGCAAGGCCGATTGCAGCAGCGGGTCGGCCATGAAGCGGCGCTGCATGGGGCGGTCATGCAGCAGGTAGTCCAGCGCCAGCAAGCCCATGCCCTGGTGGTGCACCATGAACGAGCGGATCACGGCCGCCGCCTGGCCCCGCGGCAGCCGGGCCGGCGTGTAGTCGATCGCTTCGTAGCAGCCGTAGCGGCCCAGGTAGCCCAGCGCGGCCATCTTCTGCAGGTTGGCGCAGGCCGCCTCGGGCCGCACCATCAGGCCCAGCATGGCGGCGTAGGGCGCCACCACCAGGTCGTCGCCCAGGCCCCGCTTCATGCCCAGGCCCGGCACGCCGAACGCCCGGTACTGGTAATTGAGGCTGGCGTCGACCGTGTTGTAGCCCGACTCCGAAATCCCCCACGGCACGTTGCGGCGCCGGCCGTAGTCGATCTGGGCGTCCAGCATGGCGTGGTAAGTCTGGTCCAGCAGCGTGCTGGCGTAGGTGGGCATGACCAGGAGCGGCATCAGGTATTCGAACATGGAGCCGCTCCACGACAGCAGCACCGGCTTGCCGGCCACGATGCACAGCTGGCGCCCCAGCGCGAACCAGTGCTCCTGCGGCAGCTGGCCCTGGGCGATGGCGACGAAGCTGGCCAGCCGCACTTCCGAGGCCAGCAAGTCGTAATAGCTGGCGTCGAGCCGGCGTTCGCTGAGGTTGTAGCCGATGGCCAGCAGCTTGGTGGTGGGGTTGTACAGGAAGCTGTAGTCGGGCTGGGCGCAGGCCGCGCAGCGCAGCAGCAGCGTGTCGATGGCGGCCATGCGGGCGCGCGCACGGGCACTGCCCTGCTCCAGCAGCGTGGCCAGCCGCTGCTGGCGTGCGCGCTCGTCAGGCGCCAGGTCGGACGGCGCCGCTTCCATGCCGGGCCAGGTGGCCAGCGCATGCAAGGTGGGCATGCGCGCCAGCCGGCTGTCGCACAGCGCGTCCGGGCCCAGCGCCAGCCACGGCGCGTACGCCTCCAGTTCCTCGCGCAGCGCGCGGCACTGGGCCGCCAGCGCCGCGCCCCATTCGCGCACGGCTTCGTCGCCATGGGCGGCGATGGCGTCGAGCAGCGTGTCGGCGCTGCCGCTGGCGCGCGCCAGCCAGTCGTGCAGGGCGCCCATGTCGGCCGGGTCGGGCCGGCCGGCCGGCACCAGCAAGCCATCGAGCGCGCGCAGCGCCGGCGCGCCCGTCAGCGCGGGCGCGGCCGGCTCCATCGCGGCCAGCGCTTCGTGCAGCACCCCGAGCGTGGCGGCCAGGCCATCCATGCATTGCGGTCCCAGCAGCGGCTGGTCCGCCAGCGCGGCCAGCCCGGCCCGCAGCGTGAGCAGGTGGCCGGCCAGGTTGCCGCTGTCGACGGTGGAAATGTAGATCGGGTGCAGCGGCTTCAGGCTCTGGGTGTCGTACCAGTTGTAGAAGTGGCCCTGGTAGCGCTCCAGCAATTCCATCGCGCCCAGCGCGCTGCCGGTGCGCTCCAGCAACTGGCCCGTGGTCAGGTAGCCGAAGTCCCAGGCGCTCAGGTTGGCCAGCAGCGACAAGCCCATGTTGGTGGGCGAGGTGCGGTGCGCCACCACGGCCACCGGATGTTCCTGCATGTTGTCGGGCGGCAGCCAGTTGTCGTCCGGCCCCACGTAGCGCTCGAACCAGGCCCAGGTGCGGCGCGCCAGCTGGTGCAAAAAGCGCAGCTGGGCCACGCTCAGGCGCACGGGTGGGCGCGGCACGGGCCGGCTGATCCACCAGGCCAGCAGCGGCGCGGCCAGCCACGCGGCCAGCAGCGGCGCGGCCAGCGCCATGCCGGCCGGATGCCACAGGGCCAGCACGGCGGCGGTGGCCACGGCCAGCAGCGAGGCGCTGCGCATGGTGCGCCAGCAGTCGGCCAGGCCGGCGCCGGCGCGCGCCAGGCCCGACGCGCGCCATTCCAGCAAACGCTGGCGCGACACCAGCAGCCGCCACAGCGCGCGGACGATGGCGTCCAGCGCGAACGCGGCCTCGTAGGGCAGCCAGGCCAGCGTCAGCAGCGCGTGCGAGAAGTGGATGTTGGCCAGGCGCAGCACGTTCCACAGGTGTTGCGGCCACAAGGTGTCGCGCGGGCGGCGCGCCGCGTGGTACAGGGCGCCCACCAGCGGCGGCAGCAAGGGCACGGCCAGCACGGCGGCGGTCCACAACCACGGGTCGGGCAGCGCGCCCCACGCCACCAGCAGCGCCAGCAGCAGCACCGGCGCCGTCAGGCTGCGGCGCAGGTTATCGAACAGCTTCCAGCGCGACAGCGCCGACAGCGGGTTGCGCTCGCGCCGCCCGTCGGCGCGCCGCACGGGGCCGGCCAGCCAGCCGCACAACTGCCAGTCGCCGCGCAGCCAGCGCTGGCGGCGGCTAACGTCGTCGGGGTAGGTGGCCGGCCACGCTTCGTACAACTGCACATCGCTGAGCAGGCCGGCCCGCAGGTAGCAGCCTTCGAGCAAGTCGTGGCTGAGGATCAGGTCGTCGGGCAGGCGACCGCCCAGCACCCGCTCGAACATGTCGACGTCGTAGATGCCCTTGCCGATGAACGAGCCTTCGCCGAACACGTCCTGGTAGACGTCGGACACGGTCCGCGTATAGGGATCGATGCCCGGCTCGCCGCCGCCGAGGCGCTCGTAGCGCGACGCCGTCTCGCCCGGCAGGCTGGCCGCCACGCGCGGCTGCAGCACGCCGTAGCCTTCCACCACGCGCCCGCGCGTGGCGTCGTAGCGCGGCTGGTTGAGCGGGTGGCGCATGGTGGCGATGCACTGGCGCGCCGTGTCGCGCGGCAGCTGGGTATCGGTGTCGAGCGTGATCACGTAGCGGATGCCCTGCACGCGCTCGCTGTCGCCTTCGATGAGCGAGAACGCGTCGCGCGCGCCGCCGCGCAGGTAGCGGTTGAGCGCATGCAGCTTGCCGCGCTTGCGCTCGTACGCCATCCACACGCCCTGGCGCGGATTCCACAGGCGCGGCCGGTGCAGCAGCAGGAACGGCGCGCCTTCATAACGCACGTTAAGCGCGCGCATGCGCTGTTGCAGGTGGGCCAGCACGGCGCCATCGTCGGGCAAGGTTTCCGCGCTGGCGTCGGGGAAGTCCGTGAGCAGGCAGAACACGAGGTTGGGATCGCGGTTGGCCAGGAACCGCACCTCCAGCTGTTCGCACAATTCGTCCACGTTGTCGCGGCTGTAGATCAGGGTGGGCACGGCCACCACCGTGCGCGCGTCGTCCGGCACGCCGGCGCGAAAGTCCATGCGCGGCAAGGGATGGGGTGCCGTCAGCACGGTGGCGCCCCAGTTCACCAGGCTTTGCGCCAGCTGGCCGCTGCCCAGCAGCGCCAGCACGCCCAGCGCCGCCAGCAGCCATGGCTGGTCCACGCCATCGCGCGCCGTGCGTTCCAGCAGCCAGGCGCAGCCGCCAGCCGTGAGCAGGCCGATGGCGCCCAGGTAGTACGCCAGTGGCGCGCGCCGCGCCAGCTGGCCGATGCGCTGCGCCAGCGGCAGCCGGACCCCGGCCAGCCGCGCCAGCTCGGCCGAACCGGGCCCCACCAGATAGTAGCCCACGTGGCGGTGGCGCGCCTCGGCGTCGCCGGCCGCGTCCTGGGCCAGCCGCACGGCCCGCTCGGCCACCTGCTCCTCGGTGGCCGGCGCGTGACGGGCCAGCATCTCGACCACGTGGCGGTACTGGTCACGGGTGGCGAAGTCCATGCCCGTGTAGATGCCGGCCGGATCCTGCCGCAACGCGCGCTCGACGGCGCTGCTGTTCTCGACGAATTCCTGCCAGTCCATGGTGCCCAGGAAGCGCAGGCTGCCGATGCTGTTGGCGATCGACACCTGCTCGCCGGCCTGCAGCTGGATCTCGGCCTGGATCAGCTGTTCGATGGTCTGGCCCGTCTCGGCCAGCCGGTGCGACAGCCAGGTCAGCGCCAGCGTCAATGCCGGGCTCTGGCCTTGCAGCCGGCGCGCCAGCTCGGCCACGAAGGCGCTCGTGATGGGCGGATTGGAGCGGGCCATGTCGGCCACCAGCAGGATCAGGCCGCTGGGGTTCTGGTCGGCCACTTCCACCATGCGGTCGGCCCACTGGGTGGCCTGGTCGCGCTGCCCGCGGTTGTCGGCCACGCGCGCGGCCACCCGGCGCAGGTTCTCGATCAGGGCCAGGCGCAGCATGATGGGGATGGCCCACAGTTCGCCCAGCTGCAGCGTGGCCACCTCCTGGTAGGCGTCGACGAAGCGGCACAGGCTTTCCGGATCGACGCGGCCGTCGCCGTGGGCGATGATCTCGAGCGCGATGCGGTACACGCGCGGCACGCCGTTGCCTTTGCCGGCGCCGCCTTTCAGCCGCGGCAGTTGCCGGCTGTAGTGCTTGGGCAGGTGGCGGCGCGCTGTGCGGATCTGGTCTTCGATCAGGTAGTAATTGTCGAGCAGCCATTCCGAAGCGGGCGTCACCTGGCGGCCGGCCTGGATGGCTTCCGTCAGGCCATCGCAGGTGGCGGCGATGACGGCGGCGTTATCGGCCAGCCGCGCCAGCAGGCGGTCGCGGCCGCCGCCGGGGCTGGGCTCGTGCTGGGCCGCCAGCGCGCGGCCATGGGCGGCCATCTGCGCCGCGCTGAACAGTTCAGCCCGCAGGGGCATTTCCTCCTCCTCGTCGGCGCGCAGGGCGCCGGACGTGGCGGCGTGAAAGCCCAGCATCAAGCTGGGCAGCAGAGTGGTGTGCTTTTTCATCGGACCCCGCTAGCTGAACTAACGAACGAACACGACGCCGCTCCCCTGCCGGGGCACGGCGCGTGCGATGAAAAATTATCTGCCGTTCAAGCGTACAAGGGCGCACGGCTGACGCAAATTGTGCAGTTCGGCACGGCGCTATGGCGATGGGGCGCTACGGATGGCGCACGGGCGCGCGGGCCGGCGCGTCCGACGGAGCAGGCGATCAAGCGATCAGGCCGCTGGCGCGGGCGAGGCCAACGCCAGGCCGCCGTCCAGGCTCCAGGCCAACGGGTGGCCAAGCCGGCGCAGGTATTGCGCGGCCTGCATGCTACGGTTGCCGCTGCGGCAATAGAACACCAGCGGCACCTGCGGCTCGCGCAGCCACTGCTCCGCTGGCCCGGCCAACTGGCCGAGCGGCACGCTGAGAGCGGGCTTATCCCCCGGCACGGCGCTGATCGTGGCCGCGCATTCGTACGGTTCGCGCACGTCGATCATACGCGCGTGTGGATGAGCTTTCAAGACGGCAGCCAGCGCGGCCGGATCCAGCCGCAGCGCGCTGTCGCCGCCGGCGCCGGGGCCGGTCGCATCCGGCGCCAGCCAGCCGCTGGCGCCATCCACGGCTGGCGGCGGCAGGCCATCGCGGGCGGCCGCGATGCCGTCCGATGCCAGCAGGCCGGCGCTGCGCAAGGCCGCGCCGCAGCGGGCGATGCGCGCGCAGGCGGCGGCGATGGTCGCCGCATCCGTCAGCGGGCCGAACGACATGCGGATGGCGCCGCTGGCGCGCCAGTCCGGCACGCCCATCGCCACCAGCACGTAGCTGGGCGCGGCCGCCTTGGCCGAACAGGCGCTGCCGGAACTGACGCGCACGCCGGCCGCGTCGAACACATCCATCAACGCGCGGCTGCTGACGCCGGGGACGGAAAAATTGAGCGTGGTGGGCAGCGAGGCCGCGAAGTCATGGTTGAACACGATGCCGGGCAAGGCCGTGCGCAGGCTGTCGGCCAGGCGCACACGGAAGGCGGCCAGTTCGGCGTGGCTGCGGAAGGTGCCGCCCTGCTCCAGCGCTTCCAGCACGGCGCCCAGCGCGGCGATGCCGGCCATGTTTTCCGTGCCCGAGCGCAAGCCCGCCTCCTGGCCGCCGCCCATGATCAGCGGTGTGAATGGCGCGCCATCGCGCACGTATAGCATGCCGATGCCCTTGGGCGCGTACAGCTTGTGGCCGGAGAACGGTGCGTAGTCGATGCGGGTGCGTGCCAGGTCCAGCGGCAGCTTGCCCAGCGCCTGCACGCAATCGACCAGCCAGCAGGCGGCGCTGGCCGTTTGCGTCAGCACCGCTTCGATGCCGGCCAGGTCGGAGATGACGCCCGTTTCATTGTTGGCGGCCATGGTGCACACGAGCGCGGCCCGGGGTGCCAGCGCACGCAGCGCGGCCAGGTCGTGGCGGCCTTCGCCATCGACGGGCAAGGCATGCAGCTTGAGGTTCAGGCCCAGCAGGCGGTTCCAGTGGTCCAGGCTTTGCGGCACGGCCTTGTGTTCGGTGGCGCCGAACACGAGCAGGTCGCCGGTGGCCTCGCCGCGCGACTGGCGTTCGCGCAACGCGCACAGGGCCGACAGCACGGCCGTCTGGATGCCTTCGGTTGCGCCGCTGTTGAACATGAGCCGGCCGCTGCCCACGCCAAGCAGGCGCCTGGCGCAGGCGCGGGTGCGCTCCAGCACATCCCTGGCGCGCAGGCCGGCGCTGTGGCTGCTGCTGGGGTTGCCGAATCGCTGGGCCATGACGTCCACGGCGGCGGCAATGGCGGCCGGCAGGACGGAGGTGGTGGCGTTGCCATCGAGGTAGATTTCAGTGGGCATGGTGGCGTGCGTTGCAGTTGCTGTCATGCCATATAGCTTACGTATTCCAGGGTGAAATTATGTTCTAAAATGACTGCTGAATTGCCTTATCTTGGAATGTTTATCCTCAATATGCGAGAAAAATAGCATGGAACATCTTGATCGCTACGATTACGCTATCCTCGCGGCGCTGCAGGCCGACGGCACGCTGTCGATCGCCCAGCTCAGCGAGAAGGTTAGCCTGTCCAGCACGCCCTGCTGGAAGCGGGTGCGCCGGCTGGAAGAGGAAGGCTATATCGAAAGCCGGGTGGCCATCGTCAACCGGCGCAAGGTGGGCTTGCCGGTGACGGTGTTCGTCAGCGTGCGCACCAGCCACCACGACGAGCAATGGCTGGCGCGCTTCGCCGCCGCCGTGATCGCGCTGCCGGAAGTGCTGGAATTCCATCGCATGAGCGGCGACGTGGACTACCTGCTCAAGGTGGTAACGAGCGATATCGACGGATATGACCGCTTTTACAAGAAGTTGATCAAGGTTTCGCAGCTGACTGGCGTGTCCTCGGCATTTTCGATGGAACAGATCAAGTTCACCACGGCACTGCCGCTGGAACTGCTGTCGCACGGCTTGCCGGGCTGAGCGCATCGCCACGCATCGTGGGATAATGCCCGCCTCCCCTCTTTTCACCTGACAATATGTTTGCCTTTTTGGAACGTTGGCTGCCTGCCCCGCACACGGCAAGCCGTAGCGAGCGCTTGCGCGCGTGCGCGGGCGCGGCCGCCGGCCTGCTGCTGACCGGACTGGTTGGCCATTTCATCCTGGCCCGTGACGGCATCAGCCTGTTCTTCGTCGCACCGATGGGCGCCTCGGCCGTGCTGCTGTTCGCCTTGCCGGCCAGCCCGCTGGCCCAGCCATGGTCGGTGATCGGCGGCAATGTCGTGTCCGGCCTGGTCGGCGTGGCCTGCGTGCACTGGCTGGGCGCCAGCGTGCCGGTGGCCGCGCTGGCCGGCTGCCTGGCCATCGCCGCCATGTTCGCGCTGCGCTGCCTGCATCCACCGGGCGGCGCCGTGGCCCTGACGACCGTGATCGGCGGTCCGGCCGTGCTCGGCGCCGGTTTCCATTTCCCGCTGGTGACGGTGCTGTTCAATTGCGTGGTGCTGGTCGGCGCGGCCGTGCTGTACAACAACCTGACGGGCCGCCGCTATCCCCACACCCAGCAAACCCCGCATCCCCATCCGCACGCGACGGCCGACGCCGTGCCGACCGCGCGCCTGGGCTTTGCGCCGGAAGACCTGGACGCCGTGCTGCGCGAATACAACCAGGTGCTGGACGTGAGCCGCGACGACCTGGAGGCGCTGTTCCTGCAGACGGAGCAGCGGGCCTACGGCCGCCGCTTCGGCATCATCAGTTGCACCGACATCATGTCGAAGGATGTGATCACGGCCGAGTTCGGCACTGGGCTGGACCAGGCCTGGCGCGACATGCGCGGCCACAAGGTGGCGTCGCTGCCCGTGCTGAACCGGGCGCGGCGCGTGATCGGCATCGTGACCCAGGGCGACTTCCTCGAACATGGAGGACTGGACGACTATCGCGGCGTGCGGCAGCGCCTGCGCCAGTTCCTGCGCCCCAGCGGCTTGACCCATACGGAAAAGGCGGAAGTGGTGGGCCAGATCATGCGCAGCAAGCCCGTCACGGCGCGGCTGGATACACCCATCGTCGACCTGGTGCCGCTGATGGCCGATGTCGGCTTCCATCACATCCCTATCGTCGACGAAGAGGAGCGATTTGCCGGCATCGTGACGCAATCGGACCTGGTCGCCGCGCTCTACGAGAGCCGCTTCGCGCGCGAGGCGGCCTGATCGCCGCGCCATAAATTGTTGGGCAGGCGGGACACGATGGCGTATGCTTAGCGCCGTTTTGACCTATCCCCGACAATTCAGATCAGGAAACGAATATGACGCACCACCTCCGCTTCATGCTTGCTCCCTTGGCCGCCGCCGTGGCCCTGGCCTGCGCACCGCTGGGCCATGCCGCCGAGCACGCCGTTACCCCGGCCGTGCAAGCCACCCAGGCCGTTCCCGCCACCACGCCAGCCGCCGTGCACAAGCAACTGCTGGCCCTGGCCGACAGGTACTACCAGGCCACGGCCCGCTTCGAGCCGATCGGCGCGACGGAAAACGGCGACAACCGCTTCGATGACCAGCTGGGCCTGAGCATCGCGCCCGCCAACCGCGCCAAACAGTTCGCGCTGTACCACCAGTACCGCAAGCAACTGGCCGCCATTCCGCGCGCGCAGCTGGACCGCGGCGACCGCATCAACTACGACATTCTCGCCTTCGAGCTGCATGGCCTGCTGGCGATGGAACGATTCCCCGAGCACCTGTTGCCGATCAACCAGATGGACAGTGTGCCCGTGATGCTGGCCAACTATGCGGGCGGCGAAGCATCGCAACCGATAGGCACCGTGGCGCAGTATGACGCCTACCTGAGCCGCGTGTCGCAACTGCCGGCCTGGATCGATCAAGCCATCGCCAACATGCGCGAAGGCATGCGCAAGGGCGTGACCCAGCCCAAGGCCATCATGGTGTCGGCCCTGCCGCAGTTCCAGAAACTGGTGAGCGCCACGCCGGAAACGAACATCTACTACACGCCCATCACCAAGCTGCCCGCCACGTTCGCCGACGCCGACAAGCAGCGCCTGACGGCCGCCTACCGCAGCACGGTGGCCGACAAGGTGATGCCGGCCCTGGCCCGCCTGGCCACCTTCCTGGAGAAGGAATACATCCCGGCCTGCCGTACCACGACCGGCCTCGGCAAACTGCCGGATGGCATGGCCTGGTACCAGGCCCGTGTCGCCAACCAGACCACAACGTCGCTCAACCCCGAGCAAATCCACGCGATCGGCCTGCGTGAAGTGGCGACCATCCAGCACGAATTCGAACTGCTGGGTCCGAAACTGGGCTATACCGGCCCCGCTTCCGGCCTGCCCGTGTGGGTGGCGCAGCAGGACAAGTTCCGCCCGTTCAAGACGGAAGAGGAAGTCCAGGCCGTCTACCACAAGCTCAATGACGTGCTCGACACCAAGCTGCCGCAACTGTTCACGCTGGTGCCCAAGGCCAAGCTGGACCTGCGGCTGGAACCGGAACTGAGCCGCGCGACGGCGTCCGACCACTACACGGCGCCGGCCGGCGACGGTTCGCGTCCGGGCGTGTTCTGGTCCGTCGTCAACGATCCGACCAAGTACGGCAGCACGGGCATGACGACGCTGTTCCTGCACGAAGGCAAGCCCGGCCACCACTTCCATATCGCCCTGATGCAGGAATTGAACCTGCCAGACTTCCGCAAGTACGGCGGCAACAATGCCTACACGGAAGGCTGGGCCTTGTATGCGGAAACGCTGGGTAAGGAAATGGGCTTGTTCGACGATCCGGCCCAATACTTCGGCCACCTGAACGATGCCCTGCTGCGCGCCGTGCGCCTGGTGGTGGACACCGGCATGCACGCCAAGGGCTGGACGCGCGAACAAAGCATCCAGTACATGCACGATACACTCGGTTACGATGAAGTGGCCAAGAGCGAGACGGAACGCTACATGGCGTGGCCGGCCCAGGCGCTCGGCTACCGGATCGGCATGCTGAAGATCGTCGAACTGCGCCAGCGGGCCGCCGCCGCGTTAGGCGACAAGTTCAGCCTGCCGAAGTTCCACGAAGCCGTGCTGGGCGATGGCACCCTGCCGCTGGCCTTGCTGGAACAGAAGATCGACAACTGGATCGCGAGCCAGAAACAGGCGCAACAACAGGCGCAACACTAAGCTGCCGCGGCGCGACGGGAACGGTTTCCGACAGGGACCGTTCCTTTTTTTATGGGCAGGCGATTACCAGCGCACGCGCCCCGTCAACATATCGCGGAACATGACCCAGTCGCCCAGCAGGCTGTAGAACGGATAGGTGAATGTGGCGGGCCGGTTATGTTCGAAGAAGAAATGGCCGACCCACGCGAAACCATAACCAATCACAGGCAGCGACCACAGTAAAGCCAGATCGCCGCTGGCCGCGCTGATACCCACCATCAGGATAATCAAGCTGGAACCGATAAAGTGCAGGCGGCGGCAAATGGGATGGCGATGCTCGCTTAAATAGTAGGGATAAAACTCACGGAAAGTCTTGTAGCGCGTTTGCGGCAAATCTGCTTCCATTTATATTCCCGGTGGCTGGTTAATATTCTGAAATTGACGCCATTTCGCATCCGCTTCGATTCCTGCATCACCCAGTATTATCTTGTCCAGGTCGGATTCATCACCCAGTACAAATAACTTCTTGTCCCGCAGCACCTGAATAATAAAACCCTGCTGCTCGCGCAGGCGGCGACGGAAATCGGGCACGGAATAAAGATTGGGGTTGATCTTGCGGCGTAATAAGCGCTCAGCCATAGGCAGGCGCGATAACAATTCACCGTAGCTGGTGTTATCGCCGATTAATAGTAACTCGACCGGCGTATCGAGCACCTCCTGCTCCTTGGCCGTAGCGCCATATACAAACGCGACATTCAACACCCGTTGCAACGGCACCAGCGCCGCGCGCAGTACGCTGACCAGGCCGAAGCTCTTTTTAACCAGGCTGCTTAATTCCTCATAGACCGGCGATTCCTTGTTCGGCCGGAACCGGCGCACGTTGCCAATGCGCTCGGAGACGATCAGACCCGCATCGTGCAAGCGCTTCAACTCGCGCTGGGCCGAGGCGCTGCCCAGCCCGGTCAGCCGCATGATCTCGTTCAAGTGAAAACCGTCGTTGACGCGGACAAACAGCAGTCCCAGCAGCTTTTGCTGGGCGGGCGTGAAGAGGGCTTGGGCGATCATGCGCCAAATCTTAGCATGGATATACCAGTATCTAGCACAACGGCCGTGCATTTATCGCAAAAGCGCATAGACCCGCGTTGCGCGTGCACCAGCACTGAAGGCGGCGACGGCGAGCCGATCACCAGCCCCCCTGGCCCGTGGCGTAGCCTACAGGACGTGCCTGGAAATCGGCCCTCGGACTAATCCGGTCTAATTCAATGGGATTTCGGCTAATTGAGTCTAGAATCCGCAGATCGCAATCTAAACCAGTCCCAAAAATCGGAGCCAGAATCTAATTCAGACGATTTCCAGGACACGAAAATCTAAAACGCACCACAATATCGTTCTGTTGTTCAAGTTTTAGACAATTTTCGGCTGCACGCCCCCGCGCCTTGTGTTTTCTTTAGTAAATATTTTCAATGAAACACTAGGCAAAATCAGTCTAAAAATTTAATTTCGGAACGGATTTATAGACGCTTTTAGATTTTCGCAGTCAAAAATGAGACCGAATTAGATGCACTGACCTATTTTATGGACCATTTTAGACCGGCGTCTCCAAATTTCAGCGCGAATTAGACTATAGCCGCGCGGATTAGACTGAATTGGTACTAGCCTCGGAATCGGCACGGTACACCCTCTGCTATTCTTAGGCACGCCACCCGCCGTAAAATCAGACGAAAAAAAACGGCACCCGCAGGTGCCGTTTCTTGTTTGCCGTGAAGCGCGATTACGCTTCGTCGCTGTGCGGGCTGACCGGTTCGGTCGGTTCCGCTTCGGCGCTGGCAGCCATCGAGGCCTTTTCCGCCAGCAGCAGTGCCTGACGCTCTTCCACTTCCCACGCTTCCTTCTCTTTGCGTGCGCGGTGGAAGGCCAGACCCGTACCGCCAGGGATCAGACGACCGACGATGACGTTTTCCTTCAGGCCGCGCAGACCGTCGCGCTTGCCCATGATCGCCGCTTCCGTCAGCACGCGGGTGGTTTCCTGGAACGATGCGGCCGAGATGAAGGAGTCGGTCGACAGCGATGCCTTGGTAATACCCAGCAGCACGTTTTCGTAGGTCGCAGGGATCTTGCCTTCGGCGATCACGCGATCGTTTTCTTCCAGCAGTTCCGAACGCTCCACCTGCTCGCCAACGATGTAGTTGGTGTCGCCGGCGTTGGTGATCTGCACGCGGCGCAGCATCTGGCGCACGATCACTTCGATGTGCTTGTCGTTAATCTTCACGCCCTGCAGACGGTACACGTCCTGCACTTCGTCAACGATGTAACGGGCCAGCGCTTCGATACCCAGCAGGCGCAGGATGTCTTGCGGATCGGCCGGGCCGTCCACGATCATCTCGCCCTTGTTCACCACCTGGCCGTCGTGCACCAGCACTTGCTTGTCCTTGGTAATCAGGAACTCGTGCTTGTTGCCGTCCATGTCCGTGATTTCCAGACGCTGCTTGCCCTTGGTTTCCTTACCGAAGGCAACCGTACCGGTGACTTCCGCCAGCATACCGGCATCCTTCGGCGAACGGGCTTCGAACAGCTCGGCCACGCGTGGCAGACCACCGGTAATATCGCGGGTCTTCTGCGATTCGGTCGGGATACGTGCCAGCACTTCACCGACGGACACTTGCTGGCCGTCTTTCACCATGATCAGCGCGCCGACCTGGAAGCCGATCGCCACCGAGTGCTCGGTGCCGGCGATCTTCACTTCGTTGCCGTCGTCGTTCAGCAGTTTCACTTGCGGACGCATGGTCTTGGTCAGCGAACCGCGACGTTTCGCATCGATCACCACCAGCGTGGCCAGACCGGTCACTTCGTCCACCTGGCGGGCCACGGTCACGCCTTCTTCGACGTTCTCGAAACGCACCGTACCGGCGTACTCGGTAATGATCGGACGGGTCAGCGGGTCCCACGTTGCCAGCGCCGTGCCGGCCTTGATGACCATGCCATCCTTGACGATCAGGGTGGCGCCGTATGGCACCTTGTGACGCTCACGCTCACGGCCGTGGTCGTCGCAGATGAGCACTTCGCCGGAACGGGAAATGACGATCTGTGCGCCCTTGCCGTTGGTGACGTAACGCATGGTCGAGGTGAAGCGGATGGTGCCGTTCGATTTCGCTTCCACCGACGAGGCCACTGCCGCACGCGATGCCGCACCACCGATGTGGAAGGTACGCATGGTCAGCTGGGTACCCGGCTCACCGATCGACTGCGCTGCCACCACACCGACGGCTTCGCCGGCGTTGACCAGCAGGCCGCGGCCCAGGTCGCGGCCGTAGCACTTGGCGCACAGGCCGTAGCGCGTGTCGCAGGTCAGCGGCGTGCGGACCTTGACTTCGTCGATCGACAGGCGCTCGATCTCTTCGACCATGTCCTCGTCCATCAGCGTGCCGGCTTCGTACAGCGTGGCCTGGGTTTCAGGATTGACCACGTCGTTGACCACCACGCGGCCCAGGATACGGTCGCGCAGCGCTTCGATCACTTCACCGCCTTCGACCATCGCCTTCATGATGGTGCCGTTGGAGGTGCCGCAATCGTCCTCGATCACCACCAGGTCCTGGGTCACGTCCACCAGACGGCGGGTCAGGTAACCGGAGTTTGCCGTCTTCAGCGCCGTATCGGCCAGACCCTTACGGGCGCCGTGGGTCGAGATGAAGTACTGCAACACGTTCAGGCCTTCGCGGAAGTTCGCGGTAATCGGGGTTTCGATAATCGAACCGTCCGGTTTCGCCATCAGACCACGCATACCGGCCAGCTGACGGATCTGGGCCGCCGAACCGCGGGCGCCCGAGTCGGCCATCATGTAAATCGCGTTGAACGATTCCTGGGTCGACTTGGTGCCGTCACGCTTGATGACGTCTTCCACTTTCAGCTGGTCCATCATGGCCTTGCCGACTTCGTCGGAGGTCTTGCCCCAGATGTCCACCACCTTGTTGTAGCGCTCGCCCGCCGTCACCAGACCGGAAGCGTACTGCTGTTCGATCTGCTTGACTTCCGATTCGGCCGTCGAGATCAGGGTCACCTTCTGAGGCGGCACCAGCATGTCGTCCACGCAGATCGAGATACCGGCGCGCGTTGCCAGGCGGAAGCCCGACTGCATCAGCTGGTCGGCGAACACGACGGTGGCGCGCAGGCCGCACTTGCGGAACGAGGTGTTGATCAGGCGCGAGATTTCCTTCTTCTTCAGCGCGCGGTTCAGCACGGAGAATGGCAGGCCCTTCGGCAGGATTTCCGACAGGATGGCGCGGCCGACGGTGGTCTCGTAACGGGTCACGGTGCGGACGAACTCGCCCGTCGCCGGATCCTTTGGATTCTCGACGATACGGACCGTGATACGGGTGGTCAGTTCCACTTCCTTGTTGTCGTAGGCACGGATGACTTCCGACACGTCAGGGAACAGCATACCTTCGTTCTTGGCGTTGATCGCCTCGCGGGTCGCGTAGTACAGACCCAGCACGATATCCTGCGACGGCACGATCGACGGTTCGCCGTTCGACGGGAACAGGATGTTGTTCGAGGCCAG
Source organism: Rugamonas fusca (assembly GCF_014042365.1). Taxonomy (GTDB): domain Bacteria; phylum Pseudomonadota; class Gammaproteobacteria; order Burkholderiales; family Burkholderiaceae_D; genus Rugamonas; species Rugamonas fusca. Next base: position 54,703 of record NZ_JACEZS010000029.1, read on the forward strand.
CATCAGGGTACGCGCTTCCATCTGCGCTTCGATCGACAGCGGCACGTGGACTGCCATCTGGTCACCGTCGAAGTCGGCGTTGAATGCCGCGCAGACCAGCGGGTGCAGCTGGATGGCCTTGCCTTCGATCAGGACCGGCTCGAACGCCTGGATACCGAGACGGTGCAGCGTAGGCGCACGGTTCAGCATGATCGGGTGTTCGCGGATCACGTCTTCCAGGATGTCCCACACCACCGGCTCTTGAATCTCAACCAGTTTCTTGGCGGCCTTGATGGTCGTCGCCAGGCCCATCAGTTCGAGCTTGTTGAAGATGAAGGGCTTGAACAGTTCCAGCGCCATCAGCTTCGGCAGACCGCACTGGTGCAGTTTCAGCTGCGGGCCCACCACGATCACGGAACGGCCCGAGTAGTCGACGCGCTTACCGAGCAAGTTCTGACGGAAGCGGCCGCCCTTACCCTTGATCATTTCAGCCAGCGACTTCAGCGGACGCTTGTTGGCGCCGGTCATGGCCTTGCCGCGGCGGCCGTTGTCGAGCAGCGAGTCGACGGCTTCCTGCAGCATGCGCTTTTCGTTGCGCGTGATGATCTCTGGAGCGCGCAGCTCCATCAGGCGTTTCAGACGGTTGTTACGGTTGATGACGCGGCGATACAGGTCGTTCAGGTCGGAGGTCGCGAAGCGGCCGCCGTCCAGCGGCACCAGCGGGCGCAGTTCCGGCGGCAGCACGGGCAGCACTTCCATGATCATCCACTCAGGCTTGATGCCCGAACGCTGGAACGCTTCCAGCACTTTCAGGCGCTTGGCGTACTTCTTGATCTTCGCTTCGGACTTCGATTCCTTCAGTTCCACGCGCAGGGTTTCGGCATCGCGGTGGATGTCGATCGAGCGCAGCAGTTCACGGATACCTTCGGCGCCCATGAAGGCGGTGAAGTCGTCGCCGTACTCTTCGTACTTGGCGGCGTAATCGTCTTCCGACATGATCTGGCACTTCTTGAGCGGGGTCATGCCGGGATCGGTCACGACATATGCTTCGAAGTACAGCACGCGTTCGATGTCGCGCAGGGTCATGTCCAGCACCATGCCCAGGCGCGAAGGCAGCGACTTCAGGAACCAGATGTGGGCGGTAGGCGAAGCCAGTTCAATGTGGCCCATGCGCTCGCGGCGCACCTTGGCCAGCGTCACTTCCACGCCGCACTTCTCGCAGATCACGCCGCGGTGTTTCAGGCGCTTGTACTTGCCGCACAGGCACTCGTAGTCCTTGATCGGGCCAAAGATTTTTGCGCAGAACAGACCGTCGCGCTCAGGCTTGAAGGTGCGGTAGTTGATGGTTTCCGGCTTCTTGACTTCGCCGTAGGACCACGAACGGATTTTCTCAGGCGACGCCAGACCAATCTTGATCGCGTCGAAAGTTTCGTTTTGCTGAACTTGCTTGAATAGATCGAGCAGTGCTTTCATGTATCACTCCAGAGGTGATTAAATTTCGTATTACCTGAGACTACATTGCCGGGCAGGAAAACCGGGGACGGACCCCGATTTCCTGCGGAAATTGGGGTCCGTCCCCGGTTTTCCTGCCCCTTGTGCATCTCAAACCAAATGACAGTCGCCTCAGCAGGCTGTCGTTTAGTTGCGTTCGAGGTCGATGTCGATACCCAGCGAACGGATTTCCTTGACCAGCACGTTGAACGATTCCGGCATGCCAGCGTCGATCACGTGGTCGCCCTTGACCAGGTTTTCGTACACTTTGGTACGGCCATTGACGTCATCGGACTTCACGGTCAGCATTTCCTGCAGCACGTACGAGGCGCCGTACGCTTCCAGTGCCCACACCTCCATCTCACCGAAGCGCTGGCCACCGAACTGGGCCTTACCGCCCAGCGGCTGCTGCGTCACCAGCGAGTATGGACCGGTGGAACGGGCGTGCATCTTGTCGTCGACCAGGTGATGCAGTTTCAGCATGTGCATCACGCCCACGGTGACCTTGCGCTCGAACGCTTCGCCGGTGCGGCCGTCGTACATGGTGACCTGGTTCTTGGACGGGGTCATGCCCAGCTTGGTGGCGATCTCGTCCGGATACGCCAGGTCCAGCATGCGGCGGATTTCCGATTCGTGCGCGCCGTCGAACACCGGGGTCGCGAACGGCACCCCCTTCTTCAGGTTGTGCGCCAGCTTCATGATCTCGTCGTCGGAGAAGTCCGACAGATCCTCGCCACGGCCCTTCTCGTTGTAGACGGTGGCCAGGAACTTGCGCATTTCCTCGACCTTGATCTGCTGCTGCAGCATTTCGCCGATGCGGATGCCCAGGCCCTTGGCGGCCCAGCCCAGGTGGGTCTCGAGAATCTGACCCACGTTCATACGCGATGGCACACCCAGCGGGTTCAGCACCACGTCGGCCGGCGTACCGTCGGCCATGTACGGCATGTCTTCCACCGGCACGATACGGGACACCACACCCTTGTTACCGTGGCGGCCGGCCATCTTGTCGCCCGACTGCAGGCGGCGCTTGACGGCCAGGTAGACCTTGACCATTTTTTGCACGCCAGGCTGCAGCTCGTCGCCCTGGGTGAGCTTCTTGCGCTTCTCTTCGAAGGCCAGGTCGAACTGGTGGCGCTTCTCGTTGATCGATTCCTTGATCGCTTCCAGCGCGGTGGCCATGGCGTCGTCGGCCGGACGGATGTCGAACCAGTGGTACTTGTCCAGATCGGCCAGGTATTCCTTGGTGATCTTGGCGCCCTTGGCCAGCTTCTTCGGACCGCCGTTGACCACTTGGCCGATCAGCATCTTTTCCAGACGCTGGAAGGCGTCGCCTTCGACGATACGCATCTGGTCGTTCAGGTCCAGGCGGAAGCGCTTGAGTTCATCGTCGATGATCTGCTGGGCGCGCTTGTCGCGCACGATGCCTTCGCGGGTGAACACTTGCACGTCGATCACGGTGCCGACCATGCCCGACGGCACGCGCAGCGAGGTGTCTTTCACGTCCGATGCTTTTTCGCCGAAGATGGCGCGCAGCAGCTTCTCTTCCGGCGTCAGCTGGGTTTCGCCCTTCGGCGTCACTTTACCGACCAGCGTGTCGCCGGCCTGCACTTCGGCGCCGATGTAGACGATACCGGACTCGTCCAGGCGAGCCAGCTGGTTTTCCGCCAGGTTCGAGATGTCGCGCGTGATTTCTTCCGCGCCCAGCTTGGTGTCACGGGCAACAACGCTCAGCTCTTCGATGTGGATCGAGGTGTAACGGTCGTCCTTGACGACGTTTTCCGAGATCAGGATCGAGTCCTCGAAGTTCAGACCATTCCATGGCATGAAGGCCACGGTCATGTTCTGGCCCAGTGCCAGTTCGCCCAAGTCGGTCGATGCGCCGTCGGCGATCACGTCGCGCTTGGCCACACGGTCGCCCACTTTGACGATAGGACGCTGGTTGATGTTGGTGTTCTGGTTGGAACGGGTGTACTTGATCAGGTTGTAGATGTCCACACCCACTTCGCCCGCTTGCGCTTCGTCGTCGTTGACGCGAATCACGACGCGGCCGGCGTCGATGTAGTCCACCACGCCGCCGCGCAGCGCCTGCACGGTGGTGCCGGAGTCGACGGCCACGGTGCGTTCGATGCCGGTACCGACCAGCGCCTTTTCAGGACGCAGGCAAGGCACGGCCTGGCGTTGCATGTTGGCACCCATCAGCGCGCGGTTCGCGTCATCGTGCTCGAGGAACGGAATCAGCGACGCTGCCACGGACACGATCTGGCCCGGGGCCACGTCCATGTACTGGATGCGCTCGGGCGACACGAGGATGGTTTCGCCGGCTTCACGGGCCGACACCAGCTCGTCGCACAGCTTGCCGTCATCGTCGATGGTGGCGTTGGCCTGGGCGATGATGTAGCGGCCTTCTTCGATGGCCGACAGGTAGTCGATCTGGTCGGTGATCTTGGAGTCCACCACCTTGCGGTACGGGGTTTCCAGGAAGCCGTATTCGTTCAGGCGGGCATACAGTGCCAGCGAGTTGATCAGACCGATGTTCGGGCCTTCAGGCGTTTCGATCGGGCACACGCGGCCGTAGTGGGTCGGGTGCACGTCGCGCACTTCGAAGCCGGCGCGTTCGCGGGTCAGACCGCCCGGGCCCAGCGCGGAGACGCGGCGCTTGTGGGTGATTTCCGACAGCGGGTTGGTCTGGTCCATGAACTGCGACAGCTGCGAGGAACCGAAGAACTCGCGGATCGCGGCCGAGATCGGCTTGGAGTTGATCAGGTCGTGCGGCATCAGGTTGTCCGCCTCGGCCTGGCCCAGGCGTTCCTTGACGGCGCGCTCGACGCGCACCAGGCCGGCGCGGAACTGGTTCTCGGCCAGTTCGCCCACGCAACGCACGCGGCGGTTGCCCAGGTGGTCGATATCGTCCACTTCGCCGCGGCCATTGCGCAGCTCGACGAGGATCTTGATCACGGCCAGCACGTCTTCGTTCGACAGCGTCATGGCGCCGGTCAGTTCATCGCGGCCGATGCGGCGGTTGAACTTCATGCGGCCCACGGCCGACAGGTCGTAACGGTCGGCGCTGTAGAACAGGCCGTTGAACAGGGCTTCCACCGAGTCTTCCGTTGGCGGTTCGCCAGGACGCATCATGCGGTAGATGGCCACGCGGGCAGCCATCTGGTCGGCCGTGTCGTCGATACGCAGGGTCTGCGAGATGTAGGCGCCCTGGTCCAGGTCGTTCGTGTACAGGGTCTGGATGGCCGAGATGTTGGCTTCGCGCAGGCGGCCCAGCACGTCTTCGGTCAGCTCATCGTTGGCATTGGCCACCACTTCGCCCGTTTCCGGATCGACGATGTTCTTGGCCAGCACGCGGCCCAGCAGGTAGTCTTCCGGCACGGAGATGTGCTTGATGCCAGCCGCCTCGATGTCGCGCACGTGGCGCGCGTTGATACGCTTGTCCTTCAGTACCAAGGTCTTGCCGGACTTGTCGACGATGTCGAAACGGGCTACTTCGCCACGCAGGCGCTCGGCGACGAATTCCATTTCCGCGCCTTCCGAGCGCAGATTGAAGTTGTCGAACACGAAGAAGTTGGCCAGGATCTGCTCGTGCGACATGCCGATCGCTTTCAGCAGGATCGTCACGGGCATCTTGCGGCGGCGGTCGACGCGGAAGAACAGGATGTCTTTCGGGTCGAACTCGAAGTCCAGCCACGAGCCGCGGTAAGGAATGATGCGGGCCGAGAACAGCAGCTTGCCCGAAGAGTGGGTCTTGCCGCGGTCGTGCTCGAAGAACACGCCAGGGGAGCGGTGCAACTGAGAAACGATCACGCGCTCGGTACCGTTGATCACGAACGAGCCGGTGGTGGTCATCAGGGGCAGTTCGCCCATGTAGACTTCCTGTTCCTTCATTTCCTTGACCACAGGCTTGGTCGGCGATTCCTTGTCCAGGATCACCAGGCGCACCTTGGCGCGCAGCGGCGAGGCGAACGTCAGGCCGCGCAGCTGGCATTCCTTGACGTCGAAGGCCGGGTCACCGAGCACATACGACAGGAACTCGAGGCGCGCGAAACCATTGTGCGACACGATCGGGAAGATGGAGGTGAAGGCCGACTGCAGGCCGTCGTTCTTGCGCGCGGATGGGGCGACATCCTCTTGCAGGAAGCTGTGGTAGGACTCGAGCTGGGTAGCCAGCAGGAACGGAACGTGGTGAACGTTGGCGCGCTTCGCGAATGATTTGCGAATGCGTTTCTTCTCAGTAAATGAGTAGTGCATGGACACTCCGTGAGTGACAGAAAGGATAGAAAGTTCAGGTTTTGCTTGTATATCAGCAGCGTCGGCTGCGTGTCACACAGACGAAACCTCAAGGCTCTACCATTTCCAGCTGATTCAATGAACTGCGTACTTCGGTAACGTAGTAAAAACGCTACAAATACGACAAAGACGACAAAGGAGCCAAAGCCGGATAACCCCCTTCGCAGGGGGAAATCCGCAGCTTTGGCTCGTGGCGCTAAGAAAACTAGCCGCCGTACTACAGTATTACTTCAGGTCGGCCTTGGCGCCAGCTTCTTCCAGCTTCTTCTTAGCGGCTTCAGCGTCAGCTTTCGACAGGGCTTCTTTCACGGTCTTCGGTGCGCCGTCGACCAGGTCTTTCGCTTCTTTCAGACCCAGGCCGGTGATTTCGCGCACGGCTTTAATCACGCCAACTTTGTTCGCGCCCACTTCGGACAGAACCAGGTTGAACTCGGTTTGCTCTTCAGCAGCAGCTGCGCCGCCGGCTGCGCCGCCAGCTGCAGGAGCAGCCATTGCAGCGGCCGAAACGCCGAACTTCTCTTCGAAAGCTTTGACCAGTTCGTTCAGGTCCATTACGGACATTTCGCTCACTGCGTTCAGGATGTCGTCTTTGCTAATTGCCATTTGAAACTCCAATAATTTTTTGATTCGTTAAAACATCGATTGGTACTTGAGAAAAAACCGGCCAGCTTACGCTGCGGCTTCCGCTTCCGCGGGAGCGCCTTCCGATTTCTTCGCCGCCAGAGCGGCCAGACCACGTGCAAAGCCCGACACCGGAGCCAGCATAACGCCCAACAGCTGCGAGATGAGGACTTCACGGCTAGGAATGCTCGCCAGCGCGGCGACGGCAGCTTGATCGAGCTGCTTGCCGGCGTAGTTACCTGCCTTGATGACCAGTTTGTCGTTGGTTTTAGCGAAGTCGTTGATGACTTTAGCTGCGGCAACGGCGTCGTCCGAGATCGAGTAGATCAGCGGACCGGTCATTTGATCGGCCAGGTTGGCGAACTGCGTGCCTTCGACGGAGCGACGAGCGAGGGTGTTTTTCAACACTCGCAGGTACACGCCTTGAGCGCGCGCTTTAGCACGAAGTTGCGTCAAGTGAGCAACCTGGATGCCACGATATTCGGCCACGACGATGGTTTGCGCAGTTGCTACTTTTGCGGAAACTTCGGCGACGACGGCCTTTTTGTCATTCAGATTGAGACCCACGGTCAACCTCCTTAAATGATGTTCGGTGGACCTGACCCGTTGGCCAGGGACCTCGCATCGGTTCGAACACGGCGTCCGACGTTAAGAAGTACAGAACTGAGCGGATGAATTCACGCAGCATGGACTACAAAACTTGCTCGGGTACACCATCTGCGTTGGGCGCCGCCCGGTTGCCCGGTTGGCTGCTTATCCTTCCGCATGTGCGATCACGGTCGGCCCAACGGTCTTTGATTGTCTGGCTGTGATACAAATTGCATATCACAGCCAGCCCAAAGATGCGCCCCGCATAGCACGGGGACTTAATTCTTTACAGCTTAAAACTTAGGCAGCCAGCGAAGCCTGGTCAACACGGACGCCAGCGCCCATGGTCGACGAGATCGCCACTTTGCGCAGGTACACGCCCTTGCTGGTGGCTGGCTTGGCTTTGTTCAGCGCGTCGATCAGGGCAACCAGGTTGCTCTTCAGGTCGGCGTCGGTGAACGACTTGCGGCCGATGGTGGCGTGGATGATACCGGACTTGTCGGTACGGTATTGCACCTGGCCAGCTTTCGCGTTCTTCACGGCGGTCGCCACGTCAGGGGTCACGGTGCCCACCTTCGGGTTAGGCATCAGGCCGCGTGGGCCCAGGATCTGGCCCAGGGTACCGACGATACGCATGGTGTCAGGCGAAGCGATGACGATGTCGAAAGGCATGTCGCCGGCTTTGACGCGCTCGGCCAGGTCTTCCATACCAACGACGTCGGCGCCGGCTGCCTTGGCAGCTTCAGCCTTTTCGCCCGAGGCGAACACGGCCACGCGCACGGTCTTGCCGGTGCCAGCTGGCAGCACGACGGAACCACGCACCACCTGGTCGGATTTCTTAGGATCCACACCCAGTTGCACAGCCACGTCGATCGATTCGTTGAACTTGGCGGTAGCCAGTTCCTTGATCAGGGCGACAGCGTTGTCGAACGGGTAAGCCTTGGTGCGGTCGACCTTGGCTTTGATTGCTTTAACGCGCTTGGACAGTTTTGCCATGATTACAGGCCCTCCACCGTGATGCCCATCGAACGAGCGGAACCAGCGATGGTACGCACAGCGGCGTCCATGTCGGCAGCGGTCAGGTCCGGGGTCTTCAGTTTAGCGATTTCTTCAGCTTGCGCGCGGGTCAGCTTGCCCACCTTGTCGGTGTGCGGCTTGGCCGAGCCCTTGGTGATGCCCGAGTGCTTCTTGATCAGGTAGGTCGCAGGCGGGGTCTTCATCACGAAGGTGAACGACTTGTCGGCGAACGCGGTGATCACGACGGGGATCGGCATACCTGGTTCCATACCTTGGGTCTGGGCGTTGAACGCCTTGCAGAATTCCATGATGTTCAGGCCGCGCTGACCCAGTGCTGGGCCGATCGGTGGGGATGGGTTTGCTTTACCAGCTGGCACTTGCAGCTTGATAAAACCAATGATTTTCTTTGCCATGATGGCTCCTATCGTTGGATTGAGTAGTAGCGCCCCGCGTGGCAATCGCTTGCCGTGGCGGGGCTCCTCTTAGTTGCCGGATACGCTGGACTGCCGCGCGCTCCGGTGGGCGCTTAGACTTTTTCGACCTGGCCGAACTCGAGTTCGACGGGGGTGGCGCGGCCGAAGATGGTGACCGAGACGCGCACCTTGGATTTCTCGTAGTTGACTTCTTCCACGTGGCCGTTGAAGTCGGTGAACGGACCATCCTTGATACGCACTTGCTCGCCCACTTCGTACAGCACCTTGGGACGGGGCTTCTCGACGCCTTCCTGCATCTGCTGCATGATCTTGTCGATTTCGCGGGCCGGGATCGGGGTCGGCTTGTTCGATTTGCCGCCGATAAAGCCGGTGACCTTGCTGGTGTTCTTCACCAGGTGCCAGGTTTCATCCGTCATTTCCATTTCCACCAGCACATAGCCGGGGAAGAATCGACGTTCGGTGACCGATTTCTGGCCGTTCTTGACTTCCACCACTTCCTCGGTGGGCACCAGGATCTGGCCGAACTGGTCTTGCATGCCGGCGCGTTCGACGCGCTCCATCAGCGCGCGCTGCACGCTCTTTTCCATACCGGAATAGGCGTGCACGACGTACCAGCGCTTGTTCGAGACGGGGACGCTCACGGGCGTGCTAAGCTCAGCGCCAGCATCTTGTGCCGGATCATTGCCCGGCACGTCATCTTGCACATTTTCGCTCATTATTTTCTAATACCCAGGATAACGTCGTACAACAGGAATTCCAGCGTCTTGTCCGTGCCCCACAGGAAGATCGCCATGATCAGCACAAAGGCGAACACGATGCCTGTGATCTGACCGGCCTCGCGGCGGGTGGGCCATACCACTTTCTTCGTTTCGCGCACGGCTTCTTTGGCGAAATTGAGGAAGTCACGGCCAGTGGTCGAAGTCCACAAGATCAAAACGGCAAAAGCCAAACCAGCTACAAGTGCGCCTGCGCGTACCAGAGCTGGTTTGTCTGCCAGGTAGTAAAACCCGACCACTGCTGCGATCATCACGACGATTGCCGCGATAACCTTGATCTTGTCATTCGACGTGCTAACAGTCTGCACGGATTGATTTGACATTTTTTACTTTCGGTGCCACTGCACCAGAATTGGTGGCAGGGACGGAGGGCATCGAACCCCCAACCTTCGGTTTTGGAGACCGACGCTCTGCCAATTGAGCTACGTCCCTACGTAAAACTTGAAGAGGAAGGATCTATCTTACCACCCGGGACATCCCAGGTGGTAGTCAGGATCAGTCCTTAGGCGATGATTTTTGCAACCACGCCGGCGCCGACGGTACGGCCGCCTTCGCGGATGGCGAAGCGCAGACCTTCTTCCATGGCGATCGGGTTGATCAGCTTGACGGTGATCGACACGTTGTCGCCTGGCATAACCATTTCTTTATCGGCTGGCAGCTCGATCGAACCGGTCACGTCCGTGGTACGGAAGTAGAACTGTGGACGGTAGTTGTTGAAGAACGGGGTGTGACGGCCACCTTCGTCTTTCGACAGCACGTAGATCTCGCCGGTGAAGTGGTTGTGCGGCTTGATCGAACCTGGCTTGGCCAGCACCTGGCCACGCTCCACGTCTTCACGCTTGGTGCCGCGCAGCAGCAGACCAACGTTGTCGCCGGCTTGACCCTGGTCCAGCAGCTTGCGGAACATTTCCACGCCGGTGCAGGTGGTTTTCACGGTGTCTTTGATACCGACGATTTCGATCTCTTCGCCGACCTTGATCACGCCACGCT
>NZ_JACEZS010000002.1 GCF_014042365.1 Rugamonas fusca
GTTTTTCTGGGGCGGCCGATGCCGCCAGGGCAACCGGCGCTGCCGCCGGCTTGCTTGATCCTGATGGGTGACTGGTGCGATGCTTCGCAACCAAGTACTGAGAAAACGGGCGCGACAAGCGTTTGCGACTAAGGCAGGCAAGAAATTGCGCCTCGATAAAATCGAGGCGCCGGGACAGTATTATCGACTTGACGCTGGTTGGCTAATGGGTGACCCCGCTTCTCGCTGACGCCTCAGGCCCGGCGCGCTTCGAGCACGCCGCCCACTTCCGCGATGGCCAGCAGCGCCTTCTGCAACTGCGCCGTGGAGCCGATTTCGGCCGTGAAGGTCATGCGGGCCTGGCCCTTGGCCGATTGCGTGTTCACGCCGATCACGTTGATTTTCTCGCGTGAGAAAATCTCGGAGATATCGCGCAGCAAGCCTTGGCGGTCGCCGGCCAGGATGAAGATGTCGACCGGGTACACCGTATCGCGCTCGGCCCGGCCCCATTCCGTAAAGATCACCCGCTCGGGCGCCTTGGCCCGCATCTCGGCGAAGTTCTTGCACGTGGCGCGGTGGATGGACACCCCCTTGCCGCGCGTGACGAAACCGACGATGCCGTCCGGCGGCGCCGGCTTGCAGCACTTGGCCAGCTGCGTCATCAGGCCATCCGTCCCCACCACCAGCACGCCGGACTTGGCGCCCTGCTCCACGCTCGAGGCGCGGCTCTTGCCCACCACCACCGCGTCTTCCGGGCCGGCGGCCGGCTCCGCGTTGTCGTGCAGCGCCGCCTCCACGTGGCGCAGGCTGAACAAGTCCTTGCCCACGGCCAGGAACAGGTCGTCCACCTTGGCAAAGCCCAGCTTCTGCGCCAGCGCTTCCAGGTTGACGGCCGTCTTGCCTTCGCGCTGCAAGGATTTTTCCACCAGCGCGCGGCCGTTGGACAAGGTTTCCTGCATGTCGATGGCATGGAACCAGGCGCGGATCTTGGAGCGCGTGCGGCTGCTGACCGTGTAGTCCGCGTTGAGCCAGTCGCGCGACGGGCCGGCCGTGCCAGGCGCGCCCTTGGCCGTGATGATCTCGCACGTCTGGCCGTTCCTGAGCGGCGTGTTGAGCGGCACCATCACGCCGTCCACGCGCGCACCGCGGCAGCGGTGGCCCACATCACTGTGCAGGTGGTAGGCGAAATCGATCGGGGTGGCGCCCACGGGCAGCTCGAGCACGCGCGCCTGCGGCGTGAGCACGAAGATGCGGTCGTCCAGCGCGGCCGCCTTCAGTTTTTCCACCCATTCGCGCTGGGTTTCCTCCTGCCCCACCACGGCGTCGGCCACGTCCGTCTTCCACGCCAGCAGCTGGCGCAGCCAGGCGATCTTCTCGTCGTACTTCTGGCCGGCGAAGTTGGAACCGCCCTCCTCCTTGTAGCGCCAGTGGGCCGCCACGCCGTACTCGGCGAAGTTGTGCATTTCCTGGGTGCGGATCTGCACTTCCAGCGGCCGGCCATCCTCGGCCGTCACCACCGTGTGCAGCGACTGGTAGCCATTGGGCTTGGGCCGCGAGATGTAGTCGTCGAACTCTTTCGGGATCGGGGTCCAGATGTTGTGCACCACGCCCAGCACCGTGTAGCAGGTCTTGACGTCGGCCACGATCACGCGGAACGCGCGCACGTCGTACAGGTCGGTGAAGTCGAGCTCCTTGCCGCGCATCTTGTTCCAGATGCTGTAGATGTGCTTGGGCCGGCCGAACACTTCGGCCTGGATGCCGGCCGCCTTCATCTCCGCTTGCAGCCGGGCGATGGCCGAGGTGACGAAGCCTTCGCGCATCATGCGCTTTTCTTCCAGCATCTTGGCGATGCGCTTGTAGGTTTCCGGCTCGATGAAGCGGAACGACAAATCCTCCAGCTCCCACTTGAGCTGCCAGATACCGAGCCGGTTGGCCAGCGGCGCGTACAGGTCCAGCGTCTCACGCCCGTAGGCGCGGGTGGCCTCGTTGAACAGCTTGATGTCGGCGAAGTAGCGCAAGGTCGTCACGCACGAGGCCAGGCGTACCAGCACCACGCGCATGTCGCTGGCCATGGCCAGCAGCATCTTGCGCAGCGTTTCCACCTGGGCCACGGCCAGCTGGGCCGCGTTCTTGCCGCGGCCGCCCGCATCCTTCTGGCCGCGCGTCAGTTCACGCAGCCGGATCAGCTGGCGCACGCCCGACACCAGGTCGCACACTTCCTTGCCGAAACGGGGCTCGATGGTGGGCGCCTGCGTGGGGTCGAGCAAGGTCAGTTCGAACATCAAGCCGGCGATGCGGGTTTCCGCGTCCGTGCGCAGGAAGGCCAGCGTGGCGGCCACGCCGACGGAAAACTCGAAGGCCGGCTGGCCGCTGCTGCACAGCCGGTCGCCATAGGCCGCGCTGGCCACGTCGAGCGCGGCCAGCACGCGCGCGCCATCGTCGGCCGACAGGCCTTGCACCAGCTGGTCCGACGTTGCGCTATTGAGCGCTGCGATAGAAACCATATGCCGCCTAACGCATTGCGGCGACGACGACCACTTCCACCAGCCAGGCCGGGTCGGCCAGTTGCGCCTGCACGGTGGCGCGCGGTGGCGTATGGCCGTGGGCCACCCAGGCGTCCCACTCCTCGTTCATGCCGGCGAAGTTGGCCAGGTCCGACAGGTAAATCTGGCAGCTCAGGATGCAGGTCTTGTCGCTGCCGGCCTCGCCCAGCAGGCGGTCGATATGGCCCAGCACTTCGCGCATCTGGCCGTTGATGTCCTGCGTCTTGTCGTCCGCCACCTGGCCGGCCAGGTACACGGTGTGGTTGTGGATCGCCACTTCGGACAGGCGCTTGCCCACATGCAGTCGTTTGATTTCCATGATTCTCGTTGTTGTTACAGGTTATTTGTTCAGTAAGAATTGCTTGACGATGGCGATCTGGTCATCGTGCACGAAGGTGGGCGCGTGGCCCACGCCGGGCACTTCCACCAGCGTGGCGCGCGGGCCGCGCTGCGTCATGATCTCGGCCGTCGCGCGCGACAACAGGTCCGATTCGCCGCCGCGGATCAGCAAGGTCGGGCAGGTGATGGCGTCATACGAGGCCCACAGCATGGCCTGGTCGGCCGCCACCGATTCGGGCGTGGCGGCGCGGAACGGCTGGGCCAGGCCCATGTCGTAATGGCGCACCCACATGCCGTCCTGGTCCTGGCGCAGCACGTCGGCCGCCAGCTTGTGCCACTCGGCTTCCGTGTGCGGGCCGAAGGTGAGCGAGACGTCGCGCACGAAACGCGCGCCTTCCTCGAAGGTGGGGAAACGCAAGTCCTGGCCGATGTAGTCGCCGATGCGCTGCAGGGCCGGCGCTTCCAGCGATGGGCCGATATCGTTCAGGATCAGGCGACCGATGGGATTGCCCGGCAGCGAAGCCAGGCCCAGGCCGATCAGGCCGCCCATCGAGGTGCCGAACCAGTCCACGCTCTGGCGCTCGTTATTGGCCAGCACACGCGCCAGCAGCGTGACCATGTCGCTCACGTACTGGGGAATCACATACAGCTGCGGATTGCGCAGCCGGCCCGAACGGCCACGGCCCACCACGTCGGGGCAGATCACGCGATAGTCGGCGGCCAGCGCGCGCGCCATGGCGTCGAAATCGTCCGACACCCGGGTCACGCCATGCACGCACACCAGCACGTTCGGATTGTCCGCCGCGCCCCATTCCTTGTACGCCATGTGATGCAGGCCGGCCATGGACAGGCACTGAACAGACTTCAATTTTGCTTCGAACATGCCACTTCCTTGTCAAATGCGGATTCGTTTCCAAATACCGCAGGTGGATTTTTATGTAATGATGACGGGTGATTACATTTTACCGGGCGTTGCGCTAAAAATATTACCGCAGTGTAGCGCAGCATGCTCCAGACCACCAACCCGAGAACATTTCACAGAGGACATCATGGCAAGCACTATCCTGGCAGGCAAAACCGCACTGGTCACCGGCTCCACCTCCGGCATCGGCCTGGGCATGGCGCGCGCGCTGGCCGCTGAAGGGGCCAACATCGTATTCAACGGTTTCGGCGACGCCGCCGAAATCGACAAGCTGCAGGCCGACGTGGCCCGCGAATTCAAGGTCCAGACGGCCTACCACAACGCCGACATGTCCAAGCCGGCCGAGATCGAAGCCATGATGGCCTTCGCGGCCGACAAGTTCGGCGGCGTGGACGTGCTGGTCAACAATGCCGGCATCCAGTACGTGGCCAAGGTGGAAGACTTCCCGGTCGAGAAATGGGACGCCATCATCGCCATCAACCTGACCTCGGCCTTCCACACCACGCGCCTGGCGCTGCCGGCCATGCGCGCGAAGAACTGGGGCCGCATCATCAACCTGGCCTCGGTGCACGGCCTGGTGGGCTCGGAACAGAAATCGGCCTACGTGGCGGCCAAGCACGGCCTGCTGGGCCTGACCAAGGTGACGGCGCTGGAGACGGCCACCACGGGCATCACCGTCAACGCCATCTGCCCCGGCTGGGTGCTGACGCCGCTGGTGCAAAAGCAGGTCGATGCGCGCGCCGTCAAGGATGGCCTGAGCAACGAGGACGCCAAGCGCGCGCTGCTGGCCGACAAGCAGCCATCGGGCGAATTCGTCACCCCTGAGGAACTGGGCGCGATGGCCGTGTTCCTGTGCAGCGACGCGGCGCGCCAGGTGCGCGGCGCGACCTGGAATATGGACGGCGGCTGGGTGGCCCAGTAAGCATTCCTTGCCATTCGCGCTGGCGCCGGATCCGTCCGGCATCGCCAGCGCAGGCGGCGCGGCCGTGGCGGATATGCCACAGCCCGCCTCGCCCCAGTTATCACCGCCCTGATTTGCGGTTAACCACAATAGTGATAACTGAACCTTTCATCCATCATGGACTCCTCAAATTACCCGCCACGAGGAGTCGCCGTGAAAAAGCCGTTTTATAAAATACTATACGTGCAGGTGCTGTTTGCGATCGCCTGCGGCGTGTTGCTGGGCTACTTCCTGCCCGCCAACGCCGTCGCCATGAAGCCGCTGGGAGACGGCTTCATCAAGCTGATCAAGATGATCATCGCCCCGGTGATCTTCTGCACCGTCGTCTCCGGGATCGCCGGCATGCAGGACGTCAAGAAAGTGGGCCGCGTGGGCGGCAAGGCGCTGCTGTACTTCGAAGTGGTATCCACCTTCGCGCTCGTGATCGGCCTGTTCGTGGCCAACATCCTGCGCCCGGGCGCCGGCTTCAACGCCGACCCCGCCACGCTCGACACCAAGGCCATCGCGGAATTCACCACCAAGGCCAAGTCGCAGTCCACGGTCGACTTCATCATGAACATCATCCCCAACACGCTGGTGGACGCGTTCGCCAAGGGTGAGATCCTGCAAGTGCTGCTGGTGGCCATCCTGTTCGGCTTCGCGCTGTCCATCATGGGCGAGAAAGGCAAGGCGGTGACCCGTTTGATCGACGAGATCGCCACGGCCATCTTCGGCATGGTCAACATCATCATGAAAGTCGCGCCCATTGGTGCGTTCGGCGCCATGGCCTTCACCATCGGCAAATACGGCATCGCCTCGCTGCTGCCGCTGGCCAAGCTGATGGGTTCGTTCTACCTGACCTGCGGCCTGTTCGTGTTCATCGTGCTGGGCACGGTGGCCAAGCTGACCGGTTTCTCGATCGGCCGCTTCATCCTCTACATCAAGGAAGAACTGCTGATCGTGCTGGGCACGTCCTCGTCGGAAAGCGCCCTGCCTTCGCTGATGACCAAGCTGGAAAAGCTCGGTTGCTCCAAGTCCGTGGTCGGCCTGGTGGTGCCCACCGGCTACTCGTTCAACCTGGACGGCACCAACATCTACATGACGATGGCGGCCCTGTTCGTGGCCCAGGCCACCAACACGGACCTGACGTTGATGCAGGAGTTGACCATCCTCGGCGTGGCCATGCTGACCTCGAAAGGCGCATCCGGCATCACCGGCGCCGGCTTCATCACGCTGGCCGCCACGCTGGCCGTGGTGCCCACCATCCCGGTGGCCGGCATGGCGCTGATCCTGGGCATCGACCGCTTCATGAGCGAATGCCGGGCCCTGACCAACTTCGTGGGCAATGGCGTGGCCGCCGTGGTGGTGTCGAACTGGGAAAAGGAGCTCGACCATGACCGCCTGAAAATGGAACTGGCCCATCCCGGCTCGGCCGCCAGCCCGGCCTACGGTGAGGATGGCTTAAAAGTCGCCCAGCACTGATCCGCCGCCGCCTCAACGGCAAGGCCCTGCACCGCAAGGTGTGGGGCCTTTTTAATTTTGCCATTTCCAATTCGGCAATTCGGTGTCAGGTCTGTCATTAGGACACACGGACCATAGCTTTGAGCTCGATCAGTCATTGCAGAGGTGATTTATGGTGGGCGGCCTCTTGTCGTCGTTGCCTTGGCGATCAAAAACACGCGTTATGACAAAACTCAAAGATGCGCGACGACTGTCCGAATGACAGACCTGACACCGGTTTTGGACACCGGTTTTGGAAAAAAATGGCGCGCCCAAGGCGCGCCATTCTATCTTTTGCCGGCCGGACCGCTTACACGGCCGACAGATCCAGTTCCACGCCCGTGGCGGCCTGGATCTGCTCCTTGGTGACGCCCGGCGCCAGTTCCGTCACTTTCAAACCCTTGCTGGTCACTTCCATCACGCCCAGGTCGGTGATGATCAGGTCCACCACGCCCACGCCCGTCAGCGGCAAGTCGCAATGCTTGAGCAGCTTGTGCGAGGTGCTGCCATCCTTGGCCGTGGCCACGTGTTCCATCAACACCACGACGCGCTTGACGCCAGCCACCAGGTCCATGGCGCCGCCCATGCCCTTGACCATTTTGCCCGGGATCATCCAGTTGGCCAGGTCGCCATGTTCCGATACTTGCATCGCGCCCAGGATGGCCAGGTTGATCTTGCCACCGCGGATCATGCCGAACGAGTCGGCCGAGCTGAAGTAGGCCGCGCCGGGCAAGGCCGTCACGGTCTGCTTGCCCGCATTGATCAGGTCGGCGTCCACTTCCGCGTCGGTCGGGAACGGGCCGATGCCCAGCAAGCCGTTTTCCGATTGCAGGAACACTTCGATATCGGCGGGCACATAGTTGGCCACCAGGGTGGGCAGGCCGATACCTAGGTTCACATAAAATCCGTCCTGCAATTCCTTCGCCGCGCGCGCGGCCATTTCGTCACGAGTCCATGCCATAGTAATCTCCGTCTTGTTGTGGTGGCGCGCGCATCAGGCGCGCACGGTGCGCTGTTCGATGCGTTTTTCCGGCGTCGCGTTGACGACGATGCGGTGCACGAAAATGCTGGGCAGATGCACCTGGTCCGGGTCGATCTCGCCCGTCTCCACCAGTTGCTCCACTTCCACCACGGTGATCTTGCCGGCCATGGCCACGTTGGGGTTGAAGTTGCGGGCCGTCTTGCGGAAGATCAGGTTGCCGGCCTTGTCGGCCTTCCACGCCTTGACCAGCGACACGTCGGCCACCAGGCTGCGTTCCATCACATAGGCTTCGCCGTCGAATTCGCGGATTTCCTTGCCTTCGGCCACGATGGTGCCCACGCCCGTCTTGGTGAAGAAGGCCGGAATGCCGGCGCCGCCGGCACGCAGTTTTTCGGCCAGCGTGCCTTGCGGCGTGAATTCCAGTTCCAGTTCGCCGGCCAGGTACTGGCGCGCGAATTCCTTGTTCTCGCCCACGTAGGACGAGATCATCTTGCGGATCTGGCGCGTTTCCAGCAACTGGCCCAGGCCGAAGCCATCCACGCCGGCGTTGTTGGAAATGGCCGTCAAGCCTTTCACGCCGGAATCGCGCAGCGCGACGATCAGGGCTTCGGGAATGCCGCACAGGCCGAAGCCGCCAACGGCGATGGTTTGACCATCCTGGACGATACCGGCCAGGGCGGCGGCGGCATCGGGATAAACTTTATTCATACGTGTCCCTTTTCTTTTGATAAGCTGTGTCGCTCGCGGTAGTGTGCGAAGAGCGTATGGAGCATAGAATACGCCCTTCAAAAGCACAATACCGTAGAACTACCGGCGCGCCGTGCCTCTTTTTAAGCTGTTTTCATGCCACCCGAGTTGATTTCGCCCACATGAACGTACCGCCCGCCATCGATTACGAAACCATCTTCCTGCACGCGCCGGTCGGCATGTGCATTTCCGAAAACCGGGTGATCCTGGCCTGCAACGACGCGCTGGCCGGCATGTTCGGCTATACGCGCGAGGCGCTGCAGGGCTTGTCGTTCCGCGCCCTGTATCCGACCATGGATGAATTCCTGCGCACGGGCGACCGCATCATCCCCATCATGAACGCCAAGGGCCGCTATTCGGACGAGCGCATCATGCGCCGCGCCAACGATGAGCTGTTCTGGTGCCACGTGACGGGCCACGCCCTCAAGCCCAACGAGCCGCTGGGGCCGGGCATCTGGACGTTCGAGGATGTCAGCGAGAAACGGCCGGTGACGGCCGAGCTGACGGCGCGCGAGCGGGAAATCGCGGCCCTGCTGGTCGAAGGCAAGACCAGCAAGGTGATCGCGCGCCAGGTGGACCTGAGCCCGCGCACGGTGGAGATGCACCGCGCCAAGCTGATGCGCAAGTTCGGCGCGGCCACCTCGTCGGAGCTGGTGCACAAGCTGGTGGGCTTGCAGCAAGCCTGAGCCCGGTTATCACTACATGGCCAGCATGCCGTCGTCGGCCGAGATGATGGCGCCGTTGATGAAGTGCGACTCGTCGCCGGCCAGCAGCAGCATCAGGCCATCGAGGTCTTCGGGCTTGCCGGGGCGCTTGCGCGGCAGCATGCTGATCAGCTTCTGGCCCTGTTCGCTGGCGAAATAATCCTCGTTGATCTCGGTCGAGATATAGCCGGGGCAGATGGCGTTGGTGTTGATGCCGTACTTGCCCCACTCCACCGCCATGGCCTTGGTCATCTGCACCACGCCGGCCTTGCTCATGCAGTACACGCCAATCTGCGGCAGCACGCGCAAGCCGGCCACGGAGGCGATATTGATGATGCGGTGTTGTTTTTTGGGATCCCCCTTGGCGCGCGCGATCATGCGCTTGGCCGTCTGCTGGGCCACGAAAAACGCGCCGCGCAAATTAGTGTCCATGATGAACGCATAGTCTTCCGGCGTCACATCCACCAGCCGTTGCGTGGTCGACACGCCCGAATTGTTGACCAGGATGTCGATCGGCCCCGCTTCCGTTTCCGCGTGGGCGATGGCCGATTTGATGCTGGCGTAATCGGTCACGTCCAGGCTCACGACGTGGGCGGCGCCGCCGTCGGCCTCGATCTCGGCCCGCAATTCCTTGAGGCGCTCGGTACGGCGCGAAGCCAGCACCACCTGGGCGCCGGCCTGGGCCAGCACCTTGGCGAACCGCGCGCCCAGGCCGCTGGAGGCGCCGGTGATCAGCGCGATTTTTCCCTCAAAATTGACTTCTATCCCCACGAGCTGCTCCCTGTGTTTGGTAATGGCGCACCGCATGCGCGATGCTGGCGTAATGATTACACAAATTGCCAGTATTAGATTGCAGCATCTAATAATGTGCCTCAAAATGTCGCCGGCGTTGCATTCGGCAGCAAAAAGAAGCACACTCGTGCTAAAATTTTTTTCTCCTCCTCATAAGAACACACCATGACCCAGCCCCAAACCCTAGTTGAACAGTACGGCCCACGCGATGCGATGGAGTATGACGTCGTGATCGTCGGCGGCGGCCCTGCCGGCTTGTCGGCCGCGATCAAGATCAAGCAGATGGCTGCGGAAAAAGGCCAGGACGTGTCCGTCGTCGTGCTGGAAAAAGGCGGCGAACTGGGCGCGCACATCCTGTCGGGCGCCGTGATGGACCCGAAGGCGCTGACCGAGCTGATCCCCAACTGGAAGGAACTGGGCGCGCCCCTCAACACCGAGGTGACGGAAGACCGCGTGCTGTTCCTGACTGAAAAGAAAGCCTACAAGACGCCCAACTTCGCGCTGCCAGCCTGCTTCGAGAACCACGGCAACTACGTGATCTCGCTCGGCAACGTGGTGCGCTGGCTGGGCCAGCAGGCCGAATCGCTGGGCGTGGAAATCTTCCCCGGCTTCGCGGCCGCCGAAGTGCTGTACAACGACGATGGTTCCGTCAAGGGCGTGGCCACCGGCAACATGGGCGTCAAGCGCGACGGCGAAGCCGGTCCGGACTTCCAGCTGGGCATGGAACTGCACGGCAAGTACACGCTGTTCGCCGAAGGCGCGCGCGGCCACCTGGGCAAGCAGCTGATGGCCAAGTTCGACCTGAACAAGGGCAAGGACCCGCAATCGTACGGCATCGGCATCAAGGAACTGTGGGAAATCGACCCAGCCAAGCACCAGCCTGGCCTGGTGATCCACACCACGGGCTGGCCGCTGGACAGCAAAACCTATGGCGGCTCGTTCCTGTACCACCTGGAAAACAACCAGGTCATGGTCGGCTATGTGGTGGGCCTGAACTATGCGAACCCCTACCTGTCGCCGTACGAGGAATTCCAGCGCTACAAGACCCACCCGGCCATCCGCACCTTCTTCGAAGGCGGCAAGCGCATCTCCTACGGCGCGCGCGCGATCACGGCCGGCGGCCTGCAATCGCTGCCCAAGCTGGTGTTCCCCGGCGGCGCGCTGATCGGCTGCGACGCCGGCTTCCTGAACATGAGCCGCATCAAGGGTTCGCACGCGGCCATCAAGTCCGGCATGCTGGCGGCCGAATCCGTGTTCGCGGCGCTGGGCGAGAACCGCCAGCACGACGAACTGGTCAGCTATCCGGTCGCCTTCGAGCAATCGTGGCTGCACGAGGAACTGCACGTGGCGCGCAACGTCAAGCCTTACCTGAACATGGGCCTGTACGTGGGCGCCCTGATGACGGGTATCGACCAGATCATCTTCCGCGGCAAGGCGCCATGGACGCTGCACCACAGCCATGCCGACCACGAGTGCCTGAAGCCGGCCAGCGACTTCGCGCCGATCAACTATCCCAAGCCGGATGGCAAGCTGACCTTCGACCGCCTGTCCTCGGTGTTCATTTCCAACACCAACCATGCGGAAGATCAGCCTATCCACCTGACGCTGAAGAACGCCAGCGTGCCGGTGGACGTGAACCTGCGCAAATACGCGGGTCCGGAATCGCGCTACTGCCCGGCCGGCGTGTATGAATTCGTCAAGACCGACGAAGGCCAGGACCGCCTGCAGATCAACGCCCAGAACTGCGTGCACTGCAAGACCTGCGACATCAAGGACCCGACCCAGAACATCGTCTGGATCACGCCCGAAGGCGGCGGCGGCCCCAACTACCCGAACATGTAATCGGCATGGTTGACTAAAAAACAGCGCGGCGTGCTTGCACCCCGCGCTGTTTTTTTTCACCGCGGCCGGCCAAAAGCGTCCATCATTGCGGGGTGGAAAGGCGCTGGCGGACTCGACTTAACGCTGGTTACAAATATTTTTCAAAAAATTTCCACGTGGCATTTAATGTCCCATCCGAAACGGTCGTCTTGTACTTGGGAGAGCACAAAGAAACCGATGCTCCGAACTGAATCCACCTACCAGGAGTTATTTCATGCTGAGCCTTCACACCAATGCAGCGGCCCTGTCCGCCCAGAACTCGATCACCCGCACCCAGGGCAGCCTGTCGACTTCGCAGACCCGCCTGAGCACCGGCTTCCGCATCAACTCGGCAATGGACGACGCCGCCGGCCTGCAGATCGCCACCCGTCTGAAAGCCCAGACCAGCGGTATGGCTGTGGCCATGCGCAACACCCAGAACTCGATCTCGATGCTGCAAACGGGTGAAGGCGCGCTGGACGAGACCACCAACATCCTGATGCGCATGAAAGACCTGGCCACCCAGGCCGCCGACGGCTCCTCGACTGCCAACGACCAGACCGCCATGCAGAAAGAATTCGACTCGCTGACGAGCGAACTGAGCAACATCATGACCAACACCAAGTTCGGCGGCACCGCCCTGCTGACCAACGGCACCGGCAAACTGGCCACCGCCGTCGACTTCCAGATCGGCGCCGGCTCGACCGAAAAGATGAGCGGCGACGTGACGGCCGAACTGACCCAGGTGCACACCGACCTGGCCGCCGCCGCGGTCGAATACGACGGCGCCACCGGCGTCGCCTCGACCGGCGGCACGGAGCTGACCGCGGCCGGCTCGGCCAACACCACCATCGACAAGCTGGCCACCGCCATCGATTCCGTCGGTGCGCTGCGCTCGAAACTGGGTGCGATCTCGAACCGCCTGGACCACGTCTACAACAACTTGTCGAACATCTCGACCAACACCAAGGCCGCTACCGGCCGCATCATGGACACCGACTTCGCGACCGAATCGTCGAACATGACCTCGAGCCAGATGCTGCTGCAAGCCGGCACCGCGATGCTGAAGCAATCGAACAGCACCTCGTCGCTGGTTATGTCCCTGCTGCAATAATTGTAGCGCCGCCCTGCCCGCCGCGCGGGCAGGCGCAACAGGAGCCAACCGGCAACCCGGTTGGCTTTTTTTTGGCCCGCTAGACCTGAGTTAGCACTATGGCATTCGACCGCATCGGCCCCACCACCGCTCCGTTGAGCGTGCCCGACCGCCCCACCCCGCTGCCCCAGCCGCAGACGGGCCCGGCCGCCGGCGACGGCGGCGGCGACTATCCGCTGGCGCCCGTCACGCCGGCCGCCGTCGAACTGCTGGCCGATACGGCGGAAAGCCTGCCACTGTCGCGCGCCGGGCTCGATACGCTGGCTGCCCAGCTTGCGGCCGACACCCCCAGCGCAGCCGATCCGGCCGCCATGCATCCCAACCAGGTCTTCCTGTCGCGCCAGTTGGTGTGGGCGCCGCCCGACACGACCAGCCTGGCCAGTTCCTGGCTGGTCATGGTGCACACCTACGGCCAGCAGCGTGCCGCCCTCCAGGAGCAGGCCCAGGGCCAGCATGTTCCCTCCAGCCTGTTCATGGCCGACCACACGCCGGCCGTGCTGCGCGAGGGGCGCGGTGCGCCGCCGCTGGTGACGGAGCTGGAACCGTGGCGCTTCGCCGTCTACGCGTGGGGCGCGGAACAACTGGTGCTGCGGGTGGTCAGCCGCGACCAGGAAGGCGAGGACGAACACCCGCGCCGGCGCGGCCCGCGCATCGCGCTGCGGCTGGAACTGATGCTGCCCGGCATAGGGCGGGTGGTGATCCAGATGGAACCGTGGGCCGGGGGCGTGGTGCTGGAAGTGGCGGCGCAGCAGAATTCGGCCTTGCAGCACCTGCGCGAGATGCTGCCGCAACTGGCCGCCGTCGTCAGCCGGACCGGCCTGACCTTCATCCGCTGCCGCGTGACGCGCGAACTGCCGCTGGCGGCCCGGCATGCGCCGGAGCGGGCACAACTGGCCGCCCTCACGCCGGCCGTGTTCAAGGCCATGGCCGAACTGGCCGTGCTGCTGTCTCATCCCTTGCCGCCGGACGAGCTGTAACAACCCGGGACGTAACACTATTTATCCCTGCCGCAAAACTGGGGACGTAACACCATTTATCCAGGCGGAAACCGTCCTTTCCGTGTGGGCAAATCGTGTTACGTCCCCGATTTTCAGCCGACCGTGCCGATGATGCTCACTTCGCGGTTCTCGGGGATTTCGTTGTAGGACAGCACATGCAGGCCGGGCGCGAACAGGCGCGCGTAACGGGCCAGCAGCGGCCGGATCTGCGGCAGCACCAGCAGCAGCGGCGGCGTGGCCTGCTGCTTCATCTGCTCGCGCGCCACCGGCATGTTCACCTGCAACTGGGCCAGCAGGTGCGGGTCGATCGGGTAGTTGTCCAGCACCACCTTGCCGCCCTGGCGGGCCTGGTTCAGGGAGCCGAGCAACATGTTTTCCAGCTCGCCGCCCAGGTTGAAGGCCTGCATCTCCGTCTTCTGCCCGAACAGGCCCGTGACGATCTGGCGCCGCAACGCGCAGCGCACCTCGGCCGCCAGCAGGATCGGGTCCTTGGTGGTCTCGGAACTGTCGACCAGGGTGGTGGCGATGGGTACGATATCCTTGAGCGACACGTTCTCGGCCAGCAGGACGCGGAACACGCGCAGGATCTGGGTGTGGGTCAGCGCCTTGTCGAGCGCCGCGGCCAGCTTGGGCGACAAGGCCGTCAGGCGCTCCATCATGGCCGGCACGTCCTCATGGCGGAACAGCTCCGGCAAGTATTCGCGGATCAGCTTGGACAGGTGGGTGGCGATGGCGCTGGGCGCCTCCACCACCTGGTAGCCGAGCCCCAGCGCGTTGGCCTTCTCGCCCTGCTCGATCCATGTGACGGGCATGCCATAGGCCGGCTCGATGCCGGGAATGCCGTCGATCTGGCCATACACATTGGGCGACGGGATGGCCATCAGCCGGTCCGGGAACACTTCGGCCTGGGCCACCACGCTGCCCGACAACACCACCGCGTACTGCGAGGGCTTCAAGCCCAGGTCGTCGCGCACGGTGATCGGCGGCAGCAGCAGGCCCATCGCTTCGGACAGGCTCTGGCGCACGCCCTTGACCCGCTTGGTCAGCGGCTCGCCATGGGCCTTGTCGATCAGGCTCACCAGCTTGTAGCCCAGCGTCACCTGCAGCGGCTGCACGGCCGGCAGGCTGTGCCAGTCCAGCTCGGCCACCTTCTCCTCGCGCAGCGCGGCCTCGATGGCGGCCAGCGCGTCCGTCTCGGGTTGCTTGACGCGCTGGCTGAGCCGGTAGCCGACGTAGGCCAGCACGGCCGCGAACGTGAGGAACATGGCCCAGGGCATGCCCGGCACCAGGGCCAGCACGAACATCATGCCGGCCGCCGACAGGATCACCGGCGGCGAAGCCAGGAGCTGGCTGCCCACCTGCTGTTCGAAGTCGCCCGCGTCGCTGATGCGCGTGACGAGGATGGCGGCGGCGGCCGACAGCAGCAGCGCCGGGATCTGGGCCACCAGGCCGTCACCGATGGTCAGCAGCGCGTATTCGCGGAAGGCGTCGCCGAAGCTGAGGTCGTGCATCAGGGCGCCAATGGCCACCCCGCCCACCATGTTGATGATCAGGATCAGGATGGACGCCACGGCGTCGCCGCGCACGAACTTGGAGGCGCCGTCCATGGCGCCGTAGAAGTCGGCTTCGGCCGCCACTTCCAGGCGGCGGACCTGGGCTTTTTCCTGGTTGATCAGGCCGGCGTTGAGGTCGGCGTCGATGGCCATCTGCTTGCCCGGCAGGGCGTCCAGCGTGAAGCGGGCCGACACTTCCGAGATCCGCTCCGCGCCCTTGGTGACGACCACGAAGTTGATGATCATCAGGATCACGAACACCACCATGCCGACCACGAAGTTGCCGCCAATGACGACCTTGCCGAACGCTTCGATCACCAGGCCGGCCGCCGACGTGCCCTCATGGCCATGCAGCAGCACCACCCGCGTCGACGCCACATTCAGTGTCAGCCGCAGCATGGTGGTGGCCAGGATCACCGTGGGGAACACGGAGAAGTCCAGCGGCCGCCTTGCCGTCACGCTGACCAGGATCACGATCAGGGCCAGCACGATGTTGAAGGTGAACATGATGTCCAGCACCGTCGGCGGCAGTGGCAGCATGATCATGGCCAGCACCACCATCAGGAAGGCCGGGGTGGCGAACTTGTGGCGCCGCGCTTCGGCGACCAGGCGGTTCAGGAAATTCATGTGGGGACAACCTCGCTCATGGAAGGTGGAACGACCACCTCGTTGGGGAATGCGGGCTGGACGGCGCGCCGTCCAGTACGGAATGCCTGCAGTTGCAGCACGTAATTCAACACTTGCGACACGGCCTGGTACAACTGCACGGGGATCTGCTGGTTGACCTGGCTGGTGTTGTAGATGGCGCGCGCCAGCGGCGGCAGCGGCAACACCTCGATCTTGAATTCCACGGCCAGCTGGCGGATGTAGAGCGCCATCTCGTCCACGCCCTTGGCCACCACGTAGGGCGCCTCGGCCTTGCTCTGGTCATACTTCAGGGCCACGGCGTAGTGCTCGGGGTTGACGATCACCACGTCGGCCGTGGGCACGGTCTTGCGGGCGCTGCGCCGGGCCAGCTGGCGCTGCAACTGGCGGATGCGGTTCTTGACTTCGGGCCGGCCTTCGTTGCTCTTGTGCTCCTCCTTCATGTCCTGCTTGCTCATGCGCTGGTTCCGGGCGAAGAAATACGCCTGGGCCGGCACGTCGATCACGGCGAAAATGATAAACACGGACACCAGCGACATCAAGCCGTCGAGCATCAGGCTGGAGCCGGCCAGCATGGCCTGGCCCATGGCCATGTGCTCGAGCTGGGTGTAATCCTTGACGGTGGAACGGGCCACGTGCACCAGCACCCAGATCAGCACCGTCGCCTTGCCGATCGACACCAGCAATTCAAAGCCATGCTTGGACGAGAACAGCCGGCCCAGGTTGGCCGCCGGACTCAAGCGCTCCAGCTTCGGTTCCCAGTGGCGCATGCTGATCACCCAGCCACCGGGGACCATGGCGCCCAGCACGATGAACAAGGGCACCACGAACAGCGGCAGCACCATCTGCACCAGCAGCCACATGGCTTCGCCGAACACCACCGAGAGCGCGTTGTCGATGGCGCCGGCGCTGCCCAGCGGCGCGAAGCCGAGCTCGAAGATGGCCTGGAACTGGCGGAAATACGACGGCAGCAGGTAGACGAACAGTTTCAGGCTGACCAGGATGCCGATCGCCGTCGACAGGTCGCGCGAGCGCACCACCTGCCCTTCCTGGCGCGACTTCTTCAGCTTCTGCTGTGACGCCTTCTCTGTCTTATCGCCGGTGCTCGATTCAGCCATGGCCCGCCGCCTGCATCTGTTGCCGTATCAATTCCAGTACCTGGCCCGTCATGCGCACATAGTGCTCGGGGATGAAGCGCACCACCTGGCCCAGCATCAGCAAGCCGAACAGGGTGATGACGGAAAAGCCCAGCGCGAACAGGTTCAGCGTGGGCGCCACCCGGTTCAGGAAACCAAAGCCCAGCTGCACCACCAGCGTCGAGAACACGACGGGCATGGCCAGCAGCATGGCGGCCGAGAAGATCCAGGCCGCGTTGTAGGCCACGCTTTGCAGCAGCAGCGGACCGACGCCATGGCCCAGCGGCCAGGCCTTGAAGCTCTGGCCGATCACGGCCGCCACCACCAGGTGGCCGTCGATCGAAAAGAACACGATGATGGCCAGCACCGACAGCAGGGCCGACACCACGTCCGACGACTGGCCGTTCATGGGGTCGTTCATGACGGCCATGGAAAAGCCCACCTGCGACGACACCATGAAGCCGAGCACGCCGATCACGGACATGGCGAAGTGGAACGCCAGCCCCAGCACGCCGCCGATGATGGCTTGCTCGAACGTGGCCAGCACGCCTTGCAGCGACATGGGGTCGATCACGGCCGCCCCTTGCGTGAGCGGCAGCATCAGGATGGCCAGCACCAGCGCGGCCAGGATGCGCACCGTGACGGGGGTGACGGCCTCGCCCAGCACGGGCACGGCCGTCAGCATGGCCAGCACCCGGCAGAACGGCCACCACAGCGCGTTGAGCATGGGCAGCAACTGGTCCAGGAGGTGTTCCATCGGGCGTGGCTAGCCGACCAGGGTGGCGGCGCGCTGGAAGATGGAGACGCAGAAATCCATCAGGTAGCCCGACATCCAGCGTCCCATGAGGATGATGGCCAGCAGCGTCACCAGGAGGCGCGGCAGGAAACTCAAGGTTTGCTCGTTGATCTGGGTGGCCGCCTGCACCAGCGCCACCAGCAAGCCCGTCACCAGGCCCGGCACCACCAGCAGCACCACCAGCAGCATCACGATGTGCAACGCTTCCACGATCAGGTCGACGGCGACTTCAGGAGTAAGCATAAGGTCCGCCTGTCAGTAAGCCTGGATGCTGGTCACGAGCGTGTTGACGGTCAGGGTCCAGCCATCGACCAGCACGAACAACAGCAACTTGAACGGCAAGGAAATCACCAGCGGCGACAGCATCATCATGCCCATCGCCATCAGCACCGACGACACCACCAGGTCGATCACGAGGAAGGGAATGAACAGCATGCAGCCGATCTGGAACGCCGTCTTCAGTTCCGACAGCACGAAGGCGGCCAGCTTGACGGTGAAAGCGTGCTCGGCCGGCACGGTCACCTTGTCCTCGCCGGCCAGGTGGGCGATCTGGGCCAGCGCGGCCTTGCTGGTCTGGGCCAGCATGAAGCGCGACACGGGTTTTTCCGCGATCTTGAGGGCTTCCTCGAGGCCGATCTTGTCCTTGTCGTAGGGCACGAACGCTTCCGTCCACACCTGGTCGCCGATGGGGCGCATCACCAGCAGCGTAAGGATCAGGGCCACGCCCGTGATGATGCGGTTGGGCAGGCCCTGCTGCAAACCGAGCGCCTGGCGCAGCAGCGACAGCACGATGACGAAGCGGGTGAAGCTGGTCATCATCATCACCATCACGGGCAGCAAGCCCAGCAAGGTCATGATGATCAGGATCTGGGTCTTGACCGTCAGTTCGGTCTTGGCCCCAGGCACCACATTGGCCAGCAGGTCAACGGCCTGGGCCGGCCCCCAGCAGCACAACAGGAACAGGGACAAGCAGGCGGCCGCCGGCCACCAGCGCCGGCGCGCCGGCGCCGGCCACATCGGGCACCACGTCATGGCGCCATCATGTCGAGATTGAGTCCGTCCAGGTCGATCACTTTGAGCCCGTAATTCTCGCCTGCCACCACCACTTCCGCGCGGCCAATGGCCGTGCCGTTGACCTTGATGACCAGCGGCTCGCCGGCCAGCACGTCGAGTTCGACCACGCTGTCGGGGCCGATGGCCATCAGCTCCTGCAGCGAAATACGGGCCGAGCCCACCTCCAGCGTCAGCGTCACGGGGATCTTGCGCATCATCTGTGGCAAGTCGCGGCGCGGCTTCGGCTCGGGCACGTCGTGCAGCTCGCCGCCAACCTGGTCGATGATCATTTCATCGGACAAGTCTTCCAGCAAGGCGTCGCTCGGGGTGTTGGCGTTCATATTCATCATGGTTAATCGACGTCTTCAAAAGAGGTTAAGCAGAGTTTGCCCTTGTGCTCCGTGACGGCCGCCGTGAACAGGCGTGAATCGTCGAGCAGGACATCGGCCCGGTGCAGGCTGATGGGGATGATGTCGCCCACCTGCAAGTCGAACAGGCTGCCCAGCGCCACTTCCTTGCTCACCAGCCGGCCCTGCAGCCCCACTTGCAAACGCTGGGCCAGCGGCCCGGCGCTCTTGTTCTTCTTGGCCTGGTCCCGTTCCGGCAACAGGCCGCGCAGCACGCTGGCCATCAGGCTCTTGTCGAGCGCGAACCAGAAGCGGCCGCTGGTGGCGCCCTCGCCCTCGCCTTCGGTCACGGTGACGGTGATGATCCATGTGCCCTTGGGCGGATGGTTGCCCGTGGCCGGCTTGAATTCGTCGCTGGGGGCCAGCGTCGCCTTGTCCGACACCGGCAGGTTCAGCTCGATACGCCCGGCCAGGGTGCCGGCCAGTTGTTGTCCCAGTACCACAGCGAGCCGCTCCTCGGTGGCCGTGACCCGCACGGCGCTCTCGTCGATGGGCGCGGCCACGCCGCTCTTGTTGCGGCCATAGCGGAAGTTGAGCACGCTCAGCAGCACCTTGCGCTCGAGCGAGAATGCGATGTTGCCGGCCGGCGCGGCGAAGCTGAGCCAGCGCGTGCGCGGCTCATGGCCTTCCAGGCGGCTGAACGCCACGTCCTCGACCTGGAACGCGCCCCAGTAGCGGCGGTTCATGTTCAGCCGCATGGCCTGGGCCAGGTCGTCGCGCAACTGGGCCGCGAAAATGTGCAGCAAATGCACCGGCCTGCCCAGCAGGCAAGGGTCGAGCACTTGGTACGGCGCAGTCTGTTTCATGTAGTCATCTCGTGGTCTGGACCGAACACACCCCAGCCTGCCAGCGGGCCGGCGCGCCCAGCCCATGCTCCCGGCGGAAAATGGGCCTGTCAGGTATATCGTACTTTAAGTAGGACGATCTCGGTAGCATAGGATACATGATATTTCACAGTATTTCCACGGATCAATATTTTAATCCCGCTTGGGGCTTTACAGGAAAGTTGCCGACAGGTAAGCTTGGCGCAGCCTGAAAAAGAGCATCGTTTTTCTCACCCAATGTCGCGCCTGTCGCCGCTTGATGGATGATTTATAACGATATTTGCCTTGCAAGAATAGTTTCTACCCAAGAGAAACGGAACGGTGGCCCGGCGCCGGCGACGGCCCCGTTCCATACGTGAGATCAAGGCGACGATCATGGTGGCCCGCTCCCCCTGCGGCCCACCGTGTCAGACTTTAACCGACGCAACCATGCCAGCCGTCCGACGCGTGCGCGACACGGACGCCGGACGCGCAGCACGCCGGCACTGAGCGGGCCCACAGGCCCCGCACTTGGCGCTTGCTGCCAGCCGGCATTCTGGCTATGGTAACGATGCGTGACTAACGTTGCACGAATGGAGGTGGAAAGATGAGTAACACGATCTCGACCCTGATCCAGGCCGACCTGGCGTCACTCACCAATGCGGCCGACCAACTGGCCCATGCCACGATCGCCCCGGCGGCCCAGTTTGGCGGGGCCCACGCCCAGCCCGCGTTTTCCTTCGCCCAGACCATGCACGACGCAATCGGCAAGGTCAACGACGACGACCGCCTGGCGTCCCAGCGCATGGCCGATGTGGACGCCGGCAAGAGCGACGACCTGGTCGGCGCCATGCTGTCCAGCCAGGAAGCGAGCCTGTCGTTCTCCATGTTGATGCAAGTACGCAACAAGGTGATGGGCGCCGTCGACGAACTGATCAAACTCCCCCTGTAAGCCTGCGGAAGCCCCAACGTGATCGACACTCTCAAGTCCGCCTTCGGGCGCTGGCGCGCCAATCCGGTGCCCGCCGTTCCTCCCACCGTGCTCAAGAACCTGTATCCGATGCTGCTGCTGGCCATCGGCATCACGGCCATGGTGCTGATGTACCTGTGGAGCGACCAGTCGTCCTACAAGCCGGTGTTCGGCGCCCACGAGAAAGTGGCGGCCGCCGACATGATGAGCGTGCTCGACACCGACCACATCCCTTATCGCTTGCATCCCGACAGCGGCCAGGTGCTGGTGCCCGGCAGCATGCTGGGCAAGGTACGCATGCTGCTGGCGGCCAAGGGCGTCACGGCCCAGCTGCCGGCCGGCCTGGAGCTGATGGACAAGAACGACCCGCTGGGCGTATCCCAGTTCGTGCAGGACGTGCGCTTCCGCCGCGGCCTCGAAGGTGAGCTGGCCCAGTCCATCATGACGCTGGACGCCATCGCCCACGCCCGCGTGCACCTGTCGATCGCCAAGTCCACCTCGTTCATCTCGTCGGACGGCGAGAAGTCGTCCGCTTCCGTGGTGGTGGCCGTCAAGCCGGGGCACACCATGTCGTCCGAGGCCATCGCCGCCGTCGTCAATATGGTGGCCGGCAGCGTGGCCAGCCTGAGCCCGCAGCGCGTGAGCCTGGTGGACCAGAACGGCAACCTGCTGTCGTCCCATGTGGACCTGAGCGAAGGCTATGACGCCACCAATTCGGGCGGCGAGAACGGCAAACGCTACCAGGACGACGTCAAGGCCAACGTCAAGAACCTGCTCGGCCCCATCATCGGCGAGGATAACTTCCGCCTGTCCGTGTCGGCCGCCGTCGATAACGACAAGGTCGAGGAGACGGTCGAGAAATACGGCGCCGATCCCAAAGTCACCAGCGAGGCCATGCGCGAGGAACAGGACCGCAACCGGCTCGTGATGGGCGTGCCGGGCTCGCTGTCGAACCGCCCGCCGGCGGCCGCCGCCGACCCGGCCGCCGCCGCCAAGCCGGCCGACGCCACCCCGCCCAACGATGGCACGGCCCGCAAGAACGCCACCACCCGCCAGTACGCCTACGACCGCAGCATCATCCAGACCAAGCGCAGCCGTGGCCGCCTGCAAAAGCTCAGCGTGGCCGTGGTGCTGGCCCAGGCCGCAGCACCGTTCCCCAAGACCGGCTGGAGCCCCGCTGAAATCGCCAACATCGACAAGATCCTCCGTAACGGCCTCGGTATCGACGCCGAACGGGGCGACCAGCTGGTGGTGTCGGCCATGAACTTCCCGCCCAAGGCGCCGCTGACGCCATGGTGGCAGGAGCGCGACACCGTGGTCGATTTCAGCTCCTGGATCATGTACGCCGTGGGCGCTCTGCTCGGTTACCTGCTGATCCTGCGCCCGCTGATGCGCCTGCTGACGGTACGGCTGACGCCCAACCCGGCCACGGCCGTGCGCATCGCCGCCGAACGCCGCATGGCCGAAGCGGCCGCCGCCCAGGCCGCGGCCCAGGCGGCCGGCGCCGCCCCGGCCCTGGCCGGCGCCGTGGCCGGCGCGCCAGGCCTGCCCGGTGCGGCCGTGGCCGGCGCCCTGCCCGGCGTGGAAGGCGCCGTGCCCGGCATGCCGGTGGTGCCGCTGCTGGAAAACTATGACTTGCCGCCAGCCGGTTCGCCGGTGGACGTGATGGTCGATCACTTGAAGGTGCTGGCGGAGAAGGAACCCGAACGCGTCGCCGAAGTCGTCAAACAATGGATGCAGAAAAATGGCCGAACTCAATAGCATACAAGAGTCCCAGGAAGCACAGCCGGTCTACCTGACCCCGGTCGAGCAGGCCGCCATCGTGCTGCTGAGCATAGGCGAGGAGCCGGCCGCGGCCGTGCTGCGCTGTTTGTCGCGCGAGGAATTGCTGGAAGTGACCCAGGTCATGTCGCGCATGAGCGGCATCAAGGTCGAGTCCGTCAAGCACGCCATGCAGACCTTCTTTGACGATTACCGCCAGCAATCGGGCGTGCATGGCGCCTCGCGCAGCTACCTGAAGCGCTCGCTGGACCTGGCGCTCGGTGGCGACATCGCCAACACCGTGCTCAACAGCATCTACGGCGACGAGCTGCGGCCCAAGATGGCGCGCCTGCAGTGGGCCTCGCCCAAGTGGCTGGCCGAATACATCTCCAACGAGCACGTGCGCATGCAAGCGGTGTTCCTGGCCTTCTTGCCGCCCGCGCTGGCCGGCCAGATCATCGATGCCCTGCCCGTCGAGGGCCGCGACCTGGTGCTCCTGAACCTGGCCCGCCTGGACGAGATCGACCGCGACCTGCTGCTCGAACTGGACCAGCTGGTGGTGCGCTGCCTGGGCACGTTCGACATGCAAAGCACCAGCGTGGAAGGGATACGCCAGGCGGCCGAGATCCTCAACCGCCTGCCCGGCAACCGGGCCCAGATGGTGGAACTGCTGCGCGCCCACGACCCGGAAGTGGTGGCCCAGATCGAGCTGTCGATGTACGACTTCTTCATCCTGTCGACCCAGTCCGAGGTGGCCCTCACCCGCATCATCGAGGAAGTGCCGCTGGAACAGTGGGCCATCGCGCTCAAGGGCGCCGAAGTGTCGATCCGCGACGCCGTGCTCAAGACCATGCCCAAGCGCCAGGCCCAGGCGTTCGAGGACATGATGCGGCGCGCCGGCCCCATCCCCATGTCGCGCATCGAGCAGACCCGCCAGGAAATCATGGCCACCGTCAAGGCGCTGGCCGACGCCGGCGAAATCGAGATCCAGCT
This sequence comes from Rugamonas fusca, assembly GCF_014042365.1. Taxonomy (GTDB): domain Bacteria; phylum Pseudomonadota; class Gammaproteobacteria; order Burkholderiales; family Burkholderiaceae_D; genus Rugamonas; species Rugamonas fusca. The sequence continues at coordinate 23,577 of NZ_JACEZS010000002.1, forward strand.
GTTCGCGGAGGCGGTGGTCGAATGAAGCAATTCCGCCCCTACCGTTTCCCGCCCCTGTCGCAAGTGATGGCCGCCAGCGTGCGCCCGCACGGCAGCGCGGGCGACGGCGCCGCCTGGCAAGCCTCGGTCAGCCAGGGCTTCGAGCAGGGCCAGCGGGACGGTTACGAGATCGGCCTGACGCGCGGCCAGGAGGATGGCTTCGAGGCCGGCCGCGCGGCCGGCCTGGAACAGGGCCGCACCGAAGGCCGCCACGAGACGCTGGTGGCCTACGACCAGCTGGCCCGTCCCGTGGAGGCCATGCTGAAAAGCCTGAAGAAGCTGCGCGCCGACTACCGCGCGGCCCAGCGCAAGGAAGTGGTGGACCTGGTGGCCAAGGTGGCGCGCCAGGTGATCCGGGCCGAACTGGCCCTGCAGCCGGTGCAGATCATGGCCCTGGTGGACGAGACGCTGGCCTCCATGCCGCCCACGCGCGAGGAGATCGACGTCTACCTGAACCCCGAGGAATTAAAGCGCATCAGCGAGCTCGATCCCAAGCGCGCCAAGCGCTGGAACCTGATCGGCGACGCCCGGCTGGACGCGGGCGAATGCCGCATCAAGGCCGGCGACAACGAAGTCGATGCCGGCTGTCATCAACGGCTTGCCGCCGTCATGGAACAGGTCGATAATCAACTGCAGGCTGCCGACGGCGGCGACGACGACACCGAGAGCGAAGAATGATCGCTGACGCGCTGCGCAATCTGGAACTGGACGCCGTGCCCGTGGCCACCCCGACCGGGCGGCTGGTGGGCGCGTCCGGCCTGCTGCTGGAAGCGGCCGGTTGCCGCTTGCACACCGGCCAGCGCTGCCAGATCGAAACCGTGGGCGGCCCCTGGCTGGACGCCCAGGTGGTCGGTTTCCGCGACAAGCTGTCGTTCCTGATGCCGTTCAAGAAGGCCACCGGCCTGACCACGGGCGCGCGCGTGCTGCCCTCGCCCGACAAGGTGAGCCTGCAGATCGGCCCGGGCTGGCTGGGGCGCATGGTCAACGGCCTGGGCGAGCCGATCGACGGGCTGGGCAAGCTGGGCGGCGAATTCCCGCTCGAGGCCCAGCCGCCGCGCATCCATCCGCTCAAGAAAAAACCCGTCACCGAAGCGCTGGACGTGGGCGTGCGCGCCATCAACGGCATGCTGACCCTGGGCAAGGGCCAGCGCGTGGGCCTGATGGCCGGCTCCGGCGTGGGCAAATCCGTGCTGCTGGGCCTGATCACGCGCCAGACCGTGGCCGACGTGGTGGTGGTGGGCCTGATCGGCGAGCGCTCGCGCGAGGTGCGTGAATTTGTCGACATGTCGCTGGGCAAGGAAGGCTTGGCCAAGGCCGTGCTGGTGATCGCCCCGGCCGACGAAAGCCCGCTGATGCGCATCATGGCCACCGAACTGTGCCATTCGATCGCGGCCCATTTCCGCGACCAGGGCAAGAACGTGCTGCTGCTGGTCGATTCGCTGACGCGCTACGCGATGGCGCTGCGCGAAGTGGCGCTGGCGCTGGGCGAGCCGCCGGCCACCAAGGGCTACCCGCCGTCCGTGTTCTCCAGCCTGCCGCAACTGGTGGAGTCGGCCGGCAACGGCGAGAACCCGGCCGGCAGCATGAGCGCCATCTACACCGTGCTGGCCGAAGGCGACGACCAGCAGGACCCGGTGGTCGACACGGCGCGCGCCATCCTCGACGGCCACATCGTGATGACGCGCGAACTGGCCGAACGGGGCCACTACCCGGCCATCGACATCGGCGCCTCCATCAGCCGTTGCATGAACCAGATCATCAGCAAGGAACACGTGCAGGCCGCGCGCGCCATGAAGGCCGCCATGGCCCGCCACGACCGGGTACGCGACCTGATCCCGCTGGGCGCCTACGTGCCCGGCGCCGATCCCGTCACCGACCAGGCCGTCAAGCTGCATCCCCGGATTGAAGAGTATTTGTGCCAGGGCACCAAGGAAGCGGCGCCCTTCCCCGCCTGCGTCGAACAACTTGAAAGGTTGATGACATGAGCCAACACATGATACGCAATCTGAGCACCCTGGTCGCCCTGCGCAACACGGAGGTAGAACGCCTGCAGACGGAAATGGCGGAAAAGACCAGCTTGCGCGAACGCTATCAGAAGAACCTCGAACGCCTGACGGGGCTGTACACCAACAGCGGCGCGTCCGGCAACCTGCCGCTGGCCCTGGCCGGCAACTGCGGCGACTACAAGCAAGCCGTGATGCAGATGGCCGACAACCACCGGCTCGACCTGCACATGCACGAAGCCGACATGGCCGTGTCGCAGCGGGCGCTGAACGCGGCCTGGGTCAAGCGCGAGGTGCTCGACAAGGTGCTCACCAAGCAACAACAAGCGGCCCAGCGGCAGCACAACGCCCTGGAACGCAAGCAACATGACGAACTGGCAACGCAACTGTGGTTCCGCGGCCAGAAGTGAATCCCAGGCATGCCAGCTTTTTTTTCGGATTATTTTCATATGGAAACGATTTAGGTCGCCTTATAACAAGGTACACTTCCTAATACTTTCCCTGGAGCACGATCATGTCCGCCATCAGCAGCCCCACCTACGATCCGGCCACCACCGCCACCAACCTGGCCACCTCGTATATCGCCGGCACCAAGGCGATCCTCGATGACCAGACCAGCACGGCCAACGCCACCGCCAGCGCGCTCACGTCGCTGAACGCGGCCATGGGCGCGTTCCAGACGGCCATTAGCGGGCTGGCCTCGGTCACCACCTCCGTGATGGCCAACAGCGCCACCTTCAGCAGCGCCGTGGGCACGGCCAGCGCCAACGCCAGCGCCGTGGCCGGCACCTACTCGTTCTACGTGGAGCAACTGGCCACGGCCGGCCAGGTGTCCTACGGCAACGTGGCCGACAGCACGGCCGCCGGCGCCGGCACCCTGAACGTCACGCTGGCCGACGGCAGCTCGTTCCAGATCGACCTGGCCAACGCCGACACCAACCACGATAACGTGCTGTCGGCCAAGGAAGTGGCGGCCGCCATCAACATCGCGGCCGGCAACAACTCGCGTGTGACGGCCTCGACCCTGAACGTCAACGGCCAGACCACGCTGGTGCTGAGCGCCAACCAGACCGGCGCGGCCAACGCCGTCTCGCTGGACGTGTCGGGCGTCAATGACGCCGGCCTGAAGGCCGCGCTGGGCGCGGGCAACCAGAAGACCGTCACGGCCGCCCAGGACGCCATCGTGTGGATCGGCGCCCAGGGCACCGGCACCAAGGTGCAACAAGCGTCGAACACCTACAACCTGATCGATAACGTGTCGATGACGTTCACCCAGGCCCAGGCGGCCGGTGCAGCGCCCGTCACGCTGACTGTGGGCAATGACCTGAGCGCCACCAAGGCCAATGTGCAAAGCTTCGTCGACGCCTACAACAAGCTCAACACCGTGCTCAATTCGCTGACCCAGACGGCCGACAGCAGCAAGGGCGTGGCCTCCGGTCCGTTCGCGGCCGACGCCGGCGTGGCCGCGCTGCGCAGCCGCATGGTGGCGGCCGTGCGCACGCTGGGCGCCAATGGCCAGACGCTGGTGGCCTACGGCATCACGGCCCAGCGCGACGGCAGCCTGGCGCTCGACAGCAGCCGCCTCACCAAGGCCATCGCCGCCAATCCGACCGGACTCGACAGTCTGTTCGGCCGCGTCAGCGGCACCAGCGGCAGCGGTGCGCTGGGCGCGCTCAACAAGGTGATGGACCAGTGGACCAACTCGGCCACCGGCCAGATCGGCACCCGCAAGACCTCCGTCAGCAAGCTGCAGGCGGCGCTGACGGACCGCCAGGCCACGTTGCAGACCCAGTACGACAGCGCCTACAAGCGCTATCTCGGCCAATTCACGGCGCTGCAACAGTTGCAGTCGCAAATGAACAACAATTCCAACCTGTTTACCGCGCTGTTCTCGTCGAACAGCAGTAGCAGTTGACGCGGCCGGGGCCCCTGCCCCGCCGCACGCCTTACTTTCAATGGTGAACAACATGATGAATCAAGAAGCTTACGGTTCCTACCACGCCGTCAACCTGGAGGCCCAGACGGCCCGCGCCACGCCGGTCGAACTGGTGCTGGTGCTGACCGACGGCTTGCTGGAGGAACTGGCGCGCGCGCGCGGCCACATCGTCGGCAAGCGCTATGAGCTCAAGGCCAACAGCCTGAACAAGTGCGTGGAAATCATCAACGGCCTGTCGAGCTCGCTGGACTTCGAGCATGGCGGCGAGGTGGTGGCCAACCTGGGCCAGCTGTACGACTATTGCGCGGCGCGCCTGTACAAGGCAGGGGTCAGCATGGAACCGGAGATCATCGACGAAGTGACCAGGCTGCTCACCACCATCAAGCAAGGCTGGCTGGGCGTACAGGCCAAGAATGGATAGGCAACGGGCCCTGGTACGCCTGGCCAACAAGCTGCGCGCCGCCCTCGCCGCCGACGACTGGCCGGCGCTGGCGGCGATTAATATTTCCATGGCCACGGCCCTGCCCGCCATGGCCGGCCAGGCCCCGTGGAGCCCGGCCGAGCAGGCGGCCCTGACGGCCCTGCACCAGTTGCACCTGCAAGCGGCCGCCCGTTGCGAGGTGGCCATGGCCGACATGAGCAAACGATTACACGATATGCAAAGCAATAAAGAAGGCTGGATCGCCTACGCTTTGACCAACGACAGTGCCGACCCGGGAACTCCAGCATGACCTTAATAACCAACAACAGCACTAGCGCCAACAACACCGCGCCCGTCGCAGCGGCCGGCGCCGACCTGATCGCCAGCGCGCCCGATGCCGCCCCGGCCGGCGCCGTGGCCGCCGCCCTGCCCCTGTTCGCCCAGATCTTGAACCTGACGGACGCCGATCCGGCACCCGCGCCCCGGCAGGCTGACGCCCCCGTGCCAGCGGCCGCCGACGAGGCCGGCCCAGGCGCCGCCGGCGCCGACCCCACCGCCGCCATGGCCTCCATGGCGGCCGCCATGCTGGCCGTCGCCCTGCCGTCGGCCGCGCCCGCTTCCGGCGCCGTCACCAGCGCCGCCCCCGGCACCTTGCGCATCGACGCGCTCAGCACCAGCGCTTCCCTGAACGGCGCCAGCACCCGCCTCGACCTGAGCGCGGCCGGGGTGGCCGTCCTGCCTGTGCCGGGCGCGGCCGCGACCGCCCCGGACACGGGCGCCGCCGCCCCCGCGCCAGTGGCGGCCCCGGCCAACGCCGCCGGCGCCCGCCCGGCCGGCACTGTCCCCGTCGCCCTGACTGCCCTGGCTGCCCTGGCGGCCAGCGCGGCCCCCGTGGCGCCAGCCGCCACCACGGCCGGGCCACACCTGCCAGCCGACAGCGGCGAGCCAGCCACGCCAGCCGACACGGCAGCGGCAGCACGCACCAGCCCCCCAAGCCCGGCCGCGACAGCCGCCAGCGTGGCCACCACCATACCGGCCAGCCCGGTCACGGCGGCGGCCCCGTTCCAGCCCGCCCCCGTCGTGCCGGCCCGCACGGACGCGCGAGGCGCCACCAGGACCATGGCGCCAGCCGACAGCGTGGCGGCCGACACCGCGCCCCACGTGGCGCTGGCGGGCGCCGCCAGGGACGACGGTATGCCGGCGGCCCGCCGCGACTTTGCGGCACCGGCACCGGCACCGGCAGCGACCGCCATCTACGCCAGCCTCACCGCGGCCAGCCCGGCGCCGGCTGGCGCCGACAGCGTCAAGCTGGCCGGCACCCCGGAACAATGGCAGCAACCGCTGCGCGAGGCGCTGGGCGAGCGCCTGCAGTTGCAGCTGCAACGCAACGACGAACATGCCGTGATCCGGCTCGATCCGCCCAACATGGGCCGGGTCGAGATCTCGATCCGCCACACGGCCGGTGCGCTGCAGGTGACCTTGTCGGCCAACAACAGCGAAGTGCTGCGCCAGCTCAACAGCATCGGCGATAGCGTGCGCCAGGATCTGTCGCAGCGCCAGTTCGCCGACGTGGCCGTGACCGTCTCGCCAGCGCCGCGCGGCATGCTGGCCGGCGGTGACGGCAACGGCCGTGGCCAGCAAGGCCAGCAGGAAGAAGCCCGCACGCCAGGCCGCGCCCTGTCCGACGACAGCGACGCCGCCGCCTCTTTTGCCATGTCGACCGAACGGGAGTAAGTTGTAGATGAAGAATATGAAAATGATCATTGCGTTCGTGGTGGTGGCCGTGCTCGGCGCGGGTGTGGCCGGCGGCGCCGTCTGGTACCTGTCCAAGGGCGCGTCCGCCGGCACGGCCGAAGCCAAGAAGGCCGAGCGCCACGACGATGGCAAGCCGCCCAAGTACCTGACGGTGGAAAAAGTGATCATCATGCTCAAGCGCAGCCCTGGCGACACGGCCACCCATTACATCTCGGCCGACCTGGTGATCACCACCAGCGAGGACAAGGAAAAAGTGGCCAAGGAACAATTGCCGATGCTGCGCAGCGTGGCCGTGCGCACCTTGTCGGCGCTGCCGCTGGCCACGGCCCAGACCATGACGATCGACCAGTACGCGGCCGAACTGAACAAGGCGTACGACGAGACCTATGCCCACGACAAGCGCGACAAGCCATTTTCCGAAGTCCTGATCGGCAAGCTGATCCTGGAATAGACGGCCATGACTACACAGGGGGCGGGCATGGCATACATGGAACCGGACGCCTACGGCGCCATGCATGGCGACGGCGCGGCGACGGTGACGCTGAGCGCGGCGGACGAGCAGAAACATCTGCTGTCCTACGCGCCGCTGGTCAAGCGCATCGTGCGCCAGCTCAATTCGCAAGTGGCCGGCGCCATCGACCGCGACGACATGGAGCAGATCGGCCTGATGGGCCTGCTCGAAGCCTTGCGCCGCTATGGCGCGCCGGACGCGGCCTTTGGCAGCTACGCCAGCCTGCGCATCCGTGGCGCCATCCTCGACGAGCTGCGGCGCCAGGACTGGCGCCCGCGCGCCGTGCGCCAGCACAGCCACAAGCTGCGCGACGCCGTGCGCGAACTGACCCGCAAGCTGGGCCGCGAACCGAGCGAGCAGGACATCATCAGCGGCCTGGGCCTCACGCCCGAAGCCTACCAGGCTTACCAGCTCGACGAGAACGCCGAGTCGATCGCCAGCTTCGACGACGTGCTGCAGGACAGTGTCAGCCACGACAGCGCGCCCAGCCCCGAGGAGCAATTGCTGGTGCGGCGCAGCCTGGAACAGGCGCTGCGCGGGCTGGACGAACGCGAGCAGCGCGTGGTGCAGATGTATTACGAGTTTGAATTGAGTTACAAGGAAATCGCCGCCGTGCTGGACTTGACCGACGCCCGGGTCTGCCAGCTGAACAAGGCGGCCCTGGGCAAGATGAAAGCGGTGCTGCAAAGCGCCTGACACGCCAGCGGGCACCACAAGGATTAGAACTAGAAGCAGAAAGGCGCATCATCATGCAACAAATCATCGGCATCTTCATCGTACTGGGCAGCGTGTTCGGCGGCTTTTTCATGATGGGCGGCTCGTTCCATCAGATCTGGCAACCGATCGAGCTGATCGTCATCGCCGGCTCCGGGCTGGGCGCCATCGTGCTGGGCAACCCGCGCCACGTGCTGGCCGAGATGGTCACGCAGATCAAGAAGATCGTGTTTCGCAAGAAGTACGACTCGGAATTCCAGCGCCAGTTGCTGCTGCTGATGTACGAGCTGCTGCAACTGGCCGCCGGCGGCCTCAAGGCGCTCGACGCCCACGTCGAGGCGCCCAAGGACAGCCCCCTGTTCCAGCGCTACCCGCGCGTGCTGGAGGAACCCAAGCTGCTGGCCTTCATCGTCGACAACTTCCGCCTGATGGCCATGGGCAAGATCAACGCGCACGAGCTCGAGGGCGTGCTGGACCAGGAACTGGAAGCCATCCACGAGGAACTGAACCAGCCGGCCAAGTCGCTCAACAAGATCGGCGAAGCCATGCCCGGCTTCGGCATCCTGGCCGCCGTGCTGGGCATCGTGATCACCATGAACACCGTCAGCGAAGGCGCCAGCTCGGGCGACATCGCCGAGCACGTGGGCGCGGCCATGGTGGGCACCTTCATCGGCATCTTCTTTTGCTACGGCATCCTGGACCCGATCTCCAACATGATGAAGCAGCTGGTGGGCCAGGAAGCGTCCAACAAGGAATGCGTGAAAGTGGTGCTGGTGACCCACGTGGCCGGCAAGCCGCCGCTGCTGGCCATCGACGCCGGGCGGCGCCTGGTGCCGCTCAATATCAAGCCCAGCTTCGCCCAGCTGGAACGGTGGATCAACGACCTGGAAGGCCGCGACAGCGAGCCGGAAGCGTCGTCGCGTCGCGGAGGTGGCCGTGCTAAAGCCGCATGACAAGGGCCACGACCAGACCATCGTCAAGCGCGGCGGCGGCAAGCACGCGCACGACGAACACGGCGGCGCGTGGAAGGTGGCGTTCGCCGACTTCTGCCTGGCGCTCAGCTGCCTGTTCCTCGTGCTGTGGCTGATGGCCTCGCGCAACACGGAATCGTTGCAGCAAATCCTCACGGAAGCGGACGGCGCCAAGACCGACCAGGGCAAGGGCGTGATGCCGGAGCAGGTGGGCGGCCCCCGAGGCAGCCTGATCGAACGCTTCCCCATGCCCCGCACGGGCAACTCGGACGCCCCCGGCGCCCAGCTGGCCAGCGGCGAGGCCGCGCCCGTGGTGACGCCGGCCAAGGTCAAGTACGACAGCCCCAGCGACTTGCAGGCGCTGTCCAAGGCGCTGACCCAGATGAGCGCCGACTTCGGCCTGACCAGCAACCTGGAAACCGTGATCACGCCCTATGGCTTGCGCGTGATGCTGCACGACACCGACCACCAGGGCATGTTCGTGCGCGGCAGCGCCGTGCCCACCGACAAGTTCCGCGCCCTGCTGCGCAAGATGGGCCCGCTGTTCGCGCGCATGGAAAACCAGATGCTGATCGTCGGCCACACCGATTCGCTGCAGTACGCCGACACCAGTTATTCCGCGTTCTCCAACTGGACCCTGTCGAGCAACCGGGCCATGTCGGCCCGGGCCCAGCTCTTGGCCGGCAGCATGAATCCCGATTCCGTGCTGCAAGTGGTGGGCATGGCCGACCGCGCGCCGCTGGACGCCAAGCGGGCCGACGCGGGCGTGAACCGGCGCATCGAACTGCTGATCCTGACCACGGGCCAGGCCAAGACCATCGCCGCCATGTTTGGCGTACCCAACAACAAGAGTGCCCTGACCGAAGAGGTCGACACGGCCCTGCCCGACAACACCGTGCTGCAAAAGCTGCGCGAACGGCTGCTGCCGCAAGGCGACAAGCAAGCCGACAAGCAAGTCCACCCGAGGTAACGCTGCATGAGCAAGACCATCACCGCACGCCCCTGCCGGCGACAGGCAGGCTGACATGGAAACCAAACCGACACGAGGCAGCCGCATGAGAATTTCCACCGCAAGCCCGGACGGTCTGGCCGTCCAGCGCGTGGCCGACAGCGCCCCGGCCGAGGCGGCCGCGCCGGCCGCGCCGGCCCCGGCGCCGGCGCCGCTGCAGTCGGCCGTACTGCAGCCCGCCCTGGCGGCCCTGCGCGCCATGCCCGACGATATCGACCACGACAAGGTGGCCCTGCTGCGCGACGCGCTGGCCAAGGGCGAACTGCCGTTCGACCCGGCCAAGCTGGCCGGCCTGATCCAGCGCTTCCACGGGAGCGAGTCGTGACGGCCTCAACAGCCCCGGCCCCGGCCTCGCGCCAGGACACCATGCGCGCCCTGCTGCAAGGCGTGGCGGCCGACCTGCTGGCCTACCAGCAGTTGCACGAGCTGCTGGAACAGCAGTTTGACGGCGCCGTGCGCCACCAGAGCGCGCGCTTGACCGAACTGGCCGACGCCATCACGGCCCTGGTCGACACCATGGAGGCGCGCCGCGCCGCGCGCGTGGCGCAGGTACAACGCTTGCTGGGCCCACAAGGCACCATGGCCCAGGCATTTGCCTTGCTGAAAAATCCGGCACGGGAGAGAATGGAAGCCGATTGGCGCACGCTGGAACACCGCGTGCGCGAGTGCAAACGCCTGGGCAAGCGCAATAGCGACTTGCTGGTTGAGCAATACACCATCATGCAGCGCGTGCTGCATGGCGAGGAGCAACTCTATGCGCCAGCTTGACGGCACGCAGGCCACGACCCCGACTGCGGCCACCGTCTCGAACATGCAAGCGAGCCGCCCCGCGGCGGCCCTGCCCGCCGCATTCGGCGGCTGGAGCGCGAGCGCCGGCGGCGCCCGCTTCGATGCCACCTTCCGCCAGGTGCAGGACGAGGTGGCCGACTTCCTGGCCCACGGCGGCGGCACGGCCGCCGCACCGTCAGCGCGGCCGCCATCGCCCGGCTTGGACCTGAGCGCGGCCGGCCTGGCCTTGCGCCAGCAGGCCCAGGGTGGCGCCATCGATGGCGCCACGGCCGGCGTCGATACAGAAGTGCAGCAACAGTTTCTCGCGTCAATACAGCCATGGGCCGAGGAAGCGGGCGCCCGGCTGGGCGTGTCGCCCAACATCGTGGCGGCCCACGCGGCGCTCGAATCGGGCTGGGGCCAGCGGCCCCTGCGCGCCGGCGGCGCCGACAGCTACAACCTGTTCGGCCTGAAGGCGGGCGCCAGCTGGAGCGGCGCCGTGGCCGACGCCACCACCACCGAATACGTGCACGGCGCGGCCCTGAAGAAGGTGGAACGGTTCCGCAGCTATCCGGACCCGGCCAGCGCCTTCCGCGACTACGCCGATATGCTCAGCAGCAATCCGCGCTTCCAGGGCGCGCTGCACGCCGGCGACGACGCCCACGCCTTCGCGCGCGGCCTGGCGCACGGCGGCTACGCCACCGACCCCGCCTATGCCGACAAGCTGGGCAAGCTGGCCGCGCGGCTGCAGCGCGGCGCCGCCTCCGCCGTTCAGTCGGGGGACTGAGCCGTGACGGGCATGTCGGCAGGTTCCACCGTCCCCTCGCCCGTCACGCGGGCCCGCAGCACGGTGCCGTTGGCGTTACGCACGCGCACCAGCGCGCCGCGCGCGCCGCTGTCGAGCGCCTCGCCGGCCATGCTGACCTCGATCTGGTCGCGCCGCGCCACGATGGTCACGGCGTCGCCGCGCTTGACGACGGTGGGCGCGGCCAGCAGCGCCATGCGCAGCACTTCGCCGGCCCGCAGCGTGCGCTTGCCGCTCATGCCCAGCGCCGCCTGGGGCGAGGCCAGCACATCCGTCAGCGACACCAGCTCGTGGCGCTCGAGCAACAAGTCCTCGTCCGTCAACACCTTGCCGGCCGGCACGTCCGTGGCGCTCACCACCACCGGGGCCGACACCTGGGCCCGCACCACGAATTCATACCGCCAGCCATCGGCGCCCGGGCACACGGCCGCGAAACGCATGCGCAGCGGTTGCCGCGTGTCGACCGCTTCCACCGTGACGGCCCGGCCGCAGGCGGCCAGCGGCCGGCTGCCGCGCACCACCGTCACTTCCGCCAGCGGCGCGCTCAGCCCGGCGCTGGCCGCCTGCGCCAGCACGTGGGCGCGGGCCGCTTGCTGCACTTGCGCCAACATTTGCTCGGGGCCGACGGGCGCCCCCTTGGCCATCGTGAAAATTCCGATGAGCAACACGGGCGCGAATCGGGTTACAATAGATTTGTTGCGCATGGGAAATACCTCTACTATGATGCGAATGCGGCTGGGGCGCGGTGCGCCATCGGTCGCCATTTTACATGGGGAATCATGCCCGCAACGCCAGCGATCACAATGGACGCCATGAACCAGGGGGAGCGAGATGGGGATTAATTTCAAGGATGCCGTGGGCCTGCACCCGGAGGCGCTGCAATTGCGGGCCGAGCGCACCCGCGTGCTGGCGTCCAATATTGCCAACGAGAACACGCCCGGCTTCCAGGCCCGGGACATGGATTTCGGCGCCATGCTGGCCAGCACCCAGCAAGCGTCGGACGGCGTGCCCGCCTTCGACAGCGATGGCGAGGCCCTGTACCGCGTGCCCTACCACCCCAGCCGCGACGGCAACACGGTGGAGATCGGCGTGGAACAGGCCGCGTTCGCCCAGAACGCCAACGATTTCCAGACCAGCCTCACTTTCATCAATATGACGCTCAAGGGCCTGGCCAAGGCCATCAACGGGCAATAACGGACAGTAACAGATATCAAGCGCGCGCCAGCGCGCCGGGAGACGCCATGTCATTCAAAAGCATTTCGGAAATCGCCGGTTCGGCCATGGCGGCCCAGACCGTGCGGCTCAACACCATCGCCAGCAACCTGGCCAACGCCGACTCCGTGGCCGGCACCGAGGCCGACACCTACCGGGCCCGCAAGCCCGTGTTCGCGGCCGTGATGACGGACTCCATCGACGCGCTCGACCAGGCCAGCGGCAAGGTGCAGGTGCTCGACGTGGTCGAATCGAGCGAGCCGCTGCGCAAGGTCTATGAGCCGGGCCACCCGATGGCCAACAGCGAGGGCATGGTGTTCTATCCCAACGTCAACCAGGTGGCCGAGATGACCGACATGATGTCGGCCTCGCGCGCGTTCGAGACCAATGTCGAAGTGCTGGGGCGTATCCGCACCATGCAGCAATCCCTCCTTAAACTCGGTGAAGGTTAAGCCATGCAAACGAGCCTCCTCAACAATCCCGCGGCCGCGCCGGCCGCCGCCACCGGCACCAGCATCACCGGTAACACGGCCGCCCAGACCAAGGACATGTTCACCAAGCTGCTGGTGGCCCAGATCAAGAACCAGGACCCGCTCTCGCCCACCGACCCGTCCCAGTTCGTCAACCAGCTGACCCAGCTGTCGCAAACGGAGTCGCTGCAGAACCTGTCCACGCTCACCAGCGCCAACGCCAGCGTGCTGCAAAGCATGCAGGTGCTGGCCCTGGGGGCCCAGGTCGGCTCGGACGTGATGGCCACCAGCAACACCGTCACGCTCGATGGCAGCGCCGTGCGGGGCCAGATGACCTTGTCCAGCACCAGCACCAGCACCACCCTCGTGCTGACCGACGCGGCCGGCAACAAGCACAATGTGACGCTCGGTGTGCAGGCGGCCGGCACGGTGCCGTTCACCATCGATCCGGGCGCGCTGGGCTTGCCCGCCGGCACCTACACGATGTCGGTCGAAACGAGCACCAAGGAAGTGCCGCCGATCGACCTGGCCGGGCGCCTGAACAGCGTGCGCCTGTCGCCCACCGGCAGCATCGTCATCAGCGTCGCCCACGTGGGCGACGTGGCGCCCACCGCCATCACCGCCTTCAACGGCAAGACCGTCGCCTCCGCGTCCGCCACCCAATCCAGTCTCTAAGAAAGGACTCCGCCATGAGTTTTGATATCGCATTGTCTGGCATCCAGGCCATCAACGAGCAGCTCGACACCGTCAGCCACAACATCGCCAACGCCGGCACCTTCGGCTTCAAGTCCGGGCGCGCCAACTTCTCGGCGCTGGTGGCGGGCAGCCAGCCCACCGGCACCGAGGTCGGCTCGGTGACGCAAAGCATCGGCCTGTCGGGCGGCGTGCTCAACACGGGCCGCTCGCTGGACGCGTCCATCAACGGCCGCGGCTTCTTCGTCACCAAGACGGCCGCGGGCGAGACCCAGTACACCCGGGTCGGCATCTTCGACACCTCCAAGACGTTCGAGAAGACTGACGCGGCCGGCAACAAGACCCAGGTCAGCTACCTGGTCGACGCCAGCGGCCGCAACGTGCAGGGCTTCCCGCAAACCCCGCCCAGCACCGTGCTGGGCGCGCTGGGCGACATCACCATCCCCACCGGCCAGATCCCGGCCGTGGTCTCCGGCAAAATGGGTTATGTGGGCAACCTGTCGGCGGACTGGGTGGCGCCCGCCAACGCCTGGGTGGCGCCCGACCCGGCGGCCGCGCCGCCCGTGACGGCCGACCCGCTGTCGTTCAACCTGACCAAGGCCACCATCATCTATGACTCCCTGGGCGCCCAGCACACGCTGACCCAGTACTTCGTCAAGACGGCGCCCGGCGTCGACGTGCACTTCGTGCTGGACGGTAAGGAAGTCGGCACACCGTTATCGATGACCTTCTCGGCCACCACCGGCCAGATGACCAACCCCAACCCCGCTTCGGTGGCGAACGGCGGCACGGCCGGCGTCTACCAGCTGGCGCTGCCCGCGCCCGGCGCACCAGGCGCGCCCGCCAGCGGCGCCACGTTAGGAACCACCGTCGGCGCCACGCCCAACCTGCTCGAGATCAACTACACCGGCACCACCAGTTTCGCCGGCGAAGCGACCACCTCGAGCAACTATGCCGACGGCTATGCCTCGGGCGTGTTCGCCGGCATCGACCTGGCCCAGGATGGCTCGGTGGTGGCCAAGTACAGCAATGGCCAGAAGCAATCGGTGGGCAAGATCGCCGTGGCCGCCTTCCCGGATGAGGGCGCCCTGACGTCGATCAGCGACACCAGCTGGGTCGCCTCGAGCGCCTCGGGCACGGCGCTGGTGGGCACGCCGGGCGACGGCATGGCCGGCTCGCTCAACACCAGTTCGCTCGAACAGTCGAACGTGGACGTGACCTCGGAACTGGTGGGCCTGATGACCTCGCAGCGCAACTACCAGGCCAACTCCAAGGTGATCCAGACCGAAAGCACGATGATGCAATCGCTGATGCAGGCCATCTGAGGACTGAGCCATGGATGCCCTGATCTACACCGCCATGAGCGGGGCCGAACGGGCCCTGCGGGGCCAGCAAGTGCACGCCAACAACCTGGCCAATATGGACACGGCCGGCTTTCGGGCCAACATGGAACTGGCCACGGCCCAGTCGCTGTCCGGCTACGGCTACGACGACCGCCACCTGGCACAACTGCAGGCCAACGCCGTGTCCGTACGGCCCGGCACCGTCAAGGCCACCGGACGCGAACTGGACGTGGCCATCAGCGGCGACGGCTTGTTCGCCGTCCAGGGCCCCACCGGCGAAGCCTACACCCGGGCCGGCGCCATCACGCTGGACGCCGATGGCACGCTCAAGGTGAACGGCAACCCCATCCTCGGCGAAGGGGGGCCGATCACGGTGCCCGAATACACCAAGATCGCCATCGGCCAGGATGGCACGGTGTCGATCCAGAGCCCCGGCACGGCCATCATGCAAACCATCGACAAGCTCAAGCTGGTCAAGGCCGAAGGCTCGGAACTGACCAAGAACGAAGCGGGCCTGCTGGTGGCGCGCAACGGCCAGCCCTTGCCCACCGATCCCACCGTGCTGGTGCGTTCGGGCCACCTGGAAGGCAGCAACGTGTCGGCCGTGGAAGAGATGGTGGCCACGATGAGCTTGAACCGCACGTTTGAATTGCAGATGAAGTTGCTGACGGCGGCCGACACGAACGTCCAGTCCGGCAACAAACTGATGGGCGCGTAAGCCCGCCTAACGCATACAGGGGAAGACCATGAATCCAGCAATGTGGATCAGCAAGACCGGGGTCCAGGCCCAGGACGAGAAACTGCAAGCCATCGCCAACAACCTGGCCAACGCCAACACGGTCGGCTTCAAGAAGGACCGCGTGATGTTCGAGGACCTGTTCTACTCGATCGAACAGCAGCCGGGCACCCAGCGCGCCGACAACAACACGCTGGCACCGTCCGGTGTGCAGCTGGGCAACGGCACCCACATGGTGGGCACGCAGAAGGTCTTTACCACCGGCAGCCTGCAAACGACGGGCAACGCGCTCGACGTGGCCATCACCGGCAACGGTTTCCTGGCCGTGCGCCGGCCCAACGGCGACACGGCCTACACCCGCGCCGGCCAGCTGCAGGTGGACGCCAACGGCATCCTCGTCAACGCCCACGGCTTGCCGCTGATCCCCCAGATCACGGTGCCCTCGAACGCCACCGCCATCACCATCGGCGAGAACGGCATGGTCACGGCCACCATCCCCGGCAACACGGCCGGCAGCGAACTGGGCCAGCTGACCCTGACCAGCTTCATCAACCCGACCGGCCTGCAGGCGCTGGGCGAGAACCTGTTCCAGGAAACGGCCGCCAGCGGCACCCCCACCGAAGGCAAGCCCGGCGAAGCCCAGCTGGGCAAGCTCAAGCAGGGCGCGCTGGAAGGCTCCAACGTCCAGGTGGTCGAGGAGATGGTGGACATGATCGCGGCCCAGCGCACCTACGAGATGAACACCAAGGTGCTGACGGCGGCCGACAACATGCTGCAATACCTGTCCCAGGCGGCCCGCTGATGAACACCGTGCTGTGCGCGCTGGCACGGCGCGCGGCGCCCTGCCTGGCGTTGACCCTGGCCGGCTGCGCCGCGCTGGCGCCGCCGCCCGTGCGGCCCGGCCCCATGGACGAACCGCCGGCCGTCTCGCGCGCCGTCAGCCCCAAGGGCACCTCGGGCGGCGTGTTCAGCCCCGACCTGGCCCTGTCGCTGACGTCCGACTCGCGCGCCTTCCGGGTGGGCGACGTGGTCACCGTCAACCTGCAGGAAACCACCCAGGCCAGCAAGAAGGCCGGCACCAGTTTTTCCAAGGACAGCACGGCCAGCGTCACCGCGCCCAGCGTGCTGGGCAAGACGCTGCCCAAGCTGGGCCTGGACACGGGCGCCCAGCGCTCATTCGCCGGCGACGCCACCAGCACCCAGCAGAACGCGCTGACGGGCGCCATCACCGTGATCGTGCAGGAAGTGCTGCCCAATGGCTTGCTGCGCGTGGCCGGCGAGAAAAGCCTGACCCTCAACCAGGGCGAGGAATTCGTGCGCCTGCGCGGCTACCTGCGGGCGGCCGACATCGACGCCGACAACCAGGTCTCGTCGCAGCGCATCGCCAACGCCCGTATCGCCTATTCCGCCCAGGGCACGCTGGCCGACAGCCAGACCCCGGGCTGGCTGACCCGCTTCTTCAACGGTCCATTGATGCCTTTCTGAGGCCGCCGCCATGACATTCCGCTCCACCCTCACCCTTATCCTGTGCGCCGTGCTGGGCGCCGCCGCGCCGGCCCAGGCGGCCCAGGTGCTGCGCAACCTGGTCAGCGTCGAAGGCTTGCGCGACAACCCGCTGGTGGGCTACGGCCTGGTGGTGGGCCTGAACGGCAGCGGCGACTCGACCCAGGTCAAGTTCGCCAGCCAGTCCGTGATCAATATGCTCAAGCAGTTCGGCGTCAAGGTGCCCGACGGCACGGACGCGAAAAGCAAGAACGTGGCCACCGTCATGGTCAGCGCCGTGTTCCCGCCCGGCTACCGGCGCGGCCAGAATATCGATGTCACCGTGTCCTCGATGGGCGACGCCAAGAGCCTGCGCGGCGGGGCCCTGCTGCTCACGCCGCTGCGCGCGGCCGACAATGAAGTCTATGCGCTGGCCCAGGGCAACCTGGTGGTGGGCGGCCTGAACGCCACCGGCAAGAGCGGCTCGTCGGTCACCGTCAACACGCCCACCTCGGGCCGCATTCCCAGCGGCGCCACCATCGAACGCGAGATCAGCACCGACTTCGCCACCAAGCCCACGGTGCGCCTGTCGCTGCGCCACCCCCAGTTCCAGACCGCCATCAACATCGTCGACGCCATCAACAAGCGCTTTGGCGACATCGCCACCACCAGCGACGCCACCTCGATCGACGTGGTGGCGCCGCCCAACCCGACCCAGCGCGTGGCCTTCATGGCCAAGCTGGAAAGCCTGTCGGTGGACGTGGGCGACGACGTGCCCAAGGTGGTGTTCAATTCCCGCACCGGCACGGTGGTGATCGCCGACGGCCTGCGGGTACGCGCCGCGGCCGTCACCCACGGCTCGCTCAAGGTGGTGATCTCGGAAAGTTCCAAGGTCAGCCAGCCGGCCCCGTTCAGCCAGGGCACCACCACCACCACCCCGCAGTCGCAGGTGACGGTGGACCAGGGCTCGGGCCAGATGTTCAAGTGGCCGGCCGGCGCCAAGCTGCAAGCGATCATCGACGTCATCAACAGCCTGGGCGCCTCGCCGGACGACATCATGGCCATCCTGCAGGCACTGGACCAGGCCGGCGCCATCGAAGGCGAACTGGTCGTCATTTGAGGTCAGCCATGCAAACACCCTTCGATCCCCGCCTGCTGCGCCTGGGCACGGCCGACCAGCTGGGCGACGCGCCGGTGGCGCCCGCCGCCGGCGAAAGCCCGGCCGACACGGCCTACCGCGCCAAGGCCACGGCCGCCGCCATCAAGTTCGAAAGCTTCTTCATCGGCCACATGCTGCACCAGATGCGCGAGGGCACGCGCGCCATGGCCGGCGACGAGGGCGCCCACAAGGATTCCATCAACGGCGACATGCTGGACATGGCCGACAACCTGGTGGCCGACAAGATGGCCGGCCAGCGCGCCTTCGGCATCGCCGACGCCATCTTGCGCCAGCTGCTGCCGCCGGCCCCGGCCAATGCGCCCGCTCCCCCCACCGTGGCATCCGATACGGAAAATTCCGCACATTCTCTTAATCGGCGGCAATAATTGGTCGCCCTGTAGCGTTAACGGACCCGGCACACCGGCCACGGCCAGCGGCCGGGATGCCCGGCCTCAACCTGGAAAGACCCTTGCCCTATGAGCATCTCCTATAACGCACTGACCGGCGCGCTGGCGGCCCAGGCCGCCCTGAACACGTCGAGCCAGAACATCGCCAACCTGCAGACCAAGGGTTACACGCGCCAGGGTGTGCTGCTGGCGGCCGTGCAGCCGGATGCGGGCAGCAAGCTGCCCGGCAACGGCGTGCAAGTGAGTGCGCTGCTGCGTTTCAGCGATTCCTACAAGACCCAGCAGATGTGGCGCGCCAATTCCGACCTGGGCGCGCGCACCCAGGTCCAGCCTTACCTGACCCAGATGGAACGGGTGATGAACGACAGCCTGTCGAGCATCAGCGCCGGCGTCGACCAGTTCTTCAAGGCCCTCAACGCGGCCGGGGTCGACCCCACCTCCACCCCGCTGCGCCAGCAGGTGGTGACGGCGGCCGGCGCCATGTCGCAGCACTTCAACAGCATCTACAACGTGACGGCCAACCAGCTGATCTCGATCCAGCAGCAGCGCGACGCCATCTTGCCGCAGATTAATTCGACGCTGCAAAGCATCGCCGCGCTGAACCAGCAGATCACGGCCGTGGGCGTGCTGGGCACCAACACCTCGGCCCTGATCGACAAGCGCGACCAGCTGATCGATGGCCTGGCCAGCCAGGTGGCGCTGGAAGTGAACGAGAACCCGGACGGCAGCCGCAGCGTGTCGCTCAAAGGGGGCCAGCCGCTGGTGGCCGGCAACATCGCCGGCACCCTGACGTTCGACACCAGCGCCGGCTCACCGGTACTGACGCTCAATTTCGCCAACACCCCGTTCACGCTCGATGACACCAAGGTCGGCGGGCAGCTGGGCGGACTGAGCGACTACATGACCAACAACCTCAAGCCGCTGCAGCAATCGATCGCCGACATGGCCAACCAGCTGTCGTCCAAGGTCAACGCCCAGCTCGGGGCCGGCTTTGACGCCAACGGCAATCCCGGCGCGCCGCTGCTGGTGTTCAACCCGGCCAGCGCCACCGGCCTGCTGGAGACGACTGCGGGCATCCAGGCCGCCGACCTGGCCTTCTCGTCCGACGGCACCCCTGGCGACAGCGCCAACTTGCAGCAACTGATCGACATCAAGAACCAGAGCGTCAACCTGAGCTCGATCGGCAGCGTGCTGGTGGGCGACGCCGACACCCAGCTGGTGGGCAAGCTGGGCATCGACAGCGCCAAGAACCAGTCGCTGCTCAACACGGCCACCACCATCCGCCAGCAGGCCGAGGATGACTGGAAGTCGACCAGCGGCGTCAATTCCGACGAGGAAGCGATCAACCTGGTGGAATACCAGAATATGTACCAGGCCAACATGAAGGTGATTTCCGTCGCCAACACCCTGTTCGACGCCACCTTGCAAATGTTCGCCTAAGGAGAGCACGATGCGCATCGCCACCAGCCAGTTCCAGGCCACCATGAACCGCGGCCTGCAATTCAACCAGGACAAGCTGGCCCAGCTGACCGACCAGATGGCTTCGGGCAACAAGATCCAGCTGCCCTCGGACGACCCCGTCACCAATGTGCGCCTGTCGCGCCTGACGCGCGAGGAAGCCATCGTCGGCCAGTACCGCGACAACATCGGCGCCATCAAGATCCGCCTGGAGAAGAACGAAACCTACCTGAGCTCGATGACGGCCGACATCAACCAGGCCCAGGACTTGCTCGTGTGGGCCTCGGACGGCGGCAACGCGGCGGCCGACCTCGGTTCCATGGTCAATCCCCTGACGTCGCTGCGCGACAGCCTGTACTACAACGCCAACACCAAGGACCAGGAAGGCCGCTACATCTTCTCGGGCACGCTGACCAACACCCCGGCCATCACCTACGACCCGGCCGCCCCCGTCGGTGCGCGCTACACCTACACCGGCAACACCAACCCGCAACAAGTGGTGGTGGGCAATGGCATCACGCAGGTGGCCAACGAGAACGTGTCGGGCCTGGAAACGCTGCTCAACCAGCTTGACACGTCGATCGCCGAACTGTCGGCGCCCGGCGTGACGCCGGCCACGCCCTCGCTCAAGGCGGCCCTGAGCGCCAACCTCGATGGCACCAAGAACACGCTGGACCTCGTGTCGGGCAAGATCGCCGACCTGGGCGGCGCCCAGAACATCCTGAGCACGCTCGACAACAACCACGCCAACGTCAGCCTGTCGAACCAGACGGCCATGACCACCCTGGGCCAGCTCGACTATGGCCAGGCCGCCACCGAGCTCAATGGCTATAATCTGGCGCTGCAATCGTCGTACAAGGCCTATTCCAAGGTCAGCAACCTGTCGCTGTTCAACGTCCTGTAAATCATATGCAAATCGCGCAATCCACCCCCACCACCGTCATTGCCCCCGGCACTGCCGGCGGCGCCAGTCCGGCCGATGGCACCGCGCTGGGGCTGGATGGCGAACGGGCGGCCACGGCCACGCCGGTCACGCCCTCCCCCACCACGGCCGCCCCGCTGCGCCAGGGCATCGCCAACTGGAGCCAGCCGCTGCAAGGCGACATCTCCGGCGCCCAGCAGGCCCTGGACTTTCTCGAGCAGAGCGCGGCCCAGCTGCGCAGCCTGAAATCGGAACTGTCGGACAAGCTGGCCGCCCACCCGGTGCGCGACGGCAGCATCGAGGCCCGCGTGCGCCAGTTCGGCGCCACCTGGCGTACCCGCCAGAGCGCCTCCGGCGGCACGCTCGACGCCCGCCTGGCCTATGGCCGCAAACCGGCCCTGCAGCATTTCACCGTGCGCGGCATGAGCCTGGCCCACTTGCGCAATGGCGGCAAGGAAGTGCTGGCCATCGCCGTGGGCGCCGGCGCCCAGAGCCTGCGCTCGGTGAGCCTGGAAGCGGGCTTGAGCGACGACGCGATCGCCCAGCGCTTCGACGATGCGCTGGCCCCGGCCGGTGTGCGCGTGGCCGTGGGCGACGATGGCAACCTCGATTTCTCCACCCCGGAGTCGGACTGGGCCGGCGTACGCGACAGCTTCTCCGTGCAAGGCGGCGGCATCCGCTTCCCCGGCGGCCAGTTGAACCGGATCAAGGCCGAAGAGGAAACACCCGCCATCGATCCGGACCAGTGGCACACCGCGGACGCGGACGCGCTGCGCCAGACCCTGCAGCAAGTGGTGCAGGCCCTGGCCCAGGTGGAAGCGGCCATCGCCTCGGTCAACGGCGCGCTGAGCCAGGCCGACCGCCAGATCCAGGTGGCCGCGCCGGCCGGCGCGGACACGGCCGGCATGGGCCAGGTGGCGCAAAACTTCGTCTCGTCCGCCAGCCAGCCCGGCTACCAGTCGCTGCTGTCGATCACCTCGGCGCTGGCCGGCATCAGCCGCGAGCGCGTGGTGTCGCTGCTGGGCCTGCGCTGATCAGGCCGGCGCCGGGGGCGGCAAGCCGCGCCCGGCCAGCGCCGTGAAGTCGGCGGCCGGCATGGCTTGCGCATACACAAAACCTTGCGCGTAGTCGCACTGGGCCAGCGCCAGCAAGTCGCGCTGGACCGCCGTCTCCACCCCTTCGGCCACCACCCGCAGCCCCAGCTTGTGGGCCATCACGATGATGGCCTCGCACAAGGCCAGGTCGCCCGTGTCGGCCGCCAGTTCACGCACGAAGCTGTGGTCGAGCTTGAGGTAATCGATGTCGAAATGCTTGAGGTGGGCCAGCGAGGAATAGCCGGTGCCGAAGTCGTCCAGCGCCACCTGCAAGCCCATCTCGCGCAGGGCCCGCAGCCGCGCCACCACGGGACTGGCATGGTCGAGCAACACGCCCTCGCCGATTTCCAGCACGATGCTGCGCGGCGGCAAGTCCAGCGCCCGCACATAGTCTTGCCAGCCCTGGTACAGGGCCGCCTCGCCCCGCAACTGGCCCGGTGACAGGTTCACGCTGATCTGGAAGCCGGCGCCGAACCTGGCTTGCCACTGGCGCGCCTGGGCGGCGGCCTGGCGGAACACCCAGTCGCCCAGCTCCAGCAGCAGGCCCGACGCTTCGGCCTGCGCCAGGAACTCGGCCGGCGCCAGCAAGCCCCGCTCCGGATGCTGCCAGCGCAGCAGCGCCTCGGCCCGCTCGATGGCGCCCGTGGCCAGGTTGACGATGGGCTGGTAGTGCAGGGCGAACTGGCCCTGGGCCTGGGCCAGCCGCAAGTCCTGGCCGATGCGCAGCCGGGCCTGGGCCGCCAGTTGCAAGTCCGGCGTGAAATAGCTGTAGCGGTTGCGCCCGCCATGCTTGGCCGCGTACATGGCCTGGTCCGCGTGGCGCAGCAGTTCGTCGGGCTCGGCCGCGTCCGACGGGTACAGGGCGATGCCCACGCTGGCCGACACCCGGCCCTGCTGCTCGCCGAGCTGGAACGGCTGGTTCAGATTGGCCAGGATGTTCTGGGCGATGCGCTCCACGCTCGACACATGGTCCAGGCCCGACAGGATGATGGTGAATTCATCGCCGCCGAGGCGGGCCAGCGTGTCGGACGCGCGCACGCAGGCGCCGATGCGGCGCGCCGCCTCCACCAGCAGCGCGTCGCCCTGGGCGTGGCCCAGGGTATCGTTGACTTGCTTGAAACCATCGAGGTCGATGAACAGCAGGGCCAGGAACAAGCCTTCGCGCTTGGCCTTTTTCATTTCCTGGCGCAGCCGGTCCTGGAACATGTGGCGGTTGGGCAGGGCCGTCAAGGCGTCGAAATTGGCCTGGTGCCAGATCAGCTCAGACGTCTGGCGCCGCTCCGTGATGTCGGTCACCAGCGCCAGCGCGCCCAGGTACTGGCCCAGGGGGTCGAAGATGGGATTGGTGGCCAGTGTGGCCCACAGTTCGCCGCCATCCTTGCGCAGGAACTTGAACTCGTGGCGCTCGGCCACGCCGTCGCGGCGGCGCGCGATATTGCGTTCGAGGATGGTGCGGCCCTCGTCATCCATGAAGTTCACCAGCGGCTGTTCCAGCATCTCCTCGATGGTGTAGCCCAGCATGGACGCCATCTTGGGATTGACGAAACTGGTGCGGGCCTGGTCGTCGATTTCCCAGATGCCCTCCTCGGCCGTGTGCACGATGCGGCGGAACCGTTCCTCGCTGCGCTCGAGCGCGGCCAGTTTGCCTTCGGCCAGTTCCAGCACCACCCGCAAGGCCTGGCCACCCAGGTCGGCGCTGGCGCGCAGCGTGGCCGGGAAACCGTGCTGCTCGTGGGCGCGCAGCAGTTGCAGATCGCAGCGCTGGGGCGCGCTGCTGTTGATGGCGGCCTGCACGAAACGGTCGAAATCGGCGATGAAGCGGGAACTGATGAAGTTACGGAAATGCACCCGGTCGGGATTCTGGCGCGGCACGCCGAGCAAGTCCGCGCCCACCAGGTTCATTTGCAGGATGGTGGTATCGAGCCCCAGCACGAAATAGCCGACCGGCGCCAGCAGGTAGATATCGTTGAAATAGGCGTGCTCCTGCTCCTGCCGCAGCCGCTCCGGCGTCAGCCCTTCCGCGGCCCGTGCGGCCAGCGCCGCGCGCACGCCATCGCCCAGTGGCACGGCCATGCCGGCCAGCGGCGCCAGGGCCGCCGCCATGCTGGCGCCGGGCGGTTGCAATTCGTCGTCCATGATCCCCTTCCGCGCAGCGCGGGCGCAATGGCAAAGTCATGCAATAAGGATAATAAATTCCGGCCATTCAAGACTAACATCGAAGACGTACGCTGTCGAGCATCCCGCACATGATAGGAGTGACGACGGCGTGGCAATGGCGCCGCCGCCCGCGCCTGGGCCACATGACTAAACCGGGGCGCGGCGCGCCGGCACCGTTGCACCTGCATGCCGTGCAGGCCGCCGCTGGCAAACAGCTCAGCGCCCCGCGCCGTAGTGGCGCCGGCGGCCGAACGGATGGCCCACCACCAGCATGGAACTGGCGATCAGGCTGCTCAAGCCTATCATCAACTGGACCAGCTTATCGTCCGGCAGCACCCACAGCGCGCCGGCCGGCGCCTCGACCCGCGCCGCGGCCATGATCAGCGGCGCCACCCAGGCCGCCTCCGGCGTCACGTCCAGGATGACGGCGCCGTCCGGGCTGGTCTGCATATAGATCTCGCCTCCTTCGGCCAGCGTGAAGCACACGCCATAGACAGTCTCATGGCGGGCGATGTTGTCCTGCATGCTGCGGTTGTGTTCCTCTACCCACAGCTCGACGTCGGCCGCGTTCTCCAGCGCCATCCACGGCACCGGCTTGAAGCGCGGCGGCGCGCCTCCTTCGTTCTGATCCTGCATGGTATTCCTGTGTTCGGTTGCTTGCCGCCAGTCTAACCGATCCCGTACGGCAGACGCAGCGAAAAAGGATTAGGATAGTAACTACGTGGCAGCTTCAGGGAGGACGCCATGAAACACCGAGCCAGCTGGTACGGCCCCGGCGGCGCCGTCTACCAGTCCGAATTCACCCGCTTCATCGATGGCTATCTGCACGACCATCCGGGCGTGGTGCGCGACCAGCAACTGGGCTGGCGCACCTGGTGGGAACGGCCCGTCAAACTGGACGACCTGGAAAAGGCGCAGCAAGACAGCGTGCCGCTGCCACCGTACTACTATGAATGAGGGCCGGTTCAGCCCTTCCAGGTGCGTTTGAGGCCGGTGTCCGCGTGGATCCAGCCGCCGCGCGGCCCGGAGCGGTAGTAAAAGCCCACGCCGCCCTGGCGGAAGCTGCGCACGAGGCCGCCGAGCACTTCCGCGTTCAGGTTGGCGATCCGGATATCGGCCGCCCGTCCCTCGATATGCAGCGACTGGCGCGCGGCCGGCACGCCGGATTCGATCAGCTTGCGGTTGGAGCTGGCGGTACGGTAGCCCGACAGGATTTCCAGCGGTTGCTCGATGCCGTAGCGGGCCACGAACGCTTGCGTGCCCCACAGCGTCTCGAACAGCTTGGGGTCGATGGGCGCCGTTTCCTTGCCGTTCACGTCGCGCAGCAAGTGGCACAGTTCCTGGTAGGCCGAGTCGATGATGTCGCCATCCTTCCAGTACAGGATCTTGGCCCGCTCGCCGCTGGCCGGGCGCGTCACGTCGATCACGCGCGGCTTGAGCCAGAAGTCCAGGTCCAGCGCCTGGGCATCGAAGATATCGGGCGGCGGTTCCAGTTCCGCCTGTGGGGCCGGCCCGCCATCGGGCTGTGCCTGGGCCAGTTGCCTGGCAGGCTTGGCCGGTGCCGCGTGCGCGACGGATCTGGTGCCGGCCGTGGCCGTGTGGGTGACGCTGCGCGCGGCACAACCGATCAACGGCGTCCCCAGGAAAGCGGTGGCCGTCAGGCCCAGCCCCTGTTGAAGAAAAGTTCTGCGCGTAACCATATTGCTGCCTATAAAAAGTTGGGTAGGAGCAGGCCATTACTGGCCCACTCCCCCCTCAGAACCGTGCGTGCGATTTTCACCGCACACGGCTCAAGCCTATAACTCATTCCTAAAAAGGAACTCGTCTTTCTAAATTCCCCAAACGGGAACCGGCTTAATTACCTTCAAACCCATACTGTGTACTTGGGTGTGACAGTTCGGGTGCAACAGCACACGATTACTCAAGGCGTCCGACCCTCCATCTACTCGATATTCGATGTGATGGTCATGCGAGCCAGTTGCCTTGGTCATCTTGCAGTTACACACGGCGCACAAGCCGCCCTGGTCAACATACATACGAATCCACTGCTTGCGGTGGCTCATGTTTTCCAACATGCGCTCCTGATGCAGCGTTTCGCCGTACATCTCCCAATCTGGATCAAACGGGTTGTAAGCCCCTTTGATTTTCTTGTGTCGCTTAATCGCTGTCTTGGAAACGTCATACAGTTCCCTCAACACCTTGCCGCCATCGTCGGCTACCACGGGAGCAGCAAACACCCATGCCCGATCACCAATGGAGTGGAAGTATTTCCCTTTCACCCATGCAGTGCTCTTTTGTGGATGTCGTCGCTTCGCCCACCGCCAGATCGCCCTGAATAACAGGTCATCCATGCGGCTGTACGCCTCCTTGGCCACCACAGGGCTGTGATACTGCGCCCAGCCCCGCAGCACAGGGTTCAACATGAAGATCAGTTCCTCCTGCGTCACCCCTTTATGTGTGCTGATAATTTCCGTCACCTTGCGATAGAACGTTTGCACGTTTTTCTTGCTCGGCTTGATGAGCAGCGTTCCCTGATACTTGCGGAAATTCCACCCTAAGAAATCAAAGCCTTGGTCGATATGTGTGATGCGCGTCTTCTCCGGTGACAGTTGCAAACCCCGAACGGCAAGGAAAGCAACTACCCACGGTCGGACTTCATTTTCCAGAACGTCTTGCGAAGTCCCGGTGATAACAAAGTCGTCCGCGTATCGAACAACATTCACCTTCAGCTTTATGGCCTTCTTCGATCCAAACTTGCTACACAAGTAGCCCGCCAGTCCCGATTCCAAGCCATTCAGCGCTACATTTGCCAACGTCGGGGAGATAATTCCTCCCTGTGGCGTACCCGCGGTTGTCTCCTGAAACTGGCCTTGATAAATCAGACCAGACTTCAACCATTTGCGCAGAACCGTCCTGTCCAACGGGACATTCTTGTCCAGCCACGCATGGTCGATATGATCGAAACAGCCTGCAATATCCGCTTCCAGAACCCATTGAGCCGAAGCCTTCTTGGATAAGGAAAGGAACAGTTGGGACATCGCATCAGCGGTCGAACGATTTCTCCTGAACCCATAAGAGTTCGGATCACTCGTCGATTCTGATACGGGCTCCAACGCCAACAGATATAAAGCCTGCATGGCCCGATCAAGCATGGTGGGTATCCCTAAGGGGCGTTTTTTCCCATTTGCTTTCGGTATATAGATTCTCCGCAAAGGCAGAGGTCTATACCCACGTTGCTTCATCCTGCTAACTGCGGACCACTTCGTTTCAGGTAACGCCCATAGTTCACCGTCAACACCTGCTGTACGCTTACCTTGATTCTCAGTAACACGCTTCACCGCAAACAACTTAGCGGAAAACGTGCGGGTCAGCATTCGTTGCAAGGCTTTCACCTTACGCCATTTGCCTTCCCGTGTTGCCTTCGCAATTCGCATCTGCATCCCTCTTACATTCCGTTCCACCTGACGCCAATTAACAGCGTGCCAGTGTTGCGGTTTGCCAGAAAGCGCAGACACATCCGTATGGATATGCACTCTCATGCTGCTTTCTCCCTTGTAAATTGAAATTCGGATTTCAATTTCCCAAGTGAGAACCATAAAGCTCCTTGTGGGAGCGTCCATAGCTCCCACAAGTGAAAATATCCGTTCGGCGAGTACCGATATCCTGATACTCACCCCTCACCCAATCCAAGGTAAAGGGTTGGTCAGCCGTCTTGCGACGATAGACCAGATAGAAGTCTGCACCCTTTCAGGTCGGGACAAATCTTGAATCCCTATCCGAGCCATTACAGCCCGGCATTCGCTTTCTCTATCCTCCCATGCCCGCTCCTCCAACAACTTCCCTCGCGGGTCGCCTGCCTACTTTCTAAAACTCTGAAAGAGGCGGAGAGTCGGGTTTTCCACGTTCCCTGCTTATCACACGACTGGTTTAGGGTCTGTCTTTCCTCCGGTGGCCTGATGACGACGTATTCCGAGCATCGAGCGGAATAACCGGCCACGCACCATTTTGGTCAATGCCTAACAGCAGTTTTGGCACCTCAGTAATTACGAAGTTTTCGACAATTCACTTTCATTACCCATACCAGCCAGCCTAGCCCCTCAACCCCGTCACTGCTCGGAGTATCCACAGTCCTGCCTCGCGGCCGACCTGTGCCATTACTGGGGGATACATTGTCAGGAGAGCTTCACACCTTGCCGTTACCAGCAACGCATGTCTCCGTAGGCTACTGCTAGTCGCATAACAGGTTCACTAACCATCACGTATTACAGTATGATGACTCGAACAATGATAAGCAGAGCTTTCGCCCCTTTGACTTAACCCATCACCGAAATGGTGATTAACCTCCCTGTGAAACCAATGACTGCTACTACCGCACCCAGCCAGTTACCGAATATCTCAATTGACGATCTGAGAATACTAAGCACCCAACCCGGTACGTTGCAAGTCACCATCAAGAAAGTCAACGGCTACTTCATGCCCTTCGTCCAATTTGCACCTCCGGTCGGTCACACCATACTGCATGGCGTTATTACCCAAGGCTCAGACGTTGTGGCAACCGTCGATTTAGCCGAAGCTTTAACTGCCGTGGAACAAATCATCGGCTCCAAACACAATATCGTCATGCCCGAAAGTACCGGCACGCCGATCCTGCATTAAAGCCTTTCCACCCAATCCCCAAGCCTCAAACGGGACTGACCAATACGCTCGCGTCCGAATTGGCCCAAGAGCTGTTTTATTCAAAAGAGTTTTCTCTCTTTACACGAGGCGAAGTGTCGTGTCGCACCAATGCGCTTACTATAACGTAGCAGGGGGAAATGGAAAACCACCGTGCCGGTCCGGCACGCATCTTTTTTTCGCACGGCAGCCCGAGGATTCGGCTGCGCCGCTACGCGGCCATGGTTGACGCCGCGCCCGACGTGCGCCTGGCGGGCACGGCCGCCAACGGCCGCGATGGCCGGGTCATACCCGAACCCAGCCGCGCCGATGTCCGCCTGAGCGGTCGGCACCGAAGTTGCGCGACGATGGCTGCGGCTTCCACGCCGAAGCGGCCAGTCATGGACATGGCCTGGGCAATATGCGGCTGCGCGCGCAGCGCATCGGCAGCGCGGTGGATCTCAGTTTGCCGTTGCCACCGCCACGCACGGGCGGCTAACTGTTATTGCAGTTACAAAAGCGCTTGCGCCCGGCCGTCGGCGAGCCTTCGCCCAGTTGCTTCCAGAAGAAAATTGTTTCCACGCCATACGGTGAGCGCACTTTACCGGAATGAATATAGCCCTGGCTGGCGAAGAAGCCTTCCCCCGTCGCCGTGCTGTGCAGTTGCAGGGCCTTGACGCCCCAGCTGCACGCCTGTTGCTCCACGCGCGCCAACAAGGCCTTGCCCGCCCCCTTGCTGCGCGCTTCCGGCAACAGGTAACACAGCGCCAGCTTGCCCGCGGCCGTCAACAGGGCCACGCCGACCACGACGCCGTCTTCCACGGCCACCAGCGAGAAATTGGTGGGCGATGTGAACCAGCTGGCCACCATTTGCGGGGTCTTGTTGCCTAGCCAGGCGTCCAGGATGGCTGGATCGTTCTTATGATCCAGGACACAACATTCCGCAATGGAACGTCGCAGGACATTACATGCCGCAAATGCATCTGTCGAAGCAGCAAGTCGAATTTCAAGACTCATGTACGCTCACAAAATATTTCATTAGCAAAGTGAAGAATGCCTGTGGCGCTTCGCTGTGCATGCAGCGACTATACACCAAGCGTGGGAAGCCGTTGCGGACCGCCTCCGGCCAGCCTGGAGGGTGGAGCCCGGACCGGGCGGCATTCTACACCAGCGCTCACTTTTCCAGCGTTGCGCATGCGTGCGCCACAACAATCACCGCCCCCGCGCGCCACGGCCGTGGCCGGATGGCCCAAGTACGATAGACGAGAAACCACTTTAATGTTATTGTTTATCCTCAGGAAAATATTGCCGCACCGCCAGAAAAGTTGTGCGACGCGCCGCCGCCGGCGGTCCGATAGACTCCCTTTCCTCCTAAAAACACATGCTCAAGAAAATAGTTGCTGTAGTGCTCAGTTCGTTTGCTGTCGCTGCATGCGCAGTACCGCTCGGTTCGCAGTCCGTGCTGGTGGTCGAAAACGACACCGGCAAGGTGCTGCTCGAAAAAAATGCCAACGTTCAAGTACCGATCGCCTCGCTGACCAAGCTGATGACAGCGATGGTGGTGCTGGACTCCAAACCTGACATGGACGCCATGATCAGCATCGACAAGACGGACGTCGACACCCTCAAGCACAGCACCTCGCGCGTGCCGGTGGGGGCCGAGATCGCCCGCCGCGACGTGCTGCAACTGGCGCTGATGTCGTCCGACAACCGTGCGGCCGCCTCGCTGGCGCGCACCTACCCTGGCGGCCCGACCGCGTTCGCGGCCGCCGTCAAGGCCAAGATCCACGCGCTGGGCATGACCCAGACCGTGATCGAGGAGCCGACGGGCTTGTCGCCCAACAACCGCTCCACGGCCGCCGACCTGGTCAAGATGGCCACGGCCGCCGCCAACTATCCGGAAATCCGCCGCATCACCACCGATGCCAAGGACGTCATCAACATCAAGGGCCGCAAGGTGGAGTACCACAACACCAACCGCCTGGTGGGCGCCAAGGGCTGGGATATCGGCATGTCCAAGACCGGCTACACGGAAGAAGCAGGCCGCTGCCTGATCATGCGCATCAAGTCGGCCGGCAAGAATGCCACCCTGGTATTGCTGAACGCCAAGGCCAGTTCCGCCCGCTTGATGGATGCCCTCAACATCCGCCGCTTTATCGCAGGATCGGAAGAAGAGCCCAAGGTCATGCGCGCATCGAACACCCACCACCGCAAGCACGCTCACACCAGCGGCCACCGCCGCCGCGCCTGAACGACGCGAACGCTTGATCCAGAACCGGGCCCCGTGGCCCGGTTTTTTATTGCCCCGATGGCGAGCCGGGCAACATCGTCCCGCCACCGCGTCCAGCCAGAAATTTCCCTCAGCACAACTTCCAGCAGGGCCACGGATCAGCCGCGGCGCCGCCCTCATGCGGTGCCGTTCAGCCTTTCCGCGCCAGAAATTGGTCTTTTTACGCCAATAATTGGCATGTTACGCCCGTCTCTCCCTGGAAGTTGGCGAAAAAAACCCGCGTCACCATCGCTGGCCGCGGGAGTCGGTGCCGGCCGCGCCTGGCAGCCGCAGTGCAGGGTCTGCCTGCTCAGTTGTCTAGAAGACCGCGCAAGCCCGAAGCCCGCTGGGTGCGCTGGCCTATGGCTTCGTGCAGCAACTGCGGGCTCGGTGACACGAGCGTGAAGTAGTTGCGCGCACGCGTGATGCCGGTGTAGACCAGTTCACGCGCCAGCGCGCCGCCCCCCTCGCGCGGCAGGGCCAGCACCGTGTGGTTGAATTCGGAACCCTGCGACTTATGCACCGTCATCGCGAACGCCGTTTCCACGTTGCGCAAGCGGGTGGCCAGTACGCTGCGGATGTTCTCGCCTTCCAGGAAATACACGCGCAAGGCGCCGGGCCGGGCCGGGTCCGCCAGCGTCAGCCCGATGTCGCCATTAAACACACCGGTGCCGTAATCGTTACGCGTGACCATGACGGGACGGCCCACATACCATTCGCCGCGGCGCCGTATCAACCCGGCCGCTTCCAGCCTGTGTTCGATCACCTCGTTCAATCCGGTCACGCCCCACTCCCCTTCGCGCACGGCGCACAGGATGCGGAACGCTTCGAACTCCTTGAGCACGGACGCCACCCAGCCATCATGGGCCGCCCCTTCCGGCGCGCCGGCCTGTACCATCCGCAGATACCCCTGATAGCCGCCGCCGACGCCGGACCGGCCCGCCAGCGCCAGTTGCACCACGTCCGATTGCTGGGCCGGCGCTATCCAGGCCACCGTGCCGTCTGTCGTGCCGCGCAACACTTCCTGGGCCTTGACACTATCGCCCGCGTTGACGGCCAGCGCCAGCGCGCCGATCGGCCCGCCGAAACGCCGGCTTTGCCGCAACATCACGGTTTGTTGTGCAATCGGGCCGCCTTGCCCTTGGAAAGTGGCCGGAATGTCCTGCCCCGTCGCGGCCGCCACATAGGCGAGCGTAGCGTCGTCGTAGCCGCCCGTCTCGGCCCGGTGGCACAGGTCGCCCAGCACGGCCCCCGCCTCGACGGAGGCGAGCTGATCCTTGTCACCGAGCAGGATCAGGCGCGCGTGGGGCGGCAAGGCAGCCAGCAGCGAAGCCATCATTTCCAGGTGGATCATCGACGCTTCATCCACGATCAGCACGTCAACTTCCAGCGGATTGCCCGCATGATGCTGGAACGCGCGCGTGTCGGGCCGCGCGCCCAGCAGGCTGTGCAGGGTGCGCGCCGCGCCCATGCGGGCCGCCAGTTCGTGCAGCGGCAGTGCCGGCCCGACCTTGGCGGCCAGCACATCGAGCGCCTGGTCGATCGATTGCTTGAGGCGGGCCGCCGCCTTGCCGGTGGGCGCGGCCATGGCGATGCGCATACCGGCCTGGCGCTGGCCCTCGGTGGCGAACAGCAAGGCCAGCAGCCGGGCCACGGTGTAGGTCTTGCCCGTGCCGGGGCCGCCCGTGATGATGCCGAGCTGGCCGCGCAGGGCGACGGCGCAGGCGATCTTCTGCCAGTCCACCCCGCCCTCGCGGGGCGCGTGGTCGAACAGCACATCCAGCCAGCGCCGCACGTCGGCCACATCCGGTGTGAGCGCCGCCAGCGCGCGGCTGCGCACGGCATGCGCGACCTGGGTTTCGTCGCGCCAGTAGCGCCGCAGGTAGAGCCGTTCGCCATCGAGCACCAGGGGCTGCTGGCAATCCAGGTCGCCCACGGACCAGACCTGCCCGGCGCCGGCCAGCGCCGCACGCCAGGCGGCCGCACTCCGGGGCCAATCACCCACGGCGTCACGCACAGGCTGCCACTGCTCGTCCGTCCAGCCCATCAAGGCGGCCGGCGCGGCGGCCAGATCGTCCAGCAGCAGACAGCTGTGGCCGCGCCCTTCCAGTTCCGACAGCAGTGCGCAAGCTGCCATCAACTGTGGCGTACTTCCGCCAACGGAGTCGATAAAGCGTGCAAATGCCCCGCTCAGGCGCCGCAACTGGCCCGCTTCCGTCAAGCCGTCCAGCACGGTGAACAGGGCCGGTTCATGCATCATGGTCATATTCGAGCTCATTCGTTTCGTTCAGCAACTGATCCAGCCCATCCAGCAAGGCCGGTTCGGGCGCCAGCAGGTAGCAGCCGTGGGTCTGCGGATGCACAATACCGCGCAGGAACAGGAAGATGGCGCCACCCAAGTGCAGCGCCGGGTCATACGCGTCGCCCAGGCGGCTGCGCAACAGCCGGTGCAGCGCCAGCATGTAGATCGCGCCCTGGATGTCGTAGCGATGTTCGGCCATGCCGGCCGCCAACGCCTGCCGGTGGTAGGCCGCGTCGCCCGCGCCCAGCGCGTTGGACTTGTAATCCATCACCCAGTAGCGATTTTCATGCTCAAACACCAAATCAGTAAAACCTTTCAACATACCGTGCAACTGCCGCTCGGGCAAGGCCGGGCGCGGCATGCCGTCCAGCAGATGCGTGCGGCACAAGCGGTCCAGCGCGCCGGAACTGAGGCGCTCGCTCGGGAACCAGAATTCCATTTCCGGCAAGGCGGTGGCCACGCGGCACAGTGGCGCGTCCAGCGGCGGCAGTGGCGTGGCGGCGATGGCGCGCAGCCAGGCATTGGTATCGTCGAGCCGGTGGCTCCAGCCGGCCCGCTCCACCCGCCGCGCCAGCGCCGTGTCGAAATACTCGCGCTCGACGACATCGAAGCCTTCCTGCCCCATCCACTCCAGCTGTTCGTGCAGGAAATTGCCCGGCACGGAACCGCGAGGAAAACGGTGCCAGGGTGCATCCTCCGTGCGCACCACGGCGGGACTGTCCTCCGCTTCCAGCAGCTTTTCCTGCAGGGCGTGGCGTGGCACGGGCGCGTTGGCCGGCCCCGTGCGCCGCGCCAGCGAACTGAAACTGCCCACCGACCAGTCGCGCTCGAACCTGCCCGTGTACGGCGCCGTTTCCAGCAGCGGCGGACGCTGCTCGACGCGGTTCAGCAGCGTGAACTGCCGGTCCGGTTCCAGCGCGCGCACGGCGATGGCGGCGCAGTCGCCCGCCAGGTGCCGCCACCGCTCCAGCAGCAAGTCGGCTGGCAGGCTCTCACCGCCCGTCAACAGATAACCGAGCGCCGACTCGTGCAAGGTGTTCTCGCCCGCCTTGCGGCCGGCCAGCGCGGCCACGCCCAGCCACAGCGCATGACGGGCGCGCGTGAGCGCCACGTACAGCAAGCGCAAATCCTCCTCGATGCGGGCCCGCTCCACCGCTTCCAGCGCGTCGTCTGTCAGGGCGAGGTCGATCTGGCGCTGGCCGGCGTCGTCCGTGTATTCGAAGAAGCTGCGGTTGCGCCGCTCGACCTTGCGCGCCGTGACGGCGAACGGCAGGTACACGAGCGGATATTCGAGGCCCTTGGACTTGTGAACCGTGACCACCTTGACCAGTTCCGCATCGCTTTCCAGACGCAGCACACGTTCATCGCCACCGTCCGTGCCGCCGTCGATCTGCTCGGCCAGCCAGCGGATCAGCGCCTGCTCGCCATCGAGCTGGCGGCTGGCCGATTGCAGCAGTTCGGCCAGGTGCAGCAGGTTGGTCAGACGCCGTTCGCCGCCGGCCTGCGCCAGCAGTGCTGCCGGCAGCCCCAGTTCGTGGATAAAGCGGCGCAGCATGGCCAGCACACCCTGGCGCTGCCAGACGATGTGCAGCGCCTTGAGCTGCTCCACCCGCTCCTCCCACGCCAGCTCGTCCGAGGTGAGGCGCGCCAACTCCGCCAGCGGCAGACCGGCCGTGCGGGTGGCGAAGGCAGCGCGGGCCAGCGCGCCGTCGAGCGGATTGGCCAGTGCCGACAGCCAGCGCAACACGTCGGCCGCCTCGTCGCTGTCGATCACGGAATCCTTGTCGGACAGGTAAACGCTGGCCACGTTGCGCCGTTGCAGCGCGCGCCGGACGGCGGCCGCCTCCCTGCGGTCGCGCACCAGCACGGCGATGTCGGCCGGCTGCAGCCGCAGGAAACCCTTGGGGCCATCGAAGCCGGCCCGCGCGTCGTTCAACTGGGCCACGATGTGCTCAGCGCAGTGATGGGCGAAAAAGTCCAGGTAGCCTTCCTTGCGCATGTCCGGCATGGCCGTGCAGCACACGGCCATGGCCGGCACCTCGCCTGCCACGTTGACCAGCCGCTCCTCGCGCCCGCGCGCGCCCACGGCCTCAAACGGCAGCGGATTGACGCCGTCCTTACGGAAGCGGAACGCGCCGCGCGGGAAGCCGGCGGACGCCCCATCGCCTTCCGCGTGCAGGAACAGGCGGTTGACGGCATCGACCACACCGGCCGTGGAGCGGAAGTTGGTGCCCAGCTGGTAATGGCGGCCCGTGGTGGCCTGCCGCGCCGACAGGTAGCTGTGGATGTCGGCACCACGGAAGCCGTAGATCGACTGCTTGGGATCGCCGATCAGGAACAGGCCCAGGCGGCGGTCGTTGTCCGCCACGCGGTACAACAGGTTGAAGATTTCGTACTGGTTGGGCGCCGTGTCCTGGAATTCGTCCACCATCGCCACCGGATACTGCTCCGTGATGCGCTTGCGCAGCGCCTCCGCGTTCTCGCCCTGCAGCGCGGCGTTCAGCCGGTCCAGCATGTCAGCGAAACCGAACTGGCGGTTGCGCCGCTTGAGTTCCGCCATGCGCCGCGCCACGCTGGCCGCCGCATGGCGGTACAGCGCGTGCGACAGCGGAACGATGGCCGCCAGCGCCTGCTGCAGCGGTGCGAGGGCGTCGAAATCGTCAGGGATTTCGGCCACATAATCCTTGGAGAACGCATCCGCGATGCCGTCGGCCGTGAGCCGTTTCCAGCCTGCCTCCGACAGTTCGGGCATGACCTGCAATGGCGACTGGGCCCATGCGCGCAGGCCGTCGAACCAGGCCACCAGCGAATTGGCCCGCATCTTGTTGCCGTTGAAGCACTTGGGACTGGCCTCGCGCTGGGCCGCGATCCACTGTTCCATGCGATTGGCGCGCGCGTGCCAGTCCTGCTTGAGCGCCGCCAGCGTGGCCTGCTGCTCGCGCAGGCCGCGTGCGATCAAGCTGGCCAGCGCTTCCCTGCCCTCGTCGCCATCAATGTCGGCCCGCCTGGCCAATTCGCGCACCGACTTCTTGAGCGCCTCCACATCGCCCCAGCAAGCGAGCAGCGCTTCCAGCCCATGCGCGTCGAGCGGATAAACCTGCTGGCGCCAGTAGTCGTGGGCCGCGTCGTCGAACAGGGTCTGCTCATCGCTCACCAGTTCCTCGTCGAACAGGCTGCCGCTGTCGAATGCGTGCTCGCGCAGCATGCGCTGGCACCACGCGTCGATGGTGAAGATGGCCGCTTCGTCCATCGTCTCGGCCGCCAGCATCAGGCGGTGCGCCGCTTGCTGGCGCGCCGTGTGGTCGGGGTAGGAGTCGAGCAGCGCGTCGAGATAGTCGTCGCGCTGGTCCGACTGGCCGCGGAAATAGGCGGCCGCCTCCACCAGCCGTTCCCGCACGCGGTTCGACAGCTCGCGGGTGGCCGCGCGCGTGAAGGTCATCACGAGGATATCGGCCGGCAGCAGCGGACGCAGGTAGCCATCGTCACCACCATGGCCCAGCACCAGCCGCAGGTACAGCGCGGCGATGGTCCACGTCTTGCCGGTGCCGGCGCTGGCCTCGATCAGGCGCGCGCCGTGCAGGGGAAAAGTCAAAGGTGCCAGCAATTGCGTCATGCGTGTTCCCCATCGGGCGTGATCGGTTCGACCGAAATGTGATCCTTGAGCCATGCGGCGAGCGGGCCATACAGGGCCTGGGCGCAATCGGCCCACAATTCCTCGGCTTCCAGCGCGGCGAAATCCGGCCACAGGCGCGCCAGGCACAGGTCGGCGTTCTCGCCATCGACATCGAAGCCGCCGTCATACACGGCGCGCGGGTCGCCGCCCTGCATCAAGGCCAGCGCCGTCTTGCACGCCGTGGGCAGCGGACGGTGCATGCCGTCGCGCCAGATGCTGACCAGGTCGCGCAGCGTTTGCAGCGCCGCGCCCTGCTCCAGCGGCGCCATGGCCACGATGGCGTCGCGCGCCACCAGGTAGCCGGTGACGGGCGTGCCGGCCGCCGCCGCCGCCAACTGGCGCAGCCACATGGGGATCAGCTTGTCGCCGCGTGGCTGTCCGCCCTTGTCCGTCACCTTGGACGACATCTGGGTGAGCCAGACCGTGTCCTGGCCGTTGCTGCGCAACTGGTCCAGCCAGTCGTCCAGCGGCACGCCGGACAATTCCAGGTTCAGCGCCAGCTTGGGCGCCGCTTGCGGATAGTGCTGGCGCAGCGTGAGCCATGCGCAGCGCACCGGCACCAGCGCGTCGACCAGCTGGCGCTGCCACTGCTGGCCGATCAGGCCTATCGGCAGCACGCCTTCGCGCGCCAGCCGTTCGGCGCGGGCGGCCAGATGATCGCGCACCTCGTCCAGCTGTTCCGTGTCGGCGCCCTCGTCGTCCAGCATCACGTCTTCGAGCAGATAGCGTTCCAGTGCGTTGAGCGAAAACGGTTCCTCGTCCTCGCCCACCAGCGTCGCGTCGCCGAAGATCACACCCAGCCGCTGGCGGAAGAAATAACGCACCGGCTGGCGCATGAAATTGGCCAGCGCGGACAGCTTGAGCCGGTATTTGTCGTCGATCTCGAACGGTGGCAGCGCGGCCGCCTCCTGCCGCGCATCACTGTCGGTATGGGCAACGCGCCATTCGCCGGCGTAGGTGAGCAAGCCCCCTGCTTCGAAATAACGGCGGCTGAACGGTTGCAGCGCGTGCTCCGTGGTGCGCGCGCGCAGGTCCAGCCCCCAGCCATTGACGAGGTAATCGCGCAATTGCGACACCAGCACCGATGGCGGCTGCTCGCTGTTGTCACGCACATTGCGGCCGACCCAGCTCACGTACAGTTTGTCGCGCGCGGCCAGCAAAGCCTCCAGCATCAGGTAGCGGTCGTCGTCGCGGCGCGAACGGTCGCCGGGGCGGGCCATGCCCGGCTGCGCCAGCAAATCGAAATCGGCCTTGGGCGCACGGCGCGGGAAGTCGCCATCGTTCATGCCCAACAGGCACACGACGCGGAATGGCACGGCGCGCATCGGCATCAGCGTGCAGAAGGTGACGCCACCGGAAACGAACTGGTGGTCCAGCGTGGGCTCGTCCAAGGCGCCCAGCCACGCTTCGCGCAGCACCGCCAGCGGCACGGCTTCATCGAAGCCGGCCGCCTCGCACGTGGTGAGCCAGTGGTTGAGCGTGTCGCTGAGCTGGGCCAGGGTGAGGCGGTCAGTCTCCTCGGCGCCATCGAAGAAGGTAGCCAGCAGCGCGCGCGCCTGCACGCCCCAGTCGGCCGGGGAGCGGGACTGGGCCAGCAACGCGCGCCAGTGCAGCAGCGCTTCCACCAGTTGCGCCAGCGAGCCGGCCAGCGCGGCATCGAGGCCGCCCACTTCCGCATACGGTTCGATGCCGGCGAAACTGGCGCCATCGCCGCTGGCGTAACCGAGCAGCATGCGGCGCACGCCGAAGATCCACGCATTCTGCTCGCCGGCCGAGCCCAGGCCCAGGCCATCGCGGTGGGCCTGGTCCAGGCCCCAGCGCACGCCGGCGCCTTCGATCCACAGGCCCAGCGTGGGCAGATCTTCGGCACCCAGGCCGAAACGCCGGGCCAGCGCCGGCACGTCCAGCAGATCGCGCACTTCGCTCTGGCGGCAGCGCTGCTGCGGCAGGCGCAGCAGC
Source organism: Rugamonas fusca (assembly GCF_014042365.1). Lineage (GTDB taxonomy): Bacteria > Pseudomonadota > Gammaproteobacteria > Burkholderiales > Burkholderiaceae_D > Rugamonas > Rugamonas fusca. Next base: position 62,498 of record NZ_JACEZS010000002.1, read on the forward strand.
CATTCCAGCGCCACCAGCAGCGGATTGACGCTGCGGTCCTTCACGTCCGCGATCTCGAACGGAATGTAGCGCGGGTCACTGCGCTTGTGCTGCGCGAAGACGGCGTGGATGGCGGCGGAACAGGTGTCGATGTCGGGCACCATCACCACCACATCGCGCGGGCGCAGCGGCATGTCCGTCTCTGCGCCAGCGGCGAACATGGCCAGCAACTGGTCGTGCAGCACCTCCACCTCGCGCTGTACGCTGTGGGCGATGTGGAATTCAATTGAACGGTCCGCGTCCGGCGGCGGCCGGTGCGGATGCTCGGACAGCGGCAGCAGGTCGCGTACGGCCGCCTGCACCTGGCCCAGCAGGGTGTCGGCCTCGCCATCGCTGAACAGATCGACGCGCAGCGGCGCGCTGCCGTCCGCGCCCTGCGCTTCGGCCGCGGCGGCCGCCTCGGCATCGAATTCGTCCAGCATGCGGATGAAATCGCGCCCCTGGCGTCCCCAGCTTGCCAGCAGTGGATGGCTGTGCGCGTGCAGTTCTTCCAGCGGAATCTGGCCCAGGTCCTGGCCATTGCGCAGTTGCTGGCGACGGTGGGCGGCGCGCAGCAAGTCGCGCCCTTCGATGATGTCGCCCCAATAGAACTGGCACGGATTGGGCACGGCCAGCAGCACCTGCGTGTGGCGCGCCAGCGAAGCGAGCGCCTGCAAGCTCTGGTACGGCAGCGCCGACACGCCGAACAGCACGATGCGGCGCGGCAGGCGACCGGCCGGCGTGGCGCCGGCGGCGGTGGCGCGCACGAATTCCGTGTGCACGGTGGCGCGGCCCAGGCCACGCTCCTCCGGCGCCACGTCGGCCATCACGGCGCGCCACAACTGGCCTTGCCAGCACTGGTCGGGCGGCAGCGGTGCAATCTCGCCGCGCGCGCTGCGCAACTGGTCGCGGCCGGCGGCCCAGTCCTCCAGCCAGTCGGCGCGGTACACCTGGTATTGGTCGAACAGGTCGGCCAGCCGCTCGGCCAATTGGAGACGGCGCTCAGCCTCGCCGTCGGCCAGGAAGTGGCGCAGCGGCGTGAAGACGGCTTGGCCCAGCAGCGTGGGAAGCAGGCGCATCAGGCGCCAGGTGAGCGGGCCTTTGTCGAAGGCCGACAGGGCCGGCACGCGCTCGCGTCCCAGCATGCCGCGGTAGGTATCCCACAGGAAGCGGGCCGGCAGCGCCACGCGGGTGGCAGCGCACACGCCCAATTCCTCGGCCAGCGCGATCTTGAGCCACTCGGCCACGCCGTTCGACTGGACCAGGAAGATGTCCTGTTCCAGCGGCCCCAGCGGATGGTTGCGCAGCCACTGGAACACGGCCGCGCGCAGTTGTTCCATCTGGTTGCCGTGCAGGATAAGCAGGCCGGGGGTGATGCTCGATTGCATGGGGCTCCGTTTCGTGGCGCGCCGGACTGGCGCCATGCGCATTATCGCCGTTGGCGCGCCAGCGCGCAGCCCCTTGAGTGCGGTTTAGTTTGGCTTTTTTGGTATGGCGATGCTTGCCGGGATTAGCAAGCATGGCGGCTGGCAGGGAAACGGACCGCACGGGCTTTATCGCCTGATCTTCGTTTTTATTTCGCTGCGGCTGCATTTCATCGAATATGGATGGGGCTGCATACGCCCCGAAACGGACCCTCGCATTTATTATTGAATCCGCACCCCAAAGTAGTCACTGCGAAAAACAAGAACAAAGTCTTACCATTTACAACCCTTATCGGAGAGTGCTCCCCGCAAAAGAAACGGCAGTTTCATTAAACCACTAAATTCAACCGATCCGACTTTAGGTTTGTAATCGTTGTCACACTTCGGACGCCTCGCTCGTTCAAGCGTTTCTTGCCCAACATCAGCCGCTAAGGCACCCGGTTCTTGCTTTTGGGCGGCGTGACCTGATCGGACACCCTGTCGTTCCATTTCTCGCCTCGCAAACGCTCTAAGTTCTTCAATATCCAGTCGTGCCGGTGTTTCAGTTGGAGTTTCTGCATGTAGCGTATCCGTCACATTCGGCACTGCCGCTTCGATCGTCTTCATATGAGGGACCCGCGTGTCCGCTTCATACGTCAAGTCGGGGAGCTCTTGTTTTCGCTTGGGGGAATGCCGGGATGCCAAAAATGTCGCCTTTGGTCTGGTGGACTTGACAGCTGATACATGGCGGGGCTAGCTAGGTTGCGGTTTAATATAAACCATGGCAGAAGACGGGAGGGCCATGGCACGCTTATGATGAACACAGACATCGACCTGACGTAGATTAAGTAAAACCCATACGGCGCCATGGATTAGTGTTGATATAAACACGCCCAAAACCACAGGCGTTCTCTTTCGACGGTGGGAAAGAGTAGCGTACATGTTTCGGATCAGTTGATTACCCACTATATTTTGTTGCAATCCCAATTTTTTTGGATTGCTCGACAGTCTGCTCTTGGCCGTGACACGACAAGACTACCATCGCACAGCAGACACTTTCGCCCGCAGATTATTTCCAAGCTTAGTACCGAACCAAACAAGCACAGCAAAGGTGGCCAACAAGGGAAGCGCCAGTAAAGCAAATCCGTATGTGGCCATCACTACAGGCGACCACAATATCAGTGTGCCGATAAAAGTACCAATGCCGATAGTTCTATGCCACGGTCGTCCGATAAAGATCCCTTCCAACATCCCTGTTGACAGTCCAATCATGACGACAACGAGCCACTGAGCTGAACCAGAAAAATTCTCAAAGGCAGTGTGTACGATAAAGGCGATGAGAGGATTTACCACAGCACTGAACACGCCTATTATCACTGTCTTGGGTATATTCATTGCTTTCGAACGGTCAGGATTATCAGGAAATTTATAGGGCGGCTTCTGGCCGGCAAGAGACTAACGTAAGAACTTGCCTGCCTTTACCTCAAGCAGCTTAATAAGCTCCGGCTGCATAAACTCATAGTCATCAGGGATGTCCAAACAGATGATGCGCTTCCCATTCAGATAAGAGCGAAATTTGGACGAGAGACGATTTCGATGAGTCTTCTCCATTACAAATATGATGTTCGCCCACTCTATCTGTTCGGTGGAAAGCGGCACGGTCGCATCACCACCGAGCCCTGCAGAGTCTGTTTCGACATCTGGCCAGCTTGCGAAAATCTGCTCGGCTGTCGGACTTCTCAGACGATTCTGGGAGCAGAGGAACAAAGCACGCTTCAATCTATTTCATCCTCAGAGTTTTCAAAAAAAAAGGGGCAGCCAATGGCCGAACTCTGCCTGTGGCATCTCCATGCACGACCAGCGGAGCTGTAAGGCATCCGTTGGATTGTATGGTAGGGCATAGCTACCAAATTACCAATCGCCCTTCAGGGTAATTCCCCTCGATCCATCCACAAGGAAAATGGCCAGCTTTGTAGACGCTCAATAATGGCAGGAAGAACGACGTCGGGGATGCACATAGTCGATACGCATTTTCCATGCATGCTCCAAGCACGTCCCAGCTTACACAATCCACAAACACTTTAGCAAGCCCATGCTTGTAAGCATATGGCTGCCAATGTCGAGAAACCAGCGGCTCAATGACAAAGCGTTTGATTTCACGAGCTATCTCATTCCAATTGGCGTACTCCGAACTGTGGTTCTTATGAAGAAATTCAGTAAGCCTATTTCTGGCTTCGAGCGTAGTGTTTTCCCAGCAAAGATCAAAGGCACTCTCCATTGCCTGCGACTGCGATGCAAAAGCGATGGGCTCAAAGGGCAACGTGGGAGGCACTTCGCCACAGTGCGAAAACCATTTGATTTCATGCAGCCCAAAGATGAATTCAGGCCCTAGGTTCAAGATTTCATCCACTGGGTTATATTTCGTTTGCTTCTCAACGTCTGTTAATGGCCGTACACCGTCATTTGATAATGACATATCGAGCGACACAAGCATTTGCTACTGTCGCTGCGGAGTTCAGGTCGGATTTTTCATCGTTTGTGTATTCCAGGTAGGTCGGGTACGTCAAAAAGCCAACTCGCAGGCCGCTTTCAGCTACCCATTGCATAACCGCCCCCGAGTCATCAATCGTGGAAACAGCACAAAATTTTAGGTTTTCGGACTTCACATACGGTTCTGCAAAGGTCAGAAAATCACTGACGCCTTCACGCGTATTTTGAAATGAACGCTCCACAAAGCCATCCTTCGTTTCAACAGCTACGTTAAAGCCAGACGAGAGAATAAGGATTGCCAGAATTTTTGTCATTAGATCGCTTCCAAAAATTAAGGACAGCTGCTGGCCGGATTCGGTCAAGGTTTATATTTTCTTCTCAAGAAAACTGAAATGCATAACACGGACACACTTAATGTCGAGAAAGCAACCAATGTACTCTGACTAACTTGAAACAACCAATTTAAAGATTTCATCGAAACAAAAACAATAAATGTCAATAGTACCGAAGTAAAACTTAATGCCAACAGAAACGCTATAATTCGGTTTTTCATAAATTCCTTTTTACCAGCTAATTTTATTCTGAATGACCGTTCTTGGCCGCTATCAGACTCATTGCAGCACGCCCCATGATTCACCCCCCCCGAACCGGACCGCCATTTCAGAGATGGATTTTTGGATAGACATAACTAATTCGTACGTTGGCACAGCATTTAAGACGAATTGGAAATATCCGTCGCCACTCGAGTCAGGGGAATAAATCTTCACATTCTTAAATTGCGACCGAAGCATACTCACTAGTTCTTCGGAAGGTGGCCACGCATCAAAATCTACATTAAAGTCGATATCGACAGCCTTATCGAAGTCAAACCCACTTTTCTGCATTCTACGAAAAACATCCCCATCTGCGTCATTGGGCCAGCTTACTTTTGAAGGCATTTCATTTTTTCCTAAAAATACGGCCGTCCGCTCTTGCCGAACTGTGACCTATTCTTCATCTCGCAAGACGCCTCCACGGATGGCTCGATTTCTCATTTCGAGGACCCAGGGATTCGTAGAGCCATTTAGGCGCTCTTTAATTGGCCAGCCTGGTGCAGTCTCTATCAAGCACATCAGCGATGAGGCGAGGCCGAAACACCCATCTTCGCCAAAAAGACTCAGCAGCGCAATTGCCTCTTCGTCGGTAACGGGCCGTTTGATTGCGCGATATTCGATCTCGTATTTGCGGAGTCTGTCGACGTCGCCTTCGTCTTCGCTAGGCAACGTGTCCAAATCGATTAGCCTTCGAATTTCCGCTCGCATATCAATCCCTGTCAAACGCCACAGATAGCTCCTGGCCGATATCAGAAATATCGGAAACTACATCAAGAAGCGCAGATTTATTTTTTCTTATTAATCCAATATATTTCAGCTACGGCATACAAGAGAGCGACCAGAAAGATTCCGAACATGATCGCGACACAGCTTGCTAGCGTTAGTTGTCCATCGCACCAATATTTAATTCCAACGTTAATTACGAACACCAATAAAACCATCCGAAATTGACGTTTTATAACGGCAATTAAAGCGACTCGCATTTTATTCATTTAATTTTACTTTCGATAATCCGTACGTCTGCAATTGGCCGAAAATAGCCTCCAGCCCCTCCCAGTGATGTATCCACCCGCCAAAACTGACGTTAGTCATAGCCTTCTTCGCCCCTAAAGACGCAAAATATATTCACAAGAAGCATGGCAATAGCATAGGGTAGCGAGAGAATGGCAACGACTAGTCCATATGTATCCCATCGGCCATCCCCCGTACCAAAAAATATATTCGAGGAAAAATAAATCAAGGCATATAAAACCACCAATGCGGCCCAAATAATAAGTGCCGCGCCTAAAAATTGAACTCGATTACAGTCAAAAATTGAGCGCATGCCAACTTCTCCTCCGGCAGCGACTGGCCTGCTTGGGTCAAAGGGCACAGGATACCAGCTTGCCAAAATGAAAAAGTCACAAATTCCCACGAACTGAGGTAATTTCATCGGTAACGCGCTTTAGTCAAACTGGACATTACTACTTGGTAATGCGTCGCCTCCGACACTTTGGTTACAATACGTTACATTTCAACTTCGAGCTTGTAATAGTGCAAGTGGCGATAACGTGCTTAGTCTGCGAAGAATCGTGCTGTACAGTATGGTATTGCTCTTTAGTGCGTGTGATGAGCAACGCGCAACCGTTGCCGACAATGTGCCTGACCATACGGCGACCTTTTATCTCCAACATCCGTTGGAGGCAGAAATGGTCGCCCGGCTCTGCACCCAGCTGGACGCACGAAATAAGAAAACCCTCGATGCCGCTGCCTACGAAGAGTGGCTGACATCCGAGGACTGGAAGCGATGCGAAAACGCGATTTTCGTCGTCGATTCAAGAGCCATTGGTACACTTTTCTGAGTTTTCGCGCGCGTGGTGCTTCCTTGAGGTCCGCCGCTTGCCGCAAGCAGGAGATAACGTCAATTCGTCCATTACCGGCGCCGAAGCACGACGTGGGTCGCCTTTTCCGTTCCGACAAATTCGACGCACTCGTATCCGAGCGCCCGCAGGTCCAGGCCTTCGAACAATGGTTCGCCCCGGCCCAACAAAATGGGAGAGATCGCGATATGCAATTCATCGATGAGCGCCGCCTGTAGATATTGCCGGATCACATAAGCCCCGCCACCAATGCGCACGTCCTTGCCATTCGCAGCCTGGCGAGCCCGGTCCAGCGCTTCGTGTATGCCGCCTGTGACGAAGTGGAACGTCGTGCCGCCCTCCATCTGGAGTGATGGGCGTGGGTGGTGGGTCAGGACGAAGACGGGTACATGATAGGGCGGGTTATTCCCCCACCAGCCCTGCCAGCACAAATCAGGCCAGGGGCCGCGAACCGGCCCGAACATGTTTCGCCCCAGAATCCACGCACCGACATTCTGGAAGCCCCGCGCGGCGAAATCCTCGTCGACGCCAGTCGTGCCCTCTCCCAGTCCGTGTGCGCGCTGGAATGTGCGCGTTGGGACCATCCACTGATGCAAATCCCGGCCCCCTACGCCGAGCGGATTATCGAGATCCTGATCCGGGCCCGCTCCATAGCCATCGATGGAAATCGTGAAACTTTCAACTCGAACGCGTGTCATGCTGACTCCTCCATTGGAATTGATGCCATTGGCCGAGGGAGCCGGACCACAACACGCTCCTTAGCCGCGTGCCAGTTCGTACAGTCTGGTGGTGGTATTCCAGTTGCGTGTGGTGGCGCGCAATTTCAGCACCCGCTCAAAATAGCTGTTATTCAGTTTGGTCTTTCCATACCCGCCAGGGCAATGCACATAGACCACTTTTTCGCCGATGGAGAATTCATCGGGCAGGAAGCTGCCGCGCTCTACGGTGGCGTCACCTTCCGCCTTGAGGAAGGTGAAATACAGGGTCGCCGTGTCGCGCCCCTTCCAGGCGGCCGGCACCGCGTCGATAGCCGCCTGGATCTCCGCTGCGGTGCGGGCCAGCACATCAACGTCGGCATACCCGAACTCGCGGCAAATAGCGCGTTCCAGGGTCGTTTCCAGTGCCACCGCATCGAGTTCGCTATTCAGGGCGATATTGCCACTCTGCAGATAGCTCTCAACCTTGGTGAAACCAAGTGATTGGCAGACGCCGACCAGTTCCTTCATCGCGATCTTGCGCTGACCACTGACGTTGATGCCCCGTAACATACATGCGTAACGCGTCATACAGCTTCCCAAATAAGCACTATTGCATAAACATTCATCTATTATCAAACAGATTATAGGCGGCGAGACCAGGTTCTGCTGAACTATTCTGCGGCAGGCAGCAAGCGGAACGACGCAATATTTGGAGAGAATTCCATGCAGCAAGATGCAGTACCATTTGCGCCATCATGTTTCCGGAGTGCCGCATGTCGATACGTCCCGCAGGAGTTTGCCTTATTTTTGCGCTGGGCGTGGCTGCGGCCGCTGCCCAGGCCCGTGGCGTCGAGGACATGCCGCCGCCGCACTTTTCCATCTCCATCCAGGGTACCGGCATCGCCGGCAAGACGCTGGAACTGGACGCCCCACCCTACAGCAAAACGGTGGTCGAATCACTGGGCGATCTGACGGTCGAACTCACGCCACGCCAGGATACCAATCCCAATGGCCGGGCCGTCGTGCGCTTGCTGCGCAATTATGAGGGTGCTCGCGTGCTGCTGCACACGGCCAAGGTGGCCGGCAATAATCAAGGGAAATGGCAGTTGGCTTACCTGATCTGCAACGATGCGGTGACGTTCATGTCGCCGGCACCGCAACCCATGCCCGGCTGCCGTCCTTAACGGCTATGCGCCGCCGTCGGTGCGGCGCATCATGATCTGGCTCAGTCCGCCGCCAACGCAAGCAACTCCTGCGCCACCAATTCATTGAGCTGCGCCAACATGGCGTGCATTTGCCCCACCAGTTGACGCGCCCGTGCGGCATCGGGTTCCTTGCGCATTTGCTCCAACGCCAGGCACAGGTTGCCAAAGCGCATGGCCCCCACGGCGCGGGCGGACGATTTGATGCGGTGCCCCAGTTCCGATAGTTGCGTCAGGTCACCCTGAGCCAGCGCCGCGTCCACTTCCACCATGCCATCGCGGGCCGAATCCAGGAACAGCATCGCATACTTGCGCATCTTGTCCGGCTTGTTGCCGAAAGTCTGGCCCAGGGCGGCCAGGTCGAACATCTCAGCCTCATCGGCCTGCGGCGCCGGGGTGGCCTGGCCGGATGCTGGCACGGCCGGTGCATTGACACCATCGACCGGGGGCGCTACGGATGTTGCGCCGGCTGGCAGGCCCATGGTGGCGGAATCGGCGCTGGCAGCCTGGGCGGCGCCGGTCATCGCCGGACCGCGGCTCGCGGCGGCCGGACTGATGGGCGATGCAGCGGCGTCGGCAGCGGCCGCAACGGGGCTGCCGGCCGGCGTGGACGCGGGAAGTGGCACGGCGGGCACAGCCCCCACGCCGGCCGCAACCCCGGCGGTAGCCGGCGGCGCCGTCAGCAACGCCTTGCTGGCGGTACCGGCGGCAACGCCGGCAGGGCTAGCCGTGTTTGCCGGACTAGCCGTGCCGGCCGTCGTGCTCGCGGCCGGGACAGGCAAGGCCACGTCCGGCACCAGCCTGGCGGCCGGTGGGTCGGCCAAGGCGAGCGGGCCGGCCGCCCGCGCCCGCTGGTTCATCCATTTTGACAACACGTTAAACAGCAACTGGGGAGCGATCGGCTTGGTGACGAACTCATCCATGCCCGCTTCGATGCAGCGGCGCTGGTCTTCACGGCCGGCATTGGCCGTCATGGCGATCACCAGGGTGGCTTGCAAGCGGGAATCGGAGCGGATCAGACGCGTGGCTTCAAAGCCGTCCATGACCGGCATTTGCACGTCCATCAGCACGCAGTCGTAGCGCTTGCGCAGCAGCATGTCGATGGCTTCCTTGCCGTTGTTGGCCACGGCCACGATGGCGCCCGCGTCCTCCAGCAATTCCTGGCCGACTTGCTGGCTGAATACGTTGTCCTCGACCAAGAGGATGGACGCGCCCCGGATGCTGTCGAGCACATCGGGCAGCACGGCGCCGTCGTTGGGTTCGAGGAAACTGGTCCCCTTGCCCAGCCGCGCCGTGAACCAGAACGTGCTGCCCTCGCCCAGCCGGCTCTCCACGCCCACGGTGCCGCCCATCAGTTCGGCCAGTTGCTTGCTGATCACCAGGCCCAAGCCCGTGCCGCCGTACTTGCGCGTGGTCGAGGTATCGGCCTGGTGGAACGACTGGAACAGGCTGCCCATCTGGCTCAGCGTCATGCCTATGCCCTCGTCCTGCACTTCGAAACGCACCAGGGTGGCGTTGTCGCGATCCTCCACGGGACGGGCGCGGATGTGGATCTTGCCATTTTCGGAGAACTTGATGGCGTTATTGGTGAAGTTAAGGAGGATTTGCTCGAGCCGCAAGGGGTCGCCGCGCAACTGGTGCGACAGGCCCGGCCAGATTTCATAGACCAGCTCCAGCCCCTTGCGGGCGGCGCTCTCGCCTAGCTGGCTGGAAATATTGCTGAGCAGCGTGTCGAGCGCGAAGTCGGCCACTTCCAGTTCCATCTTGCCGGCCTCGATCTTGGAAAAGTCCAGGATGTCGTTGATGATGCCCAGTAAATGCTGGCTGGAGTGGAAAATCTTGCTCAGGTAATCGCGCTGCTTGGGGTCGCTCACGGCTTTCAGCGCCAGATGGGCCATGCCGATGATGCTGTTCATCGGCGTGCGGATCTCGTGGCTCATGTTGGACAGGAAATCGCTCTTGGCCTGGTTGGCCGCGTCGGCCTGTTCCTTCAGCTTATGCAGCTCCGTCACATCGGTCGACAGCGCGATGACGGCCGTTTCGGCGCGGTCGATCTCCACCGGCACCTTCACCGTCCACAAGTGGTGCACATTGCCGTCGCTGTCCGTGTACTGTTCCTCGCCGGCGCGCTTGACGTTGTCGGCGATCACGGAACGGTCGTCGGCCCAGGCCGCGTCGGCGGCCTGGGCCGGCATCAGTTCGCGGTCTTCCTTGCCGATGATGTCCTGCGCGGGCAAGCCCATCACTTGCGCCACCTTGGCGTTGGCATAAATGTAGCGACGGTCCTGGCTCTTCATGTAGACGCGGGCGTCCACGTTGTTGAGCACGGTGTCGAGCAGCAAGCGCTGCTTGATGGCGCTGCGGCGCGACGAATACAGCATGAAGAAGTAGCCGTAGATCAGCATCGTGCCGGCGAAGCCCGTGACCAGGGCGATGCTGGGGAAATACGTGTCGAACACGGTCAGCAAGTCGGCCTTGCGCACGACGAAATGCGCCTTCCACAAGGCGCCGTTGAAGTCGATCGGCAGCACGGACTGGAAGAATTCAGCCTCGTGGCCCGCGGGCAGCACACTGGGCTGCATGGAACCGTTGTCGTTAAACAGCAGCCGGTCCGTCTTCTCGATCACCAGGCGGCGCTGCTCGACGTCGGTGCTGCCGTCCGCGTACAGGGTCAGGTGCACCTGGCGCACGGCCATTTCGTCGATGGCGCCCTGCACCAGCTTGGGCACGCTGAAGCCGATGCCCACCGTGCCGAGATAGGCGGCGCGCCGGCTGACCACGTCCGTCACCGGCATGCCGCGCCGGTACACGGGCAGGCGCATGCCCAGCCCGATGTGGGGCGTGGGCTGGTTGACGACGATGGGCTGGCCCGACGCCCCCACCTGGCCGTTGTCGCGCGACAGTTCCATGGCGCGGTCGATGGCGGGGTTGGCGGCGATGTCCACGCCCATCTTCTCCTGGGCCAGCGCGGTCGGTTCCAGATAGGTCAGCACGGCGTAATGGGCGCGGCGGCCGGGCGGCTTGATGTCGAATTTGGGATAGCCTTGCGGCTCCAGGCTGCGGTCGGCCCGCACGGCCGCCACGAACGCGTCGCGCTGGGCATCGGTCACCAGCGGCGCCCACGTCAGCGCCTCGATGGCCGTGAAATGCTGCGGCAAGTCCAGGCTGGCCACATACTGGTGAAACTGCAGGCGGCTCAGGTTGTCCGTGGTCTGGAACAGCGCCACCAGGCCGCGCACCAGGTCGGAATACGATTTGACGCGGGCTGAAATACTGTACTGGGTGCTGCGGGTCAGGTTCTGGAAGCGCTGCTCGGCGTCATCCTCCACGGTCTTCAGGGCGGCCGCGTACAGCGTCATGCCGACCGCCAGCGCCAGCGACAAGCCCACGCCCCAGATCAGCATGCGCGAGCTCGTCAGTGCCTTCCCCAGCTTAACCAATGTGCGCATCGTCCATCACTTTATGTCTGAAGAAAAGCAGGCAATGACAGCCTGGCCAGGACGCCTGATCGAAAGAAATTTGCATCACAGCAGCATACTATTAATGACGTCGGGTAACCACGTTTTCCTGCAAAAGCCAGCTTCAGTTTTCCGCCTTACGACATATATCAACAGTCATGCTGGATATTCTGCGCCTTGTGCGGAACCGGCGGCGGCGCCTTGCACTCTAACTCTTCAGTTGCAAGGAGAAAGTCGTGAGCGCAGCCGCCACGCGGCAGGTAGCCGCTATATTAACGGGAAGCGCGCCAGCGCGCAGTTGCGTACATCGGGCCGTCGCGTCACGTGGCTGCGCGGCCCTGCTCTGCGCCACGATGGCATGGGCCAGCGCGGCGCCGCTGCCGCCACGCACACCAGCGCGCACACAGGCACAGCCCGACCATCGCGAATTCGACGCCACGCTCGACGTGCCCTACCGTGCCGGCCCCGGCGCGCACCGGACCATCGCGGTGTACCTGAATTACCCGGACCAGGGCCGGCGGCACCGGGCCGCCTGGCAGCTGGAATTGCGCTCGCGCACGGGCGCGGTGCTGCGGCGCTGGCATGGCGCCGCCCAACTCGGCGCACAGCCGCTCACTGTCCGCCTTGATTGGGATGGCCGCGCCGGCGGCACCCACCGCGTTCCCGCGCCAGGTGCTTACCGCTTGCGCCTGCGGGCGCGTTCCGGCGCCAGTATCATCACGCAGCAGTGGCCCATCGCGCTGGGGACGACGCCCCTGGAGGCCCTGCCCCCGTTACGCCCACTGGCGACCGGCGCGGCACGGCCCGCGACCAGCGGCCCGCCCGCGCCAGACGAGGCCGACATCCGCCCCTATACCGTGTACTACGGCAACCTGCACAGCCAGACCAACCACAGCGACGGCGGCGGCGACCTGGCCCATTGCACGGGCGCGCAAGATCCGCAAAGCGCCGCGCTCGGTCCGCCCGATGCCTACGCCTACGCCCAGGCCCATGGCCTCGATTTCCTCATGACGTCGGAGCACAACCACATGTACGACGGCTCGGACGGCACCAACCCCGACGCCGATCCGCAACAGGCCACCGCCCTGTACCAGCGCGGCTTGCAGGACGCCACCACCTACAACGCCAGCCACCCCGGCTTTCTCGCCATCTACGGCCAGGAATGGGGCGTGATCGCCAGCGGTGGCCACCTGAACATCTTCAACAGCCCCGAGCTGCTGGGCTGGGAGCGCAACGCCAGTGGCCAGTTGCTGGCCGATACGGCAACGGCGAAAAACGACTACGCCAGCCTCTACAGCCTGATGCGCGCACGCGGCTGGCTGGGCCAGTTCAACCATCCGGCCCCGGACCAGTTCAAGGTGAACGGCGTCCCGCTGGCCTACACGCCCGATGGCGACGAGGTCATGGCCCTGTGCGAAGTGATGAACAGCAGCGCCTTCTCGCACAGCGCCGACGAGAGCGAAAGCCACCGCAGCAACTACGAAGCCGTGTGCGACCAGTTGCTGGAGGCTGGCTACCACGTCGCCTTCAGCTCCGACCAGGACAACCATTGCGCCAACTGGGGCGCCTCGTACAGCAACCGCAGCGCGATCCTGTTGCCCAGCGGCACCGCGCTCGACAACGCCAGCCTGCTGGCGGCCCTGCGCGCGCGCCGCGTATTCGCCACCATGGACAAGCAGGCGCAAATCGTATTGACCGCCAATGGCCACCTGATGGGCGAGCGTTTCGTCAACTGCGGCCCGCTCGCCCTGAGCGTGCGCTACGCGGGCGCACCGGGCCGCGCGGTGGCCGAACTGACTATCATCGAAGGCGTACCTGGACGCAACGGCGCCGTCAGCGAGCTGGCCCATACGGCCGACACCAGCCTCACGCCCGCCCCCGGCCAGCACTTCTACTACGCCCGGCTGACCCAGGACGACGGCAAGCTGTTGTGGTCGGCGCCCGTGTGGGTCAGCCAGCAACCGGCGTCCCTATCGTGCGCTGTGCCCCCTTAATTTCCGTTACGCTATTTCATTCAGGAAATCCACGGGCGGCTATTGCCTTGCAAACGGGTTGCGGGCGCCGCTTTTCGCTTGACTACCAAGCGCACCGGCGTATCTTTTCACTCACAAGCGCCGACCTCATTCCGATGCAGCGACACCGTGCCTATTCCGAAAGTGCTACTTGTCAACGACGATCCCGCCAGCCTGTTTGCCTTGGAAAACTTGTTGGCGGACTCGGCCCGGCAGCACGGCTATCAGCTTTTGACGGCCGGCTCCGGCAAGGAGGCGTTGCGCCAGGTGTTGCGCCATGAGTTCGCCGTCATCTTGCTCGACGTCAACATGCCGGACATGGATGGCTTCGAGACCGCCGAGGCGATCCACTCCCACCCGCGTTCGGCTGGCGTGCCCATCATTTTCATCACGGCCCACTACGCCGACGAGATGAACCGCCTGAAGGCTTACCAGAAAGGCGCCGTCGATTACCTGTTCACGCCCGTGATTCCCCAGATCCTGCAAACCAAGGTGGAAGTGTTCGTGGAAATGACGAAACAGACCATCCAGCTGCGCCAGAAGTCGGAGGAACTGGCGCGCCTGAACGAGGACCTGCGGGTGCAGCGTCTGCAGGAACTGGAGCGCATCAACCAGGCACTGGAAGCGGAGATCACGGAACGCAAGCACGCCGAACAACGCGCGCGCGAACTGTCCACGCGTGACGCGCTGACCAATCTCGTCAACCGCCGTTCATTGATCCAGCAGCTCGAACATGCGGTGGCCTCGGCCGACCGTCACCGCACCCAGTTCGCGCTGCTGTTCCTGGACCTGGACAAGTTCAAGGAAGTCAACGACCACTATGGCCACGAAGTGGGTGACGAACTGCTGCGCCAGGTGGCGGCCCGGCTGACGGCGGCCGTGCGCGTGTCAGACGTGGTGGCCCGGCTGGGCGGTGACGAATTCGTGGTGCTGATCGAGGGTGAACGGGCCGCCGCCAACGCGGCCCGCGTGGCGCGCAAAATCGAGCAGGCTGGCGCCCGCCCCTATGTGATCGGCAGCCACCGCATCCGCAGCGTGCCCAGCGTGGGCATCGCTCTCTATCCGCAGGATGGCGACTGCGCCCGCACCCTGATGCGCCATGCGGACCTGGCCATGTACCAGGCCAAGCAGGACAAGGGCTGCAGCATCCGCTTCTTCCACGAGGAGCTCAACACGCGCGAGCGCGAGCGCGAACAATGGACGCGCGAACTGCGGCAAGCGCTCGATGAAGACCAGCTGGAATTGCGCTACCAGCCGCAGGTGGCGCTGGAGACGGGCGCCGTGCACAGCGCGGAAGCGCTGCTGTATTGGCGCCACCCGCGCCTGGGCCTGCTCCCGGCGCACCAGTTCCTGCCCAGCGTGCCCGACCGCGCCCTGCTCGACCGGCTCGACGCCTGGGTCATCGCCAACGCCTGCGCCCAAGTGGCCAGCTGGCGCCAGGCGTCGCCGCCGGCGCTGCTTGGCGTGGCCTTCAACCTGGCCGCGCCCAGGCTGGAGCTGGAACTGGCGCAGCAACTGTTACCCATATTGAGACGCCAGCGCTTGAGCGCAGGCAGCGTCACGCTGGAATTGAACGAAACGCTGCTGCCCGGCGCCGACGACGGCACCCAGTCCCTGCTACGCCAGCTGCGCGAAGCGGGCGTGCGTCTCGCGCTCGACCATTTCGGCAGCGCCCACTCGTCGCTGGCCACCTGCAAGCAGCTGCAATTCGACGCACTCAAGATCGACCACGCCTTCGTGCACGCCATCGGCCGCGAGGACGGCGGCAGCGACATCGTGGCCGCCATGATCCACCTGGCGCGGGCGCTGGCCATGCAGGTGGTGGCGCTGGGCGTCAATCACGAACAGCAACTGGAACAATTGCGGGCCCAGGGCTGCGACTATTACCAGGGCGAGCTCTATTGCCAGCCCATGCCACCGGCCGACCTGATCGACCATCTCCACCGCACGGGCGCCGCCGGCCAGGCATGCGCGCCGTGTTCCAACCACCCTCCCAGACCAAGAGGATAACTTCCATGAACGACATGACCGACATGCGCGAGGAGCTCGACGTCAAGCTGCTGCTGGCCACCCTGATGGCGCTCAAGAAAGGTGACTTCACGGCCCGCATGCCGTCCGACTGGACCGGCATCTCCGGCAAGATCGCCGACACGCTCAACGACCTGATCGAGACCAAGGAGAAGATGGTCAAGGCCGTCGTGGAAGTGAGCCGGGTGGTGGGCCGCGAAGGCCGATTGACCCAGCGCGCCGCCGTGCCCAACGTGGTGGGCGGCTGGGCCACCATCATCAGCTCCGTCAACACGCTGATCGACGACCTGGTGCGCCCCACCACGGAAATGGCGCGCGTGATCGGCGCCGTGGCCAAGGGCGACCTGTCGCAAACCATGGCGCTGGAAGTGGACGGCCACCCGCTCAAGGGCCAGTACCTGCGGGCCGCCACCACGGCCAACACCATGGTCGAACAGCTGTCGTCGTTCTCGTCCGAGGTCACGCGCGTGGCGCGCGAGGTGGGCACCGAGGGCAAGCTCGGTGGCCAGGCCCAGGTCAAGGGCGTGGCCGGCACGTGGAAGGACTTGACCGACTCCGTAAACTCCATGGCCGGCAACCTCACTTCGCAGGTGCGCAACATCGCGGAAGTGACGACGGCCGTGGCCAATGGCGACCTGTCCAAGAAGATCACGGTGGACGTGCGCGGCGAAATCCTGCAACTGAAGGACACCATCAACGTGATGGTGGACCAGCTGCGCTCCTTCGCCTCGGAAGTGACGCGGGTGGCGCGCGAGGTCGGCACGGAAGGCAAGCTCGGTGGCCAGGCCTACGTGCCCGGCGTGGGCGGCACCTGGAAGGACTTGACCGACAATGTGAACTTCATGGCCTCCAACCTGACCGGCCAGGTGCGCAACATCGCGGCCGTGACGACGGCCGTGGCCAATGGCGACCTGTCCAAGAAGATCACGGTGGACGTGAAAGGCGAAATCCTGGAACTGAAGAACACCATCAACGTGATGGTGGACCAGCTGTCATCGTTCGCCTCCGAAGTGACGCGGGTGGCGCGCGAAGTGGGTACGGAGGGCAAGCTCGGTGGCCAGGCCCAGGTGAAAGGCGTGGCCGGCACCTGGAAGGACCTGACCGACTCGGTGAACTCCATGGCCGGCAACCTGACGGGCCAGGTGCGCAACATCGCCGACGTGACCACGGCCGTGGCCAATGGCGACCTGTCGAAGAAGATCACGGTGGACGTGAAGGGCGAAATCCTGGAACTGAAGAACACCATCAACGTGATGGTGGACCAGCTGAACTCCTTCGCCTCGGAAGTGACGCGGGTGGCGCGCGAGGTGGGCACGGAGGGCAAGCTCGGTGGCCAGGCCAACGTGCCCGGCGTGGCCGGCACGTGGAAGGACTTGACGGACGGCGTGAACTCCATGGCAGGCAACCTGACGGGCCAGGTGCGTAACATCGCCGACGTGACGACGGCCGTGGCCAACGGCGACCTGTCGAAAAAGATCACGGTGGACGTGAAGGGCGAAATCCTGGAACTGAAGAACACCATCAACGTGATGGTGGACCAGCTGTCCTCGTTCGCCTCGGAAGTGACGCGGGTGGCGCGCGAAGTGGGCACGGAGGGCAAGCTCGGTGGCCAGGCCTACGTGCCCGGCGTGGGCGGCACCTGGAAGGACTTGACCGACAACGTGAACTTCATGGCCTCCAACCTCACCGGCCAGGTGCGCAACATCGCGGCCGTGACGACGGCCGTGGCGCGCGGCGACCTGTCGAAAAAGATCACGGTGGACGTCAAGGGCGAAATCCTGGAACTGAAGGACACCATCAACGTGATGGTGGACCAGCTGTCCTCGTTCGCCTCCGAGGTCACGCGCGTGGCGCGCGAAGTGGGCACGGAGGGCAAGCTCGGTGGCCAGGCCAACGTGTCCGGCGTGGCCGGCACGTGGAAGGACTTGACGGAGAACGTGAACCAGCTGGCGGCCAACCTGACCAACCAGGTGCGCGCCATCGCCGAAGTGGCAACGGCCGTGACGCGCGGCGACCTGTCGCGCTCGATCCAGGTGGAGGCCCGTGGTGAAGTGTCCTACCTGAAGGACAACATCAACGAGATGATCCGCAACCTGAAGGACACCACGCTCAAGAATGCCCAGCAGGACTGGCTGAAGACCAACCTGGCCCG
Organism: Rugamonas fusca; assembly: GCF_014042365.1. GTDB lineage: Bacteria > Pseudomonadota > Gammaproteobacteria > Burkholderiales > Burkholderiaceae_D > Rugamonas > Rugamonas fusca. The sequence goes on from NZ_JACEZS010000002.1 coordinate 80,411, forward strand.
CTTCACCCGGCTGCTGCAGGGCCAGCGCGACCTGCAGGCCGTGACCAAGCTGATCCTGTCGGAGCTGGCGCCGCTGGTGTCGGCCCACCACGGCGTGTTCTACATGATGGACTCGCAGGACAGCGATGCGCGGCTGCGCATGATCGCCAGCTACGGCTACCGTTCCAGCCGCAAGCTGCCCACCTCCTTCCTGCCCGGCGAAGGGCTGGTGGGCCAGTGCGCGCTGGAGAAGGCGCGCATCTGGTTGACGGACGTGCCGCGCGATTACATCGTCGTCTCGTCCGGCCTGGGCGCGGCGCCGCCCACCAACATCGTGGTGCTGCCCATCCTGTTCGAACAGCAGGTCAAGGCCGTGATCGAGATCGCCTCGCTGGACCGCTTCACGGAGACCCACCTGTCGTTCCTCGACCAGCTGATGGAATCGATCGGCGTGGTGCTCAACACCATCGAGGCCAACAGCCGGACGGAGTCGCTGCTGACGCAGTCGCAATCGCTGGCGCAGGAACTGCAGCAGACCAACCAGGAACTGGCCGAAAAGGCGCGCCTGCTGTCGGAGCAGAACATCGAGGTCGAACGCAAGAACCGCGAAGTGGAACAGGCCAAGCTGGCGCTGGAGGAAAAGGCCACCCAGCTGGCGCTGTCGTCCAAGTACAAGTCCGAATTCCTGGCCAATATGTCGCACGAACTGCGCACCCCGCTCAATTCGCTGCTGATCCTGGCCCAGCAACTGGGCGACAACCCGGAAGGCAACCTGTCGGGCAAGCAGGTGGAATTCGCCAAGACCATCCACGGCTCCGGCTCCGACCTGCTCACGCTGATCAACGACATCCTCGACCTGTCCAAGATCGAATCGGGGACCGTCACGCTGGACGTGTCCGAATACCGCTTCCAGAACCTGCGCAACTACGTGGACCGCACCTTCCGCCACATGGCCGAAGCCAAGCACCTGTCGTTCAGCGTGGAGCTGGACGAAGCCCTGCCCACGGCCATGATGACGGACACCACGCGATTGCAGCAGGTGCTGAAAAACCTGCTGTCGAACGCCTTCAAGTTCACCAACCACGGCCAGGTGTCGCTCACCATCAGCCTGGTCACGAGCGGCTTCACCAGCGACCATCCCAACCTGTTGCACGCGGACGCCGTGCTGGCCTTCGCCGTCAGCGACACCGGCGTGGGCATCGCGGCCGACAAGTTGCAACTGATCTTCGAGGCGTTCCAGCAGGCCGACGGTTCCACCGCCCGCAAGTACGGCGGCACGGGGCTGGGCCTGTCGATCTCGCGCGAGCTGGCGCGCCTGCTGGGCGGCGAGATCCGGGTCGAAAGCGTGGTCGGCGCCGGTTCCACCTTCACCCTGTTCCTGCCCTATAACCGGGCCGGCTTCATCAACTACGACATGGGGCGCCAGCCGCAGGTGCGCCTGCCCTCCCCGCCGCCGCAGGTGATCGTCGCCTCCCAGCCGCAAGCCGGACATGACGATATGGAATCCGCCTTTGCCGGCCGCGAGGCGGGCCTGCCCCAGGACCACGACCTGGCCGACTACAACGCCACCGGCGACGACCGCGGCCTGATCGCGGCCGGCGACCCGTCCGTGCTGATCGTGGAGGACGACGAGCGCTTCGCCAAGATCGTGCTCGACTTCGCGCGCGAGAGGAACTTCAAGGCCATCGTCACCCACCAGGGCGACTCGGCCCTGAGCCTGGCGCGCGATTACCTGCCCTCGGCCATCCTGCTCGACATCGACCTGCCCGACATCGACGGCTTCACGGTGCTGGACCGTCTCAAGCGCGACCCCGGCACGCGCCACATCCCCGTGCATGTGATGTCCAGCCTGCGCGAGCGGGAACGTGCCCTGCGCCAGGGCGCCATCTCCTACATGAACAAGCCGGTCGGCAAGGAGGCGCTGCAGGAGGAATTCGGCCGCATCCAGAAGTTCCTGTTGGGCGGCAAGCGCAGCCTGCTGGTGGTGGACGACGAGCAGCACCAGCGCGACGCCATCGTGGCCCTGATCGGCGACACCGACCTGCGCATCGTCGCCGTCGAGACGGGCCAGGCTGCGCTGGACGCGCTGCGCAATGCGCACTTCGACTGCATGGTGCTGGACCTGACCCTGCCCGACATCAACGGCTTCGACCTGCTCGACCGCATCGGCAAGGACCCGGAGCTGCGCGACCTGCCCATCGTGATCAACACGGCCAAGGATCTGAACCGCAAGGAAGTGGCCAAGCTCAAACGCTACGCCAAGACCATCGTCGTCAAGGATGCCCGCTCGCCCGAACGCCTGCTCGACGAGACGGCGCTGTTCCTGCACCGCTCGCAGGCCAGCCTGCCCGAGGCGCAGCGGCGCATGCTGGAGGAAATCCACGCCGCCGAGGGCGGCCTGGCCGGCCGCAAGGTGCTGATCGTGGACGATGATTTGCGCAACATCTTCGCCCTGTCCTCGCTGCTTGAGCGCCAGCAGATGCAGGTGTCGTTCGCAGAGAACGGGCGCGACGGCATCGAGGTACTGGAAAGAGATCCCTCCATCGAGATCGTCCTGATGGACATCATGATGCCGGAGATGGATGGTTACGACACCATGCGCGCCATCCGGCGCATCCCCAAGTTCAAGTCGCTGCCCATCATCACGCTCACGGCCAAGGCCATGAAGGGTGACCGCGACAAATGCATCGCCGCCGGCGCGTCGGACTACATCACCAAGCCGGTGGACGTGGCGCAGCTGCTGTCGCTGATGCGGGTCTGGCTGCACTGATGGCGGCCGTGATGGAAGCGGGTGCTTGCGCGCCGTGCCAGCCCAGCGCACCGGCCGTGGAAGAGCTGGAACTGGAACTGCTGCTCGCAGCGCTGGTACAGTGTTATGGCTACGATTTTCGCGGCCACGAACGGGCCGTGCTGCGCCACAAGCTGGCCGCCGCGATGGCGCAACTGGGCGCACGCACCATCTCGTCGCTGCAGGACCAGGTGCTGCATGACGCCGGCGCCGTGGCCACCGTGCTGCGGGCGCTGCACGTGCCACCGGCGGCCTTGTTCGACGATGCGGGGGAAGTGGCGCAGCTGCGCGCCGTGCTGGACGCCAGCTTGCGCGGCGCGGCCCTGCCCAAGGTGTGGCTGGCCGACTGCGCCGGCGCCATGCAGGCCTGGACGCTGGCCATGCTGCTGCGCGAACAACAGCTCGACGGTCGCACGGAGATCTTCGCCACCGTCCCCAGCGACGAACAGCTGGCCCAGGCGCAGGACGCCAGCGTGGCGCTGGCCGAGCTGCCGGCCCTGCAGGAAAATTATGTGCGCTGTGGCGGCCAAGGCGCGCTGCTTGATCACCTCATCGTGCAGGACGGGCGCGCCGTGCTGCTGCCCCACCTGCGCAGCCGCATCACGTGGGCCCAGTACAACCTGGTGACGGATGCCTCGTGCAACGAATTCCAGCTGATCGTGTGCCGCCGCGCCCTGCCCGACTTCGGCCCCGTGCTGCGGCGGCGCGTGCTGCGCCTGTTCCACGACAGCCTGGCGCCATTCGGCGTGCTGGGGCTGGACCGTCCGCTGAACGCGGACGACCCGCTGGCCGCCAGTTACCGGCCGCTGTTGCCGCCACTGCCGTGGTACCGACGCACGGCGTGATCCACTGCGCGCCCGGCCTTGCAGCACGTCGTCCTGGCGGCGTGGGCCGCCGCCACAAGTGGACTCAGAAGATGGCCGCGCTGGGCCGCTCGGCGATGCGGTCGCGCCACGCCTGCAAGTGCGCCATGCCCTCCGCGCCGGGCCGGAACTTCATCAGCCCGCGCGCGAACTCCAGCGCGCAGAAGGCCGTGATGTCGGCGATGGTGAAGCGGGCGCCGGCCACGTAGGGCTGGCCGGCCAGCGTCTGGTCCAGCCAGCGCGCCACGTCGCGCATCTTCTCGCCCTGCGAGGCGCCATATTCAGGGAACTGCGGCTGCTCCAGCTTGGCCAAGCCGGGATGGGTATGGCGGATGCAGTTGGCGATGGCGGCGAACAGGCGCAGCTCCACGCGGCGGTCGGCCATCTCGATGAAGGCCCGCTCCTCGTAGCCTTCGCCCATCAGGTTCGGTTCCGGCGCATAGCCTTCCAGCCAGGTGCAGATGGCGCGCGTCTCGCACAGCATGCGGCCGTCGTCCAGTTCCAGCGCCGGCACCTGCGCCAGCGGATTCCTGGCCAGGAAGGCGGCGCTTTTATGCTCGTTCGTGGTCAGGTCGATCATCACTTGCTCGATGCCCTCGATGCCTTTTTCGGCGATGAACATGGCGACGCGGCGCGGGTTGGGCGCGCGGAATGCGGTGTACAACTTCATGTCAAACTCCTTGTTCGCGGGATTGTCCGGTTTCCAGCATCTTGCGCGCCTCGGCGGCGAACTGCTGGGCTTTCTCTTCGCTGGCCGTGCGGTCCAGCTGCGACGGCGGCAACTGGATGCCGCGCTTGACGGCCGGGCGTTCGCCCACGGTGGCCAGCCAGCGCGTCAGGTGCGGCAAATCGTCGGTGGGCACGCCAGACCAGTTATGGGTGCGCACCCAGGCCCAGTTGGCGATGTCGGCGATCGAATAGTCGCCGGCCAGGTATTCGTGCGCTTGCAGGTGGCCGTCCAGCACGCGGAACAGGCGCTTGCTCTCGCCCTGGTAACGGTCGATGGCCGGTTGTATCTTCTCCGGGAAGTAGCGGAAGAACACATTGGCCTGGCCCATCATGGGGCCGATGCCGCCCATCTGGAACATCAGCCACTGCATCACCAGCGAGCGGCCCTTGGGATCGGCGGGCATCAGGCGGCCCGTCTTTTCGGCCAGGTAGACCAGGATGGCGCCCGATTCGAACACGGCGAAATTGTCGGCCGCGCGGTCCACGATGGCCGGAATGCGGCCGTTCGGATTAATGGCCAGGAACCACGGCTGCTTCTGCTCGTTCTTCGACAGTTCCAGCGCATGCAGCGTGTATGGCAGTTCCAGTTCTTCCAGCGCGATGGAAATCTTGTGGCCGTTCGGCGTGGCGGCCGTGTACAGGTCGATCATGTCGGCATCCTTCCTCTTCAATTTGCAGTTAGGATCATAGCGTCATTTGGCGGCGGGCGCTGGTGGATGCTTGCGGTCGCTTGTGGTCGCATTGACAAGCCTGCGCTTTGTCCGTAGATTGCCGCTACATTCCGACCATTTTCCCGACTCCACAAGATAAAGGGCACAGCATGCAGCGCAGCTTGATTTCCATGGCGATCCTCACCCTGATCGCCACCCACCAGTTTTCCGCCACGGCGGCCGAGGCCAAACCAGTCAAGGCCGTCGCCAAGGCCGACGCCACCGAGGTCACCACCCAGCTGCCCCGCAATGCCAGCCCCACCCACTACGCCCTGTCCATCGTGCCGGACGCGCAACACAGCACCTTCAGCGCCAGCGTCACCATCGCGCTCGACATCCGCCAGCCCAGCACCAGCCTCACCCTCAACGCGGCCGACCTGGAATTCGCCAGCGCCGCCATCAGCGCCGGTCCGGGCCAGGCGCCGCTGGCCGCCAGCGCCATCGCCACCAACGCCGAACAGCAAACGGTGACGCTGAGCTTCGCGCGCGAACTGGCGCCGGGCAGCTACCAGCTGCAACTGGCCTACCGCGGCAAGATCAGCACCCAGCCGGCCGGCCTGTTCCAGCTCGACTACCAGAACGGCGGCGCCAGCAAGCGCGCCCTGTACACCCAGTTCGAAAATTCGGACGCGCGCCGCGTGCTGCCCTGCTGGGATGAGCCGAACTACAAGGCCACGTTCGCGCTGGAGCTGACGGCGCCGGCTGGCCAGAGCGCCATCTCCAACATGCCGGTGGCCTCGGCCAGCACCCTGCCCGACGGCCGCCAGTTGCTGCGCTTTGCCACCACGCCGCGCATGTCGACCTACCTGCTGTTCTTCAGCCTGGGCGAATTCGACCGCGCCACCACGCGCGAGGGTGCCACGGAACTGGGCGTCGTCACGCAAAAGGGCAAGGTGGAACAGGCCCGCTTCGTGCTTGATGCCAGCGCCGCCGTGCTGCGCGAATATAACGACTACTTCGGCCTGCCCTACCCGCTGCCCAAGCTCGACAACGTCGCCGCCCCCGGCCGCAGCCCGTTCTTCGGCGCGATGGAAAACTGGGGCGCCATCTTCTCGTTCGAGAACGCCATGCTGCTCGACCCGGCCATCTCGACCCAGGCCGACAAGGAAGAAGTGTTCCTGGTGGCGGCGCACGAAATCGCCCACCAATGGTTCGGCGACCTGGTAACCATGCGCTGGTGGGATGACCTGTGGCTCAACGAGGGCTTCGCCAGCTGGATGGAAAGCCGCACGACGGCCCGCCTGCATCCGGAATGGCAAACCAGCTTCAACGCCGTCGAGTCGCGCGAACACGCGATGGCGCAGGACGCCCTGGCCACCACCCATCCGGTCGTGACGCACATCGAAACGGTGGAGCAGGCCAACCAGGCCTTTGACGGCATCACCTATCAAAAGGGTGAATCCGTCATCCGCATGCTGGAAAACTACGTGGGCGAGGAAGCCTGGCGGGCCGGCGTGCGCAACTACATGCGGCGCCACGCGCACGGCAACACCGTGTCGGACGATTTGTGGAATGAGATCGAGCGCACGGCCCACAAGCCCGTGCGCGCCATCGCCCACGACTTCACGCTGCAGCCGGGCGTGCCGCTGATCCGCGTGCAGGACGCCGTGTGCCGCAACGGCAGCACCACCGTCACGCTGGCCCAGGGTGAATTCAGCAAGGATCATCCGGACAAGGCGCCGCTGACGTGGCAAGTGCCCGTCATCGCGCAGACCGTGGGCCACGCCAGCGCGCGCGCCGTCGTCAGCGGCAAGCGCGCCAGCATGACCGTGCCCGGTTGCGGCACGGTGCTGGTCAACGCCGGCCAGGCCGGCTACTACCGCACGCTGTACGCGCCCAAGGCGTTCGACGCGCTGGCCGGCCAGTTCGCCAGCCTGGCGCCGATCGACCAACTGGGCCTGCTGGCCGACAGCTGGTCGCTGGGCATGGCTGGCCTGCAGCCCGCCTCCAGCTTCCTCGACCTGGCCAGCCGCGCGCCGCTGGACGCCGCGCCGCCCGTGTGGAGCGAGATCGCCAGCGTCTACACCAACCTCGACCAGCAATACCAGTCCATGCCGCAGCGGCGCGCCGCGTTCGGCCAGTACGCGCGCGCGCACCTGTCGCCGGTGCTGGCGCGCATCGGCTGGGAAGCGGCGCCGGGCGAAACGACGTCCGTGGCCAAGCTGCGCACGGAATTGATCGGCGCCCTGAGCGCGCTGGGCGACGCCGCCACCATCGCCGAAGCGCGCCGCCGCTTCGAGGACGGCACGCCGCAAGCCATGCCGACGGCCATCAAGCGCACCATCCTGGGCGTGGTGGCGCGCCACGCCGACGCGGCCACCTGGGAGCGTTTGCACCAGATGGCCAAAGCGGAAACGTCGGCCATGCTGCGCACCGACCTGTACCTGTTGCTGGGCGCCGCGGAAGACGCGGCGCTGGGCCAGCGCGCGCTGGACCTGGCCCTGAGCGGCGAACCGGGCGCCACCGACAGCGCCGCCATGATCTCGCGCGTGGCCGTGCGCCATCCGGAACTGGCGTTCGACTACGCCACGGCCCACCGCGAGCAAGTGGAAGGCAAGATCGACGTCGCCTCGCGCAGCCGCTACTTCCCGCACCTGGCCAGCCAGTCGGCCGATCCGGCCATGATGGACAAGCTGACGGCGTTCGCCAAGGCGCACCTGCCGGCCGGCGCCCAGGGCGACACCACGGCCACCGTGGCCGGCATCGCCTACCGCATCAAGGTACGCCAACAACGCCTGCCGCAGATCGATGCATGGCTGGCGCGCAAGGCGCCCTGAACGGACGCCGCTCCAACCTGACCGTGGCGCTCCCCAGCGTCGCCACGGGCTGGTTGGGGTGGGCACGGAAAAAAAAGAGGCCGGCAGCATCGTTGGATGGGCCGGCCTGAAACGCTGATTAAAGCGTAGGGATTTTCGGTTCCGGCGGCCCGTGGGCCGCCTGGGGAAATCTGTGCCGGAGACAAGAGTCCGGCAACTCTGCGCCTGGCTGATACCGTGCGCTACAGGTGTTACTTTGCCACCGATCGGCAAGCGTAGGCTTAGGACTTGATTAAGGCAGTTGAATATACGCCCGGCCAGGGACAGGATGGGCAAGGCGCGCGGGATGCACGGGAAGCGCAGGAAGCGCGGGGATGGGAATTCTGGTGCCGGTGCTCGAGGCCACCGGCTAACCTGCTGAGTCGTGCTCTGTGAAATCCCGTGCCGGCTCGGACACGGCGACCAGCTCAAGCACGCTGGGACCAGCGGAAGGCATCATATAGGACCTTTATGACGGCGCCATGACGGGCGGATATCCAATTGATGACATTCACAACAACATTGCATCACTTCCGCCGCGCGCGGCTGGCCGCCCCGCTGCTGGCCTGCCTGCTGGCTGCCTGCGCACCAGCGGGTTTGCACAAGGAAAGCCCGGCCAGCGCGGCGGCGCCAGCGGCCGACTGGCGCGCGCCTTACCGGCAATGGCAGGCGGCCGGCCAGGCCGTGCTGCGCATCGACGCGCAACGCTCGCTGATCACGGTGTTGGTGCGCCGCGCCGGTCCGCTGGCCCGCTTCGGCCATGACCATGTGGTGGCCATCCGCCAGTTCGACGGCTACGTGGCGCCGGCCCACAACGGCGCCGACTTCCAGTTCCGGCTCGACCAGATGACAGTCGATGAGGCCGACTTGCGCACGCAAGCGGGCCTGGCGCCCCAGCCGTCGGCCGACGCCATCGCCGGCACCCGCCACAACATGCTGGCGCGCGTGCTGGACGCCGACCATTTCCCGCTGGTGCACGTACATGCTACACGCAGCGATGACGACCACTTGCAGCTAGACATCACCCTGCATGGCGTGACCCGCACGCTGCCGGTGGCAGCGCGGCGCGAAACGGACGCCGACGGCCTGCGCGTGCACGGGACCGTGAAGCTCAGGCAAACGGATTTCGGCCTGGTGCCGTTTTCCGTCATGGGTGGCGCCATGGCCGTGCAGGACGAACTGGAACTGCAATTCGACTTGCGCGCCCGCTAGACGGAACGGGCACGTCCGGGCGTCTCGACGCTGGGCGCGATCCCCATGCCGGCCAGCACACGGGCCTGGTTGTCCTTGCAGTCCATCTCCTCGGGCGCGGACGCGATCAGGCTGATCAGTGCGCGCAGATGGCTCTTGTTCCGGGCCAGCCGCACTTCCAGCGATTCGATCTCCGCGATTTTCTTTTCCAAGGCCATCAACAGCGCATCGTGCCGCCATGATGCGCAATCTGGCGGTAAAACCTGCTTGATTTCATCCAGCGAGAAACCTGCCTGCTGCGCTTCATTGATAATGGCAAGCACGCCCACCGCCTCAACAGGATAATCGCGGTAACCGTTGGACTGGCGATTGGCTGCCTTCAGCAATCCCTTGGACTCGTAAAACCGGATGGTCGACGCCGCCATGCCGCTACGTTGCGCCAATTCACCAATTTTCATGGCGCCCTCCCTTTTATTGCATGCTGTAGAAACCGGATCTTACACCGTCGGCCCGATACCGAAGCCGGGCTCTAACATCTTGCGTATTTGCACTTGACCTTCAAGTTGGCTTCAAGCTTATCGTGGCCCTATTGCCACCCTGGAGAGTCCTATGCATCCCTATCATGCGCTAGTCTTACCAAACGGAACCATCATTCAGAACCGCATCGCCAAGGCGGCGATGGAAGAAAATCTGGCCGACCAAGAGCAGGCGCCTTCGGATGCGCTGATTCGTTTGTACCAGGCGTGGGCGCAAGGCGGCGCTGGCCTGATCATCACCGGCAATGTCATGGTGGATCGCCGGGCCATGACCGGGCCGGGCACCGTGGTGCTCGATTCCGCGCAATACCTCCCCCGCTTCAAGGCATGGGCCACGACGGCGCGCGCGCATGGCGCGCAAGTGTGGATGCAGATTAACCATCCGGGACGCCAGATGCCAGCGGCCATGGGTCAGCCTACGATCGCGCCATCGGCCGTGGCGATGGACCTCGGCAAACTGTCCAGCCAGTTTGGCACACCCCGCGAGATGGACGAGGACGATATCGCCGACGTCAAACGCAGATTCGTCAGGACGGCCCTCCTGGCAAAAGAGTGTGGCTTTAACGGCGTGGAAATCCATGCCGCGCACGGTTATCTGATCAGCCAGTTCCTGTCCCCGATCAGCAACAAGCGCACCGACCGTTGGGGTGGTGCCATCGAGAACCGCGCCCGGCTGCTGACCGATATCGTCAAGGAAGTGCGCCAGGCCGTGGGACAGGATGTCGCTGTCGCCGTCAAGATCAACTCGGCGGACTTCCAGCGTGGCGGCTTCAGCACCGACGACGCGAAGCAAGTCATCACCCTGCTGAACCCATTGGCGATCGACCTGGTCGAGCTGTCCGGCGGTAGTTACGAGGCGCCGGCGATGATCGGCCAGGCCCGTGATGGCAGGACACTCGCGCGCGAAGCCTATTTCCTGGAGTTTGCACGCGACATTGCCACGGTCGCCAAGATGCCCGTCATGGTCACGGGCGGCATACGCCGTTACCCGATCGTGGAACAGGTGCTGGACAGCGGCCTCGCGATGGTGGGCATGGCGACCGCGCTGGCGATCGATCCGCGATTGCCGACAACGTGGCGCACCGACCAGGCGGCCACTGCAATGCTGCGCGCCGTCAACTGGAAAAACAAGGTGCTGGCCTCAGCCGCCCTCATGGCGATGGTGAAGTACCAGCTACGCCGCGTCAGCAGGGGGCAGGCGCCCCATCCCCTCGTCCGGCCAGTGTTCGCTCTGCTGGCGCAACAGTTGCAGGAGGCCATACAGACCCAGCGCTATCGCCGCCAGATGAAGGCGCACGAAAAAAATGCCCGCACCCTTGCGGGGCGGGCGAAAGTTTTCAAATCGGGAGAGACTTGAAAGAGCAAGGCCATTGTGGCAGTGCAGCATGACGGCTTGATGACATCGATGGTGTTTGCGACCACGCTTCCACGTGCTCAGCGGGCCACGATCAAACGCACGCCCAGGCCGACGAAAATCGTGCCGGCCATCCGGTCCAGCCACAGCCCGGCGCGCGGCCGGCGGTTGAGCCAGGCGCCCACTGCCCCCGAGAAATAGCCCAGCAAACCAAACAGCACACAGGCCTGGGCCGTGAAAATCAGCCCCAGCTGCGCCGTCTGCCAGCTGGCCCCGCCCCGCTCGGCCACCACGAACTGCGGCAGGAACGACAGGAAGAACAGCACGACCTTGGGATTGATGCTGTTGGCAAACAATCCCTTGGCGAACAACTTGCCCAGCGATTCATCGGGCGAGGTGCTGCCATCCACCCGGACGCCGCCGCGGCTGCGCAAGGCGCCTATACCCAGCCAGACCAGATACAGGCCGCCTGCCAGCTTCAGGCCGCCAAACGCCAGCGGTGACGCCTTGATCAGGGCGCTCACGCCCAGCGCCGCCAGCACCGTGTGGCTCAAGCAACCCAGGGCGCAGCCGAATCCAAACGCCATGCCCTGGCGCCGCCCGCGCGACATGCCCACACCCAACACCATCAGGTTGTCCGGCCCTGGCGACACAGTGATCAGCAGCGCGGCCGCGAGAAAGGCGAAAAATTGTTCTGGAGCTATTAACACGGCGCGCACCTCGGCAAAAAGACGAAAAGCGCCATAATACCTTCCGGCCGTCAATTCCCATCCAAAAATCCAGACACCACATCCCGCGCGCGCTGGTCGAAACGACAATGGCTCGTTTAGAATGGGACGCAGTATGCTTGCCAATCTACAAACACCGCACCGCAGCCCCAGGCGCACGCAAGGATAGCCATGAGCGACACCCTGTTTATCGTTCCCATGCTCAAGCAGCTGGCCAGGCCCGATGGCGCGGGCACGCTGGCCGACCTGGCGCCAGCCGACACCCCCGTGGTGCGTCCGCTGGCAGCCGACGTGGTCGTCATGTACGCGATCGACCGCCCCAACCGGCTTGAATACATCACCCGCAAGACCTTCGACACCATGGACATGGACCTGGACGCGCTGCACCAGCTGGCCGTCAGGAACCTGCCGCGCTGCCTGGACCGTATCCAGCTGCACGATTGCGGCGATGGCGTCATCGGCATCTCGGCCGGCGGCACCTTCGAGGCCACCTTGCTGCTGCTCGACGACCTGTGGCCGCGCCTGGCGCCCCACCTGCCCGGCCAGCCGCTGGCGGCCATTCCGTCGCGCGACCTGATCTTCACCATCGGATCGGCCCAGCCGCGCGCGTTCGAGCTGATCGCGGAACGGGCAAGGACGCCCCTGGCCGACCGCCACCACGCATTGTCCACCGCCGTGTTCATCCGCCAGGACCATGGCTGGAGCGCTTACAACAACTGAGACAACTGATCCGCATCCCGGGAGTCGCCGCATGGCCAACCGCACCCTCGAACTTGACGACACGCTCTATCAATACGTGCTCGACCATTCCATCCGCGAGCATCCGGCCCAAACAGCGTTGCGGGCCGCGACGGCCAGCCATCCGCTGGCCCGCATGCAGATTTCCCCTGAGCAGGGGCAATTCATGGCCCTGCTCGTCAAACTGATGGGCGCGCGCCGCACCATCGAGATCGGCGTGTTTACCGGCTACAGCGCGCTATCGGTGGCACTGGCCCTGCCCGCCCACGGACGCCTGCTGGCCTGCGACCTGAACGACGCGTACACGCGCATCGGCCAGCCCTACTGGGAACAGGCCGGCGTGGCCGACCGGATCGAATTGTGCCTGGGCCCGGCGCTGGAAACGCTGGACGCCAGGCTGGCCGGCGGCGAGGCGGGACTATATGATTTCGCCTTCATCGACGCCGATAAGGTCAGCTACGACGGTTATTACGAGCGCTGCCTGCAGCTGGTGCGCAGTGGCGGCCTGATCGCCATCGACAACACGCTGTGGAGCGGCCAGGTGGCCGCCCCCGCCACCACGGACGACACGGCCGCCTTGCAGGCACTGAACACGAAGCTGCACGCGGATCAACGCATCGACCTGTCCCTGCTGCCGCTCAGCGATGGCCTGACGCTGGCGCGCAAGCGCTGACGCCGTGCCAGCATCCAAAAAGCAACACACCTGGCCGCGCCCGGCCCTGCCACGGTGTACGATGGTGGCGTGACGCGACGCGCAATACAGGAAAGGATGCACAGATGGGTCGCGACAACCGCGCCTGGGTACGCATGCCATCGGGCAAGCGCCTCGATTTGCTGGACCCCACGCCACTGGACTGGGACGATACGGACCTGGCGCTGGGCCTGGCCCGCACCTACCGCTGGGGTGGCCATTCGCGCTGGCACCTGCCCCTGTCGGTGGCCCAGCACTCGATCACGGTCATGCTGTTGCGGCGCGCCATGTCAGCCACGCCGCTGTCGCCGGAAGTGGAACTGCGCGAACTGATCCACGATGGCGACGAGGGCCTGATCGGCTTTGACTGCCTGAGCCCACTCAAACCTTTCCTTGGTGAACGATTCCAGCAACTGAGCCAGCGCCTGCAGGATGCCGTGTTCCAACGCTACGGCCTGCAACGGTGGACGGCCCAGGAATTCATCGCCCACAAACGGGCCGACCGGGTGGCCGCCGCCAGCGAGGCCGTGCATGTCGTTGGCTGGTCCGAGGAGGAAGTCCGGCGCACGCTCAAGATCAGCGAACGGCCGCTGCAGGACGATCCGCTGCAGCCCCATTACGGCGGCCAGGCATGGGAACCATGGCCGCCGTTGCTGGCGCAGCAGCGTTTCCTGGAGGAATTGCAGCGCCTGGTGGCCGCCTGCGGGTGACGGGAATACCACACGCTGCACCTGTTTTCTCAACTTTGGTGCCTAAGCGCGTGTTCGACAAGCATTTTTCGCAGATATCCACACCAACTGTGGATAACGTTGTGGGTAACCGCCACTTGACAGCCCGGCAGGCCAGTATTGGCGCGGGTTTCAACAAAATGCCCATTCTGGAGGCAGAAAAAATATTCAATACAATCAATGACTTACGTATTGTTAAATTGGGATGCGCGGGCAGTTTTCAAGTCCGTGCAAAATATTTTTAATGCCGATTGGAAATCTTTTGCGCCGCCGCCGGGAATCCTTTGACAAAACGCCGGGGCAGGAATAGTGTCACTCTAACTGCCGCATTTCACAGGCGTTGCAGTACACTACGCGCCCCTTCTAGACTTGCCGTGAGAAATTGCATGGACGTGAATAACGACGACTCGACAAACTGGATGATCGAGGACGAGGTGGCGCCAGCCAAGCCCGCGGCCGCCCAGGCGCCTGCGCCGTGGCGCGTGCTGATTGTGGATGATGACGTCGACGTGCATGTGGTTACCAAATTCTCCCTCAGCAATGCCTGCTTCATGGGCCGGCGCATCAGCTTCCTGCATGCCTACAGCGGCGAGGAAGCCTTGAGCACCTTGCGCGCCAACCCGGACGTGGCGCTGGTGTTACTCGACGTCATCATGGAGACGAGCGACGCCGGCCTGCGCGTGGCCCGCCAGATCCGCGACGCGCTGGGCAACCACCTGGTGCGCATCGTGCTGCGCACGGGCCAACCTGGCCAGGCGCTGGAACACAGCATCATCCTCGATTACGACATCAACGACTTCTGGTGCAAGACCGACCTAACCACGCGCAAACTGTTCACGACCGTGATCTCGTCGCTGCGGGCCTACGCGGGCCTGGAAGCGGCCGAGCAGCGCAACCGCGCGCTGCAATCGGAACTGAGCCAGGCGCGCCGCCTGCTGGCGGCGGTGGACCAGCATGCGCTGATCATGACGGTCAATGCCGCCGGCAAGATCGCCGACGTGAATGACAAGCTGTGCGCCGTGCTGCGCTTCGCGCCGGAGCAGTTGCTGGGCCAGTCGCCGCGCATCCTGCATGCCGCGCCCTTCCCCCAGGACCAATTGAACGACGCGCTGCAAGCGCTCAAGGATGGCGAAGCCTGGAGTGACGTGGTGACGGCCTACACCAGCGAAGGCCAGCCCCTGCGGCTGCGCACCACCATCATGCCGGCGCCCGATGCCGGGGGGCAGACGGAAGCCTACGTGGCCGTCGCCAGCCTGATCTGATGCAACGGCCGCCACAGGGCCAGACACTGTTCAGGCATACAGTAGTGAACTGCTTTCATTTTCGGTCAATTTTCCCTGTACTTGCCTGCATCTTGCCGGCATTGTGACAGCGGCCCACGCTAAGTCGCGGATTGTTAAGCACTTTTTCGGATATCCACAATGACTGTGGATATCTTTGTGGACAAGCCCCTCTTGACAACCCAAAAAGCCTGTACTGACGGGCCTTTCAACAAACTGCCTATCCAGAAGGCAAAAATTAAACCTCATAAAATCAAAGACTTAGAA
Organism: Rugamonas fusca; assembly: GCF_014042365.1. Taxonomy (GTDB): domain Bacteria; phylum Pseudomonadota; class Gammaproteobacteria; order Burkholderiales; family Burkholderiaceae_D; genus Rugamonas; species Rugamonas fusca. Next base: position 95,788 of record NZ_JACEZS010000002.1, read on the forward strand.
TATCACCAATTGTCACCATGAAAGTTACTACAAAAAATCTTTCACTGCTGTTTTGTGTATAACTGGAGGCGCGGCGGGCGGCCGGGAAACGGGAAGGGAAGCGCTGCTTCCAGCCCGGTGGAAACTTCTGTGACCAGGCTGGAATATTGGGCGGGGTGACGGCTCAGTGGCGGGATTTTCGGCGCTGTTCGGGGTGCAATAGGACCCGTTCGATGATGTGGGGCTGGACGTTGTTCGATTTCAGGTATTCAATCGCGCACATGGTATTGAAACTGGCTTGCACCAGGATGCCGCGATCGACCACGTCGCGGCAGTGCTCGTCGGTTCTCGCTTGATACAGGTCAGCAGGCACGGGCGGTTCTGTGGGTTGCATGCTCAGTACGTTCATCGCAATCCTCTACTCGTCTATTGGATGGCGGCCAGCTCCTCATCTGGCCGGGCGCCGGGCTGGCTGCCAAAAACGAGTATTGGCGATGGCGCGCCAAAGTCAATGTCAGCTTCCCATCGTCATCAAATAAAATGTTTTTCCGGCACCCCGCGCCGGCCGTGCCGTTTTGTGCTAAATCAAACAAAGCGTGGCTGGCGGCACGCGAACCCGCATACAACTGTGCCACACGGCAATTGAATAGCCATGCCATAATGGCGCCATGAGCGCTCCACCTGTGCCGGAACGGCCCCGCCCCACTTCCCTGACTGATCTGTTTATCTCGTTTACCGTGCTGGCCCTGCAGGGCTTTGGCGGCGTGCTGGCCGTCGTGCAGCGCGAGCTGGTCGAGCGCAAGCGCTGGCTGAGCCAAGAGGAATTCGTCGAAGAATGGGCCGTGGCCCAGATCATGCCCGGCCCCAACGTGGTCAACCTGTCCATGATGATAGGCGGACGCTATTTTGGCCTGCCCGGCGCCATGGCTGCCCTGGCCGGGATGCTGACGGTGCCGCTGCTGCTGGTGTTGTTGCTGGCCCTGCTCCATTCCCATTTCGCCAGCCATCCTGGCGTGGCCGGCGCCTTGCGCGGCATGGCGGCCGTGTCGGCCGGCATGATCGCGGCCACCGGCTTGAAACTGACGGCGGCGTTGCGGCGCCACCCCTTGCCGCTGACGTGGTCGCTGCCTATTGCCGCGCTGGGCGTGGTATGCGTGGTGGTGCTGCACTGGCCGCTGATCTATACCCTGCTCTTGCTGGGCGGCCTCGGTTGCTGGCTTACCTACCGGAACATGCGGCCATGAACGCGCCTTTGCACCTGACGCTGGACTGGGCCGACTGGCTCAACCTGTTTGGCCACTACCTGATGCTGTCGCTGATGTCGATCGGCGGCGCCATCTCCACCACGGCCGAGATGCACCGTTTCCTGGTGGAGGAACATCACTGGCTCACCCAGTCCCAATTCAACGACTCGATCGCCATCGCCCAGGCGGCGCCGGGGCCCAACGTGCTGTTCGTGGCGCTGATGGGCTGGAATGTGGGCCTGAACGCAGGCAGCTACCTGGCGGCGCTGGCTGGGGTGGCGGTGACAATGACGGGCATCATGGTGCCCAGCACCACCATCACCTATCTGGCCGCGCGCTGGGGCCACCAGAACCGCGAATTACTGGGCGTGCGTGCCTTCAAGCAGGGCATGGCGCCCGTCGTGGTGGGATTGATGGTGTCGGTGGGCATCATCCTGGGCAGCGCCCATGGCGATATCGCCCTGGACTGGCCGCTGTGGCTGCTGTCGGTCGCGGCCGGATTGATCATCTGGCGCACCAGGATACACTTGCTGTGGCTGCTGGCGGCTGGCGCCGTACTGGGCTGGTTCCAGCTGGTGTGAGGCGGTGAATAACCAGGCAAAGCCGGGCGGTAGGCAGCGCGCCATGCTGGCGCCCCGCTCCGCCCGCCTCATCCTTATTCCTTGACGGCTTCGACAGCGAAGGTCAGCGTCACGTCATCGCCCACGTAGGGCGCATATTTGCCGGCGTTGAACTCGGTACGCTTGATCTTGGCGACGGCGTTGGCGCCGCACGCTTCCTTCTTCAACATCGGGTGGGGCATACACATGAACGACGTCACCGTCAGCGTGACGGGCTTGGTCACGCCCTTGATGGTCAGGTTGCCGTCGACGGAGGCCAGCTTGTCGCCGTCAAAGTTGAACTTGGTCGACTTGTAGGTAATGACGGGATACCTGGCCGTGTCGAGAAAGTCCTCGCCCTGCAGGTGGCCATTGAAGGTCGGATAGCCGGTATCGACGGATTTGGCATCGATCGTCACGTCCACCGAACCCGTCTTGGCTGCGCGATCCAGCACGATCTTGCCCGTCGTGCTGTCAAAGCGGCTCAACTGCGTCGAATAGCCGAAGTGGCTGTATTCGAAGCGCGAGAAGGTGTGGGTGCTGTCCATGACGAAGGTTTCCGGCGTGGCCGAGGCGGCCAGGGAGAAACCGGCGGCGAACAACAGGGCGACTAACTTTTTCATTACGAACTCCAGGTAAGCGGTGGTGAGCGGCCCGGATGGCACAGCTCAAGTGTGAGGCCGATTATGCGACGGCAGAGATTCGATGTAAAACGCAAAATTTGGCCTTTTACTATCGAAAAAATCGATCAATTACCCGAAGCGGCCCATCCCGTACCGGCCCAGCCCGGCTAGCGTAAAATACCGTTCCAACGAACAAGAATCACGCCATGCATATCCTGCTCACCTTGCTCCTGGCCGGCCTGACCATGGTCGGACCATTGGCAATCGATACCTATCTTCCGTCTTTCCCAGCCATCACCCGCGATTTCGACGCTACGCCGCTTGCCATCCAGCAAACGCTAAGCCTGTTCATGTTTTGCTTCGCCGCCATGATGCTGTTTTACGGCACCCTGTCGGACTCGTTCGGCCGCCGCCCCGTGATCCTGGCCTCGCTGCTGCTGTATATCGGCGCCTCCATCGGTGGCGCGCTGGCGCCCACACTGGGCGTGCTGCTGGTGTGCCGCGCGCTGCAGGGCCTGGCGGCCGGGGCCGGGTCCGTCGTCGGCCGCGCCATCGTGCAAGACCGCTTCGAAGGCGCCGCGGCCCAAAAGATCCTGTCGCACGTGATGATGGTGTTCGGCCTGGCGCCGGCCATCGCGCCCGTGCTGGGCGGCTGGCTGCAGGTGAGCCTGGGCTGGCGCGCCATCTTCTGGTTCCTGGCCGGCTTCGGGGCGCTGATGTTCGTGGCCGTGCAGCGGGCGCTGCCGGAGAGCTTGCCGCCCCGCTCGCGCCACCCGTTCCACCTGGGTGCGATTGCGGCCAATTACTGGAAAGTGCTGTGCCACCACCAGTTCCTGCTGCTGTCCGTGGCCATCGGCCTGAGCTTTGGCGGCTTCGCGCTCTACATCGGCTCGGCCGCCTATTTCGTCATCGACATCCTGCACCTGCCCGAGACGGCCTTCGCCTGGCTGTTCGTTCCGCTCATCAGCGGCATGGTGGTCGGCTCGGCGCTGGCCGCCAGGTTCGCGCATCACTACGCGCCGCGCACGCTGGTCTGGCTCGGCTACGGGCTGATGGCCTTGTCGGCGGCCGCCAACGTGGGCTACAACTATTGCTACGCGGCCGCCGTGCCCTGGGCCGTGCTGCCGCTGTTCGTCTATTCGTTCGCATTGGCGCTGGCCATGCCGCCGCTGACCATGATGGCGCTCAACCATTTCCCGGACCATCGCGGCCTGGCCTCGTCGATGCAATCGTTCATCCAGATGCTGCTGTTCGCGCTGGTGTCGGGCCTGGTGGCGCCGCTGCTGTTCGACAGCGCCTTCAAGCTCGCCTGCGGTGTCCTGGCCGGGCTGGTGGCCAGCCTGGCGGCGTGGATGCTGGGCCGGCCTGCGCGGCCGGCGCACTGATGCCGCTCACGGCCACGGCGTCGGGGTGACGTCCTCGTACTGTGGCCCGCCTTCGGACGGTTCCGGCACGTGCTGGCCCGGCACGGGATGGCGCGCGTCGGCCAGGGCCAGGATTTCCTTGCGTGCTTCCACGAAATCGGCGCTCGACAGGGGATGCTGCGCATCGGGCCAGTTGTCGATGGCCCACTGCTGCAACGCCTCGAAGCGGCGCCACAGTTCACCGACGAACTGCCGGCGCTGGTCGCTGTTGTCCATGATGCCTCCGCTTGTGAGAATGGTTCAATGTGTGGCAAGCTGCCCGCAGGGCCGCGCAGGCAGCTCCGTTGCGACCATCATAGCGCAATCATGCGCGGCGCCAGCGGCGGTGGGCTCAATTTCCCTCGTGCCCCGGCCAGCAAGTAAAATAGCAATTTGCAAGGGGCACCGCCGCCCGCCCCGCCACCACGGAACCGACGATGCGACTGACTTCCTTCACCGATTACACGCTGCGCACGCTGCTCTACCTGAGCGCCCATCGGGATCGCCTGGTCACCATCCAGGACATCGCCGACGTGCATGCCATTTCCAAGAACCACCTGATGAAAGTGGTGTACCAGCTGGGCCAGTCCGGGCTGGTGGAAACAGTACGTGGACGCAACGGCGGCCTGCGGCTGGGCCGCGAGCCCAAGGACATCAACATCGGCCAGCTGATCCGCGACACGGAATCGGATTTCTACATGGCCGAATGCTTCGACCGCGACCACAACACTTGCCCGCTGACGGGCGATTGCCGCCTCAAATCGGCACTGGGCCAGGCTACCCGCGCCTACCTCGACGTGCTCGACCGGCTGACCTTGCAGGACATGTTGCCCGGCGCCGCCCCGTCGGCCGAAGGCGCGCCCGTCATCCTGCAACGGCGCACCTGAGCCGGCATGGCGCAACGCTCACGAGGCCGGCACACCGGCTGCCGCGCGCCGGTCCGGCCCGGCCATGCGGGGCACGGGCGCCTGCCCTTCCAGCACCGCCTTCAGGCGCCGCAGCGCTTCGGCTGATTCGGCCGTCACCTGGCGCCGCACCCGCAACTGATCCGCCAGCAGGAACAACAGGTTGGGCCGCGCATAATCAAATTCACGCTCGAACAGCGTGCCTCCATCGACCGCCGTGAGCCGGTAGCTGACCTTGCCGCTGCCGCCGTCCTCGATCTGGCCCGCGATGGCCCAGCGCTCGGGCACCTGGCGTTGCACCACGGTCCAGCGCACCCGCCCCTGGTAACCGGCCACGATGAAATCCTCGTCCACCACCTCACCCACCCGCAACGAATGATCGGTCGCCCCCGCCACGGCCAGCGACGACGGATGCCAGCGCGGCCAGTTGCCCGGCGTGGTCACATAGTCGAACACGGCGCCCGGACTGCGGGCGATGACGGCGCTGGTGCGCACCGTCCCTGGCGGCAGCGGCAACGGCGCCAGCAGCACGGCGCCCACGGTCACCAGCAAGGCCAGGCCAAACACGGGAATGCGGCGCATCCAAGTCTCCAGTCTGCCGGAGGGCGCCGGCGCGCGCGACCGCGGCTGGCCGCACCAGCCACGTCGCCCCATTATAGCCACGCGGCGGAGCACTACCGCCGGCCGGCCGTTTTCGATTATCCTGAGCATCGCCCGCCCGGCACGCCTGAGCTGCCGCCGCGCGCCATGACCCATCGACCCCAGACCAGACCGAGCCAGCCACACATGCCCGCACCACGCATCAGCCCCCCACCATCCATCCCACCCACCGGGCGCCCGCACGTGGCGGCACCCGCCCTGCCGGGAGCGGCGCCATGAGCAGCTACCTGGCCGCGACCGCGCGCGAGCGCCTGGACGGCGTGTTCGACGCGGGCAGCTTCGTGGCCTTCGACGGGGCGGGGACGGAGATGGCCAGTCCGCACCTGGCCCTGTTCCACGTGCCGGCCGCGCCCGGCGATGGCGTGGCCGTGGGCCGCGCGACGCTGGCCGGCGTATCCGTCTACGTGGCCGCGCAGGACGGCAGCTTCATGGGTGGCGCCGTGGGCGAAGTGCATGGAGCCAGGCTGGCCGGGCTGCTGCGGCGCGCCGCCCGCGACCGGGTGGCGGCCGTCGTGTTGCTGATCGACTCGGGCGGGGTGCGTCTGCATGAGGCAAATGCGGGGCTGATCGCCGTGTCCGAGGTGATGCGCGCCCTGCTCGATGCGCGCGCCGCCGGCGTGCCCGTGGTGGCGCTGGTCGGGGGCGCCAACGGCGCCTTCGGCGGCATGGGCATCATCGCCTGCTGCGCCAACGTGGTGCTGATGTCGGCCGAGGCGCGGCTGGCCATGTCCGGCCCGGAAGTGATCGCCAGCAGCCATGGCAGCGCGGAATTCGACCCGCGCGACCGCGCCCTGGTGTGGCGCACCACGGGCGGCAAGCACCGCTATTTGCTCGGCGACTGCCAGCTGCTGGTGGCGGACGACCTGGCGGCGTTCCGCCAGGGGGCGTTGGATGCCCTGGCCCGCTGCACCAGCGCGCCAGTACCACTGACGCTGGACGCGCTGGAGCGGGAACAGCAACTGCTGGCCAGCCGCATCGAACGCTTTGGCGCGCTGCGCGATCCGTCAGACATCTGGCAAGCACTGGGCATGCCCGATGCCCACAACGTTCCCGTGCTGGCGGCGCCTGCCTTCGTCGACGCCGCCGCACCATACCGGCTGGGTGCCCCATGACGACGTGGACCACCTTGGCGGCGGCCCTGTTCCCGCAAGGCCACACGATCACGGAACAGGACGACTTCCTGAACGGCGTGGCGCAGGTCGATGGCCAGACGGTGGCCGTGATCGGCACCACGCGCCATGCGGCGATCGGGGTGGAGATCGCGCTGGCGCAAGCGCAAGCCGTGCTGCGCACGGTGCGCGACGCGCCGGGCCGCCCCATCGTGCTGCTGGTCGACACCCAGGGCCAGCGCCTGCGCCACCGCGACGAAATGCTGGGCATTCAGCGCTACATGGCGCACCTGGGCAAATGCCTGGAACTGGCGCGCCAGCGCGGCCACCGCATCGTCGCGCTGGTGTATGACCAGGCGCTGTCGGGCGGCTTCGTCAGCACGGGCCTGATGGCCGACGGCTGCTACGCCCTGCCCGACGCCACCATCCGCGTCATGGGGCTGGCGGCCATGGCGCGCATCACCAAAGTGCCGGAGGCGGAATTGGCACAACTGGCGCGCAGCCATCCCGTGTTCGCGCCGGGGCCGGAAAACTACACCCGCATGGGCGCGCTGCAAGCGATCTGGCATGGCGACCTGGCCGCCGCGCTGGCCAACGCGCTGGCCCAAGTCCGGCCCACGGACGAGCGCGCCGCGCTGGGCCTGGCGCGTGGCGGCAGGCAGAACGCTTATCCGGTGATGGCGGCCGTGATGGGCGACGTTGCCGCCGCATCGTGAGCGGGCCGTTAGCGGCGCAAGTGCTGGGTGGCCCAGTTGACGATATTGGCCGCATCCATGGCACCGGGCTGGCGCGCCACTTCCCGTCCTTGCTGAAACAGCGCCAGCGTGGGGATGCTGCGGATCGCATAGCGTGCGGCCAGTTCCTGGGCCTCCTCCGTATTGAGTTTGACGACCCGGAAGGCCGGCTCCAGCCGCTGCGCCGCCTGCGCGTAGTGGGGCGCCATCGAACGGCAGGGCCCGCACCACGGCGCCCAGAAGTCCACCAGGACGGGAATGTCGCTGCGCTCGATATGCTTGAGGAAGCGGGCCGCCGGCAGCTCCAGAGGCTCACCCGTGAACAGGGCCGCCTGGCATTTGCCGCACACGGGCTGCTGTCGCAACCTGGCCGCGGGTACGCGGTTGACGGCGTCGCAATGGGGGCAAACGATGTGCAGCGATGGACTGGTATCGGCGGTCATGGCAAGTGCCTTGTATGTTGACAGTAAACAGCTGCAAGGGTAGCAGAAATTGGCGCCAGTACTACAACGCGAGCGCCAGCGGCGGCTACCACAGCAAGGCCGCGCCCGTCGCTGCCCTTGTGGGCCGCGAAGCTATGAAGCAGGCGCGAGTATCGGTATGATGTGGCCGATACTGTCCAATTCCAAGGGCCCGCGCGGGCCCGTCCAGCCCACAGGTGGAGCACGCGATGGAATTCATCAACACGGAACGACTGCGCATCGGCTACCGCGAATACGGCATGCCGGACGGCGAACCGCTGATCCTGTTGCACGGCTGGCCGGACGATGTCCATACCTGGGACCAGTTGCTCCCCACGCTGGCCAGCGTGGGCTACCGCATCATCGTGCCGTTCCTGCGCGGCGCTGGCGAAACCCGCTTTCTCGATCCCCACACGCCCCGCAGCGGGCAACTGAGCGCGCTGGCGCAGGATGCGCTGGACCTGGCCGACGCCCTGCGCCTGCCGCCGGTCACCCTCATCGGCCACGACTGGGGCGCCCGCGCGGCCTACAACGCGGCTCTGCTGGCGCCGCAACGGGTGCGGCGCTGCATTGCCCTGTCGGTCGGCTGGGGCACCAACGACGCCAGCCAGGCACTGAGCCTGGAACAGGCGCGCAACTACTGGTATCATTGGTATATGGCCACGGAACGGGGCGCGGACGCCGTGCGCAAGGAACGCCGTGAACTGGCCTGTTTGCTGTGGCAGACATGGGCACCGACCTGGCAATTTACCCAGGCCGAGTTCCGCAGCACGGCACACTCGTTCGACAACCCGGACTGGCCGGCCGTCACCGTGCATTCATACCGCCACCGCTGGGGCTTCGCGGCCGGCGATCCCTATTACGCACCGCAGGAGGCGGCCCTGCGCGACAGCAGCGTGATCACCGTGCCCACCCTGCTGCTGCATGGGGACCAGGATGGCGCCAACGGCATCGCCACCTCGGCCCACAAGGAACACCTGTTTTCCGGCCCCTACCAACGCATCGTCCTGGCCGGGGCCGGCCACTTTCCCCAGCGCGAACAGCCGGAGGCCGTGGCCGGCCACATCCTGGACTGGCTGCGCGAGACGCCCTGAGCGCGGCGCCCCTTCCCATCCGACACGCCGGCCGGGGTCAGGTTTCCTTACGCGCGCCCGGCTTGCCAGCGGCGGTGGACGCACTACCCTGATGCACGCCCTGGGTCGACGGACTGCCCTGCTGCATGCCGGCCCCGGCCGTACCGCCCTGCATGCCCGGGGGCGTCTCGCGCCCCTCCATGCCATCGCCGTGGGCGCTTTGCAACGTGGACGAGCCCCGCATCTCGTTACCGTGCGCGGCCTGGCGCATGCTTTGGTCGGCCAGGCGCTCGAACGGATCGGTGAACTTGCGCATCGCATCCTGCTGGTTGCGCATGGTCTTTTCCGTTTCCTCGGTGGCCACGCGCGCCACCTCGTCGGCCAGGGCCTTGGCGGTGCGGCTCGTTTCGGCCACGTGTTCCTCGGCCACCTTGGCCAGGTCCACATGGGTATCGGCGGCGATGCGCGACACATGCTGCTGGTAGGCGCGCAGTTTCTCGGCGGCCGGCTGGGCGTGGGCGGCGGCGGCGGCCAGCACTTCGGCCGGCCGGTTGGCCGTCAACATCTGCTGGCCGGCCACACTGCCTTCCTCAAGCATGGTCTGGGCCAGTTGCAGGTTCAGGTCGCTGTACTGCTGGATGGTACGGAACAGCGATTTGGACATGTCGTTGAAGTACGACAACTGTGCCTCCAGGTGGCTCTTGGCGGCGGGAGTGACGGTGTGCTGAAATGGGTACATGGATGCCTCGAATGGTGTGATAGTTGCTTGGGTTTGAATGGCGGAATCTCCCGTTGCTGCGGGGTATACGGCGGTCAAACGGGCTGACGACGCGCGGTTGAAGCGCGAGTCACAAGGCTACGTTAGCAGCACCTTCGGGGCATGATCTGGATCAAACGTGCGGGCCTTTCAAACCGGCCCGCGCAAGCCACTGTTCACAACGGCAACGACAATTGCGGCGCCGGCTCTGGCGCCGCCGGCGCAGCTTCGGCCGCCGCTCCGGCGCCGGGCGCCGCCTTGACCGCAGGCCGCGCCGAAGCGAGCGTGGCCTGCTCCCAGGCGAAGCAATCGGGCCCCAGCGCCAGCGCGCGGGCCAGCTCGGCCGCCTGCTCCGGTGACAGGTCCGAGTCCAGCCAGGTGGCCGCGTCGGCCGCCTCCAGCACCAGCGGACTGCGGTCGTGCACGTCCACCATGCCGCCCTGGGAATCGGTGGTCAGCAGCACAAAGCCGCCCTCGGCGGGATGGTCGCGCGCGGGCGCGAAGCTGGCCAGCGCCAGCATGAACAACGGCGCGCGGTCCTTGCGGTGTATATGCCAGGCCTGGCGCTTGCCCTTCTCGCCCGTCCACTCGTACCAGCCGTGGGCCGGCACCACGGCGCGCCCCGTCTGCAACAGGCGGCGCCAGTAATTGCCGTGAATTTTCTCCAGCCGCGCCTGGTAGGCGACGGGCAGCTTGCCCACGGCCCAGGATGGCCGGTAGCCCCAGTAGATATCCTCGGCGGCGGGCGCGCCGCCATGCATGTGAAAGATCAACCGCGCCGTGCCCGGCGTGGCGTTGTGGGTGGGCTCGGCCTGGCCCCGGTAGGCCGCGTCGGCCCAGCCGAAGGCGGCCACGTAACGCCGCGCGATATCGTTTTGATCGAATCGTCCGCACATGATGCGCACCAGCCAGCTAGTTGATGACGCAACTATTCTAGCGCCGAACAGGCACCGCCGTACTCAGCGGTTGGGCAGCGCGCGGGGTACGCACCCGCGCCAGTCCGATCTGCCCAATATTTCAGCAAAAGGTGTACGCGGGGCGGCGATGCGGTGTACACTATAGTTTCTTGCCGAAGGGAAATAACATGAGTATCGCCGCCCTCAGCGCCGGCCTGTCCGGTCTGAACGCCAGCCAGCGCGCGCTGGACACCACCGCGCACAATGTCGCCAACGCCAGCACCCAGGGCTTCCAGCCCCGCCAGGCGCAATTCCAGGAAGCCAGCCCGGCCGGCAGCGGCGTGACGCTGTCGCAACAGGCACGGGCCCAGGCGGCGGCCACGCCGGCGGCCACCTCGGGCGCCCTGAAAGGCGACAGCGGCACCGACCTGGCCAAGGAAGCCACCAACGCGCTGGTCTACAAGGCCCAGTTCGACCTGTCGGCCAAAGTCATCAAGACCACCGACCAGACGCTGGGTTCACTCATCAACATCAAGGCTTGAATTCCAGCCCGATGGGTCGCCCGCGCGCGGCAAACTTTCCGAAAAAACATTGACAGCGGCGGCCCCGCAGGGGCACACTGCGCCGGACTGGCGTGGCGCAGCGCCGTTCCCAGGCCCGGCATCGCACGGCGTTCCATGCCCGCCGGCCGGGCACTCCCACCTCCACCACGACCAGGGCCAGCACGCGCCCGGCACCCGCGCGCGCATGGCGGCCATGCCAGCGACACCGGCAACACGGCCAACCAGCCACGGGCCACGCCAACGAAAGGACGCCCTTGATACGCGACCAGGAAACGCTACAGCTGCTGCTCGACAGTGTGCGCCGCTTCGTGCGCGAGGTGCTGCTGCCCCATGAACGGGAAGTGGCCGACACCGACCAGATCCCGCCCGCCATCGTGGCGCAAATGCGCGCACTGGGCCTGTTCGGCTTGTCGTTGCCGGAGCAGTACGGCGGCCTGGCCCTGACCATGGAGGAGGAAGTGCAGGTAGCGTTCGAGCTGGCCCACGCCTCGCCCGCCTTCCGTTCGCTGATCGGCACCAACAACGGCATCGGCGCCATGGGCATCGTGCTCGACGGCAGCGACGCGCAGCGCGCGCGCTACCTGCCGCGCATGGCCAGCGGAGAATTGATCGGCGCGTTCGCCCTGACCGAGCCGGAAGCAGGCTCGGACGCCGCCGCCCTGCGCACCAGCGCCGTGCGTGGCCACGACGCCGACGGCGACCACTACCTGCTTAACGGCACCAAGCGCTACATCACCAACGCGCCCGAAGCGGGCCTGTTCACGGTCATGGCCCGCACCGATGCGGCCACGCCCGGCGCCGCCGGCGTGTCGGCCTTCCTGGTCGAACGGGACACGCCCGGCCTCACGCTGGGCAAGATCGACCGCAAGATGGGCCAGCGCGGCGCCCACACCTGCGACGTCATTTTTGAAAACTGCCGGGTACCGGCCGCTAATCTGATCGGGCGCGAGGGAGCCGGCTTCAAGACGGCCATGAAGGTGCTCGACAAGGGCCGCCTGCATATCGCCGCCGTCTGCGTGGGCGCGGCCGAACGGATGCTGGACGACGCGCTGCGCTACGCCATCGAACGGCGCCAGTTCGGCCAGCCCATCGCCGAATTCCAGCTGGTGCAAGCCATGCTGGCCGACAGCCAGACAGAAATCTACGCCGCCCGCAGCATGGTTCTGGACGCGGCCCGGCGCCGCGACGATGGCCACAACATCGGCACCGAGGCCGCCTGCTGCAAGCTGTTCGCCTCCGAGATGTGCGGCCGCGTGGCCGACCGCGCCGTGCAGATCCTGGGCGGCGCCGGCTACATGGCCGACTACGCGGCCGAACGCTTCTACCGCGACGTGCGCCTGTTCCGCATCTTCGAAGGTACCTCGCAAGTGCAGCAGCTCGTCATCGCCCGCAACATGATCAAGGCCGCCCATGCGTGATACCGACACCGCCTCCCTGCTGGAAGCCCTGCCCGCCCGCCTGTGCGACATCGTGCGCGCCGGCGCCGCGCGCGCCCCGCACGACCACGCGCTGCACGACGGCCAGCGCCACTGGAGCTACGCCGCACTGGCGCAGGCCGTGGACGACACGGCCGCCCTGCTGCGCAAGCTGAAGGTGCGCGGCGGCGACCGCGTGATGGTGGTGGCGGAAAACTGCGTGGCGCAAGCGGTACTGACCTTCGCCTGCGCCGCCGTCGACGCCTGGGTGGTGCACGTGAACGGCCGCCTGTCGGCGCGCGAAGTGGACCTGATCCGCGACCACAGCGGCGCGCGCCGCGTGTTCTACACGGCGTCCTGCTCGCCGGAAGCGGCGGCCCACGGCCAGCGCCATGGCGCCCGTGTGGCCGACACGGCGTTCGGCCAGTGGATGATAGGTGAACTCAATACGGCCTGCGTGCCGGAGCCGGTGCACGCCGACGGTGCCACGCAAACGGCCGCCCTGCTCTACACCACCGGCACCACGGGCCAGCCCAAGGGCGTGATGCTGAGCCACCGCAGCCTGCTGTACATCGCCGCCGTCTCCAGCCGCCTGCGCGGCTTGCAGCCAAGTGACCGGGCCTGGGGCGTGCTGCCCATCTCGCACGTGTACGGCCTGGCCTCCGTGATGCTGGGCACCCTGTACGCGGGCGCCTGCCTGTACCTGTGCCCGCGCTTCCAACCCGCGCTGCTGCTGCAGGCGCTGGAGCACCACCGCCTCACCATCCTGCAGGGCGTGCCCGGCATGTACGCGCGCCTGCTCGAAACACTGGCCACGCCGGGCCAGCGCCTGGAAACCCAGCTGCGCTTCATCTACGCCGGCGGCTCGCCGCTCACACCGACCCTGAAGGCGGACGTGGAGCAGTTGTTCGGCCTGCCCCTGCACAACGGCTACGGCCTGACGGAATCGGCCCCCACCATCAGCCAGACCCGCCTGGACCAGCCGCGCGCCGACACCTCGGTGGGCATGGTGATTCCCGGCGTGGAAGCGCGTGTCGTCGATGCCGATGGCGTGGACGTGGCGCCCGGCACGCCGGGCGAACTGTGGGTGCGTGGCCCCAACGTGATGCTGGGCTACTACCGCGAGCCGGGCCTGAGCGCGGCCGCCATGCATCCTGGCGGCTGGCTCAACACGGGCGACATCGCCCGCCGCGACGCCGACGGCGCGCTGTTCATCGCCGGGCGCACCAAGGAATTGATCATCCGGTCCGGCTTCAACGTCTATCCGCTGGAAGTGGAAACGGTGCTCAACGCCCATCCGGGCGTGACCCAGTCGGCCGTGGTGGGACGCAGCGCGGCCGAGGGCAACGAGGAAGTGGTAGCCTATGTGGAGCTGGACCCGCGCCGCGACGTAACCCTGGACGAATTGCACCGCCACCTGGCCGGCGCGCTGGCGCCCTACAAACGCCCGGCCGAGATCATCGCCATGGCGGCGCTGCCGGCGGCGGCCAGCGGCAAGATCCTGAAAAACCAGCTGCGCCAGATGGCTCAAGGCGCAGTTCATAACAAGCATGGGAGAGAGTGAACATATGCAAACGACATTCAAGCGCGCCACCTTGGCGGCATTGGTCATCGCAGCTTGCGCCAGCGGCGCGGCGCGGGCCGAGGAATTCCTGGTCGGCGTGGAACTGCCGCTGACGGGCAGCCTGGCCCGCGTGGGTAATGGCATGCAGGAAGGTGTGGCCGTGGCGGCCGAAGTGTTCAACAAGACCAACGGCAAGCACAAGATCAAGCTGGCCACGGTGGACGATGAATCGGCGCCGGCCAAGGCCATCGCGGCGGTGGAAAAGCTGGCCAGCCAGGGCGCCGTGGCCATCACGGGCGGCTACGGTTCGAACAATATCTCACCTGCGTCGGACGCGGCCAACAAGCTCAATCTGGTCTACATGACGTCCGGCGGCGTGGACGACAGCCTGGTCAACAGCGGCCGCAAGAACTTCTTCCGCATTAATAACACGGCCGGCTACGAGCGCGCCGTGCTGGGCCTGTTGAGCGACCTGGGGGCCAAATCCGTCTCCATCATCTACTCGACCAAGGAAGCCACCTCTGATCTGAGCGCCGCCGTCACCAAGGCGCTGGGTGCGCGCGGCGTGAAGGTCAACGGCCACTCGTTCGATCCGGCCATCACCGACTTCAAGCCCATCGTCAACAAGATCAAGCTGCAGGACAAGTCCGACGTGATCCTGATGGTCGGCTACGAGAACGACTACGTGGGCATCCTGCGCGCGGCGCGCGTGCTCAAGCCCGGCGTCAAGGCCATGGTGGGCGTGTGGTCGCTGGCCACGCCCAAGATGGCGGCTGAATTCCCGGACCTGATGCCCAATGTGTACGGCACGGCCCTGCTGCCCTTCCCCGCCACGTTCGAGACGGCCGACGGCAAGGCTTTTGCCGACGGCTACCGCCAGCTCTACAAGAAGGAGCCCGACTACCTGGGCCAGTTCGGCTACGTGCAGGCCACGCTGCTGTTCGAAGCCATCGCGCGCGCAGCCGACAAAGGGACGATCAAGAAAGGCGGCATCGCGGAGGAACTGCGCAAGACCGACCGCGACACCCTGATCGGCCGCGTGCAGTTCAACGCCAATGGCGACAACCCCAACTTCGTACACCGCATGGGCCAGCACCAGGACAAGAAGATCGTCATCGTGTGGCCGAAGGAACATGCCACGGGCAAGCCGGTCTATCCCGGCCTGCCATGGTAAGGCGGGCATGACGGAACTGCTGCTCCAGGCCCTGTATTCGGGCCTGCTGCAAGGCTGCTCGTACGCGCTGATCGCGCTCGGCCTGGCGCTGGTGTTCGGCAGCACCAGGGTGATCAACCTCGCGCACGGCGAACTGGTACTGCTGGCGGCCTACGTGGCCTACACGCTGGAATCGGGCTTCGGGCTGGGCCCCGTGGCCGCCATTCCGGCCGCGCTGGCCGTCACCTGCGTGGCATCGGCCGGCGTGTACGGCGTCGTGCGGCGCATCCGCCAGGACCGCGAGATCAATTCGCTGATCCTCACCTTCGGCATTGGCATCATCCTCACCAACGCGATGCTGCTGGTGTGGAAGGCCGACGTGCGCTCCACCAGTTCCACCTGGCTGCAGGACGCCGTGGTGCTGGGACCACTCTACAGCATGCGCAGCGAACTGCTGTTCGCCGTGCTGGCCGTGCTGCTGCTGGCGGCCCTGTGGTGGTGGCTGGCGCGCAGCTGGCATGGCCGCGCGCTGCGTGCCGTGGCCAGCAACCGCGACGCGGCCGCGCTGATGGGCATCCGGCCGGGCCGCGTGGAACTGCTGTCCTTTCTCGTCTCGGGCGCGCTGGCCGCGTTCGCCGGCGTGGCCTTGTACTGCTACGGCGTGATCCAGCCAGCCTACGGCGGCGCGCTGACCATCAAGGCCTTCGTCATCACCGTGCTGGCCGGCGTGGGCTCCATTCCCGGCGTGCTGCTGGGCGCCCTGCTGCTGGGCGTATGCGAGGCGCTCACCGTCACCCTGGCCAGCTCCGCGCTGCAGGAACTGGCCGGCATGGTGCTGTTCCTGCTGGTGCTGTTCGTGCTGCCTAACGGCTTGCTGGGCACGGCCCGGAGGCGCGGATGACGGGCACACATCGCGCCCATCGAGCCGGTGGCGCGCCCCATGCGCGTGCGCGCGCGGTTGGCCGGGCGGCGCCGCAGGCGCTGGCATGGACCGGCGGCCTGGCGGCGGCCTACCTCGCGGTGCCGCTGCTGCTGGGCGCCAATCTCTACGTCATGAGCCTGGTGGTGGCGGCGCTGGTGATCGCCTGCGTGGCCCTGTCGTGGGCCTTGCTGGGCAACCTGGGCGGCATGGTCAGCTTCGGCCACAGCGCCTTCTTCGGCGTGGGCGCCTATGTGTCGGCGCTGCTGACGACAAAAGCGGGCCTGCCCGTGCCGCTGGGGATGGCATTGGGCGGCGCCGGCGCCGTGCTGGCCGCCTTCATCATGCTGCCAGTGCTGCGCTTGCGCGGCCCCTACTTCGCGCTGGCCATCCTCGCCTGCGCACATATCCTGCGCATCGTGGCCACGGAATGGAGCGGCGTGACGGGCGGCGCGGCCGGCATCGCCAACATCCCCGTGCTGCCTGCCGTGTTCGGACAGGCGCCCGGCGCGAAGGCGGGCGCCTACCTGGTCATGCTCACCATCGTGCTGCTGTTCGCGTGGGTCTACCACCGCATCCGCGCCAGCCACTACGGCCTGGCCCTGCGCGCCATGCACGACAGCGAGGACGCCACCCGCGTGGTGGGCGTCAACAGCACGCTGCTCAAGGGCGCCATGCTGCTGCTGTCGGCCTTCATGGCCGGCGTGGCGGGCGCCTTCAATGCCCACTACATCAACTTCCTGGAACCGGATTATGCGTTCAACAGCGTGTGGATCACGGTGCCCATCGTGGCGGCCATCTTCGGCGGCTACCGCACCATCGCGGGACCCGTGATCGGGGCGCTGGTGGTGTACCTGCTCGACCAGCTGGTGTTCAAGTCGCTGATGCCAACCGGGCACCAACTGGTGCTGGGCGCGCTGCTGGTCGCCATGATGGTGGCCAGTCCATCGGGCTTGCTGCCGCTGCTGCGCCGACGGGGAGAACGACATGCTTGAGCTGGACAATCTCAGCGTGCGCTTTGGCGGCCTGGCCGCCGTGGACGGCGTATCGCTGCGCGTGGACAGCCACGAAGTGCTGGGCCTCGTGGGCCCCAACGGCGCCGGCAAGACCACGCTGTTCAACGCCATTTCCGGCCTGGCGCGTCCCGCCGGCGGCGCGATCCGCTTCAACGGCGCCAACATCGTGCGCACGCCCCTGTTCCGCCGCGCGCGGCTGGGCATTGGCCGCACCTTCCAGATCCCGCAGCCGATGCACGAGCTGACGGTGCGCGAAAACCTGGTCGTGGCGCAACGTTTTGGGACCGGCCGCGTGGACCACCAGCGCATCGCCGAAATCCTTGATTTCACGGGCCTGGCCGCCAAGGCCGGCAGCGACGCCGCCACCGGCCTGGCGCTGACGGAACTGAAGGCGCTGGAAGTGGCCAAGGCGCTGGCCACCAATCCGCGCCTGCTGCTGCTGGACGAAGTGCTGGCCGGGCTGGAGACGGTGGGCAAGCGACGCTTCATGGCCATGCTGGGCGAGCTGCATGCGCGCTTCGGCGTGGCGATGGTCATCATCGAGCATGACATCGAAACCATCAGCACCCTGTGCCAGCGCGTGGCGGTGCTCGATTTCGGCCGCCTGATCGCGGACGGCGCGCCCGATGCCGTATTCCGTCATCCGGACGTCATGCGCAGCTATACGGGAACGTCCGCCGGAACGTCCACTGGAGCGTCCGATGCTTGAACTGAGCGGTGTACGGGCCGGCTACGGCGCCATCAACGTGCTGTGGGACGTGTCGCTGACGGCTGCCGCCGGCCAGCTGACGGCCATCATCGGACCCAATGGCGCCGGCAAGACCACGCTGCTGCGCGCCATCATGGGGCTGCTGCCGCTGGGTGCGGGCCAGGTGGCGCTGGATGGCCAGCCGCTGCGTGGCGCGCCGGCCTGGCGCATGGCGGAACTGGGGGTGGCCATGGTGCCCGAGGGCCGCATGGTGTTTCGCGACATGAGCGTGGAAGAAAACCTCATCATGGGCGCCTTCCTGCCGGCCCACCGGCCGCACGTGAAGGCGCGGCTGGAACAGGCATACGCCACCTTCACGCGCCTGCGCGAGCGGCGCAGGCAGGCGGCCGGCGCGCTCTCGGGCGGCGAGGCGCAGATGCTCGCGCTGGCGCGCGGCCTGATGTCCGAGCCGCGCCTGTTGATCGTCGATGAACCGTCGCTGGGCCTGGCGCCGCTGGTGGTGAATGAATTGTTCAATATCCTGGCCGGCCTGAAGGCGGCCGGCCGCACCATCATTCTCGTCGAGCAGAATACGGAACGGGCACTGGCCATCGCCGACCATGTGTACCTGATGCAAAGCGGGAAAGTGGCCCTGTCCCGCCCCGCCCGCGAAGTGGACCTGGAACAGCTGCACGACTTGTACTTCGGCCGTTAATTTCACCCGCTGATTTGCCCCTGATTTGGCCCGCAGGCACAGCCCAGCCGCGCGCCGCCCCGGCCCAGGCTGTGGCACACTGGCCTCTTTGCAAGCAAGAGCTCCGGCATGGACCAAGGTGACGACAACCCGCAGCCGCCGCGCCGCCGCAAGGAAGACGCGGAGGAAGCCATGCCGCGCTATCTCGATCCCGGCGACACGGTGTTCAGTTTGTGGGGCCGCGTGCTGCGGGCGCGCTACCGCCACCTGGCCGCCGCCGTCACCCGCCACATCATCCAGCGCCCGCTGCACATCGGGATCTCGGCCCGCATCTTCCACCCGGAGCCGGGCGCGCGCGGGCTGCGCAGCAAGAAGCTGCAATACCTGGAGGAGTCGATCGCGCAATGGGTGATGTCGCGCGACGTGCTGGTGTTCATGGTCCCCACCGTCAACACGGACGGCCTGCTCCACCCCAGCAATATCCGCCTGCGCGACTACGCGCGCCACCTGGACGGGCTGGTGCTGCAAGGGGGCGCCGACGTCTCGCCGCAAAGCTATTCGGAAGCGCCCACCCGGCCTGAATGGAGCGGCGACCGCGCGCGCGACATGTACGAGCTGGAGCTGCTGCATGAATTCGTGGAAGCGGGCAAGCCGGTGCTGGGCGTGTGCCGTGGCTGCCAGCTGATCAACGTGGCCTTTGGCGGCACGCTGTACCAGGATATCGCGTCCGACGTGCCCACGGCCCAGCCCCACGTGCATGAGGATTACGACCGCCACCGCCACGCCGTCACCTTCCCGCGCGGCTCGTCACTGGCCCGGCTGTTCGCGGGCCAGGCGCCCGGCCTGGTGAACTCCATCCACCACCAGGCCGTCAAGACGCTGGGGCGCGACATGATGATCGAGGCCCTGTCCGAGCCGGACCAGATGGTGGAAGCGATCCGCTACCGCAAGGCGCCGTTCGTGATGGGCTTGCAGTGGCATCCGGAATTCCACCGCGCCGGCGGGGTCGAACTGCTCGACTGCACGCCCATCCTCGACAACTTCCTGCGGGTGGCGCGCGAGACGCGGTTCTGAGGCGCCCCAGGCCCGCTAATAGTTGATGACTCAAGCATCCACGCATCCCCACCCCGCCCTTCCGCAGCGCGCCGGTTTCAGGCAAAGCAGCGGGGTCAGGTCCGGCAATCTGCCAAATTGATGGCGTGATGCCGGACCTGACCCCGCTTCCCGGACCTCCCCCCGCTTCCGCACTTCCGTTTCAGGCGAGGTTGTTGCGAAAGCGCGCGATGGCCGCCTCCACCATGCCTTCGGCGCTGCCGCGCGCCTGGAACTCGCCGCGCAGCTGGTGCGCGTCGCCACCGTCGCGCAGCACCTGCTCCAGGTGCGCCAGCGCCGCGCTGCCGCCCAGCGCCGCGCCATGGGGCGCCATCGCCTCCAGCGTGGCCAGGATGTCGTCGCGCAGCGGCAGGCTGTCGTAGGTACGTGGATGCACCAGCGTGCCATCCAGGCCGAAGCGGCAAGCCTGGAAGCGGTTGTAGTTGTAGACCAGGTAGTTATCCTCGCATGGCTGCTCGCGCCGGTGTTCGAGCAGGTAGCGGCACAGCGCTTGCAGGTACGCCGCCAGCGCGGCGGCCCGCTGCACCGTCAGTGGCGTGTCACACACCCGCAGTTCGATGGTGCCGTATTCGGGCTTGGGCCGGATATCCCAGTAAAAGTCCTTCATGCTCTTGATGACGCCCGTGTGCTCCATCTTGGCGAAGTAATCGTCGGCGAACTGGCTCCAGCGCAGCATGAACGGCGCCCGCCCGCTCATGGGGAAGGCGAACACGGAATTGAGGCGGGCCGAATGGAACAGCGTGTCGTTGCCCTGCACAAAAGGCGACGAGGCCGACAAGGCGATGAAGTGCGGCACGTAGCGGCCCAGCGCGTGCAGCAGGTACAGCGCGTCGTCGCCGTTGGCGCAGCCGATGTGCACGTGCTGGCCGAACACGGTGAACTGCTTGGCCAGGTAGCCATACAGGGCCGACACTTGCTGGAAGCGCGGTTTGGCGAAGATGCGCTGCTCGGACCACTTCTGGAACGGGTGGGTGCCGCCGCCGCAGATGCCGATGTTGAGCATCTCGCCAGCCTGCACCAGCGTGTCGCGCACCTGTTCCAATTGCGCCAGCAGTTCCGTATGGTTGGTGTGCACGTCCGAGTTAATCTCGATCATGCTCTCGGTGATTTCCGGCGTCACGTTGCCGGGGAAGGGTTTGCGGGCCAGCAGGTGCAGCAGGTCCGGGCTCGACGCCGACAGGTCGAAGTCCGACAGGCTGACCAGTTGCAGCTCCAGCTCCACGCCCATGGTCAGGGGCACGGAGTGCTTGAACGGTTCCAATGCCATGTCAGGCCTCCGGTCGTTGGGTTTCGTTGGCCCACACCAGCGCGCGCTGGGTGAGGATGGGGCCCGCCACTTCCAGCAGCAGGATCATGGCGGCCAGCGCCGCCAGCTCGTCCACCAGCACCACGCCCATCTGGCGGGTCTGCTCCAGCAGCAGCGTGATGAACACGGACATCGGCGACAGCGCGATCCCCGTCAACAGGCCCTTGCGCCAGGACGTGCCGCCCGGATGCGAGAACAGCGCCACGGCCGCCATCTTGACGACGAAGCGCGCCGCCACCAGCACCGCGCCCAGCGCCGCGCCCTCCACCACGCGCTCCCACGGCAGCACGGTGACGGCGAACACGAACAGCAGCACCGTCAGCAGCTCGCCGATGCTGCCGAAATTGCGCTCGGTGCGGGCGAAGGCCACGCGCCGGTGGCGCGCCACGAGGCCAAAGGCCAGCGCCGCCAGCACGGGCGACAGGTTGGTCGCGTGGGTCAGCGCCACCAGCAGCACCACGCCCAGCGCGAAGCCGACGGTGCCATCCTGCGACAGCGCGCCAAGGCGGCGCAGCAGGGCCGGCGCGCCAAAGCCGAACAGCGCACCCAGCGCGGCCGAGGCCAGCAGCTCGATCAGGCTGTGCGAGACGGCCTGCCACAAATTGCCGGAAGTCTGGAACACCCACACGCCCACGATCACCTTGAACACGAACACGGACAGCACGCAGTTGATGGCCACCAGGTGCAGCAAGCGCTCCGTCACCTGGCCGGAGCTGTTCTGCTCATTGACCACCCGCAGCACGCCGGCCGGCGAGGTGGACATGGCCAGCGACGCCAGCAGCAGCGACGTCAGCGGCGGCATGCCCGTCAGCTGCGAGATGCCATACACGGCGCCAAACGTGGCGGCCGCCTCGGCCAGCCCGCTGACGGCAATCCAGGGATTGATGCGCAACCAGTGCAGGTTGATGCGGTAGCCGAATTCGAACAGGATCAGGCCGAAACCGAGATTGGCCAACAGCGTGACGGTGCTCGATGCGCCGCTGGCCAGCGCGGCCGGCCACACCTGGGCCAGGCCGAAGCCCACCAGCCCATACACGCTGATACGGGGCACGCGGCACCAGCGGTACGCGCACTCCCCCGCCAGCCAGGCCAGCGCGATCGCGAGCGGCCAGCCCAGTTCCGTCAAGACGATATCAAGATTCGGCATGCGCCTCCCACAGTTGTGATCCTAGTACAATTCTGCCCATCCACGCCGCCGGGCACCGTGCGGTATTGAACATAAGGACAGCAGATGCCAGAACTGATCAGCGAACACGCCTGCTTCGGCGGCACCCAGCGCTTCTACCGCCATGCGTCGCAGGCGGTTGGCCTGCCGATGCGGTTTTCCGTCTTCATTCCCCCGCACGCGCCGGGCGCGAAACTGCCCGCGCTGTTCTATCTGGCCGGCCTGACCTGCACCGAGGAGACCTTCATGATCAAGGCCGGCGCGCAGCGCGTGGCGGCCGAACTGGGACTGGTGCTGATCGCGCCCGACACCAGTCCGCGCGGCGCCAGCGTGCCCGGCGAGACGGACCAGTGGGACCTGGGTGTGGGCGCCGGCTTTTACGTGGACGCGACCGAGCAGCCATGGCGCGGCCACTACCGGATGGACAGCTATCTGCAAGAGCTGCATGCGCTGGCGTGCGCCGCGCTGCCGGTGGATGCGGCGCGGGTGGGCATCTTCGGCCATTCGATGGGCGGCCATGGCGCGCTCACGCAGGCCTTGCGCCGGCCGCACCTGTTCCGCTCCGTGTCGGCCTTCGCCCCCATCGCCGCGCCCACGCAATGCCCGTGGGGCCGCAAGGCGTTCAGCGCCTACCTGGGCAACGATGAGAACAGCTGGCGCCAGTACGATGCCAGCGCGCTGATGGCGGAATCGACAACGCCGTTCCCGGCCGGGATACTGATCGACCAGGGCCTGGCCGACAAATTCCTGGATGAGCAACTGCACCCGGACCAGTTCGAAGCGGCCTGCCGCACGGCGGCCCAGCCACTGCGGCTGCGGCGCCACGCAGGCTACGACCACGGCTACTACTTCATCGCCACCTTCATGGAAGAACACTTGCGCTTCCACGCCCGCAACCTGGGCGTGGAGATGAGCGCATGACGATTACAGCTTGATTTCCGTCCCCAGCCGCGCCAGGAACTGGCCCAGCCAGGCCGGATGGGCGGGCCAGGCGGGCGCCGTGACGAACTGGCCGTCCGTCACGGCCTGGTCGACGGGAATGTCCGCATACTCGGCGCCGGCCTGCCGCACTTCGGGCGCGCAGGCCGGGTAGGCCGAAATGCGCTTGCCGCGGATGACGTCGGCCGCCGTCAGCAGCTGGGCGCCATGGCAGACAGCGGCGATCGGCTTGCCGGCCGCCGCCATCTGCTGCACGATCTCGATCACGCGCGGATTCAGGCGCAGGTACTCGGGCGCGCGGCCGCCGGCGATCATCAGGCCGTCGTACGTGGCCACGTCCACGCTGTCGAAGGCGGCGTTGATGGTGAAGCGGTGGCCCGGTTTCTCCGTATAGGTCTGGTCGCCTTCAAAGTCGTGGATGGCGGTCTTGATGGTGTCGCCCGGCTGCTTGCCGGGGCACACGGCGTGCACCACGTGGCCCACCATCTGCAATGCCTGGAACGGCACCATGGTCTCGTAGTCTTCCGCGAAATCGCCGGTCAGGAACAAAATCTTCTTAGCTGCCACGGTAGCTCCTTTCGAAAAGGGTTGAGGGCCGTGCCAGTCCGGCAATGTTAGCCAGACCACCACGACCCTCAGAGTGTAACCCGATTCGAAACGGCGTGCGCCGCGCCGCCTTATTTTTGCAGCACCTGGCGGATGGTGGCGGCCAGGTCCTCGGCCACGAACTTGGCCACGTAGGCGTCCGCGCCCACGCCCTTGACGTGGTCCTCGTTGGTCTTGCCCGACAGCGAGGAATGGATCACCACGGGGATCTTGGCGAAACGGGCGTCCTGCTTGATCAGGCGGGTCAGCGTGAAGCCGTCCATTTCCGGCATTTCCAGGTCGGTCAGCACCAGCCCCACGCGCTCCTCGACCGGCACGCCTTCGGCCTTGGCGCCGTCGGCGATGTGCTGCAGCCGGTCCCACGCCTCCTTGCCGGTCTTGGTCATGATGTAGTGCGCCCCCATGGCCGTCAGGCCCTTCTCGATCAGGCTGCGCGCCACCACCGAGTCGTCGGCCGCCAGGATGATCTGGCCCGGTTTGAGCAGCAGTTGCGGGCCGATGGTTTCAGGATCCACGTCCTTGCCTTCGGGCGGCACCAGTTCGCGCAGGATGGTTTCCACGTCCAGCACCTGGGCCAGGCGGGTGTTCTGCACGTCGCCGTCGACGCGCGCGATGCTGGTCACGCGGCCGCCGGCCGTGCCTTCGGCCGTCAGCACCTGGCTCCAGTCCAGGCGCACGATCTCGTCCACCGACTCCACGGCGAAGGCCTGGGTGGTGCGGGCAAATTCGGTCACCAGCATGATGTTCAGGCCCGTCTTGGGAATCACGCCGACGATGGACGGCAGGTCCAGCACGGTGATGATCTGGCCGCGCAGATTGACCACGCCCAGCATGTGCGGCGAGGAGCCCGCCACGGCCGTCACTTCCGGCATGGCGACGATTTCACGGATCTTGAAGACGTTAATGCCAAACAGCTCGGAATGTTCGCCGTTGGCGTCGCCACCGAGCCGGAACAGCAGCAGTTCGAATTTATTGGAGTTGGTCAGGTTACTGCGTTCGTCAACTTCCTGTTGAACTGATTTCATCTCTCATCTCCGTGTTCGGTCATTGGTGTGACCCAGCCGTAGCCGGTCAGTGGCGCACAGGGTGTTCCTGCCCACGCCATCGTAACATTGCGTTGCCAGTATAGCGAATAAGCATGCATTTACGACAGCCTTGGGAGGGGCCCGCCGTCATTCTGCCGCATGTTATACAACGTTCGCGCCTGTGGCGATGTACTACGTGTAGAAAGATTGACGCCGATGCCAGCCCGGGCTGACATGGAACAAGACGGGGAATAAAAAAAGGAAGCCATCGGGCTTCCTTTCTTTTGAATCTGGAGCGGGAGAAGAGTCTCGAACTCTCGACCTCAACCTTGGCAAGGTTGCGCTCTACCAACTGAGCTACTCCCGCGGAGAGCCCGCATTATGACAGAAAGATTTCCGCTTGGCCAGAGTCTGCCCCAACTTTCTGAAAAAACATGATTGCTCCCATCCCCTATAATCTGGCGGCTCAACACTGAACAGGACAAAGGACGGGAATGGATGCGATCGAAGTGGTGCTGGCCATGCTGCTGGCCGTGGTGGCCAGCGCCTTCATCGTGCGCGTGATGCCGCGCGCGCCGCTGCCGCTGGTGCAGATCGGGCTGGGCGCGCTGATCGCGGCCAAGTCCAGCCACGGCGTGGACCTGGAGCCGGAACTGTTCTTCCTCACCTTTTTGCCGCCGCTGCTGTTCCTCGATGGCTGGCGCATTCCCAAGAGCGGCCTGCTGCGCGACAAGGGCACCATCCTGGAACTGGCGCTGGGCCTGGTGGTATTCACGGTGCTGGGCGCCGGCTTCCTGATCCACTGGCTGATTCCCGCCATGCCGCTGCCGGTGGCGTTCGCGCTGGCGGCCATCGTCTCGCCCACCGACCCGGTGGCCGTGTCAGCCATCGCCGCACGCGCGCCCATCCCCAAGCGCCTGATGCACATCCTGGAAGGCGAATCGCTGCTCAACGACGCCAGTGGCCTGGTCTGCTTCCGCTTCGCCGTGGCGGCCGCGCTCACCGGCCATTTTTCGCTTGGTTCGGCCGCCCTCACCTTCCTGTGGCTGGCCTGCGGCGGGCTGGCGGCCGGCATCGCCATCACGCTGCTGGTGACGGGCGTCCAGCGCTGGCTCACGGTACGCTTCGGCGAACCGGCCGGCTCGCCCATCCTGGTCAACCTGCTGCTGCCGTTCGGCGCCTACCTGGGCGCCGAACACCTGCACGCATCCGGCATCCTGGCCGCCGTGGCGGCCGGCGTCACCATGAGCTACGTGGAACTGAGCGGCAGCGCGCTGGCAGCCACCCGCATCCAGCGCGCCGCCGTGTGGGACACGGTGCAGTTCGCGCTGAACGGCATCATGTTCGTGCTGCTGGGCGAACAACTGCCCGACATCTTCCATGGCGCGCGCGCCTCGATTGCCCAGGGTGGCCACGACAACCCGTGGTGGCTGGCCGTCTACGCGCTGGCCATCAGCGCCGGGCTGCTGGTGCTGCGCTTTGGCTGGGTGTGGGCGTCGCTGCGGCTGAGCATTTTCAGGCAGCACATGCGGGGCCAGCCCCGCATGAAGATCAAGCCACGCCTGCTGCTGGCCATGTCGCTGGCCGGCGTGCGCGGCACCATCACGCTGGCCGGCGTGCTGACGCTGCCGCTGGTGCTGCCCAGCGGCGCGCCCTTCCCCGCGCGCGACCTGACCGTGTTCCTGGCCAGCGCCGTGATCCTGGTGTCGCTGCTGGCGGCCAGCATCGTCCTGCCACGCCTGCTGAACGGCATGCACTTCCCGGACGAACCGGCCGAGCAGCTGGCCGAGGACCGGGCCCGGCGCGACGCGGCCACGGCCGCCATCATCGCCGTCGAGACGGCGCAAGTGGAACTGATGCCGCGCAGCGCCGATGCGCAAGCGTGGCCGCAGGCGGCCGCGCGCGTGATCGCGCTGTACCGGCACCGGCTGCACGAAGCCGAGGGCGATGGCGAGAACGACGGCGGCAGCCGCACCGCCTTGCGCGAACTGGCCGAGGCGGAACAGGCACTGCGCCTGGCCGCGCTGGCGGCCGAGCGCGAGGCCATCTTCCGGCTGGCGCGCCATGACTTGCTGCCCGACGATGTGACCCGCAAGCTGGTGCGCGAAATCGACCTGGTCGAGGCGCGCTACCGCTGACCACCGCCACGCCCGCATCGCGCTACAATCCACGTTTTCAGAACTACACCAAGAACGCCATCATGATGACCATCTTCGCCACCCCCGTGTTCGACGCCACCGTCATTTTCGAAGACAAGGAATTATTCAAGGGCCAGGGCGCCGCCAAGGGCTGGGCAGAGAAACTGGCACGCGAGCTGGAAACGGACATCACCGTGCAAAAGATCGGCACCGGCTGGGCCCTGTGCGGCACCGTCGATGGCGAGGCGTGCCAGTGGGGTATCCATGGCCAGCGGCTCAAGCGCATCAACTAACGCGATGACACCACGGCCTCGAAAATCGGGCCGGCGCTGTATGCACCATGCGCCCCTCCAGGGCCGTGTGGAGAATCTTCTATTTCCTGTCCTGTTTTCTTCTGTTTTCTTCTGCTTTTCCCGGTTTCGCGATTACCGGGCAAAATCGAAGGAAGCAGAACAAAACAGAAGCGGAAATAGAACGAAGTCCACAAGGAGCCCGCTGCTCCACGCCCAAGCCGAGCCGCGTTGTTTTAGCGTTCGATTAAGATTAACTTAACAACAGCGCTTGCTTTTCAGGTATGTTATTGCTCGGCGCCGCCACGAGCCGCGCCACTCAACCTAACCTGAAGGGGACGTCCACATGAACCAGCAACCACGCTTCACGCAACGCCTGACCCAAGCCGCGCTCGCCCTGAGCCTGGCCGCCCTGCTCGCTCCCGCCGCCGCGCTGGCCGATCCGGCCGCCGCGCCCCAGTATGCATCCATCATCGCCAGCCCGCTGCGCACGGCCGACGACATCAAGGGCGACGCCAAGCGCAAGCCAGCCGTATTCCTGGCCTTCGCCGGCGTGCAGCCGGGCATGAAGGTGCTGGACGTGGCCGCCGGCGGCGGCTCCACCTCGCAGCTGCTGGCACTGGCCGTGGGCAGCACGGGTGAAGTGTGGGCGCAGGGACAGAAGGCCAGTCCCGGCATGGAAAAACGGCTGGCCGAGCATCCGCAGGCGAACCTGCATCCGGTGCTGCAAAGCTTCGACAATCCCGTGCCGGCCGGCGCGCCGCCGCTGGACCTGGTCACGCTGATCATGAACTACCATGACATCGTCAACCTGCCCACCGACCGCGCGGCCATGAACAAGCACATTTACGACGCGCTCAAGCCGGGCGGCCACTACATCGTGATCGACAACGCGGCCAAGGCTGGCAGCGGCCTGTCGGCCACCAACACCCTGCACCGCATCGACGAGGCGACGCTGGTGGAGGAAGTGACCAAGGCCGGCTTCACCGTCGAAGCGACCAGCGACTACCTGCGCGCGCCATCCGACCCGCGCGAGCAGCCCTTCTTCAAGATGGACGGCAAGCCGGACGACAAGTTCGCCATCCGCTTCGTGAAGAAATAAGCCTAACCCGAGCGCCCCGTCAGCGCACGAAAGTCAGCGTGTGCGCGGTGGGGCCGGGCAGCAGCGGCGTCTGGCGTCCCGCCACCCAGTCGGCCCGGCCGTCGAGGAAGTACGGCGACAGCGGATGGCCACTCTGCCCGCCCGGCATGTTGAAGATGCCCTGCTCCTCCTTGCCCGGCGTGACCGTCAACCGCTCCGACTGGCCAAAGGTGGGCCCCGCCACGCGCGGCATATTGCTGTCGCCGGGCAGCATGTCGGCCGGCACCCGGAGCCAGCGGCCCAGCAGCGGCACGGCGCTGGCGAACGGATGGGCGCTGGCGGCCGTGTTGCGCTGGCCCCAGGTGGCCGCCGCCAGCGGCTGACCATCCTTGGTCAGGTCGGCCGTCACCCGGTCGATGGCGGCCAGTTGCACTTCCTGCCAGCTCGCGTAAGGCGCGGGCAGCCAGGCGGCCGGCTGGGCATCCAGCAGGCGCGCCAGCGCCACCGGCCAGCGCTGCGTGACGGCGGCCATGTTGGATTTGGGGTCGAGTTTGGCCAGTTCGTCGTTGGCGTGCTCGAACACGATGTCATACAGCGCATGCATGTAACCGCGCGCGATGCGGTAGCCGGCTGAATCGACGCTGGCATGGCCTGTCCAGTTGTCCTTCAACAGCCGCAACGCTTCGGCGCGCTGGACGTGGCCGGCCACCGCCTTGCCGTTGTCCGCCATCAGCGCCTTGATGGCGCGCTCGCGCCACCCTTCCATGAAAACGGCACGGTCATCCAGCCCCACCGCGTACACTTGCGGCACGCCCGTTTTCGCGCCCAGCGCGCGCAGGTCGTCACGCACCTGGCGCGTGCGCGCGCCCAGGTCGAAGCCGCCATCGCCGATCAGCTCCGCGCCGGCGCCAGCCAGCTGGCGGCTGTTGGCCGTGGCCAGCTGGCCGCCGGCCGGATTGAACACGCGCGGATAATCGGCCGGCGCCAGCCAGCCTTGCCACACGCCGGCCGCGTCGGCCGCCGCCAGCGGATACGTGGCCGCCTCGCCCGTGGCGGCGCGGCGCGGCAGCGGGCCGGCGATGGTCCAGCCGATATTGCCACGGTCGTCGCCAGCCACGAAGTTCTGGGCCGGGATGCCCAGCGTGGGCGCGATCATCAATGCCTGCTGCACCGAGTTGGCCGATTCCAGCTGCAAGGCGTTGAAGTTGATGGCGGCCGCCGTGTGTGCCGTCCAGTGCACGGCGTACTGGCGGCCCGCCACTGCGCGGATCGGGCCCAGCGACGTTTCGCGCACCGCCAGCTTGTCGGCCGGCGCGCCTTTGACGAGTATGGTTTCTTCGTGCAGTACTGGCGTCTCCCAGCCGGCCTGGGTGCGCACCTGGCCGGGATGGGCGCCGTCCGTGTCGAGCGCGATCAGGTCCAGGTAATCGCCGTAGCTGTTGGTGAAGCCCCAGGCCACGTGGCCATTGCTGCCCACCACCACGGCCGGCGTGCCGGGCAGGGTCACGCCCACCACGCGGCGCTGGCCGCCACCGGCGTCCGGAAATTGCAGGGCCGCCCGGTACCACGTGTTGGGCAGCTGTATGCCCAGGTGCATATCGTCGGACACGATGGCGCCGCCATCGGCGCTGCGGCTGCCGGCAACGGCCCAGTTGTTACTGCCGACCATGTCGAGGAAGGCCACGGAGGCCGTTTGCGGCGCACCCGGCGCGCGCGGCTTGCCCCACCACGCGGGCGCTGCGGCCGGAATGGGAGCGTCGGCCAGCGCCAACTGGTCCGCGTCCAGCGGCGCATCCCACTGGCTGGCCGCTGGCGCCAGGAAGGCGCGCTGCGCCGCGTCCGTGTGCGCCAGCAGCCAGCCGCGCGCCAGCTCGCGCGCCTCCTGGCCGCCTTGCAGGTCGAAGTACATGGCCCAGATCACCAGCAGCGTATCCTCGGGCGACCACGGACGGGGCGCCATGCCGATCAGCGCATATTCGAACGGCCGCGCGTGCAGGCCCTGCAAGCCGGCGTTGACGCCAGCGACGTAGCGGTCCAGCAGCGCGCGCTGGCCGGCCGGCATGCCTTGCAGCGCCAGCGTGGCGCGGGCGCGGAAGCGGTGCAGCCGGTGGGTGCGGTCCACGCCCAGCGCGCGGGCGCCGAACAGTTCGGACAATTCGCCAGCCGCCACCCGGCGCAGCAGATCCATCTGGAAGTAGCGGTCCTGGGCGTGCACGAAGCCGGTCGCATAGGCCACGTCGAGCCGGTCGGCGCCGCTGATGAGCGGCACACCGTGCGCGTCGCGCGCCACGCTCACCTGCGCGTGCAAGGCCGGCGCATGCAGTTCGCCGTCCAGCTGCGCCATGCTGGCGCGCAGGTACAGCCAGCCGCCCAGCGCGCTCGCCGCCACCAACCCCGCCGCGCCCAGCGCCGCGCGGCCAGTCCACACCCTCAATCTGCTTTTCTGCATGCGTTTTCCTCTCGTTTGCGGCTGGCACGGGCGGCAGCCAGCGGGGAAGTTTGCCAGAAATCGGCGCGCTGGCATAGCGTGCGCGGCAGGCCATGCCAGCGCCACAGTTCCGCTCCTGCGGACCACACAAAAGTCACCGCAAGCGCGCCCGCATCTGCTACATTGTGCTTTCCGCCGACTCGCTTTCAACTGAACAGCCGCCATGCTTACCGCCCCCAAGCCCGACGACGAGGCGCAACGCCTGGCCGCGCTGCGCGCGCTGCTGATCCTGGACACGCCGCCCGAGGAACGATTCGACAAGGTGGTGGCCTTCGCGCAGGCGGAATTCGACGTGCCGGTGGCGTTGATCTCGCTGGTGGACGGTGAACGGCAATGGTTCAAGGCTAACGTGGGCCTGCCCTTGTGCCAGACGGCGCGTGACATCTCGTTCTGCGGCCACGCCATCCTGCAACCGGAGATCCTGCTGGTGCCCGACGCGCTGGCCGATCCCCGCTTCGCCGACAATCCGCTGGTGACGGGTGCGCCGCACGTGCGCTTCTACGCCGGCGCGCCCCTGATCAACCCGTCCGGCCACGCGCTGGGCACCCTGTGCCTGATCGACCACCGCCCGCGCCGGCTCGACACGGTGGAGCTGTCCATCCTGGCCACGCTGCGCGACCTCGTGATGCAGGAGCTGTATCCATCGACGGAGGCAGGCCATGGCTGAACGTGCCGCGCGCACCCTGCTGCTGGTGGAACCGGAAACGCTGTTGCGCCGCACCGTGTCGCTGACGGCGCGCACGCTGGGACTGGGCGAGGTGCATGAAGCGGCCAGCCTGGCCGAAGCGCGCCGGCTGCTGCGCGACCAGCCGTTCGATGGCGCCATGATCGCCATCGACTGCGAAAGCTGCGCCAGCGCGTCCTACGACCTGGGCCTGCTGGACCTGGTGCGGCTTGGCCAATCCGCCAGCGCGCCCACCATTCCGATCGCCGTGCTGGCCGACAGCGCCACCGCGCCCATGCTGCACGATTTGCGCGAGCGCGACGTGAAACGGGTCATCCTCAAGCCGTTCCGCGCCCGCGTGCTGCTGGACGCGTTCGCGGAATTCGGCACACGCGCCACCTGAGCTGCGGCAGCGCGACCATCCTACTGGAACGCCACCTCCGTGAAGCTGCGCAGTTTGCGGCTGTGCAGCTTATCCACGCCCAGCGCGCGCAGCATCTCCATGGCGCGGATGCCGATGCGCAGGTGCTGGTCGACCCGCTCGCGGTAGAAGTGATTGGCCATGCCCGGCAGCTTGATCTCGCCGTGCATGGGCTTATCGCTCACGCACAGCAAGGTGCCGTACGGGACGCGGAAGCGGAAGCCGTTGGCGGCGATGGTGGCGCTTTCCATGTCCAGCGCCACGGCGCGGCTCTGGCTGAAGCGGCGTTCGGGCGTGCGCTGCGGCAGCAGCTCCCAGTTGCGGTTGTCGGTGCTGGCCACGGTCCCCGTGCGCATCACGCGCTTGAGGTCATGGCCCGTCAGCTGCGTCACCTCGGCCACGGCGGCCTCGATCGCCACCTGCACCTCGGCCAGCGGCGGGATCGGCACCCACAGCGGCAAGTCCTCGTCGAGCACATGGTCTTCGCGCACATAGCCGTGGGCCAGCACGTAATCGCCCAGCTGCTGGGTGTTGCGCAAGCCGGCGCAGTGGCCCAGCATCAGCCACGCGTGCGGGCGCAGCACGGCCACGTGGTCGGTGATGGTCTTGGCATTGGCCGGCCCCACGCCGATGTTGACCATGCTGATACCGCTGCCGTCGGCCCGGATCAGGTGATAGCCGGGCATCTGCGGCAAGCGTGGCAAGGGCGCGCCCAGCGCGTCGCCCGGTTCGGCGGCCGTGCCGGCGCGGCGCGTGACCAGGTTGCCCGGCTCGATGAAGGCGATGTAATCGTCCTGCCCCTCCTTGAGCGGTTCGCGCATCAAGGCCTGGCCCAGCTTGACGAATTCGTCGATGTAGAACTGGTAGTTGGTGAACAGGACGAACTTCTGGAAGTGCTCGGGCGAGGTGCCCGTATAGTGGCGCAGCCGCTGCAGCGAATAATCGACGCGCGGGGCCGTGAACAGGGCCAGCGGCGCAGGCTTGCCGGGCGGCGTCTCGTGGGTGCCGTTGGCGATGCCGTCATCCATCGCGCCGAGGTCGGGCAGGTCGAACACGTCGCGCATCAGCAAGCGCCGCTCGGCGCTCAGGCTGCCCTCGATATGTTCATGCTCGGCGAACGAGAAGTGGATGGGAATGGGTTGGGTGCTGATCCCCACTTGCAGGTGAACGGGCTGGCGGCTGGCGTGGTTCTTCAGCAGCAGGCGGAATTGCTGCTGGTAGTAGCGCTCGTACAGGTCGGGCCGGGTCAGCGTCGTCTCGTAGGTGCCGGGACCGGCCACGAAGCCGAACGACAAGCGCGAATCGGCGCGCGCCACCGTGTCCGTGTGCACGCGCACGAAAGGGTAGCAGGCCCGCACCCGCTCGCCCACGTCCTCACCGGCCACGAAGCGGCGCATGGCTTCGCGCAAATGGGCGATGCTGCCATCGTAAATGGTCTTGACCTGCTCCCATGCGGCGACCGGATCGTCGAACAGCATGGGGGCGATGAACGGGCGGTGGTGCATGGCGGCTCCTTCGACGGCGATAACGTAGGGCAATTAACGCCAGTGTATGCGAACCGCGGGGTCAGTGCCAACATTCGCGAAATTCGGTGTCAGGTCTGTCATTCGGACACACGGACCATGACTTTGAGTTCGATCAGTCGGTGCAGAGGTGGTTTATGGTAGGCGGCCTCTTGTCGTCGCTGCCTTGGCGATCAAAAACACGCGTTGTGATAAATCTCAAAGATGCGCGACGACTGTCCGAATGACAGACCTGACACCGGTTTTGACTCCGTTTATTTACCCAGCACGTACTGGCCCGGCGCGTCGCACAGGGCTTTGGCCATCTTGGGCGGGGCCTCCAGTTCGGGCGCGGAGTGGCGCGCCAGCCAGGCGTGCCAGTGCGGCCACCACGAGCCTTCCGTCACCTCGGCCGTCTGCTGCCATTCCTCGGGACTGAGGAAGTGCGAGCCGGGCGGCCGGTGCGCCATGGACTTGAAGCTGCGGTTGGCGTGCCCGGGTTCGCACACGATGCCGGCGTTGTGGCCGCCCGAGGCCAGCACGAAGTCCACCGGCGCATCGGCCATCAGGTGGATCTTGTAGACCGACTTCCACGGCGAGACGTGGTCGCGCCCCGTGCCCACCACGTACATGGGCGCCTTGATGTCGGAAATCGCGGCCGCCTTGCCGTCCACGCAGTAGCGCCCTTCGGCCAGGTCGTTGTCGAGGAACAGGTGCTTGAGGTATTCGCTGTGCATGCGGTACGGCATGCGCGTGGTGTCGGCGTTCCACGCCATCAGGTCATTGGGGATGTTGCGCTGGCCCAGCAGGTATTCACGCATGATGCGCGACCAGATCATGTCGCGCGAATTGAGCAGGCGGAACGAGCCGGCCATCTGCGAACCATCCAGGTAACCGTGCTGCCACATCATGGCGTCCAGGAAGGCCAGTTCGCTGTGGTCGATGAACAGCCCCAGCTCGCCCGGGTCGCTGAAGTCCGTCTGCGCGGCCAGCAGCGATACGCTTTTCAGTTTGCCCGCGTGACGGTGACGGCCCGACCCGTACACGGCCGCCGCGATGGCCAGCAAGGTGCCGCCCAGGCAGTAGCCGACAGCGTGCATGGGCTGGCCCGTCAGGCGGTCCACTTCGCGCACCGTGTCGAACACGCCGTGCTGCAGGTAGTCGTTCATGCCCAGGTCGCGGTCGGCCGCCACCGGGTTGCGCCACGAGGCCATGAACACCGTGTGGCCCTGCTCCACCAGGTAGCGCACCATGGAGTTGTGCGGCGACAGGTCGAGGATGTAGTACTTCATGATCCAGGACGGGATGATCAGCACCGGCTCGCGGTACACCTTGGCCGTCTGCGGCTTGTACTGGATCAGCTCCACCAGCTCGTTGCGGTACACCACCTTGCCCGGCGTGACGGCCACGTTGCGGCCCACTTCGTAAGCGTTGTGGTCATCCTTGAGCGCCTGGCCGCGCCCGCCCAGGTCCTGCACCCAGTTGGCCCATCCCTTGAGCACGCTCTGGCCCTGCGTCTCGTACGCCTTGTGCAGCACTTCGGGATTGGTCCAGAAGTAGTTCGATGGCGAGGCCACGTCCAGCAGCTGGCGGGCCGTGAAGCTCACCACATCCGCATGGTGGGCCGACACGCCGCGCACCCCGCTGGTGGCCTCGCGCCAGAACTGCTCCGTTTGCAGGAAGGCGTGCGACAGCGCGTTGAACGGCCAGGCGGCCCATTCCGGCGCCGAAAAACGGTTCTCGCCTTCGCGCCGCTCGGGGGCGATGGGCGCCACGTCGCTCCCCAGCTTGATGGCCAGGTCCAGCAATTCCATCTGCTTGCCCGGCGACGCGAGCAGGTGCAGCAGCCAGTCCTGGAACGCCAGCGACATGGCGATCGGCGACACCCCGCCAGTAATCTTGGCCACCGCGCTTTGCAGGCGCAAGTCGAGCGGGTTGGTGGAGACGCCATGGTCGTCGATGTAGCAGGCCGGATGCTGTTCGGCCTTGGCGGCCGTCACGGGCTCGGACTGGGTGGTCACGTCGTTCAGGTTCACGATTGCTCCTTCTAGAATTGATTTTCATTATGGCAAGTGACGAACGTTCATGTATTTGATCTAGATCAAATACAGCCTGATGATCCGTCCCCTACACTGCGCTGCATCAATACCAACCTCATCGGTATCCATGAAGAACAAGAATATTCAGCGCCTCCGGTGCTGCCAGGTGGTGATCACCTGTTTAATCGGTGCCATGTGCAACCGCAGCATAGCATCTGAAACCCTGGCCCAGGCATGGGCCAGCGCGCAGCAGGTCGACCACACGGTGGCCGCCGCCGCCGAACGCGAGTCGGCCGCCCGCGACGGCCTGGCCGCCGCCGAGGCGCACCGCCTGCCCAACGTGAGC
Organism: Rugamonas fusca; assembly: GCF_014042365.1. Taxonomy (GTDB): domain Bacteria; phylum Pseudomonadota; class Gammaproteobacteria; order Burkholderiales; family Burkholderiaceae_D; genus Rugamonas; species Rugamonas fusca. The sequence continues at coordinate 131,366 of NZ_JACEZS010000002.1, forward strand.
CTGTCGGCCGGCTACACCCGGCTGCAATCGGAGCCGGCCGCCGCCATCACCGTCCCGGCCTTGCACATCAACGGCCTGCCGTTCGCGCAGGATGAAGCCTACTCCGCCGCCGTCAGCTTCAGCGCACCGCTGTACACAGCCGGCCGCATCAGCCACGGTATCGCAGCCGCGGGCGCCATGACGGACGCGGCCCGCGCCGCCAGTGCGCTCAGCCGCCAGGAATTGAAGCTGGCCGTGGCCGAAGCCTACGTCAACGTACTGCGCGCCCAGCACCTGAACGGCGTGGCCACCAGCCACGTCACCGCCATCACGCGCCACGTGGACGACGTGGAACAGCTCTACAAGCAAGGCTACGCGGCCAAGCACGACGTACTGGCCTCGCAGGTGGCGCTGGCCGACGCGCGCCAGCAGGCGCTGCAGGCGGCCAACGGCGTGGCGCTGGCCGGCGCCGCCTACAACCGCCTGCTGGGCCGCCCACAGGACACACCCACCGACCTGGCGGAATTGAACGATACGCAAGAACCGTCGGCCGGCCAGCTGGCCGGGCTGATCGCGGCCGGCCGCGCCCAGCGCAATGAATTGACCCAGCTCGGTGCGCAGGAGACGGCCCTGCGCCGCCAGGCCGACAGCGTGGCCGCCCAGCGCGCGCCGCAAGTGGGTTTGAACGGCGGCTGGGGCAAGCTGCAGAACCGCTACCTGGTCGATGACAAGGGCTGGTGGATAGGCGTGGCCCTCAAGTGGGACCTGTTCGACGGCGGCAAGGTCAAGCGCGAATCGTCCCAGTTGGCCTCGAACGCGCGCGCCGTGGCCGAGCTGCGCGCCGACGCGGCCGACAAGATCGAGCTGCAGGTGCGGCAAGCCTGGCTGCGCTGGCAGGAGGCGGCGGCCCGCATCGACGTGGCGCGCGCCGCGCTGGCCCAGGCCGACGAGACGCTCGACTTGTCGCGCGAACGCTACCGCGCCGGCCTGGCGCCCAACAGCGAAGTGCTGGACGCGGAAACCCGCCGCGCCAGCGCCTACGCCAACCGCGACAACGCCTGGTACGACCGCGCGCTGGCCCGCCTGCGCCTGCAATACGCCAGCGGCAGCCTGTGAGCGCCGCCCCCCCCCCCCAATTCAGAAAGCCATCCATGACTGACAAACGCAAATACCTGGGCCCCGCCGTGATCACGCTGGTGCTGTGCGCCGTAGGCGGCGGCCTGGCCTACTACCTGCTGCACGCGCGCAGCCTGCCCGACGGCCTGATCGCCGCCAGCGGCCGCATCGAGGGCGACCGCATCGTCGCGGCCAGCAAATTCCCCGGCCGGATCGCCACCATGCTGGTGCACGAAGGCGACAGCGTGAAAGCCGGCGCCGGCGTGGCCCAGCTGGACGACCAGCAGATCGCCACCCGCCTGGAACAGGCGCGCCAAGCCTACAACGCCGTGCAGGCGCAGGTGCAGTCGGCCGAAGCCAACCTGGCCATCGCGCGGCGCGAGGTGCCGCTGTCGCAGGCCAGCGCCAACGCCGGCGTAAGCCAGGCCGAAGCCGTACTGGCCAAGGCGCAGGCGGTGGAAGCGCAGACCGCGCGCGACGCCCAGCGCCACCGCGAGCTGTTTGAACACGGCAGCATCGAGCGCCACCGCGCCGAGCAGGCCGACCTGGCCTGGCACGTGGCCCAGGCCGACGTGGCCGCCGCGCGCGAGACGCTGGTGCGCGCGCGCCAGGGCGCCAGCGAGGCGGCCCTGGGCGGCGACAAGGTCAAGGCCCGCGAGCAGGAACTGGCCGCGCTCAAGGCGCAACTGGCCCGCGCGGCCGGCGCCGTGGCCGAGGCGCAGTCCGTCAGCGGTGACCAGCTGGTGGTGGCGCCCGCCGCCGGCGTGGTGGTGTCGCGCTTGCGCGAACCGGGTGAAGTGATCCAGGCCGGTAGCGCCATCGCGGAACTGGCCGACCTGGACGCGCTGCACTTGAAGGTGTACGTCCCGGAAGCGCAGATCGGCAAGGTCAAGCTGGGCCAGCCCGTGCGGCTGTATGTCGATTCGCAGCCGGACAAGGCGTATGAGGCCAAGGTGAGCTACATCGCCTCGCGCGCCGAGTTCACGCCCAAGGAAGTGCAGACGGCCGACGAGCGGGTCAAGCTGGTGTACGCCGTCAAGCTGGCCATCGTGGCCAACCCGGAGCACCGTCTCACACCCGGCCTGCCGGCCGACGCCGTGATCCGCTGGGACGAGCACGTGGCATGGCAGAAGCCGACGTGGTAAGCGCATCGTCATCGTTGCTGGTTGAAGCGCGCGGCCTGGGCAAGCGCTATGGCGCCGTGTGCGCCGTGGACGCGGTGGAACTGGAAGTGCGGCCCGGCGAGATCTATGGCCTGATCGGCCCGGACGGCGCCGGCAAGAGCAGCCTGCTCAAGGCGGTGGCCGGCATCCTGCGTTTCGACAGCGGCACGCTGGACGTGTTCGGCGTGCGCCTGGACAGCGAGCGCGCGTGCGAGCGCATCAAGGATCGCATCGGCCTGATGCCGCAGGGCCTGGGCCAGAACCTGTATGGCGATCTGTCGGTCGAGGAAAACATCGATTACTTCGGCGGCCTGCGCCTGCTGGGCGGCGACGAACTGGCCAAGCGCAAGGACAGCCTGCTGCGCAGCACGCGGCTGGACGCGTTCCGCGACCGGCCCATGAAGAACCTGTCGGGCGGCATGAAGCAAAAGCTGGGCCTCGTATGCACGCTGATCCACCAGCCGCAACTGGTCATTCTGGACGAGCCGACCACCGGCGTCGATCCCGTGTCGCGGCGCGAATTCTGGGCCATCCTGGACCGGCTGCTGGCCGAACACGGCACCACGGCGCTGGTCTCGACGGCCTACATGGACGAAGCGAGCCGCTTCCACCGCGTCTCCATGATGCACGAGGGCCGCATGCTGGCCAGCGGCACGCCGGAGCGCATGCGCGCGCTGAGCGCCGGGCGCATCGTGCGCAGCGCGGCCGATGGCCGCCAGGCCGAGGCGCTGGAACGGCTGCAGCGCAGCTATCCGCAAGCGGATGCGCTGGGACGCGAACTGCGCGTGTTCGTCGATGGCGACGACGCCGACGCCGCGCTGGCGCAAGTTGAGCGGACGCTGGACGGGCTGCCGCACGATCCGTGCGAAGTGCTGGAGCCGGAACTGGAAGACGTGTTCATCGCACTGCTGCGCCAGCGCGGCGCGCAGGCGGCGGCCACGGCGCCCACGGCGGCCACTGTCGCCGCGCCCGCCGGCGCCGGACAGTCCCGGGGCGGCACAATCGCAAGCGCTGCCACGTCCGTGGCACGCAACGGCGCTATTGTGCCCGCGAGTACAGCCAACGAGGCCCACTCGCCATCGCCAGTGCCCGCGCGCACGCCCGACCCCGTCCCCGCCATCGAAGCCGAGCAATTGACCCGCACCTTCGGCGCCTTCAAGGCCGCCGACGCCGTCAGCTTCCGCGTGCCGCAAGGCGAAATCTTCGGACTGCTGGGCGCCAACGGCGCCGGCAAGAGCACCGTCATCAAGATGCTGACAGGGATCCTGCGCCCCAGCGACGGGCGTGGCCGCGTGGCCGGCGCCGACATGCGCGATGCCGGGCGCCAGATCCGCGAACGCATCGGCTACATGTCGCAAGCGTTCTCGCTGTACCTGGACCTGACGGTGATGGAGAACATCCGCCTGTACGCCGGCATCTACGCCGTGCCGCCCCACCTGGAAGCGGAACGCATCGGCTGGGTGCTGGACATGGCCGGCCTGCATCCGTTCGCCGGCGCGCTGGCGGCCAGCCTGCCCATGGGCCTGCGCCAGCGCCTGGCGCTGGGCTGCGCGCTGCTGCACCGGCCGCAAGTGCTGTTCCTGGACGAACCCACGTCCGGCGTGGACCCGGTGGGCCGGCGCGCGTTCTGGGACATCCTGTTCCGCCTCTCGCGCGAGGACAAGGTGACCATCCTCGTCACCACCCACTACATGTCCGAAGCCGAGCACTGCGACCACATCGCCCTGATGTACGCGGGCCGTGTGGTGGCCGACGCCTCGCCCGAGCAGCTCAAGGCCGGCGTGGAGTGCGATGCCGGAAAATTGTACGAACTGTCCGCCAGCGCGCCGCAGGCGCTGCTGGAGATGCTGCGCGCCGAAGGCCTCGGCCAGTCTGCCCTGTTCGGCTCGCACATCCACCTGCTGCTGCCCGATCCCGAGGCGGGGCTGGCGCGGCTCGATGGCCTGCTGGCCAAACACGGCATGAAGGTGGACGCCATCACCCCGCGCCGGCTGTCGATGGAAGACGTGTTCGTCCACCTCGTCACCAAACTGGAGGCGGCCGACCAGGCCCGCGCCGCCGCCAGCGCGGCCAAGAGTGCGGCCACGCCGTCCGCACAGGGAGCACCAGCATGAACCTGCACCGCATCGCCGTCGTCGCCTACAAGGAGTGGCGCGAAATCGTGCGCGACCGGCTGTTCTTCGCGCTGGCCTTCATCGTGCCCTCGCTGCTGATGCTGCTGTTCGGCTACGGCCTGTCGCTGGACGTGGAGAACATCCCGCTGGCCGTGGTCGACTATGACCAGAGCGTGCAATCGCGCGACTATGCGCACCGCTTCACGGATTCGCGCTACTTTGAATTCTACGGCTACGGCCAGCACGAGGAGGCGCTGCGCAAGCTGGTGGTCAACAACACGCTGCGCGCCGTGATCGTGATCCCGCCCCAGTTCGGCGAACGCCTCGCCAGCGGCCGCCCGGCCGAAGCGCAGACCTGGATCGACGGCACCTTCCCGTTCCGCGCGCTGACGGCCAAAGGCTACGTGACGGCCATCAACGCAGCCGCCACGCTCGACCACATGGCGCGCTGGCTGGGTGACGCCAACGGCGTGCCCGCCGCCACCGTGCGCGCCCTGCTGCAGCCGGTGCGGCTGGAGACACGCTACCTGTACAACCAGGAAGTGAAAAGCATCTGGTCGATCGCGCCCAAGCTGATCATGGTGATCCTGATGCTGTCGCCACCGTTCCTGACGGCACTGGGCGTGGTGCGCGAAAAGGAATCGGGCGCCATCTACAACGTGTACGCGTCCACGCTGTCGCGCGGCGAATACCTGGTGGGCAAGCTCACACCGTATGTCGGCATCTCCATCATCAACGCCACGCTGCTGACAGCCATGGCGCTGCTGCTGTTCGGCGCGCCGTTCAAGGGCAACCCGCTGCTGTTCCTGTTCGCCACCGTGCTGTACGTGATCTGCACCACGGGCATCGGCCTGCTGGTATCGGTGCTGGTCAACACGCAGGTGGCCGCCATGGTGGGCACGGCCATCGTGACGGTGGTGCCGGCCGTGCTGTACTCGGGCATGATCATCCCCATTCCGTCGCTGTCGGCGGAAGCGGCGCTGATCGCGCACCTGCTGCCCGGCATGTACTACGCCGATATCGCCACCGGCAGCTTCCTCAAGGGCGCCGGGCTGGCCGCGCTGTGGCAGGACTTGCTGATCCTGGCCCTGTACGCGGCGGCCCTGTTCACGGCCGGCTTCCTTGGCTTCCACAAGCGCCCCGCCAATTGAATGACGATGATGATAAGACTCTGGCCTGATACTGTTTGGTGGCGCCGCCTGCGCGTGATGACGTGGAAGGAGCTGGTGCAGCTGATGCGCGACCCGTTGCTGCTGCTGTTCGTCGTCTACGCCTTCTCGGCCGACATCTACAACGCCGCCGCCGGCGTCACCCTGCAACTGAATAACGCGGCGCTGGCCGTGCTGGACATGGACCGCAGCGCCGCCTCGCGCGAGCTGGCCGGCCGCTTCCTGGCGCCCGAGTTCCGCCAGATCGGCAGCGCCGGCCACGCCAGCACCGGCCAGGCGCTGCTCGACAAAGGCGAAGCCATGGCCCTGCTGGACGTGCCGCCCGGCTTCGGCGCATCGCTGGCACGCGGCGAACCGGCCTCCGTGCAGATGCAGATCGATGCGTCCAATTCCGTGCAAGGCTTCCTCACTTCCGTGGACGCGGCCCAGATCGTGGCCCGCTTCGGCCTGGAATCGGCCGCCGCCCGCCTCGGCCTGAATCCGAACGGCGCCACGCTGGACGGCCCGCTGATCGACAACCGCGTGCGCGTGTGGTTCAACCCGAACCAGAACGACGCCTGGTTCATGGGCATCTCCGAACTGCTCAACGTGATCACCCTGTTCTCCATGCTGCTGCCGGCGGCGGCCATGGTGCGCGAGAAGGAGCGCGGGACCATTGAACAATTGCTGGTATCGCCGCTGGGCCCCTTGCAGATCATGCTGCCCAAGATCCTGGCCATGGTGGCCGTGATCCTGTGCGGTACGGCGCTCGGCCTGTTCGGCCTGTTGATCCCCGTGTTCGGCGTGCCCGTGCAAGGCAGCCTGCTGCTGTTCCTGGCCGTGTGCACGGCCTACATCTGCACGCTGGCCGGCATCGGCATCCTGATTGCCACCGTCACGCGCAACATGGCGCAGGCGGGCATGATGGTGATCCTGATCCTGGCGCCGATGATGTTCCTGTCCGGCGCCTGGACCCCGCCCGAAGCCATGCCGGCCGTGATGCGGGCGCTGATGTACGCCTCGCCGCTGTACTATTTCATCAACGCCAGCTACGGCATCCTGCTCAAGGGCGCCGGCTTGCTCAGCCTGTGGCCCATGATCGCGGGCATCCTGGGCCTGGGCCTGGCCGTGGGCGTGGCATGCACGCTGCGCTTCACCCGCCAGTTCGGCTGAACTCCCCCTCCACCAACCATCGAGCTAGCCACCATGAACCCGAACGCAAATCCTGGCGCCACCTCCCCCTTCTCGCTGGCCGGCAAGCGCGGCCTGATCGTCGGCCTGGCCAATGAACACAGCATCGCCGCCGGCTGCGCGCGCGCCGCGCACGCGCTGGGCGCAAAGCTCGTGCTGTCGTGCCTGAACGACAAGGCCGTCAGCTATGCCGGGCCCGTGGCCGGCGCGCTGGACGCGCCGCTGCTCGTATGCGACGTAGAGCAGGACGGTGCGCTGGAAAACCTGGTCCAGCAAGCCGTGGCTCAACTGGGCGGACTCGATTTCGTGATCCACTCGATCGCCTGGGCCCCACTGGCGGACTTGCGCGGGCGCGTGGCCGACAGCTCGGCCGAAGGCTTCCTGCGCGCCATGAACATCTCGTGCCACTCGTTCGCCCGCCTGGCGCGCCTGTGCGAGCCGCACATGGCCAGCGGCGGCAGCCTGTTGACCATGAGCTACCTGGGCGCCGACGAAGCCGTTCCGCACTACGGCGTGATGGGCCCCGTGAAAGCGGCGCTGGAATCGCTGGTGCGTTACCTGGCGGCCGAACTGGGCCCGCAAGGCTTGCGCGTGCACGCCGTCTCGCCCGGCCCGATCCCGACCCGCGCCGCCTCCGGGCTCGAAGACTTCGATGGCCTGATGCGGCGCGCCGTCGAACGATCGCCGCTGCGCCGCCTCGTCACGCTGGACGAAGTGGGCCGGCTGGCCGCCTTCCTGGCCGGCGACGCCGCCTCCGGCATGACCGGCCAGACCATTTATGTGGATGGCGGTTATCATATCGTCAACTGAAAGCGTAGCGCCCCACTTACCCGATAACCCACAACGAGCCACCGACATGAACGACCATATCCACGACGACCTGCCCGATATTATCGAGAACGTCACCTACGCCGAGCTGCAGGTGGGCCAGAGCGCGCGCCAGACCCGCACCCTGACGGCCGACGACATCGCCGCCTTCGCCGCCGTCTCGGGCGACGTCAACCCGGCCCACCTGGACACCGACTACGCCGACGCCACCCTGTTCCATGGCGTGATCGCGCACGGCATGTGGGGCGCGGCCCTGATCTCCAAGCTGCTGGGCACCGCCCTGCCCGGCCCCGGCACCATCTACCTGGAGCAGTCGCTGCGCTTCCTGAAGCCAGTGCGCATCGGCGACACGCTGCGCATCACGGCCACCGTGCTGACCAAGGAAGACACCAACCACCACGTCACGCTCAACTGCGAAGTGAAGAACCAGACCGGCGCGCTGGTGCTGGCCGGCGTGGCCACCGTGATCGCCCCGGTCGAGAAGGTGCGCCGCCCGCGCGCCCAGTTGCCGCTGCTGCGCCTGGTCGATCCCAGCGACCGCTTCGGCGTGCTGCTGGCCAGCGTGGCCGCGCTGGAGCCGGTGCGCTGCGCCGTGATCCACCCGTGCGACGCCGAGTCGCTCAAGGGCGCGCTGGACGCGGCCCGCCGCAAGCTGATCGTGCCGGTCCTGATCGCGCCGGCCGCGCGCCTGCGCGCCGTGGCCGACGAGGCGCGCGAATCGCTGGACGGCATCGAGATCATCGACGTCCCCCACAGCCACGCGGCGGCCGAAAAGGCCGCCACCCTGGCCGCCGCCGGCGACGTGGAAATGCTGATGAAGGGCAGCCTGCACACGGACGAGATGATGCAAGCCGTACTGGCCCAGCCGGCGCTGCGCACCAAGCGCCGCTTCTCGCACGTGTTCCGGCTCGAAGTGCCCATGTACGACAAGGTGCTCTTGATCACCGACGCCGCCCTCAACATCCAGCCCACGCTGATGGAAAAAGCCGACATCGTGCAGAACGCCATCGACCTGGCGCACGCGCTGGGCACGCCCGAACCGAAAGTGGCCATCCTGTCGGCCGTGGAGACAGTCACGCCCAAAATCGCCTCCACGCTGGACGCGGCCGCCCTGTGCAAGATGGCCGAGCGGCGCCAGATCACGGGCGGCGTGCTCGATGGCCCGCTGGCCTTCGACAACGCCATTTCGCCGCAGGCGGCCCGCATCAAGGGCATCACCTCGCCCGTGGCCGGCCACGCCGACATCCTGATCGCGCCTGATCTGGAAGCGGGCAACATGCTGGCCAAGCAGCTCGAATACCTGGCCGGCGCCGCCACCTGCGGCGTGGTGCTGGGCGCGGCGCTGCCGATCGCCCTCACCAGCCGCGCCGACGCGGCTGACGCCCGCGTGGCCTCGGCCGCGCTGGCGCTGCTGCTGGCCCACCGCTACCGCAAGGAACGGCCATGAACAACGGACAGCACGCCATCATCGCCGTCAACGTCGGCTCCTCCTCGATCAAGTTCGCGCTATACCCCTTCCGCGGGGACAGCACGGGCGCGGCCCTGCTGACGGGCACCATCGCCGGCCTGGAACCGGACGGCCAGCCGTGCGTGGCCTTCTGCACGGACGACGGCGTCAAGCTGAGCGAAGCGCTGGCGCCCGGCCCCGGCGACAGTTTCGAGCGCGCACTCGACGCCATGCGCGCCCTGTTGGCGCGCTACGCGGCACCGGCCCGGCTGATGGCCGTGGCGCACCGCATCGTCCACGGCGGCGAACGCTATGCCGAATCCGTCATCCTGGACGACGCGGCCATGGCCTACCTGCGCACGCTCGAACCACTGGCGCCGCTGCACCAGCCGCACAACCTGGAGGGCGTGGAGCTGTTCATGCGCGCCTTCCCCGATCTGCCGCAAGTGGGCTGCTTCGACACCTCGTTCCACACCACGATGGACCCGCTGGAGCAGCGCTTCGCCCTGCCGCAAGCCATGCACCGCGACGGCATCCGCCGTTACGGTTTCCACGGCCTGTCGTACCGCTACCTGGCGGCGCGGCTGGCCGAACGCAGCGGCCGCGCCGGCCGCAAGGTGCTGATGGCCCACCTGGGCAACGGCGCCAGCGTGTGCGCCATGCGCAGCGGGGTGAGCGTGGCCACCAGCATGGGTTTCTCCGCGCTCGACGGGTTGATGATGGGCAGCCGCTGCGGCGCGCTCGATCCCGGCGTGCTGCTGCACCTGATGCGCCAGGGCTGGGATGTGGAGCGCATCGAAAAGCTGCTGTACCGCCAGTCCGGCCTGCTGGGCGTATCGGGCCTGTCGGCCGACATGCGCACGCTGCGCGCCAGCGACCAACCCGAGGCCCGCGTGGCCATCGACCTGTTCACGCACCGGCTGGTGCGCGAATGCGGCGCGCTGACGGCCTGCCTGGGCGGGCTCGACCTGCTGGCCTTCACGGGCGGCATCGGCGAACACGACGCCGCGCTGCGGCTGGCCGCGTGCGAACAGCTGCTGTACCTGGGCGTGCGCATCGACGCGGGCCGCAACAAGGCGGCCGACGGCAGCCAGATCATGGCCATCCATGCGGACGACAGCAGCGTGGAAATCTGGGTAGTGCCGACCGATGAGGGCCGCGTGGCAGCCGGCGATGCGGCGGCGCTGCTGGCGCGGGCGGCATAGCAAGCCGTCGTGATACGGCTGCCTGCTGCGCCTCGTTCGATGCATCGAGGCGCAGCATCTGGTGGGCGCCTGACGCGCGCGCGATCACCCCTTGCCAGGCCATCTCGCTGGCTGGATCAACAGTGACATATTTATCATAATGCAACTATAGCCCGACCGGCTATGCCAAGGTTCTCACTTACTTACCGGCCCCGCCGATGCCGGACCTGCACCGTTCCACGACAGTGGACTTACAGAGGAAACTCGGCGATAAACTTGAAGACCCGGCGGCTGGCACCATCCGTCATGGCTTTCCCTACGCCGACATGCAGGCCAACCTCATCGATCCTGGTGTCCGCGGTGAGGAAGAGCAGCTCGCTGCGCTGGTTTCTCGGCAGGAGCTTTTTCAAAGGCCCCGCCTCAACAAAATACTCCAGGCCCAGCGCGTGACGTTTGTCGATGTGCCAGGTCACACCGGCTGCGGGCTCAAACAGGACATCGCGCGCATCGCCGGTCAAGGGAATATCGAAGCCCGGATTGAGCGCCAGGTTCAGTGATCCGCTACGCCAGCCGAATATACCCACCAGCTGCGCATGCCAGGTCTTGTCCTCGTCGATGGGCGCGGCAACACCGGCTTCCGCGCGCACGCCCCAGTAGGCGCCAGCGTCGGCATCGTGTGGGGCGATGTACTGCGCTTCGGCGAACAGCCCCGTCGCGCGCCACTCGCCAGCCCGACGGGCAAGGGGAAGTTGAACGCCGAGTTCGAGATCATCACGCCAGCCATAGGCGTATTCGGCCATTGTATTGACCGTCGTGCATTCGGGGTTTTCACGCTTGGGCGATCGGGCGAAGGTGCTCTGCCATTCGAGGGCATGCTCGCCCTGCTCGGCAATGTCATCCGTATAGACCTTGACCTCCTCCGGCGCGGCGAGCGCGGATGTGGCGCCTGCCAACACAGCGCCAAGCAAGGCGAGGACGCCCCCCAGGCGAACTACTCGTCGGGACATTCAAATTTCTTTCAAAAAATGGATAGCGATCGGCAGTAACAATGCCGGCAGAACTTTAACCAAGAGTTGCCTGCAATGCAAATATATGCGACAACCTATGCTGGACGGCACCTGTTGCGTTTCTGCCCCGCAAGCAAGTGGCGGTTCTGACCTGTATCGGCCCAAAGACCAGTACAGGTATGCAAACTGACTGAGCAACTGTATAGGTACTGTACTGGTCAGATGATCTAGCATGGCAGTTCATCACCAGGAGCTTTTGTGGACGCACTGATCACTTTCACACCGCTGGCGACCTTCGCCTTCGTTTCCTCCATCACGCCGGGGCCGAACAACATCATGCTCACCTCATCGGGCATCTGGTTTGGCTTCCGTCGCTCGATTCCGCACATGCTGGGCATCACGGTGGGATTCGGGGTGCTGCTGGGAATATGCGCGGCGGGCATTGGCGCGCTGGTGATGGCGGTGCCGTCGGCGCAGACGGCGCTGCGCGTCGCCGGTTCGGCCTATCTGCTGTACCTCGCGTGGCAGATGCGGAACATGCGCTTCGACCGCCAGGCGGAGCAAGCGAACAAGCCGCTCAGTTTCATGGGCGCGGCGGCGTTCCAGTTCCTGAATCCAAAAGCCTGGGTGATGGCGATCACGGGCGGCTCGGCCTTCCTGCCGCATATCCTGCCGACGTGGCTGGCGGTGGCGGTGTACTGCCTGGTGTTCTGCGGTATCAACCTGCCCTGCATCTCGGTCTGGGCCGGCGCCGGCGCGCTGCTGCGGCGTTTCCTCGGCCAGCCGGCGTGGCGCATCACCTTCTGCGCCGCAATGATGTTGCTGACCGCGTATTCCGCCATCGCGATCTGGCTGTAGCGCAAACGAACTGCTTGGTGTCAAACTGCCTGGTGTCAGGTCTGTCATTTGGACACAGGGGTACTACCCTTGAGTTCAATCAATGAGAGTACAGGCCACACGTGGTAGCAGCGCCCACTCCCCATGTTGAAACAACACGTCATGAGAAAACTCAAAGGAACGCGACGGCTGTCCGAATGACAGACCTGACACCGCCTTATTGCTTCGGCTCAACGGCGTTCCAGCCCCGGCATCATGCGCGCCAGCACGCCATCCTTGAACACGTACTGATGCACCAGTCCGGCCACCGCATGCAGTCCCGCCAGCACCAGCAACAGGTTGGCGGCAAACTCGTGGTATTCCTCGACCGTGTGGCGCAAGGCCTTGTTGCCGGGATCGAAGGCGGCCACCTTGACCAGGTTGAATAGATTGTCGCCGCGCACCCACACGTTGGCTACGCCCAGCACCACGGCCGCCAGCACGCACGCATACAAAGCGAGATGGACCACCTTGGCCAGGATTTGCATCGCGTCGCTGCCTACGCCCGGCAATTTTTCGCCAGCCGTCGTCCGCCACCAGATGCGCACCAGCACCACGAACCCCAGCAACGCGCCCAGGCTGATGTGCACACTGCGCGCAAACACCCGCGCCGTGCCGCGCGGGAACCAGTCGATCGTTTCACCAAGGCACCACAAGGCGATGACGAGGCCCGCTGTCAGCCAGTGCAGGCGTATCGTCCGCGCGTCGTATTGCCGGACGGTGGCATGTACAGTTTTCATCGCAAACCTCTTTTCATTGAATTCCGATAAGAGTCGCAACGCACCTGGGCGCGATGGACATCCATAGGCGAACGCGAGCAACAAGACGCGTCCACACTAGACATGATGTCACATTTTCCCTACTGGCAACAGGGTTCCAGATCACGCGAGCCGATTCAGCCGCGCACACCTGCCGCCCACAAAATCCCCGTCAAGCCCGTCCCGCGCGCACGCCCGTGCCCGACACCAGCGTGAAACTGGCCACCAGTTCCTCCAGCTTGCGCGCCTGCTGCTGCATGCTGGACGCCGATTCGGCCGCCTGCTCCACCAGCGCCGCATCCTGGCGCGTCACGCTATCCATCTCGGCGATGGCGCCGCGCACCTGTTCGATACCTTCGCTCTGCTCGCCGCTGGCGCGCTTGATCTCGCCCATGATGCCGGTGGCCTGGTCCACCGCCGCCACGATCTCGCCCATGGTTTGCCCGGCCTGATCGACCAGCGCCGCGCCCGCCTCCACCTGCGCCACGGCGTCACCGATCAGCTTGGCGATTTCCTGCGCCGCACCGGCCGAACGCTGGGCCAGGCTGCGCACTTCCGACGCCACCACCGCGAAGCCGCGCCCCTGCTCGCCGGCGCGGGCCGCCTCCACCGCGGCGTTCAAGGCCAGGATATTGGTCTGGAACGCGATGCTGTCGATCACGCCGATGATGTCGGCGATGCGGCGCGAGCTGTCGCGGATCGAGCCCATGGTCTGCACCACCTGCCCCACCGCCTGTCCGCCACGTGCGGCGATGCCCGAACTTTCCACCGCCAGCCGGGCCGCGTGCTGCGCCTCGGCCGCGTTGTGCTGCACGGCGCTGGTGAGCTGGGCGATGGACGCGGCCGTCTGCTGCAAGGAGCTGGCCTGGGCCACCGTGCGCTGCGACAGGTCGGCGTTGCCCGCCGCCATGGTATGCGCGCCCCGGTTGACGATCCCCGTCACTTCCTTGATCTGCCCCACCAGCAGCTTGAGGTTGACCTGCAACACCCGCAACGATTGCCGCACCTGGCTGACTTCGGCCGCGCCGTGCGCGTCGAGCCGGCCGCTCAAGTCGCCCGTGCTCATGCGTTCCAGGTCGCGCCGCATGCCCGCCAGCGGTTCCACGGCGCGCCGGTAGGTGAGCCAGCCGCCCCCCATGGTCAGGACGGCGCCGGCCGCCGCGCTGGCGCCGGCCACGGCCGGGCCGCCCATGGCCGTCAGCGCGAACAGCGCCACCAGCAGCAAGCTGGCGCCCAGCATGCCGTGCCGGATCGACAGTCCGGCGATCCAGTCACGCATGCCGTGGCGGGTGCGCTGGACGACGGCGCCCTCGCGCACGGCCAGCTTGCCGTCGCTGGCCGCCAGCGCCCGGTAGGCCGCGTCGGCCGCCGCCACGGCCGCGCGGTCGGGGCGGATGCGGATCGACGTATAGCCCACCACCTGTCCCCGTTCGAACAGCGGCGCCGCGCTCACGTCCACCCAGTAAAAATCACCGTTCTTGCAGCGGTTCTTCACCAGTCCGCTCCACGCCTTGCCGCTCTTGAGCGTGCGCCAGAAATCCTCGAACGCGGCGGGCGGCATGTCCGGGTGGCGCACGATGTTTTGCGGTGCTCCCATCAATTCCTGCTCGGAATAACCGCTGATGTTGATGAAGTCCTGGTTGACATAGGTGATATTGCCCCGCAGATCGGTCTTGGAGACGACGGTCTCATGGGGTTGCAAAATGTATTCGATGTCGGTCACGTAGGGGCGGTTGCGCATCTCGTTCAGTTCCAGGGGGTGTTTTTGAGGGAAGGCCGCAGGGGCCGGGGCGAACAAAGGCGCCAGTCTAATGAGGCCGTGAGCAAAAAAATATGATCCTTATCAAAGATTTACGATCCATCTTTAAAAGTTGTAATTAAAAAAATTAAGAAAAGCATACGCTGCCCCCCGCTTTCCCTATGGTGCGGGCGGCGCTTGCCGTACAATGACAGCCCTTCCGCACAGTCTGTATGCGGACGGCACTCGATACCGAAAAGCACCGCATGAATGATTTGACCCCACAGCCCCTCACGCAACTGCATCCCGACATCCTGTACGGTCCCCGTCAGGACGAGTTGTTGCGCGAGGAAATCCTGGCCGACCTGCTCGAAGCGAGCGCGGCCCGCGCACCGCAGCACACGGCCCTGGTGTGCGGCACCCGTCGCCTCAGCTACGGCGAGCTGGACGCCCAGGCCGACCTGGTGGCGGCCCGCCTGATCGCGGCCGGCGTGGGGCCGGGCCAGATCGTGGGCTTGTGGCTGGCGCGCGGCGTCGAGCTGCTCGTCATGCAGGCCGGCATCGCCAAGGCCGGCGCGGCCTGGCTGCCGGTGGACGAGGACACGCCCGTCGAGCGCCTGCAAGTGTGCCTGGACGATGCGAACGCGGCCGGCGTGCTCACCAGCGCCAGCTTCGCGCCCCGGCTGGCCCAGCTGGGCCGCCCCGTCTGGACGGCCGAAGCCATGCTGGCCCCGCCCGCGCCAGGCGAGCCGCTGGCCCGGCGCGGCGCCGTCTCACCGGACGCGCCGGCCTACGTAATCTACACCTCCGGCTCCACCGGCAAGCCGAAAGGCATCCTGATCACCCAACGCAGCATCTGCCACTTCCTGCGCAGCGAGAACGCGGTGCTGGGCGTGCGCGCCGACGATACCGTCTACCAGGGCTTCTCGGTGGCGTTCGACATGTCGTTCGAGGAAATCTGGATCGCCTACCTGGTGGGCGCCACGCTGTTCCTCGGCCCGCGCGAAGTGAGCGCCGACCCGGACGCCCTGCCCCAACTGCTGGCCGACAACGGCGTGACCGTGCTGCACGCCGTGCCCACCCTGCTGGCCTTGTTCAACCAGGAAGTGCCTACGCTGCGCATCATCAACCTGGGCGGCGAGATGTGCCCGGAATCGCTGGTCACGCGCTGGTCGCGCGCCGGGCGCCAGATGTTCAACACCTACGGCCCCACGGAAGCGACCGTATCGGCCAGCCTGGCCGCGCTCGCGCCGGGCCGCCCCGTCACCATCGGCACGCCGCTGCCCAACTACGGCCTGCTGGTGATCGACGCCGAAGCGGCGGCCGACGCCAACGCGCCCCTGCGCCTGCTGCCGCGCGGCGAGACGGGTGAGCTGTGCATCATCGGCCCTGGTCTGGCCGCCGGCTACCTGGGCCGGCCCGACCTGACGGCCGAAAAATTCCTGCCCAATCCGTGGAGCGCGGGCGCGCACGACGATCGCCTGTACCGCACGGGCGACCTGGCCCGCATCGCCGACGATGGCGAAGTGCTGTGCCTGGGCCGGGCCGACGACCAGGTCAAGATCCGCGGCTTCCGCGTCGAACTGGGCGAGATCGAAGCGCTGCTGGCCCAGCAGCCGGGCGTGGGCACGGCCGCCGTCCTGCTGCGCAAGGAGGACGGCATCGACCAACTGGTGGCCTACCTGGTGCCCGAAGCGGGCGCCGCGCTCGAAGGCCGCACGTTGCGCCAGGCGCTGGCCGCCGTGCTGCCGCCCTACATGGTGCCGGGCCGCTACGAACTGCTGCCGGCCATGCCGCGCCTGACCTCCGGCAAGATCGACCGCAAGGCGCTCAAGGCCATGCCATTGCGCGCGCCGGCCGCCGGCGACAGCGCCGATTCCGACCTGCCCGAGACGCCAGCCGAAGCGGCCCTGTTCGCGGCGCTGGCCGCGCTGTTCCCCGGCCAGCCGATTTTGCGCCAGGCCGACTTCTTCGCCGACCTGGGCGGCCACTCGTTCTTCGCCGCGCGGCTGGCCTCGGCCCTGCGCGCCGATCCCCGCTACGCCCACGTGACCGTGCGCGACATCTACCAGCAACGCCAGGTGGGCAAGATCGCCGCCGTGCTGGCCGACGCACCGGCCGCCGTGGCGGCCGAGGCGCCATGGACACCGCCGTCCGCGCTCAGGCGCTGGACCTGCGGCCTGGCCCAGGCGGCCGCCATGCCGGGCCTGGTGGCGCTGCGCATGGCGCAGTGGCTGGCGCCGTTCTTCACTTACCACTTCTTCACGGGCGACCCGGGCGACTCGGTGACGCGCGCCATCGCCGCCTCGGCCGGCGTGTTCCTGCTGGCCACGGTGATGGAATTTGCCATCGCCATCGCCGGCAAATGGCTGATCGCGGGCCGGCTCAAGGCCGGCGACTATCCGCTGTGGGGCCTGACCTACTACCGCTGGTGGCTGGCCGACCGGCTGGTGGAGGCGGCGCCGGCCTACCTGCTGAGCGGCTCCTCGCTCAACGCATGGTGGCTGCGGGCGCTCGGCGCGCGCATCGGCAAGGACGTCATCATCGGCTCGTTCACGTTGCGCGCGGCCGATTTGCTGTCCATCGGCGACAACGTCAGCATCGGCAACGCCGTCAACATGGAAAACGCGCGCGTGGAACGGGGCCGGCTGCGGCTGGGCGTGATACGCCTCGACGACGAGGCCTGCGTCGGTTCGTTCGCCATCCTGGAAGGGAACACCCATATCGGCGCCGCCGGCCACCTGGAAGGCCAGTCGGCGCTGGCCGACGGCATGCGCGTGCCGGCCGGGCGCGTGTGGAGCGGCTCGCCCGCGCGCGACGCCGGACCGCACGACGCCGGCCGCCTGCCGCCGCGCCCCGCCGTGAGCCGGGCGCGCCAGATGGGCGAAGGCGCGTTCTTCGTGTTCGGCATCCTGCTCATCGTCACGCTGTTCTTCATGCCCGTGTTCCCCAGCTTCGTGCTGATCGACTGGTTCGACGAGGCGGGCTGGCTGCCCTGGGTGCAGGGCGACGACGTGCGCATCCAGCTGCTGCGCTACTTCCTGCTGGCCTTCCCCGCCAGCACGGTGCTGATCGTGCTGACGGCGCTGCTGTCGGCCGGCATTCGCTGGAGCGTGCTGCCGCGCCTCAGGCCGGGGCGCTTCGCCATCCACGGCAACACCTACTGCGCCAAGTGGCTGGTCAGCCAGATCCAGGAATCGAGCCTGAACGTGCTGCACGGGATCTACGCCACCATCTACGCGCCATTCTGGTATCGCCTGCTGGGCGCCAAGGTGGGGCGCGACGCGGAAATCTCCACCGCGCTGGGCGTGGTGCCCGACATGCTCACGCTGGGCGACGAGACCTTCATCGCCGACGCCGTGATGCTGGGCGACGAGGAAATCGACGGCGGCTGGATGACCATGCAGCCGACCGTCGTCTCGCACCGCAGCTTCGTCGGCAACGGCGCCTACATCCCGGACGGCACCGTGCTGCCCGAGCACGTGCTGATCGGCGTGCACTCGCGCGCCCCCGACAACGCGCAGATGAAGAGCGGCGACACCTGGCTCGGTTCCCCGCCCATCAACCTGCCCGCGCGCGAGACCACCAGCGGCTACCCGGAATGGCTGACCTTCCACCCGTCGCCACTGCGCCGGCTCGGGCGCGGCCTGATTGAAGCGTTCCGCATCGTCGCGCCGCACGCGCTGGTGATCGCCGTCGGCTACACGCTGGTGCTGTCGGTGATGCCGGTGGCCGGCGCCGGCCGCTGGGGCGAAGTGACATGGGACCTGACCCTGGCCGGCCTGGCCTACGGCATCGGCAATTACTTCTTCGTGGTGATCTTCAAGTGGCTGCTGCTGGGCCGCTACCGCAAGCAGTCCGAACCCATGTGGACCCCGTTCGTGTGGCTGTCCGAAGGCGTGACCAATATGTACGAAGGCATCGCCGTGCCCAACTTCATGCGCTATTTGCGCGGCACGCCGTGGCTGCCGCTGGCGTTCAACCTGCTGGGCAGCCGGATCGGGCGCGGCGTCTACCTGGACACCACCGACATCACGGAATTCGATTGCGTGCACATCGGCGAGTACAGCGAACTCAATGCGCTGACCTGCCCGCAAACCCACCTGTTCGAAGACCGCGTGATGAAGATCGACCACGTCGACATCGGCGCGCGCGTCTACCTGGGGCCGCGCAGCGCCGTGCTGTACAGCGCCACGGTGGCCGACGACGCCCACCTCGGTCCACTCACCCTCGTGATGAAGGGCGAGCATATCCCGGCCGGCAGCCGCTGGGCCGGTTGCCCGGCCGCGCCCGCGCGCGCCTGAGCGACAGCGGGAATCGGCCATGCATGCCGCCGCTGACGCCTTCCCGGTCCAGCCCTGGCCCGGTCCCCTGCCCGTGCCCATCGACGGGCGCTGCGTGATCGCACTGGCGACGGCGGGCTGCACGCGCCCGCAAGCGCGCCAACTGGCCCGCCGCGCCCTGCGAGACGTGCTGGCGGGCTTGCTCTCGATCGCCGGGGAACGCATCGTCCTGCCCGCCACACCCGGCCAGCCGCAGCGCGTCGTGCTGGATGGCGGGCTGGCCGCCGCCCCCTGCTGCTCGATCAGCCATGAGACGGGATGGACACTGGTGGCCATCAGCCTCGATGGCCCGGTCGGCATCGATGTGATGGCGCCGCAAGAGATTGCAGACTGGGCCGCGCTGGCGCGCGATTACCTGGGCCCGGCGGTGGCGCAGGCGCTGGCGGCCACGCCGCCGGTGACGCGCGCGCGCGCGCTGGCGCAGGCGTGGACGGCGCGCGAGGCGAGCCTGAAGTGCGCGGGACAGGAACTGACGGAATGGGGCCACGCACCGGCGCTGGCCTGTCGCACGGCGCCGCTGGCGCTGCCGCCGGGACTGGTGGGGACGCTGGCCTGGCATTGAGTGGCCAGCCGGGACAAGGTCGGCTGCGCCGGCGCCCTACCGCACCGGCGCATCAATTGCCAACCACGGCAAGGTTAGCACCTTTGCCTTCGATAGTAATACAAAGTAGTTGAATAACAACGCACTGGCGCGCGCGACCCGGGGCGAAAGGGCTAATCGAACGCGCCGGCGCCCTACCGCGCCGGCGCATCGACCCTCTGCTAGAAATGGTAGCGGTAGCCCACGCTCCACGCGCCCACCTGGCGCCGCTCGTAACTGACCGTCGGTCCGTCGCCGCCGGTGCCGCCAGGCATGCGCAACCACGTGTACTGCGCGAACAGCTCGTGCGCCGGCGCGAGGCGATAGTCGAGCCCCAGGCGGGCCTGGTACAGCCAGCCGCCATGGTCGGTGCCGGCGAAGCAGTTACAGCCATTGCTCATTTGCAGTGACGGCAGCGTGGCCGCGCCCCAGCCCAGCCCCACGCCGGCATAACCGCCCAGCGTTTCGGTCCATGCCGCCGTGCGGTAGGCGTTGACCGTCAGCGCTTGGTAGTGGCCAGCCGCGCTGCCCGCTTCCGACACCGGCCCCAGCGTCATCCGGCGGATATCGAAGCGGCCGTACTGGTACTCCAGCTCGAAGCGGGCGTGTTCGGTCTGGCGGCCGGCGGCCACGCCGCCATGCAGGCCGCGCTCCAGGCCCAGTTCACCGTCGACGCCAACGCCGCCAAAGTCCACCCGCGCCGGCCAGCGGTTCAGGTTGTTCCGGCCCAGTTGGACCGTCGCGTAATAAGCCGGGGCGGCGGGCGCGGCCGAAGCGGCCGACGCGCCCAGGTCGGCCGGCAGCGGTTCCGCGCCCGCCGGCATGGCACCGGCCAGCAGCAAGGCCGCGCCGGCGGCCTGCGACATCGCATTTCGTTTCATTGCTTTCATCATCATAGGGTCCGCGTGGATGGCCATCAGCTGGCCGTCAATTGCCAAAGTGCGTGCCGAACGCCGCGTTCAACTCCGCCGCGCCGGCCGCGCCGCCGTGCTGCACGCCCACCAGCTGCACCTGACTCAGGTAGTTCTGCTCGACCGCGTCCACAAAGCGGGCGTCGGACACCGAGCTGTAGCTGGCGGCCAGTTGCCGTACCAGCGCTTGCACGCCGGCGTTGCCCTGGTTGGCCACCAGGTAGCCTTCCGGGTCGAACGCGAACGCGCTGTCCTGGGTGGTGCTGAACATGGCGCCGCGGTCGATGTAACCCTTGGCGGCCAGGCCCAGCGCGCCGGCGTCGGCGCTGCTGAGCAACTGCGTCTGGCCCAGGCCGTTCTGGTACAGGTGCACATCGACCTTGCCGGCCGCGCCGGCCGCCGCCGCGCCAAAACCGGCCGCGCCAGCGACCACGTTATAGCACGAATAAGGCATGGCTTGCCCCGGCGCCGCGAAATACCAATCCTGGGTATAGGGCTGGAACGCCGCGTTCAGATGATGGCCCCCCGCGTCGCCGGCCAGCGAATCGAAGCGCGCCCCTTCGAACACATTGCCCGTGCCTTGCGCCATGCGGCCCGCCTCGGCCGCGTCGGTCGTGTAATAGCGGTCGCCATTGGCCAGCAGCACGCTCAGCACCGGCGTAGCGGGCGGCGCGACGGGGACCACGGGCGCGGGATCGGGCGCTGGCGCTGGCGCCGGCGCGGTGCGCTGCACCAGCATGCCGGGGTCGACGATGGTGCCGTTGACCAGGCCGTCCTCGTCGCCGGGGCCGCCGTCGGTCAGCGTGACGACGATGCGGTCCACCTTGCCATCGCCGTTCAAGTCCAGCAGCGTGGCGCCATTGTCGGCCGTCGCCAGATTCTGGTCGTCCAGGAAGCTGTACCAGGTGTGGCTCTTGCTGTCCCACTTGATGAAGTCGTTGGCCTGCACGCCGCCACTTGGCAGGTCGATCACCACCCGCAGCTGCAAGCCCGGCACGCCGGGCGCGATGTCGGCCAGCGGCTGGGCGGCGCTCTGCTGGGTGACGGAGAAGTGCAGCAGCGGCGTGGCGGCCGTCACGTGATCGGGCAGTGGCGCCGCCGGCGCGCTGACCGACAGGTTGAGCAATTGCGCCGCGGCCGCCAGTTGCACCGGCGCGCCCGGATGGGCCGGGTCCACCTGGCCGGCCAGGATGGCGCCGAAACTGGCGGCCGGCGCCAGCTTACCCTGCTGGAAGGCTGCCACCGAGGCCAGTGGCAGCTGCGCCACATTGTTCTGCTGCCAGTCCGGGACGCCGTCGTGGTTGAAATCACCGCCGTTGGCAGCCAGCTCCACCGACGGCATGATGCCATCCCGGTCCGTCACCACGTTCATGGTGATGGGCGCGTGCGCCGTCACGTTACCAGCGCTGTCGAGGATCTGGGCCGTGAAGGTGTAGACGCCATCGTCCAGTACCAGGCCGGGCAGGTGCACCTGGCCAGATTGCACCTGCTCGGCCGTGATGGCGCTGGTTTCCACCACCGCCCCGGTGCTCGTTACCAGGCGCACCGAGCCCCCT
This sequence comes from Rugamonas fusca, assembly GCF_014042365.1. Lineage (GTDB taxonomy): Bacteria > Pseudomonadota > Gammaproteobacteria > Burkholderiales > Burkholderiaceae_D > Rugamonas > Rugamonas fusca. Next base: position 153,305 of record NZ_JACEZS010000002.1, read on the forward strand.
TCCGTGAGCTGGCTGCCGCCAAAGATGGTGACTTCCGAGGCGGCCAGCGGGCCGGCGCCGCCATCGCTGGCTGGGCCCACCTTGACCGTCATGTCCGGTGCCGTGACGGGCGCCTGCGGCGCCACGTCGTTGTCCAGGATGGAGCCCGTACCGGCCACGCCGCCCACCGTCAGCGTCAGGCTTTCCGTGTTTTCCACGCGGCTGTCGTCGCGCGTTGCCACCGTGATGGCGAAAGCGCTCACGCCGGACGGTACCACGATGATGCCGGTGGCAGCGTCGCCGTCCTTCCACGCCACCCCGTCGCTGAAGGTGAGGCTGGTGTAGTCGGCCGCCGAGGCCGTGCCGCTGATGGCCAGCGTGTGCTCGGTGGCATTCGGACTGGCGCTGTTGAACGCCACCGTGTAGCGCAGGCTGCCGCCCTCCTCGACCATGCTGTCGATCGGGCTGGCGCCCGTGTGGGCCGCGTTTTCCGCCGTCACGCTGGTCACGCTCTGGCTGTCATTGTCGGTGATGGTGCCGGTGCCGACCACCCCGCCCACAATCAGCGCCAGGCGCTCGGCGTTCTCCACCAGCGCGTCGTCCACCGTCGCCACCGTGATGGTGAAGCCGCTCACGTTAGCCGGTACCACGATGATACCGGTGTGGGCATCGCCATTCTTCCAGGCCACGCCGTCGCTGAAGGTGAAGCTGCCATAGTCGGACGAGGAGGCCGTGCCGCCGATGGCCAGCGTGTGCTCGGTGGGATTCGGGCCGGCGCCGCTGAGCGCGACCGTGTAACGCAGGCTGGCGCCCTCCACCACGCTGCTGTCGAGCGGGCTGGCGCCCGTATGGGCCACGTCTTCCGCCGTCACGCTGGCCACGCTCACGCTATCGTTATCCGTGATGGTGCCGGTGGCGGCCACGCCGCCCACGGTCAAGGTCAGGCTCTCGGCGTTCTCCACCACCGCGTCATCGACCGTGGCCACCGCGATGGTGAAGCCGCTCACGTTGGCCGGCACCACGATGATGCCGGTGTGGGCGTCGCCATCCTTCCAGGCCACGCCATCGCTGAAGGTGAAGCTGCCATAATCGGACGAGGAGGCCGTGCCGCCGATGGCCAGCGTATGCTCGGTGGCGTTGGGGCTGGCGCTGTTGAGGGCCACCGTGTACAGCAGGCTGGCCCCTTCCACTACGCTGCTGTCGACCGGGCTGGCGCCGGCGTGGGCCGCGTCCTCCGCCGTCACGCTGGTCACGCTCTGGCTGTCGTTATCGGTGACGGTGCCGGTGGCGGCCACCCCGCCCACGGTCAAGGTCAGGCTCTCGGCGTTCTCCACCACCGCGTCGTCCACCGTGGCCACGGTGACGGTAAAGCCACTCACGCCGCCCGGCACCACGATGATGCCGGTGTGGGCGTCGCCATCCTTCCAGGCCACGCCGTCGCTGAAGGTGAAGCTGCCATAGTCGGACGAGGAGGCCGTGCCGCCGATGGCCAGCGCGAATTCGGTGGCGCCGCCGGTGGCGCCGCTCAGGGCCACGGTGTAGAGCAGGCTGGTCCCTTCCACCACGCTGCTGTCGGCAGGGCTGGCGCCGGTATGCGCCGCGTCCTCGGCCGCCACGCTGGCCACGCTCACGCCGTCATTATCGGTGATGGTGCCGGTGGCGGCCACGCCGTCCACCGTCAGGGTCAGGCTCTTGGCGCTGGCCACGGCCGTATCGTCCACCGTGGCCACGGTGACGGTGAAGCCGCGCACGCTGCCCGGCACCACGATGATGCCGGTGGACGCGTCGCCATTCTTCCAGGCCACGCCGTCGCTGAAGGTGAAGCTGCCGTAATCGGCCGAGGTGGCCGTGCCGCCGATGGCCAGCGTGTACTCGGTGGCGCCGCCGGTAGCACCGCTCAGGGCCACGGTGTACAGCAGGCTGGCCCCTTCCACCACGCTGCTGTCGACCGGGCTGGCGCCCGTGTGGGCAGCATCCTCGGCGAGCACGGTGCTGACCGTGACGGCGGCCGGAGCGCTGTCGGCGTTGATGGTGACCACCCCCAGGTTATCCGTGATGGCGGCAAACGAGCTGGCCGACAGCGTCACGTTGAAGGTTTCGCTGGCTTCGGGCGTGGCGTCGGCGCCGATGGCGATGTGGATCACCTTGCTGGTCTCGCCGGGGGCGAACGACAGGCTGCCCGTGGCGGCCGTGTAGTCATTGCCGGCCGTGGTGGCCGTGCCGTCGCTGGTGGCGTAATTGACGCTCACGGTGTCGGCGCTGGCCTTGTTCAGGGTGACCGTCACGTCGACCCCGCCATCGCTCTCGTTGACGCTGGCGTCGCCGATGCTCAGTTGCGGCTGGGCTGCCAGGTAGGTGTTCAGTGTGGAGAGCAGGCCGCTGGTGGCCGCGTTGCCGTTGACGTCGCCGCCGCTGATGGCCAGCGTGGCACCATTGAAAGTCAGGCCCAGGAAAGTGTGGGGATCGCCATTGGTTTCCGTGAACGGGTCGATGGTGTAGCTGCCGCCGCCCGCAGTAGCCAGGGTCTGGCCGCTGCCGGTGGCATAGAACACCATGGTGCTGACGCTGCCGCTGGGAGCGCGCCAGTTGATCACACCATCGATGGTGTGCACCACGCCCAGCGCGTCGGTGACGATGATCTGGCCGCTGTAGTCATTCCCCTGGGTGCCGCCGAACTGCCCATTGTCGGTCGTCTGGGCGAACTGCAGCTTGGACCAGCCCAGCGCCGACATGTATTGGGCATTGATCGCTTCGTTGTTCTTGAAGTAATCGCCGACGAAACCATCAGTGAACGAAACGGAGACCGTGGAAGTAGCCAAGTCACACCTCTGCTTGTTTGAGTTTGGGGGGAAAGGACAACGCGCTTGCCATTCGGGCGGCAAGCATCCGTGACACAGTTCCAGACTCACACGGGTTCGGGGCAGAGTTGGACAAATTGTCGATCAACGCTGTCGGTTGCGACAGCTGGCAAGAAATGCCACATGAATACAGGCGACTTTCGAGAGGGAAAGTCACGACACGGCCCAACGATAGCACAGCTTGAAAGATATATCTACAAAGAAATACTTAATAACAACAGGAATGTAATTCCCATAACGAAATATTGCCCTTTACCTCAGCCGTGGCGCGCACAGCCCAGCCCAGCGGCGCCCGGTTGACAATGGCGGCGCGTCGTCGCCTAATGAGGAGGCGATGAACTTCCCGGCCGCCCTCCTGCCCCACGCCGTGACCGTCAGTCTGCTGACGGCCTGTGGCGCGCTCGCCGCCGCCCCCCTGGCAGCGGCCGGCGGCGCGGCGCCGATCGCCGTCACCATCTATGGCGATGACGATTATCCGCCCTACTCCTACCTGGAAAACGGCGAAATGAAAGGCATCTACACCACCATCATCCAGGCCGCGCTCAAGAAAATGCCGGAATATCAGGTCGAGCTGCGACCGGTACCGTGGAAGCGTGGCCTGGTCAAGCTGGAGACGGGCGAAAGCTTCGCGCTCTACCCGCCCTACCTGCGCCCGGCGGAGCGGCCCTACATGGCCTACTCGGAGCCCATCATGGCCGAACAACTGGTGGTGTATTGCAACGCGCCGGCCATCGCCGGGCGGCCACTGAAGTACTGGCCGGCCGATTACTACGGCCTGCGCATCGGCTACAACGCCGGCTTTCTCAGCGGCGGCAAGGCGTTCGACGAGGCCGCGCGGGCCGGCCGCCTGAGCGCCCTGCCGGCCCGCAGCAGCCGCCTCAACCTGCTCAAGCTGCTCAAGGGCCGCATCGATTGCTACCTCAACGACCGCCTATCCATCGTGTGGGAACTGGGCAAGCTGCGCCATGAAAAGCTGATCGAGGCCGGCGCGCTGGCCGTGGAGGAGACGGCGGCCCTGAGCGCCGAACAGGGCCACCTGGGCTACACCATGCGCGACGACGGCCGCTTCCCGTACAAGCAGGACTTCATCCGCCAGTTCAACGCCATCATCCGCGACATGAAGCAAGATGGCGAAATCCGCGACACGGTCGAGCATTTTCTCCACGGGCCAGGCTAGCCGCCCCAGAAAGCCATTGAGCCGGGGGCCGGCTTCGGGTACAGTATGCGCGCACCACAGGCATCGCACCCTGCGCGCCACCCGCACCGTCCCGGCCTCGCGGCGCGCGCCTAGCTCACACATCATGACGACTATCGCAGTTATCGGCGGCGGCATCACCGGCGTCACCACGGCCTACGCGCTGGCCCGGCGCGGCTACCAGGTCACCGTGTTCGAACGCCACCGCTACGCGGCCATGGAAACCTCGTACGCCAACGGCGGCCAGCTGTCGGCCTGCCACGCCGAGGTATGGAACCACTGGGGCACCATCGCCAAGGCCCTGAAATGGATGCTGCGCGGCGACGCCCCGCTGCTGCTCAATCCCCGCCCAAGCTGGCACAAGCTGTCGTGGTTCGCCCAGTTCATCGCCGCCATGCCGCGCTACGAGCGCAACACCATCGCGCTGGCGCAACTGGCCATCGCCGCGCGGGACCACCTGTTTGCCTGGGCCGAGGAGGAAGGCATCGCGTTCGACCACCGGCGCGCAGGCATCCTGCACATCTACCGCGACCGCGCCAGTTTCGAGCACGCGGCCGCCGTCTCGCGCCTGCTGGCGCGCGGCGGGCTGGAACGGCGCGCCGTCACGCCGGAAGAAATGCGCGCCATCGAACCGGCGCTGGCCGGCCGCTACTACGGCGGCTACTACACGGAGAGCGACAGCACGGGCGACATCCACCTGTACACCACCGGGCTGGCACGGGCGGCGGCCCGGCTGGGCGTGGAATTTCGCTACGAGCAGGATGTGCGCGCCGTGGCGACGGACGGCGCCACCGCCCTGGTCACCGTACAGCAGGACGGCGAAGGCCGCACCAGCGACTACGACGGCGTGGTGATCTGCGCCGGCACGGCCAGCCGCGCCCTGGCGGCCATGCTGGGCGACCGCGTCAACGTCTATCCCGTCAAAGGCTATTCGATCACGCTGCGCCTGGACGACGCGGCCAGCCAGGCCGCCGCGCCCGCCGTCAGCCTGCTCGACGACGCCACCAAGCTGGTGTCCTCCCGGCTGGGCGAGGACCGGCTGCGGGTGGCCGGCACGGCCGAATTCAACGGCTTTAACCGCGACATCCGCGCCGACCGCATCGCGCCGCTGGTGGACTGGGTACGGCAATGCTTCCCCGGCGTGAGCACGCGCGAGGTGACGCCGTGGGCCGGCCTGCGGCCCATGATGCCGGACCTGATGCCGCGCGTGGGCCGGGGCAAGGCGCCGTGCGTGTTCTACAACACCGGCCACGGCCACCTGGGCTGGACACTGTCGGCCGCCACGGCCGACATGGTGGCCGGGGTGATCGGAGAAGCACTAGGCGCGCCCCGCGAGAATGCCCAGCAATACGGGACGTAGCACATTCAAAACCATTCGGGACGCAGCAACATTCCAAGCGGGGGCCGTCCCGATTTCCCCGCGCTAGCTCCCGCTATTCAGTCCGCAGGTACGCCGCAGCGCTGCACCAGTTGTTCAAACTCGGCCAAGGGCAACGGCCGGCCGTACAGGTAACCCTGGTAATGCCGGCAGCCGGCCGCTTCCAGCCGCTGGCGCTGCAGCTCCGTCTCCACCCCTTCCGCGATCACATCCAGGTGCAGGCTGGCGGCCATGCCCGTGATGGTGCTGACGATGGCCTGGTCGCTGCCGTCGGTGGCCAGGTCGCGCACGAAGGACTGGTCGATCTTGAGCTGGTCCAGCGGCAGCCGCTTCAGGTATTGCAGCGACGAGTAGCCGGTGCCGAAATCGTCGAGCGAGAACTTGATGCCCAGCGCCTTCAACTCCTTCATGGTGGCGATGGTTTCCTCGATATTGTCGACCAGGATGCTCTCCGTCAGTTCCAGCTTGAGCACGCCGGGCGGCAGCCGGTAGCGCGCCAGCGCGTGGCGCACGTGCTCGACGAACTGGTGCTGGCGGAACTGGCGCGCGCTCACGTTAATGGCCAGCACCAGCGCGCGCGTGCGCGCGTCGGCCTGCCACGCGTGCAGCTGGGCGCACGCTTGTTCGAGCACCCAGTCGCCAATCGGCAGGATCAGGCCCGTCTCCTCGGCCAGCGGGATGAACTGGGCCGGCGACACGAAGCTGCCATCGGCCCGTTCCCAGCGGATCAGCGCCTCGGCGCCCAGCGCGCGGCCCTGCTGGTCCACCTGCACCTGGTAGTACAGGCGGAACTGGTCCTGCTCCAGCGCCAGGCACATCTGCTCCTCCAGCTGGGCGCGCGCCGTGATGTTGTCCTGCATCTGCTGGTCGAAAAAGCGCATGCCGTTGCGGCCCGCCTTCTTGGCCTGGTACATGGCGATGTCGGCCTGCACCAGCACTTCGTCGGGCTGCTGGCGGTGGTCGGCGAACAGGGTGATGCCGATGCTGGGCGTGCTGCGGCAGTTGTGGTGGGCCAGCTGGTAAGGCTGGTTCAGGCTGGCCAGGATCTTGTGCGCCACCATCTCGGTCTTGGTGGCCGCGCCCATGGGGTCGATGTCCAGTCCCTCGATCAGCACCACGAACTCGTCGCCGCCCAGGCGCGCCACCGTGTCGCACTCGCGCAGGCACGCTTGCAGCCGCTCGGCCACCTGCTGCAGCAACAGGTCGCCCACGTTGTGGCCCAGCGTGTCGTTGAGGGTCTTGAAGTTATCGAGGTCGATGAACATCAGGGCGTTGATGCTGTGGCTGCGCCCCAGCACGTGCAAGGCTTGCTTGAGGCGCTCGAGCAGCAGGCGGCGGTTGGGCAGGCGCGTGAGCGGATCGTAAAACGCCAGGTTCTTGATCTCGTCGGTGGCGGCCTTGCTGAGCGTGATGTCGCTGAGCGAGGCCACATAATGGGTGGCCAGCTGGTCGGCGTTGCGCACCGCCGTCACGGTCAGCCGCTCCGGATACACTTCGCCATTCTTGCGGCGGTTCCAGATCTCGCCATCCCAGCGGCCGCGCACGCGCAGGCTTTGCCACATGGTCTTGTAGAAATCGGGGCCATGGCGGCCCGAGCTGAGCACGGCCGGGGTCTTGCCCGCCACCTCGTGCGAGTCGTAGCCGGTGATGGCCGTGAAGGCCTTGTTGACGCGCAGGATCACGCCATTGGCATCCGTCACCAGCATGCCTTCCGTCGTCTCGAACGCGACGGCGGCCACGCGCAGCGCCTCCTCGTTGCGGCGGCTGGCCGTGATCTCGTCGAGCGTGACGACGGCGCCGGGCCAGCCCTGGCCCACGGGCACGGCCCGCAGGCGCCACCAGCTGTCCTGGCGCGGGTGGGCGCCGCGGTACTCCAGGCTGTAGGCCGCGCGCCGGCCGGCCAGCACATCGAGCACGCCATCGTGCGCGGCCGTGGCCGCGTCGCTGTCGCGCGCACCGAGTTCCAGCCGGCACAGGCCCGGAAAATCGCTGCCCACGGCGGCGTGCAGCGAGGCGCCGTCGCCGGCGGCCGTGGCGGCGCCGCGGCGCCAGGCGGCGTTGACGGCCACCACCATGCCATGGCCATCGAGCACGGCCAGGCGCGCGGGGAGCGCATCCAGCACGGCCCAGCTGAAATCGGGCCGGCTGCCCGCCTGATCGGGCACGCCCCCGCCGGGCAAGGCGCCGCCCGACTGCAGCCAGTCGCAATTGTGGGAACGGGGGCTGAAATCGGGGTCACGTGGCGCATCGGCCAAGGTGGTGCGGCGCTGCAGGGCGCCATGGCCGGGGGAGGCATCTGCCATCGGGGACGCGTCCGATGGCAGCGGAGGTGTGGTCATGATTACGGCGTTGGGGGTAAACTGGGGATGCCGAACAGTGTATGTATTCTAATCGAAAAAATACTTGATCCATATCAAATGAGGTCAAATATTGCTGTATGCAAATGTTAATATGAAGAAAAAGTCACGCTTGCCTGCGACTCTTGTAAAATCCGCCGCCACCCCTATCTGGTGCCCATCTCTCACGGAGGCTTTAACCATGACTGCAATGAAACTCGTCCGCACCACCCTGATCGCTTCCGCGCTGGCGCTGAGCGCCCCCGTGTTCGCGGCCGATCCCACCATGCACGAGGTCTACCTGGCCGCCGAAGCGGGTAAATTCACGGAAGCGCAAGCGATGATGGACCAGGTGCTGCGCGACCACCCCAACAGCGGCAAGGCCCACTTCGTGGAAGCGGAACTGCTGGCCAAGCAAGGCAAGATGAGCCAGGCCCAGGCTGAACTGAGCAAGGCTGAACAACTGGCGCCGGGCCTGCCGTTCGCCAAACCGGGCACGGTGGAAAAACTGCGCCTGGTGATGTCCCAGCCCACCCCGGCCCAGCGCGCGGCGGCGGCCCCCATCACGCACCCGAACTACGGCCAGCAGGCGCCGGCGCCGCGTCCAGCCAATAGCGGCCTGCCGTGGGGCATGCTGCTGATCCTGGGCGCCGGCCTGGTGGGCTTCATCGTGCTGGCCAGCCGCTTCATGGCGCGCCGCCAGGCCGAGGCGCAAGGCCCGGCCGGCATGGCGCCGTACGCGCCGGGCGCGCCGCAAGGCTACAACCCCGGCTACAACCAGGGCTACGGCCAGCCGCAGGGCTGGGGCCAGCAAGGCATGGGCCAGCAGCCGCAAGGCCCCGGCATGGGTTCGCGCATCATGGGCGGCCTGGCCACGGGCGCGGCCGTCGGCGCCGGCGTGGTGGCGGGCGAGGCGCTGATGCGCCACTTCACCGAGGGCGACAGCAATCGCGAGCGCAGCCACAGCGACAGCCGCAATGACATCATCTACGACGACCCCACCCAGCGCAACAACCTGGCCGGCGACGACATGGGCGGCACCGACTTTGGCGTGAGCGACAGCGGCTCGTGGGATGACAACAGCGGCGGTGGCGGCGGCGACGACTGGTAATCCCCTCCCGGCGGCGCCGTCCGCGCGCCGCCGGTACGCCCGCCACGCAACACTTCCCCCTTCTTTTCGCCGGGCCCGCGCAGGAAGTTACCTGCCGGGCCAGTAATTTGCGATACTTGCCGGTGCAGCACTGTTGTCCGATCCTGTAACGATACCGGAGACCAGCATGGCACCCATCCCGCAGTCCACCCTGGCGGCCGCACGGCGGCGCGCCTTCCTCAGACAGGCCGGCACCCTGGGCGCGGCCGGCGCCCTGGGCGGCAACACCCTGGCGGCATGGGCTGCGGCGGCGGGCACCGTCACGCTGCCGTTTGAAAACGGCGTGCGCGAACTGGTGGCGTATCCGCAAAAGCGGCCCCTGATCCTGCTCTCGGCCCGTCCACCCCAGCTGGAAACCCCGTTCGCCCTGTTCAATGAGTACGACATCACGCCCAACGACGCATTCTTCGTGCGCTACCACTGGAGCGGCATTCCCACTTCCATCGAACTGCAGGACTACCGGCTGAACGTGGGCGGCAATGTATCCAATCCCTTGTCGCTGTCGCTGGCGGAGCTGCGCCAGCTGGGCGAGGCGGTGGAAGTGGTGGCCGTCAACCAGTGCTCGGGCAACAGCCGCGGCCTGTTCACGCCGCGCGTGAATGGCGGCCAGCTGGCCAACGGCGCCATGGGCAACGCGCGCTGGACCGGCATCGCGCTCAAGACCGTGCTGGAAAAGGCCGGTGTCAAGGCCGGCTCCGTGCAAGTCAGCTTCAACGGCCTCGATACGCCGCCGACGGGCGACGGGCCCGATTTCATCAAGGCCCTCAGCGTGGACCAGGCCATGGACGGCGAAGTGATGCTGGCCTGGCAAATGAACGGCGCCGACCTGCCGTTCCTGAACGGCTACCCGCTGCGGCTGGTGGTGCCGGGCCATTACGGCACCTACTGGGTCAAGCACCTGTCCGACATCACGGTGCTGGACCATCCGTTCGAGGGCTTCTGGATGAACCCCGCCTACCGCATCCCCGACAACGCCTGCGCCTGCACGGCGCCCGGCGTGGCGCCCGCGAAGACGGTGCCGATCAGCCGCTTCAACGTGCGCTCCTTCATCACCAGCGTGACCGATGGCGCGCCCATCCAGCGCGGCCGCCCGCTCGAGGTGCGCGGCATCGCCTTCGACGGCGGCCATGGGATCGCCGAAGTGGCGTTTTCGTCCGACGGTGGCCGCAGCTGGCAGGCCGCGCGGCTGGGGCCGGACCTGGGACGCTATTCGTTCCGGCGCTGGAGCATCGGCTTCACCCCGCCACGCAAGGGCACCTATGAATTGAAGGTACGCGCCGTCAACCGCATCGGCCAGAGCCAGCCCATGACGGCGCTATGGAACCCGCCAGGCTACATGCGCAATGTGGTGGAAACCGTGCGCGTCGTCGCCGTCTGAGGAGAACGTCATGCGAATGGGACACCTGATCGCCATCCTTGGCGCGGCCGCGCTGGCCGCGCCGGCCTGCCACGCAGCGCAAATCGAACTGCCGCCCGAAACGGCGTTGTTCAAACCCAGCCCCCTGCCCGGCTACGCGCTGGCGCAACGCAATTGCATGTTGTGCCACTCGGTCCACTACATCCAGACCCAGCCGCCGCAAATGACGCGCGCCTACTGGGAGGCGACGGTAAAGAAAATGAAAAAGCCGTTCGGCGCCCCCTTCCCGGAGGCCGACATTCCGGCCATGGTCGACTACCTGGTCAAGACCTACGGCGCCGAGCGCGACGCCAAATAACCCTGGCGGGCATTACCAGGGCAGGCCGGTGACGGTGCCTTCCTTCGGATAGCTGATCGCGTAGCCGGCGCTGATCTTCAGCGTTTCATGCGGCGCCAGTTGCTGGTCCCAGCCGACCACGCCCTGGCGCTGTTCCCATTGCGTGATCGTGGGCTGGGGTGCGAACGTGGAACGCACCTTGATCTCGTCGGAGGTGCTGACGGGCGACGCCTCGAGCACCAATACCCGCACCGGCGCCGCGTGGAAGCTGGTGATGGTGTACACGTCCGTCACCGCGCGCTCGCCGTGCTGCGACAACAAGCCGCCCGTGCCGGACTGCTGGCTGGCCCGGTCCACGGCGACCCGGATCAACTCGTCGCGCCCGAACGGCAGCACCAGCCGCTCCGACGCCTGCGGGTTCCAGTGCGTGGCGCCGACGTAGCCGCCGTCACGGAACAGCTGCACATTCCCCGCCAGCCATACGCCGGCCGGGCGCGCCGCTTCGGCCGTCACGACGGCCGCCTTGTCCTGGCGCGGCACCACGCGGATGCGCTGCGTGACGGCCACCGCCTGGCTCGATAGCGCCACCGTCACTTCACGCCCGTCGGCCGGCAGGGTGACGCGGTTCGGTACACTGAATTCCGTATCGAACGCGCCCTGCTCCTCGATCACGGGCGGGATGTAGTGCTCACCGGCCGGCGCCCGCGTGGCCATCGCCATCACCGGCGCGGGCGCCGGCGCCGGCGCCGCCATCGCCGCGTAGCCCGATGGTTCGGCCATCCTGTTCTGCACCACGGGCTTGTAATAGGTCAGCAGGCGCGGTTGCGGGTCGGGCGCGTCCGGCGAGCGGCGCGGCTGGCCGGTGGACAGCTTCAGCGCCACGCCGTTCCAGTCCTCGCCCGTCTTTTGCGAGACGCTGGCCAGCCGTTCCAGCTCCACGCGCGACGCGCCCGCATCCAGGCTGGCGCGGTAGACCGGCTTCCAGCCGGCGCCATTGACCTGGTACGACACGCGCACCGTACCCGCCTGCCGCACGGCCAGTTGCACGCTGATGCTGCGCTGTTCGCGGCCGCCGCCACGTACCTTGTCCAGCTCCCCCTGCAGCACGGCGATCTTGCGGTCGATCTCGCGCACCTGCACCTGGGTGCGCTGGATCTGGCTGAACGCGTCGTGCGCCCCGCGGCGGATGGTGTCGAGCATGGCGCCCATGGCCTTGCCGTCGGCGGCCACCGGGGTCCGGTCGGCCGGGGCCGCACCGTTCAAATGCTCCAGGTAATTCTGCACCAGCGCGGCCGATTTGGCGTCCACGTTGAGCACGTCCTTGCTGTCCTGCAGGGCCAGGATGCGCGCTTCCAGCTCGGCCTGGCGCGCGTTGGCCGCCTCCTCCTTGCCCACGTCGTGCGTCACGACCTGGCCCACCTGCACCCCGGCCGAGGCCTGCACCCGCAAGGTGCGCAGGTCGAAGCCGGCCGGCAGGCCGCTGAGGTCGAGGTGGGTCATGCCGGGCTGGACGGCGCCACTGCGTTCCACCATGGCGCTGCCGGGATACAGGGTGACGCTGGTGATGGGCGCGTCGGTGTCGGCCCGGGCAGCGCCGGTCGCGGCGCAAGCGAGGGTCAGCAGGAGGGCGATGCGGGTCGGTGTCATGGTGCCTGGCGGTTGTGGGTGTCAGGCAATACTGCTGGCCATTGATCAAATTGTCAACCTTGCGCGCCCGCCCCGTGAAAATCGGTCACTTGACCGATTTTGAAAAATGCCGCACCATGGCCTTTTTCCACGATGGAGCAGGCCATGCACGTCCAGCCGCTGCGCAGCAAGGAATCGCACACCACCACCAAGGGCCAGGAACGGGCCGACGCCATCCTGGAGGTGGCGCGCGCCACGCTGGCGCGCGATGGCTACGCGGCGCTGTCGATGCGCAGCGTGGCCCAGCAGGCCGGCATCAGCCTGTCCACCGTGCAGCATTACTATCCGAGCCGCGACGACCTGGTCGAAGCGCTGCTGACCCACTTCCTGGACCGCTACCAGCGAGTGATCGAGCAGCGCATGGCGCAGGCCGGCGACAGCCCCCGCATGGCCTTGTTCGCGTCCATCATCGACCTGTGCCTGGAGGAGCTGCGCGACCAGATCGCCAGCGGCCTGTTCTTCGAAGTGGCGGCGCTGGCCCACCGTCATCCATACGCGGCGCAGATGTTCGACGCCGTGCTCACGCGCGCGCGCCGCACCGTGCGCAACCTGATCCGCGACATCGTGCCCGCCATGGCGCCGGCCCAGTGCGAGCTGCGCAGCGCCCTGATCGTGGGGCAGATGGTGGGCGTGATGACCTTTGTGTCCAGCCAGCGTCCCGCCCACGCGGAACTGGACGGGCTGCGCCAGGCCAGCGTGGACGCCATCATGCACATCGCGTTCGCGCCCTGACGTTTGCAACATCCATCGCACCAAAACAACCACGACGGAGACGACCAGCATGACCAGCCCCACCCACGCGCCACCCAGGCGCAAGCTCAGCGACATTTTCAGCAGCGATGAAATCGCCGCCCTCACGGCCCGCTCCGACCTGATGGGCTGGCGCGCCGTGCTGTTCACCTGGGGCGTGATCGCCCTGTGCTTCGTGGCGCTGGCGCGCTGGCCCCATCCGTTCACGTGGCTGCTGGTGGTGCTGGTGCTGGGCGGGCGCCAGCTGAGCCTGGCCATCCTGATGCACGACGCCTCGCATGGCACGCTGTTCCGCAGCCGCCGCCTGAATGAGCTGGTGGGCAACTATGCCTGCGGCAGCGCCATCGGGGTGGACTTGCGGCGCTACCGGCGCCATCACCTGCAGCACCACGCCAAGACCGGCACGCCCGAGGACACGGACCGCAGCCTGGCCGCACCCTTCCCCACCACGCCGGCCTCGCTGGCGCGCAAGCTGTTGCGCGACGTGGTGGGCATCTCCGGCCTCAAGCGCGAATTCGGCCTGCTGCTGATGAACGCGGGCGTACTGCGCTGGACCGTGGCCAGCGACATCGAACGCTTGCCGCAGCAAGGCCGCACCTGGCGCGACCGCCTGCGCGACCTGGTCCGCAACGGCTGGCAATACTTGCTGTTCCAGGCCCTGTTGCTGGGCACGCTGGCGGCCACCGGCCACGCCTGGCTGTACCTGGCCTGGCTGGCCGCCTATTTCACCACCTACAGCCTGTACATGCGCATCCGCTCGATGGCCGAACACGGCTGCACGGAGCACAGCACGGACATGTTGCGCAACACCCGCACCACGCGCGCCGGCCTGCTGGCGCGCGCCACCGTGGCGCCGCTGCGCGTGAACTACCACATCGAACACCACCTGATGCCGGCCGTGCCCTATTTCCGCCTGCAGGCGACGCACAACCTGCTGCGCGAGCGCGGCCTGTGCGCCGAACCGCCCGGCTACCTGGACGTGCTGGCCCTGATGTGCAAGCCGGCCCAGGCCAAGGCCGAAGCCAACTAAATTTCCAACCTCCCCGCCATGCAGATGGCAAGAAAGGACCGCAATGACCGCACCGACCTATGAAACCTTGACCGTCCACCTGGAAGAGCACATCGCCGTCGTCAAGCTCAACCGCGCCGACAAGGCCAACGCCATGAACCTGGCCATGTGGCACGAGTTGCGCCAGGCGTTCCAGTGGGTGGACGCCACGCCCGAGGCGCGCGTGGCCATCCTGGAGGCGGAAGGCAAGCTGTTTACGGCCGGCATCGACCTGCAGATGATGATGGGCCTGGGCGGCCAGATCCGCAACGATTGCGACGGCCGCACGCGCGAGTCCCTGCGCCGCGTGATCCTCGACCTGCAGGACACGCTGACCAGCCTGGAACGCTGCCGCAAGCCCGTGCTGGCGGCCATCCACGGTGCCTGCGTGGGCGGCGGCATCGACCTGATCACCTGCGCCGACATGCGCTACTGCTCGGCCGACGCCTATTTCACGATCAAGGAAATCGACATCGGCATGACGGCCGACGTGGGCACGCTGCAACGCCTGCCGCGTCTGATCGGCGAGGGCATCACGCGTGAACTGGCCTACACGGCGCGCAAGGTGGACGCGGCCGAGGCGCGCGAAATCCGCCTCGTCAACCGCGTGTTCGACAGCAAGGAAGCGCTGCACGCGGGCGTGCGCGAGATCGCCGCCACCATCGCCAGCAAGTCGCCGCTGTCGGTGCGCGGCTGCAAGGAGATGATTACCTACGCGCGCGACCACAGCGTGGCCGATGGCCTCAACTACGTGGCCACGTGGAACGCGGCCATGCTGATGTCCAACGATTTGCAGGAAGCGATGATGGCCGGCATGGCCAAGCGCGCGGCCAGCTTCCAGGACTGACAAGGACTGAGACAGCGCCGCGATGTCGCGGCGGTGGAGGGCAACGTGGCCGCACAGGGCGGCCACGAGACGGTTCGCGCGCCGGGATGCCGGCGCGCAGCCTGGAACGGTTGCCGCCTCAGGCCGCGATGGCCTGGGCCGCGACCTGGCCGTAGGCCCGGTTCGCTTCGGCCAGCGAGAACGCCGATGGGCTGTCGGCCAGCGCCGCCAGCCGCTCGCTGCTGCGGTAGGTGAGCGGCGCGACAAAGCGCATGCGCTCGTCATCGCTGACTTTGCCGTCGTGATTGGTGTCGGCCGCCAGGTCGTTACCCGATTCGGCCGGCACGGGCGCGGGCTTGGCGTCGGCCGCGTGGCTGTCGTTGGCGGCCGGCGTGGCTTGCTGGTCCGCCGCCGGACGTACCTGGCCAGCCAGGCGGGCTTGCAGTGCCTGGGCTTCGGGCCGGTTGGCCAGCTTTTGCAGGCCCGCGTCGAATTGCTCCCTGGCCTGGCGCGCCGCCTCGTCGGCCGTCTTGCGGGCGGCATCGGCCCCCGCCTGCGACGCCGCCGCATATGGCACGGGCACGACATTGCTCCCGTCCTGGGCCGGAATGGCCGGATGGGCGTGGGCCGCCGCCACGTGGCGGGCGGCGATCTGGTCCGTGTTGGGCGTACGGTCGGGATAAGTGCCAGTCGCGGTCACGGTGGCCGCGAAGGACGGTCCGTTCATCTGCATAATCGGCTCCGGAAAAAGAGACAAAACACGCTGCGCGGGCCGCTGATCGCGCCCGCACTGGATAGTGACCAATAGGAACACTAATTAGCACACATTGTAACAGCGTTTCATCCCATATTTCCCACAATCCAGACAAGAAGCCGGAAGTTGCTTGCGAGAACGCCACACTTATTTGCCGCACGGAAACTAACTAGCGCATCAATCCTTGTAATAGCTTCTGTCCATCGGGGCAACCCCAGCCCGTGCAGGCATCCCAGCCGGTGGCCGCCTGCTGGTCGCCATTGTTGCCCTCCGTAATGTCACGGGTGACGCCTTCGCAGCGCAGCGAACCATACAGCAAGGGATTGATGAAGCCCACCGGCTGGCCCAGCTGCTGGTTGAGCAGCGCCAGCAAGCCGGCCCACAGGGGGGCGACGGCGCTGGTGCCGCCAAACACCAGTTCACGCCCGTCCACCCGCACCCGGTAGCCGGTGGCCGGGTCGGCGTCGCCGGCCACGTCCGGCACGCCGCGCATGGTCACGTCCTCGCCCAGTACGGCCTGGTAGTCGGGACGGGAGAAGAACGCGCTGTAGCCGCCGCCCGTGGCGCTGTTGGGGCCTTCGTTCCACACGGTTTCCGTGGTCGATCCGTCAGCGGCCACGTCGAGCCGGGTGCCGCCGCAGGCCAGCGCATGAGGCGCCGAGGCGGGAAAGTCCACGTGCTGGCGGCCATCGGTCTCGCCGTCCGTGGAACCGTTGTCGCCGGCCGCGCACAGCACCGTCACGCCCATGGCGGCCGCTTCCGTGAACGCTTGCTCGAAGGCCGTCATGGCTTGCCCGGTCCAGCGCGATTCGGGCGCGCCCCAGCTGATCGACAGCACGGATGGCCGGTTCACCTTGTCGTGCACGGCCGCCGTGATGGCGTCCAGGAAGCCGCGCTCGGAGTTGGGCGCGAAATAAACGGCGATCGTAGCCCTGGGCGCGATGGCGCCAGCCACTTCAATGTCGAGCATGACTTCGCCATCGGCGCTGTCGGCCGTGGTGGGCCGGTTCTTGGCGTGGTCGACGGAGATGATTTTCACCACCGGCAAGGGCAAGCCCAGTTCCGCGAAATACGTCTTCAAGTCGCGCGGCCGGCTGCCGCCGCCCAGCTCGATGATGCCGATGCACTGGCCCGTGCCGTCGAGCCCCGGCGGGAAGTTGTACAGCCTGGCCAGCTGGGGCGGCGTGTACGACACGCCGGCGGCGGCCGCCTGCAGGCGGCCATCGGACTCCTGCCGCTGCAGCTTGGGCGTGGCCACGGGACGGTCGTCCAGGCCGAACACGCCCTCCACCACCCCGGCCAGCTCCGGCGGCACGTGCAGCTCCCCTTCCCGGCCCCGGTAGGTTCCGTCCGGAAATTCATAGTCCTGCAATTGCACGCCGAACGCGTGCTCCATGCTTGCTGCCGTGCCCGACAGCACCACGCGGCGCTGGGCCGCGTCGCTGCGGATCACGGCCATGCCATGCTGGCGCGCAAACATTTCCACCGACACGATGTCGCTGTGGCTGGCGCCATGCTGCTGGCAGTATGCTTCGCGGCTCAGGTAGCGCCGGCTGGCGGGCGGCTGGTCGGCCGCCAGCGCCTGCAGGTCGGGCCCGCCGCGCTCCGGCGCCGCCCGCAGGCGCACCGTGATTTCAATGATCTGTTCGGGATCGACCGGGCCGAGCGCGACGGCGCCGACCAGCGCCGTTTGTGTGCTGCCCGGAATGACATGGGTGTGTGCAGTGGTGGCCATCGAATGTCTCCTGTGCGGGGGTCCGTGGGCCGCGACAGGCGGCGCCACCACTGACGATACTGGCCGCATCGAAGCGGCCATTGATGCAGCACAGAAGTGCGCCGCGCGGCGCGCGCGGGCTTGCGTCAAAAGCGCAACACAAAATTATCAGCAAAACAATGGGTGTTTTTTTGTGGAAACTTTTATCGTGAAATGGTCTATACTGTTTTCACCGTCACCGTGCCGCCTGGCGCGGGGGCCGGCGATCGCCGCGATCGCGCCGAACCAAGAAAGTGAGTGCCACCTTGACCTCCGACCATGTGCTGATCCAGTCCGAACAAGCGGCCGTGCAAGCCCTGATGCACCTGCTTCCCGTGTGGTATGAGGAAGCGGGCCTGCCCGGCATGCTGCGCGCGCTGGAAGCGGCGCTGGCCGAGTGCCTGGCCATCCGCGACGAGTTCGCCCACGACAGCGACCCGCAACGGCGCGCCGAACGGGGCGCCGTCAGCCAGCACCTGCATTTCCTGCACACCTTGTGCGCCAGTTGAAACGCGCCGCGGCTGCCAGGCCAGTCAAACCACGGCCGCGCTGAACGACTCGGGCCGCCGCGCCAGCAGGTCAGACAGCCGCTGCAGTCCCGCCCGCAGGCGCGCGCGGTCCTTGATGTTACCCAGGGAGAGACGAATGGCATTGGCCGATACGCTGCCCGTCGCGAATGCCTCGGCCGGCGTGACAGCGATGCCCTCGCTGTCGGCCGCACGCGCCAGCTGCAAGGAATGCCAGTAGGCCGGCAATGCGAGCCATAGATGCAGGCCGTCCCCGGCGCCGCTGTAGCGCCCGGCCAGCAGATCGCGCGCCATCCGCTGGCGCAGGCGCGCCTCGTCGCGTACGCCGGCCATCAATCGTTCAGCAGAACCGTCGAGAATCCACTGCGTGGCCAGTGCGGCCGTCAGGGGCGCGGCCATCAGCGCAAATGCCCTCAGCGCGCACAGGAAACGTTCGCGCTCGTGCGGATCGCGGATCAGCGCGAAGGCGACGCGCAAGCCGGGCGTCAGGCATTTCGACAGGGTTGAGATGTAGACCACCTGTTGCGGGGCAAACGTGGCGATGGGGGGCGGCGCGGCATCGGCCAGCAGCCAGTAGGGATCGTCCTCGACGATGCGTACATTGCAGCGCTGGGCGATGCTGGCGAGCGCCTCGCGCCGGCGTTCCGGCATGGTGATGGTGGTCGGGTTCTGTAACGTCGGATTGAGATAGAGCAGCCCAGGCTGGTGCTGGCGGCACGCCTGCTCCAGCCTCTCAGGCAGCATGCCGTGCTGGTCCGCCTCCACCGCGATGATGTGCCGGCCAAATTGGGTCGCCGCGGCACGCAAGCCGGGATAACTGGCGGGCTCGGCCAGGATGACATCGCCAGGCTGCGTGAGCGCGAGGATCAATGCAGCGATCGCCGCCTGCGCACCGGGACAGACCACCACCTGCCGGGCATCGAGCTGGCCAAACATCGGTGCCAGCCATGTGGCGCCAGCCTTGCGGTCGGCGTCGCTTCCGCCGGCCAGGTGGTAAGTCATCAGCGACGCGTTATCGGCCCGCATCAGCACCTGGGACAAACCTTGTTTCAACAGGTCGTCGAAGTCCACGCCATCGGGCGGTGGCGGGGTGTTCATGCTCAGGTCGAGCACCGCCATCAAGTCGACTTTCGGCGCCGCGACATACGTGCCGCGCGCGCCGCGGCCTTCCAGCAAGTTGCGGCGCCTGGCTTCGTCGTAGGCGCGCGTGATCGTCGTCAGGTCGACGTCCAGCTGTGCCGCCAACTGGCGCTGCGGCGGCAGACGGTCGCCCGGTTTCAGCGATCCAGCCGCCACCGCCGCCTGCAACGCATCGGCAATCTGCAAAAAACGGGGGCCGCCGTGCGCGGCCAATCGCGGCAACCAGATCGGCACATCTTCATCTTGTATGGTCTTCAACTGGGACATTTTGTCACAATGTATGGAAATTGCTTTCAAGTAGTATGTGGCAGACCGTGCGCCTCACGCCAGACGGTGTCAAGTCATAACCTGGAAATACGCAAAATGATGGAATGGATCCCTGTAGTCTTAGTGACCTTCAAGCTGCTCGTGCTCGGCGCGGGCATGTTCTTCGCCATCAAGTGGCATTACGACCAAGGCAAGAAGGAGAAAGAGAAGAAAAAGGAGGTGCGCGCGGTGTTGCGCGCGAGCGGTAACGCGGCCGTCGTGTTCGCGCTATCGCTGCTGGGCCTGGGATTCGTCACCTTCGCCCTGGGCAGGATGCTCGATCTGGACTTGACCATGCCATGATGGCCAGGCATGGCCGGCCCTGACGCAGGCCGGGTTGCGGGTTGCAGGTTGCGGGTTGCGGGTTGCGGGTTGCGGGTTGCGTCGCGCCCTGCCCCATCCGGCGCGCACGCACAGGCATAGCCCGGAATCGGGCGACACCACCTCACGTCAATGCGAGGCCGCGCCAGCCAGTTCGGGGTGCTCGCGCAGGATGAGGCGACGCTGCTGTTCAATGCGGCGTATCTTCTCCTCCACCTTGGCGATCTGTTCCGCCGGCACCCCGGCCGCCCGCCCCCGCTCCACGTCGGCCTGCAGGCGCGGCAGCTCGGCCGCCGCCGCGTCCGCGAACGCGCCCAGTACCCGCAATTGCTGCCCCTGCTGGTACTGCTGGTAGGCCTTGGGATCGGCCAGTTGCGCCGCCGTCGGTGGCGTGCGCGCTTCGTCGCGCTGCAAAGGCGGCGTGCGCGGGTCGCCATGCTCGCGCGCGTCGGCCATGCTGAGCCAGGCGGAGCCGCTGCTGTCGACGGGTGTCAACGGCACCCGCTGCATTTGCGCGTCGCGCTCCGGCACGGCCTCGAACCACTGGCGGCCGCCCGCGCCCGCGTCGGCGCCCACCGCGCGCGCGGGCGGCGCGTCGGTTGCGCCCATGACGCCCGCCTGGCGGGCGATGGACGGCCAGGCCAGCCAACCCGCCGCCACGGCCGCCACCACGGCGGCCAGGATCATATGGCGCCTCATGAATGCGACTCCAAAATACGGAGCGGCTGATCCAGCACGCCGCGGTTGATGTCGATACGGGCCGCGCCCAGCAGGCGCTGGCGCAGCGCGGCCAGTTGCGCCGCCGCCTTCTCGCGCGCCACCGCGTTGCCGGCCACATAGCGCACCGTTTCGGAGGCGGGATCCTGGTAGCCTTCCACGCGCTGGTCGACCAGCACGATCTCCCACACGGCTTTGTCATTCGGCCCCACCGGGCTGCGGATGGGGCGCGAAGGCTGGCCCTCGGCCTGCGCGAACGCCAGCTGCGCCAGCCAGTCGGGCGTGCCGCTGTGCTGCAGCCATCCCAGTTCGCCGCCGGTCTGGCTGTCGGCAGCGGACGAATAGCGGCGCGCCAGCGCGCCAAAATCGGCACCGCCGGACAACTGGCCGGCCACCGCCTGCGCCGTGCGCTCGTCCGGCAGGCGGATGTGGCGCACCTTCACTTTCTCGATGCGGCGGAATTCCTCGCGGTGGCGCCGGTAATAGTTTTCGATCTCGGCCCCGCTCACCTGGGCCACCAACTGTTTGACGACGGGACTGGCCGCGTCGATGTCATTGCCGATGCCGTGCAGCTGCTGCAAGGCCTGCACGATGTCCTGCTCGTCGAGCACGCGGCGCAGGTCGGCCACGGCGGCCGCGCCGAAGCGCTGGGTGCTCCAGTGCTGCACGTACAGCGCCGCCAGCGCCAGCCTGGCCTGCTGCTGCAAGTGCGCGGACTGGCGCGAGAACAGCGCCACCCTGCCCTGCACGTTCTGGCGCCGGTAGACGTCGGCCAGCGTGATGGCGCCGGCCGGCCCTTGCGGCAACTGGTAGCGCAGCACCACGATGTCCTGCGCGCGCGCCAGCTGTTCGGCATCAAGCGTGTACTCAAGGCGCAACTGACCGGGGCGGCCGAACACGGCGTCCAGCGCGGCCGGAGCAATGGCCGGCTGCGCCGTCACCAGCCCGGCCAGGCTGGCGCCGGGCAGGCGCTGCATGGCCTGCTCCAGCTCCTTGCCGTACAGGCCACGCAACATGCCGACCAGCTGGTCGTCCACCATCACGTCATGCGCGAAGGCCACGCGCTGGCCGGCGAACAGCACGGCCTCGCCATAGGTCTTGCGCGCCGATCCGGCCAGCAGGCGGTTGACGACGGCCTGTTCCAGCGCCGTGCTGCGGCTGGCCTTGGCGTCCCCCTGGCGCGCCGTGCGCCACAGCGCATCCACGCTGAAGGCCAGCAGCGGCGCGCCATCGATCCGCGCGGCCAGCGCGGGATCGTTGAGGCGATACGCCACGGCCGCCTGCGCGGACGATGGCAACAGCGCGGGCGCCAGCGGGAGCGCCAGCGCCAGCGCGGCCGCCAACGGCGTTGCCAGCACGCGCGCGCGCCAGCCTGTGGTCCGGATCGTCATGGCGCTTAGTTCGCCAGGCGCTCGGCGGCGCGGTTCAGCACATGCACCACCATCGCGATCGAATGGGGAATCATCTGCTGGCCCACGCGGCGGCGGTCATTCTGGTCGGTGGACGACAGCACGATGCCGCCATTGGCGTACGAGTAGGTGCCGCCCTGGGTCAACAACGGGCGGATATCGACGGCCGTTGGCGCCACCGGCGTGAAGTCGGCCATGGCCGCCGCCACCAGGGCCGGATCGTTCAGGTGTTCGGTGTCGTAGTAGTCCTGCACCCACTGCTCCCACGAGGCGTGGTTGTTGGCCGAGGTGGTCCAGGTGTGGTGCGGCTGCAGCAGGTCGGTGGTGTGCAGCGTGAAGCCCAGGCTTTGCGCCGTCGGCTGCGCCAGGAACTGCTGGAACCAGTACTGGCCCAGGTTGTCGATCGGCTGGAACGGCATGGTTTCGAAGTCGGCGTACTGGCTGTTGCTCGACACGCCGCCAAAGCGGTAGTGCGCCTCCGTCAGGCCGTAGCTGTTGTACTTGGTGCCGTCGCCGAACCAGCCGCCGTTGCCGCCGGCGCCGTCGTCGAGGTAGTCGCCATACAACCAGCTGGCGGCCAGGTTGTCGATGTCGCCGGCCACGGTCAGCTTGGCGTAGTTGTAGCCGCCGAACGGATTGCCGTGCACGTCCTTGCCGGCCGTGTGGTTCTGGAAGTGCCAGTACGAGGTGTACTTGACGATGCCCGAGCCCAGGCCCCAGACGGGCGCCATCTGGCAGTTGCCGGTGGTGGCGCCGCAGATGTAGGTGTCGGCGAAATCGTCCACGTCGTAGGCGCCCTGGCCCAGGGCCTGCGCGAACTGGTCGATGGTGTAGCCGGCCCGGGTCACGCCCGCCACCAGCTTGTCGTAGTTGGTGCTGCCCGGATTGTTCTTCATGAAGGTCACCGCGTCCAGTACGATGCGGCGGTGGGTTTCTTGCTGCCAGGCGTGCGCGGGTGCGCTCGCCATCGTTGCCAACGTTGCCAGAGCCAGGCTAGTGGCCATCAGTCCAGTCTTTTTCATTGTTTCCCCATTAAATAAAGCGCACGGGCGTGCGTTTTTGTTCAACTAGTTTAACAATGGAATATGTCAATATTGTGATTTCAGTATTAGAATTGTTGCTCAAATGAAACAACGTGCACCACCCCGTGTCATGGAATTGTCATTTTCATCATGTACGATGCTGCCGGCGCGCGGCCCCGGCCGCGGCCTTCCATTCACACAACAGAATAACGAGCACACGATGATGAAACGGTCCACTTCCCTGCCCCTGCTGCGCCCCCTGGCGCTGGCCTGCTGCCTGGCCGGCGCGCTCAGCGCACATGCCGTCACGCCCGCCACGCCCGCCGCGCCTGTAGCGACGTCGGCGCAACCGAAACTGGTGGTGGTGCTGGTGGTGGACGGCCTGCCCAACGAGCAGGTGCAGCGCTACCGCGACCAGTTCGGCCAGGGCGGCCTGCGCCGGCTGATGGACCAGGGCGCGTGGTTCAGCAACGCCCACCAGGCCCATGGCGTGACGGTGACGGCCGTTGGCCACAGCGCCGTGCTGACGGGCGCCTACCCCTACCAGCACGGCATCATCGGCAACAACTGGATCGACCCCGTCACCAAGCAGTCGATCTACTGCACCGAAGACCACGACTACCACTACATCGGCGCGCCGACCAGGAGCGACGACGGCACCTCGCCCGCGCGCCTGCACGTGAGCACGGTGGGCGACGAACTGCGCTACGCCACCGGCAACCGCGCCAAGGTGGTGGCCGTGTCGGGCAAGGACCGGGGCGCCATCCTGCTGGCGGGGAAAACGGGCACGGCCTATATGTACATGGAAAGCACGGGCGACTTTGCCAGCAGCACCTACTACATGCAAAGCCACCCGGCCTGGGTGCAGCGCTACGACGCCGGCAAGCCGCAGGACCGCTACTATGGCAAGTCATGGACGCCATTGCTGGCCGATGCCGCCTACGCGGGCGACGCCCCCGACAGCCTGACGCCCTCCAAGCCCGGCGTGCGCAACAGCTTCCCGTTCGCCTACTACAGCGAAAGCGGTGAACTGGATGGGAGCTACTACAAGCGCCTCAAGAGCGGCCCCTTCCTCGACGAGCTGACGCTGGACTTCGCGCGCGCCGCCATCGAAGGCGAACAACTGGGCGCCAATCCGGCCGGCGTGCCGGACCTGCTGGCCGTGAGCCTGTCGGCGCATGATTACGTGAACCACGCGTTCGGCCCCGAGAGCAAGATGTCGCACGACCACCTGCAGCGGGTGGACCGCATGCTGGCCGGCTTCTTCAACTACCTCGACAAGCGCATCGGCCTCGATAACGTGCTGGTGGTGCTGACAGCCGATCACGGCTTCCCCAACGTGCCCGAGTTCGCGCAAGGCCAGCACCTGGACGCGCAGCGCCTGGACGGCGACAAGCTGGTCGCCGCGCTGAACCAGCACCTGGAAGCGAAGTACGGCCAGGCCAGACTGGTGAACGCGTGGTCGCTGCCCAATGTGCACCTGGACTACGCGCTGATCGACAAGAGCGGCCTGCGCCGCGAGGACGTGGAGAACACGGCTGCCCGCTACATCGAACAGCAGGCTGGCGTGGCGCAAGTCTACACGCGCGGCCAGTTCGAGCATGGCGCCGTGGCCGGCACCCGCATCGCCACGCTGATGCGGCGCGCGTGGAACCGCGAAGCGTCGGGCGACCTGATGGTGGTCACCAAGCCATACTGGTACTTCGGCACGGGCACGACGGGCACCTCGCACGGCTCGCCGTACGCCTACGACACCAACGTGCCGCTGATGATCATGGGTAAGCGCTGGATCAAGCCCGGTTACTACGGCCAGTACGCGGAAGTGGTCGACCTGGCGCCCACGCTGGCCAATGTGCTGCACGTGCGCCCGCCCGCGGCCGCCGAGGGCCGCGTGCTGACGGAAACGCTGCGTTAACCCCCAGCAAAATCGGGGACGTAACACCATATTCCCAACAGTCAATACCGTGTTACGTCCCCGGTTTTGTCAATCCGTCACCTCAAACGCGGCCGGGTCGAGCGCGGCCAGCGTGCTGGCGCCGCCCACTGCGGGACGGCCGGCCTGCTGCTCCAGCCGCTCGCGCAGCTTGGCCAGGTAGTCGGCGCGGCAGCGGCGCAAGGCGAAGTCGCGGAAGTTGTCGTGCTCCAGGTCGTGCCATGCCTGCTCGCGCGCCGCATCCGAATGAACCTTGGCCTGCGCTTCCATGGCCGGCGTGATGACGGTGGCGCCCGGCGTCATGGGCGTGTAGCCGTAGCGCTTCATGTACTCGCCCGTGATCGTTTCGATCACGCCGATCTCGTCCAGCGACAGCTGCTGCTTGAATTTGTCCGCATTGGCCGGAATCGGCGCATAGCAGTTCGAGGACCACAGGGCCGACAACTGCGATATCTGGCGTGCTTCCTGCGAATGGGCTACGTCCAGCATGCCCGGCTGGAAGTCGATCTCCATGAAGTGGCACAACGCCTGCAGCGTGGCCTGTTGTTGCGACAGGAAGTCCTCGTAGCGTATCGTCAGCACGCGCTGCGGGAAGCGCTGCATCACGGCGTCGGCGGCGCGGTGCGCGGCCAGCCAGGTGCGGGCGTTGAGCAAGGTGTCGAAATCGTGGATGATGGCGCGGTTCATCGACGCCACCTGCGCGCGCGGGTCGCGTACCACGTTCACGAACAGCATGTCGGGCAGCAGCGCCATCAGCTCGGCCGCGTAGTGGACGCTGTCGAGCGACTTGTCCATCACCACGCGGGCCCCTTGCGCCTCGCCCGAACGCAGCAACAATTCCCACACCACGCGGTGCACGCTGCGCGGCTGGTTGCGCAGCGTCTCGAAGATCTCGACCGGATCGAACACCAGCTGCGGCCACTTGACCATGCTCACGGCCTGCAACCCCACCACGTCCACCACCAGCCGGAAATAGGCGCGGTCGTCGGCCAGGTCGCCATACAGCGGCAACAGCGGCATGAAGTCCACGATGTGCAGCGGATAGGGCGAATAGAATTGCGGCGACATGTTCAGGCGCAGGCGCAACGCATGGCTGCCGCAACGGCGCAGCGGGATCATCATGACGGGACGCGGGCGCTTGCCCACCTGGGCTGCTTGTGGTTCGGACTTCATTGCTCTCTCCATGCGAACGGACGGTGTGTCGGAAAAAAGTCGTGATAAGCCGCTGCTAGCCGGCCTGGCAGGCCATGCCTTCGAGCTCGAAATGCTGGCGGAATGCATCGATGAATTGACCGAGCTGCGCTCCCGGCAGGCGGTTGATGCCGGCCGCCGCCATACGCCCGCCGCCCGTGTCGAATTGGCGGCACAGGTCACAGGCGCTGTAGGTGCCCGGCATGCCCGAGCGCACGCTGACCACGAAGCTGCCATCGGCGCGCTCGCCCAGGATCGCAAACGAGGCGCCCGGACGCTGCGCCGCCAGCCGGTTGGCCAGCACCCCGCTGGTGCGGCGTGCCCAGGGTGCGTCCGGCAGCAGGTAGACGGCGCCGCTGCTGCATTCCCAGTGTGGCCGCAGTGCCTGCAGGCGCGCGCAATCGTCATGGTAGCCGGCGCACAGCACGCGGTATTCCTCGCTGTCGGCGATGAACTGGAACGGGTCGGCATACGGGGCCAGCGCACGGTACAGGGCGACGGGCGCGAGGTGCAGGTCGGCCACGCTGTCGCCGTAGGCGTTGTAGTTGATGACCTGGCCCAGTTGCGCCAGCGCGGCCGCGCCCTGTTCGCGCACGCCGGCGCCGCGCGCCAGCACGCTGGCCACGCCCATCAGGTTGTCGCCATAGGCGGCCACCACGGCCCAGCGCCGGTGCCGCCCGCCCAACTGGCGGTCCACCAGGATGCTGGTGCACACGTCGGGCGTGGGGTCCCAGTGCAGGCGCAGGCCCGGATGGGCAAACGCGTCGTCGGCCGCGTGGTGATCGTAATAGTCCACGCTGGCGCCGCCATCGAGCAGGCGGCGCAGGTCGGCCGTGTTGGCGTCCAGCGAAATGTCGAGCACCACGACGTGGCCGGCGCCGGTGGGCACCTGGCGCAGCAGCGCGATGTCGCGCTTGACGCCGGTGACCAGCACGGCGTCGTCGGCGGGGCGCACCAGCCGCAACTGGTGCAGCGCGCAGATGCCGTCGGCGTCGCCGTTAAAGACGTCGTAACGGGCGGCGGGGGCAGAGGATGGCGGCGTCATGGCGGCTAAGGTCTCAGGTTAAATGTAGCGCTTGGCCAGGTGTTCGAACAGCAGTTCGCACGCTTGCGCCAGCGGCATGCTGCCCGTGTCGATGGTCAGGGCCGGTTGCTCGGGCGCCTCGTACGGCGCCGAGATGCCCGTGAATTCGGGGATCAGCCCGGCCCTGGCCTTGCGGTACAGGCCCTTGGGGTCGCGCTCCTCGCACACGCCGCACGGCGTGCTGATATGGGTCTCGATGAAATCGTCGGCGCCGATGATGGCGCGCGCCTGTTCGCGGTCGCGCCGCAATGGCGAGATGAAGGCGGCGATCACGATCAGGCCCGCGTCGTTCATCAGCCGCGCCACTTCGGCGCTGCGGCGGATGTTCTCCTGCCGGTCTTCGGGCGTGAAGCCGAGGTCGCGATTCAGGCCATGGCGCAGGTTGTCGCCATCGAGCACGTAGGCCGGACGGCCCGCCTCCACCAGCATCTTCTCCAGTGCGCAGGCCAGGGTCGACTTGCCGGCACCACTCAATCCCGTCAGCCACACGGTGGCCGCCCGCCGGCCCACGCCACCCATGCGCGCCTGGGCCGTGACCTGGCCCGCGTGCCAGTAAATATGGGGCGTCTGGCCGGGCGCCGCTTCCGGTGTGTGCAGCAGCGCGTCCAGTTTGTCCAATTTGCTCATTGTTCGCTCCTGGCCGGCACGGTGGCCGGCGTTATCGTTTGAGGTTGCCGTTACCGCCCGGATCAGAACTGTTCCCACTCGTCGTCGGCCGTCGCGGCGGCACGGCGCGCCCCGCTGGCGGCCAGCGCCCGCCGTGCCGGGGCAGGCACTGGCGCGGGGGCACGGGTGGCCGCGGCCGTCCTGGCCGGCGCCACCGGCTTGGGCAGCACTTGCAGCGTGGGCGCCGGTGGCAGCAGCGCACGTCCCGCCTCGGCCTCCAGCCGGAAGATGCCCACCACTTCCGTCAGGCTGTTGGCCTGGTCGCGCATGGCCTGGGCGGCGGCGGCGGCTTCCTCCACCAGCGCCGCGTTCTGCTGGGTCACAGAGTCCATCTGCATCACGGCCTGGTTGATCTGCTCGATGCCGCTGGACTGCTCCTGGCTGGCGGCCATGATCTCGGACATGATCTCGGTCACGCGCCGCACGCTGTCGACCACCTCGTGCATGGTCGATCCAGCCTGCTCCACCAGCCGGTTGCCCGCCTCCACCTTGTTCACCGAGTCGCCCACCAGTTCCTTGATCTCCTTGGCGGCGGCGGCCGAACGCTGCGCCAGGTTGCGCACTTCCGTGGCCACCACGGCAAAGCCGCGTCCCTGCTCGCCGGCCCGTGCCGCTTCCACGGCCGCGTTCAGGGCCAGGATATTGGTCTGGAAAGCGATGCCGTCGATGACGGCGATGATGTCGCCGATCTTGTGCGCGGAATGGTCGATGGCGGCCATGGTGTCGACCACCTGGGCCACCACAGCGCCGCCGCGCACGGCCACGTCGGAGGCCGACACGGCCAGCCCGTTGGCGGCGCGCGCATGGTCGCTGTTGATGCGCACGGTGCTGGTCAGTTCCTCCATCGAGGACGCTGTCTCCTCCAGCGTGCCGGCCTGCTGCTCGGTGCGCGAAGACAGGTCCAGGTTGCCCGAAGCGATCTGGCCGGCCGCCGTGGCGATGGTCTCCGTGCTGCTGTGGACCTGGCTGACGATCAGCGCCAGGCTGTCGCGCATGGACTTCATCGCATGCAGCAGGCTGTGGTCGTCGCCTGCGCGGGTCTCGATATGGATGGCCAGGTTGCCGGCCGCGATCTGGCCGGCGATGGCGGCCGCTTCGTCCGGCTCGCAGCCCAGCTGGCGCACGATGCCGCGCGTGATCAGCACGGCCGCCACCCCGCTGGCCAGCAGCGCCAGCGCGCCGATCACCAGCATCTGGCTGCGCGCCGCCGCGTAGGCGCTGGCCGCGTCGGCGGTGGCCACGTCATTCTGCTTCTCTTCCACCGCGATCAGCTGGCGCAGCAAATCCCACCACGCCTTCTGCACCGGACGGAACTGGTAGCGCAGCAGCTGGTAAGCCTCATCCTGCTTCTGTTCCAGCGCCAGCGCGGCCGCCTTGTCGATGAAGGGCAAGGCCAGCTGGCCCTGCTTGCGGATCTGGTCCAGCAATTCCTTTTCCTCGGCCGAGGTGCCGGGCATGGTGAACATCTGGCCCAGTTTATCCTGCGCGGCCGCGTACTTCTTCGCTTGCGCCGCCAGCCGGTCCACCTCGATCTGGATCTCCTTGGCCTCCTTCAGCAGGATCAGGTTGCGCAGGGCCAGCGCCCGTTCCGTCACGGTCAGGTCCATGGCCGCGGCGAGCTTGGTTTCCACGTCGTTGACCTTGGTGATGTCGTCCAGCCGCTGCTGGATCTGGCCCATGCTGGCCAGCGCCAGTCCGATGATGACCAACAGCAGCAGCGACACCACACCAAAGCCCAGGCCCAGCCGCGTGGCGACCCCCATGTTACGCATTTTCATGCTCATCTCCCGAACACTGCGATCCACGTCCCGGCTTCCTGGCGGGCTGAGCCAATCGGACGACATGCAGCGATCTTAGAGGATTCCGTACGGCAAAATTGTCTCGAAAAGTCACCGGTGGGCGCGCCTGCAACGGCGTAGCAACAGGCATTGACGTGGATCGAATTTCTGCTTGTGCCAGCGCAGCGCCGGCGATAAAGGAGGATGCTCCCTCGGTACGACTGTCCAACTTGCGATACGCAAGTATCAACAAAAAAAATAGTTTTGTGCCCGAAAGAAATTTTGTGGCATGAAGCGCAATGGCCACCGCCCCGCGGTACCCGGCCAGACTGGCTGGCGCGCACCACCCTGGCACAACTGGGCAAGTGCGGATTGACCTGGATCAGATAAATTTGCCTTGGACAGGCCTATAGTCCTTGTATGCTCAAGTATTGTGGCTAAGGAAAAGACCATGTACACCACCAAGCCGCCCAAGGAAAATGTCGTTCGCATCATCCAGCAGGAACACACCAACCTGACCGCCGTGATCCACAGCATGCAGCAATTCGTGCGCACGCTGGGCCAGGGCAACGCGCCGTCCGACCTGAAGATGATGCGCGCCATGCTGCTGTACGTGATCGATTACCCGGAGCGGGTCCACCATCCCAAGGAAGAAGAACACCTGTTCGCGCGCCTGCGCCAGCGCACTCATGACGTCGACAGCACACTCGACGAACTGTCGCGCCAGCACGTGCGCGGCACCACCCTCACGCGCGAACTGGAACATGCCCTGGCACGCTACGAGTTCCAGGGTGCGCCCGCGCTGCCGGCGCTGCGATTGCTGGTCGAGGAATATGGCAAATTCTTCTTCGAGCACATGCGGCTGGAGGAAGACGTGGTGCTGCCGGCCGCGCTGCACCACCTGACGGAGGCCGACTGGATCGTGATCGACCTGGCCTTTTCCGCCAACGGCGACCCGCTCACGGGCGCGCCGATCCAGAACAATTTCGCGCGTTTGTACCAGTTGATCGTCAACGCACAGCCGGGTCAGGGCTGAGCGCCGGCGCCAGTGCCTGACACCAATTGTCAAGCGCCGTTAGCACGCAGGCGAATATTTCGCTTGCGCTGTCGCGCCATGCGTACAGTGCATTGCATGCGCTAACGTAAGCCCCTACAATCGGTGTCGGCCCTCACGGGGGCCGCGCGCGCCGCCGGCGCGCCGTCCGTCCCATCGAAGGAAACACCCGAGCATGCCCACCCTGGTTCGCGCCGCCGTACTGACCAACTACCTGGAAGTGGCCCAGCACCTGGGCCTGAACCCGCAAGCCGAACTGGCCAGGGTCGGCTTGAACCGCAAGATGCTGCAGGACCCCGAGCAGCCCATCCCCATCAGCAGCGCCGTGCAATTGCTGGAAAATTCAGCGGCCGACAGCGGCTGCCAGACGTTCGGCCTGCGCATGGCCGAATCACGCCAGTTTTCCGACCTGGGCGCCGTCAGCCTGCTGCTGACGCACCAGCCCACGCTGCGCGACGCGCTGCAGGTGCTGGTGCAGTACCGCCACCTGCTGAACCGTTCATTGGCGCTGTACGTGGAGGAAGCGGGCGACCTGGTGATCATCCGCGAGGAAGTGGTCAACGACGAGCCGGTGCCATGCCGCCAGTCCAACGAACTGGCCATCGGCGTGATGGCGCGCATGTGCGCCACCTTGCTGGGGCAGCACTGGCGGCCCGTCAGCGTCAACTTCACGCACGACGCGCCGGACGACTTGCGGCTGCACCGGCGCCTGTTCGGCTGCCACGTGCAGTTCGGCGCCGAATTCAACGGCATCGCCTGCCCGGCCGCCAACTTCGACGCGCCCAATCCGAACGCCGACCCGGCCATGGCCCGCTACGCGCAGCGCTTCGTCGACTCGCTGCAGGACCGGGGCGAACCGTCCATCCCGCACGAAGTGCGCAAGGCCATCTATTTGCTGCTGCCGATGGGACGCGCCACGATCGAACAGATTGCGCAGGCACTGGGCATGAACGTGCGCACGCTGCAGCGCCGGCTGGGCGAATGCGACGCCAACTTCAGCGACTTGATCAACGAAGTGCGGCGCGAGCTGGTGCAACGCTACATGAACAACCCCAGCTACTCGCTGGCGCGCATTGGCGACCTGCTGGGCTACTCGCTGCCCAGCAGCTTCACGCGCTGGTTCGCCAGCCAGTTCAGCGAAACGCCCGCCGCCTGGCGCGGCAAGCACGGCAAGCCCTACCAGCCACCCGTCTAAGTGCCGGCAAGAAAAATCGGGGACGTACCCCTATTTTCCCGCCAGGGAAAATAGGGGTACGTCCCCGATTTTTCTTGTCGGACTTTTCTTAGGTGGCCCAGCGCATCAGCACCATCACCAGCGCGGCCAGGAACACGGTCTCACCCACCATCAGCGCGATCGGCTTGATACCGACGGCGGCCAGTTCCTTCAGTTGCGTCTTCATGCCCAGCGCGCTGATGGCGATCACCAGCGCCCAGCGCGATGCCTCGTTGCCCGCATGCTGCACGACGGCCGGCACCCAGCCCGTGCTGTTGATACAGGCCAGCACGAAGAAGCCCACCGCGAAACCGGGCAGCAGCGGCGGGCGCGCGCTGCCCGCCTGCGCTCCCTGGGCCCGCGTGATCAGGGCCGCGCACAGGATCACGGGCAGCAGCATGGCCACCCGCATCAGCTTGACGACCGTGGCCGCGTCACCCGTCTCGCGCGACATGCTGTAGCCGGCGCCCACCACCTGCGCCACGTCGTGGATGGTCCCGCCCAGGAATACGCCGGCCTGCAACGGCGACAACGAGAAGAAGCTGGCGATCATCGGATAGGCGATCATGGCCGTCGTTGACAGGGCCGACACGCAGATCACCGTGAACAGTGTGGCCTTCTCCTTCTGTTCATGGGCCGGCAGCGCGGCCGCCAGCGCCAGCGCGGCGGAAGCGCCGCAAATGGCAGTGGCGCCGCCCGTCAGCATGCCAAACAGCTGGTTAAAGCCGAGCAACCTGGCCACCAGCACCGACACCAGGATGGTGACCGTGACGACCACCACCACCAGCACCACCGGCTTCCAGCCCAGGGCCGCGATCTGCGACAGCGTGAGCCGCAATCCCAGCAGCGCCACGCCCAGGCGCAAGATGGTGCGGGCCGTGTATTCGATCCCCGGCTTGCACTGCCCTTCGCCGGACAGGAAGTTGAGCGCCATGCCCAGCAGCAGCGCGAACAGCATCACGGGCGCGCCGTAATGCTCAGACAGGAAACTGGCCGCCGCCGCCACCATGGCGCTGACGATGAAGCCCGGCGCCAGCACGCGCACGCGCGCGTTCAAGCCTGCAAAAAAGGGGGAAATCACGCTGCGCTCTCCTCGCCGGGCAGCGTCAGGTAGACGCCGTCCGCTTCAATTGTGATGGGATAAACCGCCACCTTCATCTCAGGCACGTTAGCCAGGCAACCCGTGCCCAGGTGGAAGCGCAGGCCATGCGCCGGACAGCGTATGTACATGCCTTCGAGCTTGCCGCCGGCCAGTGACGCCCCCTGGTGGGGGCAGCCGTCCTCGATGGCGTGGTAAGCACCATCCACATGGAACAGCAGCAGGCAGCGGCCGTCCACGCGCAGGATGGCGCGCCCGCCGTCCGGCGGCAGCTGCTGCGCCGCCAGCGCCATGCGCCGGCTCATGGCGCCACCGCGTCGGCCGGTTCCAGCGCGGCCAGCATGGCCGCCAGCAGCACTTCGGGCGGCTGCGCGCCGCTCGCCACCAGCTTGCCATTGACGACGTAGTACGGCACGCCGCCATTGCCATTGCCCACGCCGTCGGCCTGGAACGGCACGGCCGCGCCCAGCATCAGCGGCGCGATGTCGGCCCGCGCCATGCCACAGGCCAGGCCGTGCGTGAGCAGCACGGCCGGGTCGCCGACGTCCTCGCCGCGCTGGAAGTAGCCGGTCAACAGCCGTTCCAGCAGCGCGTCACGCTGGGCCGCGCTGCCGTTGCGCGCCGCGTGTTGCAGCAGGCGGTGCGCGTCTGCCGTGTTGGGCATGTTGCGGATGCGCTGGTAGTCGATCTGGACCCCGGCGGCAGCTGCCGCCTCGCTGACCTGGGCCTGGCGCCGGCGCACGGCCGTGTCGCCGCCCAGGCGCTGGCGGTAGAACTCCATGAACGGCCAGCCAGCGGCAGGCACGTTGGGCAGCAACTGCACGCCGCGCCAACGCACATGCACCGCCACCTCGGGCGCGCACGCGCGCAGGCGCGCGATGGCGGCCTGCAGGTTGCGCATGCCGATCAGGCACCATGGGCAGATCACGTCGAATCCCACTTCGATATGCAGCACGGGCTTCATGCCTGCACCTCCATCGCTGCGGCACGCACGCCGTTGGCCGCGGCGGCGGCGCATTGCGCGTCGTGCGCATAATGGCGGCGCGCGTACCAGAACACGGCGGCCGCCGCGATGCTCAGCAACGGCACCAGCTGGAACGCCGTGGCCAGGCCCAGGTGGTCGGCCAGCACGCCCGTCAGGAACGGACCGGGCGCAAGGCCCAGCAGGTTGTTGGCCAGCGTCAGCGTGGCGAACGCCGTACCGTGGATGGAACGGTGCGTGAGGTTGGCCACCATGGCGCCGGCCGGCCCCGTGGTGCCGGCGGCCAGGAACATGCCGGCACCGATCAGGGCCAGTTGCAAAGCGCCCGGCGCCATGGCGAAGGCCACCGACAGCAACAGGCAGCTGCCCAGGCAGTAGGCGATGGCCAGCGTGATCTTGCGCGGCGGCGAATGGCGGCACAGCCGGTCGCTCAGCATCCCGCACAAGACCATGCCGGCGCCGCTGGCCAGCACCACGGCCGCCGCGCCGGCGCCGGCGCGGTCGGCGCCCATGGCGTAGTAGCGGTTCATGAAGCTGGGCATCCAGACGATGAAGGTGCCGCCCACGAACAGCTGCAAACCGCTGCCCACGTAGGCGGCCCGCACGGAACGGCTGCCGAACAGGCTGCCCAACGGCAGGCGGGCCGGCTTGCCGTCCGCCCTACCCTGCCCGCGCGCCGCGCCTTGGGCCCCCTGCGCGCCTTGCGGTGCGATGCGACCTTCCTTGACGATAATGGGGTACAGCACGGCCAGCATCAGCCCGAACAGGGCCATGCCGGCGAACGCCCAGCGCCAGCCCACGTGGGCCGCGATGCCGCCACCGAGCGCCATGCCCAGCACGGAGCCGAACATGCCGCCGGCCATGAAGGCGCCCGTCAGCGTGGCCCGCATATGCTTGGGGAACACGGACAGCACGACGGCGATGCCCACGCTGCCATAGGCCGCCTCGCCCACGCCGACCAGGAAGCGGGCCGCGAACATCTGGCCATAGTCCTGCGCCAGGCCGCAACCGAGCGTGGCCAGGCTCCACAGCACGGCCATCAGGGCCAGGCTGCGCACCCTGCCCCAGCGGTCGGCCAGCAGCGACAGGGGGAACGTGAGCAAGCCCACCATCAGGGCCACGATGCCGCTCAACAGCCCGAGGCGGGCGTCGCTCAGCTGCCATTCCACTTTCAACAGGGGGAACACGGCGTTGAGTACCTGGCGCGACATGTAGTCGGAAATCAGCAGGCCAAAGCTCAGCGCGAACACGAGCCACGCGTAATAGCGCGGAACGCTGGGATTATCGTCGGCCAGGCCGTCGTCGGAGGGAGTGTGATAAGCCATGATCTGCCTTCAATCCGTTTCACGAGATGAAAAAAAGGCCGGCACTGGTATGCTACACCAGCACCGGCCCCGGTTGCGGGATCAGGTTCGCAGCGGCACGTTCTTCTGGCCGGGCTGGCGGTTGGGCGCCATGCCGTTCATGCGCAGCGTCTCCTCGGCATCCTTGTACTGCACGCCGATCTTGTAGATGGCGCGCGCCTCCTGGCCATTGGCCACTTCGCGGCCCAGTTCACGGGCCACGCGCACGCACTGCTCGATCTGCTGCACGGAGGTCATGCGCTGGCCGTGCTGGCCGATCAGCGTGTCCTCGATGCCGCAACGCGGGTGGAAGCCCATGGCCATGGACATCATGTTGAACGGCAAGACGTTCTTGAGCAGCGATTCGGCCGTGATGCAGGCGCCTTCCGGTGCGCGGCGGATGAAGTCCATGAAGTTGAACGGGTTGGGCCCGTCGAAGCCGCCGCCGATGCCGATCCAGGTCAGGTTCAGCGGGCCGCGATAGACGCCACGGCGCACCAGGCGGTCCAGCGTCTCCAGCGCGTGCATGCCGGTCAGCTGGAAGTGCGGCTGGATGTTGGCTGCCTGCAGGCGGCGCAGGTGTTCCTCGACCCAGGCCGGGCCGGCCGGCACCGTCATTTCGCTGTAGGCCGCGTGCATCACGGGCGAGGCCAGCGAGGTACCGGCCAGGTACTCGGGGTAGAGCAACTCCATGATGTTCATCTGGGTGGTGTTGATGGCCACCGTCACCTGGTCCGGTTTGGGATCGAGTTCGGCCAGCATGTGGCGGGTGTCGTCGCTGAGCCACTTGGCGGCCTGGCCGTCGTCTTCCGGCGCGAACGAGATCGAGCCGCCCACCTGGATGATCATGTCGGGCACGCGGGCGCGCACGCCGGCGATCAGCTCATTGAACTTGGACAGGCGCTTGGAGCCCTTGCCATCGAGTTCGCGCACGTGCAGGTGCAGCACGGTGGCGCCGGCGTTGTAGCAATCGACGGCCTTCTGGATCTGTTCTTCCATCGTCACGGGAACGTCTTCCGGGAAATCCTCCGGCGCCCACTCCGGGCCGTACGGGGCCACGGTGATGACTACTTTGTCCTGGTTCTCGGGGTGCAGGGAATCGTCGAGAAATTGCATGCTGGTCTCCTAATGAAATGGTGCGGTATTCTTATTGGGTGATGTTCAGAACGGGATGTCGCCGATGATGCCGGCGCGCTCCATCTTGCGGTGGCAGGGCGGATAGTCCATCACGGCGTAATGCTGGGTCGAACGGTTGTCCCAGATGGCCACGCTGTTCGGCTTCCAGCGCCAGCGCACCTGGAACTCGGGCACATAGGCCTGGCTGATCAGGTAGCTGAGCAGATTGCCCGCGCCCGGATTGGCGTCCTGGCCGAAGCGCACGCGGTCCGGCGTGTGGTAGTTGGTGATGTGGGTGGTGAACGCGTTCACGAACAGGATCTTCTCACCCGTCTCGGGATGGGTGCGCACCACGGGATGCTCGGCGTCCGGGAACTGCGCCTTGAGCGCCAGCCGGCGATCGATCGGCATGGCCGCGCCGAAGCTGGCCTCGATGCTGTGGCGCGCGCGCAGGCCTTCGATCTTCTGCTTGACGTCTTCCGGCAAGCGCTCGTAGGCCAGCGCCATATTGGCCCACATGGTGTCACCGCCGACCGGCGGGCACTCGATGCAGCGCAGCACGGCGCCGAACTGTGGCGCGGCACGCCAGGTGGTGTCGGCGTGCCAGGCGTTCTCGTAGCGGTCGTTGGGCTGGTCCGGGTTCTTGTAGATGCGCACCAGGCCGGGGTTTTCCGGGTCGCTGCCGGCCACGGGATGGTCTTCCAGCTCACCGAAGCGGCGCGCGAAGGCCACGTGTTCGGCGCGGCTGAAGTCCTGGTCGCGCAGGAACAGCACGCGGTGCCTGAGCAGCAGCGTCCGCAGTTCGGCGAACAGGCCGTCGTCATGGATGGCTTGTTCCAGCCTGATGCCCGACAGCTCGGCGCCAATGGCGCAGGTCAGTTGTTCCACTCGCATGGCGTACTCCTCAGATCACGAAAATGGACGAACCGGTGGTCTTGCGCGATTCCAGGTCGCGGTGCGCCTGGACCGCGTCGGCCAGCGGGTAGTACTGGTTGATCTCGATCCTGATGCGGCCGGCGCCCACGTGGTCGAACAGTTCGCCCGCCAGTTCGGCCTTCTCGGCCGGGTCGGCGATGTAGTCGGCCAGCGCGGGACGGGTCAGGAACAGCGAGCCTTTCATGGCCAGCAGCACCGGATCGAACGGCGGGATCGGGCCGGAGGCCGTGCCCACACACACCATCAGGCCGCGCTTGCGCAACGAATCGAGCGAAGACATGAAGGTGTTCTTGCCCACGCTGTCGAACACCACGTCCACGCCGCGGCCGTTGGTGATCTCGCGCACGCGCCTGGCCACGTCCTCGTTGCTGTAGTTGATCACGTGGTCGCAGCCGTGCATGATCGCCATCTCGGCCTTGGCGGCCGTGGACACGGTGCCGATCACGGTCAGGCCCAGCAGCTTGGCCCATTGCGACACGATCAGGCCCACGCCACCGGCGGCCGCGTGCAGCAGCACCGTGTCGCCGGCCTTGAAGTCGTGGATGCAGCGCATCAGGTAGGCCGACGTCAGGCCGCGCATGGTCATGGCGGCCGCCGTCTCGAAGGCGATGGTTTCGGGCAGCTTGATCAGCGGCGCGGCCGAGATCACGCGCTCGGTGCTGTAGGCGCCCAGGGTGTTGAGGAAGCCCGTGTAGGTCACGCGGTCGCCCAGCGCCAGGCCCGTCACGCCCTCGCCCAGCGCCACCACCACGCCGGCCGCTTCCACGCCGATGCCATTGGGCAGCGGGACCGGGTAGGTGCCGTTGCGGAAGTAGGTGTCGGCGTAGTTCAGGCCCACCGCCACATGGCGCACGCGCACTTCACCGGGACCCGGCAGGCCCACTTCCACATCGTCCAGGTACAGTACTTCCGGCCCGCCGGTCGCATTGAAACGCACTGCTTTTGCCATGTTCTTCTCCTCAGGTTTGTTGTTGCGCCGACGCGTGGCGCCAGCCGGTGCTGCCTTGCTTACTGTGATTTCAGTATAGTCGGGGCAAAGTGCCCCAACCATGCATAGGGCGACAGTGACTTTTCATTTGGCGACAGAGGCCGCTAAAACTTGCACCTGCGCGATCAGCGCCTCGGCCCGTGGCCACGGGCCATAGCCGGCGGCCGGATTCATGTGGCCGACGGCGCCCAGTTCCACCACCTGGCTGCCCCAGTCGGCTGCCATGCGGTGCACGGCTTCCAGCGTGGCCAGGTGGTCGTTGCTGCTGGCGGCCACGATGCTGGGGAACGGTAGCCGGGTGCGCGGCAGCGGCGACCAGCCGTGTTCGCGCAGCGTGTCCGGCTGCGGGTAGTTGGCCGGCCAGCTGGCCTCCAAGTCCGGCGGCGTGACCAGCAGCGCGCCCAAAATGGGACGCTTGTGGCGGGCCGCCCAGTGGGCCACCATCAGCACGCCGGCGCTGTGGGCCACCAGGATCACGGGGCCGGCGATGTCGGCCAGGGCCCGGTCGATGGCGTCCACGCGGGCCGCACAGCTCAGGCCATTTTCGGTCAGCGGCGGCACGGAGCGCGCGCCGGGCGTACCTGCCTGGAGCAAGGTTTGCCAGTGTTCGGGCACGTGGTCGCGCAGGCCGGGCACGATCAGCAAGGTTGGTCTGGTTGTCATGATTTTCTCCAGCAGGTGATGGTTTCAGTTCTGGCCCGGCAGGCGGTAGTCGCGGAACATCTCGCGCAGCTTCATCTTCTGCAGCTTGCCCGTGGCCGTATGCGGCAACTCCTCGACGAACACCACGTCGTCCGGGCGCCACCACTTGGCCACCCGGCGCTCCAGGTGCGACAGCAGCTCGTCGCGCGTGACCGCGCGGCCGGCCTTGCGCACGGCCACCAGCAGCGGGCGTTCCTGCCAGGTGGGATGGGCGATGCCGATCACGGCCGCCTCGGCCACGTCCGGGTGGTCCATGGCCGCGTTTTCCAGGTCGATCGACGAGATCCACTCGCCGCCGGACTTGATCACGTCCTTGGCGCGGTCCGTGATCAGCATGTAGCCATCGGGGTCGATGGTGGCCACGTCGCCCGTGTCGAAATAGCCCTCGGCGTCGAGCACCTGGCCGCCTTCGCCGCCGAAGTAGCCGCTGGCGATCCACGGGCCGCGCACTTTCAGGTGGCCGAACGCCACGCCATCGTGCGGCAGCGCTTTGCCGTCGTCGTCCGTGATCTTCAGCGTCACGCCGAATACGGCCCTGCCCTGCTTCATCTGCAGCTTGTGGCGCTCGGCGGCCGGCAGTGCGGCGTGCTTGGGCAGCAGCTTGCACACGGTGCCCAGCGGCGACATCTCCGTCATGCCCCAGGCGTGGATCACGGTGGCGCCGAAGCGGTTCTCGAACTGCTCGATCATCGACAGCGGCGCCGCCGCGCCGCCGATCACGCAGCGCGTCATGCACAGTTCCGCGCGCGGGTCCAGCTGCTGCGTCTCCACGTGGCGGAACAGCATCAGCCACACGGTGGGCACGCCCAGCGACAGCGTCACGCGCTCGTCGCGCATCAGCTCATAGATGCTCTTGCCGTCCATCTGCGGGCCGGGCAGCACCAGCTTGGCGCCGCACAGCGCGCCCGCATACGGCATGCCCCACGCGTTCACATGGAACATGGGCACCACCACCAGCGCCGAGTCGGCGGCCGACACGGCCAGGCCGTCCGTGCTGCACACGGCCATCGCGTGCAGCACCGTCGAGCGGTGCGAATACAGCACGCCCTTAGGGTGGCCCGTGGTGCCGGAGGTGTAGCACAGGGTGGCGGCGCTGTTTTCGTCGAACTCGGGCCAGGCGTATTGCTCGCTCTCGCCGGCGATCAGCTCTTCGTAGCACAGCAGGTTGGGGATGTTCGCGTCCGGCATGTGGGCACGGTCCGTCATGGCGATGAAGCCCTTCACGCCCGGCATGGTGGGCGCCAGTTGCTCGATCAGGGCGGCGAAGCCGATATCGAAGAACAGGTACTGGTCCTGCGCATGGTTGGCGATGTAGGTGATCTGCTCGGCGAACAGGCGCGGATTGATGGTGTGCAGCACGGCGCCCATGCCGGAGACGGCGTAGTACAGCTCCATGTGGCGGTAGCCGTTCCAGGCCAGCGTGGCCACCCGTTCGCCGGGCTGCACGCCGAGGCGGGTCAGCGCGTTGGCCATCTGGCGCGAACGCCGCGCCACGGAGCCGTAGGTGCTGCGCTGCAGCGGCCCCTCGCTGGAGCGCGAGACGACCTCGCGTTCGGGGTGGTTGAGACAGGCGTGTTCGATCAGCGAAGACACCAGCAACGATTGATGTTGCATCAGGCCTAGCATTGCAGACTCCTTGGGTTTATTTGACTGAATTCTGTGTGGCGGCAGCGGGCCTCGATGGCAGCAGATACTGGCGCACCGTGGCCGGGAACCAGCGCCCGCCCATGCGTCCGCGCAGGCCGCGGCGGTTCATGGCGGCGGCGATGGCGCCGAACGAGGCGCCCGCCGCCCGCAGCCGCCGCAGCTCGGCCACCAGGGCCGGCTCCGGCGGCGCGCTCATGCCGCAATGGGATGAGGTATCAGGCGGCATTACGCCTTACGCAGCAGGAAGTGCGACAGCGCGGGCACCAGCACCAGCGCGCCGATCATGTTGAGCGTGAACATGAAGGTGAGCAGGATGCCCATGTCGGCCTGGAACTTGATCGGCGACCAGGCCCAGCACACCACGCCGGCGGCCAGCGTCACGCCCACCAGCGCCACCACCTTGCCGGTGAACTGCAGCGCGTGGCGGTAGGCTTCGGCCAGCGACTGGCCCTGGCGCTGCTGCACCAGTTGCACCGACACCAGGTACAGCGCGTAGTCCACGCCGATACCAACGCCGAGCGCGATCACGGGCAGCGTGGCCACTTTCACGCCCATGCCCAGCATGACCATCAGCGCCTCGCACAGGATGGAGGTGAGCACCAGCGGCAGCACGGCCACCAGCACGGCGCGCCAGCTGCGGAAGGTGACGAAGCACAGCACGATCACGGCCGCGTACACGTACAGCAGCATCTTGTGGTTGGCCTCGCGCACCACGATGTTGGTGGCGGCCTCGATGCCGGCGCTGCCGGCGGCCAGCAGGAACTGGCGCCCGGGCGTGTTATGCGCCTGGGCGAAGGCGTCGGCCGCCTGCACCACGCGCTCCAGCGTTTCGGCCTTGTGGTCGGCCAGGTAGGCGATCACGGGCATCAGCGAGCAGCCACGGTCGAACAGGTCAGGATTGTTGACGGAAGCCTGCTGGGCGCCGTAATTGAGCACGTCCTGGTTGCGCGAGATGGTCAGCCATTTAGGGCTGCCCTCGGAGGTGCCGGCCGTGACCTGGCGCACGGCGTCGGCCAGCGACACGGTGGTCTGCACGCCCGGCACCTGCTGCAAGGCCCAGGCCAGGCGATCCGCCTCGATCAGGGTTTCGTATTTGAGGCAGCCTTCTGGCGCGGTCTTGATCATCACCGCGAACTGGTCGGACGACAGCGAATAGTTGGCCGTGATGTAGGCGTTGTCGCGGTTGTAGCGCGATTCGGCGCGCAGCTCGGGCGCACCCGGATCGAGGTCGCCGATCTTCAGGTTGGTGCTGACGATGAAGCCGCCCACGGCCAGCGCCAGCGCGACAGCCACCGTGATGCCGGCCCAGCGCGGCTCGGTGAAATGGTCCAGCATCAGCCACAGCTTGCCCAGGCCATGGCCCGTTTCCTCGTCGTGCTCCTCGCGGATGCAGCGCCTGGCGGCAGCGGAGGAGACACCCACATAGGACAGCAGCACGGGCAGCAGCAGCAAATTGGTGAAGATCAGCACGGCCACGCCGATGGAAGCCGTCATGGCCAGATCGCGGATCACGGGAATGTCGATCGTCATCAGCACGGCGAAGCCGACGGCGTCGGCCAAGAGCGCCGTCAGGCCGGCCAGGAACAGGCGCCGGAACGTGTAGCGGGCCGCCACCAGCAAATGCGTGCCGCGGCCCACGTCCTGCATGATGCCGTTCATTTTCTGGGCGCCGTGCGACACGCCGATGGCGAACACGAGGAACGGCACCAGGATGGAGAACGGGTCCAGCTCGAAGCCGAAGGCGGCCACCAGCCCCAGTTGCCACAGCACGGCCACCAGCGAGCAGGCCACCACCAGCACGGTGGAGCGCACGCAGCGGGTGTAGGCGAAGATCACGCCCGTGGCCACCAGCGCGGCCACGCCGAAGTACATGATGACCTTGGCCATGCCGGCCAGCAGTTCGGCGATCAGCTCCGCGAAACCGATCACGTGGATGCGCACCGGATAGGCGCCGCTTGATCGTGCCTGCACCGTCTTGTCGATGGCGTGCGCCAGCGCCGAATAGTCGATCGCCTTGCCGGTGGCCGGGTCCTTGTCCAGCAGCGGCACGAAGATCATGGTGGACTTGAAGTTATTGCCCACCAGGCTGCCCACGATGCCGGAACGGGCGATGTTGATCTTGAGCTGTTCCACGCTGCGCGGCGAGCCGTCGTACCCGTCGGGCATCACGGGCCCGCCCTGGAAGCCCTCCTCCGTCACCTCGTTCCAGCGCACGGACGGGGTCCACATGGACTTCATCCAGGCCCGGTCCACGCCCGGCGTGAGGAACAGTTCATCGTTGACCTGCTTGAGCGCTTCCAGGTAGCGCGGATCGAAAATGTCACCCTGCGGGTTCTCCACCACCACCCGCAGCGAGTTACCGAGGCCGCGCAGGGCGTCCTTGTTGTGCAGGTAGTTCTGGATGTAGGGCTGGCCCTGCGGCAGCATCTTCTCGAAGCTGGCGTTCAGGTGCAGCCGGGTTGCCGCCAGAGCGCCCAGCACCAGCGTGACGAGCGCGCACAGCACGATCATCCACAGCCGGTTGTTGAACACCAGCCGTTCCAGCAGGTTGCCGGAGCGCTGGTCGAAATGCGCCAGATCGCGCACCACCGGCATGGTGTCGATGCCGTCGGTTGACATGTCCATTGTCTCGTTCCTCGTTATGTTGGTCGGCCAGGTATGCCCGGCTCTGGTCTGCTTATGGGTTTCGTGATCGGTTCGTGATCAGTCGGTGCGTCTACTTCGTGGCCAGTGCCTGCAAGCGCGCACCGCGCGCGCCCGCGATCAGCAACTGGCCCGGCGCGGCCACCAGTGCGGCCGACGCCGGCCCCGGCTTGACCTGGGGCTGGGCCTGGAACGTGGCGCCGCCGTCGGCGCTGCGCAGCAGCTGGCCGGACTGGCTCACCAGCAGCAGCGAACCGTCGGCCAGCGCCAGGCCGGCCGTCAAGCCGGTCTGGGTACCCGTATTGGCGCGTTCCCAGTGCTTGCCGCCGTCGGCGCTGCGCAGGGCCGTGCC
Source organism: Rugamonas fusca (assembly GCF_014042365.1). Classification (GTDB taxonomy): domain Bacteria; phylum Pseudomonadota; class Gammaproteobacteria; order Burkholderiales; family Burkholderiaceae_D; genus Rugamonas; species Rugamonas fusca. The sequence goes on from NZ_JACEZS010000002.1 coordinate 196,881, forward strand.
GCGCAAGCCGAACACCAGCAGGCTGTCCTTGCTGCCGGTGACGCCGAAGAAGCTGCCCTGGTAAGGCGAAGGCACGGCATCGAAGCGCTCGCCGTCGGCGCCACGCTTCAGGATCAGGCCCTGTTCGCCCACGATATACAGTTCGCCGCCCACGGCGCGGATCGCGTTCAGGTGCAGCGCCTTGGGGTTGTCCAGATGGCTTTCCCAGTGCTGCCAGCTCTTGCCGCCATCGTCGCTGCGCAGCGCCAGGCCGAACGCGCCCACGGCCAGGCCGTGGCCATGTTCATCGAACCAGATGTCGAGCAGCGGCTTGTCGCCCACCTCGGCGTCCCTGCGGCCGTCGAACTGGCGCTCCCAGGTGGCGCCCGCGTCAGCGCTGTGCAGCACCACGCCATCGTGACCCACGGCCCAGCCTTCGCGCTGCGTGGCGAACACCAGCGCCACCAGGTCGGTCGATACGGGCACGCGGGCCTGGGTCCAGTGGCCGCCCTGATCGTCCGAGTACAGCACGTGGCCGCGCTGGCCGACGGCGACAATGCGTTTGCCGGCCTGGGCCAGGCCATTGAGCAGCGCGCGTGGCGCCAGCGCGCTGGCCGTGGCGGGGGTGTCGAGCGGGTCGGCAAACGGGGCCGCCTGGGCTGGTGCCGCCATCAGCAGGCTGACTGTGGCAGCCGCCAGTGCGCCGGCGGCGGCGCGTGAAAATCGGTTCATATCCAGCTCTCAAAAAAAGACTGCCAGCCCACGACGGCGCCAGGAAGTAACGCCCGCCGGCAGTCAAACGAGAAATCGTTGCAGGTAAGGTCGCAGGTGGCCGCGCGCCAGATCTGGCGCCGTCGGCCACCCGGAGGATCAGCGCACGCCGGCGCCGGCCAGCGCTTCAGGCGACCACTGGGTCGGCTTCAGCGCGTCGATGTACTTCAGGCCACCGTACGGGCCGGACATGCCGGTCAGGTTGTAGGCGCCGCTGACGAAGTCGTAGATCACGTGGTTGCCCGTGTAGGTCGCTTGCGCGTCGTAGGCGTAGATCAGGTGATCGAACGAGGAGCGGTACAACTGGCCGCGCGCGTCGTACTGGTCCGACGCCAGCGCCACCCAGCTGTCCTCGTCGATGTAGAAGGTGCGCTTGCCGTAGATGTGGCGCTTGCCTGGCTTGAGCGTCGCTTCCACCACCCACACGCGGTGCAGTTCCCAGCGCACGAAGTCCGGATTCAGGTGGTTCGGCTTGGTCACGTCGGCGGCCACCTTGGCGGCGAACAGCTTGTACTCGCCGTAGGGTACGATCATCTCCTTCTTGCCGATCAGCTTGAAGTCGAAGCGGTCCAGCGCGCCGTTGAAGACCCAGGCGTCGTCGTAGGTGGAGGCGCCGGCCGAACCGGGGTTGGGCGTGTCATAGGCCACGTCCGGCGCCAGCTTCACGCGGCGCTGGCCGGGCAGGTATTGCCACACCTTGCGTGGCTGGGCCACGGGGTTGACGGCGTCGAACGCCATCAAGCCCTCGCCGGCGCGACGGGCCGGCGCCAGGTAGGTCAGCTTGGTGCGGAAGAAAACGTCGGTCTGCTTGGCCACTTCCGTGTGCTTGGGGTCCGACAGCGGGAATTCCTCGTAGATCTCGCCGGCCGTGGCCAGGCTGGGCACGCCGGACGCATCGACGTTCCACGATTCATACTTGGTGGTCAGCGCGTGGCCCTGGTAGCGCAGCAGGTGGTTCCACATCACCTCGAAGCCGGTCTTGGGAATCGGGAACGGCACGCCGGCCAGCGCATTTTCCACGCCCACGCCGCCATCGACGGCCTTGGCGTTGACGGCGTTCCTGGCCGTGTTTTCCAGCAGCGCCTTGGGCAAGGTGACGGGACGGTGGGTCGGGTACACATCGACACGGAACGTGGGGAAGCGCTTGAGCAGCTCGCGGGTGCCGGCCGTCAGCTTGTCTTCCTGGCCGGCCAGGTTCTTGCCGGTGATGACCAGGCGTGGCTTGTCTGCGCCGTATGGGTCGGGGCGGATGCCGCTGCCCTTGACGAAGCCGGCCGGCGCCGCCGTCAGGCCGCCCGTGAATTCGGGGATGGTACCGTCCTTGTTGGCGCCCTTCTCGGCGCCAACGGCCGTCAGCGTGGTGCCCAGTTGCCTGGCCTCGTCGGGCGATACGTTGGCGTGGGCGGCCGCTGCCGCCGCCAGCGCGGCGGCCATGATGGTAAGTTTGAACATGGTGTTGTCTCCTGTTTTTTGTCAGAACGTGGTCTTGAACGTGGCGGCGAGGAAGCCGCGGTCCTTCAGCAGCGCGGTGACGCCGCCGAACGACGTGATGGCGCCGCTGGCCGGGTCGGTGACCAGGGGGCCGAAGAAATTGACGTACTTGATGTCGAAGCGGTACTTCTGGCGCACGTCGAACGCCACGCCGGCCGCGTAGTTGCCGGCGCCCTTGTTGCCGCCGGCCTGCACGCTCGAATTGCCTTTCAGGCCCACCGAGTAGCTGAGCGGCGCGGACATGTCCACGCCCGGCAGCACCTGGAACCAGGTCGGGGTGAACGTCAGGGCCAGGCCGAAGTAATCACGGGTGGGCTTGTCGACGCCCGTGTAGCCGGCGCGGCCGCGGTAGAACTGCGCGCCCTGGGTGATGCCGGACATGCGGTTCCACACCAGTTCCGTGGCCCAGGTGGCCGAGTCGGACAACGGCGTCCTGGCCAGCGCGCCGAGCAGGTTGAACACGCCGTGGATGGTGTTGCCACGCGCCCCACTCACCTCACCCTGTTGCGGCAGGTCGGCCGCCGTCACCACCAGCGTGGGGTTGACCTTGGCGTTCAGCGCAGCCACGATGGCCGGGCTGGTCCCGGCCGGCATCAGCAGCGCCGGCGTGCTGTAGATCGGCATATCGCGGCGGTACGACAGGTCGGCGCCCACGGCGATGCCGGCCACGCTCTTGGACAGCGAGAAGCCCAGCACGTCGATGTGGTTGGCGTACTCGAACTGGTACTGGCTGGTGGCGCCCAGCGTGGTTGGGTAGAACAGGCAGTTGTTGCCCACCACGGCGGCACCCGGAATGGCGGCCTTGCAGACGGCCGCGCCGTTGGCGCCGAACAGGGCCGCGGGCAAGCCGGCCAGGCGCACGTTCGCCTGCGGCAGCAGGTCCGAGGTGCGGCGTACGTAGGCGCCGGCCGTGCCGTTCAGCCAATCGGGGCTCCAGCGCGCAGCCAGGCCCCAGTCGCCCGTGTTGGGCGCCTTGCTGTCCTCGCGGCGGATGGCCGGTGCGCCCAGTGGCCCCAGGAAGAACGATTCGGCCCCCTGGAAGGCGTAGTCGTAGAAGCCCAGGAAGGAACCCGATTCAGGCAGGCGGGCCGGCTTCCAGTTGAAGAAGTACTGGGCCGCGATGCCCAGTTCCGGCGTCAGCGAGGCCTGGGCCGAAATGGCCTGGCGCGGCAGGAACAGTTCCTTGGCGTCCGTGCCGGGCACCGAATAACCCTTGAGCAGGTCGATCGGCGACTGGCCGTAGTTCACACCGTGGATCGGCGACAGCAGGCTCTCGCCCCAGTACAGCGTGTGCTGGCCGAGCTTGACATTGACGGGCACGTCGGCCACGTCGAAGTTGGAGAACACGAACGCGTCCAGGATCTCGCCCGAGCCGCGGTGGTAGCGCTTGGCGTAGTCGGACATGCCCAGCGCCGCCTTGCCGTTCTCGCGGTGGTTGGAACTGGCCACGTTGGTGTTGTCGAGCTGGTCGTAGGCGCGGTCATACCAGGCCGCGGCCGACACCCGCATGCCCATCTTCTGCTGGAACACGATGTCCAGCTCCGACAGCCAGTCGATCCGCTCGGACACCAGGCCCTTGTTGAAGTTGCGGTCGCCGTCGTCATAGTTGGCCGACTTCAGGATGGCCTCTTTCTGGCCATTGACGCGCTGGCCGACATTGAGCTTGACCGTGTTATCGAAGCGGAAGGCGACATCGGGATTGCCCGTGTCCAGTTCCGCCGCGTGGGCCACGCCGATCGCGCACAAGCCCGCTGCCAGTGCTGTCCGTGCCAGTGGATGGGTGGTTTGTGCTGGTTTCATGCTGCGCCTGCTCCTCTATTTGTTGTGATGAACGCTGCTGGTACGGTGCTGCTTGTTTGCCGCGCGGGCGGCAACGCCGTGGCTGAAGGCGGGTGCGTCAAATGGCGAGGGGGCTGGGCATGATGCTGTCTCCTCATCGTTTGCGCCCCGCTGTCCTGGCCGGGCTATGTTGTCCGGTCCGGGTCAGCGATGAGTCATCATAGGATCGAAAGCGAAAAAAACCGTTTCCATTTCACGACGTGCGCTTCGCATTTCATGACAAGGAGCGGACCTGTGGCGTGCCATGCACAGCCCCCTGCAGGCGCGTGCGCACGCCGGCCCGGCGCGCGGGCAGCTGGCATGGCAATCAAGTGGGAAGGTGAGGAAGCGGCGCCGCCCGATGGCGGCGCCCGTGTGGCCGCTTAAGCCTGGACTACCCGCAGCGTGCGCGCGGCCCGCCGCAGCGCCGGCGCGTCCGCCTCGGCCACGGTGGCCTCGCCGGCCTTGAGGCGGAAGATGCGCACTGAATCATTGACGTTGTCGGCCTGCTCGCACAGGGCGCCGGTGGCCGCCAGCTGCTGTTCCACCAATGCCGCGTTCTGCTGCGTCATGGCGTCGATGTGGCCCACGGCCGCGTGCACTTCGGCCATGCTGGCCTGCTGCAGCTGGGCCGCCTCGCTGATGCCGCCCAATACCGACGCGAGCTCCGTCACCGATTGCACGGCGTCGCGCATGCGGGCGCGCGCCTCGTCCGTGCGGCCGGCGCCCTGGCGCACGTGGTCGGCCGATTCAGCCACCAGTTGCCTGATCTGCTGGGTGGCGGCCGAGGTGCGCTGGGCCAGCGTGCGCACTTCCGTGGCCACCACGGCGAAACCGCGCCCGGCCGGGCCGGCACGGGCCGCCTCCACGGCCGCGTTCAGCGCCAGCAGGTTGGTCTGGAAGGCCACCGATTCGATCAGGTGGATAATCTCGCCGATATGGCTGGAGGAAGCGGAGATGTCCGTCATCGCATGGGCCGCCGCATCCACCGCCTCGTCGCTGCGGCGCGCCACGGCGCCTGTCTGGCCGGCCAGGCCGGTGGCCTCGCCGACGGCTTGCGTCCCCTGGCGCACCTTGTCGTTGATGGCCGCCAGCGCGGCGGCCATCTGCTGCAGGCTGCCCGCCTGCGACTCGGTGCGGGCCGACAGGTCGGCCGTGCCGGCGGCGATATCGTGCACGCTGGCGCGCAGGTGATCGACCTCGTCGCGCACGTCGCGCACCACGGCCCGCAGGTTGACGGACATTTGCAGCAAGGCCCGCTGCAACTGGCCCACCGTGCCGCTGGCGCCCGTGCTGACCGTGTGCGCCAGGTCGCCGGCGGCCAGCTGGTTGGCGTCGCGCAGCACGGCGCGCAGCGGCGCCACGTTCAGGTGCCAGATGCGGGCCGTGGCCGCCACCGCCACCAGCGCGGCCCCGGCCACCTGCAGCCACAGGGGCACACTGGCCCGCCCCAGGGCCAGCAGGCCGCCCGCCGCCAGCAATTGCAGCGCCAGCATGCGGCCCCGCGTGGACGGCGTAAGCGTGCGGCGCAGCCGGCCCGCCGTGCCGCGCACCACCTGGCCATGGCGCAGCGTGATGCGCGGCCTGGCGCTGGCCGCGTCGGCCCGCATTTCGGCGTACAGCTGCTCGGCCATGGCCACGGCGGCCGGATCGGGCGCCGTGCGCACCGACAGGTAGCCGGTCACGCGCCCGCCATCCATCATGGGCGCGGCGTGCGCCAGCACCCAGTAGTGGTCGCCGTCCTTGCGGCGGTTCTTGACCAGGCCACTCCACGGCCGGCCTTCCTGCAGCGTGTCCCACAGGTCGCGGAAGGCCTCGGCCGGCATGTCCGGGTGGCGGATGATGTTGTGCGGCTGGCCGATCAGCTCCGCGTGGGTGAAGCCGCTGATGTCCACGAAGGTCGGATTGCAGTACACGATGCGGCCCTTGGTATCGGTCACCGACACGATGGTCTGGTCGGCCGGGAAGGGGTAAGCGCGCTGGCTTACCGGGAGATTGGTGCGCATGTTCGTCCTGATGATCGGGCCGGAACGCGGCACTGGCGGCGCTCGGTATGCGCGGCTGCACGATCGCGGCAGGCGCGGACAATGGATGGCGGCGGCGCGGGCCGGCCCGAACCGGCCGCACCGCCGGCCGCGCGGCTGTTTGCTTTGAGATGTTATTTTCGGCGCGGCAAGTGCAGTGTCAGCCGTCAGTGGCGCGCTGTCAACGGCCACTGTGGCGTGGCGGCTACCATGTCAGCAACTGGCAAATGGCTGTCATGGGAAGCGAAATACCCATACTTCCTTCATAGTTATTTCCAGCCACGCGGAAATAGGCACGACAGGCACGCCCTGCGCCATGCCAGCCCCCTGTGGCAAAGCTTCTATTTTCGCGCCGATTTTCTTCTGCTTTCTTCTGCTTTTCCCTGCTTTGGCGTTACCGGACAAAGTAGAAGAAAGCAGAGAAAAGCAGGGGCAGAAATAGAAAACAATCCACATGGAGCGCGACACGGGGTAGCCCTGCCTGGCGATGCAAAAATGACCATCTTGCACAGCGCGACACCCGCCCCCACCAACTCTTGCCGCAGACGCTATAATGGAAAGTTGAACCGAGCCCGGCGGCCTGGTCTGACCTATCGCCGCGCCGTTCCGCTGTTCGCGCCGTCCTGCCGTTCGCGCCGCGCGTTTTTAACACTGCTCCGCTTTTTGGTCCGCCACGTGAATCCACATCTCGACAAGCTGCAATCCTACCCGTTCGAAAAACTGCGCCAGCTGTTCGGCCAGGTCCAGCCCAACACCCAGCACACGGCCATCAGCCTGGGCATGGGCGAACCCAAGCACCCCACGCCGCCGTTCATCCAGCAGGCGCTGATCGACAATATCGCCGGCCTGGCCAACTACCCCACCACCATCGGTACGGAAGCCCTGCGCGGCGCCATTGCCGGCTGGCTGGAGCGGCGCTACGGCATCCCGGCGCTGGACCGCGCCACCCAGGTGCTGCCCGTGAACGGTTCGCGCGAGGCGCTGTTCGCGCTGGCCCAGACCGTGATCGACCCGGCCGCCGATTCGCTGGTGGTGTGCCCCAACCCGTTCTACCAGATCTACGAAGGCGCGGCCTACCTGGCCGGCGCCACGCCCTACTTCGTCAATTCCGACCCGGCCCGCAACTTCGGCTGCGATTACGACAACGTGCCGGCCGACGTGTGGCAGCGGGTGCGCCTGCTGTACGTATGCTCGCCCGGCAACCCGACCGGCGCCACCCTCACGCTGACGGACTGGGAACACCTGTTCGCCCTGTCCGAGCGCTACGACTTCATCATCGCCGCCGACGAGTGCTACTCCGAGATCTACCATGGCGACGAACCGCCGCTGGGCGCCATGCAGGCGGCCCACATGCTGGGCCTGGCCACGGTGGAGCGCCCCTACGCGCGCCTGGTGGTGTTCTCCAGCCTGTCCAAGCGCTCCAACGTGCCCGGCATGCGCTCCGGCTTCGTGGCCGGCGACGCCGAGGTGCTCAAAAAATTCCTGTTGTACCGCACCTACCACGGCAGCGCCATGAGCACCGCCGTGCAAGCTGCGTCGGTCGCGGCCTGGAACGACGAAACCCACGTCGAGCAGAACCGCGCCCAATACCGCGCCAAGTTCGCCGCCATCACCCCGCTGCTGCGCGAAGTGATGGAGGTGGAACTGCCCGACGCCGGCTTCTACCTGTGGGCCGACGTCAGCCGCACCGGCCTGTCCGACACCGAGTTCGCGCAACGCCTGTACGCCGAATATAATGTCACGGTACTGCCGGGCAGCTTCCTGGCGCGCGAGGCGCATGGCCTCAATCCGGGCCGCAACCGCATCCGCATGGCGCTCGTCTCCGGCACCGAGGAAGGCCTGGAGGCGGCGCGGCGCATCGTCCAATTCTGCAAAACCCTGAATCCTTAAAAGCGAATCACATCATGAGCCAACAACTCCAGAACATCATCGACCAGGCCTGGGAAGACCGCGCCAACATCAACCCGTCCAACGGCAGCGCCGAACTGCGCGACGCCGTCTCCCACGTGATCGCGGGCCTGGACGCGGGCACCATCCGCGTGGCCGAGAAGCCGGGCGCCGAGTGGATCGTCAACCAGTGGGTCAAGAAGGCCGTGCTGCTGTCGTTCCGCCTGGAGAACAACGTGGCCATGCCATCGGACGGCACCATGCAGTTCTACGACAAGGTGCCCACCAAGTTCGCCAACTACACGGCCGACGATTTCGCCAAGGGCGGCTTCCGCGTGGTGCCGCCGGCCGTGGCGCGCCGCGGCTCGTTCATCGGCAAGAACGTGGTGCTGATGCCGTCCTACGTCAACATCGGCGCCTACGTCGATGAAGGCGCCATGGTCGACACCTGGGCCACCGTGGGTTCCTGCGCCCAGATCGGCAAGAACGTGCACCTGTCGGGCGGCGTGGGCATCGGCGGCGTGCTGGAGCCGATGCAGGCCAACCCCACCATCATCGAGGACAACTGCTTCATCGGCGCCCGTTCCGAGATCGTGGAAGGCGTGATCGTGGAAGAGAACTCGGTGATCTCGATGGGCGTGTACATCGGCCAGTCGACCAAGATCTACGACCGCGCCACGGGCGAAGTAAGCTACGGCCGCGTGCCGGCCGGCTCGGTGGTCGTGTCGGGCAACCTGCCTTCGGACGACGGCAAGTACTCGCTGTACTGCGCCGTGATCGTCAAGCGCGTGGACGCCAAGACCCGCGCCAAGACCGGCATCAACGAACTGCTGCGCGGTATCTAAGCCCAGCACGCACCCGCGCGCGCTTGCACAGGCACGGCGCGCGCGGCGCCCGACCGCACCACACGAGGAGAACGCCATGGCCATGGATCGTCTGTTCCAGCTGATGAAGGAAAAAAACGCGTCGGACATGTTCTTCGCGGTCAATTCCCCGGTCCACATCAAGATCAACGGCAACCTGATCCCCATCAACCAGCAGAAGCTGGAGCCGGATAACGTGACGGTGCTGCTGTCGGAAGTGTGCAGCGCGGCCGAGATGGCGGAGCTGGAGCGGGAAAATGAGCTCAACATCGGCATCTCCGTGCCCAACCTGGGGCGCTTCCGCCTGTCCGCGTTCCGCCAGCGCGGCTCCATCTCGGCCGTGTTCCGCTTCGTGCCGGCCACCATCCCCGTGCTGGGCGAACTGGGGCTGCCGCCCGTGCTGTCGGAGCTGATCATGGAAAAACGGGGCCTGCTGCTGCTGGTCGGCTCCACCGGATCGGGCAAGTCCACCACCATCGCCTCCATGCTGGACCACCGCAACGAACTGCGGCCTGGCCACATCCTCACGCTCGAAGACCCGATCGAGTACCTGTTCAAGAACAAGAAGTCCATCGTCAACCAGCGCGAGATCGGCAGCGACGCGAAGGATTACGCCACGGCGCTGCGCAATTCGCTGCGCCAGGCGCCCGACGCCATCCTGATCGGCGAGATCCGCGACAAGGAAACCATGGCCGCCGCGCTGGCCTACGCCCAGTCCGGCCACCTGGTGCTGGCCACGCTGCACGCCAATAACAGCTACAACGCCCTGAACCGCATCATCTCGTTCTACCCGATCGAGAACCGCCCCGCCCTGCTGCAGGATCTGGCCTCCACCGTCAAGGCCATCGTGTCGCAGCGCCTGGTGCGCTCGATCAACGGCGGCATGCGCACGGCCGCCGTGGAAGTGATGCTCAACACGCGCCATATCGCGGACCTGATCGAGAAAGGCGAAATCGGCCAGATCAAGGAAGCCATGGACAACAGCATGTCGCCCGGCTCGCAATCGTTCGAGCATGCGCTGCTTAAATTGGTCAACGACGGCGCCATCAGCCAGGACGAAGCGCTGGCCAATGCCGATTCGGCCACCAACCTGCTTTGGCTGCTCAATAATGGCCCCGGCAGCAAACTGGCCCAGGCCGCCCCGGAACCGGAGGCGCCGGCCAAGCCAGCCTCCGATACGTCGTTCACGGAATTCACGCTCAACACCTGAAGCGGCGCTACTTCACCTCGCGCGCCAGCTTGAGCATCTGGTAGCTGAGCGTGAGGCCGCGCCGGCGCGCCTCCGTGTGGTTGATGCGGAACGCCAGGCCGTTCGGCTCGATCACCAGCCCGATCACGGCGCCGTTGCGGAACGATTCCGCACTGTCACCCACCACCAGCACCGGATCATCGCCCAGCGCCTCCTGCCAGCGCCGCAACTGCCCCCGCTCGCTCGTGCCCAGCACCAGCAACTGGCACTGCGTCGCCCGTTGTGGTTCGGCCAGCGCCTGCAGCCGGGTGGGGATGGCGCCGGCGACCCGTTGCACCATGGTTCGCAACGCCTCAAGCAGCGCCGCGTCACCGGATACGCAGTAGGTGAATTCGCGCAGCGGTGGCGGCGGCCACTGGGTCAGCTGGGCGAAGCGGTGGATGAAGGCGGCCTTCAGCTCCGCCTCGTCCTGGCCGGCCCGCGCCGGCGCGCACGCCAGCGCCAGCGCAGCGGCCAGTGCGCCAGCCAGCAGCGGGACCAGCGCGCGCCTCATGATCCGAAGCGCCGGGTCAGCGAAAAGCGCAGCACGCGCCCTTCCTGCCGCAGCGGGATGTCCACGCCGGTGGGCATGTCGTAGTAACGCACATTGCCCATGTTGTACAGGCCCAGCGACACGTCCGTGCCCAGGCTGGGCCGCCACAGCAGCGTGGCATTCAGCAGCGCGTAGCCTGGCAAATCCTGCGCGTCGGCACTGCGCCGGCTCACGCTCAGCGCCTGCCACGACAGCTGCAGCGCGTCGCCCCGCAGCGGCTGCGCATACAGCAGCTTGACGAGGGTGCGCGGCGAGTTCTCCAGCCGCCGGCCGCCACTGTCGCGGGTATCCTGCAGCGACACGGTGGCGCGCAGCCGCTGGCCGCCATCCCAGCGCCGCTCCAGTCCCAGTTCCGCGCCACGATTGCGGATCAGGCCACTGTTTTCGAACACGGCCGTGTCCTCGTTCACGCTGATCAGGTCACGCAGCTGCGAGCCATACAGCGACACCTGGTATTGCAGCCGGGGCGTGAGCCGATGGTCCCACGCCAGCTCCAGCGTGCGCACCCGTTCCGGCGTGGGCAGCGGCGCGTCCAGCGGTGCGTTGACCTGGTATTCGTACAGGTTGGCCTCGCGGAACGCGCTGCCGTACATCAGCTTGAGCGTGGCGTCCGGTAACCCGCTCCAGATCCACGCCAGGCGCGGATTGGTGCTGCCCCCGCCCACCATGGCCTGGTCGTGGCGCAGTCCCAGGATCAGCCGGTGCGCGTCGTTCAGGCGCCACGCATCCTGTACGAACAGGCCGTGGCGCCGGTTGCGGCCATAGAAGATGGCGTCCGGTTCCTCGCCCACCGTGCCCGAGACGATCTCCTGGCGCCGGTCGCTCTGGTATTCGGCGCCGGCCATCAGGTCGTGGTCGCGCCAGCGGTGGGTACTGACACGCAGGTCCAGGTTGACCCAGCGCCCCGCCGCCACGTTGTCGAACTCGCGGTCGCCCCCATCCTCGCCCAGGTAGGGATGGGTGTCGCGGTACTGGCTGCGCTTGAGGGCGACGGCCCCGTACAGGTTCCAGTCCTCGGCCACCGTGCGCTCCCAGGCCAGCGACGCGAAGGCGGCATCGTACACATTGCGCTGCTGGCCCAGCGGACTGTTGGCGGCCTGGGTCAGAAAGGCGGGAAAATCCCGTTCGCGCTGCGCCACGCCGGCGCGCAAGGTCCAGTCGCCGGCGCTGGCCATGCCCAGCAGGCGCGCGCCCCGGTCCCAGTTGCGCCGATCCATCGCAGCGTGCTGCGCGGCCGGCACGTCGAACGGCGCCGCGATCCGGTCCTGCTCGAACGTGCTGGCGGCCAGCCAGCCTTCCCACTGGCCGGGTACGCGCTGGCCCCAGCTGGCGCGCACTTCGCGCCGCCGGTCGCCGTCGATATTGGCCCGTGCCTGCACGCCACGCAGCTTGTCGGCGCCCTTGGTGATGACGTTCACCACGCCGAGGAAGGCGTTGTTGCCATACAGGGCCGAACCTGGGCCAGGCGCGTATTCGACCCGGTCAATCAGGTCCACGTCCACGAAAAACTCCGGCCCCAGCGAGCCGGCGTCGTAGATGTTGTCGTTCACACGCATGCCATCCACCAGGAACAGCAGCCGCGCGTTGAAGTCGCCCGGCCGCCCCACGCCGCGCGCGCCCACGAAGGTGAAGTTGCCGTCGCTGGTGACGTACAGGCCCGGCATGCTGCGCAGGATGTCGCCCATGTTGCGCAGGCCGTGGCGGGCAATGTCGGCGTCCGTCAGGACGTAGGTGACCGATGGCGCATCGGCCGCGCTTTGCGCGAAGCGCGACGAAGTCGATTCCTCGACGGCGCGCGGCACGTCGTTCAAGGTCTGGCGCAGCAATTGCTCCAGCGTGGCGTCAGCGCCGGCCGGCCGCTCCTGCTGCCCTTCCTGCTGCTCGCGCGCGGCCTGGGCGCACGCGGGCGTGGCCGGCCAGCAGGCAGCCACGGCCAGCGCCAGCAGCCAGCCGGCGCACTCAGACGTGCGCATCGCGGGCCCTCCGATAAGTGTTCTTGCCGGCCCGCTTGGCCGCATACATGGCCTGGTCCGACGCGTTCAGCAGTTCGGCCGCCTCGCGCGCGTCGAGCGGACTGAAGGCCAGGCCCACGGTGGCGCCGATCGGCATCTCCTTGCCATCGACCAGCAGCGGCGCGCGCACGGCCTCGATCAGGCGCTGCGCCAGCTGTTCAGCGGCCTGCTCGTCCGGCAGGGCCGGCAGGATTAGCGCGAATTCATCGCCGCCCAGCCGGCATAGCACATCGTCGACCCGCACCACGCCGGCCATGCGATGCGCCACTTCGCGCAGCACGGCGTCGCCGGCCTCGTGGCCTTGCTGGTCGTTGACGGTCTTGAAATTATCGAGGTCGATGAACATCAGCGCCATCAGTTCGCCCCGTTCGCCGTTGAGCGCCAGGCAGCGCTGCAGCTCGCCCTGGAAGAACAGCCGGTTGGGCAGCCCCGTCAGGCTGTCCTGGTGGGCCATCTGGTGCAATTGCTGGCCGGCCGCCTGTTCCTGCACCAGCTTGTGGCGCAGATCGGCCTGCGAGATCTGTATGCGCCGCAGCATGTCGTTGAAGCGCTCCGTCAGGCGCCCCACTTCGTCGGCGCGGCGCACGGCGGCGCGCCGGCTGTAGTCGTGGTCATGGGCCACGCGCTCGGCCAGGTCCGACAACTCCACCAGCGGCGCCAGCGCGCGCCGCTGCACCACGCTCAATCCGCGCGCGGCGATGCCGATGGCGGCGGCGATCAGGAGCGCGGCCACGCCCGTCAGCAGCAGCACGGCCCGGTGCAGGCTTTGCAGGCTTTCGCGCAGCAGCAGCGCGCCCACCATCTCGCCCTTGAGCCGCACGGGCGCCCATACTTCCAGCGTGCTGGCGCCGGCCGCGCCGCGCGAGTCCAGCCTGGCCAGCCCGGCCGGCACCCTGGCCGCGCCCTCCTGCGGCTGGCCATCGGCCTGCCACTGCGCGAACACGCCGCCGCGTTCATTGCGCACTTGCACCAGCAGCAGGTCGCTGCGGCGCGCGAAGGCGGCCAGCTCATTGCGGGCCGCGTCCGCGTCCGCGAACACCAGCATGGGGGCCACGCTGTTGGCCAGCAGCTGGGCGCTCAGCTGCGCGCTTTGCATCTGGCGTGCGCGCGCCACCCACCAGGTGGCCGTGGCCAGCAGGACAAACGTGAGCAGCATGGTCACGCTCAGCACCAGCAAATTCATCCTGGTCAGGCGGCGCACCAGCGAACGACGGGGCGCCGGCGCGGCTGGAGTAGTGTCGGTCATGTCGGCGTGGGCGGTGCGGGTATGCGGAACGGTCAAGCGGTTTTTCCGCCTCGCTCGTTTCCAATGGGAATTAATCTGACTGGAATTGTAAGCGCAAAGCCGGCCCCGGTGGGGCAAATGCGCCGGTGGCGTGGCGGGGCCGCCACCGGCCGGCGCGCCCACTGCGCGGGCGCCGGGCATGGTATCCTAACGGGTTGCGCGGCGGCGGCACAGGCCGCCTTCGCCCCGGCGCCGGTCCACGGCATGCGCCGCCCCTGCGCCGCAGCCGCGAACAAATACATAAGTGACTGATTTATAATGACAATTACCCTCTACGGCATCCCCAACTGCGACACCGTCAAGAAAGCCCGCGTGTGGCTGGGCGAGCAGCGCCACGACTTCGCCTTCCACGACTTCAAGAAGCAGGGCCTGACGGCCGACATCGTGGCCGGCTGGCTGCGCCACGTGCCGCGCGACGTGCTGGTGAACCGCAAGGGCACCACCTGGCGCGCCCTGTCGGACGCGCAGAAGGCGGCCGTGGTGGACGACGCGGCCGCCATCGCGCTGGTGCTGGAATACCCATCCATCGTCAAGCGCCCCGTGCTCGATCGCGATGGCCAGGTGGCCGTCGGCTTCTCGCCCGCCCAATACGCACAGATTTTCAATCCCTGATACGAACTCCCCCATGATGACTTCCAAGACCCTGGCGCTGACGGAAAAACTGATCGCCCTCTCCTCTGTTACCCCGGACGACAAGGGCTGCCAGCAGCACCTGATCGACCTGCTGTCGCCGCTGGGCTTCGCCTGCGAAGTGATCGAATCGAACGGCGTGACCAACCTGTGGGCCCGGCGCGGCACCACGGCGCCCTTGCTGGTGTTCGCCGGCCACACGGACGTGGTGCCCACCGGCCCGGTCGAGCAATGGCGCTCGGAACCGTTCAACCCCACCCACCGCGACGGCAAGCTGTATGGCCGCGGCGCGGCCGACATGAAGACCTCGATCGCCGGCATGGTGGTGGCGTGCGAGGAGTTCATCGCCGCCCATCCCGACCACAAGGGCTCGATCGGCTTTTTGATCACCAGCGACGAGGAAGGCCCGGCCATCGACGGCACCGTCGTCGTCTGCAACCTGCTGCGCGAACGGGGCGAGCAACTGGACTACTGTATCGTGGGCGAACCGACCTCGGACGAGACGCTGGGCGACATGATCAAGAACGGCCGCCGCGGCTCGCTGTCGGCCAGGCTCACCATCAAGGGCGTGCAAGGCCACATCGCCTACCCGCAACTGGCGCGCAACCCCATCCACCTGGCCGCGCCGGCGCTGGCCGAACTGGTGGCCGAGCGCTGGGACGAAGGCAATGAATACTACCTGCCCACGTCGTGGCAAATGTCGAACATCAATGCAGGCACGGGCGCCAACAACGTCATTCCCGGCGAGATGGTGATCGACTTTAACTTCCGCTTCTCCACCGCCAGCACCCACGAGACGCTGAAACAGCGCGTGCACGCCATCCTCGACAAGCACAATCTCCACTACGACATCAAGTGGACGCTGGGCGGCCTGCCCTTCCTGACCCCGCGCGGCACGCTGAGCGATGCGCTGTCGGCCGCCATCCGCGCCGAGACGGGCGTGGAGACGGAACTGTCGACCACGGGCGGCACCTCGGACGGCCGCTTTATCGCGCAGATCTGCCCCCAGGTGATAGAATTCGGGCCTCCCAACGCCAGCATCCACAAGATCGACGAGCACATCGAGCTGCGCTTTGTCGATCCGCTGAAGAACATCTACCGTCGCACGCTGGAAAACCTGCTGCGCTGATCCCCGGACCGGGGCGCCCAACGGCGCCCGGCCGGCCACCACCGTTACACCGAGATAGCCATGACCACGACTCCCTTCACCACGCCGCGCGACCTGCTGCGCTACGCCGTCACCCGCTTCAACACCGCCCAGCTGTTCTTCGGCCACGGCAGCGCCGAGGCGCTCGACGAAGCGGCCTACCTGATCCTGCACACGCTCAAGCTCCCGCTCGACAAGCTGGACCCGTTCCTGGATGCGCGATTGCTGCCCGAGGAAGTGGCGGCCGTGCTGGCCGTGATCGAACGGCGCGCCGTGGACCGCGTGCCGGCCGCCTACATCACCAACGAAGCCTGGCTGGGCAGCTACAGCTTCTACGTGGACGAGCGCACCATCGTGCCGCGCTCCTTCATCGCCGAGCTGATTCCCGACTACTTCGCACCGTGGGTCAATGAACCGGACAACGTCGCCAACATCCTGGAACTGTGCACGGGTTCCGGCTGCCTGGCCATCATGCTGGCCGACGCCTTCCCGGACGCGCAAGTGGACGCCGTCGACATCTCGGCCGACGCGCTGGACGTGGCGCGCCGCAACGTGGCCACCTACAAGCTGGAAGAGCGCGTGCACCTGATCCAGTCCGACCTGTACGCCAACCTGCCGCCTAAGAAATACGACCTGATCATCACCAACCCGCCTTACGTCAATTCCGGCTCGATGGCCAAGCTGCCCAAGGAATACCTGGCCGAACCGCAGATCGCCCTGGACGGCGGCGCCGACGGCATGGACCTGGTGCGCAAGATCGTGGCCGGCGCCGCCGAGCGCCTGACGGACGACGGCATCCTGATCGTCGAAATCGGCAACGAGCGCGAATTCGCGGAAGCGGCCTTCGGCCACCTGGGCCTGACCTGGCTCACCACCAGCGCCGGCGACGACATGGTGTTCCTGCTCACGGCCGACCAGCTCAAACTGTAAAGAACCACCAGATGATCCGCTTTATCAATGTAAGCCTGATGCGCGGCGTGAAGCCGCTGCTGGAAAGTGTCGATGTCACGCTCAACCCCGGCGACAAGATCGGCCTGATCGGCGCCAACGGCGCCGGCAAATCGAGCCTGTTCGCCATGCTGCGCAACGAGCTGCACCCCGACCAGGGCGAAATCGACTTCCCCGCCAAGTGGCGCATGGCCTACGTGGCCCAGGAAACCCCGCCACTGGAACGGGCCGCGCTCGACTACGCCATCGACGGCGACGTCACGCTGCGCAAGCTGGAGGCGGAACTGGCGCGCCTGGAGGCGGAACCGGAATCGCACGACAACGGCATCGCCATCGGCGAAATCTACAGCGCGCTGGCCGACGCCGACGCCTACACCGTGCAGTCGCGCGGCGAGCAGCTGCTGCTTGGCCTGGGCTTCTCGCTGGACCAGATGCAGCAGCCCGTGGCCAGCTTCTCGGGCGGCTGGCGCATGCGCTTGAATCTGGCGCAGGCGCTGATGTGCCCTTCCGACCTGCTGCTGCTGGACGAGCCGACCAACCACCTGGACCTGGACGCCATCATCTGGCTCGAGGACTGGCTCAAGCGCTATACGGGCACCCTGATCATCATCTCCCACGACCGCGACTTCCTCGATGAAGTGGTAAACGTGGTGGTGCACATCGACGAGCGCAAGCTGAAACGCTACTCGGGCAACTACTCGGCGTTTGAACGCCAGCGGGCCGCCCAGATGGCGCTGGCCGCCGGCGCGCTGGAAAAGCAGCAGCGCAAGCGCGCCCACCTGGAATCGTTCATCGAACGCTTCAAGGCCAAGGCATCCAAGGCCCGCCAGGCGCAAAGCCGCATGAAGGCGCTGGCCAAGATGGAGGAACTGGCGCCGCTGCGCGCGGCGGCCGAATTCTCGTTCGAATTCCGCGAACCGCTGAACGCCCCCAACCCGCTCTTGGTGATGGAGGACGTGAACGCCGGCTACCGCATCGAGGACGACAAGACGGGCGACGTGGCCACCAAGAGCATCGTCCACGGCATCAACTTCTCGCTGCAGATCGGCCAGCGCATTGGCCTGCTGGGCGTAAACGGCGCCGGCAAATCGACGCTGATCAAGACCATCGCCGGCGAGCTGTCGCCGCTGACGGGCGAAGCGACGGTCGGCAAGGGCCTGACCATCGGCTACTTCGCCCAGCACCAGGTGGAGATGCTGCGCCACGACGAATCGCCGCTGTGGCACCTGGCCAAGATCGCGCCCACCACGCGCGAGCAGGAGCTGCGCAACTTCCTGGGCGGCTTCAACTTCCCCGGCACCATGGTCACCAGCCCCATCGCCCCGTTCTCGGGCGGCGAGAAGGCGCGCCTGGCGCTGGCCATGATCGTGTGGCAGCGCCCCAACCTGCTGCTGCTGGACGAACCGACCAACCACCTGGACCTGGAAACGCGCGAAGCGCTGACGGAAGCGCTGGCCCAGTTCGAAGGCACGCTGGTGGTGGTATCGCACGACCGCCACCTGCTGCGCGCCACCACCGACCAGTTCATCATCGTGGCCGACGGCAAGCTGCAACCGTTCGACGGCGACCTGGACGACTACAAGGACTGGCTGTTCCAGACCAAGCTGGGCAAGGGCACCGACGTGCTGCCGGCCGCCGGCAAGGCCAACAAGACCGACTACCCGGTGGCCTCGCCCGTGGCCCCCCCGCCCGCCCCGGCCGTGGACCGCAAGGACCAGAAGCGCCAGGCGGCCGAGGACCGCCAGCGCCTGGCCGCGCTGCGCAAGCCGCTGGAGCAGAAGATCAAGCGCCTGGACGACCAGATCGCCAAGCGCAGCACGCAGAAGGCGGAAGTGGATGGCCTGCTGGCCGATGCGGCCATCTACGAGCCGGCCAACAAGGCCAAGCTGAAGCAGGCGCTGGCTGACCAGTCCTTCTTCACCAAGGACCTGGCGCAGCTCGAAGGCGAATGGCTGGAATTGCAGGAGCAGCTGGAAGCGCTGGTCTGAGCCAGCGTCTCAACCGCGGCGCCGGCGGCGCGCCGGCCGCTCACGCGGCCTGCCGCGCGCCCACCGGCACCTTGCGGATCGACATCAGGCGGTCGATGTCGACCACGATCAGCCGCCGCCCATCGACCTCCCCCAGTCCCAGCAGGTAATCGACGCTCTGGCCGGCCCCGGCGCCGGGGATGGGCTGGATCTGTTCCGCGCTCAGGCTGACGATGTCCGTCACGCCGTCCACCACCATCCCCATCACGCAGCTCGACAGCTTGAGGATGATCACGTCCGTCAACGGATCGTGCCGCTCCGGGCGCGGCCCGAAGGCAATGCGCATGTCGACGATGGGCATGATCACCCCGCGCGACACGGCCACCCCGCTGACGATCTCGCCATCGGAGGCGAACCGTTCCAGCGCCTTGAGCGGGCGCAGCTCCTGCACCTTGCGAAAGTCGAGCGCGTATTCCAGGCCACCCAGCTGGAAACTCAGATACTGCTGGACGCCCGCCGCCACCGGCTCCAGTCCCGGCTCCAGTCCCGGCTCCGTCCCCGGCACGGTTCCCGGCAGCGGCGGCGTGGCGTTGGCAAAATGCGTTTTCGCGGTTGGCATGGTGTTCCTTTCGTCCGAGATGCGGCGCCGCGGCGCCAGCCGCGCCACAGCCTCCAGTAACAGGCATGTGCCATCCTAACCGCCGGCCCTGGCGCCGTTGTTGAGCGCGCTCAACAATTGCCCGCCACTACCAATTTGCTACAATGGCCATCCATCCCCCACCCGCTGGCGCCGCGCGCCCAGCCACGCCATGAACCGGCAGCCAACCATCACCATCGATCCGCAGGAAGTGGACATGATCGCCATCCGCGCCCAGGGGCCGGGCGGGCAGAACGTGAACAAGGTGGCGAGCGCCGTGCACCTGCGCTTCGATATCGCCGCATCGTCGCTGCCGGCGCACATCAAGGAACGGCTGCTGGCCTTGCGCGACCACCGCATCACGCGCGAGGGCGTGGTGGTGATCAAGGCGCAGCAGTCACGCAGTCAGGAGGCGAACCGGGAGGATGCCCTGCACCGCCTGCAGGAACTGGTCGACAGCGTGGCTGTGCTGCCAGCGCCGCGGCGCGCCACGCGCCCCACCCTGGGCAGCCAGCGCCGGCGGCTCGACAGCAAGAGCCTGGCCGGCGCGCGCAAGCAATTGCGCGGCAAAGTCACCTACTGAGAGCGCGGCGCTACTCGTCCAGGGCCCAGTCGACGCCCCCGCTGCTGCCAGAGAAGATCACGGGCCGGTGGTCGCCGGCCGCCCGCAACATGCTCTTGATGGCCTTGGGCGCGCTGTCGTATAACGGCCCCAGGTCGGGATTGAACACCATGGAACGCACGATCACGTCGCCATCGACCAGCCGCACGATGCAGCGCGTACCGCGCATGACCAGCCGCTTCTGGCGTTCCACCAGCGCCATCTGCTCGCGCACCTGCTCCTGGCGCACCTGCTCGGCCTTGAGCGCCAGCGACAGCTTGGCCACCGCCTTGAGCGTGGGCCCCACGGCGCCGGCCATCTTGTGGAACAGCTGCTCCTGCTCCGGCGTGAGCACCACCTCGTGCTTACGCACGCGGGTGGCCAGGGTCAGGTAGTTGCGCACCTCCGGCTGCCCCGTCAGGCCGTCCATCTTCGTCTTGCGCTGCGCCGCCTCGCGCTCATGGCGGGCCAGTTGCGTTCCCAGCTCGGCCAGCTTGAAATCGTACTTGGACGTATCAGGCACCAGCGCGAACAGCAGCATTTCCGATTGCTTGCGCGGCCCGGCGCTGGCGATGTCGATCTTGCGGCCGGCCACGGCGCAGCCGATGGCCAGCTTGATCACCACTTCGTCGGCGATGATCTCGCAGTTGACGGCCTCGCCCACCAGCACCCGGGTGCCGGAAATGACGCAGTTCTCGGCCCGCGCCACCGTGATCTCGCCCTTCTTCGTCTGCAGCACGGCGCCCGAGGCCACGCCCTTCATGCGGATGTCGCCGTCGGCGTTGACGGCGCTGCCGCCCACCAGGTTGCGGTGCAGGACGATGGTGCCGCCGCGCGAGCTGATCTTGCCGAACACGTCGCCGTGGATGGTGATACTGCCGCCCTCCACCACGCGCTGCTCCTGCACCTCGCCGAACTCCTCGTATTCGCCGCTCAACTGCAGGTTGCCCGTGGTGCGCGCGCTCACGCCTTCGCGGCTGACGATCTTGGGGCCGATCGAGATACGCTTGCTGGACGCATCCACGCTCAGGAATCCCGCCACGGCCGACACCAGGTATTCGCCATCCGGCTGGTGCTCGATCACGGTGCCGCTGCCGGCCACGGTGCTCAGTTCAATGTCGCGCGGCGGCGGCGGTTCGATCACGATGCCCGACAGCTCGTAGCCGCGCGTGCCGGCCTGGCGCGGCACCTTGCGCAGCAGCCTGGTGTGGGCCTTGACCTGGGGGAAGCGGTTCTGGAACGTGTGCCAGTCGAGCCGGCCGTCGGCCATCTCGCGCGGCGCGTTGCTGCGGTGGATGTCGCGCGACACTTCGACAAACGCGGCGTCCACGCCCGGCGTGGGATCGAGCCGCCGCGCCACCACGATGCGCGCCGCCTTGCCCGAGGCGATGGCGGCCTTGACGGCCGGCGCGTCGATGCCGAAGCGGATGCCCTTGACCCACATGTCGGCCACGAATTCGTCGAAACTGAGGCGGGCCGGCTGGGGCGGCGCGTCCGGCACTTCCAGGAACACGGGCTCGAAATAGTATTCGGCCTCGCCGTGCACGATGCGCACCGCCTTGTACAGCGCGCGCCGCGCCGCCAGGAAGGGCTGGATGTCGTCGGCGAAGCGGATCAGCGCATGGTTCTGCAGACCGGCGGGCAAGGCGGGACCACAGTTGTACAGCACACGGATGAAGACGGAATAATCGAGCCCGCCGAAGCAGGCACTGGACAGGAACACCTGGTTGACGGCCGCCTGGCAGGCCACGGCCGGCGCGTCGGCCTGGAAGTACACGCCATCGGGCCGCCTGACGACGGCCGACGGCAGCTCGTCATCCGCAAGTTCATCGTCAGCCAGGGCGTCGTCAGACACGGTCATCCTCGATCGGGTGTGGTGGCATGGCGCCGGAAGCGGCTCGCTACGACTGCCGCTACTGCTGCTGTTAGTCAGCGCCTGAAGCGTACCACGAGAGCGGGTATGCCGTCACCTGCACCCGGTCACGCTAGGACGCCGCACCGTGGGTGGACAAGTGCCAGTCCAGCGAGCCGCTGGCGCGCGCGAACAGTTCCTCGCCGCCGGTCGGCGTGCCGCGCAGGCGCTGCTTGATGTCCTTGGCCGCCAGGTGGTACAGCGCGCCGCTGTCGGCCTGGAATGGCATGGTGCGCACCAGCGTCTCGCCGGCCACCATGTGCAGGCCGCAGCGCGCCAGGCCGGCCGCCTCGGCCCGCAGCGCCGCCACCCGCGCGCTGCGTTCGACCAGCAGCTTGTACTGGGTCTGGCCGGCCTGCAGGTCCTGGGTCAGCTTGCCCAGCGCCTGCACTTCGGCCGCCACGGCCGTGGCGATCTTGCGCAGGTGCTGGCCCTGCTCGGGCGTGAGGGTCAGTTCCTGGGTGCGCAGCTTGGCCGCCAGCGCCAGGTAGCGCCGCATGTCCGGCTGCTGCGAGATGGCGTCGATCTCGGCCTGCAGCGCCTCGTTGGACGCGGCGAAGGCTGCGCTGCGCGCGCGCAGGTCGGCCAGCTCCTGGTCGAACTGGCTCACGTCGCGCACCAGCACGTAGATCACCATCTCGGTACGCTTGCGCGGGCCGCAGCTTTCGATCTCGATATTGCGGCCCGCGATGGCGCAGCCTTCGGCCACGCCGATGCGCACCTCGTCGGCCACGATCTCGCAATTGGACGCCTCGCCCACTTCCACGCTGGTGGCGGCCAGCACGCAGTTCTCGGCCCGTCCCACCACCAGCTTGCCGGCGCGCGTCTGCAGCACGGCGCCCGAGGCCACGCCCTTGACGTGGATGTCGCCGGCCGCGTTATGCACATTGCCGCCCACCAGATTACGGTCCAGCAGCACCTGTCCGCCCTTGGAGTGGATATTGCCGTACACATCGCCGTGCACGGTGATGTCGCTGCCATGCACTTCGCGCAGTTCCTGCACGTCGCCAAATTCCTCGTAGCCGCCGGCCAGCTCCAGGTTGCCCGTGGTGCGCCCGCTCACGCCTTCCTTGCTGACGATCTTGTCGGTGATGGCGATGCGGTGCGACTTGGGATCGACGCTGAGGAAGCCTTCCTTGGTCGAGACCAGGTATTCGCCGTCGTCATGCTGCTCCACGGCCGTGCCGTCGCCGGCCAGGTGGCGCAGCTCCAGGTCCTTGGGCGCGTCCGGCGCGCTGGGCATGCCAGCCAGGTCGTAGCCGGGCAGGCCGGGCACGCACGGCAGCTTTTTCAGCAAGCGCATGTTCTGCTTGATCTGGGGGAAGCGGTTCTGGAAACTGTGCAGGTCGACCGTCCCGTCCGCGCGCGCGCGGGGGGCGTCGCTGCGGTGGATGTCCTGCGACACCTCGACCACCACCGCGTCCTGTCCCCGGGCCGGCTCCAGCTCGCGCGCCACGGTGATGCGTTCGCTCTTGCCGGTGCTGATGGCATGGGCCACGGCCGCCACGTCCACGCCAAAACGCACGCCCTTGAGCCACAGGTCGGCCACGAACTCGTCCACATCCAGTTTGGCCTGGCGCTCCGGCAGCACGGTGCCGTCCGGCAGTTCCTCGGCCTCGAGGTAGATGGGGGCGAAGAAGTACTCGGCATAGCCATGCCCCATCTTGACCGTCTTGTACAGCGCCTGGCGCTCCGGCGCGAACGGCACCACCCCCTCGGCCAGCCGCAGCAGCGGCGCCTGGCCGGGCAAGGGCGGCGGCAGCGCCGGCCCCACGTCGTACAGGGCCTTCATCAGGGCGCCATAATCGAGGCCGGCGAAATAGCAGTGCGACAGGAACACCTGGTTGACGGCCGCCACCCGCAGCGGCGCCGGCACGGCCAGGTCCGCGTACACGCCATCGGCGCGCTGAACCAGGCCAGCGGGCAGCGCGCCCGCTGGCGTCGTCGCGGCCGATGGCGGCGCTGCCTGGGTAACTTCTGGGACCACGGTATTCCTCCAGCCTGAACGGCGCTGTGCGATGGGAAATGGAAAACGCAAACGGGCGCAACGACGCGAACGCCATTGCGCCTGATAAATTAATATTACACCCAAGTCAAGCTGGGATCGGAAAATTTACGCAGTGAAAGACAAAAAGCCGCGCAAGATTTGCGAAAAATCAACGGTGCGGCGGATTGGCGTAGATATCCTGGCCCACTTCGTTGATCTGGCGCCGCAAGTCGCGCCGCTCATCGGGCGTCAGGCGGCCGGCGCGGCGGTCGGTGTTGTGGCCATTGTCCTGCAGCAGGCGGCGCTGCTCCTCGGCGCGGCCGTCGAAGGAGCGGGGATCGAACTGGCGTGGATCGGCCTGGCGGGGATCGGCCTGGCGCTGCTGCATGCGCTCGGCGCGCAGCATCTCGCGCATGGGCTGGACGGCGCGGGCGTCTTCGTGGTGGCCGCCCTCGCCGGGGCCGGCCAAGGCGCTCGACGCGCCCAGCAAGCCGCAGCAGATGGCCAGTGTGCTCACGGAGGATCGAACGCAAAAACTTGCGCTTGCTGCCGCGTAACGTGTTTTGTGATCGATGTGCATGCTGCTGTTCCTCATCCCTGAAACTGGCCTGGCGGACACGTGGTACGCATCCATGACCGCAGTGTATGATGCTTTATCAGACGCGGTAAGACCAAATGGGTAAAGTTTGTAACAGTTTGTAATGCCCTGCTGCAAACATTTTCGTCCCGTTAAATATGACGTTACCATAGCAACATAAATATGACAAATTTGGCAGGATCATGAACACAAACGCAACGGAATCGAGCAACACCCCGGCCAATCAGCATGGCCATCAGGCCAAGATTATGGTAGTGGACGACGACGTCCGCCTGCGCGACCTGCTGCGCCGCTACCTGACGGAACAGGGCTTCAACGTCTTCACGGCCGAAAACGCGACCGCCATGAACAAGCTGTGGCTGCGCGAGCGCTACGACCTGCTGGTGCTCGATTTGATGTTGCCGGGCGAGGATGGCTTGTCGATCTGCCGCCGCCTGCGCGGCGCCGGCGACCAGACCCCGATCATCATGCTGACGGCCAAGGGGGAGGACGTGGACCGCATCGTCGGCCTGGAAATGGGCGCCGACGACTACCTGCCCAAGCCGTTCAACCCGCGCGAACTGGTGGCCCGCATTGGCGCCGTGCTGCGCCGCAAGGGCCCGGACGAGATTCCGGGCGCGCCCTCGGAAACCCCGCAAACCTTCGAGTTCGGCCAGTTCGTGCTGGACCTGGGCACCCGCACGCTGAAGAAGAACGGCGAAACGGTGCCGCTGACGACGGGCGAATTCTCCGTGCTCAAGGTGTTCGCGCGCCACGCGCGCCAGCCGCTGTCGCGCGAGAAGCTGATGGAACTGGCGCGCGGGCGCGAATACGAAGTGTTCGACCGCAGCCTGGACGTGCAGATCTCGCGCCTGCGCAAGCTGATCGAACCCGATCCGTCGAGCCCGCTGTACATCCAGACCGTGTGGGGCCTGGGCTACGTGTTCATTCCGGAGGGCCAGCCCCGCTGACGGGGGCAGGCGCGCATGAAGTTGTCCGCAACGCTCCCGCTCCGCTACCTGTTCAATTTCAGCTGGCTCAAAAGTGGCCTGTTCTGGCGCACCTTCGTGCTGCTGGGCGCCCTGACGACGATGAGCATGACGGCCTGGGTCGGCATGATCAGCATCGTCCAGCACGAGCCGCAAGTGCAGCAGATCTCGGCCCAGGTGATCTCGGTGGTCACCATCACCCACGCCGCCCTCACCCACTCGGCGCCCGAACTGCGGCGCGAGCTGCTGTTCGACCTGGTGTCGAACGAAGGCATCCGCGTGTTTCCGCTGGAGGAGGACGACAAGGTGGCGCC
Source organism: Rugamonas fusca (assembly GCF_014042365.1). Lineage (GTDB taxonomy): Bacteria > Pseudomonadota > Gammaproteobacteria > Burkholderiales > Burkholderiaceae_D > Rugamonas > Rugamonas fusca. Next base: position 222,501 of record NZ_JACEZS010000002.1, read on the forward strand.
GCCGCCCGACAACGCGCTGATGCCCGACATCGCCGCGCTGGTGCGGGCCAAGCTGGGCGCCGACACCCGCTTCTCGTCCGAGGTGAACGGCGTGGCCGGCTTCTGGGTCAGCTTCAAGATCGACGACGACCAGTACTGGCTCATGCTCGAGCGTAACCGCATCCGCGGCCTGACGGGCATCCAGTGGCTGGGCTGGGCCAGCGTGGTGTCCATGCTGTCGCTGCTGGGCGCGGCCCTCATTTCCAGCCTGATCAACCGCCCGCTGGCGCGCCTGACGGCCGCCACCCGCGCCTTCGCCCAGGGCAAGCGCCCGGCGCCGCTGCCCGAAAAAGGGCCGCGCGAAATCCGCGAGGCCAACCGCAGCTTCAACCAGATGGTGGACGAACTGCAGCAGGTCGAATCGGACCGCGCCGTGATCCTGGCCGGCATCTCGCACGACCTGCGCACGCCGCTGGCGCGCATGCAGCTGGAAGTGGAGATGGCCAACCTGTCACCCGAAGCGCGCGACGGCATCCAGTCCGACATCGGCCAGATGGACGCCATCATCGGCCAGTTCCTCGACTACGCCAAGCCGACGGAAACGTCGAGCTTCATCAACGTCGACATCAGCGCGCTGCTGCAGGACACGGTGCGCGAGGCGGAACGGCTGCCCGACGTGCGCATGCACGCCGAGATCGCGGAACGGGCGCACGTGATGGGCAACGCCACCGACCTGCGGCGCGTGATCAACAACCTGATCGAGAACGCGCGCCGCTACGGCAAGACGCCCGGCACCGACGTCACCGAGATCGACGTGCGCTGCAGCGTCAAGGGCATGCACCTGGCCAAGCGCGTGGTGATCGAGGTGGCCGACCACGGCAGCGGCGTGCCGGACGAGCAGATCGAGAACCTGCTCAAACCCTTCACCCGGCTCGACGCGGCACGCGGCCAGGCCAATGGCGCCGGCCTGGGGCTGGCCATCGTGGAACGGGTGCTGCAACGCCACGGCGCCGAACTGCACGTGCGCAACCGCGACGGCGGCGGCCTGCAGTTCCAGATCATCATGCGGGCGCTGGCCTGATGCGCACGATCGGCTAGCGCAGCAGCCCGCTGGCTTGGAGCTGGCTGACGATCGCTTCGCTGCAATCGCGCGCCAGGCCGCTGTCGGAGCCAAAGCGCGAGGCGGACGCCCCCACCGCGCGCAGCCAGCCGGCCTGGGCGCCGCGCGCCTGCAGCACCGCCGCCACCGCGACGTCGACAGAGCCATCGGTATCGACCGTGATGCGCTCCAGGACCAGCGTGAGTCCGTTGTCGGGATGGCCGTCATGGTTCACATAAGGCGCCAGCCGGTCGTTGAGCTGGCGCGGCAGTTCGCGCGCCAGCATGGATTCCAGCGCCAGCCCGCGCGCATTGGCGCTGCGGCGCTCTTCTTCGCTGGGATTGGGATGACTGAACACGCCCCGCTCGTGTTTGCTGATCAGCATGCGCGGATGGCGGGGCGAGACCACAATGGTCAGCGTGTGGTTGCCGATGGGCTTTTGCTCGCCCTTGTCTTGAGCGCGCAGCAACGCCGGCCCGGCGCAGGCCGACAGACACAGGAGCACGGACAATGCGCACACGCGATACAGCGACAATGGAAACAGCATGGCTGGATTGAACAACCCGATAAGTGAATGGAACGGTGCCGCTTGCAACAAACGGCAATGCATATTTCTTGCAAAAAATGTATCTTCTCATAGAAATATTATCGAATCAATACAATTGTTGGAGGTGACGCTCCAGAAGCGGCCTCGGCGCAGGCCCGCCGCGCCGGCGGCGCTGGCGGCGCTGCTGACGCTGGGGATGCTGGCACGGCCGGGCAGCGCCATGGCCGGCGCAGCGGCGCCGGCCATGCGTGCCGCCACCGCGGCCGAGCAACGCTCGTTTGAACTCTTCCAGCGGCAATACGACCCGGCGCCGGGCGCCGGTCCTGCCAGGCTGGTGGCCGAACGACCGGGCGGCAAAGGCCCGTGGCAACTGAGCGCCACCATGGAAACGGCGCCCCGGCTGGCCATGCCGGGCGTGTGCCAACTTGAACGCAGCGTGTTCCGCCACGTGCCGCAGGCGCCGGATGGCCAGCCTTGGTTCGCCGACGGGGTGGCCCTGCCCTACGTGTGGCTGGCCGTAGCCGGCCCGTGCGTGGCGCCGGCCCGGCCCGTGCGGCTGCTGCAAGCCCTGCCGCCGGGCCTGGTGCTGCAACTGCTGCAGGAAAACGCGGCCCTGCTGAACCGGGCCCGGCTGCTATTTGCCGGCAATACCGGGTGCGCGCGCCTGCGCGCGCTGCCGTTCGCGCTCGAGGCGCTGGGCACGGGCGCGCGCGCCAACGGCGCCCCCACCATCTATACGCTGCTGTACCGCAGTGAACGGGGCGACCTGGCCCAGGTGGATGCCCGCTACAGCCGCGCCGAACTGACGGCATGGAATGTGCGCTGTCCAACACCGTGATGATGCGGACACGGCGCGAACATAGCACTCGCTCAGCCGCGCACGGCGGCCCCTTCCAGCAGGCGCGACAGCAATAATTCCGTGGAACCGTAGCCGTACAGCGAGTCGGCCTCCATGCCCTGGGTATTGTAGGGCACGGATTCCTCGCGCTCGGAACGGCTGGGGTCCTGGTCGTAATAGGTCACGCGCCAGGCGCGCCGCAGCGCGTCGGCGCGGCGCAGGTAGGCCGGCATCGGCCACAGGGCGGGATTCCAGTTGGGCGTTTCCCCCAGCACCGGCCAGCGCCCGCTGGCCAGCGCCATGTCGCCCACGCGCAGCACGCGCAACGCGTCCTCGGCCCGCAGAGGGGCCAGCGCTTCGAACGGAGGCAAGTGCGCATGGCGCGGCCCGAACAGATAGGCCAGCATGATGCGGCTCGACGGCGCAAGGCGCGCCACCAGTCCGCAGCCGTAGCCGCCCTCCAGCAGCGGCACCGCGAACCAGCTTCCTTCGTGATATGGCTGCTTCATTGCTTCCTCGTCTATCAAAACAAGAGTGTAGCGATGGCGCGACGAAGGCGGCGCACGCCACCGGCCGGGAAAACAGGGCTTTATGTTACACTGCTGCCTCGCTAGGGGTCCTGGAACACTGTTCCGGGTGAGAGATACCCTCCGTACCTGATCTGGATAATGCCAGCGAAGGAAAGCGCAAAGTGCGTCCCCACCTTTGACAGCTCCCACGCTGGTTCCAGCCTGACAAGCATCGAACAACCAGCGCCGCGGTAACGCCGCGCACCAGAGAGCATCAAAGAACACACCATGTCCACACCCAATTTCACCGTTTCCGCCCTGACGCTGGCGGTCCTGCATACGCTGTCCGGCGCCGCGCTGGCCGACAATGACCAAGCCATCCCGGAAGTGATCGTCAGCGGCGCGCGCGTGGCGCCCGGCCACGCCTCCGTGGCCGGCTTCAGCGACATGCCGCTGATGCAGACGCCGGCCGCCGTCACCGTGCTGACCTCGCAGCAGATGGTTGACCGCGACATCCGCAGCACCACCGACGCGGCCCGCTACGAGGCCGGCCTGAGCGACGCCTACAACGCCGTCGGCTATTCCGAGCAGTTCTCGATCCGCGGCTTCAAGCTCGACAACGCCACCAGCTACCGCAAGGACGGCATGGCCATCTCGGGCGACACCCAGATCCCGCTGGAGAACAAGGAACGACTGGAAGTGCTCAAGGGTCTGTCCGGCCTGCAGGGCGGCGCCTCGGCGCCGGGCGGCATGATCAACTACGTCGTCAAGCGCCCCACCAGCGCCACGCTGCGTTCGTTCGTGCTCGAAGAGCGCGAGCGCGGCACCGTGTACGGCGCCGTGGACCTGGGCGGCCGCTTCGAGGACAGCCGCTTCGGCTACCGCTTCAACGCCGCCGCCGAACGCCTGCGTTCCTACATCAAGGGCGCGGACGGCAACCGCAAGTTCATTTCGGGCGCCATCGACTGGCAGATCTCGCCGCAAGCCCTGCTGCGCCTGGACGCCGACTACCAGACCAAATCGCAAGTCTCGGCGCCCGGCTTCCAGCTGCTGGACAACGTCTCGCTGCCCAACATCGCGGCCGACAACATGCTCAACAACCAGCCCTGGAGCCGTCCCGTTGATACCACCAGCAGCAACCTGGGTCTGAGCCTGGAATACCAGCTGGCGCAGGACTGGCACGCCACCGTGCGCGCCAACCAGCACCAGTTCAAGCGCGATGACTACACGGCCTTCCCGTACGGCTGCACGGCCCAGCAACTGTACCCTGGCTTCTGCGGCAACGGCGACTACGACGTGTACGACTACATCAGCCTGGGCGAGAAGAAGTCGCCGCTGAACGTGCAGGCGCTGCTGCAAGGCAGCCTGGCCACGGGCGCCGTGCGCCACGCGCTGACGGCAGGCGCCACCTGGTTCCGCAACAGCGAGAAATGGGGCGACTACGTGTATGACCTCGCCGGCGTGAGCAACATCTACCATCCAATGGTGGTGCCCCCCGTGGACCGCAGCAGCGGCCCCGTGTCCGAACGCCGGCGCAGCAGCGAGAGCGCCGTGCTGGCCCAGGACATCGCCAGCCTGACGGACAAGCTGGCCCTGCACGCGGGCGCCCGCTACGCCAAACTCAAGCGCGACGAAGTGGTCGATACGACGCTGCCCGCCGTCCACACCGACAAAGGCTTCTGGCTGCCCAATGTGGCGCTGGTCTACAGCCCCGCCGCCAGCCTGTCCGTGTACGGCTCCTACGCCCAGGGCCTGCAATACGGCAGCGTGGCGCCGATCGGCACCACCAACGCCCAGCAGGCGCTGGACGCCGGCAAATCCAGGCAGTTCGAAACGGGCGTGAAAGCGGCGCTGGCGCCGGACCTGAGCATGACGGCCGCCCTGTTCCAGATCCGCCAGGGCCTGGAATACATCGACGCCTCAAACACCTGGGTACGCAACGGCCAGGACCAGCACCGCGGCATCGAATTCACGCTCGACGGCAAGGTATCGAAGGAACTGGCCATGGGCGTCACGGCCACGGCCCTGCACACGCTGGCCAGCGACACCGGCCGCGCCGACATGGACGGCAAGCGTGTCACCAACGTACCAGCCTTCAAATCCAGCGTCTACGCCGACTATGCCGTGCCGCAAGTGCGCGGGCTGAACCTGAACGCCAACTGGCAGTATGCGGGCAAGAAGGCTTTCGACACGGCCAACACGGTGATGGTGCCGGCCTACCACGTGGTCAATGCGGGCGCCGCCTACGCCACCCGCGTGGCTGGCACGGCCACCACCTTCCGCGCCCACATCGACAACGCGTTCAACCGCTTCTACTGGCGCGACGTGACCCCGGACCTGGGCGGCTACCTGTTCCCCGGCGCCAAACGCACGTTCCGCGTATCGGCCCAGTTCGACCTGTAATTGGGGATGCCGCCGCGCCAAACGGCGTGGCGGCTTTAAGAGGCCGCTAAATCAGAAGATGTATTGCAGGCGCATGGTGAAGCTCTTGGCCGCGCGCCCGCTGTTGCGGCCGATCAGATAGGCCGCCTCGTATTTGAGTTCCTGCTTGCCGATGTCGCGATGGCCGAAAATGGCCGGCCCGGCGCGGTGCGACTGCTGGTTCAACGGCAGCCAGTCATCCCACTTCCCCACTTCGCCGAACGCCTGCAATCCCGGCTGGAACCAGCCTTTCCAGCGGTGCTTGACCTGCAACTGGTAAGCCATCTCCATCGGCCCGCCCGCCTCGGTGCGGTAGTCGCGCTGGAAGAACACGTTGGCGTTGAACTGGGTGCGGCCAATTTCCGTCTGCAGCACGGGGCCGATCTCCAGCGCATAGCCCTCGCTGCGCTCGCGCGGGCGCTCGATCTTGGTGTGGATGGCCAGGTCGAATGGGTACTGGCCCTGGGTCAGCAGGTAATCGTTCTGCCACGCCAGCTCCGAGTACACGGCGCCGCCGCCATTGAACTTGACCCAGGTGCCGTACAGCTCCGTGTACCAGCGCGAGGTGACACCGTAGCCGATACCGATCTCCGGCGCGGCCGCGGTGCGCCCGTTGTAATGGGCGTTCCAGTACTTGTAATCGACGGATGCCTGGCCTTCCACATCGTAGGCCGTGACCATGTAATAGCCGGTGTCGGCCAGCGCAAGGCCGGGCAGCAGGGAGGCAAGCGCAATGAATTTTTTCATGGCTGGCGGTCGATGGCGAGTGGCGGAAGGCCCAATTTAGCGCGCCGCCCGCGCGAATGCAATGAAAAAGACCTGCGCCGTGTCAGCCGGCAGCCACATTGGCCAACAACGCATCCACCTGCGCCAGCCGCTGCTCCAGGCCGCCCTGCACCATCGTGTACGGAATCGCGCGCCGCGCCAGCTCCTCCAGCAGCAAGTCCTGGACGATGCGGCTGACCTGTTCACATTCACGGTGCAAGCCATCGGCCACCCAGGGAATGTCGGGCGCCATCACCAGCGTGCGGTGGTAGCGGTGCTGCTCCACCAGTTGCGCCAGCTGGGCGTCGATGCCGCCGAAATAGTGGCGGCTGTAGACGGCCGTCATCAGCGGCGTCGTGTCGCAGAACAGCAAGGCGCGCGCGTGGGCGGCGGCCGCATCCTCGCGCTCGACCTGGGTGCGGGCGATCGGGTACTGGTCCGCCGCCACCGGCACGCGGCCCTGCGTGTCGACGAACTCGCGCAGGTATTCCGGCACCCACAGCGTGCCGTGGCGCTGCGCCAGCGCGGCGGCCAGCGTGGACTTGCCGGATGACGCCGTGCCCAGGATGGCGATGCGCAGCGGCCAGGCCGACGCGCTCATTTGAACACCATGCCGGGCTGCGTTGGCTTGCCGTCGGCGCCGCCCTCGCCGCCATCGTCCTCGGCCACGCGGTTCCAGGCCAGCAGGCCGGCCACCGCCATGGCCACGAAGGCGCCATACAGCACGGCCGTCAGCAGCAGGTGCTTGTGGACATAGAGCGCCACGTACAGTACATCGACAATGATCCAGACATGCCAGTTCTCGACCTTCTTGCGCGACAACAGCAGCTGCCCCACCAGGCTGCCGGCCGTCAGGAAGCCGTCCGCGCGCGGCACGTCCGTGTCCGTGTAGGTGTGCAGGAACCAGGCCAGCAGCACAAAGCCGATCAGCCAGCCGGCCACGCAAGCGGCGCGCCCGCGCGCGCCCAGGCGCGTGACGGGCAACTGCGCGTGGCGCTCGTCGCCGTGCAGCCACTGGTACCAGCCCCATACCGAGACAGCGATGAACACCAGTTGCAGCCCCATGTCGCCATACAGGCTGGAGCCGAAGAACACCATGCCGTAGGTGGCCGAGGAAATGATGGAAAACAGCCAGGCCCAATGGGTCTGGCGGATATTGAGCCACACGGTGATCACCGACAGGACGAAGGAAATCAGCTCCAGCGGCGTGGTGACAAAGCCCAGCAGGACCAGGATATCGTTCATCGGATGGAAAGGCGGCGGGCGGAAAATGGAAGGGGAAGATTATAGACCATTGCGCGGCAACGGGGACGGCGCCGCACCGCCCCCGTTGCTGCTTGACGCGCTTTTCTACGACCTACTGCTTCGGATACTTGATGTGCATTTCCTGCAGCAGGTTGTCGGCGTGATCGACTTCCTTCATCACCCACAGCATGTAGCGGATATCCATGTGGATGGCGCGCGTGATGTCGCGGTCGAAATACCAGTCCTTGGTGATCGATTCATAGGTCGAATCGAAGTTCAGGCCGACCAGTTCACCACGGCGGTTCATCACGGCCGAGCCGGAATTGCCGCCCGTGGTGTCGGCGCTGGTCAGGAAATCGACCGGCACCGTGCCCAGCACGGGATCCTTGAACTGGCCATAGCGCTTGGCCTTGATCGCCTCCAGCAGCTTGGCCGGCGCATTGAACGGCTCCTTGCCCGTGTGCTTCTCGACGATGCCTTCGACGGTGGTGAACGGCCCCTTGGTCACGCCATCTTTCGGCGAATAGGGCGACACCGTGCCGTAGGTGACGCGCAAGGTCGAATTGGCGTCCGGGTACACCGGCTTGCCCTGCGACTGCTTCCACGCGATCACGGCCTGCATGTACTGGGGGATCACCCGTTCCAGGTTGCCGTCCACTTCCTTGCGGCGCTCTTCCAGCGCCGTCACCACGTCATTGAGCTTGATGGCCAGCTTGAGGAAGGCGTCGTCCGAGGCGGCGATGGCCGCCGCGTCCTTGCCCAGCCAGCCCAAACGGGTGGCCGTGTCGCCCAGTTGCGAATGCTGGTACAGGGCCGGCACCGCGTCCACGGCTGGCAGCAGCGCGTCCACCCCTTGGGCGTGCATGGCGGCGGGCAGGCGCGCGTAACGCTGCAGCGAAGCCACGTAGCGGGCCTGGTCCACGGCGCCCACGTACGATTGCTCCAGCCGCGTCAGGCGCGCCTTGATGAAGGCCAGGTCGCGCTGCTGGTAGCCCGGTTCGCGCTCGCCATCCGGCTTGCGGCCTTCCAGCGCCAGCCGGTACAGCGTGCGCGCGCTTTTCAGCAGGTCGCTGTTGGTGGCCACGTACAGGCCGAATTCCTCGTTGCTCAGGGCGATATCGGCCGCGATGGCCGCATCCAGCTCGGCCAGCAGCGTCTTCGACACCTTGGGTTGGGCCGCGTACCAGGCGCGGAACTGGGCGTCCTGCACGTCCTTGATGGCGGCGATGTCCTTGCGGGCAAAGCCATCCAGCAAGCCCTGGGTCTTCTTCATCACGTTGTTGAGGCCCTTGGCCACGCTGGCGTAGCGCACCTCGTCAGCCGCGCTGCCCTTGGTGGCGGCCGCGATCACGTCCAGGTCGGCCTGGATCTCGGCCACCTTGGCCGGATAGGCCACGTCGCGCGCGTCGCGGATCTCGGACGGCAGCTTGTAGCGGCTGGTGCGGCCCGGATAGCCGGCCAGCAGGATGGGATCACCGTTCTTCAAACCCTCGGCCGACACCACCAGGAAGTCCTTCGAGTGATAGGGCACGTTGTCGGGCGACGGGTCGGCCGGACGGCCATCCTTGCCCACGTAGGCGCGCAGGAAGGAATAGTCGCCGTCGTGGCGCGGCCATTCGTAGTTGTCGATGTCGCCGCCAAAGTTGCCGATCATGTCGGCCGGCGCGTACACCAGGCGCACGTCGCGGATCATCATCTGGCGGATACGGTAGTATTCCAGCCCGCGATGGAAGGCCGGCACGGAGCAGCGATACATCTTGTCCGTCTCGCATTCGGCGATCAGGCTCTTGATGGCCGCTTCCACGGCTTCATGGCGCTGGCGGCCAGTCATGGCCGGCTTGACGGCGCCCAGCACGCGCGCGCTCACGTTCTCCACCTTGTCCGTCACGTACACCAGCGTGTTCGGGCCGCCCGGCAGTTCCTCGGCGCGGGTTTTCGCGAGGTAGCCATTGGCGATGTAATTGTGCTCGGGCGTGGAATTGCGCTGGATGGCGCCATACGCGCAGTGGTGGTTGGTGACCACCAGCCCGGCGTCGGACACGAACGAGGCCGAGCAACCGCCCAGCGACACGATGGCGCTCATCGGATGGCGCGACAGGTCGGCCAGCTTCTCGGCCGGGATCTCGATCCCGATCCGCTTCAATTCGGTTTTCAACTGCGGCAGCTGGTGCGGCTGCCATTGTCCTTCATCGGCGTGGCTCGTGCCCGCGCATAACAGGACGGCCGGGAATACTAATTTTTTGAACAAGATCTGCCCCCTGAAAGTAAATTCAGCGGGAGTATATGCTCATGCCGGAGCCAGCGCAAAGGCTATCGTCAGGGTGCAGCCGCGGCCCGGCACATAGGGTTCGATCTGGAAGCGCCCGCCCAGCGCCGCCGCCCGTTCCGCGATGCCGATCAGGCCGAACGAGCCGTTCTTGTCGCGCTGTCCGGGCGCGATGCCCACGCCGTTGTCGGCCACGCGCAATTCCACGCGATCGCCATGCCCCTGCAGCCGCACTTCCACGTCGCTGGCCTGGGCGTGGCGCTGCACATTGAGCAGCGACTCCTGCAGGCTGCGAAACAGCGCCATGCCGACGTCGGCGCCGATGGCGGCCAGCACCGCCTCGTCCGGCAGCTGCAGCCGGCAAGCGACGCCGCTGCGCTTGCGCCATTCGCCTACCTGCCACTCGAAAGCGGCTTGCAGGCCCAGGTCCAGCACGGCCGGGCGCAACTCGTTCATGATGCCGCGTACGCTGCGGATCGTGGCGTCCACGTTGTCCAGCGCCGCCTCCACCCGGCGCGACAGGCGCGGATGGCGTTCCCCCGCGCGGCTGCGCAGCGAGGCCAGGTCCAGCCGCAGCGCCAGCAGGTTCTGTCCCAGCTCGTCATGGATTTCGCGGGCGATGCGTTTGCGCTCCTCCTCCTTGACCATGACCTGGTGGTCGGCCAGCTTGCGCAACTGTTCGCCGGTCTGGCGCAACGCCGCCTCGACCCGCTCGCGCTCGGCCACTTCCCGCCGCAACTGGACGTTGGCCGCCGTCAGCGCGGCCGTGCGCTCCACCACGCGCTGATCGAGCTCGCGCGACAGGTCGAGCAGCGCTTGTTCGGCGCGCTTGCGTTCCGTGCTATCGGAAAACACGCCGATAAAGTAATCGACGTTGCCATCCTCGGCCCGCACCACCGTCAGCGACATGGACATCAGCACCGGCGTGCCGTCGCGCTTGAGGTTGCGCACCTCGCCCTGCCATACGCCACGCTGCAGCAACTGCTGCAGCGCTTGCGCGTGGTAGCTTGGCGGATGGGCGCCACGCTGGCCGAGAAAAGCCGGATCGCGTCCCAGCGCCTCCTCGGCCAGGTAGCCCGTGAGCCGGGTGAAGGCCGGATTGACGGCCACGATGCGGCGCTGGGCGTCGCATACCAGCACGCCCTCCTCTATGCTGTCGAGCACGACAAACGCACGCCGCCGCGCCGCATCGCGCGCCAGCTGGTCGCCCATGTCGGTGACGATCATGCGGCATTTCAACCCGGTTTCATCGAGGTTCGCTTCCAGGCGTGCGGCCCGCCCGGCGCCGCCAAACCGCGGCACTTCCAGCACACCGCGGACGCCACTGGCGAACAACGCGGCCAGGAAGCGACGCAGCGTGGGCTGCGCTTCCGGCGCCACGAATTGCTCCAGTCGGAGCCCCAGCAGTTGGTCGCGCGGGCGCCCCAACAAGACGCCGGCTGCCCGGTTGGCGCGGCTGATCAGGCCATCGCGGTTCACCGACAGGTAACCGGCCGGCGCCTCGTCATACAAGCTGGCATACCGGCCCAGGTCTGCCTCGATGGCGTGGTGCCGCTGCTGCAGCGCTGTCAGCGCCACGTTCTGCAGCTCCAGCTCGATCCGGCTTACCTGCAGCTCGTGCAACTGGCGCTGCGCGTCGCGCTGGCCGCCGTGGTCCGCAGTAGCGCCGGCCGGCGCCAGGCCGTTGGGCGCCGCATCGGCCGGACGTTTCATGGCGCTTTCACCCCATCCTGAACGGCATGCATGCGCGCTTCCATCTGCTTGAATTCGGTGACGTCGACGAAGGTGACCACCAGCCCGTCGATCACGTTATCGACGGTACGGTAAGGCATGATGCGTACCTTGAACCAGCCCCCGCCCCGGGTGGGAATCTGCCGCTCGCAGAACACCAGCGTGCGCAGCACTTCGCGCGCATCGCGCTCCAGCCCGGGATAATCGAGCTCGGTGACGATGTCGGTCAACGGCCGGTTCAAATCCGACGGAATCAGCTTGTAGATCTGCTTGGCCTGGTTGGTGTAGCGGCGGATGCGCAGTTCGCCGTCGAGGAAAACGGTGGCGATATCGGTGCTGTTGAGCAGTATCTTCATGTCGCCATTGACCAGCGACAGGTCGTCCACCTTCGATTGCAGTTCCGCGTTGACGGTGTACAGTTCCTCGTTCAATGACTGCATCTCCTCCTTCGAGGTAGTCAGTTCCTCATTGGCCGACTGCAGCTCCTCGTTGGTCGATTGCAGCTCCTCGTTGGCCGCCTTGAGTTCCTCGCGCGAGTGCAGCATCTCATCGCGCACGGCCTGGATTGCCTGGCGCGCCTGCAGCAGTTGCTGTTCCAGCTCCAGCACGCGCGGATTGGACGAGCGGCCACGGCGCCGCGGCGGCGGCAGCGGCGCCGCCGTGAAAGTGACGAGGATATTGCCGTCCAGCCCCTGCCCTTCAGCCATCATCTCGGCCGTTATATCCACCGCCAGCGGCGGGCCGTCGCCATCCGTCAGTGCCAGCCCGCGCACGGCGATGGGACCGGGCTCGCGCATCGCCCGTCCCATCAGGTTGTCCAGCTCGATAGCCAGCCCTTCTCGCGCCATGGCATGGATATTCCAGTTGGCCTTGCCAGCGGCCGGCTCCAGGTAGGTCCCCGTGCGGCCGTGGATATACAGGATGTCCCCCTGGGCATTGACCAGTACCGCGGCCGGCGTATGCTTCCTGAGCAGATGCTGCTCGACTTGCGCTTGGATGTTGCAGCTCATGGATAAGGTCCGGGTTTGGCTCGGGTTGGACGGCGATACACTGCCAACCCGGGTGGGGAAATAGTGGGTGACCATCTGAATGGGGCTGTCAAGGCGCCGGTAGATCTGGCCGCAACCGGGCAATGGCGCAAACAGGTCGCTGTAACGGCCCGGCGTGTCGGCGCTGCCCAGTATCAGCAAGCCGCCTGGATTGATCGCGTAGTGGAACATCGGCACCAATTGTTCCTGCAGCCTGGCGCTGAAATAGATCAGCAGGTTACGGCAGCACAGCAGGTCGACCTTGGTGAACGGCGGGTCCGATATCATGTTCTGCTGGGCGAAGATGATCGTGTTGCGCACTTCCTTGCGGATGCGGTAGCCCTTCTCATCGGCCACGAAGTAGCGCTGCAACCGTTCCGGCGACAGGTCGTGTTCGATCTCGCGGCCAAAGCGCCCCCGGCGGGCGCGGTCGATCGCGTCTGGATCGAGATCGGTGGCGAAAATCTGCAAGCTATATTGGGCCTCCACGTTGGCCGGCAGTTGCGCCAGTACCTCGCTGAACACGATGGCCAGCGTATAGGCTTCCTCGCCCGTCGAGCAGGCCGGCACCCAGGCTTTCAGGGCCAGGCCCTGCGGGTGGGCCGCCAGCAGCTGCGGCAGCGCGTTCTGACGCAGATCTTCCCACACAGCCGGATCGCGAAAGAACTGGGTCACGCCGATCAACAACTCCTTGAACAGCAACTCGATCTCGGCCGGGTTCTCGCGCATGAAAGCGACATACTCGTCGATGCCGCGCAACTGGCGCAGCTTCATGCGGCGCTCAACGCGGCGCAGCACCGTATTGAGCTTGTAGCCGGAAAAATTGGCGCCCATTTTCTTCAACAGCAGGTCGAACATCTCCTGCAGGTCGGCGCGTTGCCGGGTCAGCGCCTCGCCCGTGAGACCCAGCGCCGGCGCGCGCCAGCTGGCCAGTATCTGGGCCGGCATGTCGCGCGGCAGCGCCACGATGTCGGCGGCGCCGCTGTCGATGGCGTTGCGCGGCATGGTGTCGAACCTGGCCGAGGCGGGCGTTTGCGCCAGCGTCAGCCCGCCCTTGTCCTTGATGGCCGCCAGCCCCAGCGAACCGTCGCCGCCCATGCCCGACAACACCACGCCGATCGCCCGCTCGCGGCATTCGAGCGCCAGCGCCGTGAAAAAACGGTCGATGGGCAGGCGCCTGCCCGGCGCGTCGCCCGGCGTCGCCAGGGTCAGCACGCCGCGCGCCAAGCCCAGCACCTTGTTGGGTGGGATGACATAGACGCAGTCAGGTTCGATCGCCATGCCCTCGGCGATCTCCATCACGCGCATGGGCGTGACCCGCTGCAGCAGTTCGGGCAGCATGCCCTTGTCGCGCGGGTCCAGGTGCTGGACGACGACAAAGGCCATGCCGCTGGCCGCCGGTACGCTGGCCAACAATTCGCTGATCGGTTCCAGGCCGCCGGCCGATGCTCCGATCCCCACCACCAGCATGGCTTCCGCAATGGGAACGGCGCCGGCAGGGGCGGCAACTTGATCGGTCATCGTGGCATGTGGTCGAGCGGGCGCGGGTTATGGAAATTTCAACATCAGGCCAGCAGATTATACAAAGCCATCCCCGAAACACCAAGCATGGCCCCCGACAGGTCCGAAAATACCACCAGTCCCGTCGCGGCCGGGGCTCACGCCAGCCGCCGGCGTTGGCGCCGGCAGCGCCGTCACGGCTGGCGCCAGCCCCCGCCCAGCGACTGGATCAGCGCGATGGCCGTGGTCTGGCGGTCGGCCTGCGCCTGCACCAGTGCGCGGCGCGCGGCCAGGGCCGTGTTCTGGGCTGTGACTACCTCCGTGTAAGCCACCTGGCCGGCGCGGTAGCGGTTCAGCATCTGCGCCTCCACCTGGTCGGCCGCCTCGGACGCGGCGCGGCGCAGTTCCTGCTGCTGGGCCAGCGCGGCGCTGGCAGCCAGCTGGTTTTCCACGTCCGCGAACGCGGCCAGCACGGTCTGGCGGTAGTGGGCGATGGCTGCGTCGCGCCCCGCCTCGGCGCCGCTCACGCGGGCCGCCGTGGCGCCGGCATTGAACAGGTTTTGCGCCGCCGACAATCCCAACGACCACAAACTGTTGGAGGCGTTGAACAAACCTGCCGCCTGGCCCGCGCCCACGCCGTACGCGGCCGTCAGATTCAGGCTGGGGAAGTAGGCGGCGCGGGCGATGCCGATCTGCGCGTTGGCCGCCGCCACCCGGCGCTCGGCGGCGGCGATGTCGGGCCGGCGCTGCAGCAGCGTCGATGGCAGCCCGGCCGGGATCGCCGGCACGGCCGAGTTCCATGGGGCCGGTGCCAGCGTGAACGCGCCGGCCGGCTTGCCCAGCAGGACGGCGATCGCATGCTCAAGCTGGGCGCGCTGGCGCACCGCGTTGGACAGGTCGATGCGGGCGCTGGCCAGCTGGGTCTGGGCTTGCAGCACGTCCGATTTGGCGGCCAGGCCGGCGTTGAAGCGGTTGGTGGTGATGGTCAGCAGGCGCTGGTAGCTGTCCACGGTGGCCGCCAGCAGCGTCTGTTGGGCATCCGTCTGGCGCAGCGAGAAGTAGTTGGCCGCCAGTTCGCCCTGGGCCGACAAGCGGGCCGCCGCCAGGTCGGCCGCGCTGGCCTGGGCGTTGGCGCCCGCGCTGTCGGTGCCGGCGCGCAGCTTGCCCCACACGTCCGGCTCCCAGCTGCCGCCGATGTTCATGCGGTACTGGCCGGCCGTTCTGGTATCGCCCCCGCCGCCGGAACGGCCGGCGCTGCCGGTCAGGTCCACCACCGGGAACAGCGCGGCGCGCTGCTCGCTCACCAGCGCGCGCGCCTGCGCGTAGGCGGCAGCGGCGGCGGCCACGTTCTGGTTCGATACCTCGACGGCGGCGGCCAGCTCGTTGAGCGTGGCATCGCCGAACAAGGTCCACCACGGCCCGCGCTCGAGCGCATCGGCCGGCGCGGCCGGCTGCCAGCCTTGCGCCTCCTTGTAGGCATCCGGTTGCGCCACGGTGGGCACATGGTAGGCGGGAGCGACGGCGCAGCCGCTGGCCACGCTGGCGGCCAGCGCCATGGCGGCCAGGCGCACGCGCGCGGGCGCGGGAGAATTGAGCTTCGGTTTCATGGTGGGGTCGGCGACGCAGTTGCCTGCTCGCCGTGCAGACGGCTTAAGTGTTGTTCGGATGGGCTGCGGCGGCGCAGCTTGTCGAGCAGGATGTAGACCACGGGCGTGGTCAGCAAGGTCATGAGCTGGCTGGCGATCAGCCCGCCGATGATGGCGATGCCCAGCGGCTGGCGCAGCTCCGAGCCTTCGCCAAAGCCGATGGCCAGCGGCAGCGCGCCCAGCGCGGCGGCCAGCGTCGTCATCAGGATGGGACGGAAGCGCAGCAGGCAGGCTTCCCGCACGGCTTGCACGGCGCTCAGTCCCCTGCCCCGCTCCGCTTCCAGCGCGAAGTCGATGATGAGGATGGCGTTCTTCTTGACGATGCCGATCAAGAGGAACACGCCGATCAGGGCGATGATGGAGAACTCCATCTTGAACATCAGCAGCGCCAGCACGGCGCCCACGCCGGCCGACGGCAGCGTGGACAGCACCGTCACCGGATGCACCAGGCTTTCGTACAGGATGCCCAGCACGATGTAGATCACGACGATGGCGGCCAGGATCAGCAACGGTTGCTGGCGGTTGCTCTCGTCGGCGCTGCGGGCCGTGCCCTGGAAGCTGCCGCGCACATTGGCCGGCATGGCGATGTCGGCTTCGGCCTGCTTGACGGCTTGCTGCGCGTCGCCCAGGCTGTAGCCATCGGCCAGGTTGAACGAGACGGTGGTGGCCAGCTCGCCATCCTGGTGCTCGACGGAAGTCGGCGCCGAACGTTCGGTGAAGCGGGCCAGCGCCGGCAACGGCACCATCACGTTGGCCGCCGTGTTGAGCGCCGCGCCCGTGGCTGCATCGCGCGCGGCGCCGTTGTTGCCAGCGCCCGCGATTGTCGTCGCGGCGCTGGCGCTCGTGGTGGGCTTGCCCGGCACGTACACGTCGCGCAGCGCTTCCGGGCTCTGCGCGTAGCGCGGCGCCACTTCCATGATCACGTGGTACTGATTGAGTTCATCGTAGATGGTGGACACTTGGCGCTGGCCGAAGCCGTTGTAGAGCGCATTGTCCACGTCGCGCACCGTCATGCCCATCCGGGCGGCGCTGTCCTTGTCGATCTCGACCAGCGTTTCCACGCCGTTGTCCGCCTGGTCCGTGTCCACGTCGATCAATGCCTTCTGGGCCTTCATGGCGTCGGCCAGCCGCGCCGCCCACACTTTCATGGCCGCGCGGTCATCGCTCTTGAGCGTGTACTGGTAGGTGGAATTGGACTGCCGCCCGCCCATGCGCAAGTCCTGCACCGGATTGAGGAACAGGGACACGCCACTGATGCGCGCCAGTTGCGGCCGCAGCCGCGCCATCACGGCCTGCCCCTTCTCATGCCGCTGCGACGGCGGCTTAAGCGTGATGAACATGAAGCCGCCGCCAGCCCGCGAACCGCCCGTGAAGCCGACCACCGTATCGACGGCCGGATCGTTCTTGATCACATTGACCAGTTGCCGCAGCTTCTGCTGCATGGCCTGGAACGAGATACTCTGGTCGGCCCGGATGCCGCCGCTGATCTGGCCCGAGTCCTGCTGCGGGAAGAAGCCCTTGGGCGCGGCCCGGAACAGGTACACGTTCAAGCCGATCACGAACACCAGGATCAGCATCACCAGCCACAGGCTCGATAGCGCCCAATCCAGCGAATGGGCGTACATGCGGTGCATCCAGTCGTAGCCCCGTTCCGCCCAGCGCGCGATCCGGCCCGGCGGACGCTGGTGGCCGCCCGGCTTGAGCAGCCACGCGCACATCATGGGCGTGGTGGTCAGTGAGATCACCAGCGATATCAGCACGGCCACTGACAGCGTGACGGCGAACTCGCGGAACAGCCGTCCCACCTGCCCGCCCATGAACAGCAGCGGAATGAACACGGCCACCAGCGACAAACTGATGGACAACACTGTGAAGCCCACCTCGCGCGCGCCCAGCAGCGCCGCATGGAAACGGTCCATGCCCTGTTCGATGTGGCGCGCCGTGTTCTCCAGCACGACGATGGCGTCGTCCACCACGAAGCCGGTGGCCACCGTGAGCGCCATCAGGCTCAGGTTGTTGAGACTGAAACCCATCAGATACATCACGCCGAAAGTACCCAGCAACGACACCACGGTCGCCACGGCCGGCACGATGGTGGCGCGCGCGCTGCGCAGGAAGGCGCTCACCACCAGCACCACCAGCAAGATGGAGATCAGCAGCGTGATCTCGATTTCCTTGAGCGAGGCGCGGATGGAATTGGTGCGGTCCGACGCCACCTGCAGCTTGACGTCCTGCGGCAGTTGCGCCTGCAGTTGCGGCAGCAGCGCGCGCACGCTGTCCACCGTCTCGATCACGTTGGCGCCGGGCTGGCGGGTAATGAGTACGATGACGGCCGGTTGGCCATTGAACAGACCCAGCGTGTTGTTGTTCTCGGTGCCGTCGATCACCTCGGCCACATCCTGCAAGCGGATGGCCGAGCCATTGCGCCACGCCACCACCAGCGTGCGGTAATCGGCCGCGCTGCGCCCGCCGCGCGCGCCGTTGGGCGCGGAATAGAGCTGCAAATGGCGCCCTTCCCCTTCGATGGCGCCCTTGGGCCGGTTGGCGTTGGTGGCCTGGATGGCGGCGCGCACGTCCTCGGTGGACACGCCATAGCGGTTCAGCGCATACGGCAGCAGTTCGACCCGCACGGCCGGCAGCGAGCCGCCGCCGATCTCCACGTCGCCCACGCCCTGCACCTGGGCCAGCTTTTGCTGCACCAGGTTGGACACGGCTTCATAAATCTGGCCCGGCGTGCGGGTGGGCGACGTCAGCGCCAGGATCAGCACCGGCGCATCGGACGGGTTGATCTTGCGATAAGTGGGATTGCTGCGCAGCGTAGCCGGCAGGTCCACGCGCGTGGCGTTGATGGCCGCCTGCACTTCGCGCGCGGCCGAATCGATCTTGCGGTTCAGGTCGAACTGCAGGCTGACTCGCGTCTGGCCGGCGCCGGAGCTGGAGGTGACTTCGTTGACGCCGGCAATCACGCCCAGCCGCCGCTCCAGCGGCGTGGCCACGTTGCTGGCCATGGTTTCGGGACTGGCGCCCGGCAGCGTGGCCGTGACGGCGATGGCGGGAAAGTCCACCTGCGGCAGCGGCGACACGGGCAGCACGAAGAACGCGGCGATGCCCGCCAGCGCGATGCCGACCGTCAGCAGCACCGTACCGATGGGCCGCCGCACGAACGGCGCCGACAGGTTCACGGCGCCACCTCGTCCATGTTGGCCGGGCCGCTGGCGCCTGCGCCTCGACCACCCCAGCGCCGCGCCAGCGCGTCGAAGCCCAGGTAAATCACGGGCGTGGTGAACAGCGTCAGCATCTGGCTCACGATCAGGCCACCGAAGATGGACAGACCCAGTGGCCGGCGCAGTTCCGCACCGTCGCCCCAGCCCAGCATCAGCGGCACGGCCGCGAACAGCGCCGCCAGCGTCGTCATCAGGATCGGGCGGAAGCGCAGCAGCGCCGCCTGGTGGATGGCCTCGCGCGGCGACTTACCCTCCTCGCGCTCGGCCTCAATGGCGAAGTCGATCATCATGATGGCGTTCTTCTTCACGATACCGATCAGGAGGATGATGCCGATGATGCCGATCACGCCCAGGTCCTGCCCGCTGACGCCCAGCGCCAGCAAGGCGCCCACGCCGGCTGACGGCAAGGTGGACAGGATGGTGAGCGGATGGATATAGCTTTCGTACAGAACGCCGAGCACGATGTAGACGCAGATCACGGCCGCCAGGATCAGCCACAGCTGGTTGGACAGCGAATTCTGGTAAGCGCCCGCCGCGCCCAGGAAGGTCAGCGAGACGGACGGCGGCAGCTTGATTTCCTCCGCCGCCTCGCGCACGGCGTCCACCGCGTCGCCCAATGCCACGCCGCCGGCCGTGTCGAAGC
Organism: Rugamonas fusca; assembly: GCF_014042365.1. Classification (GTDB taxonomy): domain Bacteria; phylum Pseudomonadota; class Gammaproteobacteria; order Burkholderiales; family Burkholderiaceae_D; genus Rugamonas; species Rugamonas fusca. The sequence continues at coordinate 241,942 of NZ_JACEZS010000002.1, forward strand.
CCAGCGTGGTGGCCGGATACTGGGCCACGTGCGTGATCTGCAGTGGCGCCGGGCGCTCGCTGATGGTGGCCACCGCCGACAGTGGCGTGGCCTTGCCGGAACTGGTGCGCAGTTGCAGGTCGCCCAGCGTGGCGGGCGTGGTCAGCGCGTCCTGGCGCGCTTCCAGGATCACACGATACTGGTCGGTCTGGGCGAAGATGGTGGAGACGATGCGCTGGCCGAAGGCGCTGTACAGCGCGTCGTCGATGGCGGCGGCCGTAATGCCCAGGCGCGCCGCGCTGTCGCGGTCGATGCTGATGAAGGCTGCGCTGCCGGTGGCGCCCGCGTCCGACACCACGTTGCGCAGCCGCGCCTTGCTGCGCATCTGTTGCGCCAGTTTGGCGGCCCAGCCATTGACGGCGGCGTAGTCCGCCCCTTCCAGCGACACGCGATACTGGGTCGGCCCAGTCTCGGCGTCGATGGTCAGATCCTGGGTCGGTTGCAAATACAGCGTCACGCCGGCTACGTCACTGGCGCGCTGGCGCAGGCGCGCCATGGTGGCGTCCTGGCTGGAAGTGCGCTTGCGCTTCAGGTTGATCAGCATGCGGCCCGTGTGCAGCATGGTGTTGTTGGCCGCGTCCACGCCCACCAGGGAGCTGAGCGACTCCACGTCCGGATCGGCCAGCAGCGCGCGCGCCGTGGCCCGCTGCAGTTCGGCCATGCGGGCGTAGGATACTGATTGCGCCGTTTCCACGCGGGCCTGCAACTGGCCCGTGTCCTGGGTCGGGAACAGGCCCTTGGGAATGAAGATGTACATCGCCACCGTGAGCAGCAGCGTGGCCAGCGCCACCAGCAGCGTCAGGCCCTGGCGTTCCAGCACCCATTGCAAGGCGCGGTCGTAGTGCCCGATCACGGCGTCGAAGAACGCCTGCGTGTGGCGCGCCAGCGCGCCCGGATGTTCGTCCGCGTGGCTACGCAGCCAACGGCCCGACATCATGGGCACCAGCGTCAGCGACACCACGGCCGAAATCAGGATCGTAATGGCCAGCGTGACGGCGAACTCGCGGAACAGCCGCCCCACCACGTCGCCCATGAACAGCAACGGAATCAGCACGGCGATCAGGGACACCGTCAGCGAAATGATGGTGAAGCCGATCTGGGTGGCGCCCTTGAGCGCCGCCGCCATCGGCGTCTCGCCCTGTTCGATGTAGCGCGCGATGTTCTCGATCATGACGATGGCGTCGTCCACCACGAAGCCGGTGGCGATGGTGAGCGCCATCAGCGACAGGTTGTTCAGGCTGTAGCCAAGCAAATACATGACGCCGAAGGTGCCCACCAGCGAGATGGGCACGGCCAGGCTGGCGATCACGGTGGCCCGCACGCTGTGCAGGAAACCGAAGATGACCAGCACCACCAGCACCACGGCCAGCAGCAACTCCGTCTCCACGTGCTCGACTGAGGCGCGGATGCCGGTGGTGCGGTCGCTCAGCACGTCCACCCGCAGCGCGCCGGGCAGGCCGGCCGTCAGTTCGGGCAGGCGGTTCTTGATGGCGTCCACGGTGGCGATCACGTTGGCGCCGGGCTGGCGCTGCACGTTGAGGATGATGGCCGGCTTCATGCCCGACCACGCGCCCAGCTTGACGTTCTCCGCGCTGTCCACCACTTGCGCCACGTCCTGCAGCCGGACGGGCGCACCGTTGCGGTAGGCCACGATCAGCTGGCGGTAGTCGTCGGCCGTCAGCAACTGGTCGTTGGCGTTGATGGTGAACGAGCGGGTCGGACCATCAAAGCTGCCCTTGGCGCTGTTGGCATTGGCGGCGGCGATGGCGCTGCGCAGCGTGTCCAGCCCCAGCCCGGCCGAAGCCAGCGCCTGGGTGTCGGCCTGGATGCGCACGGCGGGCCGCTGGCCGCCACTGAGCGTGACCAGGCCCACGCCGCTGACCTGGCTGATCTTCAGCGCCAGCCGGGTGTTGACGATGTTCTGCACCTGCGTCAGCGGCATGGTGTCGGACGTGATGGCCAGCGTGAGCACGGGCGCGTCGGCCGGGTTAACCTTGGCGTACACGGGCGGCGCCGGCAGGTCGGTCGGCAGCAGCGAAGCGCCGGCGTTGATGGCGGCCTGCACTTCCTGTTCGGCCACGTCCAGCGTCTGGCCCAGCGAGAACTGCAAGGTGATGATGGAGACGCCGGCCGCGCTGGTGGAACTCATGCGCTGCAAACCCGCCATCTGCCCAAACTGGCGTTCCAGCGGCGCCGTCACGGTCTGGCCCATCACTTCGGGGCTGCCGCCCGGGTACAGCGTCTGCACCTGGATCGTGGGGAAGTCCACCTGCGGCAACGCCGACAGGGGCAGGAACCTGAAGCCCACCAGGCCCGCCAGCACGATGGCCAGCATCAGCAGCGAGGTGGCCACCGGGCGCTGGATGAATGGGGCGGACGGGCTCATGGCAATCGCTCCGTGCAAACAGCGTCCGGCTTATGGCGCGCCACCGTCATTGCCCGCTCCCGCGCGGTGGGCGTTGACCGCCCGGCCAGCCGCTGGCGGCGGCGCCCGCACCCGCGCCTGCACCTGCGTCTGCACCTGCACCTGCACTGGCTCCGGCATTCGCTCCGGCATGCGCGCCGCCGGCGCCTGCTCCGGCCGCACCGGCCCCACCCATGCGACGCCCGCCATGCCGGCCACCTGCCCCGCCAGCCCCGGCACCGGGCTTGTCACCGGCCAGCACCACGCGGGCGCCGTCCTTGAGCCGGTCCGCACCTTCCGTGATGACCTGCTCACCGGGTTGCAGGCCCGTCTTCATCTGCACCTTGTCCGCCGTCGCCTGGCCGCGCGTGACAGGGCGCAGCGACACCGTGCGGTCCGCATTCAGCACGTACACGAAATCGCCGCTGGCGCCGTGACGCAGCGCCGTCACCGGCACCATCACGGCGTCCTTGATGGTGCGCAGCTCCAGCCGCAGGTTGACGAACTGGCTGGGGAACAGCGTCGTCTTGTCATTGGCGAAGCGCGCCTTGGCCTTGACGGTGCCGGTCTGGGTATCGACCTGGTTGTCGAGCGCCGCGAACTTGCCTTCGGCCAGCGCCGTGCTGCGCGTGCGGTCGAACGCGACGGCCGGCAGGGCCGCGCCCTCGTTCACGCGCGCCAGCACGTCGGGCGCCTGGTCCTGCGGAATGGTGAAGGTGACGTCGATCGGCGACAGCTGGGTGATGACGGCGATGCCGGCCGCGTCGCCGGAGTTGACCAGGTTGCCCACGTCCACGCCGCGCAAGCCCACCCGGCCGCTGATGGGCGCCACCACTTTGGTATAACCGAGGTTCAGGCGCGCCAGTCCTTCGGCCGCGCGGTCCGTCATCACCGTGCCTTGCAACTGTTTGACCAGCGCCGCCTGCGTGTCGACGTCCTGGCGCGCGATCGAATCCTGGCCCTGCAGCGTGCGATAGCGTTCCAGCGTCAGCTTCGCGTTCTCAAGCTGGGCCTCGTCGCGCTGGCGCTGGCCGCTGGCCTGCAGCAACGCCATCTCGAACTGGCGCGGGTCGATCTCTGCCAGCACCTGGCCGGCCTTGACCATCTGCCCTTCCTTGAACAGCACCTTGCGCAGAATGCCCGATACCTGCACCCGCACGGTGGTGGTGGCGGCCGAAGTCACGGTGCCCAGCGCATCGAGCGATACCGGCACGTCGGCCTGTTCGGCAGTGGCCACTCCCACCGTGGTGGCCGGGCCGCCGCGCCGTCCACCGGGACCGCCTGGGCCGCCAGGCCCACCGGGACCGCCCGCCATTCCCGGCGCTCCGCCAGCGCCACCGGCACCGGCGGCGGGATGCGTCAGATGCCACGCCAGCCCGCCCAGCGCGGCCATCACGGCGATGGCGATCACGCCGCCGGCCAGCCTCGCACGGCCGCTGCGCCGGACTGGGTTTGCGGATTTTTCCGGGGTCGCTTGCGTCGTCATCGCCTGTCCTTGTCATGGCCGCCACGGCGGCGGCATCGTCCTGTTTGAAGCTTGTCATTTTACGGTCGCACACCGCCATTCTGTGGCCAAGTTACAAACTCGCTACAAATCCGCTTTACAAATCTTTACCTGCGCGACATGGCAGCGATACGGTGACCTCGCATACTGGATCCCGTAGTCTCCTCAACCCAACCAAGGAACCAACATGAGCATCTTCAACCGCAACACCATCGCCGCCTTCCTGCTCGGCGCCGCGCTGGCCGCCGGCGCCGGCGCCTACGCCGTGGACCGTCACCTGAACAGCGCCGGCCCGCACAGCGCCATCGACGCCACCGCCCACGTGGACCGCATGCTCAAGCACATGTACGTGGAAATCGACGCCACCGAGGCCCAGAAGACCCAGATCGAGCCGCTGGAGCGCCAGGCCATGCAAGACCTGCTGCCCATGCACGAACAACTGCACAAGGCCCACGCGGCCGCGCTGCAGCTGCTGACGGCGCCCACCATCGACCGCGCTGCGCTGGAAGCGGCCCGCGCCCAGAACTTGCAGCTGGCCGACCAGGCGTCGAAGCGGCTGGTGCAGCTGATCGCCGATGTGGGTGACCAGCTCACCCCGGCCCAGCGCCAGAAGCTGGCCGAGCACCTGGCGCAGATGCACGGCCACGGCCGCGGCATGCACCACGGTTAAACCATCCACCGGATGGACAGGCGGCCGCTTGTGACGGTCGCCGCCTGTCCGTAGAATGCAATCCATGGCTGACCGTATCCTGCTTGTTGAAGACGATCCCCGCCTGGCCGAGATGCTCACCGAGTACCTGGGCCAGGCGGGCTTTCGCGTGCGCGCCGCCGCCACGGGCGCGGACGCGCTGGCGCAACTGGCCGCCGCGCCAGCCGACGCCATGGTGCTGGACCTGATGCTGCCCGATATGGACGGCCTGGACGTGTGCCGCCAGTTGCGCACCCATTCCGATATTCCCGTGCTGATGCTGACGGCGCGCGGCGACGCCGTGGACCGCATCGTCGGCCTGGAAATCGGCGCCGACGATTACCTGCCCAAGCCGTTCGAGCCGCGCGAACTGCTGGCGCGCCTGCGCGCCATCCTGCGCCGGCGCGTGGACGGTCCGCGCGACGGCCCGCCGGCGTTGCGCTTCGGCCGGCTCGAGATCGACCCGGCCGGCCACCGCGCCAGCATAGCCGGCGCGCCGTGCGAACTGACCGCCTACCAGTTCGACCTGCTGCTGGCATTGGCCCAGCATGCGGGCCGCGTGCTGTCGCGCGACGCGCTGATGGAACTGGTCAAGGGCGAGCAGATCGAGGCGTTCGACCGCTCCATCGACGTGCACATGTCGCGCATCCGCGCCGCCGTCGAGGATGATCCGAAGAAGCCGCGCCGCATCATCACCGTGCGCGGCGCCGGCTACCTGTTCGCCAGGGCGCAGGACTGATGTCGCGCCTCTACTTCCGCTTCTACATCGCGCTGCTGGCCAGCCTGATGCTGTTCGCGCTGGCCGTCTCGCTGCTGTGGCACCGCGACGGCGGCCCCATGGAACGCTCGGACGCCACGCTGGCGCGGCTGGTGCAGAACACGCTGGCGCCGGCCGGCGCACCGGCCGAACAACAGCAGGCGGCGCTGGAACGCATGGCCAGCGGCATCCACGCCCGCATGACGCTGTACGCGGCCGACTGGACGCCGCTGGCCACGGTGGGCCCGCCGCTGCCCAGGCCGGAATGGCGGCTGCGAACCCTGACGGCGCCGCCGCGCGCGTCCTGGGTGCGCCTGCCGGACGGGCGCCAGCTGCTATCGAGCCAACCGCTGGGCTTCGCCAGCGCGCGCCAGGTGCTGCACGCCATGCTGCTGCTGTTGGTGCTGGGGGTGGCGGTGGCCGCCTACCCCATCGTGCGCCAGCTCACGCGCCGCCTGGAGCGGTTGCAGACGGGCGTGGAATCGCTGGGCGCGGGCGACCTGTCGGCCCGCGTGAAGGTGGAAGGCAAGGACGAAGTGGCGCAACTGGCGCGCAGTTTCAACCGCGCCGCCGACCAGATCGAGCAACTGGTGGGCGCCCACAAGACGCTGCTGGCCAACGCCTCGCACGAATTGCGCACGCCGCTGGCGCGCATCCGGCTGGCGCTGGAACTGGTGAAGGAAACGGTGGATGCCAAACGCCGCGCCGGGCTGGAACAGGACATCGCGGAACTGGATCACCTGCTCGACGAAATCCTGCTGGCCAGCCGGCTGGGCGCCATCGACGACGCCATGGCGCTGGAGGATGTGGACCTGCTGGCATTGGCCGCCGAGGAATGCGCCCATTACGACGACGCGGTGCTGGACGGCGCCAGCGCCACCGTGCGCGGCGACCCGCGCCTGCTGCGCCGGCTGCTGCGCAACCTGCTGGAGAACGCGCGCCGGCATGGCACGCCGCCAGCCCATGTGCGGATCGAACGCGATGACGCGGCCGACGCGCCCAGCGTCACCTTGAGCGTGTGGGACAGCGGCCCCGGCATCCCGATCGGGGAATTCGAGCGCGTGTTCGAGCCGTTCTACCGGCGCGCCGGCACGCGCGACAACCATGGCGCCGGGCTGGGACTGGCGCTGGTGCGCCAGATCGCCCGCCGCCACGGCGGCGACGCGCGCTGCGCCACCATGCCCGATGGCCGCAGCCGCTTCGCCATCACGCTGCCGCTGGCGTAGCGCCTTGCGCTTCCGGGTCAGAGCCTGAGGTCTGACCCTCGCGCGCATGCGCCAGTGCGCATCGTTATGGCGATTCGCACAGGCAGTGGGTAATGGCCATGAACGGTTTATGGCCTGCGCTCACGTCATTGAGCCAGCCCAGTTCATGGGCCACATCGGCCGCCGCGCCCGGCGGCAGGCCGGTCGTGCTCAAGCCCAGCTTGACCTGCGCGCCCACGGCCTGCGCCACGGAGCCGCCAAACAGTTCGATCAGCTTGTCGAACTTGCTCGTTTCGCGCTCGATGTAGGTGACGCGGTAATCGTCGCCCAGCTTGGCGCGGCGGGCGGCCGACTTGATGGCGTCGTTGTAGCTGCCCAGCGTGTCGACCAGGCCCCGGTCCTTGGCCTGCTGGCCGGTCCACACGCGGCCCTGGGCCACGGCGTCGATCTTCTCGGGCGTGGTCTTGCGCGCCTGCGCGGCCTTGGTGGTGAATTCACCGTAGATATGGTTGATGCTGCTCTGGATCACCTGGCCAAAGCGCGGATCGAGCGGACGCAGGGGATTGCCCGCGTCACCGAGCCAGGTGGTGGGCGCGCCGGCCGTGTGGATGCCCAGCTTGTCGATCACCTTTTCCGCCGTCGGCAGGATGGCGAACACGCCGATCGAGCCGGTGATGGTGGTGGGGTCGGCGATCACTTCATCGGAGGCCATGGAAATCCAGTAGCCACCGGAGGCGGCCACGTTCCCCATCGATACCACCACCGGCTTGCCGGCCGCGCGCGTCAGTTCCAGCTCGCGCCGGATCAGTTCCGAGGCGAACGCGCTGCCGCCGGGCGAGTCGATGCGCAGCACCACGGCCTTGATCCTGTCGTCCTCGCGCGCCATGCGGATCAGCTTGGAGGTCGAATCGCCGCCGATGGCGCCGGGACCGGCCGTGCCGTCGCTGATCTCGCCGGCCGCCACCACCACGCCGATGGCGTCGCCGGTCAGCTTGGGATGCAAGCGGGCCAGGTAATCGTCGAAGGCGATCTGGCGGAAGCTCTTGCCGTCCGGCGCGCCGCGCTGCGTCATCATCTGGCGCACCTGGTCGCGCGTCTTCAGGCCATCGACCCACTTGGCCGCCAGCGACAGCCGGGCCAGGTCGCCATGCACGGCCGCCACCCGGGCCGGCAAATCATTGATGGTCCGCATCACCTCGCCCTGGGGCAGCTTGCGGGCCTGCTCCACGTCGCCCGTGTAGGCGTTCCACAGGCCGTTGTTCAGGTAGGCGTCCGCTTCGGCGGCGGCCGGCGACGGCCCGTTGGCGATGAACGGCTCGCCGAAACTCTTGTAGGTGCCCACCCGCAGCAGGTTGACCGTCACGCCCAGCTTGTCGAGCGCGTCGCGGTAGTAATTGCGGTAACGGCCAAAACCTTCCAGCATCACCATGCCCATCGGGTGCAGATAGACTTCGCTGGCGTGCGCGGCCAGCAAATACTGGCTCTGGTCATAGCTGGCGCCCCACGCCACCACGGGCTTGCCGCTGGCCTTGAAGCGCTCCAGGCCGGCCGCCACTTCGCGCAGCATGGCCTGGCCGCCGCCTTGCAGCTCGTCGGGCAGCAGCACGGCCGCGCCGATATTGGGATCCTTGGCGGCCGCGTCGAGCACGGCCAGCACGTCGCGCAGTTGCACCATCTTGCGCGGCTCGCCGCCGCGCACACTGGTCAGCAGCGCCTCGCGCGCGCCGCCGCTGGCTTGCTCGACCAGCGTCCCCTTCAAGTCCAGCACCAGCGTGGTCTTGGGCGACAGCGGCTTGATGCCGCCGCCAAACAGGGCGTAGGCGATGGCGATCAGCACGCCCAGGAACAGCAGGTTCAGGACCGTGCGGCGGCCGGCATCGAGCAGGCGCCAGCAAAACGCGACACCGCGGCGCGCAGCGGAAATAGGTGAAAAAGACATGGGGACTCCCGGCGATGTAAAACGTGACAATGTAATTCAAAAGGCAAGGCCATGGCTAGCGGCCATACTTGCCCGATATCCTGCGCAATATACACCGGCCACGCCACGGACGGACTTGCGCCAGCGCACCCCAGATGGGGGCCGGCCCGCGCTTTTCCAGTATGATGGCCGCCATGGAGACGGAAAAGCTGCTGCTGCTGGTCAAATGGGAGATGCCCTACGGTAAATACAAGGGCCGGCTGCTGGCCGACCTGCCCGGCCATTACCTGGGCTGGATGGCGCGCACCGGCTTTCCGTCGGGCGAACTGGGCGCACTGCTGGCCCTGATGTACGAGCTCGACCACAACGCCCTGCGCCATCTGCTCGATCCGCTGCGCCCCCGGCGTTGAGCGACTTGCAAGACAATGTTGCCAAAATAATACAGCACCATTTTTCAGCTTGCCTCAATGGCAGGCGTTGCGCATCATCGTTGCTGCCGGCGCAGCAATCACCCTTGTTTCGCCGGGAAAAAGTGGCGCCAACACCCAGATCCATCAAGATCGCGCCACCCGCTTTTCCGTCGTGCGATTGTCAGAATCCCCTCGCTCAGCGTGTGACAATGTGCGTACATTTGCAATCATATAAAGACTATATTACCGAGGAAGTACACCACAATGAGCGGCCCCGCCGCAGTTCCATGGTGTGCCCGTAGCGCCCGGCATGAGGGATGCGGCACGCCACCGCGGGTCCGGGCTCTTTGCTGTCCTGGAGGAAGATAGTCATGCATACCCATCATCACCACTGCACCTGTTTCATCATCCCGTCGGGCATGCTGCGCAAGCTGGCCGACGCCGCCGCCACGGACGCGGAACGCCAATGCCTGCTGGACCAGGCCGAACTGTCGGCCTTCCTGCGCGGCCAGCGTTCCATCGCGCCGGCCGTGATGGGGATCAGCGCCGGCGAGAAGCGGCGCACCATTTTCGACGCCAAACACGGCACCACCCTGCCCGGCAAGCTGGTGCGCGGCGAAACCGATCATGCCAGCCGCGACGTGGCCGTCAACCAGGCCTATGACGGCGCCGGCGCCACCTACGATTTCTACATGAGCGTGCTCAAGCGCAACTCGATCGACGGCAAGGGCTTGCGCCTCGATTCGACCGTGCACTACAACAAGAAATTCAACAACGCGTTCTGGAACGGCCAGCAAATGGTGTACGGCGACGGTGACGGCAAGCTGTTCCTCGGCTTCACCGGCGCCATCGACGTGATTGCCCACGAACTGACGCACGGCGTGACCCAGTACACGGTGCCCGGCGGCCTGGTGTACCGCCAGCAGAGCGGCGCCCTGAACGAATCGATCTCCGACGTGTTCGGCAGCATCGTCAAGCAGTGGACGCTCAAGCAGAGCGTGGACCAGGCCGACTGGCTGATCGGCGCCGGCATCATGGCCCCGGCCGTGGGCAAGGCGCTGCGTTCCATGGCCGAGCCAGGCAACCGGGCCCTGACCTGGTCCGGCGATGACCAGCCCGGCAACATGGCCGGCTACCAGGACGACGCCGACGTGCACACCAGTTCGGGCATCCCCAACCACGCGTTCTACATCGCCGCCACCATCCTCAAGGGCAACGCCTGGGACAAGGCGGGCCCGATCTGGTACCGCGCGCTGCCGCTGCTGACCTCCAACGCCACGTTCGCGGACGCGGCCCAGGCCACCATGCAGGCCGCCGCCCTGCTGTTTGGCGCCAATTCAGCCGAACAACAAGCTGTCCAGACCGCCTGGAAGGAGGTTGGAGTGATTTGAACGGGAGAGCCATGCGCCTCGTGTTGAACAGTACGGGAGGTTTCACCGGGCCGGCCGGCGCGCAGACGCGCACGGCCGATACGGCGGCGCTGTCCGCCGGCGATGGCGCGCGCCTGCGCCAGCTGGTGCGCGACTGCGATTTTTTCGCCCTGCCGGCCAGCATGCAATCGCCCGCCCCCCAGTCATGGGATTTCCTGTACACCCTGACGGTGCAGGCCGACGATGGCCTGCGCCACACGGTAAGCTACCACCTCGATGCGGCGCCGCCGGCGTTGCGCGAGCTCACGGCCGCCCTCGACGCGCGGGCGCCGGACTGACGCAGGTTGGAGACGGCATGAACGAGCCCGGAAACCGGCCCCGCATCCTCATCGTCGATGACGAAGCGGCGCACATGCAGGCCCTGTGCAGCACCTTGCGCGACCATGGCTACGATACCCGCGGCTACGACACGGGCCAGGCCGCGCTCGACGCGCTGCAGCCAGGCGACTACGACCTGCTGCTGGCCGACCTGATGATGCCGGGCATGGATGGCATCACGCTGGTGCAGGCCGCGCGCGCCATCGACCCCGACCTGGCCAGCATCATCATGACGGGCGAAGGCTCGATCGCCTCGGCCGTGCGGGCCATGAAGGTGGGCGCGCTCGACTACATCATCAAGCCGTTCAAGGTGTCGACCATCCTGCCGGTGCTGGCGCGCGCGCTCGAGACGCGCATGCTGCGCCTGGAAAACGCCAAGCTCGAGCGCCAGCTGCGGGCCCACGCGGCCGAAATGGACGCGCTCAACAAGGATCTGGAACTGGCGCGCCAGCAGGCCGAGCGGGCCAACCAGGAAAAATCCACCTTCCTGTCGCACATGAGCCATGAGCTGCGCACCCCGCTCAACGCCATCCTCGGCTTCGCCCAGATCCTCACCTCCGACAAGCTGCCTTCCACGCCCGACGAGAAGCAGGCGTTCGCGCGCCACATCCTGCAGGCCGGGCGCCACCTGCTGACCCTGATCAACGAAGTGCTGGACCTGGCCAAGATCGAATCGGGCGCCATGACGCTGTCGCTGGAGCCGGTGGCGCTGGCGCGCGTGTTCCAGGAATGCCAGGCCATGATCCAGCCGCTGGCCACCCGGCGCGGCATCGAGCTGCGCTTCCCGGCGCGCGCCCCGGCCCACGTGCTGGCCGACCGCACCCGGCTCAAGCAGGTGCTGATCAACCTGCTCTCGAACGCCGTCAAGTACAACCGCGAGCGGGGCACGGTGGCGCTCGACTGCGTGGCGGCCCAGCCGGGCCGGGTGCGCATCGCCGTGCGCGACACGGGGGCCGGGCTCACGGCGGCCCAGCTCGAACTGATCTTCCAGCCGTTCAACCGCCTGGGCCAGGAAGGCTCGGCCGAGGAAGGCACGGGCATCGGCCTGGCCCTGACCAAGCGCCTGATGGAAGCCATGCGCGGCCAGATCGGCGTGGCCAGCATGGTGGGCGTGGGCAGCACGTTCTGGATCGAACTGCCGGCCACGGACGCCAGCGTGGCCGTGGCGCCGGAACTGGTGGCCTTCACGCCGGTGGCGCCGGTGGCGCCGGTGCCGGACATGCTCGCGGCCACGCCGCCGGCAGCGCGCGCCGAGCCGGCCGCCACGCCGGCCGTGGCCGCCCCCGATGGCGGCCACACGCTGCTGTACGTGGAAGACAATCCCGCCAATCTGCAACTGATCGCCGACCTGCTGCGGCTGCGGCGCGGCAGTGCCGGCCCCTGCGCGCTGCTGTCGGCCACGGGCGGCGAACAGGGACTGGAACTGGCGCGCCAGCACCGCCCGCACCTGATCCTGATGGACATCCACCTGAACGGCATGGATGGCCTGGAGACGCGGCGCCGCCTGCTGGCCGACCCGGCCACGGCCCACATCCCCGTGATCGCCATCAGCGCCAGCGCCATGCCCGAGCAGGTGCGCCACAACATGGCGGCCGGCTTTTTCCGCTACTTGACCAAACCCATCGACGTGGCCGCGTTCACCGAAGCGGTGGACAGCGCGCTGCGCCTGACGCCCGCCATACGAGAGGAACGAGATGACACAGCCATCGGGGCCACGCTTGACCGCTAGAGGCGCCATCGCGGCGCTGGCAGGATTGCTGATCCTGATCGCGCTGACCCTGCTGGCCGGCCGCTACGGCTGGCTGGACCTGGGCGCCTCGCCGCGCCCGGTGGCGGCGCTGGAACAGGTGTCGATCGCCACCAACAGCGCCTACGCGGGCACCTGCCCGGTGGCGGCCGCACGCGAGAATGGCTATTTCGCCGACCAGGGCTTGCTGGTCACGCTGCAGGCCCGCTCCAGCGGCAAGGCCGCCATGGAGGCCGTGATGCAGGGCCAGGCCAACCTGGGCACGGTGGCCGACATTCCCGTCATGTTCGCCGGCATCAACAACGACCCGGTGACGGTGATCGCCACCATCTTCCGCACCGAGCGCGACCACGGCCTGGTGGCGCGGCGCGACCGCGGCATCGCCACCCCGGCCGACCTCAAGGGCAAGCGCATCGGCGTCACGCTTGACACCTCGGCCCATTTCGCGCTCGACGCCATGCTCAACCGGCACGGCCTGGCCCCGTCCGACGTCACCATGATCAACTACCGGCCCGAGGACCTGTACGACGCCATGGCGCGCGGCGAGATCGACGCGGCCGCCACCTGGGAGCCGTTCCTGGACGCCCTGCTGACCCAGCTGGGCGAGAACGGGCGCGCCTTCTACGGCAAGGATATCTACGAGAGCCTGTACAACATCGCCGGCCTGCGCGACTACGTGCGCCAGCAGCCGCGCACCATGGAAAAAGTGCTGCGCGCGCTCGATCGCGGCGCGCGCTACTGCAGCAGCCACCCGGAGGCGGCGCGCGCACTGATGAGCAGCAGCTCCCAGAGCGACGACCGCCAGCTGCGCGCCTCGTGGCCGGCCTACCGCTTCGGCGTGGTGCTGGACCAGGGCCTGATCCTGGCGCTCGAGGATGAGGCGCGCTGGGCCATGAAGAACAAGCTGACGGCGCGCACCGACCTGCCCAACTACCTCAGCTTCATCTACCTCGATGGCCTGGAGGCGGTGTCGCCGTCGGCCGTCACCATCATCCACTGACGGGGGCCCGGTGAAAATCTCAACCCGCCTCAAGCTGGCCGGCGCGCTGGCCCTGCTGCTGGTGTCGCTGATGCTGGCCGTGCTGCTGTCGACGGCCGTGCAGACCCGGCGCGAACTGGCCAAGAACGAAGCGGCCGGCAACGTGCTGCAGGGGGTGACGGCGCTGCGCTACCTGATGATGGAATACGCGCTGCGCCACGAGGAACGCACCCGCATCCAGTGGCAATGGCGCAGCGCCTCGCTGAGCCAGATGTTGCGGTCCATGCCGCCCACGGACGACAGGCAGGAGGAGGAACTGCTGGCCGACCTGCGCAGCAACCAGACCAGCGTGGAGCAGCTGTTCACGCTGCTGGTGGCCAACCAGCGCCAGCTCGAGCAGGAGCTGGACCGGCGCGACATCCACGAAGTGCTGGCCACCCGCTTGTCGGGCCAGATCACCAACAAGACCCAGGCCATGATCTCGGGCGCGCTGGTGCTGTCGCAGCGCAGCCGGGCCGGCGTGGTGCAGGCCCAGCAGCGCGCCAACGGCGCCGCCATCGGTTCGGGCGCGCTGGTGCTGGCCTTTGTCGGCATGACCTTCCTGATGGTGCGCCGGCGCGTGATCGGGCCGCTGGCCACGCTGCGCGAGGGCACGGCCATCGTCGGCGCCGGCAACCTCGATTTCGCGCTCAGGATGGACACGGGCGACGAGATCGGCGAGCTGGCCAACGCCTTCGACAACATGACCGACAAGCTCAAATGGACCACCGTCTCGCGCGATGAACTGGGCCGCAGCAACGACGCGCTGCAAACGGAGATCGTGGTGCGCCAGCAGGCCGAGCACAAGGTGCAGGCCCAGCTGGGACGGCTCAACCTGCTGCACCAGATCACCCGCTCGATCGGCGAACGGCTCGATTTGCGCAGCATCTTCCAGGTCGTGATCCGCAGCCTGGAGGACCAGTTGCCCGTCGATTTCAGCTGCATCTGCCTGTACGACCAGGGCCAGAACATGCTCGAAGTGAGCAGCGTGGGCTTGCGCAGCGCGGCCCTGGCGATGGAGTTCGCGATGACCGAGCACAGCCGCGTGCCGATCGACCAGAACGGCCTGTCGCGCTGCGTGGCCGGCCTGCTGGTGTACGAGCCGGACATCCAGGCCGTCGACTTTCCCTTCCCCCAGCGCCTGGCGCGCGGCGGCTTGCGGGCGCTGGTGATGGCGCCGCTCCTGGCCGAGAGCACCGTGTTCGGGGTGCTGGTGGCGGCCCGCCACGAGGCCAACAGTTTTTCCAGCGGCGAATGCGAATTCCTGCGCCAGCTGAGCGAACACGTGGCGCTGGCCGCCAACCAGGCCCAGCTCTACAGCGCCCTGCAACGGGCCTACGACGACATCCGCCAGACCCAGCAGACCGTGATGCAGCAGGAACGGCTGCGCGCGCTGGGCCAGATGGCCAGCGGCATCGCGCACGACATCAACAACGCCATCTCGCCCGTGGCCCTGTACACGGAATCGCTGCTGGAGACGGAGCCGGACCTGAGCCCGCGCACGCGCGAGAACCTGGAAGTGATCAAGCGCGCCATCGACGACGTGGCCGCCACGGTGGCGCGCATGCGCGAGTTCTACCGCCAGCGCGAACCGCAATTGACGCTCACGCCGGTCGACGCCAACCTGCTGCTGCAACAAGTGATGGACTTGACACGGGCGCGCTGGAGCGACATGCCGCTGCAGCGGGGCATCGTGATCCGCATGGTGACGGAGCTGGCGCCGGAGCTGCCGCCCATCCACGGCATCGAAGGCGAGATCCGCGAAGCGCTGACCAACCTGATCTTCAACGCCGTGGACGCCATGCCCGACGGCGGCACGCTGACGCTGCGCACCCGGCTGCGCCGCAGCCAGCCCGACGGCGTGCACGCCACGGCGCCCCAGCAGGTGCTGATCGAGATCGCCGACAGCGGCGTGGGCATGGACGAGGCCACCCGGCGCCGCTGCCTGGAACCGTTCTTCACCACCAAGGGCGAACGGGGCACGGGGCTGGGGCTGGCCATGGTGTACGGCATGACGGAACGCCATGGCGCCAGCATCGAAGTGGACACCCGGCCCAACGTGGGCACCACCATGCGGCTGCGCTTCCCGGTGCAGGCCAACGCCAGCGCAGCGGTGCCGGTGCAGCACGGCACGCCGCCGTCGGCGCGCCGCATCCTGGTGGTGGACGACGACCCGATGGTGCTCAAGTCGCTGCGCGACATCCTCGAGATCGACGGCCACACGGTTACCTCGGCCGATGGTGGCCAGGCCGGCATCGACACCTTCGCCGCCGCCGTGCACAGCGCCGCGCCGTTCGAGCTGGTCATCTCCGATCTGGGCATGCCCTACATCGACGGGCGCAAGGTGTCGGCCGCCATCAAGGAACTGTCGCCCACCACGCCCATCATCCTGCTCACGGGCTGGGGCCAGCGCTTGCTGACGGACGGCGACAACCCCAACCACACGGACTGCGTGCTGAGCAAGCCGCCCAAACTGCGCGAACTGCGCGCCGCCCTCACCCAGTTGCTGGGCAGCGGCACGGTGCCCGAGGAAACGGAACTGGCCAGCGAAAAGTAACCTTCAGGCCGCCAGCAGCGCGGAGAACTGGCCCTGGTCGACCAGCTTCTGCAATTCCTGGGCGCCGCCCACCAGCACGCCGCGCACGAACACCATGGGCATGGTAGGCCAGCCGGTCCACATCTTGAGCGCGTTGCGGCGCCGCCATTGCGACAGGTAGCTGCCATATTCGAGGTAGTGATAAGGCTGGCCCAGGCCATCGAGGATCTTGCGCGCCTTGCGCGGGAACGGGTTCTGGGCCATGCCCACCACCACCACGGGGTGGGCCGCGATGGCGGCCTGCACCTCGCGCACCACGTCGGCGTGGCTGTCGCTGATGGTGGCGCGGATGGCGGGATGGATGTGCGCTTCGTCCAGGATGCTGCGGGTCATGGTCACTCCTTGGTGGTGAACTCGGTGGATGGTATGAAAATGTTACGTCCGCCGATAGTAGCCGCTTCCCGGCGCCTGCGCCACTACAAGTGGGCCAGCGGCGTGGTGGCGCTGGCTTCGTCGGCCGCCAGCGCCGCGATCAGCGTGCCCAGGTCCTGTTCCAGCCGCGCCAGCGTGGATGCGTCGAGGCCGGCCAGGGCATCGGGCAGCACGCCGGAAAATGGCGCGGGTGCGCGCTCCAGCAAATGCTGTCCGGCCTCGCTCAGGAACAGGCCGACGGCACGCCGGTCCTGTTCGGCCTTCACGGCCCGCACCAGGCCGCGCTCGAGCAGCGCCTTGACCAGGTTGCTGGCCGTGGACTGGTGCACATCCATCGCCCGCCCCAGTTCACTCACGCCGATGCCAGGCCGCTGCTGGATCACGCTCAAGGCCCACACTTGCGCACCGCCGATGCCGGCCGCTTTTTCCACTTGCCGGAAGTGGGTCTTGACGGCGTTGAAAATGATGCGGAACTGCCGCAGCACGGCGGCGGCGGGCGGCGCGTCGTTCGCGGCCGCGCCGGCCGGGGCCGCGGACGGTGATGGGAAATGGGTCGAATCGGACATGCCGGAATGATAGCGGAAATCCGGCAGCAGGCCAGGCGCGCGCCGGCGCGACGATGCGCTCAGTGCCCCGCCCGCGCCGGCGCGGTGGCTGGCGGCGCGTAGCCGGCCATGCGCTGCAACTGCAATTTGGCCAGCGCCGCATACAGGGGCGTGGACAGTACCCGCGACACGGTGCTGGCGATGACGGCGCACGCCATCAGGCTCAGCACCATGGCGTGGCCATCCACCATTTCCATGACGATGATGAAGGCCGTCAGCGGCGCCTGGGTGGCGGCGGCCAGGAAGCCGACCATGCCCAGCGCGATCAGGGCCGGCAGGTAGGGATAGTGGGTCAGCAGTCCCACGTCGTGGCCCAGCGCGGCGCCGATCGCCAGCGAGGGCGCGAAGATCCCGGCCGGCACGCCTGACCATACGGTCAGCCAGGTGGCCACGTACTTGAACAGCACGAAGGCGGCCGGCACGGCGCCGCCTTCGAGCATGGCGCGCGTGATCTCGTTGCCGCTGCCATAAGTGGCGCCGTGGCTTAGCATGCCCAGCCCCGCCACCAGCAGGCCGCAGCCGGCCGCGAACCACACCGGGTGCCGCGTGCGCCAGCGGCTGGGCGCGTCAGCGGAACGGCCGCTCAGCGACGCCAGCAACAGCCGCGCGAACAAGCCGCCGGCCACGCCGCTGGCCAGCGTGGCCAGCAGGCCCGGCCACAGCAGCGCCAGGCCGATCGGGCCCGGATGAATCACACCGAAATGGGTGGCATTGCCGTTGATGGAAACGGCGATCAGGCCGGCCAGCACGATGCCGGCCACGATCAGGCCGCTGTTGCGCTGCTCCGGCTTGCGCGACAATTCCTCGATGGCGAACATCACGCCGGCCAGCGGTGTATTGAACGCGGCCGCGATGCCGGCCGCGCCGCCGGCCACCAGCAACGCATGGGCGTTGACGGCCGAGCGCCGCGGCAGCAGGCGCCGCGCGGCCAGCATGACCCCGGCGGCGATCTGCACCGATGGCCCCTCGCGCCCCAGCGACAGCCCGGCCAGCATGCCCGAGGCGGTCAACGCGATCTTGGCCGCGCTCAGGCGCAGCGACACGTACAGCGGCCGCTGCGGCGAGCCGACGGCCGGGTCCAGCGTCGCCATCACTTGCGGGATGCCGGAGCCGGCCGCGCCCGGCGCGTAGCGCCGCGTCAGCCACACGATGGCGGCCGTGGCCAGCGGCATCCACACCAGCGCGGCCCACCACGACCACGCGCCCACGCGCAGGAACAGCCGCAACGCACTCTCGGCCAGCCAGGTGAAACCCACCACCGTCAAGCCGGCCGCCGCCGCCGCGCCCACCACCACCGCGCGCGACCACCACAGGTCCAGGCTGGCGAATTCGCGTTTGAAGGCGGCGTGGACGTCGTGCAAGGTGGACTGCAAAGTGGACATGAGCAGGTGGTCGTTAGCGGAATGGGACCACCATTATAGAGATATATTTGCACAAATGCAGTTTAGGGCGACGCGGCCCTGCCCGACCAGCGGCGCCTCACTCAGGCCATGCAGTCAGCCGCGCGCGAGCAAGGCAAGCGTCGCCTGATCCGGCACACCCGCGAAGTACTGCTGCAGGCATGCTGTGAAAATGGCTTCTTCTGGCGCCGCTAGCGCGAACAGCGTCAGGCAGGAATGGAATTTCATGTCGTCCGGCGCGCCGAAGATCGCGTGCGGATCGTGGCCGGGCAAGCCGGCCAGCACGGCGCAGCAGGTCCGCAGCCGCTGGCCCAGCACGGGATCGGCCAGGTAGGCGCGCGCCTCATCAAGGCCGGACAGGGCGTAATAGCGGGCCGTCTCGCTGCGTCCCAACCCGTCCAGTTGCGGGAACACGAACCACATCCAGTGGCTGCGCTTGCGCCCTTGCGCCAGTTCGCGCAGCACCGCGTCGTACACGGGCGCTTGCGCCTTTTTGAACCGTTCAAGATCATATCGATGTGCCATGCCGCGCTCCTTATGCACAGGTAGCGATCGCAGGCGACTAATGGGTCAGCTTCAATAACAGAGCCGAGATCAGCGCCAGCTGCAATACACTGAGGCCGACCATCATGCGCACCATGTCAGCCTTGGCATCCGCGATCTGAGCGTGCAACTCCGATGCAAGCTGGTCTATCTTCGCATCGACCTTATCGAACCTGGCATCGACCGCGCCGAACCTGGCATTGGCGTCGGCGGCCATCTGGTCCATTCGCGTCCCCAGCCTGGCCTCCATCCGCTCGCCCGACATCGAACCGCCGGCGATTTGACTCATTACTTCGAGCAACACTTCGGCATGCACGCCAGCGGCCTGGGGCGTCACCCCCGCGTCGATCAGGCGCTTGGCATACTTGTGGCTGTCGAAAATGGCGGCGTTCATGGCGCGCTCCTATGCGTTTTTTGATTATCGCATAGTCACATGGGCGCCCGCGCCATCCATTGATCCGGGACAGCCGCCGCTACGCCATGTCCACCGTCAGCCGCCGGTCCTCGCGCAACATGGCCTCGAACTCGGCCGCCGGCACGGCCGGGCTGAACAGGAAGCCTTGCAGTTGATGGCAGCCCAGTCCGCGCAGGAAGGCCATCTGCTCGGGCGTCTCCACCCCTTCGGCCACGATCTCCTGGCGCAACTGGCGCGCCATGGTGACGATGGCGCGCGCGATGGCGCAATCGTTTTCCTCGTCCGGCAAGCCGATCACGAACGAGCGGTCGATCTTGAGCGTGCTGATGGGGAATTTCTTCAGGTAGGCAAGGCTGGAATAGCCGGTGCCGAAATCGTCGAGCGCGAGCGCCATGCCCATGGCCACCAGCTTGTTCATGATGGCGATCACGTTCTCCGTGCCGCGCACCAGCAGGCTTTCCGTGATCTCCAGCATCAGCTGCTCCGGCAATACGCCGCGCCGCGCCAGCAACTCGGCCAGCCGCTCCGGCAGCTGGCTGTCGAACTGGCGCCCGGACAGGTTGACGGCGATCGTCGGCGCCGGCACCCCCGCGTCGCGCCACGCGTGCAATTGGCGGCAGGCTTCCTCCAGCACCCAGTTGCCCAGTTCCAGGATCAGCCCCGTCTCCTCGGCCACCGGGATGAACACGCCGGGCGACACCATGCCACGCGCCGGGTGGCGCCAGCGCAGCAACGCCTCCGCCCCCATGATGCGTCCCGTGCGCAGGCTCACCTTGGGCTGGTAATACAACTGCAGTTCGCCATTGCCCAGCGCCTGCCGCAGTTCGCTTTCCAGCCGCAGGTGCTCCTTGGCACGCAAGTTCATTTCCTCGCTGTAGAACAGGAAGCCAGACTCCACGTTCTGCCCGGCCTTGCTGGTGGCCACATCGGCGCAGCGCAACAGGGCCGGCGTTTCCGTGCCATCCTCGGGATAGATGGTGATGCCGACATGGGCCCCCACCTGCAGCCGGTGGCCATCGATGACGATGGGCGCTTCCAGCGACGCCATCAGCTTCTGCGCCACGATGGCCGCATGTTCGCGCTTTTCAATGTGCAGCAGCGCGACGGCGAAGCGGTTGCCGTCGAGCTTGGCCAGCACGTCGGCCTCGCGCAGCGACAAGCGGAACAGCCGCCCGATCTCGCACAGCAGTTCATTGCCGATCTCGTGCCCCAGCGTGTCAGTGATGGCGCCGATGCGGCTGATCTCGACCACCAGCAGCGCCCCATGTTCGCGGCTGCGGCGCGCCTCCGTCAACGCCTGGCCCATCAGCTGGCTCAGCAGGCACAGGTTGGGCAGGCCCGTCAGCGCGTCGTAGTTGGCCATGCGCTGCATGCGCGCCTCGGCGTCCTTGTGCACGCTGATGTCGGAGAACAGCGAAAACGTGTGGCTGATCTGGCCATGCTGGTCGCGCACCACGCTGATGGTGACGGACTGCGGGAACAGCTCGCCGTTCTTGCGCCGGCCCATGATCTCGCCGCGCCACGGCCCCTGCCCTTGCATGGCGGCCCGCACCTTGGCGCGGAACTCGGCGTCGTGGATGCCCGATCGCAGCAAGTCCGGCGTCTGGCCGATGGCTTCGGCCGGTGTGTAGCCCGTGATGCGGGTGAAGGAATTGTTGATCGAGACGATGCGCTCGTTGGCATCCGTGATCAGCACGCCCTGGTCGCTGTCCTCGATGATGCGCGCGTGCAGGTGCACCTTGTCGGCCTCGGACAGCGGATCGTCGAGCAGGTTGAACATGACCAGCATGCCCACCACCTCGGCGCGGTCGTTCTGCAGTTCCGCGTTGGCCAGCCGCAGCCACGCCACCTCGCCCGACTTCTTGCAGCGGCGCACATCGGTATAGCCCTTGGGGTGGCGCGGCACCAGCTCGGCCACGGTCTGGTCCTCATCGTCGGCCGCGTACAGGAACAGCACGTGCTGGCCCACGGCTTCCTGCGCCGTGTAGCCGAACAGGTGGGCCGCGCCGCTGTTCCAGCCCTTGACGTAGCCGGCCAGGTCCAGTTCCAGCACCGCGTCCGGCTGCAGCTCGGCCGCGTCCTCGCCATGCGTGGCCAGTTGTTCCAGCGCCGCCTCCAGGTTGGCCAGCGTATCGGCCAACGAATTGGCCGGCGACTTGCCCGACGCGCCATCCTGCTGGGCGCGGGCTTGCCGGCTCAGCGCCAGGCAGCGCGCGATGGCGGCATCATGCATGGCCGACGTCCGCCGCGCTGGCCGCGACGCTCTGCATCCACAAATGGGCGTCGGCAACGATCTGGTTGAATTCGGCGCCGGACAGTTCCAGCTGCGCCAGCTGGGCGGCCACGGCCGCGTAGTCGCGCCGCTCGGCCCGTTCCAGCAACAACAGCAAGTCCCCCATCGGTCCCGCGTGGTGCAGCAGCGCCTGCTGCACGGCCTCGGCGATCGTCAGCGGTTGCAGCACCTCTGCCAGCGGCAGGCCAAACAGCACACCCAGCAGCGAGAACATGCCGGCCATGAAAGCCTGCTCCTGGCGCGCCTTGTCCATGCCCGTCGCTTGCGCCAGCAATTCCATGGCCCGCGCGCGCACGGCCACGCGGCCCAGCAGCATGGGCGAGCGCAAGTCGCCATCGCGGGTGCAGAACAGCATCAGGTTGAGCCAGCGCCGCAGCTGGGCCCGGCCCAGGATCAGGATGGCCTGGGAAAAGCTGGTCACGCGCCGGCCCGAGCCCACGCCCAGCGAATTGACCAGCCGCAGCAACTGGTAGGACAGCGTGGGATCGCGCCGCAGCACCGATTCGATTTCGTGGGTGTCGGCGTCAGCCGACACCAGCTGCACCAGTTGCAGCGCCAGCGCGCGCGACATGGCTTGCTGGCCCACGGGCTTGGGCGGCGGCTCAAGGAACCAGTCGCCCTCCACGCACTGCACGGCGGGCGCCAGCGCGAACGGGAACATGGCATCGGCCCGCAGCAATTGCTCCGCCGCCAGCGGCTGCCAGCCCTGTGCCCGCAACGCGTCGGCCAGTTCCGCCGCCAGGTCGGCGCGGAAGTAACAAGCGCCATGGCCCGCCAGTTCGCTCAACGCCGCCAGCGGCAGGTCGGACGGCGCCACGGCGGGCGCGGCGTCGAATAGCAAGCCGGCCGGGCTGCCATTGCGGTCGGCCAGCAATTGCATGAACAGGGACGAGGCGGCGGGCGATACAGTCATAAATTGTTCCAGATTAATGCCTACATGATCACAACATACTATCCCGAAATTATTGGTTCGGGTCAACTACGTGGCAGGTGAACCCGGCATTAGGCCGTCCGTGGCGCTGCTTCTGTGGCAAACCCGCCATGCGCCGGCAGATGGCGCACCAGCCGCGCGAACACGCCAGGCTGGCCCATGCGCTCGCGCCACCAGTGCAGCGCGGCGCCCGTCTCGCCCGTGCGCCAGGCCAGGTAGAAGGTTTCGTCCGGCTTGGGTTCCTCGACTTGCTTTTCCACCAGCAGGCCGGCCGCGATGGCGGCGCGCGCGCACGGCTCGGGCAGGAAGCCGAAGCCCAGGCCGGCCAGTTGATAGTCGAGCTTGGCCTGCATGGTGGGCACGGTCAGCGTATCCTGCCCCAGCGCCAGCCCCACCGTGCGCGGCGCCAGCCGGCGCGCGGAATCGGCCACGCTCACGGCGCGGTACGGTTGCAGCGCGGCCCGGTCCAGCGGCTCGGATGCGCCGGCCAGCGGATGGCCGGGCGCCACCACGAACACGAACGACAACTTGCCCATCGCCTCGGCCACGTAGCCGCCGCCGGACGGCCCCTCGCCCGCCGCGCCCACCAGCACGTCCACGCGGCGCTCGAGCAGCGCCTCCCACGTGCCGGACAGCGCTTCCTGCACCATGCGCAGCCGGGTCTGGCCGGTGACGGCGTAGAACGCGGCCACGTCAGGCAGGAACACGGCCGGCGCGAACATGGAATCGCTGCCCACGGCCAGTTCCGTCTCCCAGCCCGAGGCCACGCGGCGCACCCGCTGCTCCAGGTCATGCGCCGCGTACAGCAGGTAGCGCCCTTCCTTGAGCAACTCCTGGCCGGCTGCCGTCAACACGACGCGCGGGCCGTGGCGCGCGAAAATTTGCACGCCCAGCTCGTCCTCCAGTTTGCCCACGGTGTAGGAAATGGTGGACGGCACCTTGTGCAATTCCTTGCCGGCGGCCGAGAACGAGCCGCGCCGGTCGATGGCGTCCACGATTTGCAAGGCTTCCAGGCTGAGTCTGAGCATTCGAATTTTTCGATAATAGAGCGGAATATTTTCCGTTTTTTATTCCCATCGCATGCGGATATACTGCTTTTCATCCGCAATACAGACGAGCCGACGTTCGAAATTATTGCATAACCAAACAAAGAACAGGAGTCCACCATGTTAGAAGTACGCAAAAGTGCAGAACGCGGCGACGCCCACCACGGCTGGCTGCAATCGCAACACAGCTTCTCCTTTGCTGATTATTACGATCCGCAACACATGGGCTTCGGCCCGCTGCGCGTGATCAACGAGGACCGCGTGGTGCCCGGCCAGGGCTTCGGCACCCACGGCCACCGCGACATGGAGATCGTGTCCTACGTGCTCGACGGCGCACTGGAACACAAGGACAGCATGGGCACCGGCTCCGTGCTGCACTACGGCGACGTGCAACGGATGAGCGCGGGCAGCGGCGTGCGGCACAGCGAGTTCAACCACTCGCGCACGCAAGGCGTGCATTTCCTGCAGATCTGGATCATGCCCAATGTGACGGGCATCGCCCCCAGCTACGAGGAAAAGCACTTCGCGCCCGACAGCAAGCGGGGCAAGCTGCGCCTGATCGCCTCCAGCGATGGCCGCGACGGCTCGGTGCTGATCCACCAGGATGCGGCGCTGTACGCCACCATCCTGGGCGCGGGCGACCATGTGACCCATGCGCTGGCGCCCCGGCGGCTCGGCTATGTGCACGTAATCCGGGGCAGCGTCACCGTCAATGGCGTGGCGCTGAGCGGCGGCGACGCGCTCAAGCTCAGCGACGAGCCGCAAGTGACGCTGGAACAGGCCGACAATGCGGAGATTTTGTTGTTCGATCTGCCATATTGAACGGGCGGGCATCAAGCCGAGAATGTCCTCAAAATAATTTTTGCCCGAGTTTTGGTATGATGTCAGGGCGCGCCGGGTGTGGGTATCAGCCCGGCGCGCCCTTTTTTATATTTTTGCCATTTTTTGAAGAGCACAGCCATGTCGCAGAGCGCAGAAACACCCGTCAACGTTGAATTGGATTACACCACTTCCTGCGCGCTGCCGACCCCATGGGCCCAGTTCACGTTGCACGCTTTCGTCGAGCATGCGACGGGCAAGGAACACCTGGCCATGACCCTGGGCGACATTGGCAACGGCGAGCCGGTGCTGGCGCGCGTGCACTCGGAATGCCTGACGGGCGATGTGCTGTTCTCGCAGCGCTGCGACTGCGGCGCCCAGCTCGAAGGCGCGCTCAAGAAGATCGCCGCCGAAGGCCGCGGCATCCTGCTCTACCTGCGCCAGGAAGGCCGCGGCATCGGCCTGATCAACAAGATCCGCGCCTACCGATTGCAGGAAGGCGGCGCCGACACGGTGCAGGCCAACGAACAACTGGGCTTCAAGGCCGACGCCCGCAACTACGCGCTCGTCAAGCCCATGTTCGAGCAATTCGGCGTCACCAAGCTGCGCCTGATGACCAACAACCCGCGCAAGATCGATGCCCTGACCAAGCTCGGCATCGAAGTGGTGGAACGGGTGCCGCTGCTGGTCAACCGCAACGCCTTCAACCAGCACTACCTGAACACCAAGGCGGCCAAGCTGGGCCACATGATGACGCCCACCACGCCGCCCGCGGCCGAGGACGGCGAACTCTGAGCCGCCCCCGCCCCGCCGCCGCCGCTCCGGCGCCCGCTCCCAAGTCCCAGGCCCGCATGAAATTTCGCCACATCGCCCTGCTCTCCAGCTTGACTTGGGCCAGCGCCACCGCGCTGGCCGCCTCGGACGCCGGCGTCGGCCTGGCCCAGGCGGCGGCCCCGCTCACGGCGCCCGCCGCCACCCGCAACGCCACCAAGCCGGACGGCACGGCCCTGCCGCCACCATCGAGCGCGGCCCAGAAACTGTACGCGTCGGCCAAGAACGATATCCTGCAAGTGCGCTCGCTGCTGCGCAGCGGCCATACCCAATCCTCGGTCGGCTCCGGCTTTTTGATCGGCACCGGCAACCTGGTCGTCACCAACTACCACGTGGTGTCGCAATTCGCGCTCGACCCCGACACCTACGTGGGCGAATGGGTGGACACCAGCGGCCAGCGCGGCAACGTGGAACTGCTGGCCGTGGACGTGCTGCACGACCTGGCCGTGCTGCGCGTGAACCGCAGCGGCACCGGCTTTTTCAAGCTGCCCGAACACCTGGCCACGCTGAACCAGGGCCAGTACCTGTACTCGCTGGGCAATCCGCTCGACCTTGGCTTCGCCATCTCGGAAGGCGCCTACAACGGCGTGATTGCCCGCAGCTTCTACGACCAGCTCATGTTCACCGGCCCCATCAACGCCGGCATGAGCGGCGGCCCCAGCGTGACGGGCGATGGCGCCGTGGCCGGCATCAACGTCTCCAAGCGCCTCGATGGCGAGCTGGTCAGCTTCCTGGTGCCGGCCCGCTACGCGCAAGACCTGCTCAAACAGGTGGCCCGGCAACAGCAGGCGCCCAAGGATTTCACGGCCGTCGTGGCCGCGCAATTGCTGGCCCACCAGCGCGCCATGGTCGACAGCCTGCTGGCCACGCCGCTGAGCTTGAAGAACATGGGCCCCTACCGCGTGCCCGTGCGCGAATCGGAACAGATGCGCTGCTGGGGCCGCTCCACCGTCAAGGCCGACAAGCCCTTCACCGTGGACAACGCCAACTGCGCCATGGAATCGGCCATCTTCGTCAGCGGCTCGCTGCAGACGGGCCAGATCAGCATCCGCCACCAATACCTGCGCAGCACGGGGCTGGGCGCGCTGCGCTTTTCGCAGCTGGCCAGCGACTCGTTCAAGAATGAGCGCTTCGGCTCCACCCGCGACAGCCGCCTGAGCGGCCCCAGTTGCACGGAACAATTCGTCAGGAACGGCACGCTGCCCATGCGCGCCGTGCTGTGCGTGCGCGCCTACCGCAAGTTCGACGGCCTGTACGATTTCGCACTGCTGACCTCCAGCACCGACCAGCCGCTGATGAATTTGCAAAGCCGGCTCGACGCGCGCGGCGTCTCCTACGACAACGGCCTGCGCGTCACGCGCGCCTTCCTCGAAGCGCTGGGCAACGGAGGCCAGCCATGAAGGCGCCCTACTACGTCGAACTGCTCAGCCGTGGCGGCGAGGTGCTGCACCGCCAGCGCTTCGACAGCCTGCCGATCCGCCTGGGCCGTGGCTACGACAACGACGTGATCCTCGACGACGCCCATGCCGGCGCCCACCATGCCGTGATCGAAGCGGACCACGAAGGCGCGCCCGTGCTGCGCGACCTGGGCAGCCGCAACGGCACCATCAGCGACGGCAAGCGCCAGCCTAGCGTGCCCCTGGCCGGCAGCACCGTCGTGCGGCTGGGCCACACGCGCGTGCGCGTGCGCGGCGCCGATTTCCCCGTTGCCCCCGAACTGGCCGACACCACCATGCACGGCTGGGAAGGCGCGGCGCCCGCGCTGGTGGGCTTGCTGCTGATCGGCCTGTTCTCGGGACTGGAAAACTGGCTGGCCGATATTGACGCCTTCCAGCCCATCCGCTACCTGCTGGTGGTGGCGTCCGGACTGGGCGTGGGGCTGGCGTGGAGCGGCGGCTGGGCATTGGCCAACCGCCTGTTCGGCACCCATGCGCGGCTGGGCCGCCACCTGTTCATCCTCGGCACGGGGCTGTTCGCCGTGGGCGCCTGGCGCGTGCTGAGCGACGTGCTGGCGTTCGCGTTTTCGGCCGAATGGCTGACGCGCTACGGCAACGTGGCCGTCATCGCGCTCGTATGCGGCATGCTGTATTTCCACCTGTGGACCATCAAGCCGCACTACCCGCGCCGCTTCGCCGTCAGTTGCGCCATCCTGCTGCTGGCCGGCGCCGGCCTGAACCTGATGACCAATGTGCAAAGTACGGGCCGCGCCGCCGATGAACTCTATATGTCGGTGCTGCTGCCGCCGGCGCTGCGCCAGAGTCCCGACCACAGCGTGGCCGACTTCATGGCCAGCGCCGCACGACTCAGGGCCGAGGCCGATGCCTCCCGGACCCGCGCCAGCAAGGACGACGACGAAGGCGAGGACGAGGAAGGCGACGCAGGCGGCGAATGACCGCGCCGCGCGATAAGCGCAGCCAGGCTCACCGCCACCTTCATGACCAGCTCGGTCCTTTGAGCTCGATGGTATTGCCTTCCGGGTCCTTCAGGTAGATGGATGGCCCCTCACCCTCCGCACCATAACGCGATTCGACCGGCCCGGCCTCCACGCCGGCGGCGGCCAGCACGCCACGGATCGCGGCCTCATCGAACGGCTCCACGCGGAAACAGATGTGATCGACATTGCGGCCTTCGACGCCGGGCGCCGCGCCGCCCATGCGGCCCAATTTGCCGTCCACGGGCACCAGGTCAAGCAGGCAACGGCCGGCCCGCAACTGGATCAGGCCGATTTCCTCCTGCCGGCGCTCGACCTGGCAGCGCAGGACGTTGCAGTAGAAATGCTCCATCGCCGCCGCATCCACGACGCGCAACACGATGTGATCGATTTCACGGATATGGATCATCTGGCCCCCTTTTGTAGTCATACCGGAAAAATGGAAATGATAAGGCAATTTGCGAACGCGCCATCGCCAAATTCGCGGCGCTACGTAGCCCGGTAATGCGCGCCGCCCCGCTATTCGGCCAGCAAAAAAATCACCCAGCGCCCTTTGATCGAACCGATCCACATAGCCATAACCAGCGCCCACAGCGCCAAGCCGACAACTTACTGCGCGATGTCTCCGCGCTTTGGCCGCCGCAGCACCATGCCTCATCATTGGAACGACGACGGCATGGCCGGCCCGAGATCAGGAGAAAATGCCGCCCCCCCTTCCGCGTGACAATTGCTTAGTTTTTGAAAAATATTAATATATTATAATTATTGTCACACTGTCAGTCCCACGCACGTGCTGACTCAATCACTAACGCACAAATCAGGAAAATCGCACCAACCTTTTGGTCCGAATTAGAAAGGAATCTGCATGAGAATTGTTCGCCTTATTGCGGCAACCCTCTGGCTAACGTGCAGCCCCGCATTTGCAAAGCCGGCACATGAAGATGTCAGGGGGCTGGTAATGAAGCAAGCTGATCAGCTACTGGCCAATGTTCATGCCAACGTATATGCGCCTGATATGCGAGTCAATATTGCGCTTGAAGAACTTACCATCGCAAATCAGGCAATACAGAAAGAAGATAACTACACGTTCTTATCAGGTTGTAGGCCGCAGAGCTGTGGCGAAAAGGCTGCGGCAGTCTTGAACAACGCAACGCAAGAATTAGCTGCCACTGCCTTGCTTAGCTACAACTGCAAAGATGACATTCTAGCGCCGGAAGAAATTACATACTTAACCACGCGACAACCAGGTAAAAGACCGGCATTACATTGTGCACACGATCCCATTTTAATGGTCTACATTGTCCGCAGATCTATCGAAGCCCCTGCATTATATGAGGAGCGAGCATTAGTCGACCGACTCCAACAATGGGGTAAGAAATTCGGCTATCAAGGCGAACTTATTCGCATCGTTAATCGTTACTGATCGGAGTGCACTTACAATAGGGCCGCTTCGCCGGCCCCTATCCACGTCAGGCAAGGCCGCAATTTGCCGCCCCAAGCGCATGGGTTGAATGCGACGGGAAAGCCAACGGCAGCCGACAAATCAATCCGAACCGTAGAATGTCAAATTCTGCCGCGCTTGAATTCGGCAAGGAAGCGCTTGACGTCAAGCGCCGACAACACCTGCTCCGCATCGCCGTGCCATGCATACAGATACGGCGTGCCGCCCAGACGGTCGGTCAGCTTGGCCGACAGCAGGAAGCGCGTGCCGAGCGGATAGATGCTGGTATCGCACAGGCGGCGCGAGCACTGCACCAGCAGCTCAGGCGAGAAAGCCTGTCCCGGCACCGGGCGGATTTGCATCCGCCCGTCGCGCAGCACGGATTCAACGGCCACCTGCCGGTATGCATAAATATCGCGCGCCATGGCCGCCCTCCAAGTCAGATCGAGGGCGCCATGGTAACAGAACGCGCAGCCACCGAGCGGCCGGCCGCACGCCGGGCAAACCCCTTACCGGCGGCTCACTTGCCGCTCACTTGCTATAGTAGCCCACACCCAGCAAGACGTTGTCCACGCGCTGGATCAGCGAGTGCTTTTGCTCCACGGCGTTGGTGGCCGGATTGCGCCACACAAAGTCCACCGTGCCCGAGCCCTTGCTCTTGGCCAGCTTGATCATTTCCTCCACCATGGGCTTGCCGGCCGCGTCGCGCAAGCCACGCACATCCATGCCTGACAGTTGCGGCGAGTCGCCCGAGGCGCGATAACGGCCATCGTCGATGCCGATCGCAAATACGTACAGGTCGTTATGCAGGAAGCCGCCCTGCTGGCTGTTGAAGGCCGTGTAAGCCGCCTTGTCGCCAGATTTCTTCAGGTAGGCGACGGCCTTGTCCAGCAGTTCCTGCGCTTCCTCCACCGAACCACGCGGCGTGTAATAACCGACGCACAGGATGTACTTGTCGACCTTGCGGTATTGGCTGACCTTGTTTTCGACGTGGTTGCTGACGCGGTTCAGCCAGCGGTATTCGATGGAGCCCGTATCGTTGACGCGAGCCTGTTCCAGCAGGTCGCGGATCAAGGGCTTGCCGGCTGCATCGCGCAAGTCGATCTCGTTCTTGCCCACCAGGCCCACCTGCGAGCCACCGTTGGCCAGCATGAAGCCATCGAGGTCGACGGCGTACACGTAGTACGGCCCATGCACGAACGGACCAGCCGGCTCGTTGAATTTGGCGAACGCCTTTTCCGGGCCGTTCTTTTGCAGATAGTCGACCGCGCTGTCGAGCAACTCCGTGGCGCGCTTGGCTTGCGCGCGCTCGATACTGCCGTAGTGACTGGTCGCCGGAGCATCGCCCGCCTGCGCGGCAGGCATGGCAAGCAACGCCGACGCGGCGGCGAGAGTTAATGCGCTGATGTAATGTCGTTTCATAGTGCGTTCCAGTTCAGTTAGTGACAGCCAACATGCCCAAGACGCGCAGCGTGTGGCACCAGCATGAACAACGACAACGCTTGCCGCAACGACGACCGGCGGCGCGTTTGCCGAAGACCATACCGCTTATAGGGGAAGCAAGTTGCAGGCCACTGGCAGGGCCAGATTGATGCTGAATTGATTTGATGAAGGTTCGCAACCGGAAGGGCTGGCACGCGCACGGGAAGGATGAGCGAAGAACGATCACACGATGCCGTGCCGCGCCTTCAGCGCGCGGGAAAACTCAGACGGCGGCCTGGCGCCACCGTCCTATTCTGCAACATGGGTGTTGTGGTTTGGAGCAGCGTGTTACGAGCGGATCAGCAAGGCCACCGCTTCGGCCGCGATGCCTTCCTCGCGCCCCAGATAACCCAGCTTCTCGTTGGTCTTGGCCTTGATGTTGACCTGGCCCACGGCCACGCCCAGATCCTCGGCCACGTTGGCGCACATGGCGGCGATGTGCGGCGCCATCTTGGGCCGCTGGGCGATGATGGTGGCGTCGATGTTGCCGATCGCGTAGCCGGTGGCCACCACGCGCTTGCAGGCTTCGCGCAGCAGCGTGCGCGAATCGGCGCCCTTGAATTGCGGGTCCGTGTCCGGGAAGTGCTTGCCGATGTCGCCCAGCGCGGCCGCGCCCAGGATGGCGTCCGTGATCGCATGCAGCAGCACGTCGGCATCGGAATGGCCGAGCAGGCCCACGTGGTGCGGTATCGTGACGCCGCCAATGATGAGCTTGCGGCCTTCGACCAGCTTGTGGCAGTCGTAACCCTGGCCGATACGGAACGGGAGTGCGGGAGTGGGATTCATGGCGATGGTCAATGCGTTGTGGGTTGGGCCAGATACATTTCCGCGATGCGGACGTCAGCCGGCAGCGTGACTTTGAGGTTACGGGGATCGCCCGGCACCAGCCGCGGCGACAAGCCCAGCGCTTCCACGGCGCTGGCGTCATCCGTGACGGCGCTGGCGTCGGTGGCCGCGTCCAGCGCCCGGCGCAGCAGCGCATAGCTGAACATCTGCGGCGTTTGCGCCAGCCACAAGCCGTCGCGCGGCACGGTGGCGACCTGGCCGCCGGCGGCGCGCTTGACGGTGTCCACCACGGGCAGCGCCAGCAAGCCGCCGGCCGGGTCGCCGGCCACGCCATCGATCAGGCGCGCGATCAATTCGGGCGTCAGGCCGGGGCGGGCCGCGTCATGGACGAGGATGCTGTCGCCGTCGCGCACTTGCGCGCGCAGCGCGTGCAAGGCGTTCTGCACCGATTCCATGCGGGTGGCGCCGCCGCAGCGCAGCACCGTCACGCCATCCAGGCCGGGGGGCACCACGGCGTCGATCTGGCCATCGGCCGGGCTGACGACGATGTAGGTGTGGGCAATGCGGTCGCTGGCCAGGAAGGCTTCGAGGGCGTGCCGCAGCATGGGCTTGCCGCCCACGGTCAGGTATTGCTTGGGGCCGTCGGCCGCCATGCGGGCGCCCACGCCCGCCGCAGGAATCAGGGCGTAGTGGCGCGGCGCGCCAGCGGTGTCTTGGGTCATCAGTGCTTGCAGTTGTTCAGAAGGAGTGGCCGCCGCTGAGCACGTCGCGGATCTCGCCGCCGCACGCCTGGCTCAGGCGCGCATATTCTTCCGGCGCATCGATGCGCGCCTGCTCGGCGTCAACCTTGTGCATTTCAGCCTTGATGTAGGCCATCCAGCCATTGTCGACCTCGTGGCTCAGCGCCGACATGGCGGTGCCGGACGGCGCGTACAGGGGCTTGTCCTGGAACCGCTTGGCCAGCGCCTCGCGCACGGTCTTTTCCACCTTCGGCAAGTTCTGCATATACGCGTTCATGTGCCGCAACTCGTGGTTGAGAATTTCCTTGTACGCACAGGAACCGACGGGGAATTCACGCGCCACGTAGATCACCACGGGCACATAGTACAGCTTGACCTCGATGCGCGGCGCGATGCATTCGTAACCGCTCTCCGGGTCCTGCAGCAGCGTGCCCGTGTAGCCCATCTTCACGCGCGAGTCGGTCTGGGTCAGCCCCGCCACCTTGACGGCGCCGGCCGCCAGGCCATGCATCGACGTCAACGCGTTATAGGACAGGTGGGTGTCGACCGTGTAGCCGCTTTGCTGGGCCGTGAGCACGGTCACGGTCTTGTTCAGGGAATCTTCGCAACGGACCTGGAACGGCGTGCGCTCGGCATGGGCGACCGTCGCCGCCAGCAGGCATGCCAGCGCGAGCAGGAAGCGGAATGGCCGCAGCGACACCATCGATCAGTCCAGCTTCCAGGCGCCGGAGCGGAGTTTGTCGAGCCAGAACACGCCGATGACGGTCTTGACGTCCGTGATCTTGCCGCTGCGGACCCAGTCCAGCAGTTCATCGATGGTGGCGGTGAAGGTTTCCAGGAATTCGCCATCATCCAGCCTGGCCGTGCCAGGCTGCAAGCCGCGGGCCAGGTACAGGTCCAGGTGCTCGTCCGAATAGGCGATGGCGTTGTGGATCACGCTGACAAATTGCCAATCCGTGGCCGTGTAGCCGGTTTCCTCCTCCAGCTCGCGCTTGGCGCAGGCCAGTGGGTCTTCGTCAGGATCGATTTTGCCAGCGGGGAATTCAATGAAGACTTGATTGAGCGGATAACGGAATTGCCGTTCCATCAACACGGTGCCATCGTCGAGCACCGGCAGGATCACAACGGCGCCCGGATGACGGATGTACTCGCGCGACGTATGCTGGCCGTCCGGCAGTGCCACCTTGTCCTTCTGGACCTTGAGGAACTTGCCTTCGTACGCCATTTCACCGTCGACGCGGACTTCTTTCAGATGCTTATCCATGCGCACTCCATGTTGCCGTAGGGCTAGTATATCAGGTGTGGTGTTTGCGCAGGTAGCGTACTACAAATCCGGGAAAGGCGAGAACGATAAAGAGACAGGCCGTGATAGCGTAGAACTCCCACGTCTGGGGGAATGGGGTGCCGATGCGGGCTTCCAGCGCGAAGCCGGCCGCCCCCACGGCGAAATACAGCACAACCATTTCCACCAGCCGCAGCCAGAACGGCTTGCGCCGCACTGTCCGCGGGTCGCCGGGATGCCGCTTCAGCGGCACCACGGCGAACACCTTGTCATTGAAGAAAGGAAGGTTGGCGGCCAGGATCGCCAGGACGATCACCAGCCAGCTGGCGGAAGAAACTTCCATCAGGAATTGAGCGTCTTGGTCATGGCGCTCAGGCACGATGCCAGCAGCGGGCCAGGCAGCATGCCCACCACCACCAGCGCCAGACCGTTCAGGCTCAGCACCAGGTTCATGTCGCCAGGGATAGCCAGCGGGCTGTTGTCGGTCGGCTCATCGAACCACATCATCTTCACGACGCGCAGGTAGTAGAACGCGCCGATCAGCGAGAACATCACAGCCAGCACGGTCAGCCAGATCTGGCCCGTACCCAGCACAGCGGTCAGCACCGAGAACTTGGCGGCGAAGCCCAGCATCGGTGGCACACCGGCCAGCGAGAACATCATGATCGACATCAGCACGGCGTACCAGCCGTTGCGCTTGCTCAGGCCCTTGAAGTCGGCCAGTTCTTCCGCTTCGAAGCCGGCGCGGGCCAGCACCATGATCATGCCGAAGCTGCCAGCGGTCGTCATCACGTAGGTGATGGCGTAGAACATGGCGGCGCTGTAGGCGCCCGGAGCGCCGGTGCGGTCGGTGCCGACCACGCCAGCCAGCAGGCCCAGCAGGACGAAGCCCATCTGCGCGATGGTCGAGTAAGCCAGCATGCGCTTGATGTTGGTCTGGGCGATGGCGGTCAGGTTACCGATGGCCAGCGACAGCACGGCCAGCACCAGCAGCATCTGCTGCCAGTCCACGGCCATTGGCAGCAGGCCTTCCACCAGCAGGCGGATGCAGACAGCGAAGGTGGCCAGCTTGGGCGCGCCGCCCAGCAGCAGGGTCACGGCAGTCGGCGAACCTTGGTACACGTCAGGCACCCACATGTGGAATGGCACGGCGCCCAGCTTGAACGCCAGGCCGGCCACCAGGAACACCAGGCCGAACACCAGGATGGTCGGCTTGATGGTGCCGGAAGCGGCGGCCAGCGCCACCTTGGACAGGTCCAGCGTGCCGGTGGCGCCGTAGATCATCGACATGCCATACAGCAGGAAGCCCGAGGCCATGGCGCCCAGGATGAAGTACTTCATGGCCGCTTCGGTGGCCTGGGCGTTGTCGCGGCGCAGGGCCACCAGCGCGTACAGGGCCAGCGACATCAGTTCGATGCCCAGGTAGATCGACAGCAGGCTGTTACCGGAGATCATGACCATCTGGCCCAGCAGCGAGAACAGGGCCAGCACGTAGAACTCGCCGCCCAGGTTGCCGCTCAGCATGCCACGGTCGGTGGCGTACTGGCGTGCATAGATCAGCGTCATGCCGACCGAGACGTAGGTGAACAGCTTGAGCAGGTTGGACATCGGGTCCGACACGAACATGTTGTTGAACGTGTAGACCGTGGTGCCGGCCGCATAGTCGACATAGCTGAAGTAGCCGCAAACGAGCAGCGTCAGCAGCGACAGTACGTACGTGATCGAACGCTTGCCCTCGGACAGGAACATATCGATCAGCAGGATCGCCGACGCGGCGACCAGCAGAAAGACTTCTGCGTAGAGCGGGATCATGTTGGTGGTATTCATGTAGGCGTTTCCGTTTTCTTCTTAAGGCAGCTTGCTGTGCGCTACTTGCGCGAGCAGGTCCGCGACCGAGGTTTGCATCGTGTCGGTGAACGGCGCGGGGTACAGGCCCATGGCCAGCACGGCCGCGGCCAGCAGGCCCAGCATCAGGAACTCGCGGGCGCCGATATCGGTCAGCTCGGCCACGTGGTGGTTGGCCACCTTGCCGAAGATGACGCGCTTGGCCATCCACAGCGAGTAGGCGGCGCCGAAGATCAGCGCGGTGGCGGCGATCATGCCGATCCAGAAGTTGGCCTTGACGGCGCCCAGGATCACCATGAATTCACCAACGAAACCGGAGGTGGCTGGCAGACCGCAGTTGGCCATCGAGAAGAAGATGAACAGCGCGGCGAATTTCGGCATCTTGTTGACGACGCCACCGTAGTCGGCGATCTGGCGCGAGTGGGCGCGGTCATACAGCACGCCGATACACAGGAACATCGCGCCGGAGATGAAGCCGTGCGAGATCATCTGCACCAGGCCGCCCTGCACTGCCATGTCGTTAAACAGGAAGAAGCCCAGGGTGACGAAGCCCATGTGGGCGATCGACGAGTAAGCGACCAGCTTTTTCATGTCCTTCTGCACCAGCGCCACCAGGCCGATGTAGACCACGGCGATCAGCGACAGCGTGATGATGAAGTTGGCCATGTAGTGCGACGCGTCCGGGGTGATCGGCAGCGAGAAACGCACGAAACCGTAAGCACCCAGCTTCAGCATGATGGCGGCCAGCACGGCCGAACCGCCGGTTGGCGCTTCCACGTGCACGTCGGGCAGCCAGGTGTGGACCGGGAACATCGGCACCTTGACGGCGAACGCCATCAGGAAGGCGATGAAGATGAAGATCTGCTCGCGCATGGTCAGCGGCGTACGGTGCCAGGTCAGGATGTCGAACGAACCGCCGGACACGTTGTACAGGTAGATGATGGCGATCAGCGTCAGCAGCGAGCCGAAGAAGGTGTACAGGAAGAACTTGAACGACGCGTACACGCGGTTCTCGCCGCCCCAGATACCGATGATGATGTACATCGGGATCAGCGTGGCTTCGAAGAAGAAGTAGAACAGCAGGCCGTCCATGGCGCAGAACACGCCGATCATCAGGCCCGACAGGATCAGGAACGCGCCCATGTACTGGGCCACGCGCTTCTGGATCACTTGCCAGGCCGAGATCACGACGATCACGGTGATGAAGGCCGTCAGCGGAATGAACCACAGCGACAGGCCGTCAATGCCCAGCGAGTACAGGATGTTGAAGCGCTCGATCCACGGCGACTTCTCGACGAACTGCATGCCGTGGGCGGCGTTGTCGAAATGGGAGATCAGCGGCAAGGTGAGCGCGAAGCTGACCAGCGCGCCGATCAGCGAACCGACGCGCACCATGCCGGCGTTGCTGTCGCGGCCGAAGGCCAGCACCAGCAAGCCGAAGGCGATCGGCACCCAGATCGCCAGGCTCAGGAACGGAGGTAAGGTAGAAATTGACTGCATCATGGTTATCTTTATCTCTATGCGGTTCAGCTAATTAAGCGTGCCAAAACGGCAGGAAGTAGACCAGGAACCCCAGAATGCCGAGGATCATGATGAACGCGTAGTGGTAGATATAACCGGTCTGCGCCAGACGGGTCAGCGACGAGAACCACTCCACAACCTTGGCGCTGCCGTTCACGACGAGGCCGTCGATCAGCGTGCGGTCGCCCACGTTCCACAGGCCATTGCCCAGCAGGCGTGCGCCGCCGGCGAACACGGTCTCGTTGAACTTGTCCATGTAGTACTTGTTGTCCAGCAGCGTGTGGATGGCGCGGAACTTGTCGTAGAACCAGGCCGGCACGCGCGGGTTGATCATGTAGCAGTAGTAAGCCGAAGCCACGCCAGCCAGGGCCAGCGCCAGCGGCAGCGAAGTGAACGCATGCATCGCCATGGCCACCGGGCCGTGGAACTCCTCGCCCAGTTTTTCCATCGCGTGGTGGTTCTCGCCCACGAACACGACGCCGTTGAAGAACTTACCGAACAGCATAGGACCGATCGTCAGGTAGCCGATGATCACCGATGGGATGGCCAGCATCACCAGCGGGAACCAGACCACGAATGGCGACTCATGTGGCTTCTCGCCAGGGCCCAGGCCGTGGTGGCCGTGTGCTTCATCTTCCTCTTCGTGGTGCGCATCCGAATCGTGCTCGGCGTGCGCATCATGGGCGGCCGCGGCCGGCGCGTGATGGTGGTCGTGGCCGTGGGCCTTGCCGAAGCGCTCTTCGCCGTGGAACACGAGGAAGTACATGCGGAACGAGTAGAACGCGGTCACGAACACGCCAGCCAGCACGGCGAAGTTGGCGAAGCCGGCGCCGGCGATGTGGGTTTCGGCCACGGCTTCGATGATCGAATCCTTGGAGTAGAAACCGGAGAAGAACGGCGTGCCGATCAGGGCCAGCGAACCGAGCAGCGAAGTGATCCAGGTGATCGGCATGTATTTACGCAGGCCGCCCATGTTGCGGATGTCCTGGTCGTGGTGCATGCCGATGATGACGGAACCGGCGCCAAGGAACAGCAGTGCCTTGAAGAACGCGTGGGTCATCAGGTGGAACACGGCGATCGAGTAAGCCGAGGAACCCAGGGCCACGGTCATGTAGCCCAGCTGCGACAGGGTCGAGTAAGCGACTACGCGCTTGATGTCGTTCTGGATGATGCCCAGGAAGCCCATGAACAGGGCCGTGATCGAGCCGATCACCAGCACGAACGACAGCGCCGTTTCCGACAGTTCGAACAGCGGCGACATGCGGGTCACCATGAAGATACCGGCCGTCACCATGGTGGCGGCGTGGATCAGTGCGGAAATCGGGGTCGGGCCTTCCATCGAATCGGGCAGCCACACGTGCAGCGGGAACTGGGCCGACTTACCCATGGCGCCGATGAACAGGCAGATGCAGGCCACGGTCAGCAGCATCCAGTCCGTGCCCGGCAGGGTCAGGGCGGCCAGCGCTTCACGCTTGGCGAACACTTCCTGGTAGTTCATCGAACCGGCGAAAGCCAGCAGCAGGCCGATGCCGAGGATGAAGCCGAAGTCACCCACGCGGTTGACCAGGAAGGCCTTCATGTTGGCCACGATGGCCGTCGGGCGGGTGTACCAGAAGCCGATCAGCAGGTAGGACACCAGGCCCACCGCTTCCCAGCCGAAGAACAGCTGCAGGAAGTTGTTGGCCATCACCAGCATCAGCATCGAGAAGGTAAACAGCGAGATGTAGGCGAAGAAGCGGTTATAGCCTTCGTCTTCGGCCATGTAGCCGATCGTGTAGACGTGCACCATCAACGAGACGAACGTCACCACGCACATCATCATCGCCGACAGCGCGTCGATCTGGAAGCCCACTTCGAGCTTCAGGCCGGCCACCGTCATCCAGTTGTAGACGGTGCCGTTGTAGCCGGCGCCGCCGATGACGTCTGACAGCGTCATTGCCGACAGAATGAATGCAATCAGCACGCCAAGAATCGTCACAGTATGCGACGTCTTGCGGCCGACCATGTTCCCGAAGAATCGGGTTCCGAACAAGCCCGCAATCGCGGCACCGGCCAGCGGCGCCAGGGGTACGGCTAGAAGGAGGTTAGGGTTGAGAGTTTGCCCCGCCATGATGAACCTTAATCGTTATTATTCGAGGTTGAAACTTAGCCTTTGAGGCTATCCAGGTCTTCTACGTTGATGGTGTCCAGGTTACGGAACATCACCACCAGGATCGCGAGGCCGATCGCCGATTCGGCGGCGGCCACGGTCAGGATGAAGAACACAAAGATTTGCCCGGCCGCGTCGCCCAGGTAATGCGAGAACGCGATGAAGTTCATGTTCACCGCCAGCAGCATCAGTTCGATGGCCATCAGCAGGATGATGATGTTCTTCCGGTTCAGGAAAATACCCACGATCGAGATCGCGAACAGAATCGCGCCAAGAACGAGGTAGTGAGCGAGCGATAAAGTCATGGTGCCTCCTTGTTTGCTGCACCGGCCTGGGCGCGATCGGACACGGCTGCCACCTTGACGATGCGCAGACGGTCGTTACGCTTGACGCGCACCGCGTCAGCCGGGTCGAAGTACTTGGTGTCCTTGCGCTTGCGCAGCGTCAGGGCCACGGCGGCGACGATGGCCAGCAGCAGCACGGCGGCGGCAATCTCGAACGCGTAGATGTATTTGGTGTAGATCAGCAGGCCCAGTTCCTTGGTGCCGCCGATGTTGCCGGCGTTGGCCGGGCCTTGCGCCTCGAACGACAGGAAATTGCGCCACAACACGGCGGCCATTTCCAGCACGATCACGACGCCGATGAAGCTGGCCATCGGCAAGTAGCCCCAGAAGCCTTCGCGCATCTTGTCCGTGTTGATGTCCAACATCATCACGACGAACAGGAACAGCACCATGACGGCGCCCACGTACACGAGCACCAGCACGATGGCGAGGAACTCGGCTTTCAGCAGCAGCCAGATGGCGGCGGCCGAGAAGAACGACAGCACCAGGAACAGTGCGGCGTGGACCGGATTGCGGGCCGTGATAACGCGGGTCGCGGCCAATATCATGATGGCCGAGAACACGTAGAACAAAGCAGTTTTAAATTCCATAACTAACCCAAGAGACGTACAGTTTATTGATCGGCAGATCACGCGCTGCCCTGCTCCACCGGAGCGAAACGGGCAGGACGGCGGCGATTAGCGGTAAGGAGCGTCGGCCGCGCGTGCCGCGGCGATCTGCTCTTCGTAACGATCGCCCACGGCCAGCAGCATCTCTTTCGTGTAGTACAGATCGCCGCGTTTTTCGCCGTGGTATTCCAGTACGTGCGTCTCGACGATCGAGTCGACCGGGCACGATTCTTCGCAGAAGCCGCAGAAGATGCACTTGGTCAGGTCGATGTCGTAACGCGTGGTGCGGCGCGAACCGTCTTCGCGCTGTTCCGATTCGATCGAGATGGCCATCGCCGGGCACACCGCTTCGCACAGTTTGCAGGCGATGCAACGCTCTTCGCCGTTCGGATAACGGCGCAGCGCGTGCAGGCCGCGGAAGCGCGGCGACATGGGCGTCTTCTCTTCCGGGTACTGGATGGTGATCTTGCGCGAGAACATGTACTTGCCTGTCAGCGCCATCCCTTTGATCAGTTCGGTCAGCATGAAGCTGCCGAAGAAGTCCTTGATACGTTCCATTGTTCTTTTCCTTACTTCCAGATATTCCAGGATGTCTGCATCCAGCCTGCGACGAGGACCAGCCAAACCAGGGTCAACGGGATAAATACTTTCCAGCCCAGACGCATGATCTGGTCATAGCGGTAGCGCGGGAACGTGCCGCGTACCCAGATGAACAGGGAAACGATGCAGAACACCTTCGCGAACAGCCAGAAGAAGCCACCGAAACCGCCCCAGAATTCCAGGAACTTGAACGGCGCGGACCAGCCGCCCAGGAACATGATGGACGCGAGCGTGCCGATCAGGATCATGTTGGCGTATTCGGCCAGCATGAACATGGCGTAGGCCATGCCCGAGTATTCGACCATGTGGCCGGCCACGATTTCCGACTCGCCTTCGACCACGTCGAACGGGTGACGGTTGGCTTCGGCCAGGCCCGAGGTCAGGTAGACCACGAACAGCGGCAGCAGCGGCAGCCAGTTCCACGACAGGAAGTTGGCGCCGTGTTCGACGAAGTAGCCTTTTTGCTGGCCGGCGACGATGTCGATGAAGTTCAGCGAACCGGACACCATCAGCACCACGACCAGCACGAAGCCCATCGGGATCTCATACGAAATCATCTGGGCCGAGGCGCGCATGGCGCCCATGAACGAGTACTTCGAGTTCGACGACCAGCCGGCGATGATGATGCCGTACACTTCCATCGAAGTGATCGCCATCAGCAGCAGCAAGCCGGCGTTGACGTTGGCCAGCACGGCTTCCGGACCGAACGGCACCACCGACCAGCAAGCCAGGGCCGGCATGATGGTCATGATCGGGCCCAGCACGAACAGGCCAGGGTTGGCCTTGGTCGGCGTGATGATTTCCTTGAACAACAGCTTGAGCGCGTCGGCGATCGGCTGCAGCAGGCCGGCCGGCCCCACGCGGTTCGGACCGACGCGGATCTGGATCCAGCCGATGAACTTACGCTCCCACAGGGTCAGGTAAGCAACCAGACCCATCAGTGGCATCAGCACGACGACGATCTTGATCATGGCCCACACCAGGGGCCAGACAGGCGCCAGCACACTGGCGGCGCCGGCATTGTTAATGGCGGTGACGAATTCAGGCAGAGCCATTATTTCCCCTCTCCTGCTTTTTCAACTGTGATGGAACCGAACATGCTGCCCAGGGCGGCGGTCGACGCGTGCGCGGCGGCCACGCGCACGGCGTTGGCAGGCAGGCCGGCGTCGATGGCGGCGACCAGGATGGCGCTGCCGGAACCCTGGCTGACTTTGACCTTGTCACCGGCCACCACGCCCAACTGCTGGGCCAGTGCGGTGGACAGGTGCGCTTTCGGCGCGGCGGCGTCGGCCGTTTTCTGCAGCGACTCGGCGCGGCGCACGATGGCGTCGGCGAAGTAGATCGGCACGTCGGTCACGCGCTCAGGAGCGTTGCCAGCACCGAACGCGGCTGCCACAGGGGCGGCCTTGGCGGCATTGTTCAGGCGGGCCGACACGTCGGTCACGCCGGCGCCCAGCACTTCGTCGCGGATCGCTTCCGAAGTTTCGTAGTCGAAGCCCGACAGGCCCAGCACGTTACCGAGCACGCGCAGCACTTTCCAGGCCGGACGGGTGTCGCCCAGCGGCTTGACGGTGCCGTTGAAGCTCTGTGCGCGGCCTTCGCAGTTGACGAAGGTGCCCGAGGTTTCGCTGAATGGCGACACGGGCAGCAGCACGTCGGCGTAGTCCATGCCGTGCTTGTAGGCCGACATCACCACCACCATGTCGGCGCGCTTGAGCGCGTCGGCCGCTTGTTGCGGGTTGACGGCGTCCAGTTGCGGTTCCACGTTGAGCAGCAGGTAAGCCTGTTTCGGCGTGCTGAACACGGGCGCGGTGCCGCTGTTGGCGTTGGCGATCCAGGCGCCCACGGTGTTGGCGGCTTCCGTCAGCACGCCCAGCTTGGCGCCCGTCTGTTCGGCGATCCATTGCGCGGCGGCGTGCAGCGCGGCCGCTTGCGGATGTTGTACGGCGGCGTTACCGAGCAGCACAGCCTTGTTGTCACCGGACAGCAGGCTGG
This sequence comes from Rugamonas fusca, assembly GCF_014042365.1. GTDB lineage: Bacteria > Pseudomonadota > Gammaproteobacteria > Burkholderiales > Burkholderiaceae_D > Rugamonas > Rugamonas fusca. Next base: position 284,455 of record NZ_JACEZS010000002.1, read on the forward strand.
CGGCGATGGCGGCGGCCGTGTCGGACACGGTGACAGCCTCGAAGCCGGCCGGTGCGGCCACTTCCTTGGCCTTGGCCACGGCAGCGACCACTTGCGACAGCGCGGCCAGCCAGTCGGACGGCGCGGCGATCATCTTGTTGGCGATGGTCATCAGCTGGTCGTCGTCGGCCGCGTGCAGGATGGACAGCTTGGCGCCGCCCTTCACTGCCGTGCGCAAACGGGTGGCCAGCAGCGGGTGATCCTTGCGCAGGAACGAGCCGATCACGAACGCGCGGTTCAGCTGCGCGAAGTCGGCGATAGCCATGCCCAGCCATGGCTTGACGTCGGCGGCCAGCGAGAAGTCGCTGTGGCGCAGGCGCGTATCCACGCTGTCCGAGCCCATGGCACGGGTCAGCTTTTGCAGCAGGTGCAGTTCTTCCAGCGTCGAGTGCGGCGTGGCCAGTGCGGCCAGCGCGTTGGCGCCGTGTTCATGCTTGATGTTCTTCAGGCCGTGCGCCACGTATTCGAGGGCGGTCTGCCAGTCCACTTCCTTCCATTCGCCGCCCTGCTTGAGCATGGGGGCGGTCAAACGGTCAGCGGCTTCCAGGCCTTCGTACGCGAAGCGGTCCTTGTCCGAAATCCAGCATTCGTTGATGGCTTCGTTTTCCAGCGGCAGCACGCGCTTGACCTTGCCCTGCTTGACCTGAACGATCAGGTTGGCGCCCAGGCCATCGTGCGGGCTGACCGATTTGCGGCGCGACAGTTCCCAGCTGCGGGCGCTGTAGCGGAACGGTTTCGACGTCAGCGCGCCGACCGGGCACAGGTCGATCATGTTGCCCGACATTTCCGAGTTGACGGTCTGGCCGACAAACGCGGTGATTTCCGAGTGTTCGCCGCGGCCGATCATGCCCAGCTCCATCACGCCGGCCACTTCCTGGCCAAAGCGTACGCAGCGGGTGCACTGGATGCAGCGCGACATTTCCTGCATGGAGACCAGCGGGCCGCCATCCTTGGGCGCCACCACGCGTTTTTCTTCCTCGTAGCGGGACTCGCCCTTGCCGTAACCGACGGCCAAGTCCTGCAACTGGCATTCGCCGCCCTGATCGCAGATCGGGCAGTCCAGCGGGTGGTTAATCAAGAGGAATTCCATCACGGACCGTTGTGCCTGCACGGCCTTGTCGGACGCGGAGCGCACGATCATGCCGGCCGACACGGGCGTGGCGCAAGCGGGCAAAGGCTTGGGCGCCTTTTCCACTTCGACCAGGCACATGCGGCAGTTCGCTGCGATCGACAATTTCTTGTGATAGCAGAAGTGCGGAATGTAGGTTCCCAGTTTGTTGGCGGCGTCCATCACCATGCTACCAGCAGGGACTTCGACTTTTTTGCCGTCTATTTCGATTTCAACCATGGTGATCGTTACCTGACGCAGCTTAGATGTAAGCGGGCACTAAGCAATGCTTGTGCTCGACGTGATATTCAAATTCTTCGCGGAACTGTTTGACGAAAGCCCGCACCGGCATCGCCGCCGCATCGCCCAGCGCGCAAATGGTGCGGCCCTGGATGTTGTCGGCGATCGAGTTCAGCATATCCAGGTCCGACGCGCGGCCCTGGCCATGTTCGATACGATGCACCATGCGGTACATCCAGCCCGTGCCTTCGCGGCAAGGGGTGCATTGGCCGCACGACTCTTCAAAGTAGAAGTAGGACAGGCGTTCCAGCGCCTTGACCATGCAGCGCGTTTCATCCATCACGATCACGGCGCCCGAGCCCAGCATGGAGCCGGCCTTGGCGATCGAATCGTAATCGAGGTCGGTGTCCATCATGATCTCGCCGCGGATCACCGGAGCGGACGAACCGCCGGGGATGACGGCCTTGATCTTCTTGCCGCCGCGCATGCCGCCAGCCAGTTCCAGCAGCTTGGCGAACGGGGTGCCCAGTGGGACTTCGTAGTTGCCTGGCAGGTTCACGTCGCCCGAGATCGAGAAGATCTTGGAGCCGCCGTTGTTCGGCTTGCCCATGCCCAGGTACTTCTCCGGACCCATGTTCAGGATGAACGGCACGGCCGCGAAGGTTTCCGTGTTGTTGATGGTGGTCGGCTTGCCGTACAGGCCGAACGACGCGGGGAATGGCGGTTTGAAGCGCGGCTGGCCCTTCTTGCCTTCCAGCGATTCGAGCAATGCCGTTTCTTCGCCGCAGATGTAGGCGCCATAACCGTGGTGCGCGTGCAGCTGGAAGCTGAACTCGCTGCCCATGATCTTGTCACCCAGGAAGCCGGCGGCGCGCGCCTCTTCCAGCGCTTCTTCAAAGCGCAAGTATTCCTGGAAGATTTCGCCGTGGATGTAGTTGTAGCCCACGGTGATGCCCATGGCGTAAGCGCCGATGGCCATGCCTTCGATCAGCGCATGGGGGTTGTAACGGATGATGTCGCGGTCCTTGAACGTGCCTGGCTCGCCCTCGTCCGTGTTGCAGACCAGGTATTTCTGGCCGGGGAACTGGCGCGGCATGAAGCTCCACTTCAGGCCCGTGGGGAAGCCGGCGCCGCCGCGGCCGCGCAGCGACGACGCTTTCAGGTCGGCGATGATCTGCTCGGGAGCGATCTTCTCTTGCAGGATGCGGCGCAGCGCGCTGTAGCCGCCGCGCTTGACGTAGTCTTCCAGATGCCAGTTCTGGCCATCCAGGCCGGCCAGGATGACCGGGTCGATGTGTCGGTTATGGAGTGACGTCATTTCTTGAGTTCCTCGACCAGGGCGTCGATCTTGTCGTTGGACATGAAGCTGCACATGCGGTGGTTGTTCACCAGCAGCACCGGCGCGTCGCCGCAGGCGCCCATGCACTCGCCTTCGATCAGCGTGAACTCGCCGTCGGCCGTGGTGTCACGGTAGTCGATGCCCAGCTTCTCTTTCAGGTGGTGGGCCGCGCGCTCGCCGCCCGACAGGGCGCAAGGCAGGTTGGTGCACACGGTGATCTTGTGCTTGCCGACCGGCTTGAGGTTGTACATATTGTAGAAAGTGGCCACTTCCTGCACGGCGATGGCCGGCATGCGGATGTAGTCCGCCAGTTCCTGCATCACTTCGGGCGAGATCCAGCCCAGCTCAACCTGGGCGTGGGCCAGCGAAGCCATCACGGCCGACTGGCGCTGGTCGGCCGGGTACTTGGCCAGCTCGCGGTCGATTTTTTTGTAGCACTGCTCTGATAACAACATACTTTTGCCTTTCGGACTGTCTTTTCGCTTAGCGGTCGATTTCGCCGAAAACGATATCCTGGGTACCAATGATGGTCACGGCGTCGGCGATCATGTGGCCGCGCGCCATTTCGTCCAGCGATTGCAGGTGGGCATAGCCCGGCGCGCGGATCTTCATGCGGTACGGCTTGTTGGCGCCGTCCGACAGCAGGTAGATGCCGAACTCGCCTTTCGGGTGCTCGACGGCGCTGTACGCTTCGCCCGGCGGCACGTGGAAACCTTCCGTGAACAGCTTGAAATGGTGGATCAGCGACTCCATGTTGGTCTTCATGTCGACGCGCGACGGTGGCGCCACCTTGCGGTTGCTCGACATGACAGGACCCGGATTGTTGCGCAGCCATTCCACGCACTGCTTCATGATGCGGTTGGACTGGCGCATCTCTTCGATACGCACCAGGTAGCGGTCATAGCAGTCGCCGTTGGTACCGACCGGCACGTCGAAGTCCATCAGGTCGTACACTTCATACGGCTGGTGCTTGCGCAAGTCCCAGGCGATGCCCGAGCCGCGCAGCATGGCGCCGGTGAAGCCCATGGCCAGCGCGTCTTCGGGCTTGACCACGCCGATGCCGACGGTACGCTGTTTCCAGATGCGGTTGTCGGTCAGCAGCGTCTCGTATTCGTCCACGTAGGTGGGGAAGCGGCGCGTGAAGTCCTCGATGAAGTCGAGCAGCGAACCCTGGCGGTTCTCGTTCAGCGCGGCGATCTTCTTGTCGCTGCGGATGATCGATTTCTGGTGCTGCGGCATGGCGTCCGGCAGGTCGCGGTAGACGCCGCCCGGACGGTAGTAGGCCGCGTGCATACGGGCGCCGGACACGGCTTCGTAGCAGTCCATCAGGTCTTCGCGGTCGCGGAACGCGTACAGGAACGGGCCCATGGCGCCCACGTCGAGCGCGTGCGCGCCCAGCCACAGCAGGTGGTTCAGCAAACGGGTGATCTCGTCGAACAGGACGCGGATGTATTGCGCGCGCAGCGGCACTTCCACGCCCAGCAGCTTCTCGATCGCCATCACGTAGGCGTGCTCGTTGCACATCATCGACACGTAGTCGAGACGGTCCATGTAAGGCACGGACTGCAGGTAGGTCTTCTGCTCGGCCAGCTTCTCGGTGCCGCGGTGCAGCAGGCCGATGTGCGGGTCGGCGCGCTGGATCACTTCGCCGTCCAGCTCCAGCACCAGGCGCAGCACGCCGTGCGCGGCCGGGTGTTGCGGACCAAAGTTCAGGGTGTAGTTTTTAATTTCGGCCATTATTTCGTCCCGTAATTTTCTTCGCGGATCACGCGCGGTACATTTTCACGCGGCTCGATCGTCACAGGCTGGTAGATCACACGCTTCTGTTCCGGGTCGTAACGCATCTCGACATAGCCCGACACCGGGAAGTCCTTGCGGAACGGGTGGCCGATGAAGCCATAGTCGGTCAGGATGCGGCGCAGGTCGTTGTGGCCGTCGAACAGGATACCCATCACGTCGAACGCTTCGCGCTCGTACCAGTTGGCGGTGCGCCACAGGCTGGTCACGGACGGCAGCAGCGGCATGTCGTCGTCGGCGGCGAACACGCGCACGCGCACGCGCCAGTTGTGCTTCACGGACAGCAGGTGCACCACGACGGCGAAACGCTGGCCATCCCAGGCGCCTTCGCCATAGTTGAGGTAGTCCACGCCGCACAGGTCGATCAGCTGGTCGAAGCCCAGCGACTTGTCATCGCGCAGCGTGCGCATCACGTCGAAGTAGTCGGCGGCCTTGACCACCAGGGTGATCTCGCCCAGCGCCACGGTGGCGCTAACGCGATCGCCCAGGGCGGAGCCGAGGGCGTTTTGCAGTGTTTCCAAATGTGTAGTCATAGTTGATGCGCCCCGTTAGCGTGCGATCGTGTTGGTGCGCTTGATCTTGTTCTGCAGCTGCATGATGCCGTACAGCAGAGCCTCCGCCGTCGGCGGGCAGCCCGGCACGTACACGTCAACCGGCACGATGCGGTCGCAGCCGCGCACCACGGAGTAGGAGTAGTGGTAGTAACCGCCGCCGTTGGCGCAGGAACCCATCGAGATCACCCAGCGCGGTTCTGGCATCTGGTCGTAGACCTTGCGCAGCGCGGGAGCCATCTTGTTGCACAGCGTGCCGGCCACGATCATCACGTCGGACTGGCGTGGCGAGGGACGGAACACGACGCCGAAGCGGTCCATGTCGTAACGGGCCGCGCCCACGTGCATCATCTCAACCGCGCAGCAGGCCAGACCGAACGTCATCGGGAACATCGAACCCGTACGCGCCCAGTTGATCAGCTTGTCGGCCGAGGTGGTGATAAAACCTTCGTTTAATACGCCTTCAATAGCCATGGCTTATTCCCAATCAAGGGCACCTTTCTTCCAGATATACCAAAAACCGACCACGAATTCGGCGATGAACACCATCATCGTCACGAAGCCGGCCCAGCCCAGTTCGCGCATGGAGACGCCCCACGGGAAGAAGAATGCCGTTTCCAGATCGAACAAAATAAAGAGGATCGCGACCAGGTAGTACCGGACGTCGAATTTCATGCGCGCGTCTTCGAAAGCTTCGAAACCGCATTCATAGGGGGAGAGTTTTGCAGAGTCAGGCTTGTTGGGCCCGAGCAGGTGACCCAGGACTTGGGGCAGGATACCAACGCCGAGACCGACGAGGATGAACAACAGGACGGGGAAGTAATTTTCGAGGTTCACGATTGATAAGCTTGATGTTGAACGATCGGTTGAAGGACACACTGCAGTGTTGCGGTATTGCGTTGCAGTGATCTTAACGTCCGACCCAAATCAACAGCTTAGACCAGGATCGAACGACACATCCTCGTAAAAAAGCCAGCTTAGGTACTCCCCTTGCTGGCCTCTGATTTTTTGGTGCCGACGACGAGACTCGAACTCGTACAGCTTGCGCCACTACCCCCTCAAGATAGCGTGTCTACCAATTTCACCACGTCGGCATTCATTAAGGCCGCTATTCTACTGTGTTTTGCGCACTTTGTTAATGCGAATTGCACTAAAACAAGGAAGAAAAACGATAAATCTTTACTGAATCTCACTTTGGATTGTTTTGACAGCTTTCACTGCCAAAACAATAGGCAAGACGTTTACTGTATTACAAATGACTGACTTGTTGCTTACTTCGGAATCGATGCGGCGGGCGCGGGCGCGGCAGGTGCCGGCGCAGGCGCAGCCGGCGCAGCAGGCGCGGCCGCAGCAGGCGCAGTCGTCGCAGGGATGGCGCCAGCGCCGCCAGCCGGTGCGGCAGGGGCCGGCGCAGGCGCCGCCACCTTATCCATCACGCCGCCACTCACGCCGGTGCTGCTGTGCGTTTGCAGGAACGACAGGCCCAGCGTGGCGCTGAAGAACAGGATCGCGGCCACGGCGGTCGACTTGGACATGAAGTTCGACGAGCCGGAGGCGCCAAACAGGCTGCCCGATGCGCCGGAACCGAAGGCAGCGCCCATGTCGGCACCCTTACCATGCTGCATCAGCACCAGGCCGATGATGGCCAGCGCCGACAAGACTTGCACCACAACGATCAGATTGTACAAAGTGTTCATGTTATTTCGTTTTCAGAGTAAATAAGTTCTCAGCTTCCGCCCTGCCCCACCGCCCGCGCGCTCAGTGCGCGTGGATGATGGCCAGGAAATCCGCTGCCTTCAATGCCGCACCGCCGATCAGTCCGCCATCGATGTCTGGCATGGACAGCAATTCCTTGGCGTTGTCCGGCTTCATGCTGCCGCCGTAGAGGATATGCACGCCAGCGGCGGCCTGCGCATCCTTTTCCGCCAGCTGGGCACGCAACACCTGGTGCACGTCCTGCGCCATTTGCGGCGTGGCCGTCTTGCCGGTGCCGATGGCCCAAACGGGCTCGTATGCCACCACAATCTTCGCCACATCGCCGGCACCAATGGCTTCCAGCACGGCGCCCAGCTGTGCGCGCACGACCGAGTTGGTCTGGCCCGCTTCGCGCTCGGCCAGCGTTTCACCCACGCACACCACTGGCGTCAAACCGGCGGCCAGCGCGGCCACGGCCTTCTTCGCCACCAGTTCACTGCTTTCGTGATGATAGGCGCGGCGTTCCGAGTGCCCCACCAGCACATAACGGCAAGCGAAATCGGCCAGCATGGCGGCCGACACTTCACCCGTGTAGGCGCCGGCCGCGTGGACCGACACGTCCTGCGCACCCCAGGCGATGGCCGTACCCTGCAAGGCCGCCTGGCACTGGGCCAGGTATGGCGCAGGCGCGCAGACCGCGCAGGCCGCGCCGGAGGCGCTCAAGCCAGCGGCGATACCGGACAACAACTCCGCATTGCCGGCAAGGCTGCCGTTCATTTTCCAATTACCGATGACGAGTTTGCGTCGCATAGTAGCCTAATTTTTTATTAACCCGTTATTCTAACGTGCGGCCGGAAGGCCGGTCAAACCAGCGGCATGTCCCGCTGGGCCAAAATTGGCGCATCGATGCGGATTTGTGGCGTTATCACCCCAAAATGCTTCAAATCACCTGCAACATGATTTTGCCGACGTGGGTGCTGCGCTCCATCAGTGCGTGCGCCTCGGCCGCCTGGTCGAGCGGGAACACTTGATAAATGACAGGCTTGATCTTGCCTGCTTCGAACATCGGCCACACGCGCTGCTTCAACTGGGCCGCGATGGCCGCCTTGAAGGCGACGGAACGGGGCCGCAAGGTGGAGCCCGTGATGGTCAGGCGCCGGCGCAATACCTGCCCCAGATCCACCGTGGCCTTGGCGCCACCCAGCAGCGCGATCAGCGAAATGCGGCCATCGTCGGCCAGGCAGGCAATTTCGCGCGGCAGGTAGTCGCCGCCCACCATGTCCAGGATCACGTCCACGCCGCGCTCATTGGTGAGCGACTTGGCCAGCGCGGCGAAATCCTCGGTCTTGTAGTTGATGCCGCGCTCGGCGCCCAGTTGCTCGCAGGCGCGCGCCTTGTCGTCGCTGCCGGCCGTGGCGAACACGCGGTGGCCCATGGCGGCGGCCAGCTGGATGGCCGTCACGCCGATGCCGGACGTGCCGCCCTGCACCAGCAGCGTCTCGCCGCCGCGCAAGTGGGCGCGGTCGAACACATTACTCCAGACGGTGAAATAGTTTTCCGGCAGCGAGGCGGCTTCCAGCGCCGACAGGCCGCGCGGCACGGGCAGGCATTGCTGCACGGGCGCCACGCAATACTCGGCGTAACCGCCGCCCTGCACCAGCGCGCACACCATATCGCCGCGCGTGAAGTCGCTGCCGGCCAGGTCGCCGTCCACGATCTCGCCGGCCACTTCCAGGCCCGGCAGGTCGGAAGCGCCCGGTGGTGGCGCATAACTGCCCTGGCGCTGGAACACGTCGGGCCGGTTGATGCCAGCCGCATGCACCTTGATCAGCACTTCGCCCGCCTTGACAGCCGGCATGGGACGTTCGCACAGTTTCAGCACATCGGCCGGGCCCGGCCTGGTGATCTCGATTGCGCGCATGACGCTTCCCTCGTGAGTGGAAAGGGAAGATTGTACTTCAGGGCGGCCCCGCGCGCAGGCCGTTCCAAAAGGCGGGGGTCAGGTCCGGCAACACGCCATATTGCCGGCGCGATGCCGGACCTGCCCCCGCCTCGTGCCCCCGCCTCGTGCGCCACGGTGGCGCGATGCCGGACCTGACCCCGCCTGTGACCCCGCCTCGTTGACCCCGCCTCGCTTCAGCCGAGGATCTGTCCCTTCGGCCTCGCCATCAACCACCTGTGCGCGATTGGCGCGGCAGTGGCGTATTCGGCTTCCACGCGGCCGACAGCGCCTGGCCTTCCTCGATCTGCTCCTGCGTCATGCTGCGCAGCACGGCCGCGCGCTGTTCGGCCGCGTTCGCGGAGCCACCGGCGGCGGCCAGGTTCCACAGCATGTAGGCGATCACGTTATCCTGCGGCATGCCGCCGATGTGATAGCGGTACATCAGGCCCAGCACCTGCTGCGCCTCCGCATGCCCCTGCTCGGCCGCCTTGCGGAACCAGACGATGGCTTGCTTGTGGTCCTGGATCACGGCGTTGCCCGTGTAGTACATGGCGCCCACCACGTACTGCGCGTCGGCCTTACCCTGCAGTGCCGCCTTGCGGTGCCATTCCAGCGCCTGCTTGTAATCCTGCGGCACGCCGCGGCCCATGTAGTACATCAAGCCCAGCAGGTGCTCGGCGTCGGCGTTGCCGGCCTTGGCCAGCGGCAGGATCTCGCGGTAGGCGAGCGCGTAGTTCTTGTTGTTGTAAGCCATGGCGCCATCGGCGAAGCCGGCGTACGCGGCCTGTTGCATGGCCAGCAGCAGACAGAGCGCAAAGAGTATTTTTTTCATGTTGCGTTTGTAAGTGTAAGTCTGACTATTCATCATCGCGCCGCCCGCCTTATTTCCAGCTGACCTTGCCCAGGCCATCCACGCTCACGTTGCGGTTGGCCGGCTTGCCGTACACGGTGACGGAACCGAGGCCGCTCAGGTTGAGCGTGGCGTCGTTGCGGGCCGTGACGGTGGCGTTGCCCAGCCCACTCAAGTCCACCTCCACGGCGTCGGCCTGGAACTGCTGCGCGTTCAGGCCGCCCAGCCCGCCCAGCGAGGCACGCAACAACTTGCTGCGCCCGCCCAGCGTGATGTAGCCGGCGCCATGCATGTCCAGCTCCACCAGATCGTTCTCGCTGACCCACAAATGCATGCTGCCCACGCCACCCAGGTTGGCTTTCAGTTTCTTGTAGTCGCCCGCCACCTTCATGGAGCCGGCCCCGTCCAGCGTCAACTCCAGTTCATCGCCCATAAAACCGTTCACTTCCGTCGTGCCCACGCCTTCCGACACCACCTGGCGCAAGGCCGGCAGCACCAGCTCGGCACGCGCGCCGTTGCGGTTCAGCTTGACGCCGTGGCCTTCCGTATCGAGGTGCAAGGTGTCGCCCGTCTGCGCGGCCGTGATCTTCGCCATGGTGCGCTTGTCGGCCACGATGGTCAGCGACGCCTGCGGGCCGCGCGTCAGCTTGAGGTCGAGCACGCCGTCCAGCAACACCCGCACCACGCGCCCGTCGATGGGGCGCGACTCGGTGACGTAATCGTCGGCGGCCTGGGCCCGGTTGAACAGCGTACAGAAGGCGGCCAGCAGCAGGCTGACAGGGAGCAGTTTTTTCATTTGATTGGTTTCCTCGCGGATGCGTAGCTCGTGGATGCAGATCGTCGGCCAATGTAGCAGAGGGCGCGACGGGGCGCAGCAGAAAGCGACGAACTGCACAAATCGCAGCACAGATTGCCAAATCCGGGCTGCCGCACGCCGCTGTCGGAATTCCTGACAGTGCCACACCCGTCCGGCTGCGCCCCCGGCCACGCGCACGGGCATGGCCGGGCTCGGCACAGCGCTCGGCACAATATATGCGTGCCCGCCTCCGGGGCCACCCGGCCCGCCCGCAACCTGTCGCACCCCTAGGAAAGGAGTTGGTATGTGCACCGAACAACCGTATCGCCGCCACGTCCCGGGCCGTCCATCCCGGCGCTGGCTGGCACCGTTGCTGGCCGCGCTGGCCCTGGGCGCCAGCGGCCCCGGCCACGCGTTCTGCCCGAAGAACGGCTTCGTCTGCTTCATCACGTCCAAGTCGGCCGGCAGCCTGACCCACCAGGACATCACCCAGCGCGGCATCGAGGAACTCGACAAGCGCTATTTCGCCGTGCCCAAGCTGACCGCTTCCATGCAAAAGGCACTGGACCGCATCATCGAGGCCGACGCCAAGGTCGATGAGGACCAGACCAGCTCGGCCAAGCACTTCGATGGCGAGAACGCCGTCGGCGCGCAATTGCGCCTGGCCACGCTCAAGCAGAACGTGCTCGATGCGCTGCGCAGCGATCCCATCAACGCCGCCGGCGCGCGCGACAACCTGGGCAGCGCCCTGCACACCATCCAGGACTTCTACTCGCACAGCAACTGGGTCGAAATGGGCAACGGCGGCGCCAATCCCGACGTCGGCCGCCCCACCCCACTGGCCTTCGCCGGCCCCGGCGTGACCACCTGCTCCGGCTACACGGATACGGGGCTGACCTGCGCCAACTCGTCCAACCTGGTGGGCTCGCTGCTCACCAGCGGCTACTACGGCGGCGAGGACCGGGTCAAGCCGGGCAACTTCAAGTGCAGCCACGGCGGCCCGCTCGACAAGAGTTCCAAGTCCAGCGACCCGCTCGGCTACTTCCGCGAAGGCATCAACAAGGATACGCTGTACTGCGACATCTCGCCCCACAGCACCTTCCACAACACGGCCGCCGCCGCCGCCATCGCCGCCACCCAGCAGTTCGTGGAAGACATCAAGGCCGAGATCACGCCAGCCCAGCTCAAGGCCCTGCTGGGCGCCGGCCCCACGCTGGCATTCGCCATCGACACCACGGGCAGCATGGGCGACATCATCGCCGGCGTGCGCGACTCGGCCATCAGCATCGTCAACGCCCGCCTGGGCACGGACGAGGAGCCGCTGCAATACGTGCTGGCGCCGTTCAACGACCCGGACACGGGCCCCAACCTGGCCACCAACGACGCCACCGCGTTCAAGTCGGCCATCGGCGCGCTGGGCGCGTCCGGCGGCGGCGACTGCCCGGAACTGGCCATGACGGGCATCTACAACGGCCTGTCGCTGGCCGACCCCGGCGGCGACCTGTTCATGTACACGGACGCGGCGGCCAAGGATGGCGCGCTGGCCGGCGCCGTGATCGGCCTGGCCAAGAGCAAGGACATCAAGATCTACCCCATCCTGTTCGGCAGCTGTTCGCCGATCACGCCCGGCTTCCTGCGGGCGGCCGCCGAAACAGGCGGCCAGGTGTTCTTCCTGTACGGTGGCGAGGCGGGCGCCGTGACCCAGCTGGCCGACCTGGTGGGCCGCAACAACGCGGTGCAGATCCTGTCCGTGCAGGACCAATTCCCCGTGCACAAGACCTACCCCGTGCCGGTCGATGCCAGCCTGACGCGGCTCATCGTATCGGTCAGCACGGCCGTGCAGGGCTTGCCGCCGTTCGTCCACCTGGTGCGCCCCGATGGCGCGGTGATCGACGCCAGCAAGGCCACGGCCTTCCTGAACCTGAGCAGCGGCGCCATCATCTCGATCGACCATCCGATGCCGGGGCCGTGGCAGCTGACCGTGGGTGACACGTCCAGCCTCATGTACGTGAACGTGAGCGGCATCGCCGGCCTCGCGTTCAGTTCGTTCCAGCTGACCCGCTTCGGCGCCCAGCCCCCGCACCAGGGCTTGCTGGCCATCGATGGCGAACCGGGGCCGGGCCAGTCGCTGTACGCGATGGCGGCGCTGACGGGACTGAGCAGCGCCCCACAATTCCAGTTGCGCAAGAAGGACTACAGCCTGATCGCCCCGCTGGCGCTGGAACAGGACGCCACCGACGGCGGCAAGTTCTTCGGCCCCATCACCGTGCCCGGCGGCCCGTTCCTGGCCTACGCCAGCGGCACCGACAGCGCCGGCTATCCGTTCCAGCGCGTCGTCAGCATGATGGTCGCGCCCCAGACCGTGTCGATCAAGCCCCCCGCGCCCCAGGACCTGCGTCCCGGCATGACGACGGCACTGCTCTACCAGGTGCGCAACGATGGCGCGCCCGCCACCTTCAGCTTCGCGGCCACCGACGACCAGCACTACGTGGGCAATGTCAGTCCCGCCAGCATCACGCTGGGCGCGGGCGAGACGGGCAATGTGACGGTACAGTTGACACCGCCCGCCAGCGCCCGCATCGGCAGCGCCGACAACGTGACGGCGACCATCCAGAGCACCACCGACCCCGCCGTGCACAACAGCGCGTCGCTGACCAGCTTCGTGACGGGCGCCGCACAAGTACCGGGCAAGCCCAATTTCATCGCCGAGATCGTCGGCCAGGAAACGGTGGCGCCGGGCGTGACGGGCATCGACCTGCGCTTCACCAATACGGGCGCCGGCACCGCGCAGAACATGACGCTGGCCGCGCTGGCCTTGCGCACGCTCAGTGGCACCGGCACGGTGACGCTCAACACGGCGCTGTCGCCCACCCTGCCCTTGGTCACGCCCAACGTGGACGTGGGCAGCTTCTTCACCGTGCGGCTCACGTTCAACACGCCGGCCGACGTGCAGCGCTTCAGCGTGAGCGAAAGCGGCACCGTGTCCGATATCGCGGGCGTGCCGTACGCGTACGCGCAGGCGCAGGCCGTGATACCGAAGTGAAGCCCCCCAACCTGCAAGCACGGAGACACTGATGAAACTGACTTCCTTTTGCGCACTGACCGGCCTGCTGGCCGGCCTGCTGCTGGCGCCGGCCGCGCGCGCCACACCGTTCACCTTCACCTTCAGCGCCACGCCGCCGGGCGGCGCCATCACCGGCCAGCCGGGGCAACTGACGGGCTGGGGCTACGACATCGGCAACACCGACACGGTGGACTGGTTCGTGCCAACCGAACTGAGCGCTTCGTCGTTCAGCATCGGCACGCCGGACGCCAGCTATTTCGACTTCCCCATCCTGGCGCCAGGCACGCGCGCATCGCGTGCGTTCGACGCGGCCACCATCGCCGGCCTGTACGGGGTCCAGGTCTTCGCCTTCGCCACGCCGGGCCAGAGCGACAGCGGCGTGTTCACGCTGTCGGGCGAGTGGTGGGATGGTGATCCGCTGGCTGGCGGCCGCCTGATCCAGACCTCCGATCCGGTCACGACACCATTCGCGCTGCAAGTGCCCGGCGCGCCAACCTTGCCGGTGCCGGCCACGGCCCTGTTGTTGGCGGCCGGCCTGGGGCTAATGGGGAGTTGGGGAAGATGGGGACGCTGGCAACGGGTGTACCAGCGCAGCGGCCAGCAACGCTAGCAGGTCGGCGCTGGCCTGCGGTGCCGGCGCGGCCGGGCGGATGTCGAGGTAGAAGCCGGGACCGGTGCGCCCCAGCAAGTCGAGCTTCTTGCCATGGAGCTCGGTGGGGCGCACTTGCAGCACCGTGAGCCGGGTCCGCCCCGCGCCCTGCTCTTGCAGATGGACGATGAACTGGCAGGAGAACGGCGCCCCGCCCGCGTCCCAGTAGTAATCGGCATCGGGCACGATCAGCACGTCGTGGCGGCGCGCGTCGGCTGGCAATTGCAGCCAGCGCGCCAACTCCGGCGTGGGCGACAGCGCCAGATCCGTGTCCGGCGGGAACAACGGCGCGCCGAACGGCAGCGTCATGTGGTAGCGGCGATGGGCTTCACCAGCGGGCGCCAGACGCTGCATGGCGCGCAGCACCAGTTGCTGGACCTGGGCCGGCGCCTGCCCGACGACGATCGCATCTTGCTGCGCGCCCCGCGCCAGCGGCGACGCGCAGGCCAGCGCCAGCAACAGGGCGCAACACCTGGCCGCCACGCTGGCGAACCCATCCTTCATCGCGTGAACGAACCGTCTCATAGCGCCCCCTTCGACCATGCTACCAAGGCGCACGCGCCATGTCGATGGCGACGCATCAGCGGGACACAAGGGCCGGGGGCCACCCGCCAAACGAGCTCAGCTATCAAGCGGCGTGAAGGCCGCGCCGGGCAGCACGATGGTGGCACGGAAGCCGCCTTCGGGGTGATTGTCGAGCAGCAGTTCGCCGCCGTGCGCCTGCACGATGCCGCGCGCGATGCCCAGCCCCAGGCCCATGCCGCTGCTGTTTTGCTCGCGGCCATGTTCGAGCCGCACGTACGGCTCGGCCAGGCTCGCGAGCGCCTCGGGCGGCACGCCGGGCCCATGGTCGCGGATCACGATGGCGATGTTGGTGCCGCGCGGCTCCACCGCCAGCTCCACCTGTTTGCCGTAATGCATGGCGTTGTTGAGCAGGTTGCCGATGGCGCGCTTGAGCGCCAGCGGCTTGGCCGCCACGCTCAGGCCCGAGGCGGTGAACGACACTTGATGGCCGGCCAGGCGCGCATCGCGCACCATGCGGCCGAGCAAGGCGTCGAGCCGGATCTCGGTAGGGTTCTCGTGGATGTCGCTATCTTTGACAGTCTGCAGCGCGCCCTTGACCATCATTTCCAGCTCGTCCAGGTCTTCGTGGAATTCGTCGCGCAACTGTTCATCGTCGAGCAATTCCGTGCGCAGCTTCAGGCGCATGATGGGCGTGCGCAGGTCGTGCGAGATGGAGACGAACAGCCGCTCGCGGTCCGCGATGTAGCGGTTGATGCGTTCGCGCATGGCGCTGAACGCGCGCACCGTGTTGACGAATTCGCGGCTGCCCGTCTCCGGCAATTCCGGCATCCGTTCGCCGTTGCCGAAGGCGGTGGCCGCTTCCGACAAGGCCGCCAGCGGCCGCGTGGTCCAGCGCACCACGAGAATGCACAGCAACAGCACGGCGCCCAGCGACAACGCCTGCAGCAACACGCGGTCGCGCGTGAGCGGGTTGCCGCTGTCGAGGAAATACGGATTGGGCATCAGCGTGGCCAGGTACAGCCAGTTGCCCGGCCCCATCTCGGCCTGGATCAGCAGGATGGGCGCCGGCGCCGGCTTGGTCAGCACCACGTTCTGCACCCAGCCTTCGGGCATGTCGTTGAGCGTGGTGCCGTCGTCGCTGACGGGCAGGTGGTCGGGCCAGGCGAAATCGATGCGCAGCTTGCTCAGGTTGGGCACGTCCTCCTTGAGCGTGGTGCGCACTTGCGCCTTGGCCACCTCGGCCAAGGCCTGTTCGCCGATGCCGGGTATCTCCACCGGCGCCCGGTTGACGTTGACGAGAAAGCGCGTGCCGCCCATCTCGCGGAATTGCTGGATGATGAGCGGCCGGTAATTGGCTGGGAGGCTCAGGAAGAAGCGCACCACCTTCGATGCGCTGTGGGCCAGGTGCTGGGTAGCGGTGCGCACTTCCACTTCCGCTTCCGCGTGGCGCTGGGTAGCCCACAGCCAGTTGCCGGCCAGCTGGGTCAGCAGCACGCCCGCCACCATCACCACCACCAGCCGGCCCAGCAGCGAGGGCGGCAGGACGCGCGCCAGCCAGCGGCCCGGACGCAGCTTAGACATTGCTGGCCGTAACATCGGCGGAAAATACATAGCCGGCGCCGCGTACGGTCTTGATCAACAGCGGCTGGCGGCCGCCGTCGTTCAGGCGCAGGCGCAGGCGGCTGATCTGCACATCGAGGAAACGGTCCATGGGGCCGGCGTCGCGGCCACGGGTTTCCTCGCAGAGCACATTGCGGTCCAGGATGTCGCCCGCGTGTTCGACAAAATACTTGAGCAGCTGGAAATCCAGCCCCGTCAGCGGCACGTGCTCGCCGTTGGGGCCGGTGACGGTGCGTTCGACCGTGTCCAGCGTGTAGCCGACGAAGCGGTAGAAGCGTGGCGCGGCCACATTGTCCATGCCGGTGCGGCGGTGGATGGCCTTGATGCGCGCCAGCAGCTCGCGCGGGCTGTAGGGCTTGGAGATGTAGTCGTCGGCACCCAGTTCCAGCCCCACCACGCGGTCCGTCTCGTCCGAGCTGGCCGTGAGCATGATGATGGGCACGTTGGAGCGGCGCCGCACCATCTTGCACAGGGCAAAGCCGTCCGTGTCGGGCAGCATCACGTCCAGGATCACCAGCGACAATTCGTCGGCATAGCGGTTGAACTCGGCCGTGAAGGTTTCGCCGTTGTGGGCCAGGCCCACGTCGTACTGGTTCTTCTCCAGGTAGGTCTTGAGCAGGGTACGGGTCTTTTGGTCGTCGTCGACTATCAGTATCTTACGCATGGTGTTGCCTAGTGTGTCTTGGTGTAGGTGCGCGCGATGGTGGCCAGGCGGCGCTGGATATCGGCCACGGTGACGCCATCGTCGAGGAAATAGCGGTGCAGCTCGGCCACCATGGCGTCGCGCACGATCTCGTCGGTGGCCATGCGGTGCACCAGGCTGGGGATCTGGGCTGCGGGGCCGCTGGAAAACAGTTTGTAGGAAGCGCGCGCGCAACTGTCCATCTTCGCCAGCGCGGGATTGCGCAGCACGGAAATGGAACCCTTGATCTGATTGTAGTCGTTCTGCAGCGCCGGCGTCATGATCAGGGCGGCCAGCTTTTCCTGGGCCGGCCGGTGCGATTCGCGCGTGGCCAGCATGCTCAGCGTGTCGATGTTGTACAGGTGGTAGTTCGCCGTGCCGGGCACGACGGCGCAGCCGAAGCCATCATCAACGGCCAGGCCGCGCGTGACGAGCTCCCCCTTGGCCCAGTCGCCCATCACCAGCATGGCCGCTTTACCATCGGCCAGCTCGCCGGTGGCGTCGTCCCAGGTGCGCTCGGGCACCGGCTGGTCCATCCATTTTTTCAGGTGGCGCAAACGGGTCAGCGCGTTGGCCAGCTTCGGGTCGGCGTAGGCGGCCGCGTCGCGGCGCTGGAACAGGGCGCGGTAGAGCTCGGCGCCTTCGGACAGCACCAGCGTCTCGAACAGCGTGGCCACCTGCCACGGTTCGCTGCTCTGGGCCAAGGGCACCACGCCGCCCTGCTGCAGCACGGCGGCCACGTGCTCGAATTCGGCCCAGGTCGCAGGCGGACTCAGCTTGAACTGGCTGAACAGCTTGCGGTTGTAGAACAGGGTGTTGATGCGGTGGATGCCCAGCGGCGCCGCGTACACATGGCCGTCGGACTGGATGGCGGCGGCCACGGTCGGCTGCAGCAGCTTGTCCCACTTGCCAGCGGCGGCCACCGCGTCCAGGTCCAGCAGCAGGCCGAGCCTTGCCCAGTCGCGGATCACGATGCCATTCACCTGCGCCACTTCGGGTGCATCCTTGGCCAGCATGCGGCTGCGCAGCACGATGCCGGCGCCCACGCCGGAACCGTTGGGGATCATGCCATCGCGCCAGGCGATGCCTTCGTCGTTGAGGCGGGCGGCGACCAGGTCGACAGCCTTGCGTTCGCTGGCCGATTTCCACCAATGCAGCACTTGCAGGCCGTCCGCCTGGGCGGCGCCCCATGCGGCCAGGCACACCAGCGGCAGCAGCCGGCGCAGCGTTTTCACCATGTCTCCTCACTCCAGCGACGATCCACCTCGTCGGATGAACCTGTTCTTTTGCCTCGCGGCGATATGTCCGCCATCTTGCCGCTGAGACTATACCTTAACTCGCGCAACAAACGTTGGTAAGCATGTTCAGCATTTTGCAAGAAAGCGTTTGGAATTGTTGCGTTTTGTTGCAGCGGCCGGCATACCGCTCCGCGGGCCGCGGCGCCCGCCATGACAGCCAGAACGGCCATCCCGCGCGCCCGGCCATTGTAAAGAAATGTAAGCACTGGCCAGCACCAAAAAACGCATAAACGCCATTAAATCAAGCACTTAACCATATTTCAAAATCGGAAAAGTGTCTGAGTAGCATCACAAAAGGGCCGATGTTACTGTGCACTTGCCGTAGCAAAAAACTACAACATCCACCGCAGCAGCAACACAAGTGTGGCAGGTACGCCGGCATGGAACGAGAGATACCGCGGCAGAAATGCCGACGCATCCGGGTCCGCACTGACAACCAACGAGGAGACTGTCGTAATGAAACATACCGTCCTGAAAACCCTCCCGGCCATGCTGGCCCTGGCCCTGGCCAGCGGCGTCGCCCACGCCGACGCCTTCAACGATACCGAGGGCTTCCACGGTTACCTCCGCGCCGGCGCCGGCGCCAGCTCGACCCACGGCCCGCAAAGCTGCTTCGGCCTGGGCGGCCCCACCCAGAGCTACCGTCTGGGCAACGAGTGCGACAGCTACACCGAATTCGGCTATACCCACGAACTGGCCAAGTCGGAGAACGGCGCCACCTTCGTCGGCACCCTGTGGGCCAACGCCTACAAGAACGGCTCCGACTTCGGCAACGCCCCGCTGAACCTGGCCAAGGCCTACGTGGAAGCACGCAACCTGCCCTTCATGAACGGCGGCACGGTCTGGATCGGCAAGCGTTACTACTACCGTCCTGACATCCACATGCTGGACATGCAGTTCATTAACATGAACGGCACCGGCGGCGGCCTGGACAAGATCAACCTGGGCCCAGGCAAGATCAGCTACGCCGTGTTCAAGGATAACGACCAGAACCAGTACGACCCCAACCTGTCGACCGTCGTCAACACCACGGCCGCGGTCCGCCAGAACCTGGTGTACGAAGGCCTGCCCGTCAACGCCGGCGGCACGCTGGACGCCGCCTTCACCATCGTCACGGCCCAGGGCAAGGGCACCCAGGACCACAACGGCTGGAACGCCTCGCTGTTCCACAAGCAGGCCGGCACCTTCGGCGGCGGCAACACCTTCGGCGTGCAGTACGGCGTTGGCCCTGGCACCGGCATCGGCGGTCCTTGCTGCGCGCGTATCGGTTCCTCGGGCAGCACCACGCTCGGCTCCGACGTGACCCGCGTGCGCGTGTTCGACGACCTGTGGATCCAGCCCACCAAGCAGTTCAGCGCCGAGATGGTGGCCCTGTGGCAGAAGGACAAGTCCGATGCCAACGGCAGCACCACCTGGACCACGGCCGGTATCCGTCCCGTGTACGCCTTCGCGCAAAACTTCAAGCTGCAGGCCGAACTGGGCGTGACGGGCCTGAAGTCGGGCACCACCGGCGAGACGGCGCGCCTGACCAAGCTGACCATCGCCCCGACCATCACCGTGGGCGAAGGCTTCTGGCAGCGTCCTGAACTGCGCGCCTACTTCACCTATGGCAAGTGGAACAAGGAAGCGACGGCCCTGGTCAACGCGGCCAACAATTCCGGCCCCGTGTACGGCAACGGCACCAGTGGTTCCTCGATCGGCCTGCAGATGGAAGCCTGGTGGTAATCGGCCCGGCAATCTGCCAGCCCGACACCCCGCTTTACCCGTAGCCTAAGCCGCGCGTCCGGCACCCCAACCAGTATTTCAGGTGCCGGCGCGCAATCGTGATAGATTAATAAAGTTACATCAATCCACATACGGAGACATATAACATGACCCTCAAACCTCTCGTCCAAGCCGCCCTGCTGCTGTCCGCCGTCGCCGCTTCCGCCGCCATGGCCGCCCCCCAGGTCGAAGTGCTGCACTACTGGACTTCCGGTGGCGAAGCCAAATCGATCGCCGAACTGAAGAAGATGATGGAAGCCAAAGGCGTGGCGTGGAAAGACTTCGCCGTGGCCGGCGGCGCGGGCGAAAACGCCACCACCGCCCTGAAGGCACGCGTGATCGCCGGCAGCGCTCCCACCGCGGCCCAGATCAAGGGCCCATCGATCCAGGAATGGGGCCAGGAAGGCGTGCTGGCCAACATCGACGCGGCCGCCACCGAAGGCAAGTGGGAATCCCTGCTGCCCTCCGTCGTCACCAAGGTGATGAAGTACCAGGGTCATTATGTCGCCGTGCCGGTCAACGTGCACCGCGTGAACTGGCTGTGGGTCAACCCGGCCGTGCTGGCCAAGGCCGGCGCCAAGGCCCCGACCAACTTCGATGAATTCTTCGCCGCCGCCGACAAGATCAAGGCTGCCGGCATGGTGGCCGTGGCCCACGGTGGCCAGCCATGGCAGGACGCCACCGTGTTCGAGTCCGTGGTGCTGGGCGTGGGCGGTGCCGCGTTCTACGACAAGGCACTGGTGAAGCTGGACCAGGCCGCCCTGACCAGCCCAACCATGGTCAAGTCGTTTGAAACGCTGGGCAAGATCAAGACCTACATCGACAAGGACGCCGCTGGCCGCGACTGGAACCTGGCCACCGCCATGGTCATCAATGGCAAGGCCGGCATGCAGTTCATGGGCGACTGGGCCAAGGGCGAATTCACGGCCGCCGGCAAGGTGCCGGGCAAGGACTTCCTGTGCCTGCCCGCACCGGGCACCGAGAAGTCATACACCTTCAACATCGACTCGCTGGCCATGTTCAAGGTCAAGAGCGCCGAGGAGCAGAAGGCCCAGCTGACCCTGGCCAACGCCGTGATGAGCCCCGAGTTCCAGGAAGTGTTCAACCTGAACAAGGGTTCGATCCCGGTCCGCTCCGGCGTCTCGCGCGCCAAGTTCGACTCCTGCGCCATCCGTTCGATGGACGACATGGCCGCCAGCAGCAAGGCCGGCACGCTCGAGCCGTCCATGGCCCACGGCATGGCGATCGACTCGGCCAAGGCCGGCGCGATCCAGGACGTGATCGCCAAGTTCATGAACTCGTCGATGACGCCGCAGGCCGCCGTGCAAGCGCTGGCCAAGGCCGCCAAGACGAAGTAAGAACGCCGTCGCCAAGGCGGCAAAGCAGGCCGCAACCTGGCCTGTACGAAGGCTGCAACCAAGCTGTAACCCAAGCAGTAACGCTGTAACGCTGTCGCGCGGACCGTCGTCCGCGCGCAGAGGCCGCGGCCGCCGCGCTCCCGCCCCCTGGAGCGCGGGCCGGCCGCCCCCCTCGCCCTGGAGAACCCCATGTCCGCTACAACCGCAACCCCGGCCAGCCCGGCCGCCGCCAGCGCGGCCCGCGCCCCGGCCCGCGCCAGCCGCTTCGCCGGCCTGGCCGACACCTGGCTGCCACGCCTGGTGCTGTCGCCCACCATCATCGCCTCGCTCGTGTTCGTGTATGGCTTCATCGGCCTGACGGCCTGGCTGTCGCTGACCGACTCGCGCATGATGCCCAATTACGAGTATGCCGGCTTCGGCCAGTATGCCAACCTGTTCGAGATCGACCGCTGGTGGACCGCCGCCGCCAATCTCGGCATCTTCGGCGGCCTGTTCATCCTGGTCTGCCTGGCCATCGGCCTGACCATGGCCATTTTGCTGGACCAGCGCATCCGCCACGAAGGTGCGCTGCGCGCCATCTACCTGTACCCGATGGCGCTGTCGTTCATCGTCACCGGCGCGGCCTGGAAGTGGATCCTCAACCCCGGCCTGGGCCTGGAGAAGATGATGCACGACTGGGGCTTCGCCAATTTCAGCTTCGACTGGCTGGTCAATTCCGACATGTCGATCTACACCGTGGTGATCGCCGGCGTATGGCAATCGTCCGGCTTCGTCATGGCCCTGTTCCTGGCGGGTTTGCGCGGCGTCGACGACGCCATCATCAAGGCCGCCATGGTCGATGGCGCCAGCCTGCCCACGATTTACCGGCGTATTGTCATCCCCTCCTTGCGTCCGGTCTTTTTCAGCGTGCTGCTGGTGCTCGCGCACATCGCCATCAAGAGCTTCGACCTGGTGATGGCGCTGACGGCCGGCGGCCCCGGCACCTCCTCCGACGTGCCGGCCATCTTCATGTACCAGTTCTCGTTCACCCGTGGCCAGCTGGGCCTGGGCGCGGCGTCGGCCATGATGATGCTGGCCACGGTGCTGGCCGTGCTGGTACCGCTGATGTACATGGAAACCAAAGGAGCGCGCAATGGACGCTAATCTGAACATCGACGGCGGCCGCGTGACGGTGGGCCGCATCGCCATCTACACCCTGCTGGTGCTGGTGGCCCTGTATTACCTGGCGCCGCTGTACGTGATGCTGACCACCTCGTTCAAGACGCTGGACCAGATCCGCACCGGCAACCTGCTGGCCTTCCCGCTGCACCCGACCACGGCGGCCTGGGGCAAGGCCTGGGACAGCGCCTGCACGGGCGTCAGCTGCGGCGGCCTGCAGCCCTACTTCTGGAACTCGGTGCGCATGGTGATTCCGGCCGTGCTGATCTCCAGCCTGATCGGTTCGCTCAACGGCTACGTGCTGGCGCACTGGCGCTTCCGTGGCTCGAACGTGGTGTTCACGGCCCTGATGGTGGGCTGCTTCATCCCGTTCCAGGTGGTGATCCTGCCGATGGCGCGCCTGCTGGGCCTGGCCGAACTGGCCAACACCACCACCGGCCTGGTACTGGTGCACATCATCTACGGCATCGCCTTCACCACCCTGTTCTTCCGCAACTACTACGTGTCGGTGCCCGATGAACTGGTGAACGCGGCCCGCATCGACGGCGCCGGCTTTTTCACCATCTACCGCCGCATTATCTTCCCGCTGTCGCTGCCCATCTTCATGGTGTGCTTCATCTGGCAGTTCACGCAGATCTGGAACGACTTCCTGTTCGGCGTGGTGTTCGGCGGTTCGGACGCGCAGCCGGTGACGGTGGCGCTGAACAACCTGGTCAACACCTCCACCGGCGTGACCGAGTACAACGTCAATATGGCCGCCGCCATCATCGCCGCCCTGCCTACGCTGGTGCTGTACATGGTGGCGGGCAAATACTTCGTGCGCGGCCTGACGGCCGGCGCGGTCAAGGGCTAATACACACATTCGGCGCCGGCATCGTGGCCGGCGCCTTCAGGAGACATCAGCATGGCTAGCTTATCTATTCGTAACGTGCGCAAGGTTTATCCGAACGGCGCAGAAATCCTCAAGGGCATCGATCTGGAGATCGAGGACGGTCAGTTCCTGATCCTGGTGGGCGGCTCAGGCTGCGGCAAGTCCACCCTGCTCAACATGATCGCGGGACTGGAAAACATCTCGCACGGCGAGATCCGCATCGGCGACCGCGTGGTCAACAACATCCCGCCCAAGTCGCGCGACATCGCCATGGTGTTCCAGTCGTACGCACTGTATCCGACCATGACGGTGCGCGAGAACATCTCGTTCGGCCTCGGCATCCGCAAGGTGCCCAAGGACGAACAGGAAAAGATCGTCAACCGCGTGGCCGACACGCTGCAGATGGCCCACCTGCTGGACCGCAAGCCGGCCATGCTGTCGGGCGGCCAGCGCCAGCGCGTGGCCATGGGCCGCGCCATCGCCCGCGATCCGTCGCTGTTCCTGTTCGACGAACCGCTGTCGAACCTGGACGCCAAGCTGCGTGTGGAAATGCGCGCCGAGATCAAGCTGCTGCACCAGCGCCTCGGTTCGACCATCGTCTACGTGACCCACGACCAGATCGAGGCCATGACGCTGGGCGACCGCATCGCCGTGATGCGCGACGGCGTGGTGCAGCAGTTCGGCAGCCCGCAGGACATCTACGACCGTCCCGACAACCTGTACGTGGCCGGCTTCATCGGCTCGCCGTCGATGAACTTCTTGCGCGGCAAGCTGGTGCAGGATGGCGCCAACATCGCGTTCACGCTGGAACACGCGGGCCAGACCACGCTGCTGCCGGTGCCAGGCACGGTGCTGCCCAAGCACGCGGGCCGCGACATCATCCTCGGTATCCGCCCCGAGCACGTGACGGACGCCGTCAGCGCCCGCCGCGCCACCAGCGCCGACCCCTACCACCCGACGGAAGTGGAGTGCCTGGTCGAGATGACGGAACCGACCGGCCCGGACACGCTGGTGTTCGCCTGGTTCAACGGCATCCGCGCCACCTGCCGCACGCACCCGCGCGCGGAAGCGACGGCCGGCCTGCACACCAAGCTGGCGTTCGACCTGTCGAAAGCCGTGTTCTTCGATCCCACGACCGAAAAGCGCATCGACCTGGGCCAGTAAACGATTCAACCCGGCCGCCGTTCCCTGCGGCGGCCGCTTTCCTCCCCTCCCGTTTTCCCCGCCCGCATCCCCGCGGCTGCGGACCGCTTCACCCGTATGCATACTAAAGACGCGGGCCACGACCGGCGTCATGGAGACTGACATGAAGCTCAACGATATCAAGATCGGCTACCGCCTGATGCTGGGCTTTGGCCTGATGCTGGCGCTGATGGCCGGCATGACCGCCATCGCCGCGCTGGCCTCGCGCCAGGCCGGCGCCAGCCTGACGCGCTCGGTCGATCAAAGCAACGCCAAGTCCGCGCTGGTGGCGGCCATGCGCCAGAACCTGTTCCACCAGGGCCTGGCCGCCCGCAACATCGGCGCCACGGCCGACCTCAACCAGATGCAGAAGGAGATGGCCAACATCGGCCTCGAACAGCAGCGCTACCGCGACAACGAAGCGAAGCTGGCCGCGCTGGGCCTGAATCCGGCCGAACGCGCCATCGTGGATGAAATGCACGGCTACCAACAAACCAGCCTGCCCTACTTCAAGGAAGCGCAGGAATACGTGGCCGGCTTCAACGCGGGCCAGGCGCTCAAGGTGCTGACCACGCAGGTGGCGCCGCTGCAGGACAAGTGGCTCGCTGGCCTGGACCAGCTGGCGGCCCTGCAGAACCAGGAAATCGGCGCCGGCATCGGCCGCTTCAAGGACGACAGCGCCCATGCCACCGTCATCATGGCCCTGATCTGCGCCGTGGCCATGACGCTGGCCGTGGTGGTGGCGCTGCGCCTGAGCCGCAGCATCACGCGCCCGCTGCAACAGGCGCTGGAACTGGCCACCCGCGTGGCCGGCGGCGACCTGACCCAGCGTGTGGCCGTGGGCGCGCAGGATGAAACGGGCCAGCTGCTGCGCGCGCTGGCCAGCATGAACGACAGCCTGGCCGCCACCGTGGGCGCGGTGCGCACCAGCACCGAGTCGATCACGGTCGCCTCGCGCGAGATCGCCAGCGGCAACGCCGACCTGTCCTCGCGCACGGAGGCCCAGGCCAGCGCGCTGGAACAGACCGCCAGCTCGATGGAGGAACTGACGGGCACCGTGCGCCAGAACGCCCAGCACGCGCAGCAGGCCAACCAGTTGGCCGTGTCGGCATCGGCCGTGGCCGCGCAAGGGGGACAGATCGTGGCCGACGTGGTGCAGACCATGGCCACCATCAAGGCCAGTTCATACCAGATCGTGGACATCATCGGCGTGATCGACTCGATCGCGTTCCAGACCAATATCCTGGCGCTGAATGCCGCCGTGGAAGCGGCGCGCGCCGGCGAACAGGGGCGCGGCTTCGCCGTGGTGGCGTCCGAAGTGCGCAACCTGGCCCAGCGCAGCGCCGGCGCGGCCAGGGAGATCAAGACCCTGATCGGCAATTCGGTCGAACAGGTGGACGCCGGCGGTAAGCTGGTCGATTCGGCCGGGCAGACCATGGAGCGCATCGTGACCGCCGTGCAGCAGGTGGCCGACTTCATGCACGACATCACGGCCGCCAGCCAGGAGCAGAGCGTGGGCATCGAGGAAGTGAATCGCGCCGTGGGCCAGATGGACGCCATGACCCAGCAGAACGCGGCCCTGGTCGAACAGGCCGCAGCGGCGGCCGAAAGCATGCAGGAACAGGCCACCAACCTGGCGCGCGCGGTCGGCATCTTCAAGCTGGGCGCGCACACCGGATCGGCGCGCGCCGCCCTGCCCCAGCCACGCGGGCCGCAACAGCGCCTGAGCGCGACGCCGGCCTGACACGACAAGCATCGGCACGCCACCGACACATCTCACTTCCGCAACGGTTCCTTACCATGACGACGACACCGAACTTCCGCTCCCGCGCCACGCTGCTCCAGCACATCCAGCACACCATGCGTTTCTACGAACCGCGCTGCGTGGATGGCAGCGGCGGCTTTTACCACTACTTCAAGGATGACGGCACCGTGTACAACGCACGCAGCCGCCACCTGGTCAGCAGCACCCGCTTCGTCTTCAACTACGCGATGGCGTTCCGCCACTTCCAGCAGCCGATCTACCTGGAACGCGTGCGCCACGGCCTGGCCTTCCTGCGCGGCGCGCACCGCGATGCATCGACCGGCGGCTATGCGTGGGAGCTGGACTGGCGCGACGGCCAAGCCACCATCACGGACGGCACCAACCACTGCTACGGCCTGGCCTTCGTGCTGCTGGCCTACTCGCAGGCGCTGATGGCTGGCGTGGCCGAAGCGCGCGTGTGGATTGCGGAAACCTATGCACTGATGGAGGAACGCTTCTGGCAGGCCCCATACGGCCTGTATGCCGATGAAGCGAGCGCGGACTGGTCGCAACTATCGCCCTATCGCGGCCAGAACGCCAACATGCACAGTTGCGAAGCGCTGTTGACCGCGTTCGAGGCCACGGGCGAATTGCGCTACCTGCACCGGGCGGAAACGCTGGCCCGCAATATCACCGTGCGCCAGGCGGCGCTGGCCGATGACCTGATCTGGGAGCACTACCACCAGGACTGGTCGGTGGACGGCGACTACAACCGCCACGACAAGACCAATATCTTCCGGCCGTGGGGCTACCAGCCCGGCCACCTGACGGAATGGGCCAAGCTGCTGCTGATCCTGGAGCGCCACGCCGTGCGGCTGGCCGGCCCGTCCGACTGGCTGCTGCCGCGCGCCCGTGCCCTGTTCGACCAGGCGCTGGCCAAGGCCTGGGATGGCGAACATGGCGGCATCTATTACGGCTTCGCGCCCGATGGCAGCATCTGCGACAGCGACAAATACTTCTGGGTGCAGGCCGAAAGCCTGGCCGCGGCCGCGCTGCTGGCCGCGCGCACGGGCGATCCTGCGTATTGGGACTGGTATGAACAGCTGTGGCAATACAGCTGGGCGCACATGATCGACCACCAGCACGGCGCGTGGTATCGCCTGCTCAGCGCCGACAACCGCAAGCTCAGCGACGAAAAGAGCCCGGCCGGCAAGACGGATTACCACACCATGGGCGCTTGCTATGAAGTGCTCAACGTGCTGGCCGACTGAACAGCCAGCGCGCGAAAACGATGGCGCCAGAGGCTGGCGCCATCGCATCCCTCCTTACACCGCGCGGCGGCGACGGGCCACCATGCCCACCAGCGCCAGGCCGCCCAGCAGCATGCCGTAGGTTTCAGGTTCCGGCACGGCCGTGGTGATGTTCAAACCGCCCGAATAGCTGGCCGACGGGCCGGCGAAACCGCTGACAGTCAGCACCAGCGGGCCGCTGAAGCCCGTGTCGAACAGGTGGGCGCCGCTGACAAACAGGCCGTCGGCGATGTCCAGCTTCTTGCCGTTCAGGGTCACGTCCGTAAAGCGGATATGCTGCGATTCGCTGCCGTAGAAATTCACCACCCCGCCGTTGGCCATGAAATTGCCGTTCAGCGTGGGCGAGAAGGTGTAGGTGTCGCGGAAAAAATTGCCGTCGATGGGCTCGGGCAGGCTCAGGTTGAAGCTGCCCGTCCATTCGTTGGGATGGTAGGGCGATTGCAGCAGCGGCACGGTGTAGTCGTGGGCCATGGCGGAGCCGGTGGCGGCGCCTGCCAGCAGCAGCGCGAGCAAAGTCGATTTCATCGAATTCCCTTCAGTTGTGGAGTTGGCGGTGCCGGCGCACGGCCGGACCGGATCTGCGTGGCGGGCCTGCGATGGGCCCGCCGATCACGAATAATGGTAATTTGTTATCATTTCCAGCAAAATAGTCTGTTTGGACTGAAATGTGACACGGCCCTTGTGGCGCCGGGCGCGCTGGGTTGTAATATCGACATGAACCATTCCTTCCTTTTGATCGACGATCACGCCCTGTTCCGGGCCGGGCTGCGCATGACGCTGGAGAGCGCCCACCCCGGCGTGCCGCTGCGCGAGGCGGCCACGCTGGACGAGGCCGTCCACGGCCAGCGCGACGCCCCCGTGCCCACCGTGGTGCTGCTGGACTTGCAACTGCCCGGCCTGAACGGCATGGACGGCATGACCCTGCTGCGGCACAAATGGCCTGACTGCGCCATCGTCGTGTTGTCAGCCGACGACAGCGCGGACACGGCCTGCCGCGCACTCGAACACGGCGCGCTGCGCTACATTTCCAAGGGCGAGCCGGCCGCCAGCATCCTTGACGGCATCGCTGCCGTGATGCGGGCCGAACCGGGCGCGCTGACGCCATCCCCATCGCGCACCGCCACCCCGCGCCTGACGCCGCGCCAGTGCGAAGTGCTGGACCTGCTGTGCCAGGGCATGTCGAACAAGCTGATCGGGCGGCGCCTGAACCTGTCCGAGAACACGGTGCGCGGCCACGTGCAGGCGCTGCTGGCCCTGCTGCAAGTGGTGAGCCGGGCCGAGGCGGCCTATGCGGCCCGCAGCCGGGGTCTGGTTGGCTAGGCCGGGCACGGCGCGGCGCGCCGAAGGCCTGATCCGGGCCGAACAGATGCGCCTGTTGCTGGGCAACATGGGCAGTTCACTGCTGCCCACCATCGCCGTGGCGTCGCTGCTGCTGTACACGCTGGCCACGCCAGCCAACGTGGCGGGACTGCGGCTGTGGTGCGGCGCCGTGATCGGCTCCAAGTGCTTTGGCTGCTGGGATGCGCGCCGCATCCTGCGCGGGCGCATCGGACCGTGGCGCGCGTACCGGCTGGAGCGCTGGATGCTGGCGCTGACGGCCATCGATGGCGCGGCCTGGGGCGCGCTGGCCTGGACCGGCTTCGATCCCACGTCGACGGCCAACAGCATCCTGGTGGTGGCCGTGCTGTCCGGCATCGTCGGCAACGCCATGTCGATGCTGTCGCCCGTGCTCAGCGTGTTCGCCATCTTCTGCGTATTCGAGCTCGGTGCGCTCGCGCTCAAGGCATGGTCGCTCGATGACCTGCCGTTCCGCACCCTGAGCCTGGCCGTGGTGGTGTATTTCCTCAGCCTGCTCAGCCAGGGACGCAACAGCGCCCGGGCGGCGCGCGCCGCCATCCAGCTGAAGTTCGACAACATCGGCCTGATCCGGCAGTTGCGCATCGAAAGCGACCGCGCCCGGCAAGCGCTGCACGCGGCCGAGCAAGCCAACCTGGCCAAGTCGCGCTTCCTGGCCGCCGCCAGCCACGACCTGCGCCAGCCCATCCATGCGCAAGGCCTGTTCCTCGAAGTGCTGGCCCGTTCGCCGCTCAACGACAAGCAGCGCACGGTGCTGGCCAGCGCCCGCGCCGCGTCCGAAGCGTCGGCCGACATGCTGCATACGCTGCTCGACTTCTCGCGCATCGAGGCCGGGGTGATCGAACCGCAGATCGAAGCGTTCGCGCTGCAGCCGCTGCTGGCCAAGCTGGAAAGCGAGTTGGCACCGCAAGCGAACGCCAAGGGCCTGGTGTACCGCACGCGCGACAGCGGCCTGGCGCTGTGCTCGGACCGGAGCTTGCTGGAACTGATCGTGCGCAACCTGGTGACGAACGCCGTGCGCTACACCGAGCAAGGCGGGGTGCTGGTGGCCTGCCGCCGGCGCGGTGCGCACGCCGTGCTGGAAGTGTGGGATAGCGGCATCGGCATCGCGCCCGAGCAGCAGGAGGAAGTGTTCCGCGAATTCCACCAGCTGGGCAATCCGGAGCGGGACCGGCAGAAAGGCCTGGGCCTGGGCCTGTCCATCGCGCGTGGCCTGGCGCAGTTGCTGGGACATGCATTGACGGTGGCGTCACGGCCCGGACGGGGCAGCGTGTTCCGGCTGGCCGTGCCGCTGGCATCCATGCCGGCACTGTCGTCGCCGACCTCGCCCGCCCTGCTGGCACTGGACGCACCTGCGCGGGGCGCATTGCCGCAACGCGTGCTGGTGATCGACGACGATGCGATCGTGCGCGTCAGCATGCAGCAATTGCTGGCCGGCTGGGGTTGCGACTGCCAGGTGGCCGACGGCATCGAAACGGCGCTCACGCTGGCACACACGTGGCGGCCCGACATGATCATCAGCGACTACCGGCTGCGCGAGCAGCGCACGGGGGCGGAAGCCATCGCTACGCTGCGCGCGCAGGCTGGCACGCCAATAGCAGCCCTGCTGATCACGGGCGACACCGCCCCCGCCCGCCTGCGCGAAGCGCGCGCCAGCGGCGTGCCGTTGCTGCATAAGCCCACCTCGCCTGAACAGCTCTACCGGAGCATGGAACTAGCGTGCGCCCAGCGGAGTCCAACATTCGTACACGGGCGCGGCCGTGGCACCCCCACCGCTGAGCCCGTATTGCACCCGCAAGGGACCGACCCCAGCGCCGCACCGTCACTGCTGGACCCGGCAGCTTAACCGCGGGGTCTGTCCCCCAGCTGGCGGCACAGATGTACCGGGGACACAGATGTACCGGGGACAGACCCCGGCACGCCTGCGGCCACGATCCGGGCCGCAGGCCGAGGGTCAGTCCCCTGCGTCGAGCCGCGCCGGCCAGGAGCGGCGCCGGTCATCGGACGCGGCCACATCCGGTGCGTAGAACTAAGGCTGAGCCTGTGGAAGCTCGGCCCGCAGTTCTTCATCGGGGAAAAACTCCGGGGACAATACTGTCTGCACGGGCCATGGACATGCGAGCGGAAAACCATTGAATGTCGTCTCACGCTTTGCCGAATTGCGGGCACGATGGTACACGCGCGTACCATGCCGGATCGTCCAGTTGCCGACGCAGGCTGGGACTATCCTCCAGCACATCCTCGATACAGTCGCGCTGTTCAACTATCGTATTGAGCCAGCCGTTGCCGCGCAATCGTGGCTGGTATCGCCACGCCAGAAGATGCGCCAGGAGGACCGCGCAACGGTGCCGCAACGCGTGTTTCTGACTCGCGCCCACGGCCGCGATCTCCTCTGCAATGTTTTCCATATCGAGCAACGCGCTACGGCCCGCGCGTAACAAGGCCACTTGTTCCTCCGCCCAGGCGGCCACTAAAAATGATTGATTACTCAACAATTTCTGATGAACTGATGCAAAATTGCCTCACGCGATAGCAAAGCGACCACAATTGTTTTGATGGTGCTACACTGATTAATGTCTTTTCATTTATTGAGAGGCTCCCACCATGAACCAGATGTCGAGGCGTCAGTTCCTGAAGGTGACTGGCGCGACCCTGGCCGGATCGAGCATCGCGCTGCTGGGCTTTGCCCCGGCCACCGCGCTGGCCGAAGTCCGGCAATACAAGCTGGCGCGCAGCACCGAAACCCGCAACACCTGCCCCTACTGCTCGGTAGGCTGCGGCATCCTGATGTATGGTCTGGGAGACGGCGCCAAGAACGCCACGGCCCGCATCATCCACATCGAGGGCGACGCCGACCACCCCGTCAACCGCGGCACGCTGTGCCCGAAAGGGGCCAGCCTGATCGACTTCATCCACAGCCCCAACCGGCTGCAGGTGCCCGAATACCGGGCGCCCGGTGCCACCGAGTGGAGCCCCATCGCCTGGGACGACGCGCTTAACCGCATCGCCAGGCTGATGAAGGCCGACCGCGACGCCAACTTCATCGAGAAAAGCGCGGATGGCAAAACCGTCAACCGCTGGCTGTCCACCGGCATGCTGTGCGCCTCGGCCTCCACCAACGAGGTGGGCTACCTGACGCACAAGACCATGCGCAGCCTGGGCATGCTCGCTTTCGATAATCAGGCGCGTGTATGACATGGTCCGACGGTGGCAGGTCTTGCCCCGACGTTTGGCCGTGGCGCGATGACGAATCACTGGGTCGACATCAAGAACGCCGATGTGATCCTGGTCATGGGCGGCAATGCCGCCGAAGCCCACCCGTGCGGCTTCAAATGGGTGACGGAAGCGAAGGCGCACCGCGGCGCCAAGCTGATCGTGGTCGACCCGCGCTTTACCCGCACCGCCTCGGTGGCCGATCATTACGTGGCCACCCGCACCGGCTCGGATATCGTGTTCCTGGGCGCGATCATCAACTACCTGCTCACCAACGACAAGATTCAGCACGAGTATGTGCGCAACTACACCGACCTGGCCTTCATCGTGCGCGAGGACTTCGCCCTCAACGACGGCCTGTATTCGGGCTACGACGACAAGGCTGGCAAGTACGCCGACAAGAGCAGCTGGAACTATGAGCTGGGCGAGGATGGCTACGCCAAGGTCGACCCCACGCTGGAACACCCGCGCTGCGTCTACCGGCTGCTGAAGCAGCACTACGCGCGCTACACGCCGGAGATGGTGCAGAAGGCGTGCGGCGTGGCGCCCGATAAGTTCAAGCTGGTGGCCGAGGCGCTGGCCTCGACGGCCGTGCCGGGCCGCGCCGCCACCATCTTGTACGCGCTGGGCTGGACCCAGCATTCGACGGGCGCACAAACGCTGCGCTGCGGCGCCCTGATGCAGCTGTTGTTGGGGAACATAGGCATCGCTGGTGGCGGCATGAACGCGCTGCGCGGCCACTCCAACATCCAGGGCTTGACGGACCTGGGGCTGATGTCCAACCTGCTGCCCGGCTACATGACGCTGCCCGGCGAGGCGGAGCAGGACTTCGACGCCTTCATCGCCCAGCGCGCGCTCAAGCCGCTGCGCCCCAACCAGCTCAGTTACTGGAGCAACTACCGCAAATTCCACGTCAGCCTGATGAAGGCATGGTGGGGCGACGCGGCCACGGAGGAGAACAAGTTCGCCTACGACTACCTGCCCAAGCTGGACAAGCCCTACGACATGATGCAGGCGTTCGAACTGATGCATCAGGGGAAAATGAACGGCTACATCTGCCAGGGCTTCAACATCCTCGCCTCCGCGCCAGACAAGCAGAAGATCACGGAAGCGCTGTCCAAGCTCAAGTTCCTCGTCGTGATGGACCCGCTGGCCGTGGAGACGGCCGAATTCTGGCGCCCGTTCGGCGCCTTCCACGAAGTCGATCCGTCCAAGATCCAGACCGAGGTGTTCCGCCTGCCCACCACCTGCTTCGCCGAGGAGCGCGGTTCGCTGGTCAGCTCCTCGCGCGTGCTGCAATGGCACTGGCAAGGCGCGGAAGGGCCGGGCCAGACCCGCAGCGACCTGGAGATCATGTCCGGCATCTTCCTGCGCATGAAGAAGCTGTACCAGACGGAGGGCGGCAAGTTCCCCGACCCCATCGTCAACCTGACCTGGCCTTACGCGCAGCCGTTCAGTCCCACGCCGGAAGAACTGGCGATGGAGTACAACGGCAAGGCGCTCAAGGAGCTCACCGATCCCAAGGACGCGACCAAGGTGCTGGTGAAGAAAGGCGAACAACTGGCCGGCTTCGCCCAGTTGCGCGACGACGGCTCCACCGCCTGCGGCTGCTGGATCTTCTCCGGTGCGTGGACGGCAGCCGGCAACCAGATGGGCCGGCGCGACAACGCCGATCCATCGGGCATCGGCCAGACGCTGAACTGGGCCTGGACCTGGCCGGCCAACCGCCGCGTGCTGTACAACCGCGCCTCGTGCGACACCAAGGGCAAGCCGTTCGACCCCACCCGCAAGCTGGTGGGCTGGAACGGCACTAACTGGGGTGGCGCGGATGTGCCGGACTTCAAGCTCGACGAGCCGCCCGAAAACGGCATGGGCCCGTTCATCATGCTGCAGGAAGGCGTGGCCCGCTTCTTCTGCCGCGCCGGCATGAACGAGGGGCCTTTCCCCGAGCACTACGAGCCGTTCGAGACGCCGGTGGGCCACAACCCGCTGCACCCGTCCAACGCGCGCGCCACCAGCAATCCGGCCGCCCGCGTGTTCCCGTCCGACCGCGCCAAGTTCGGCACGGCGGCCGAGTTCCCGCACGTGGCCACCAGCTACCGGCTCACCGAGCATTTCCACTACTGGACCAAGCATGCGCGGCTCAACGCCATCGTCCAGCCGGAGCAGTTCGTGGAGATCGGCGAAGACCTGGCGGCCGAAATCGGCGTGGCCAATGGCGGCACCGTCAAGGTCAGCTCCAAGCGCGGCCACATCGTGGCCAAGGCCGTGGTCACCAAGCGCATCAAGGCGCTCACCATCGACGGCAAGAAGACCCATACGGTGGGCCTGCCGATCCACTTCGGCTTCAAGGGTGTGACCAAGCCGGGCTATCTGATCAACACGCTCACGCCCACCGTGGGCGATGGCAATTCGCAGACCCCGGAATACAAGTCCTTCCTGGTCAAGGTGGAAAAAGCGTGAGCGCGCGAGGAGAATGACATGGCATTGCAATCATTGGATATCAAGCGCCGGTCCGCCACCACGGCGCAGCCGCCCAGCGCGCGCGAACCGGCGCTGGGCACCGTGGCCAAGCTGATCGACGTATCGAAATGCATCGGCTGCAAGGCGTGCCAGACCGCCTGCATGGAGTGGAACGACCTGCGCGACGAGGTGGGCACCAATGCGGGCGTGTACGACAACCCGAACGACCTGACGCCGCAATCGTGGACGGTGATGCGCTTTTCCGAACACGAGACGGGCGACGGCAACCTGGAATGGCTGATCCGCAAGGACGGCTGCATGCATTGCGAAGACCCCGGCTGCCTGAAGGCGTGTCCGGCGCCGGGCGCCATCGTCCAGTACACCAACGGCATCGTCGACTTCCACCAGGAGAACTGCATCGGCTGCGGCTATTGCGTGGCCGGCTGTCCATTCGACGTGCCGCGCATTTCGAAGAAGGACAGCCGCGCCTACAAGTGCACGCTGTGCTCGGACCGCGTGGCCGTGGGCCAGGAGCCGGCCTGCGTCAAGACCTGCCCCACCGGCGCCATCGTGTTCGGCACCAAGGAGGACATGCAGGTGCATGCCGAGGAACGCATCGCCGACCTCAAGTCACGCGGCTACGCGCAAGCGGGCCTGTACGATCCGGCCGGGGTGGGCGGCACGCATGTGATGTACGTGCTGCACCACGCGGACCAGCCGGGCCTGTACCACGGTTTGCCGGCCGCGCCCAGCATCAGTCCCATGGTCGGACTGTGGAAGGGCATGACCAAGCCGCTGGCACTGGCCGGCATCGCCGTCACGGCGCTGGCGGGCTGGTTCCACTACTCGCGCGTGGGACCGAATGAAGTGAGCAGGGAAGAAGAAGCCGAGGCAGTCAAAGACGCCAACCGCATCCGGGAGAGCTCAAATGAATCACGATAAGGATGGCAATCCGCTCATCGAGCGCTACACGGCCAATGAACGCAGCGGCCATTGGGTCACCGCCATCTGCTTCGTGCTGCTGATGGTGTCCGGCCTGTCCATGTTCCACCCCGCCACCGCGTGGATGACGGTGTTCCTGGGCGGCGGGCAATGGACGCGCATCCTGCACCCGTTCATCGGGCTGGTGATGGTGGCCTCGTTCGCCGGCATGGTGATGCAGTTCTGGCGCCACAACCAGTTCGAGCCGGGCGACCGCGAATGGCTGGACCAGGCGGGTGACGTGATCCACAAGCGCGAACACCTGGTGCCCAAGGCGGGCCGCTACAACGGCGGGCAGAAGCTGCTGTTTTTCGTGCTGGTGGGCTGCATGGCGGCGCTGCTGGTGACGGGCATCGTGATCTGGCGCGCGTATTTCTCGGCGCTGTTCCCCGTCGGCCTGATACGATTGGCAGCCCTGCTCCACGCGTTCTGCGCGCTGCTCATCATCGTGGCCATCATCATCCACGTGTACGCGGGCCTGTGGGTCAAGGGCTCGCTGGGCGCGATGGTGCGCGGCACGGTGACCTACGGGTGGGCGCGCAAGCACCACGGGCGCTGGTTCGAGGAGGCCGTGCGCAAGTCGCGCGATTAGCCACATTGATTGCATCGGCTGTTGAGCCGCCCCCGTTTTGGATTAGAATAAACCGCAAGGCCTGCCACCGCCGGTGGTGGGCCGGTTTGGCATTCTGGGACGGGGGACTTACTTGGTACAACGCCTGCTTGCACCCGGCGAGATCGAAGCGCTCGATCACACCGCCATTCCGCGCCTGCTGCTGCCGCAGCCGCGCAGCCTGTTTTCCGCCCGCGCCAGCCGCTTGCGCCGGCTGGCCAATAACGACATCAAGGGCATCCCCGTTGGCGCCACCTTGCGTGGCTACCTGCTGCTGATGGCCGCGCTGGCCGATGCGCAGGCGGCCGTCACGCTGGCCCTGCCGTCCGACGCCGATGCGCTGGCGGCGGCCATCGGCATGCCCGACGACGCCACCATCGCCCAGGCGCTAGCTCACAACATGCCGCCGCTGCCTGTCAGCGGCGCTCGCCCAGCCGCCTGGCGCGGCGTGTTCGACAACCTGCTGGCCCAAATGCGCACGCTGGCCGACAGCCAGCCGCAATTCTCGTCCGTGGTGGATGAACTGGGCGCGCTCACCGGCACCGAGCTGGAAGGCTGCGCCGACGCCGTGCTGGCGCAATTTGGCGACGGCATCAACCCGCTGCACGCGCCGTTCGTGGCGGCCGCGCTGCAGGTGGTGTGGACACTGCAAGCGAGCCTGCTCGATGCGCGCCGCGTGCAACCGCTGGTGACGGGCACGCTGTGCCCCGTGTGCGGCTCGCATCCCGTGGCCAGCGTGATCCGCATCGGCGGGCAATCGCAGGGTTACCGCTATCTGCAATGCGGCATCTGCGCCAGCGAGTGGCACATGGTGCGCGTCAAGTGTTCGAATTGCGAAGAAAACGCGCACGTGGCCTACCAGAGCCTGGAGGATGCGGAGGCCAGCGCCGCGCCGCCGTCCGACGCCATCAACAAGGCCAACGATCCCTCGCGCGTGGCGCGCGCTGAAACCTGCGACAACTGCCACACCTACCGCAAGATCTTCAACCAGGAGCATGACTACGACGTCGAACCGCTGGCCGACGACCTGGCGAGCCTGATGCTCGACGTACTGGTGGGCGAAGCGGGCTACGCGCGCGCCAGCGGCAATCCCCTGCTGTGGTTCAGCGCAGCATGAGCGGCGCAGCCACCGGCGCACAGCCGGAGGCCGGCGCGGCGGACGCCGGCATTGCGGGCGCCAGCAATGCACGCGCGCGCAGCGTGCACCTGCCGGCCACGCATTTGATCCTGTCCGATTCCTCATGCCAGCCGCTGCTGGCCGAATATGGCCGCGTGCAGACGCTGGCCGCCGCCCGCGCGCTGCTGGCCGAACTGCGCGGCGACATGCTGCGCGTGGCCAGCGCCGGCGGCGGCGCGCCGTCGTCCGCTGGCGAAATCACCATCCCGGCCATCACGGCGCTGCTGGCGCAGCGTCTGGCGCAGGCCAACCGTTCTCCGCTGCGCCCCATCTTCAACTTGAGTGGCACCGTGCTGCACACCAACCTTGGCCGTGCGCTGCTGCCCGACAGCGCCGTGCAAGCCGTGGCCGAAGCGCTGCGCTGGCCCATGAACCTGGAATGGGACATCGAGACGGGCAAGCGCGGCGACCGCGACGACCTAGTGGATGACCTGCTGCGCGAGCTGACCGGCGCCGAAGCCGTCACCATCGTCAACAACAACGCCGCCGCCGTGCTGCTGATGCTCGACACGCTGGCCAACGGCCGCGAAGCCATCGTCTCGCGCGGCGAGCTGGTGGAGATCGGCGGCGCGTTCCGCATCCCGGACATCATGCAACGCGCCGGCGCCACGCTGCGCGAGGTGGGCAGCACCAACCGCACTCACCTGCGCGATTACGCCAACGCGGCCAATGCGCAGACGGCGCTGCTGCTCAAGGTCCATT
The DNA here is from genome assembly GCF_014042365.1 of Rugamonas fusca. Classification (GTDB taxonomy): domain Bacteria; phylum Pseudomonadota; class Gammaproteobacteria; order Burkholderiales; family Burkholderiaceae_D; genus Rugamonas; species Rugamonas fusca. Next base: position 322,539 of record NZ_JACEZS010000002.1, read on the forward strand.
GCAGCAATTACGCCATCACCGGCTTCACGAAAAGCGTGGAGGTGGCCGAACTGGCGCCGCTGGCACGCGAGCGGCAAATCCCGCTGGCCGTGGACCTGGGCAGCGGCACGCTGGTCGATCTTGAACAATATGGCCTGCCGCACGAGACGACGGTACGCGAAACCATCGCCGCCGGCGCCGACCTGGTGACCTTCAGCGGCGACAAGCTGCTGGGCGGACCGCAATGCGGCATCATCGCCGGCCGCGCCGACCTGATAGCGCGCATCAAGCGCAATCCGCTCAAGCGCGCGCTCCGCGTGGGCAAGCTGACGCTGGCCGCGCTGGCGCCCGTGCTGGCCCTGTACCGCGCACCCGACCTGCTGCCCGAACGCCTGACCACGTTGCGCCTGCTCACGCGCCCGGCCGCCGACATGCGCGCGCAGGCGCAAGCCATCCTTCCGCTGCTGCAGCGCGCGCTGGGCGCCGACTACGACGTGCGCGACGAAGCCATGACTAGCCAGATCGGCAGCGGCGCACTGCCGGTGGATCTGCTGCCCAGCCACGGCCTGACCGTGCGCGCCGCGGCCGGTTCGCGTGTGAGCGACGCACTGGGTGTGCTGGAGCGGCGCTTGCGCGCCCTGCCCGTCCCCGTCGTCGGCCGCATCGCGCAGGACGCGCTGTGGCTGGACCTGCGCTGCCTGGATGCCGATCACCAGCAGCGCTTCATGGCCCAACTGGAAGCGCTGGCCGTATGATCATCGGCACCGCTGGCCATATCGACCACGGCAAGACCACGCTCACGCGCGCGCTGACCGGCGTTGATACGGATCGGTTGAAGGAAGAAAAAGCGCGCGGCATCTCGATCGAACTCGGTTACGCCTACCTGCCCTTGGACGACGGCCAGGTGCTGGGTGTGATCGACGTACCCGGTCACGAAAAATTCATCCGCACCATGGCCGCTGGCGTGACGGGCATCGACTACGCGCTACTGGCCGTAGCCGCCGACGACGGCATCATGCCGCAGACGCTCGAGCACCTGTCCATCCTGCGCCTGCTGGGTGTGCGGCGCGGCGCCGTGGCCCTGACCAAGGCCGACCGCGCCGACGCAGCCCGGCTGGCGCAAGTGGAAGCCGAGGTGCGGGCCCTGCTGTCCGTCATGGGCTTCGATGATGCCCCCCTGTTCCGCACCAACGCCACAGCGGCGAACGATGAAGGCGTTGCTGCGCTTCTCGCGCATCTGGCAGCCACCGCCCGCGACCTGCCCGTCCGCGACGAACAACGCCTGTTCCGGCTGGGTGTGGATCGCGTGTTCACACTGGCCGGCCAAGGCACCATCGTGACCGGCACTGCGCTCGCAGGCAGCGTACGCGTGGGTGACCTGCTGCGCCTCGCGCCCGGTGGCCAGCAAGTGCGCGTGCGCAGCATCCACGCGCAGAACCGCGCGGCCGAGCGCGGCGTGGCCGGCCAGCGGCTGGCATTGAACCTGGGCGGCGCCGCGCGCGAGGACATCGCCCGTGGCAGCTGGATAGTGGCGCCCGCACTGGCCGAATGCAGCGAGCGCTTCGACGCCGCACTGACGCTGCTGCCCGATGCGGGGGCGTCACTGGCATCGTGGTCACCCGTGCACGTCCACCTGGGCGCGGCGCATCACACGGCGCACGTGGTGCCGCTGGACGGCGACACGCTGCCGCCCGGCCGCACCGGCCGCGTGCAACTGGTGCTGGACGCGCCCGTGCACGCCGTGCCGGGCGACCGCTTCGTGATCCGCAACGCGCAGGCCAGCGCCACCATCGGCGGCGGCGTGGTGCTGGACCCGTTCGCGCCAGCCCGCAAGCGGCGCAGCGCCGAACGGCTGGCGTGGCTGCAGGCCATGTCCGGTTACCTCACCAACGGCGACCTGGCCGCGCTGCTGGCGTGCTGCCCGCACGGCCTGCGCACGTCCACGCTGACGCGCCTGACGCTGCTGCCAGCGGCCAGGCTCACCACGCCGCCTGACGCGCTGCACATCGGGCTGACGGGTGGCGACACGCTGCTGATCTCGCGCGCCTGCGCGCAAGCGCTACAGGAACGTACGGTCGCCGCACTGGCCCAGTTCCACGCCCGCGCCCCCGACGAAGCAGGCCCCGAATGGTGGCGGTTCAAGCGCATGGTGGCGCCCGACGCGGAGGACAAACTGTGGAGCGAACTGCTGGAACAACTGATCGCGTCAGGCCGCGTGTGCCAGCGTGGCCGCAGCCTGCACCTGCCCGAACACCGCATCGAACTGAGTCCACAGGAACAGGCGCTGGCCGCGCCCTTGCTGGCGTCGTTGCTGGCTGGCGCCTATGATCCGCCGTGGGTGCGCGACCTCGCTCGGGCGACGGGCATGGCGGAGGACGAAGTGCGCCGCCTGCTGCGCAAGCTCAATCGCAGCGGCGACGTGGGCCAGGTGGTGCCCGATCTGTTCTATCATCCGGCGCGGCTGGCCGAACTGGCGCGCATCGTCGCCACGCTGCCCGAAGCGCAAGCGGCATCGTTCCGCGACGCCACGGCGCTGGGCCGCAAGCGTGCCATCCAGTTGCTGGAATACTTCGACCGCGTCGGCTATACTCGGCGCGTAGGCAACATCCACCTGATACGGCCCAACGCCGTATGGTCCTAGCTTCACCTTGATGCACCACGAGGAAGGCATACTCATCCGGTGATGGGGCCGGGCTTCAAACCCGGTGGGGGGCGTCAGCCGCTCCCTCGTAAGTTCGACTCCTACTGCCTTCCGCCCTTCCCCTGCGCGCCGCCAGTCAACGGGAGATGAAGCCGGCCACCATGTCCACCGTCGCATCGAAGCGCGCCGGCTGTTCCGCCAGCAGTGACCATAGCCGGTTATGCTCCGCCCCTTCCACCACATGCAGGCGACGCGCACGTGCGCGCCCTGCCGCCTCCACGAGGCGTTGCGGGATTTCCAGTGGAATGACGGCATCGTGTTCAGCCGCGATCACCAGCAGCGCGCCCTCGAAGCGCGACAGGATCGGCCACGCGTCGCTATCCACCCAGCTGCGCTCACGGCGGATGATGGCGGAAAAATCCGGCCCGAATGGCACTTCATAGGCCGCCGGCGTGTAAACGCCCGGCACCATCAGCACCAGGGCGTCGACCTGGTGCAGCTCCGTCAACTTGATGGCGTTGTAGGCGCCCATGCTGGCCCCGAACACTGTCAGTGGTGCCGTCAGACCGCGTGCCGCGATCACCGCCTGCGCCTGGCGTGTGCGGCTGGCGACGGAAGATTGCGCCAGCGTGCCGCCCGTGTCGCCGTGACCGATGCAGTCAAAGCAGGTCGACCCCACGCCGCGCGTTTGCAGCGCCTGGCGCAGCAAACGATGGCCATGGCGCGAACTGCTGCCCGCGCCATGCAGGTACAGCGTGTGGTTCGACAGCCGCCCTGGAAAGTGGTCGCCCTTCAGCATCCACTCCTCGTAATGAGCGGCGAAGTCTTCGACCGGCGGCACCCGCTGGTTCATTGGGCACTCCGCTCCCTGTCCAGGCGCCGGGCCAGCGTCTTCCGGGCCTCCGCGACATATTGTTTGCAGGCGCCCGGGTCCCCCAGCAGCGCATGCGGCTTGCCGTTCGCCTTTGCCATCTTTTCCCAAAGGTCGCCAGAGCCGGGATGCACTGCCACCATGATGTCGCAGCGCAGTCCCTCAAGCACGGCAAAGCTGTGTTGCAGGTCCTGCACCACGTTCGGATAGCGCGCGTTGTCGCTGAACTTGAAATCGTCGCTGGAAATGGCGTTGATACTGTCCGCATAGACGATGGCAGCGCATTGCTGCTGCTCGCACGCCTCCCAGGTCCAGCTGACACCGCCCTGCGTGTGGCCGGGCGTGTAGCGGGCCGTCAGCCGGTTGGCGCCCAGCGCCACCACCTCGCCATCGTGCACGGTACCCACATGGGTCACGGGCGGATAGGGCGTGGTGTCCTTGTACTGCGGATCGTCTGGTCCCATCTTGCCCCGTTGTAGCGCCGCCGCGGCGGACGGGCCGGCCAGCACCGTGGCGCCGCTCATGCGCTGCAGTTCGGCGATGCCGCCCGCGTGGTCCACGTGGGCGTGCGAATTCAATATGTACTTGATGTCCTCCACACGAAAGCCAAGGGCGCGCACACTGTCTGCGATGTGCTGCGCCGATTCGGGAAACGCGCCGTCGATCAGGATATGGCCCTGGGGCGAGGTCACCAGCACGGCGCTCAAACCCTGGACGCCGACATAGTAGCTGTCGCCATAGATCTTGAAGGGCGCCACGGGCTTGTTCCAGTCATCCCATGTATCGGCGTGGGCGGCGGGCGCGCCCGCCAGCGTAGCCAGCAAGGCGGCGCACGCGGACAGCGCACGGGCCAGTTGTTTTTTCGGTGACGAGGACATGACAAGCTTTCAGTAAGAGGCCAGCGCGTCAGGCAGCGCTTTGCCTCGGTTGCACAGAGCGCGCAGCGTACGGCAATGTTTTCATAAAGTCAATCTTGATCCGCCCTGGCTGATCGCCCGCCCGCTGCTGCCCCACCTGGGCGGCTCTTGCATGGCGGCGCTGTCACATGGCCGTCATGTAACTTGGATAACATTGCGCATTTTCCAATCTGGCTATGCACGGCCTGCCTGCCGGCAGCCGACGCAGCGCCCCGCACCGACGACGATCCATGTTCCCCTGCCCATCCTCCCGCCCCGCCCCGCGCGCTTCCCGATTAACCCTGGCGCTGGCTGCCGCCGGCCTGTCCACCACGACCATGCCCCCAGTCCACGCCCAGCAAGCCTGGGCCGGCGACGCCCTGGCGCCGGCCGCCGCGCTGACCCAGGTGGTCGTCAAAGCCACCGTCGAAAAGAAGAAGCTGGGCGACAGCGTCAGCGGCGGCGCGCTGGGACGCCGCTCCGAGCTCGATACGCCGTTCTCCACCAAGGCCGTCAGCAGCGATGAAATCGAAGACCGGCTGGCCACCAGCATCGCCGAAGTGCTCAAGTACGACGCCTCCGTAACGGCCATCAGCCCCAGCGTGGGCACCCACCCGGCCACCATCGCCATGCGCGGCTTGCGGATCGATGACCTGAACGGCTACAAGATCGACGGCCTGGCCAACATCAACCGTGGCACCGAGATGCCGCTTGAAATGTTCGAGAGCATTGAAGTGCTCAAGGGCCTGTCCGGCTTCATGTACGGCTTCGGTTCGCCCGGTGGCATCGTCAACTACGTCAGCAAGCGCCCCACCACGGAGCGCAGCTTCAGTGCAGCGGTGGGCTACCAGCAAGGTGGCGCCATCAAGGAGCACGTCGACATGGACGGCCGCGTGGGAGAGGACGCCAGCGTGGGCTACCGCCTGAACCTGGTGCACGAGGATGGCGGCGTGGCCGAGGACGACGGCTCCATCAACCGCAATGCCGCTGGGCTGAACCTGGACTGGCACGTCACGCCCGACCTCGCCCTGTCCTACGACGCGCTGTACCAGCGGCGCCGCACCGTTGGCGGCACCGACATCATCACCAGCCCGCAATTCACGCTGCCCGCGCCACTGCGCGGCGACACGCACCTGAACAGCGCAGGCGCCGGCAACAATGTCGAATTCGACCTCGGCACCCTGGGCCTGCTGTACCAGCTGGCGCCGGACTGGCGCGCCAACGTTTCGTACCGCACCTCCGACTCCACGCGCGTCTACAAGAAGGACCAGTACTACCTGACCAGCGACAGCGGCAATTACCGCGACCGCGCCACGTCGGAACTGCATGGCTACCACTTCAAGCAATGGCAGGCCAGCGTGGAAGGCAACGCCGTCACCGGCGCGCTGCGGCACCAGATCGTGGCCGGCGCGATGACGCAGGAACTGACGTCGGTATCGTCGGTCGTCACCCCCAAGCCCACCATCGGCACCGGCAACCTGTACGCACCCACGCTGTTCTCGGTGACCAACGTGAACTACAGCGGCGGCACCTACGAAGACGGCAAGACCACCCAGGACGCGCTGTTCGCCAGCGACACGGTGCAACTGCCTGGCGGCTGGTCGGCGCTGGCCGGCCTGCGCTACACGCGCTTCAAGGACGTGGCCTACACCACCGCCAACGCCGTCAGCGCCAGCTACCCGGCCAACAAGACGACGCCCACGCTGGCCCTGATGTACAAGCCGGCCGCCGACACCACCTTCTACGGCAGCTACGTGGAAGCGCTGGAACAGGCCAGCAACGCTCCCACCAACACCGCGAACGCCAACCAGACCTTCGCGCCGCTCAAGAGCAAGCAGGCTGAGGCGGGCGTGAAGACCGAACGCGCGGGCTGGAACGCCAGCGCCGCCCTGTTCCGCATCGAACGGGGCGCGCAATACACCAACGCCGCCAACGTCTACGTGGCCGACGGCCAAACCCGCTACCAGGGCCTGGAGTTCAACACCGTCGTGCAGGCCGCGAAAAACCTGTCGATCGAAGGCGGCCTGCTGCTGCTCGATGCGACGCTGCAGGACGCGGCGCCGGCCGTCACCGGCAAGCGCGCCGTGGGTGCGCCCAAGCGGCAGGCGTCGCTGCAGATGACGTGGCGTCCCGTCGCCCTGCCTGGCCTGGCGCTGCACGCAGGCACCCAGTACCTGGGCCAACTGGCCATGGATGCAGCCAATGTGCACACGCTGTCTTCGTATGCGCTGTTCGACGCGGGCCTGAACTACCGCTCGCGCATCGGCGGCAAGATGGTGAGCCTGCGCGCCAATATCACCAACGCCGGCAACCGCAAGTACTGGACCTTCTACCAGGAGAACTACCTGAACGTGGGCGCGCCGCGCACGGCCAGCGTCAATCTGCGGATTGATTTCTGATGCGCGGACAATCAAGCGCGATGCGGCTTGCGCGCCCCGCCGCGCTCGCGCTGGCGTGTGCGCTGCTGTGCGCCGGCGCACAAGCCGGCGCCAGCGGGGAACGCTTCTACCAGACCAAGACGCCGTATCAACCGCAACAGGAGATGGCGCGCTACCAGCCCGTCCCTGCTGGCTACCACGCCGTGCAGACCCAGATGCTGGCGCGCCATGGCGCGCGCGGGCTGACCGGCTTCAAGACCGACCTGGCCCTGTACAACCTGTGGCTGCAAGCCAGCCAGGAAGGCGCGCTCACACCGCTGGGCGCGGCGCTGGGGCCGGACCTGCGCCAGCTGATGCGGGCCAATTTCCTGCTCGGTTACGGCGTGCCCGGCATCAGCAAGCCCGGATACGGCAACGAGACCATGCAGGGCATACAGGAACACACGGCGCTGGCCCAGCGCATGCAACAACGGCTGCCGGAACTGTTCCGTGACGCCGCCGCCAGCGCGGCGCAGCAGCCGCGCCGGATCACCGTCGTCACCTCCGGCAAAGACCGGGCGGTGGACAGCGGCGCCTTCTTCGTCCAGGCGCTGCTGGCGCGGCAGGCCGGGCTGGCGCCGCTGCTGGACTATCCGCCCGCACGCGCGCCGCAGGCCGCCAGCGCGGACGGCAAGCGCCCGGCGGGGACGGATCGCTACCAGCTCTACTTCCACCAGTTGAACGCAAAGCAGGACAAGGGCAGCGACCCAGCCGATCCGCTCTATCGCACCTACATGGACAGCCAGGCCTACCAGGCCTACGCCAGCAGCGCCGACCTGCACACCAAGGAAGGCGAAATCCTGAACCAGCCACGCCTGGCCGAAGCGGCACAGGTAGTGCTGGCGCGCCTGTTCACGCCCGCCTTCGTCGCATCCTTTTCACAAGGGCGGCGCAGCACCAACAGCGGCACCTACAGCTACACCAGCAACGACGGCAAATTGGTCCAGACCTTGACCGGGGATGGCCACACCGTCATCGACAATCCCACGTCGGCGGCGCTCGCGCTGTATGAACTGTACTGCGCGGCGGCCGACATGCAAGGCGAAGGCGTGGCGGACTTCGGCCGCTACTTGCCATCCGCGCAGGCCGCGGTCTTCGCCGAGACGGACGATGCGATCAGCTTCTACCGAAAAGGCCCTGCCAGCGCGGGCAGCGGCGGCGTCACCTACCGCATGGCGCAACTGCTGCTGGACGACTTCTTCAATACAGCCGATGCGGCGGCACGCGGCGACTTGTCGCAGGCCGCCAAGCTACGCTTCGCCCACGCCGAAACCGTGGTGCCGTTCGCCGCCTTGCTGGGACTGCGCGGCATGTCCGAATCGCTGCCCGATGACGTCACCTACCGCTACGACAATAGCCCGTGGCGCGGTGAAACGGTGGCGCCCATGGCTGCCAATGTGCAGTGGGATGTGTATCGTAACGCTGACGGAAACACGCTGGTGCGCATGCTGTACAACGAGAAGGAAACCGCGTTCAAGCCCGCATGCGACAGCGCCCGCATCGGGTCAGACAGCTTCTACTATGACTACGGGCGGCTCAGGGCGTGTTACCGGAACCAGCCTTGATATCCTGTGCCTGCGGAGGGCCGTGACCTTAGCCAATGCGGTGCCCAGGAAGGTGCAAGTCATACAGCAGCCCTCGTTCGCGCCCACGGCTTAATTGCGGTGAGCGCCGTTCCCAGCGCATCCTGCGCACAGCTAATTTCGTATTGCTGCTGTAAGTTGAGCCAAGACTGTACGTCGGTGCAGAAGAAGCGCGCCAGCCGCAATGCCGTATCAGCGGAAATACCGCGCTTCTCTCGAACAATCTCATTGATGCGCGCCGGCGTTACGCCAAGCGCCTTGGCCAATGCGGTAGAGGACAGCCCCAACGGTAGCATGTACTCCTCACGAAGAATCTCTCCGGGGTGAATTGCAGGGAGTTTTTTACTCATGGCCGGAACCTCAACTTAGTAATGATAATCAACAATCTCAACGTCCTCTGCGTTGCCGGCGACCCAGCGAAAGCACAGTCGAAATTGATCATTGATGCGAACGCTGTATTGACCGGCGCGATCGCGGGCCGGAGTTCAGTTCCAGCAATCTGCCAAAAATGCGGCTCAAGGCACAATGCCGGAACTTCCCCTCTGCTCTCTCCTGAACGTGACGTGGACGTCATTGCGACGTTTTAAAAAAACCAACCTTGCCAGATAATGATAATTTGATCAAACCGTCCTAGCGAAAGTCGAGCTGCGGTGAACATAAAGCGGCCTAACAGCCGCGAACTACCGTCGTATCGAGAAAGCAACCGAAGCCGCTCAGGCGCCAACCCCGCGCTCAAATAAAAAAACCGCCAGGCTCACGCACTGGCGGTTTTCTGTTTCAGCCTAAGCCGAAGAACTTACTGGGCTGCGGTGGCAGCGCCTTCTTCAGTGGCCGCTTTCATCGACAGCTTCAGACGGCCGCGGTCGTCCGTTTCCAGCACTTTCACGCGCACGGCCTGGCCTTCTTTCAGGTAGTCGGCCACGGCGTTCACGCGCTCATTGGCGATCTGCGAGATGTGCAGCAGACCATCCTTGCCCGGCATGACTTGCACGATCGCGCCGAAGTCCAGCAGCTTCAGCACCACGCCGTCGTAGGTCTTGCCCACTTCGACCGAGGCGGTCAGCTCTTCGATGCGGCGCTTGGCTTCCTGGCCGGCGGCAGCGTCCACGGAGGCGATGGTGACCACGCCTTCGTCGCTGATGTCGATCTGGGTGCCGGTCTCTTCGGTCAGCGCGCGGATCACAGCGCCGCCCTTGCCGATCACGTCACGGATCTTCTCAGGGTTGATCTTGATGGTGATCAGGCGCGGTGCGAAGTCCGACAGCTCGGTCTTCACGTGCGGCATGGCTTTCTGCATTTCGCCCAGGATGTGCTCGCGGCCTTCCTTGGCTTGCGCCAGCGCCACTTGCATGATTTCCTTGGTGATGCCCATGATCTTGATGTCCATCTGCAGCGCCGTGATACCGTTACGGGTACCGGCTACCTTGAAGTCCATGTCGCCCAGGTGGTCTTCGTCACCCAGGATGTCCGACAGCACGGCGAAGCGGCCGCCTTCCTTGATCAGGCCCATGGCGATACCGGCCACGTGCTCTTTCATCGGCACGCCGGCATCCATCAGCGCCAGGCAGCCGCCGCAGACGGAAGCCATCGACGAGGAACCGTTCGATTCGGTGATTTCCGACACCAGGCGCACCGAGTAGCTGAACTCTTCAGCCGACGGCAGCGCGGCCACCAGGGCGCGCTTGGCCAGGCGGCCGTGGCCGATTTCGCGGCGCTTGGGCGTGCCCACGCGGCCCGTTTCGCCGGTGGCGAACGGTGGCATGTTGTAGTGCAGCATGAACGAGTCAGTGAACTCGCCCATCAGCGCGTCGATCTTCTGGCTGTCGCGGGCCGTGCCCAGGGTGGCCACCACCAGCGCCTGCGTTTCGCCGCGGGTGAACAGGGCCGAACCGTGGGTGCGTGGCAGCACCGAGGTGCGGATCGCGATCGGACGCACGGTGCGGGTGTCGCGGCCGTCGATACGGGGTTCGCCTTCCAGGATCTGCGAACGCACGATCTTGGCTTCCATGTCGAACAGGATGTTGCCCACTTCGACAGGGTCCGGTGCCTCGGCGGTCGCTTCGGCGGCCAGGTCGGCCAGCACTTCGTTGCTGGCGGCCTTCAGCTTGGCGGTACGCTCTTGCTTGTCGCGGGTCAGGTAGGCGTCGCGGATCTTCGCTTCGGCGAAGTGCTTCACGCGGGCGATCAGCGCTTCGTTCTTGGCAGGCGGCGCCCATTCCACTTCCGGCTTGCCGCCGTCGCGCACCAGCTCGTGGATCGCATCGATCACGGCCTTCATCTGGTCGTGGCCATAGACCACGGCGCCCAGCATGATTTCTTCGGACAGTTGCTGCGCTTCCGATTCGACCATCAGCACGGCCGTTTCGGTACCGGCCACCACCAGGTCCATCTGCGAAGTCTTCAGTTGCTCGACGGTCGGGTTCAGGATGTACTGGCCATTGGCGTAACCGACGCGGGCGGCGCCGATCGGGCCGTTGAACGGGATGCCGGACACGCACAGGGCGGCCGAGGCGCCGATCATGGCGGGGATGTCCGGATCGATTTCTGGGTTGACCGACAGCACGTGAATGATGATCTGCACTTCATTCAGGTAGCCTTCGGGGAACAGCGGACGGATAGGACGATCGATCAGACGCGAGGTCAGCGTTTCCTTTTCCGAAGGACGGCCTTCGCGCTTGAAGAAACCGCCGGGGATCTTGCCGGCGGCGTAGGTCTTCTCGACGTAATCAACGGTCAGCGGGAAGAAGTCCTGACCAGGCTTGGCATCCTTTTTTGCCACCACGGTGGCCAGGATCACGGTGTCTTCGATCGACACCATGACCGCGCCCGATGCCTGGCGGGCGATTTCACCGGTTTCCAGCGTGACTTGATGTTGGCCGTACTGGAAGGTTTTCGTAACTTTGTTAAACATGGGTATTCCCTTTCTATTTGCCGACAGATTTTCAGGGGCTGTCGTTCACCTCACCACAGGCGGCGTCTCCTTGTAAGATGGTCCGCCTTTACTGCTTGCACTACACTTGCTCTCTCTACGATTGCTCTGTTGCCGCACGCCGCGTTGTAGGTCGCGCACCGTGCCGTATTCGGGAATGCCATGTTGCTGTGCCAAGAGACTATTCCTCTTAGCAATAAATCACCGGGCTAAATGACAAAATGCCCGCGTCAGCGAACTGGCGCAGGCATTTCGGTTTAAACCGGGTGGCGCAAAAATTACTTACGCAGGCCGAGTTTAGCGATCAGATCGCGGTAACGGGTTGCATCTTTGCCCTTCAGGTAGGACAGCAGGCTCTTACGACGGTTGACCATCATGATCAGGCCGCGGCGCGAGTGGTGGTCCTTGGTGTGGGCTTTGAAGTGGCCGTTCAGCTCGTTGATACGTGCGGTCAGCAGCGCAACTTGAACTTCTGGGGAGCCGGTGTCGTTTTGACCACGGGCGTTGTCCGCGATGATGGCGGCTTTGTTGATGTTTTCTACGGTCATGATTTTACCTTTAACATGCGGTGCACGGAGTCTGAACCCTGCGCATCGTGAACTTCACAAAAAAATCCGGCCGAAAGGCCAGACCCGCAAGTATATCGGAAAAACGGCACGCGTTGCCAGTGTTGGCTACAATTCTTACTGACCTTCCCCCTCGATGACGGTGATGCCATGAAAAATGTGACCTCTTTGGCAATTTTTTTCGTACTGATGGCCGGTTGCGCGGGCTGGGGTGGCGCCACGCTCACGCCGGGCGAGCCGGAAGCGGCCGTGCGCGCCGCGCTGGGCACGCCCACCTCGACCTACCGTGACGGCGCCGATACGCTGCTCGAATATGCGCGCGGGCCCGCCGGCCAGTACACATGGATGGCGCGGCTCGATCCACAGGGGCGGCTCGTGTCCTACGAACAGGTGCTCACCAGCGCCCGCTTCGCGGCCGTGCGCATCGGCAAGGATAACCGCGACACCATCCTGCACACGTTCGGCCGCCCGGCCGAAGTGCTGCGCTTCGCCTACAGCCCGGCCGACGTATGGATGTACCGCTACAAGGAACAGGATGTGTGGGATTCCGTCATGTACGTGGAGTTCGCGGCCAACGGCACGGTCGGCAAGATGGTCAACGGCCCCGATCCGGAACGGGAAAAGCACTGGGGGCGCTGATGGACTGCCGCCCGCAAGCTAAGCCGTGGGCAGTATCCGCACGCCGCTCCCGGCCAGGCCGTCGGCGCTCAATTCCTCGATCGCCACGTGAAGCACCTGCGCGGACGGCGGCCCACGCCTGGCCCACACGATGACCGCTTCCATGGCCGACAGGTCGCCGTGGACGCACGCTTCCACGGAACCATCACGGCAATTGCGCACCCAGCCCTCCAGGCCCAGCAACTGCGCCTGCCGCGCGAACGCGGCGCGGTAGCCCACGCCCTGTACCCGCCCCTCTATCATCAACCGTTTCGCCATTGGCCGCCTCGCCCCGTCGACAGTGCGCACACCCCACCCATGCCGCCATACTACCGCGCCGGCCGCTGGCGCGGGTCACGACACGGTTTGCCGGCACGCCTGGACGACCAGCCGGGCGAACGCGGCACCATCATCCTCCTGGATGAAGTGGCCACCGCGCAGCGTCGCGTGGGGCTGGCCCTGGGCGCCCGGCACGCGGCGCTTGAACTCGGCGTCCAGGCCGCGCGTGATCGGGTCGCCGTCGCTGTAGCAGCACAGGAAGGGCTTGGTCCAGCCATCGTACACCTGCCAGGCGCGCAGTTGGTCGGGCACGGCCACGTTGTCGGGCTCCACCGGCACCAGCGAGGGGTAGATGCGGGCGGCGGCCGTGTACTCGGCGCTCGGGAATGGCGCGTCGTAGGCGGCGATCTCCTCGCGCGACAGCTTGCGTCTGGTGCCCCCCTGGACGATGCGGCCGATGGGGAACCACGGGCTGATGCGCGAGAACGCGCGCCAGATACGGAACATGGGCGACATGCCAGTGCCGGCCGGCAGGCCGCCGTTACTGAGCACGATACGCGCGAAGCGCTCGGGCATCTCGGCCGCCAGCCGCAGGCCGAACAGCGAGCCCCAGTCCTGGCACACCAGCGTGATGTCGCGCAAATCGAGCGCCTCGATCCAGTGGCGCAGCCAGGCCACCTGGCCGGCGTAGCTGTAGTCGCTGCGCGCGGCCGGCTTGTCGGACTTGCCAAAGCCGATCAGGTCCGGCGCCAGTACCCGCAGGCCGGACGCGGCCACCGGGCCTATCATGTGGCGGTACAGGTAGGACCAGGTGGGTTCGCCGTGCAGCATCAGCACCGGCGGCGCGTCGCGCTGGCCTTCGTCCACGTAATGCAGGCGCAGTTCCGGCGTGATCTGATGGTAATGCGGGGCGAAGGGATAGTCCTTCAAATTCGAAAAGCATGCCTCGGGCGTGCGCAGGATCTGCACCATGGTCTCCTTGATGTTCCGCCGTTCTGTGACGGCGTGTTGTGGAACGGGAGCGTGATGACCAGGCCAGTGCCGCTCCCGCGAGCACCATCATTGTCCGGCCATCGGGAAGCGCGATCTTGTTATTTTCTGACAAACGCTTGTCATTGTCCGCCGCCGGCCGGCGCAAGGCCGCCGGTGGCGGGTCGGGCGGGAGATCAGATCTGCGGATTGACCCGCTCGATCTTCGAGTGCAGCTTGTTGAGCGCCGACAGGTAAGCCTTGGCCGACGCGACGATGATGTCGGGATCAGCGCCCACACCATTGACGATGCGGCCTTCCTTGGACAGGCGCATCGTCACCTCGCCCTGCGACTGGGTGCCATTGCTGATCGCGTTCACGGAGAACAGCACCAGCTCGGCGCCGCTGGCGGCCTGGCCTTCGATGGCGTTGACGGTGGCATCCACCGGGCCATCGCCGCGACCTTCGCAAGTGTATTCCTGGCCGTCGATGGAGAACACCACCTTGGCCACTGGCGTCTCGCCTGTCTCGGAGCGCTGGGCCAGCGACACGAAGCGATAGTGCTCGCTCTCCTGCGCCTGCTGTTCGTCCGATACGAGGGCCATGATGTCCTCGTCGAAGATGTCTGCCTTGCGGTCGGCCAGTTCCTTGAAGCGGGTGAAGGCGGCGTTCACTTCCGCTTCCGAATCGAGCTCGATGCCCAGTTCCTGCAGGCGCTGCTTGAAGGCGTTACGGCCCGACAGCTTGCCCAGCACGATCTTGTTGGCGGTCCAGCCCACGTCTTCGGCGCGCATGATCTCATAGGTTTCGCGCGCCTTCAGGATGCCATCCTGGTGGATGCCCGATGCGTGCGCGAAGGCGTTGGCGCCCACCACCGCCTTGTTCGGCTGCACCGCGAAGCCCGTGATCTGCGACACCATCTTGGAAGCCGGCACGATCTGGGTGGCGTCGATGCCCACGTCCAGGTTGTAGTAGCCGTGGCGCGTGCGCAGCGCCATCACCACTTCCTCCAGCGCCGTGTTGCCGGCACGCTCACCGAGACCGTTGATGGTGCACTCGATCTGGCGCGCGCCGCCTATCATCACGCCGGCCAGCGAATTGGCCACGGCCAGGCCCAGGTCGTTGTGGCAGTGCACGGACCAGATGGCCTTGTCGGAATTGGGGATGCGCTCACGCAGGCGGCGGATGGTTTCGCCAAACAGCTCCGGCACGGCGTAGCCCACCGTGTCGGGGAAGTTGATGGTGGTGGCGCCTTCGGCGATCACGCCTTCGATCACGCGGCACAGGAAATCCTCTTCCGAGCGGCTGGCGTCTTCCGACGAGAATTCAATGTCGTCGGTGAACTGGCGCGCGAAGCGCACCGCGTTCTTCGCCTGCACCAGCACCTGGTCCGGCTGCATGCGCAGCTTCATTTCCATGTGCAGCGGCGAGGTAGCGATGAAGGTGTGGATGCGCTTGCGGGCCGCTGGCGCGAGCGCCTCGGCCGCGCGCGAGATGTCGCGGTCATTGGCGCGCGACAGCGAACAGATGGTCGAGTCGCGCACCGTGCTGGCGATGGCCTTGATCGATTCGAAATCGCCCTGCGAGGCGGCGGCGAAACCGGCCTCGATCACATCCACGCGCAGCCGTTCGAGCTGCTTGGCGATGCGGATCTTCTCATCCTTCGTCATCGAGGCGCCCGGCGATTGCTCGCCGTCGCGCAGCGTGGTGTCGAAAATGATCAGGCGGTTGGACAGGTTACTCATGATGGCTCCGTGGCGTTACATAAAATAGCTGTGGGCCGACCGCCCGCCGCAATCAGCGGCGTTCGCTCGGGTCGACCGGCTCATGGCCGGTCTGGATCAGGCTGACCGGCTTGCCCTTGGCCAGACGCCAGGCCGAGACAACATAGCCGGACAGGCCGTAGGCGATGAAGATGGGGAACAGCACCTTGGGCGGGTCGATCGAAACAAGGGCGAACATCAGCGCAATCAGGAACACGGCGATGAACGGCACCGACTTGCGGAAATTGACGTCCTTAAAACTGTAGAACGGCACGTTGGTGACCATGGTCAGGCCGGCAAACACGGCGATGCCCCACGACACCCAGCGCAGCTCAATGCCCGACACTTCCTGGTCCACCATCAGCAGGATGAAACCGGCCACCAGCGCGGCGGCGGACGGGCTGGGCAAGCCCTGGAAGAAGCGTTTGTCGACCACTTCGATGTTGGTGTTAAAGCGGGCCAGGCGCAGCGCGGCGCCGGCGCAATAAACAAAAGCGGCGATCCACCCCAGCTTGCCCAGGCCCCGCAGCGACCATTCGTACACCACCAGCGCCGGCGCGGCGCCGAACGACACCATGTCCGACAGGCTGTCGTACTGGGCGCCGAATTCGCTCTGGGTGTTGGTCAGGCGGGCGATGCGGCCATCGAGGCCGTCCAGCACCATGGCGATGAAGATGGCCCAGGCGGAATGCTCGAAACGCTGGTTCATGGCCATCACGATGGCGTAAAAGCCGCAGAACAGCGCGGCCGTCGTGAAAGCGTTGGGCAGCAGGTAGATCCCGCGCGGACGGGGCTTGGCGGCGCCCTCAGCCAGCGGCTGGCGCGCGAAGCGGCCCAAACGGGACAGCTTGGGCGCCTTGGCGCCCTGGTTGGCGCCGTTCTTGGCTCTGCGACGGGGGAAATTTGCCATATTGTTCCAATTCTAAGTGCTACAGGTAAAGCGCACGCTGTTCTTGTCAGCGTGTTGCGCCATCATTATAGAGGACGAGACAACAAAAGAGGCACTTCGCGGCGCAACTTCGCCCATCGTCGGCCACGGGGAGGGGCGGATCGGGGCTATTTGAGGGTCAAGCGGGGCAGGAAGCGGCCATTGAAGGCCAGTTTGACGGTGACAAATTGCAGCGCGCCGCCCAGCCACGCGATATGCGCCACCAGCAGCACGCCCACGCCGCCCTGGGCGCAAGCCGCGCCGTCGCAGCGCCACTGGACCAGCACTTCGCCGGCCAGCACCAGCGCGAACGGCAAGGCGGGCAAGGCCGCCGCCACCATCAGCGCCGCCACCAGGGCCAGCCGCCACGGATGCTGGCGCGCTAGCATGCGGACGTGGCCGAGAACAACGCCCGCCGTCAGGCCAACGAACAGGATGGGCGGCAGGCCAAACAGGCCCAGGAACAAGATGAACGAGACGCCCATGCCGGCTTACCTCCCCAATGCGAAGGAAGATAGTGTGCATGGCCGTGCCGCCCCGGCGCCAGCGCCGCCGCGCAAGTAGCCAGCCGCGCTCCCGGCAGTATCGCGTGGCGCGCCGGCTAACCGCCCAACCAGCCAAGCGGCTAAGCGGCTAAGCGGCTAAGCGGCTAAGCGGCTAAGCGGCTAAGCGGATTATCGGCTAAGCGGCGAATCGGCTGGGCGGCTAAGCGGGTATGCGGCTAACCGGCGGGCGCGGTCAGGCGCAAGGCGGTTGGCGCGCTGTGTTCGCGGCCGGCCAGATCGAGCTTGAACAGCCCCACCACCTGCGACAACCGGCCAGCCTGGCTTTGCATGGCCTCGGACGCGGCGGCCGCCTGCTCCACCAGCGCCGCGTTCTGCTGCGTCACCTGGTCCATCTGGCTGATGGCGATGCTGATCTGCTCGATGCCGCTGCTCTGTTCCTTGCTGGCCAGCGTGATATCGCCGATGATATCACTCACCTTGCGCACACTGCTGACGATGTCGCGCATGGTATCGCCAGCGGCGCTCACGTACTGGCTGCCGGCCTCCACCCGCTCCACCGAGGCGCCGATCAGCGTCTTGATCTGCTTGGCCGCGTCGGCGGAACGATGGGCCAGGTGACGCACCTCGCTGGCCACGACAGCGAAGCCGCGCCCCTGCTCGCCCGCACGCGCCGCCTCCACCGCCGCATTCAAGGCGAGGATATTGGTCTGGAACGCGATGCTGTCGATCACGCCGATGATGTCCGTGATCTTGCGGGCCGAATCGGTGATTTCATCCATCGTGCCGACCACCTGGCCGATCACCTCGCCGCCCCTGGCCGCCACGGCCGATGCCGATTCGGCCAGCGTATTGGCCTGCATCGCGTATTCCGTGTTCTGCCTGACGGTCGCCGTCAGCTGCTCCATTGAGGCCGCCGTCTCCTGCAGCGAGCTGGCTTGCTCCTCCGTGCGCGAGGACAGGTCCTGGTTGCCGGCCGCGATTTCGCCGGTGGCCACGGCGATGGTGTCCGTACCGTTGCGCACCTGGCCAACGATGCTGACCAGGCTGGCGTTCATCTTTTGCAGGGCCGCCATCAGGCGCCCCGTTTCATCGTTACCACGCACGACGATGGTGCGGGTCAGGTCGCCGCCGGCGATGGCACCGGCCAGCTCCACCGCCTCGTTCAGCGGCACGGTGATGGCCTTCACCAGCCAGTAACCGATGGCGGCGGCCAGCAGCAGTCCCAGCGCCAGGCCAGCCAGGCACCAGTTGCGTATCCAGCGATAACGCTGGTCGGCGCCGAGGTAGGTATCGCGCGCCACGTCGAGCTGCAGCGCGATCAGGTCGTCGATCGCGCGGCGCAGCGGCGCGAACGTCTGCGCCATCCGCCCCTGCACCAGCGCCACCGCCTGGTCACGGTCATCGTGGCGCAGCGCGGCCACCACGGGCAGCAAGCCTTCGCGCAGGAACACGGCACGCGCGGCCGCCGCTTGGCCAGCAAGCCGTTCCTCGTCGGGCGTGAGCGTGGTGGCCATGTACTCGCCCCACACCTTGCCCACTTGCTGGATGTTCGATTCGATCTCGTCGAGCATGGGCCCGACCTTGTCCGGCGGCGCCGTCAATGCCTTGGCAGCGTTGATCTGGTTGCTGCTGAGCAGGCGTACCACCTGGTCCAGCTGCCCAAGGCAGACCAGACGGTCGGCATACATGGTCTGCATCGATGTGTCCGAGAGGTACAGCCCGACGATGCCAACTGCCGCGCCCACCACCAACTCCAGCGACAGAAAGGCGATGACGGCGACCAGGCGGGCCTTGATCGTTAAGTTCTTAAGCATGGTCCACTCCATAGAGTCAGCATTTCACCCGTGAAAAAACAGGTGCCCTATAACAGCATGCCTTTCCCTATAGTGCAAAACTATGCTCAAAAACAAGATTGACCGACAAACACTGTTTCTGGCCCGCCAAGCCCGGTTTCCGGTTCGGGAATTAGCGGAACCGTACCTTGCCAACAACGTGCATCTGCAACGTCGTCTCACCGGGCTCGAAACTGGGTTCAGCCACTTCCGCGCTGTCGGCCATTTTGGCGGCCCGCATCAGCATGGGGGCAGCGCGTTCTGGCTGGGCGTAGTTGCCGGAACCTTCGAAGTCGACGGTATCGAGCACGGCGTCGCCAACCTTGCGGCCCATGGCGTTGGCGATCGAGACGATGCGCTCGTTGAGGTTCTGGTAGGTGGCGGCGATGCGCTGGTCATCGAGCTTTTTGGTCGTTTCCGGGGTCAGGCCGAAGTTCAGGCTGTTCAGGGTCAGCACGCGCTGGGCGGCGGCCACAGTCTTGGGCAGCGTGTCGAGGCTGGTGGTGGTCACCTGCAGGTACTGGCCCACGCGCCAGGCCGTCGGCACGCGCGGGCGCGGCGCCACGCCATTGGGCATGGGACGGTCTTCCGGGTAGACCGGATAAGTGTAATAGCCTTGCGTCTTCAGGCTGGCACGCGGATCTTGCTGCTTGACGATGTCGATGCCCTGCTTCATTTTCAGGTTGACGCGCGACGCGGCGGCAGCCTTGTCCTTGTCCTGCTCCTCGACGGCCAGCGTGATGACGGCCAGGTCGTTGGCGTGCTTGACTTCGCCGTAGGCGGGCACGACGACCAGCGTGCCGGCGGTGGTCAGCGATTCGACGGGCGCGGCCTGCGCGGCCACGGCGAGCGTGACGGCGGCAGCGGCGGCAAGTTGATGAATGACGGTCATGACGGGCTCCAGGTTGAAATATCGACCAGCAGCACTGTACCGCATCCGACCGGTGGGGCCAGTAACACATGGTGAGCGTTTGTAACAAAATTAAGGATGCTCAAAATACCCTCAACGCACCCATGCTGTAATGCCCAGGCCCTACTAAAAAGCGCCTCCCCGGCCCGGCCCCATGCCGCGCTTGCCGCCATAGGTTTTCGTAAATACAATAACCTTATGCGCATCACCTTCGACGTGCTCAAGCGCGACAAGACGTTGGCCGAACGCGGGCTGGATTTTGCTGACGCGCTCGCCGTCTTTGCCGGTGTTACGTTCGAAATCGAGGATGTGCGCCAGAATTACGGCGAACAACGCATTCTGTGTTACGGCCTGCTGCACGGCCGCATGGTTGTTATCGGCTACACGCCGCGCCTCGCCGGCCGCCACGTATTTAGCATGAGGAAAGCAAATGAGCGCGAAAAAAAACGCATTGCCCCACTCCTTGGGATCGGATCTGGCGAAGGTTGATGCCCATCACATTCAACCCGAGGAATATATCGAACTACCGGAACTCACCGACGACATGCTGGCTCGCGGCACAGCAAAAAAGGGCGGACGCCCCCGGCTCGCCAATCCACGCCAGCTGATTTCCCTGCGCCTGCCGGCCGACGTGATCGCCCGCTGGAAAGCCACCGGCCCCGGCTGGCAGACCCGCATGGCCGAGCGCCTGAGCGAGATTTAAGCAAGCATCCCAAATCGGCATAGGGGCGGCCAGCATAGCTGACCGGTCCCCTGCCACACCACCCGGCATGCGGGTCCGCACCGGGCGGTTCGAGTAGTTGAGGTTAAGACAGGCGTGGTACGCCCAACCGGTCGAAGTAA